>CAIXPL010000029.1 GCA_903921325.1 uncultured Pseudomonadota bacterium
CCGACTGGTGCATCAGGCACACACCCTGGACCTCGATGGCGAATCCTTGCGCAAAAATGAGAAACCCGACTGAGTGCCGTGCCACGCGGGACAACTTACCCACCGCCGCCCGCCAGCCAGCCTGCTATAGAAGGAGCGCAGTCTGGCGGGCGGCCGTGGAGAAGTCTGCGCCGTGCTTCAAACCGGCGCCGAAAACCCCACGGCATGTTGATCGGCGAGTTGAAAACTTGACCCGGATACGCGGCTCAGCGTAAAACCCCTTAACCCCGCGTCGCTACGCTCCGACTGTCCAGTTTGAGGTGGAATGCGTGTCCAGTTTGCCGTGGAATCACTGTCCAGATTGCTTGGAATACGCAATAAGTGGCTTGGAGTCGGCCAATTCGATCTCCATCGTAGCGACATTAAAGTGCTTGCCCTCACGCGGCAGCCACTCCAAACCTTCGCACCATGCCACAAGGGCATCGAGAGAGGAAGCCTCTGCCATTGCCCGCTCGAATAGTCGGACCGGAATGATTGGATATCTGGCGTCCGGACTGCGCATTCCGCCGAACCCCGCTATTAGCACTACACCGGTGGTGACCCAATGATCGACGGAGTCGCCAGAAAGCGCACGATTCAGAGCCATGGCAGCCGCCGCCGCAGGACGCAAAGATACCTCTGATCTTCCACCCCACCGAAATTTCCAGGCGTCGGGGATCAGGTATGTCGGCTGGCCAATATGACGCGCCAACTCCGACGTGAGGTCTTGCAGGTACGCGTAAGAGATCAGACGCTTCTTCAATAAGATCGATTCGCCAATCTGCCGCACAACTGCAGGCGCATTCAACGGATCGCGAATCCAGTGGAAGAGCTGCATCGAAAAATCTGGGCCGCCCGGCTTGCCCAAACCGATCAGTTCCAATGCACCATACGCCTTGTCGTGATGCGATTCGTCGATGCGTACACGCCAGGCGTCGTCGTCTTTAATTGCGACCGCAGTTCCTGTGTGCAAGGCCCCGCAGAGCTGCGAAGCAAGAGAATAATCGATGCCGGCGGACACCAAGCGTCCCGCCGTGAGATACAGATTGGACTCTACCCTACATGGCACATCCGACCAGGTGTGATCCGTACATTCCTTCGCGACCCGGTCAAGCGCGTAGCGCATCGAGTACTTGAGCTTGTCGAGGTAGAAAATCATGCGCCCGGCGGGCATTTCCCCACCCATACCGGTAAAGACGTTGCGCTGAAAGTCTTCAGACGCAGTGAGGTAGTACCACGTCGCGAGAACTCTGTTTGGATGTGGAAGTGGATGCCGCAGATATGTTCTATCGAGGACCGACTCTAGTTCGGCGATTGTCATCAGAGTCGCACCGCTCCCTACTTCAATTCGTACCAAGCCCCGCGGCCGCCACCGTGTTGACCGAGATGTCCGCGTTCGACCAGTGCGCGGAAATGTTGCTTCAGCGTGTTGCGACTTGCATTGGTCAAGCGGATCGCATCGCCCATCCTGATACGGCCGTGTTCGCGCGCAAATTCGACGATCCGCAATGAAAGCTCCGGCAGCGCGGCGAGTACCAGTTTTTCCCGTTCGATCTTCTTCTCGAGGCGTCGCACCTGCTCGGCGAGCGCCCGCAAGAGGAACAGGAGCCAGGGCTGCCAATTCTGGGTGTCGGTGCGAATTGTCCCCTGCGTCTGCCGAAGCGCGAGGTAGTAAGCTTCCTTGTTCTGCTCGATTACGCTCTCAAGCGAACTGTAGGGCACGTAGGCGTAGCCCGCCTGCAACAGCAAGAGTGTGGTCAGCACGCGGCTCAAGCGGCCATTGCCGTCCTGGAACGGGTGAATCTGCAGGAACACCACCACCCACACCGCGATGAGCAGCAACGGATGCAGTTTTGCGGCGGCACGCTCGCCTTGAAACCATGTTGTGAGTTCTGTCATCAGGCGCGGCGTATCGAAGGGCGTCGCCGTTTCGAACACGATGCCGATCTGCGCTCCCGTTTCGTCGAAAGCAGCCACGCTGTTCGGCGTGGTCTTGTAGTTGCCGCGGTGCCATTCATCCTTTTCGCTGTACTTGAGCAGATCGCGGTGCAGCTGCTTGACGTGATTCTCGGTGGGCGTGATGTCCTGCCAAGAGGTAAACACCAGATCCATCACCTCGGCGTATCCCGCAACCTCCTGTTCATCTCGCGTTGCAAACGATTTGATTTCAAGATTGGAGAGCAGCCGCTCCACCTCGCGGTCAGACAGCTTGCTGCCCTCGATACGGGTGGACGACCCGATGCTCTCAATCGTGGCCACGCGACGCAGGGCCGACATGCGCTCCGGCGCCAGCGTCCCAAGGGCGCGCCACGCGCCCTTGAACTCATCGATTTTGGCGATGAGCCCCAGAATCTCGGGGGTGATGTGGATGGTATCTGAATGAATCATGACGCCCAATAATACACCCATTTACACCCATAATTACAACAGATGGCTTTTTCATCTATTAAGCACGATGGGCCAAATTTAACCGTTTCACCCATTATCACGCCCATTTACACCCTAAATCCTCGGTTTCGTAAAGCAAGAATTCGCCGGGTGGCGGCGCTGGTAATTCGGTCATGTCAATGCCATCTCGTGTGCTGCAGCTGATCGATCCCGTGTCGCGCCTTGTCCTTCCTGTTGAGGCTGAAATCCATGGCGGGAAACCAGGGCGTCGAGGCTGCCGCAGGGGGGCAGGATAAGCTTGCGCTCAACTAGGCAGAATGGCAGAACCCACAACCGCAGGCCTTTGGACTTCGGAAACTCGAATACGGGCAGCGGCTCGTCGAAAACTGCCGTTCGGGGATAGATCAGCACCACGTCGCCCCGGCCATCGAGGTAGCTCTGGCCATAGGCGTGCAGTTGATAGAAATCGCCTTGGTCCAGTCCGTACTTGTCCGAGCCCGTCGCCTTCTTGTCATCGAGCAGCTTCCATTTCGTGTCCAGTACCAAGCGATTCGTGGCCGATCACCGATCTGTCCTGCATCGCCAGTTCGTGGCCACGCTCACCCTGGCGGTCGATCCATTTCAGAATTCCGGCGCAAGACGGAATGCCCCGCCGAGGAGCCCACCGAGTAAGGTTTCGATCATTGAGGGCCTCCCGACAGTTTCAATTTGATGGCGGCACCGACGAGCGGTGCGGCGAGGATTCCAGTGGTGATCACCTTCACGGTGGTCTGCCAAGCGGTACGTCGGGCGTCGCGCCAAGAGTCCAGCAAATCGCGCAGTTCGCGGATGGTCGATGTCCTGACGCCCGTGCCGCACCGACACGCCGCCGCAAGGCGGTTTTTTTGTGCCTTTCGCCGTCTCGGTCGCGCCTGCTAGAGCAAGCAAAGAAGCAAACCGACGGCCCGCAAACCCGCGCCAACACACGACTTCGGGCCTTGAATGCTCAAGAGGGCAACAGAGAACAGAGAGAGAAAAACGGCGGAATGCGCGCCTGGAACGGCGACTTCCGGAGGGGCGTGCTCAAGAGGCAAGGGCCGAAAACTGCGCCAACACCGGGGGAACGGGCAAAACAAAAATCCCAACCGGATAAGGGTTGGGATTATGGTGAATGGTGGAGATGAGGAGGATCGAACTCCTGACCTTCGCATTGCGAACGCGACGCTCTCCCAGCTGAGCTACATCCCCATTCACGGTGCCCGACACCCGCTGGAGGGTGGGGCCTGCAAACCGCGAACGCGCATTCTAGCGCTACCTGCACCGGCGAACAATGCCCGCTTGTGATCGACTGCCCAATCAGGTGGCCCGAGCGCCCCGTTTGCCAGGCATATCCTGTGGCGAAACAGTACCGTCCACCGAATCGGGCACGTCGACAAGATCCGTCTCATTGGCTGGGTCAGTCGACATCAGGCCTGCCGCCTCATCGGCATCCGCAGATGCCGCCACAGGGCCTGCCGGAGTGACCGGTTTACGTCCCTTCCACGCACTGGCATGGCGCTCAGCGCGCGAGCCGCTCGCATGCTCGTGCGCAGCCCGATTCAATCGATCATGCACCGCTGGCCAATGTCCGCCCAGCGGTGGCGTCTCGACCAGAATCAAATCCGCGCCAAGTGCATCCAGTTCGCGCAGACTGGCGTACAAGCCGCGTGCATACAGCATCGCACTGGCCGGCAGGATGCGCGTAACGCTTGCAGGCACCCGCGGCACCGACACCTCCAGCGCCAGCACCGCGACCCGCTGCCCACGGTGACGCGTGATCTCGCTCGTAAAGTCCTGTCGCCGAATCAACTTCATCGCAGCGCGCGGTGCGTAATGCGATGCGAGCGTACCCGATGCCGCCGGGGCGACACCGTCCAGTTCGCTCGCCCCGTTCTCATCGGCAATCCCGGCATCGGCGAGCGCGCGCCGCACCAATTCCTCAGCCACCCGCCCCGGGCGCAGGATTACCGGCGTCCCGCGTGTCAGATCGACAATGGTCGATTCAATGCCAACCTCACAGGGGCCGCCATCGAGCAGGGCATCGATCTCCGGCAACGGCTCCCCGCCAGCCTGCTCCGGATCACCCTTCAGGCGAAAATCGGCGAGCACATGCGCGGCCTGCGTCGGACTGATCCGACCAAACCGATTGGCCGAAGGCGCGGCGATGCCACGACCAAACACTTTGAGCAGCGCCTGCGCCATCGGATGCGACGGCACGCGCACGCCGATCGTGTCCTGTCCGCCAGCGGCCGCCTCGCCAACACCGGGCAGCCGCTTCAAAATCAAGGTGAGTGGCCCGGGCCAGAAAGCCTTCGCCAGACACCACGCAGCCGGTGGAATGTCGCGTGCCCAGTGCCCCATCTCTTCAGCCGCAGCGATGTGCACAATCAGCGGGTGTCCGCTCGGGCGACCCTTGGCTGCAAACACGCGCGCCACGGCCTGATCGTTGCTCGCATCCGCACCCAGGCCGTACACAGTCTCAGTCGGAAACGCGACCAGCCCCCCTTCACGCAAAATGCGCGCGGCCCGCTCGATCGCTTCAACTGAGTCATCCGCACTCATGCTCAAACGACCTGTCTCGCAGGTAGCGATGCAGCTGCGTTCCTGCCCGCTCGCTCGCCCGCGTGTGGAGAACCAACTGCGCTCATGCCCGCTCAATCCCCAGCTCATGCCGAACCGCATGTGCCGTTGCTAGCGCTTCGTCAAGGGACGCTGCCAGGCAGGTGATATGCCCCATCTTGCGACCCTGACGCGGATGCGTCTTGCCATACAAATGAAGTTTGACGCCCGGATGCCTTAGCACGCTCGCCCAATCGGGCTCATGCGCTGCCCAGACCTCACCCAGCAGATTGATCATCACGGCGCTGCACAGCGGATCGACCGCCCCCAGCGGCAGCCCGGCGAGGATGCGTGCCTGCTGCTCGAACTGTGAGCTCACGCAGGCATCAATGCTGTAATGACCACTATTGTGCGGACGCGGTGCAATTTCATTGACGAGCAGCGTCTCACCTTCGGTCACAAAAAATTCCACGCACAACACGCCCAGATAATCGAGCGCATCGGCAAGTCGCAATGCCGCCGCCCGGGCCCGCGTCGCCAGTGACTCACTGATGCGCGCCGGCATGATGCTCATGTCCAGAATGCCATGTGCATGCCGGTTCTCGGCAATCGGAAAAGTCAGTGCCTCGCCCTTGCCCGCGCGCGCAACAACCACCGAGATTTCCATCTGCAAAGGCAAATGGCGCTCAAGGACGCAGGGCACCGATCCCATATCAACAAAGGCCGCAATCGCCTCATCAATGGTGGTCACCCGCGCCTGTCCCTTGCCGTCATAGCCCAGACGCGACACCTTGATGATGCCGGGCAGCAAATTGGCCCCGACCTGCTGCAAATCGTCGATTGAATTCACCACGAGATAGGGGGCGGTCGCAATGCCCTGACCCTGCACGAATGCCTTCTCGGCGATGCGGTCCTGCGCAATCGACACCGCTTCTGCCGAAGGCGACACCCGGCAGCGCGAGGCAAGGTAGGCCAGCGAGCGCGCCGGCACATTCTCGAATTCCGTCGTCACCGCCTGACACAACCCTGCCAGCGCCTCAAGCGCATGCGCGTCGGTGTAATCGGCGCGCAGATGGCGATCAGCCACGGCACCGGCGGGCGAGTGGTCACCCGGATCGAGTACGCAGACCCGATAGCCCATCGACTGCGCGGCCATTGTGAACATGCGACCCAGTTGCCCGCCGCCAAGCAAGCCGAGCCACGCTCCCGGTTTGATCATGTGTCGTACGACACCCTTGGATGCAAGGCGCAATTCGCGCCTGTGCCCATTGCGATGTCATCAAACGGCAGACGCCGTGCCTGGTTGTTCGCGCCGGACTGTCGATCTGCACACACACTCATTTCAAACTCATCGCCCGGGCGTGTTCGGTCTGTGCAACGCGCCAATCAGCCAGCCGCTGCGCCAGCGCCGGGTCATCGTGCGCGATCAACGCAGCGGCAAACAAAGCCGCATTCACCGCTCCTGCCTCACCGATGGCAAAGGTCGCCACCGGAATACCCGCGGGCATCTGCACGATCGAATAAAGCGAATCAACACCGGCCAAATGCCGCGAAGGAATGGGCACACCCAGCACCGGCACCGCCGTCTTTGCCGCGAGCATGCCAGGCAAATGCGCAGCCCCTCCGGCCCCGGCGATGATGGCACGCAGGCCCTGTGCGCTCGCCTGCTCGGCAAAGCGGAACATGTCATCGGGCATGCGATGCGCTGATAGCACCTGGGCGTGATAGCGCACCCCCAGCGATTCAAGCGTATCGGCGGCGCGCTTCATGATGTCCCAGTCACTGGATGAACCCATCACGATGGCGATCTGAATCGCGACGTCCTCGGGAGTTGTGCTCGTGCTCATGCGCGGCCTCCGGACGATACAAATGGATCAGTCCGCAACGGTTGGCCGACCGCCGCTGATCGGTTGACGCTCACGACTGCGCGCCTGGCACGGAGTCACCGACGGTCAATGATCGACCGGTCAGGCGCTCGAGTGCCTCCTGATACTTCTGTGCCGTCTTGGCAATCACCTCGGCCGGCAGGGGCGGCGGGGGCGGTCGCTTGTTCCAGCCAAGCGACTCGAGGTAGTCACGCACATATTGCTTGTCAAACGAGGGCGGACTGATCCCGGTAGCATAGCTCTCAGCGGGCCAGAAGCGCGAGGAATCCGCCGTCAGCACCTCATCGATCAACACAATGCGGTCATCGGTATCCAGTCCAAACTCGAACTTGGTATCGGCAATGATGATGCCGCGCGAAGCGGCGTATTCGGCGGCTTTGCTGTAGAGACGCAAAGTGATCGCGCGCACTTCATTGGCGCGCTGGCGTCCAATCAAATCGGCGGCCGTTTCGAAATCAATATTCTCGTCATGATCGCCAACCGCGGCCTTGGTCGCTGGGGTAAAAATCGGCGAGGGCAATTGCGCCGCCTGTTCGAGGCCAGCGGGCAGCGCAATGCCGCACACGCTGCCGGTGGCCTGATAGTCCTTCCAACCCGAGCCGATCAGATACCCGCGCGCAACGGCCTCAATCGGCAGTGGTTTCAGGCGCCGCGCGACTACCGCACGCCCTACCACCTGATCGCGCTCAGCGGCTGCAACCACCGTCTCCGGATCAACGCCAGTGAGGTGATTCGGCACGCCCAGATGCTCAAACCAGAATTCGGTCATTGCATTGAGCACTGCACCCTTGCCGGGAATCGGGTCAGCCATCACCACGTCAAACGCAGAGAGACGATCCGTGGTCACCATCAGCAACTGATCCGCGCCCACCGCATAAATATCGCGCACCTTGCCCCGTGCGATCAGCGGCAGGCTGCGTATCGTGCTTTGAAAAAGGGGCTTCATCGGCACTGCCGGTCGCCTGGCAGGCACGCGAGCAAGAGCGCGAACGGCGTGCCCGGCAGGACGCTCGACATCTAGGTCGCCTTCCGATCCAGCTCAGACCGATAGGTGCCGCTCGCCGCCAGCCGGTTCATTTGCGCGCGATGCAGCAAGGCCGCCTGCGCCGCTGCGACATTGGCCACCTTGCCGCCCCAGGCTTTCAGGGCCGGTTGCTGCAAGGCACGGCCATAAGAGAACGACAGCTTCCACGGGCCGCCACCCAGCTTGTTCATGCGATCCAGGTGATCAGTGGCGAGCTCATCGCTCTGACCACCGGAGAGAAACGCAATTCCGGGTACAGCAGCAGGGACGCAGCGCTTCAAAGTGCGCAAAGTGCGCTCGGCCACTTCCTGCGCGCCGGCTTGTTGAGCGCATTTCGTACCTGAAATCACCATGGAAGGTTTGAGCACCATCTGCTCCAGGCTCACGCGCTGATTTACCAGCGCAGCGAACGTCTCATGCAATGCCCATTCAGTGATGCGCTCACACGTGTCAATGCTGTGATCACCATCCATGATCACTTCAGGTTCAACAATCGGCACCAACCCGTTGGCCTGGCAAATCGCGGCGTAGCGGGCGAGTGCATGGGCATTGGCCGTCAGGCAACCGTGACTCGGCATGCCTTTGCCAATATTGATCACCGCACGCCACTTGGCGAACTTGGCACCCAGGGTGACGTACTGCGCGCAGCGCGCAGCTAGCCCGTCCAATCCTTCGGTAACCTGCTCACCGGGGCACAGCGCCAGATCCTTGGCGCCGGCGTCGACCTTGATGCCGGGGATGATGCCATTGCGCTCGAGCAGCACCGGGAAAGGCGTTCCGTCGGCAGACTTCTGACGCAGCGTCTCGTCATAGAGAATCACGCCGCTGATGCTCTCACCGAGCCCTGCGGTGGTGAACAGCAAGTCGCGGTAAGCGCGCCGGTTCTCCTCCACGTTCTCGACCGCAATACGCTCAAAGCGCTTGCCGATCGTGCCATTGGATTCATCGGCCGCGAGAATTCCGCGTCCCCCGGCCACCATGGCCTGGGCTACCCGGGCGAGTTCACTCATCAAACGCCTCCATCGTCAAAAACCTGACAGGTTCAAAATTCTGCGAAGCCGCGATTCTACAACCGCTGCCGCAGGCGTGCCCGAAGCACGGCAGTCGCCGCCGGGCGCCGCTCAGACAGGGTGAACTGCCGCGAGCGCCAGGCGCCCTGTACGACTCAGGTCATGTCGGTTGAGGATGGGCGAGACTTGCCCCTCGCAGCCAGCCCTCAGGGCCGCCGATGCTCACCCACTTTGACGATCTTCATGGTGTTGGTGCCACCGGCCTTGCCAATCGGTTCGCCAAAGGACACCACAATGATGTCGCCGACATTGACCACGGACGAATCGAGCAACACCTGTTCTGCTTCCTCGAGCAGGGCCTCGCGGTCATGTCCGGCATAGCTGATCATCAGCGGATAGACATCGCGATAGATGCTCATCCGGTAGCGCGCTGCGGTCTCGGTGGTAAGCGCATAGATGGGCACCCCGCAATTGAGGCGTGACATCCACAGCGCGGTTGAGCCGGACTGGGTCAGCGCAACGATAGCCTTCACCTTGAGGTGGAAGGCGGTAAACAAGGTTGCCATCGCAATTGATTGATCAACGCGGGTGAATACGCGATCAAGAAACTCCCGATCCAGGGTGAGCGACACGGATTTTTCTGCTTCGACACAGATCCGGTGCATCGACTCGATGGTCTCGACCGGATACATGCCGCTGGCGCTCTCGGCCGAGAGCATCACCGCGTCGGTGCCATCGAGCACCGCATTGGCCACATCAGACACCTCGGCGCGGGTTGGCACCGGGCTGGCGATCATCGATTCCATCATCTGGGTAGCCGTGATGGTCAGCTTGTTCTGCTCGCGAGCGACCCTGATCATGCGTTTTTGCAAGGCCGGCACCGAAGCATCGCCCACCTCGACAGCCAGATCGCCACGCGCCACCATGATGCCGTCACAGGCGGCCAGAATGTCATCCAGGGCGGCTGGCTCAACCGCCTCAGCACGCTCGATCTTGGCAATCAACAAGGCCGAGCCACCCGCAGCTTGCATCAACACACGCGCAAGGTACATATCGCGTCCGCTCTTCGGAAACGACACGGCCAGGTAATCCGCACGCAACTGCGCGGCCACCCGGATATCGTCCATGTCCTTGGGTGTAAGCGCCGGCGCAGTGAGCCCGCCACCCTGCCGGTTGATGCCCTTGTTGTTCGACAACACTCCGCCGGCCTCGACGCGGCAATGCACCTCTTGTCCGGTCACCGACTCGGTGCGCAGGCGCACCTTGCCATCATCGAGCAGCAGGATGTCGCCTGGGTGGACATCGTGGGGTAATTCCTTGTAATCGATGCCAACGCGGGTTTCATCACCCTCTTCGCACTCGGCATCGAGCACGAACGCCTCGCCCGCTCTCAGCGTGATCAAGCCATCCTTGAATTTGCCGATGCGGATTTTCGGACCCTGCAAATCGACCATGATCGCCACGGTCTTGCCGGTGCGCTGACAGAGCGAGCGAACCAGCTGGGCCCGCTTCAGGTGATCGTCGGCCGTCCCGTGGGAGAAGTTCAGCCGAACGACATCGACCCCGGCATGCAACATTCGCTCAAGGGTCGCTTCATCACTGGAAGCGGGCCCCAGTGTGGCAACAATCTTTGTGCTTCTAAGCATGCGATGCCCCTTCAGGATCTGAAAGAATCAGCCCGCCTCCAGGCTGCTTGCAGCACTGTATTCGATTCCAGACAGGGCGATCATCGCCACGATGCCATTAGCGCGACTTTAGGCACAATTAGAGCGACTTTAGGCGCTATGCGCTGGCCGCCGCGTCCGCCCGCGCCATCAGCACCGCCAGCGCAGGCAATTGCTTGCCTTCAAGGAATTCGAGGAAGGCGCCACCGCCAGTCGAGATATACGAAATCCTGTCGGTGATGCCGAACTTGGCGATGGCGGCCACCGTGTCACCTCCGCCGGCAATCGAGAACGCCGGCGATTCTGCAATCGCTTGTGCGAGCGCGCGGGTGCCACCGGCGAATGCCTCAAATTCGAACACACCAACCGGGCCATTCCAGACGATCGTACCGGCCGCCGCAATCACCTTGGCGAGCTGCGCTGCGGACTGCGGCCCAATGTCCAGAATCAGATCATCGCTTGCCACGTCAGTGGCAGGCTTCAGCGTTGCAGGAGCGTCGGCCGCGAAGGTTTTGGCGCACACCACATCCACGGGCAGCGGCACCGATCCGCCGCGCTCAGCCAGGCTGACCATGATGTTATTCGCCTCGTCGACCAGATCCGGCTCAGCCAGCGACTTGCCGATCGGCAGACCCTTGGCAAGCAGGAACGTGTTGGCGATGCCACCGCCGACAATCAACTGATCGACCTTCTGTGCGAGCGATCCAAGGATGGTGAGCTTGGTCGATACCTTGGACCCGGCCACAATTGCCACCAGCGGACGCCTTGGTTCCAGCAGCGCCTTGGAGAGCGCGGCGATCTCGGCTGCCATCAGCGGCCCGGCGCAGGCCACAGGGGCAAAGCGCGCAATGCCATGCGTGGTCGCCTCGGCCCGATGGGCGGTGCCGAACGCATCGTTTACATAGACATCACACAATGCCGCCATGCGTCGCGCCAGCGCTTCATCGTCTTTCTTTTCACCGACGTTGCAGCGGCAGTTCTCCAGCATCACCACGCTGCCCGCAGCCACGTTCACACCCTGCTCGACCCAATTGGCAATCAGCGGCACCGGCCGGCCGAGCAACTCGGCAAGGCGTGCCGCCACCGGGGCAAGACTGTCCTCGGGTCGCACCACTCCTTCCTTCGGGCGCCCCAGGTGCGAGGTCACCATCACCGCGGCACCGGCCTCCAGCGCCTGACGGATGGCCGGCACCGAGGCACGGATGCGGGTGTCATCGGTGATCGCGCCGGCATCATCCTGCGGCACGTTGAGGTCAGATCGAATGAACACCCGCTTGCCAGCAAGCGGGACATCGGACAGGGTGAGAGTACGCATCGGGCTGAGTTATCGGCGAGCCGATTGATTCGTTTGTTGGTTTGATCAAGGCGGGTACCTGGCTTCGCAACTGGCGTGGCCAGCCGCGGAGCCATACACGATCAGCGTGCGGCCATCAGTGCCACGGTGGTATCGAGCATGCGATTGCTGAAGCCCCACTCGTTGTCGTACCAGGAGCACACCTTCACCAGCGTGCCTTCGGAGACCTTGGTAAGGCTCGCGTCAAAAATCGACGAGTGCGAATCATGATTGAAGTCGATCGACACCAGCGGCTCGGTGTTGTACGCGAGCACACCCTTCAAGCTACTCTCGGCAGCAGCCTTCACCACCCGGTTCACCTCTTCCACCGTGGTGGCACGACGCGCCACGAAAGACAGATCCACGATCGAGACATTGATGGTGGGCACCCGGATCGCAAAGCCATCGAGCTTGCCGTTCAACTCTGGCAACACCAGGCCAACGGCGGCGGCAGCACCGGTCTTGGTCGGGATCATCGACTGCGTGGCGGAACGGGCCCGGCGCAGGTCCTCGTGATAGACATCGGTGAGCACCTGATCGTTGGTATAGGCGTGCACCGTGGTCATCAGGCCTGACACGATGCCGATGCTGTCGTTCAGGGCCTTCGCCAGCGGAGCGAGGCAGTTGGTCGTGCAGGAAGCATTCGAGATCACCGTGTCGGTGGCCTTCAGCACCCCCTGGTTCACGCCATAGACCACGGTGGCATCGACATCTTTTGCCCCGGGCGCCGAGATGATCACCTTCCTGGCACCGCCGCGGATATGCGCGCCGGCCTTTTCCTTGGAAGTAAAAAAACCGGTGCATTCGAGCACCACGTCAACGCCCAACTCGCCCCAGGGCAGTTCGGCCGGATTGCGATTGGCAAGCACGCGGATGCGATCGCCGTTCACCACCATGCTGTCACCGTCAACCACCACGCTGCCATTGAAGCGACCGTGCACCGAATCGTGGCGCGTCAGGTGGGCATTGGTCTGCGCGTCACCCAAGTCGTTGATGGCCACGATCTTCATATCGTGACGTCCGGCCGCCTCGTAATGAGCGCGCAGGATGTTGCGGCCGATGCGGCCGTAGCCATTGATGGCGACTTTGATGGTCATGACAAATGATCTCCCTGGATGACGCGCCTGTGAAGGCGCTCTGTTGATTGAAACCTGCGTGCTAAAGCCACTTTTTCTATTTTGCTACCCGTCTGAGCTGCATCGCCCTTTCGTCCGATCACTGCACTGAGGGCGTTTCAGCCTCCGCGCAGGGCAACTCAATTCAGCACGGCGCGAACCGCACTCACCACATGCTCGGCAGTGATTCCGAAGTATTTGAACAGCGCCTTGGCCGGCGCCGATTCACCGAATCGATCAATGGACACCACCGCGCCGTCAATGCCGACATACTTGCGCCAGCCATCGCCAACGCCCGCCTCAATCGCCACACGAGGCAAACGATGCGGCAGGACACTGGCGCGCCATGTTGCATCCTGACGATCGAACGCCTCGGTGCAGGGCATTGATACGACGCGCACCGCGATGCCTTCCTCGGCAAGGGCCGCGCGTGCGGCGAGCGCGACCTCGATCTCCGAGCCAGTTGCGATCAGCACGGCGCGCTCCTGCGCCCCGCCCTCGGCCAGCACATAGCCACCGCGCGCGACTTCCGCGAGCTGCGCTTCGCTGCGCTTCTGAAACGCCAGATTTTGCCGCGACAGAATGAGACAACTCGGACCGTCGCGACGCTCAAGCGCCGCGGTCCAGGCCACGGCAGTCTCGACCGTGTCGCAGGGGCGCCAGACATCCATATTGGGCATCAGACGCAGGCTCGCCACATGCTCGATGGGTTGATGAGTCGGACCATCTTCACCCAGCCCGATCGAGTCATGGGTGAACACGAACACATTGCGCAGGCGCATCAGTGCGGCCATGCGCAGCGCGTTGCGGCTGTAGTCGGAAAACGTCAGAAACGTCCCTGAATAGGGTATCAAGCCACGGTGCAGCGCAACACCATTGGTGATCGCCGCCATCGCAAATTCACGAACCCCAAAATTCACATAGTTGCCGGCACCAGGGCGCGTCCGATCGGGCACGTCCTCGGCGGCACTGGCGGCATGGGCTGCGAGGGCGCCATCGGCGGTGTTGCCCGCGGCAGCCGTCGCGGCGAGGTCCTGCTCGGTAATCGCGAGCGAAGCGTGCGTGACCGGCACCGATCCAGACCAATTCGTGAACACGCTACCGGCCAGATCCGCAGCCCCACCCAGCCACTCGGGCAGGTGCGGTGCCAGTGCTTCGATAAACCCCTGCGAGGCCTTGCGGCTGGCAATCGACTCGCCGCGTCCATGAAACGCACGCACGATGTCATTGGCCTGCTCGCGCAGCGTGTCAGGCAGATGCCCGCCCATGCGACGCTCAAACTCAGCCGCGAGCGTGGGAAATTGGGCACGGTAGCGCGCAAAGCCCGCCACCCATTCCTGCTCGATGCGCATGCCAGTCGCACGCGCATCCCAACGCGCACGAATCGCATGGGGAATCTCAAACGGCGGATGTTGCCAGCCAATCGCGGCACGCGTCGCGGCGATCTCGTCCTTGCCCAGCGGTTCGCCATGCGCCTTGGCACTGCCCTGCCGCGCCGGTGAGCCTTTGCCGATCACGGTCCGGCAGCAAATGAGCGTCGGTTGCGCAGTCTGTGCGCGGGCATAGGCAAGCGCCTGTTCAACCGCCTTGACATCATGGCCATCGACATCGGGAATGACATGCCAACCGTACGCTTGAAAGCGACGCACGGTGTCATCGGTCATCCAGCCGCGGATCGGACCGTCGATGGAGATCCCATTGTCATCATAGAGCGCAATCAGCTTGCCCAGACCCCAGGTGCCGGCAAGCGAGGCCGCTTCGTGCGAGATGCCCTCCATCATGCAACCGTCACCGAGAAAGACATAAGTGTGATGGTCGACAATCGCATGCCCCGGCCGGTTGAAACTGGTCGCGAGGATGCGCTCGGCAAGTGCCATGCCCACGGCATTGGCAAACCCTTGTCCCAGCGGTCCGGTCGTGGTCTCCACCCCGGGGGTAACACCCACCTCGGGATGCCCCGGGGTGCGCGAATGCAACTGGCGAAACGCTTTGATCTCCTCGATCGGAAGGTCGTACCCGGTCAGATGCAGCAGGGCGTAAATGAGCATCGACCCGTGCCCGTTCGAGAGCACAAAGCGGTCGCGATTGGCCCAGTTCGGATTGGTCGGATTGTGGCGCAAACCGCCTTGCCACAGCGCCAGCGCCACTTCGGCCATGCCCATGGGCATGCCCGGATGCCCGGAATTAGCCTGCTGCACGGCATCCATTGCAAGCGCACGGATCGCGTTGGCACAGTCGCGGTCGAGGCTGCGATCACGTGCAGCGATCGGGGCAGGTGGCATTGCAGCGGCATGGCCGGACATGTGACGAACTCCTGGAAGACGATCAAACCTGCAACGCGGGCGTCTATAATTATAGTCCGATAGCCCGGTTCTCACGCGGCAGCGGTCAATTCGAACAGGAGCCTGACAGTGGCTACGGTTGCTTTTCTGGGTCTCGGAGTGATGGGATTTCCCATGGCTGGCCACTTGGCCACCAAGGGCCATCAAGTCACGGTGTACAACCGCAGCGCCGCCAAGGCCGAACGCTGGGTTGCCACCCATGGCGGACGCAGCGCGCCCACACCGGCCGCGGCCGTAGCCGGGGCTGAATTCGTGTTCGCCTGTGTCGGCGACGATCCGGATGTGCGCGAAGTCGTGCTCGGCCCCGCCGGTGCCATGGCGGCGATGCAAGCCGGTGCGATCCTGGTCGATCACACCACCGATTCGGCCACGCTGGCTCGCGAGCTCGCTGCCGCCGCCTCGCAGCGCGGATTGGGCTTCATTGATGCGCCGGTGTCAGGCGGTCAGGCGGGCGCCGAGAACGGGGTGCTGACGGTGATGTGCGGCGGTGAGGCGGCCGACTATGCCCGCGTCGAACCGGTCATTGCCGCCTACGCACGCATGCAGCGTCTGCTCGGCCCGGCCGGTTCCGGACAATTGGCCAAGATGGTCAACCAGATCTGCATCGCCGGATTGGTGCAGGGGTTGTCTGAAGGCATCGATTTTGGTCTGCGTTCCGGACTTGATATGGGTGCCGTGCTCGAAGTGATCGCCAAGGGCGCCGCACAATCCTGGCAGATGGAAAATCGCGGCAAGACGATGATCGCCGATCAGTTCAATTTTGGGTTTGCGGTTGACTGGATGCGCAAGGACTTGCGCATCTGCCTGGATGAAGCGACCCGCAATGGCGCAGCCCTTGAGGCCACGGAATTGGTCAAGCGCTGCTATGACCAGGTGTCAGCCATGGGCGGTGGGCGTTGGGACACATCGAGTCTGATCAAACGTCTGCGGCCGACGCAGCATTAGAAAGCGAGGACAGCAGGGAATCAGGCCGCCAGGTCATGAGTACCTCAGGGCAACTGGGTATCAGCGCGTCACAACACCAAACCGCTTCGACCTCAGCACATCAGGACAATACGACACCAGGACATCAGGAGATTGCCATGACAACCGTCACATCCAGCGCCCCGGCCGCCGCGCCAAGCGGTGCCAACCTCGCGTTCAGTCATGTAGGCATTTATGTCCACGATCTGGAGACCATGGCGCGCTTCTACTCCGGCGCCCTGGAATTCAACATCACGGATCGTGGCATGCTGGGCAAGACTGAACTTGTATTCCTGTCACGCGACCCAGCCGAGCATCACCAGATCGTGCTCGCCTCGGGTCGTCCGGCCACGCTCGAGTTCAACCCCATCAACCAGATTTCGCTGCGTGCCGACAACCTCGCCGCACTGCGCACCTACCACCAGCGGGTGCTTGCGGCGGGCGCGACCGATATGCAGCCAGTCAGCCACGGCAACGCATTGTCGATCTATTTTCGAGACCCCGAGGGTAATCGGCTCGAAGTCTTTATCGATACGCCCTGGTATGTGACCCAGCCGATGCGCATTCCAGTCGATCTGTCGATCTCCGATGACGCTCTGATGCAAAGCCTGGAGGCGCAGGCGCGAGCCTTGCCGGGCTTCACCTCCAGCGACGCGTGGATGGCAGGGATGGCAGAGCGGATGGGATTACCGATTGCATGACCTCTCGGGCAATGCCAGAACGGTCAAGCAGCGGTCATCCCAACGACCGGACTGGAATTGCTGATCGCATGACCCTCGGTGCGATGCCCTTTGCGGCACCAGTGTCCTACGCACCTGGCATCAGCCCGCCGGCCGCGCTCGCGGGGCGCGAGGCGCTTTGGTTCCTCGTGCGCGGCACTCAGATACTGGTGTCGCAGACCGCCACCGAAGTGCCCCTTCTGCCTCAGCCACCGCTGCCGCTGTTACGTGAACATTATCTGGGCACACTGGGCGCGTCTGCTGTCCCTGCTGTCCCCTCCGTCGCTGCCGATCGCGCCGTATTCGCCGGCGAGGTGGCCGCGCAATGCGATGCACCCACAGGCTGGCGCTGGAGCGATTTGCGTCCACTCTTTAGCACTGCGAATGAATCCCTTGTGGCTCTGGCGGGACGAGCGGTACAAATCATCGATTGGGATCGTTCGCACCAGTATTGCGGGCGCTGTGGCGGGCCCACGCGGCATTCGGCGGGTGACCGATCGCGGGAGTGTCCCGCCTGCGGCCTGTCAGCCTACCCGCGTCTGGCACCGGTCATGATGGCACTGGTGCGTCGCCCGCCTGACCGCATCCTGCTCGCCCGTTCACCGCGGTTTCCGGCAGGCATGTACAGCGCCCTGGCCGGCTTCGTTGAAGCCGGTGAAACGCTCGAACAATGTGTACACCGCGAGATCGCCGAAGAGGTCGGAATTACAGTGCGCAACCTGCGCTACTTCGCCAGTCAACCGTGGCCGTTTCCGCATTCGCTGATGATCGCATTCATCTGCGACTATGACGGGGGCGAACTCAATCCTGACCGTGTCGAGATCGAGGCGGCGGAGTGGTTCAGGCTCGACGCCCTGCCGGCGCTGCCAACCCGCATCAGCATCGCTCGACGATTGATCGATGCAACCGTTGCCGACATGCGCGCGCGCGGCCGCGAGTCAACCGGCTGAGCACATCGGCGCTGGCTCGCCGCCGATGTGCAAACCGGGTTTCGCGTCAGATGGCCGGACGCACCGTCTGGCGCTGCTCGCCCAGACCGGCAATACCCAGCGTGACCACGTCGCCTGGCTTCAGGAACGCGTTGCGGTCCTTGATGCCCAGCGCCACGCCATGGGGCGTGCCGGTGGTGATGATGTCACCAGGCAGCAGCGTCATGAACTGGCTGCAATAGGACACCAGCTTGGCACACGAAAAGATCATGTTGCTGGTGTTCGAGAACTGCCGCCGTTCGCCATTCACATCGAGCCAGCAGTCCATGGTCTGCGGGTCTTTCATTTCGTTTGTGGTGACCAGCCACGGGCCGATCGGGCCGGAGGTGTCAAAGCCCTTGCCCTTGTCCCACTGGGTCGACTGCAACTGGAACGCGCGCTCCGAGACATCATTGACCACCGTATAGCCGGCCACATACTTGAGGGCACTGGCCTCATCGACGTAGCTGGCTTTGGTGCCGATCACGATGGCCAATTCGACTTCGTAGTCAAGCTTGGTCGAGCCGCGCGGGGTCACGATGTCATCGTTCGGCCCCATGATCGAGGTGGTGGTTTTCATGAAAATCACGGGCTCACTGGGCGGTGCCAGGCCGGCTTCCTTGGCGTGATCGACGTAGTTAAGGCCGATCGCGATAAATTTGCTGATGCCGGTGTAGGGCACCCCGAAACGCGGCTTGCCACGCACCAGCGGCAGCGATTCGGGGTCGATCTTGGCCAACGCGGCCAGGCCCTTGCGCGAGATCGCGAACTGGTCGATCTGGGCGATGTGACCGGAGAGGTCGCGCAGACGCCCCTGCGAGTCGATCATCCCGGGCTTTTCGTAACCGCTTCTGCCATAGCGACACAGTTTCATTGCGTGGTCTCCTGAGGAATTGAGCCTGATGGTGTCGCATTGGTGCGACCGGCGCATCTTGGGGGTACGATTATAACCACAGGCGGGGCAGGCGCCCTCCTTGGCCGCACCCTTGGCCGCACCCTTGGCCGCAGCTTGTGCCGCAGCGCGGCAAAGGCTGCGTTAGAATCGCGGGCTTGGTCTCCAGAAGAGGTATCCCATGAAAGGCGACGTTCGGATTCCGGTGGCAATCATCGGTTCGGGCAATATCGGCACCGATCTGATGATCAAGGTGCTGCGTAATTCGAAACACCTGTCGATGGGTGCGATGGTCGGTATCGACCCGGCCTCTGACGGCCTCGCGCGGGCGCGCCGGCTGGATATTGCGACCACCGATGGCGGCATTGATGGCCTGGTCAAGCTACCGGGCTTCAAAGACATCCGCATCGCGTTCGACGCCACATCGGCCGGCGCCCATGCCCGCCATAATGAGGTCCTGCAGCGACATGGCGTTCAGGTAATCGACCTCACACCGGCGGCGATTGGCCCCTATGTCGTTCCCGTCGTGAATATGGATCAGCATCTGACCAGCCCGAACGTGAACATGGTCACCTGCGGCGGTCAGGCCACCATTCCGATGGTGAAGGCGGTCTCGCGGGTGGCACCAGTCCACTACGGTGAGATCGTGGCATCGATTTCCAGCAAGTCGGCTGGTCCGGGCACGCGCGCCAACATTGACGAGTTCACTGAGACCACTTCGCGCGGCATCGTGGACGTGGGCGGAGCGGCTCGCGGCAAGGCCATCATCGTGCTGAATCCGGCTGAACCACCGGTGATGATGCGTAATACCGTGTTCTGCCTGGCCGACGCAAGCGCCGATGAGGCGGCCATTCGCGCATCGGTCAATGCCATGGCTGCAGCAGTGGCAGCCTATGTACCGGGCTACCGACTCAAGCAGGAAGTGCAGTTCGATCGCATTCCGGCTGATCGCCCGATCAACATCCCGGGAATTGGCCCAATGCATGGCTTGAAGGTGTCGATCTTCCTGGAAGTCGAAGGCGCCGCGCACTACCTGCCGTCGTACGCAGGCAATCTGGACATCATGACCTCGGCTGCCCTGGCAACCGCCGAGCGTATCGCCGTCACCAAGCTGGCCGCCTGAGCCTCCCCGGGAGAATCCTATGAGCACGAAACACAAAGTCTATGTCTCCGACGTGACCCTGCGCGATGGCATGCACCCGCGTCGCCATCAGTACACCCTGGATCAGGTGCGCACGATCGCCCGTGCACTCGATGACGCCGGCGTGGACAGCATCGAGATTTCCCATGGCGACGGTCTGGCCGGGGCAAGCTTCAACTACGGGTTCGGTCTGCAATCCGATGTCGAATGGATCGAGGCGGTAGCGAGCACTGTGAAACACGCCCAGGTGGCCACTTTGCTGATTCCCGGCATTGGCACCGTGCATGACCTCGATCAGTCCTACAAGGCGGGAGCGCGCACCGTGCGCGTTGCGACCCACTGTACCGAGGCCGACATTTCCAAACAGCACATCGAGCACGCGCGCAAGCTCGGCATGGACACCGTGGGCTTTTTGATGATGGCACACATGATTCCCGCCGCCGATCTGGCCAAACAGGCCAAACTGATGGAATCCTATGGCGCGCAATGTGTGTATGTCACCGACTCCGGTGGCGCGATGCTCATGCATGAGGCGGGCGAGAAAGCGAAGGCGCTGCGGGACATCCTCAATCCCGAGACCCAGGTCGGCATTCACTGCCACCACAACCTGTCACTCGGCGTGGCCAATTCGATCATTGCCGTCGAGAACGGTGCCTATCGAGTTGATGCGGCGCTGGCCGGCATGGGCGCGGGTGCCGGC
The DNA here is from genome assembly GCA_903921325.1 of uncultured Pseudomonadota bacterium. Taxonomy (GTDB): domain Bacteria; phylum Pseudomonadota; class Gammaproteobacteria; order Burkholderiales; family SG8-39; genus CAIXPL01. The sequence continues at coordinate 20,741 of CAIXPL010000029.1, forward strand.
AACACGCCGCTCGAAGTATTCATTGCGGTGGCCGATCGCATGGGCTGGGAGCATGGCTGCGACCTGATCAAGCTGATGGCCGCCGCCGATGAGATCGTGCGGCCCTTGCAGGATCGTCCGGTGCGGGTCGACCGCGAGACGCTGGCCCTGGGGTATGCCGGGGTGTACTCGAGCTTCCTGCGCCATGCCGAGACGGCCTCGGCCAAGTACGACATCCCCACCTTCGACATCCTGGCTGAACTGGGCCGCCGCCGCATGGTTGGCGGACAAGAGGACATGATCGTCGACGTCGCGCTCGATCTGGCCAAGGCACGCGCCGGCGCGAGCAGCGCCAAGGCCGCGTAATCAGCGCTGGCCGGTAAGCGCGTTGGTGAACAAGTTGCGCTGACTGGCCGGTTGGCAGCGCCAGTACTGTCGTGGCGCGTCGACCTGCGCACCCAGTGCCGCCGCGGCATGCCAACCCCAACGCGGATCGTAGAGCACCCCGCGCGCCAACGCGATCAGATCGGCGTCACCGTCTGCCACGATGCGTTCAGCCTGTGCCGGCTCGGTGATCAGGCCCACCGCCATCGTGGTGATGCCCGTCTCACGGCGCACCTTTTGTGCGAACGGCACTTGATAACCCGGACCCGGAACAATTTTTTGCGCGGGCGATATGCCGCCGCTTGAGCAATCAATCCAGTCGCATTGGCGCCGCTTGAGTTCGTGCGCAAATGCCACCGTATCATCGGGCGTCCAGCCGCCGTCCATCCAGTCGGTCGCCGATACCCGCACGCCGCAGGGGATGTCATCGGGCAGAGCAGCGCGCACTGCTTCGAAAATCTCAAGCGGATAGCGCATCCGGTTCTCAAGGCTGCCGCCATAGGCATCGGTGCGCTGATTGGCAATCGGTGAGAGAAACTCGTGCATCAGATAGCCGTGGGCCATATGGAGTTCAACGGCGCGCAAGCCTATTCTTGCCGCGCGTCGCGCCGACTCGGCAAATGCCTGACGGATACGTGCCAGGCCGGCGGCATCGAGCGCGTGAGGGGGCACCTCGCCCTCGCCGTGAGCAATGGCCGATGGTGCATCCGTTGCCCAGCCGCCCTCGCCCGGGCGCCACTGCGTACCACCTTCCCATGGCACGCGGCTCGATGCCTTGCGCCCCGCATGCGACAGTTGCACGCCCAATGCGGCCGGCGCCAGGCGTGCGACGATTTCGATCACGCGGGCCAGCGCCGCCTCGGTGCGCTCATCACATAGGGCAAGGCAGCCCGGCGTGATGCGCCCGGCCAGCTCCACCCCGCAGGCTTCGAGCAGCACCAGTGACGCACCGCTGGTGGCCATGGAGGACAAGTGGGCGATGTGCCAGTCAGTCGCCGCGCCTTGCTCTGAAGAGTATTGGCACATCGGCGATACGACCATGCGATTGGGCAACTGCAGCCCGCGCAGGGCCAGTGGCTGGAACAAGGCTGAACTCATGGCGTGATTTCCTCGATCGGGTCGATCAGTTTCGATTGCAGCACCTGCAAAACAGTGTCAGTGGCAAGTTGCTCGACACTGAGCGGAGCCTCCAGATACGCGGCGCGCAGACCGCGCGGCCCCCACTGCACGGGTGATGGCGATACGGTCGTATCGGCAAACAGTCCGAGCACACCGCCCGGACTGGCCGCCGCGAAATGCATCAGGCCGCTATCCGGGAAAACCGAGGTTTGTGCGTGCCAGATCAACCCCAGTGCAGGCAATATCGGCCCGCGAAACGGGTGTATCCATGAGCAGCGCGCGGCAAGTACTGGCTCAGCGGTGGCGTCGTCCCCCGGGTAGAGCGCATTGTCGCTGGCACCCGGAGTCCACATGAATACCGTATCCAAACCATAGTCCGTTTTGATGCGCCCGGTCCATTCCAGGACCTGTGCCGTGGTGGGTTGCTTTTTTGCCCGGCGCGCGCCTAACCCAAGTACGACATAGCCCCGCGGGCGCAATGCGCGATCGGACAGCCATTGACGGGCTGCCATGGCTTCCTGTTGCGGCAGTCGATAGCGCGGCGCAATCGGCTGCGCGGGTGGTTCGATTCCCAGGGGTGCAAGCAGGGCAATCAGTCGTTCCACTTCATGCAGCCGGGGCTGCTCGGGCAACGGGTCGGTGAGTGCGCGAATGAACGTTTGCCCTGCGTTACCGTTAACACACGCGATCACGCGTGCCCCGCCAACGGTCACACCGCGCTCGATGGCACGCGGCGAACAGGAGCCATTGGCCACAATCACGGCGTCATAGCGCTCGGCACGCAAGGCGCGGTTTTGCCGAAGCAGCTGCCAGGCGGCCGACAGACTGATCTGGTGGCCATTGCGTACGCGACGATAGACCCAGCGCCGATCGATGGTCGGCTCATCGGCCACCACCCAGGCGTTGTAGTCATTGGCCAGCAGATCGATTCTTGCGTGCGGCAGACTCGCGCGCAGATGCGCGAGCATGGGGGTGGTCAGCAATAGATCGCCCAGCTTGTCGCGCTTGATTACCAGGATTTTCACAACGGGTCGTCGCAGCAGATGGGGGAGGTGAAGAAAGAGCACGCCACGCGCCACCGTTATACTGGCGGGCATCGCAGGACTCTTACAACAGTCGCATTTTCCCACACGCGGGGCACCTCATGTCTCTGGTCAGCGGCCTCGGCGCGCGAATCGGACCGATCCGTTTTCCGGTGGAACTCACCTGCCTGATCGGCCTGGCCCTCACTTTGCCGCTTGTCGAGGCGCCAAAGAACCTGTTCTGCGTGCTGTTCTGCCTGGTGTGGTTGTTCAATCGCCTGCGTACCCATTCATTCGGCGGACCATGGCGCGGCTGGGACACCCTGATCGGCCTGTGGCTCGCCTCGGGTTTCGTCGTCGCCGCCGGTGCAGCCATCCATCACAACGAGTGGGAAGGAGCGTTCGATCTGGTGCGCTACGGGCTGCCACTGTGGTGTCTGAGCCGAGCGGGTTACCAGCGAGCGAACTATCTGCTGGTGTTTGGCGCACTGATTGCCTCGACCCTGATCGGTCTGGCCTGGGGCTATGCGGACGTCGCGAGCGGCCGGCGCTACTGGCTTGAGTTGAATTCGGTAGGCCATGTGAATCACAGTGCGATCTACCTGGCAATCATGCTGGGTGCCACGCTGGGCCTGTGCATTGCCTACTGGAGAACGATGCGCCAGACAGTGCGAGCAGCCTGCCTCATCAGCGTCGTCATCATGACCGGATCTCTCATCATCATGGCCAGCCGCGGCGCGTTTGGGGCGGCGGTCATCATGGTCCTGCTGATCACTGCCGGCTGGCTGCCACGTTCGCGCAGCGCTGCGATCATGCTCGCCCTCACCACCGTCCTGATCGCTGCCGGCACCCTGCTCAGTCATTCGCCAGTGATGCAGAAGAACTCCGATTCGATCCGGCTGGCGGGTGTCCTGTCCAATCGCGACAAAATCTGGCGTACCGCTTGGGAAGAATGGCGCCGTCATCCGGTGTTCGGTGTTGGCATGGACAATTACAGTCTGATCGATGCACCTCATTTCGATGCTGAATCGCAAGCGCGTGGCGAGCATTTCGATCCCGATCAAATTCAGTTTTATCCGCATGCGCACAACCTTCTGCTCAACACCCTCACCGAGCGCGGTCTTGTCGGCACGCTGCCGCTGACAGCAGTGTTGATGGCCTGGGCGTATTCGTTATGGCGAAGACGGCCACAGCCGCGCAGCGCCGCACTTGGTTGCGCCACCTGGGCGGCGGCCCTGTCCGCGCTGGCAGTCACGCTGGTGGCTGGCATGGCCAATACGACCTTGCATCACGAACACGGCATTCTGTGCGCGATCCTGTTGGGTCTCTGGCTCGATCAGAGTCGACCGGAGCACTCGGCGGCACCCATCCGCGAGACATAAGCGCGTCATGTCCATTCTTCCTGCACAGCGGCGGAGCATGAACGCATCGCGACTGTCGGTGCCCGGCAACGGCAACGCATGAACGCGCTGCGCCTATCTGTCGTGAGCGGCATCGGGGCATGAACGCGCCACGCATATTGGTCATACGGCGCGACAACATCGGTGACCTGGTATGCACCACGCCCTTGCTGCACACGCTACGGCAAAATTTCCCGCAGGCCTGGCTCGGCGTCTTTGCCAACAGCTATAACGCCCCTGTGCTGGAGGGCAATCCGGACATCGATGCGGTGTTTGCCTATCGCAAACGCAAGCATGGCGGCATTGGCGCCCTCGAACTGATCCATGAGCGCTTGCGGCTGCTGCTCCACTTGCGTTCAATGCAACTGGATTGGGTACTGATTGCCACCCCGGGATGGCAACCCCGCAGTGTGAGGCTGGCACGCTGGATGCGCCCACGCCGGCTTGCCGCCTTCGTTGAAAGCGCCAGCCCGCTCAAAGGCATCACCGACCCGGTTGCGCTCGCCCCCTTGGGCGGGCTGTCAGAGGCTGAGCGGGTGCAATGTCTTGCCGGCGTGTTCGGGCTTTCAGTCGACGCGCCACCGCCACCGCGCATCATTGCCAGTCCTGCCGCACTTGCGCGCATTGATGCGCAGTTGGCCACCGCTTCGAACCACCACGCAGAGGCCATGCTTATCTCCGACGCGCTTGTCGCGCAGAGGCATTACTCGCACCGGCAGAATGCGGACACGGGTGCACCGACTGACGGGAACCCCTCTTCTGTGAACGAGGACAGTCGCCCGGGTGCGCGAATCGGATTTCACATCAGCGCACGCAAACCCAGTCAGCGCTGGGCGATCGAGCACTTCGCGCAGACCATCCGCACTCTGCATGAGCGGTTCAAGATCGTTCCCATCGTCCTCTGGGCCCCTGGTGGCGCAGACAATCCGACCCATCCCGGTGATGACGAACGGGCTGCGCAGTTGCGCCGCTTGCTCGACGGGCTGCCAGCCCATTTCATTCCAACCGATACGCTCAGTGACCTGATTGCCGCCATCGCGCGCTGCGATCGATTGATATTGGGCGATGGCGGTGCCATGCATATCGCTGCGGGTCTGGGCAAACCTGTGGTGTGCCTGTTTGGCCAGTCCGATGCATTGCGCTGGCACCCGTGGGGCGTGCCCTATCGGCTGTTGCAAACCCAATCGCACCATGTGGCCGATATCAGCGTCGATGCGGTGCTCTCTGCCTATAATGAGCTGTCTATCCAGCCAGCATAAAGCGCCGCGCGCCCGCACCCATGACCTTATATCCCGTAATTCTTTGTGGCGGCGCCGGCACGCGGCTGTGGCCAATGTCGCGTCGGCAATTGCCCAAGCAGTTCCTGCCCTTGCTCTCGGCCCACTCGATGTTGCAGGAGACGGTCGAACGCACACAGGGCATTGCCGAAGTCCGCCCGCCCATCCTGGTGAGTGGCGAAGAGCACCGCTTCCTGGTGGCCGAGCAGTTGCGCGAGCTTGCCATCACACCGACGCTTCACCTGCTCGAACCGATCGCGCGCAATACCGCACCGGCGATCGCCGCGGCGGCGTGGGCGGCACTCGCCATTGACCCGCAGGCCACGCTGCTCGTTCTTCCCTCCGACCACGCCATTGGCAAAGTCGATGTGTTCAGCGCGGCGGTGACACGTGCCGCTGCGCTGGCCCAGGACGGCATGCTGGTGACCTTTGGCATCAAACCCACCGAGCCGGCAACAGGCTATGGCTATATCGAACGCGGCGACGCATTGTCGGCCGGGGGGTATCGCGTCAGCCGCTTTATCGAGAAACCGGATCTCGAGCGCGCCCAGGTGCTGGCGAGCGACCCGCGCTATGCCTGGAATAGCGGCATGTTCGTCTTTCGTGCTGACCGGTTGCTGGCCGAGATTGAACGCCATTGTCCGGCGATTCATGGTGCAACCCGCGATGCCATCGCCGCGGCACGCAAGGATCTCGACTTTTGCCGGCTGGACCCGCAGGCATTCGCGGCATCACCGGCTGATTCGATCGATTACGCGGTGATGGAAAAAACCGATCGCGCCGCCGTCATTCCGCTCGATCCAGGTTGGAGTGATGTCGGTTCGTGGTCGCAACTCTGGCAGATTGGCACCCAGGATGAGGCCGGCAACGTCCTGCGCGGTGATGTCATCACCCACGACACACGCAACAGCTACGTGCGGGCCGAATCGCGTCTGGTTGCTACTGTCGGCATCGATGACGTGGTCATCGTCGAGACCGCCGACGCGGTTCTGGTGGCGCGACGCGACCGTGCCCAGGAAGTGAAGGCGATTGTCGAGGCACTACAGGCCGAGGGGCGCAGTGAGGGCAGCGTGCATGCCCGGGTCTACCGGCCCTGGGGATATTACGAAGGCATCGACGCGGCCGAGCGCTTCCAGGTCAAACGCATCATGGTGAAACCGGGGCACGCGCTGTCGTTGCAGATGCATCATCATCGCGCCGAACACTGGATCGTGGTCTCAGGAACCGCGCGCGTCACCCGTGGCGACGAGGTGATCCTGCTCACCGAGGATCAGTCGACCTACATCCCGCTTGGCACCACCCATCGGCTGGAGAACCCCGGCCGCTTGCCGCTCTACCTGATCGAGGTTCAGTCGGGCAGCTACCTGGGCGAGGATGACATCGTCCGGCTGGAAGACAACTACGGCCGCGGCTAAGGCCGCGCGCTGCCGTAAAAGTGCTGCCGAAGGTGGTCCCGCCGCGATCACGAACGTGCAGCGCGGCCACTTGCGACCAGGCACGGTCAATCAGGCCGCCGCTTGCGGACGATACTCGGGCACCCAGCGACTGATCCAGGCACGGGTCTGCGCATCATCGAGTTGACCGGCCTGATCGATCTCTGCGATCAGACGTTCTCCCCACACCGCCTGCTCGCTCTCGGGATCGCGCGCGATCCTGATCTTGCGATGGTCGGTGCGCAAGGTCAGTTCTTCATCAGTGAGCAACTCCTCGTAGAGCTTCTCGCCCGGCCGCAGGCCCGTGAATTCAATGCCTATGTCTTCCACTGCAAATCCGGAGAGCCGGATCATGTCGCGCGCCAGATCGGCAATGCGAACCGGTTCACCCATGTCGAGGACAAAAATCTCGCCGCCTTCACCCATCAGCCCTGCCTGCAAAACAAGCTGCGCGGCCTCAGGGATCGACATGAAATAGCGCACGATCTCCGGATGAGTGACGGTAACGGGGCCACCAGCGGCGATCTGCGCTTTGAATTTCGGAATCACACTGCCCGCACTACCCAACACATTGCCGAAACGCACTGTAATGAACTTGCAGTTCGACTGCGCCTGCGCCCCCAGACGCGTCGCCTTCGAGCGGCAGATGCGCTCGGCCAGCCGTTTGGTCGCCCCCATCACATTGGTTGGATTGACTGCCTTGTCGGTGGAGATCAGCACGAACTCCGCCACCCCATGGTCGCATGCTGCCTGCGCGACCACGGCAGTGCCCAATACGTTGTTGCGCACCGCCTGCCAGGCATTGCGTTGCTCCATCAGCGGCACATGCTTGTAGGCGGCCGCATGAAACACAATGGCCGGCAGGTACTGGGCGAATACGGCGTCAACCCGTGCCGTGTCTTTGACATCACCGATCACCGGACTGCAGGCGCACGGCGCGGCGCTGCCCGCGCGCCCCTGAAACTCCTCGCTGATCTGATAAAGCGCGAATTCATTGGAATCAAACAGCACCAGTTCAGCCGGCCGATGCTGTGCAATCTGGCGACAGAGTTCCGAACCGATGGAACCACCGGCACCGGTCACCAGGACCACCCGACCGGCAATCAGCTGACCAATGCCCGCCATGTCGAGATTCACCTGCTCGCGGCCGAGCAGGTCCTCCAGCTCGACACTGCGCAATTGCGAAATGCCGACCCGTCCTGAGGCGATGTCCTCAAACGACGGTACGGTCAGCACGGCAAGGCCGGCCTGCTGCGCCGCCTCCACTGCCCGCCGTCGCTCACTGGCAGCCCCCGCAGGCAGTGCGATGATCGCGCGTGTCACCTGAGCGCGCGCCACATAGGCGCCGAGATCAGCGATTGCGCCGGCCACCGGCACCCCATGAATCACCCGCCCGATGCGGCTCGGACTGTCATCGAACAGTGCGACGACATGATGATTACGTGACCGGCGCAGATCACCAACCAGCGTGGCACCGGCCTCACCGGCGCCGATGACCACCACCGGTTCGCCGTTCAAGAACGCCTGACCGTAGGTGCGACGCTCCTTCCATCCGCGATAGACGAAGCGCGCACCGGCCATCATCAGCACCAGCAATATCGGGTCAAGCAACAGAACCGCGCGTGGCACCACGCTGCGTGCATCGGTGAGCAGCACAGCGGCCGGAATCAGAACCGCGGCGCTTGCCACCGCAAGCACGATGCGCTGCAGGTCAGCCACGCTTGCATAACGCCAGATGCCTCGATAGAGACTGAACAAGAGAAAACTGGTCGCCTGCAAGGGAATAGCAAGCAAGGCGGTTGCCCACATGCCGTGCATGAACATGGGGGGGATATCGAAATTGAACCGCAACCAGTACGCCAAAACCCAGGCCAGTGCCGCGGCGGCAGCGTCATAGCCAAGCGCGCACGCAGCCCCGAGCGAGCGGATCGGGTTCAGATGCGCAGCTCCAGCTGTTCGCACAGGTGATGATAGATCACCAGGTGCATCTCTTGAATGCGCGGTGTGTGCGACGAGGGCACCGCGAGCAGCACATCGGCGAGCGCAGCTAACGCACCGCCACCCTGGCCGGTCAGTGCCAGCACCGACATGCCAAGGGCCCGGGCGACCTCGGCAGCACGCACAACGTTCTTTGAGTTGCCGCTCGTGGAGAGCGCCAGCAGAACACCACCGGGTCGGGCATACGCCTCGACCTGGCGCGAGAACACTGTGTCATAACCGATGTCGTTAGCCCAGGCGGTCAGCACCGAGGTGTCGGTGCTCAAGGCCTTCACGTTGAGCGCGCGGCGGTCGCGCAAGAAGCGACCGACCAGTTCACCGGCAATGTGCTGTGCATCGGCCGCCGACCCGCCATTGCCGCACACCAGGATAGGCAGCGATGCCGCAGCGGCTGTGCTCAACCGCTCCAGCGCAGCGTCAAATGCGCTGCACATCGCCGGGCTGGCGAGCATGGGCAGCAGGGCAGCAATTTCCGCCACACGCTCGGCAAAGCCAGCACCGGCACTGACCGACGGTCGTGCGCCCTTGTGAGCGTCTGATTCAGACATGGCTTTGATCCTGTACAGAAAGCGCGATTATAGGGCGCTGCGCGCAAGGGCCTTGCGGTACTTGGCTGCGCTGCTCGCACAGCCGATCACAATATGGACCAATCCGGGCAATCCATCGAGAAAACCAAGCCGCACAAAATAGAATCGGATGAATCGCACCAGCGGGCTGAATAGCATCGAGAGACTGTTGGCAAACCAGCCACGCAGGCGCAGATCCTGCGCCTGCAGATCGCTGTAGCGCGCCTGTTTGGCCCAGTAGCGGGACAGGGTTTCGGCCGAGTCATGCAACAGGTCACCCGGTATACGCACCGGGCTTGCCTCGCTCAGAACGCGCTCATGGACCGGACTGTCAGACCAACGCGCTGCGTCGCGGCGAAACAGGCGCGCCGACCAGTCCGGATAGCCCTCGCCATGACGCAACCAGCGTCCCATGAATCGATTACAGCGGGCAAATTCAAACAGGAGTGCGCGCGGCGGCTCGCACGCGAGCTCAGTGGTGATAGCCGCGCGCAAGGCCGGACTCACCTGTTCATCGGCATCCAGGCAGAGTACCCAGTCGTGCGCAGCAACACTTACCGCGAATTGCTTTTGACGGCCAAAGCCGAGCCAGGTTTGTTGCAACACGCGAGCCCCATGGCGTCTGGCAATCGTCTCGGTGTCGTCGCGACTACCGCTATCGACCACCAGCAGTTCATCGGCAAACGCTGCGCTTGCCAGGCAAGCATCAAGACTGCGCGCCGCATTGAGGGTGATGACCACGACCGACAGGGGATGTCTCATCAGGAACGGGGGTCCGTTGTGCGGTACGTATAATCCGACCACCCTTCACGCCAACCGATCGCTCAGGGCTCTTGACTGCACATTATCTCATCGTAAAAACATCGTCACTGGGCGATGTGCTGCACGCCATGCCGGCGCTGACGGAATTTCACGCGCAGCGGCCGCAAGCGCGTGTGGATTGGGTGGTTGAAGAAGGCTACGCCCCATTGGTCAGACTGCATCGCGCAGTCAGCCAGGTCATCCCGGTCAACTGGCGGCGCTGGCGGCAGAACCTGCTCGACAAGGGCACCTGGCGCGCGATCGCCAGGCTGCGCGCCCAACTGCGCGCGGGACACTATGACGCGGTGATCGATGCCCAGGGCCTGATCAAAAGCGCCATCATTGCCGCGATGAGCGCCCGTCCCCGCTACGGCCTGGACTGGTCAAGCGCCCGCGAACCGATCGCAAGCCTGAGTTACGCGCACCGGGTAAATGCGTCCTGGGACCTGCATGCCGTTGAGCGCTGCCGACGGCTTTTTTCCGCTGCCGGCGGGTATGCACTCAGCGATCAGATCACGGGCCCGGACTATGGCCTGCTGCTGCCTGGTGGCGGCAACGCGAGCGAATATCGCTGCGTGCTTCTGCACGGCACCGCACAGGCCTCCAAATGCTGGCCCGAAGCCCACTGGCGCACCATCGCGGTCTCGCTCAGCGCGCGCGGCATGCAGGTCATCCTGCCGCATGGCAGCGCAGATGAACTGGCGCGTGCCGAACGACTCGCCGAGGGCATCTGCGGGGCGCAAGTGGCGCCGCGATCGGCCATTGATGACATGGCTCGATTGCTCGCCGGGTCTGCTCTGGTGATCGGACTGGATACCGGACTGTTGCATCTGGCAGCCGCCTTGCGGGTGCCGCTGGTAGCGATCCATGTCGACAGCAGTCCGCAGGCGACCGGCCCGCGCGGGCAGGGTCCGATCGAGGTCTGCGGCTCCATTGACCAACCACCAACTCCCGCAGACGTCCTCGCCGCCATCGATCGACTGAACAGTGCAATTGGCGACCCGTCCCAGCGGCTCGTCCGGTGAGCACCGGATGCGGGCAGTAGAACCGATGCGCACCCTCTACATCCTGCTTGCCCATCTCATTCTGCCGTTTCTACCGTTACGGCTGTGGTGGCGCGCACGCCGTGAGCCAGCCTATGGCGAGCACATTGCGGAGCGCTTTGGGTGCTATCAGGCGCTGGCACCAGACTCCCGGCCGATCCTGTGGATTCACGCCGTGTCGCTGGGCGAAACGCGGGCGGCGCAACCGCTGGTGGCGCGTCTGCGCGAGCGGCTGCCCGGCTACCGGTTGCTGATCACCCATATGACGGCCACCGGGCGCCGCGCCGGCGAGGATCTGTTTCCCGATGCCTTGATCGCCTACCTGCCCTACGATCTGCCATGGGCGGCAAAGCGCTTTCTGCAGCATTTTCGGCCCGCCATCGGCGTCCTGATGGAAACCGAGGTGTGGCCCAATTTGATCGCTGCATGCGCTCAAGCCCAGATCCCCCTCGTGCTCGCCAACGCGCGTCTATCGGCACGTTCAGCAGCCGGTTATCAACGCACCGGATCGCTCGCACGTAATGCTTTTGCAGGATTTGACCGGATTGCAGCGCAAACCGATGCGGACGCGCGCCGGCTAAGCGACCTGGGCGCACGCAACATCCGGGTCACCGGAAACATCAAGTTCGATGCCAGTGTGCCCGCGCAGAGCCGGTCGCTCGCTCAGTCCTTCCGCGGCCACTACGGTGCGCGATCAGTGCTGCTGCTGGCGAGCACCCGCGAGGGCGAAGAACGCCTGATCCTCGATGCAATCGGCCGCGCCCCGCTTCCACCCGAGCTGCTGGTGGTCGTGGTACCGCGACATCCGCAGCGATTCGATGCGGTTGCTGCCCTCATTGAGGCAGACGGCCATGCGCTGGTGCGCCGCTCAGGCGCGCTGGATGTTCCGGCCGAAGTGAGCTTCGTCCTCGGTGACAGCCTGGGCGAGATGGCAGCCTATTACAGCGCCAGTGACATCGCCTTTGTCGGCGGCAGTCTGGTGCCGGTCGGTGGCCAGAATCTGATCGAAGCGTGCGCCGCCGGCGTGCCGGTGCTCATTGGCCCCTCGCAGTTCAATTTTGCCCAGGCCGCGAGCGACGCGATCGCGGCTGGTGCGCTGATCGAGATTGCCGACGCCGATGCGCTCCTGCGCTCGGTGCGATCGCTGCTGGTCGAGCCACTGCGCCGGGCACAGATCGCCGCCTGTGGTCTGCGCTTTGCCCAAACGCACCAAGGCGCAGCAACCCGGACCGCTGACCTGGTGATCGACGCCCTCACTGCGAGCAAAGGTACGGCGCGCTGAGACAAAAGGCCCGTCTTCCGCGAGCCACTCCAAAATCTGCTCCAACCACAACTCCGATCACAACTGGCGAGCACGGCAAGCTGCGTGCGTTCGAAGCCTCAAAATCTGCTCCGATCACAACTCGGATCACAACTCCGAGCGTAACTCGGCGAGCCACCGAGAAAGCACCGGCGCGATCTAATACGTCGGGACAGACGGGTCGATGGTGCGCGACCAGGCGTCGATGCCGCCGGCGAGATTGAATATGCTGCGAAACCCGCGGCGCTCCAGAAAACTGCCCACCTGGGCACTGCGGCCACCGTGGTGACAGTACACCACCAGATCGGCTTGCGGATCGAGCTCAGCGAGGCGTTCGACGATCTGACTCATCGGCAGGTGAATGGAATCGGGCAGGGCGCATCGTGCACGCTCCCAGTCCTCCCGCACATCAAGCAACACCGGGTGGCCGCGTGCCCCGTCATCGAGCCATTGCTTGAACTCGGTTACGCTGATCTGCTGCATATGAGACTTCCTTGGTTCAAAAGCGAAACCGTGCCGGCGTCGCAACCTGCGAAAGCGGTGCGAGATCGGTCTCGAACAGATCGACCACGGTATGGCTGCCACTGCCTGCCTGGGTATAAATGCGTGCCGTCATCACGGGCGACGAACCGACCACCGCAAACAGCTTGCCACCCGGCATCAATTGCCCGAGCAAATCCTCGGGCGCCTCAGGCACCGATCCGGTCAGCACGATCAGATCATAGGGTGCCTGGCGCGCAGCCCCCAGAATACCGTTGCCAATCTCGAGCACGACATTACCGACACCCGCGCGAGCCAGATTCGCCGCACCAATCTCGGCGATGCGTGGATTGATTTCAACGGAACACACCCGCGCCGCACTTGCTGCCAGCAAGGCTGTGAGATAGCCCGAACCAGTGCCGATCTCTAGCACCTTGGCGCCGGGTTGCGGCGACAGCTCCTGCAGGATGCGGGCCTCGAGCCGGGGCGGCATCATGCGCTCGCCTGCGCCCGCCCCTTCGGTGATCGGGATCTCCAGATCGGAAAACGCCAGTGCGCGATAGGCCGCAGGAACAAACTCCTCGCGGCGCACCACATAGAGCAGATCGAGCACCCGCTGATCGAGCACCTCCCAGGTCCGGATCTGCTGCTCGACCATGTTGAATCGTGCGCGTTCTGGGTTCATTCGCCTGCCCTGTTCTATGAACAAAAATGACCGCCAAGCGGTGCCGCATCTGCCAGGCTGGATTCTAGCGCGACTGACTTGCAGCCGGATTACTTGACCGCCCAATCTGCCCCGGATTGCCCGGCAAGCGCCTGCTCGGCCGCCGAATGGCCGGCAATGCGCCCGAGCGACAGCGCACTTAACCACCCGCTGCCAGGCAAATACCCCCAGGCGTGGGGACCGGTCACGCCGGAACTGGCATGGCCACCGGCATACAAATTCGGGAACACGCCGCCCTCGGTGCGCAGCACCCGGGCACGGGTGTCAATCGACAAGCCACCCAGCGTATTGATCAGGGCTGTGGTGACACAGACCGCGTACAAGGGCGTGCCGAACGCCGCCGCGTGGGTCATATCGCGGCCGAACAGATCGACTTCGCGGCTGCGCTGGCAATTGATGACATGCTCGATGGTCTGACCGAACTCGGTGACAGGAACCCCGATCAACGCGGCCAGCGCCTCGATCGAGCCGGCATGACGTACCGCCCCGGCATCGAACAATTCGCGATAGTCATCGAGCAACATCGCCTCGCTGTGGATGCGCTCGTCATAGACGGTCCAGGCAAGGCCTTGCGGTTGCGCAATCAAAAGCGGAGCAAAGTCGGTCGAGGCTTCCACTTCATTGCCAAAACGCTCGCCTTTCAGGTTCACCTGCACCCCGCCCTCTTCAATCAGCAGGCGACTGGTCAGTTGCCAATACGGCACCGCCAGCGCTGCCCGCGCGAAATAGGCCGAGGTGTTCTTCAGGGCCGCACCCAGCTGGGTAGCCCAGTACAGCGCATCGCCGGCGCTGCCGCGGTGGCCGACATACTGGGCGCCAGCAACCTCCGGAATGTAGCGACGCAAAAATCCTGTATTCGCGGCGAATCCGCCGGTCGCCAGCACGAGGGTGTGACAGCCAAACTCCTGGCGCATGCCGCTCGGGCGCCGAAACATGACGCCACTGACACGACCGCTTCGATCCGCGTACAGATCGAGCACTTGCGAGCCAGTGACAATTGCAATGCCGGCGCGACGTGCTGCCTCCTCCAGCCGGCGCACCAGTGCAACGCCAGAGCGCTCAGGAACACCATGCAGACGCTGACGACTATGACCTGACTGGGGCCGGCCGACTTCAAGACGCCAGACCAGTTCGTGATCATCGGCCAGCCATTCGATCGCCGGGGCCGCCGCAGTCGCCACGCCCAAGGTGAGGCGCACATCGCTCGAGCCCTTGGATTTGCGCTGCATGTCCGCGGCGAACTGCCCGGGTGAGTCCGCGATGCCGGCATCGCGTTGATAGCTGGTGCCGGCCGCCGGGATGAGTCCGCGGCCCATTTGAATGGCGCCACCGACATTGTCTTCGCGTTCGACCAGCAGCACGTCGGCACCAGCGTCGCGGGCGGCCAGCGCAGCAATCAAGCCGCACAACCCGGCACCTACGACGATGACATGCGCAGTTGCTTCAAATTTCTTGTCGTCGACAAAATTGACCGGCATAAGGCGCTGGCAGCTAGGTTGTTCCTGAATATCGCCCAGAGTATCGCCGATAATCAGTCATTATCGAAAACCGCATGGGATCAGCCCACCTCCCCCTGCGGGACTAGAATAACGCCTTTGAGCCTGATACCCCCAGAGTCCTTCAATCGGGGTGAGGAGACATGATGACTTTGACCCAGCGTGTGTTCATCGCTACCGCCAGCCTCGCCGTGCTGCTTGCCGGGCAGGTACAGGCGCAGTCCTACCCGACCAAACCGGTGCGCTTCATCATTCCGTTTGCCCCTGGCGGCACAACCGATATCGTCGGTCGCATCGTCGCTGATCGCATCGGGCGCCAATTGGGACAGTCGCTGGTGGTCGAGAATCGCGGCGGCGGCGGCGGGTCAATCGGTGCCGAGATGGCCGCCCGCGCAGCGCCGGATGGCTACACGATCGGTATGGCCACGGTCAGCACAATGGGCACCAATCCCGCTGCAACGCCCAAACTCGCCTATGACCCGTTGCGTGATTTTGTGCCGATCACCAACCTGGTCGGCGTACCGAATGTGCTGGCCGTGCATCCTTCAGTGCCTGCCCAGAATATGGCCGAATTCCTGAAACTGCTCAAAGCCAACCCGGGCAAGTACGCCTACGCCTCATCGGGCACGGGCGGCATTGCGCACATGCTCGGTGAGCTGTTCAAGCTCACCACCGGAACGAGTCTGGTACACATCCCCTATCGGGGTTCGGGACCGGCCATCAATGATGTTATCGCGGGGCAGGTGCCGGTGTTGTTTGACAATCTCCCATCGTCCCTTGGGCATATCGAATCGGGTCGCATGCGTGCCCTGGCCGTGTCATCCCCAAAGCGTCTGCACGCCCTGCCCGATGTCCCGACCTTTGCCGAACTGGGCATGAAAGAGGTCAACGATCCGGCCTGGTATGGACTGGTAGCCCCGGCCGGCACGCCCGCCGATATCATCGAAAAAATCCATGCGGCCAGTGTGCGTACGCTGGCGCAACCTGATGTGATCGAGCGACTGCGTCAGCAGGGCGCCGAGCCGATCGGCAACACGCCGGAGGAATTCGGTCAGCAGATTCGCGCCGAACTGGCCAAATGGCAGCGGGTGGTCAAGGAACAAAACATCCATCTCGACTGACCCCGCGGTGTTGCTCATCCGATCAAGTCGAGGGCGCTCTGGCTGTCGATCACGCGCGTGACATGAGCCAGATCAGCCAGCGTGGCCGCATGAATCTCCGGGCGCATCGCGGCGCAGCCATCGGCAATCACCAGCGTCTGGAAATCGCGGGTGTGGGCATCGCGTACGGTCGATGCCACACCGCCGTTGGTGACGACACCGGTAAAGAGGATCGTCTCGATACCAGAGCGGTGCAGCACGACTTCGAGGCGCGAGTTATAGAACGCCGAGAAAGCCACCTTCTCAACCAGACAATCCACCGGTTGCAACTCGGCAATCACCGCCTGATCAAACGAACCGGGGGCAAACGCCCCCTGCGCCAGAAACGGGCGCAGTGCCTTCAGGTGCGGCGAGATGAGCGACGCCCCGCCCCGTCCGGTCGGGATGGTGAACTGCGAGGCCACCACCAGGGCACCGGCAGCACGCATGGCCCGAGCGAGCGCGCTGACCGCCGGCACGATTTCCCAGAAGGCCGTGGGCGATGCCCCGCCACGGGCATACGCCCCTTGCGCATGCATGAATCCATTTTGCATGTCACCGATAAACAAGGCGGTGGTGGCCGGATCAAGTCGTGTGGGGGTCATGGCAGTACCGTGAGAGTGCGGTGGATGGGGCAGCCACCTTACACGCCGGACAGTGCAGGCACAACGCCATGATTCAAGCCATCGTGATGCTGGCCCTGGCTGCGGCCAACTGCGGCATGACTCAGCGCATCGTCGAACCGATGCTGCCCCAACTGGCCGATGAATTCTCGACCAGTGTCTCGGCAGCGGCGATCATCATCACCTCATTCGCCTTCGCATCGGCGGCCGCGCAGTACCTGTATGGACCGCTTGGTCACCGCTATGGTGCCCTGCGCACCGTGACCGTGTTGTGCGCACTCTCCGCGCTGTCCTCCTTTGGCTGTGCCGCAGCGAACAGCCTTGAGGCCATGGCCGCCTGGCGCTTTGCCTGTGGCGTGTTTGCCTCCGGCAGCATGACCTTGGGTATGACCTACGTCGCCGATGTCGTTGCGCCTGAACGGCGCCAGTTCATGCTGGCACGATTTCTGGCCGGTAGCGTGAGCGGGCAAACCCTGGGACCGTTCGTCGGCGGGGCGCTGACCGATCTCCTGGGCTGGCGGTCAACCTTTGTGGTACTGGGACTCATTTTTCTGGCAGTCGCGGCGGCCTTGTTCCGAACCACGCGATCGGCCTGGGGCCCGCATCGACCCGCTGAACGTGCCTTACTCTCACCGGCCCTCTACCTGGATATCCTGAAGCGTCCGCGGGCTCGGGGCGTGCTGTTTTTTGTGTTCTGCGAAATGGCACTGTTTTTTGGTGCCTATTCCTTCCTCGGTGTGCTGTTGCGTGAGCGCTTCGACCTGTCATTTACCCTGGTTGGTCTAATCATTGCCGGGTTCGGTGTCGGTGGCCTCATCTACAGCAGCCTGGTTCGCGTCCTGCTCGCACGCTTCGGGCAACGCGGCTGTGTTCTGCTCGGTGGCACCCTGGGCGGTTCACTCTACCTTGCCATTCTGGTGGTGCCGAATTGGCCGCTCGCCATGCTATGCACGGTCGGCATGGGGTTTTCTTTCTATGCCATGCACAACACGCTGCAGACCAAAGCCACGGAGATGGCCCCGCAATCGCGCGCCTCGGCATTGGCGCTATTTTCCATGCACTGGGCAGCAGGCCAGGCCGTTGGTGCTCTCGCGATGAGCTTAGGGGCCCACTGGATCGGCTATCCGCGCATGATTGCGCTATTCGGTTGCAGCTTCATTCTGCTCGGATTGGCCTTTCGCCAGCGACTCAACCGGCTTTAGACGCCACGGTCGATTCGAAAATCTGAACTCCCCTGGTAGTGCCTAGAATCAGGCAATCGGCGCCACGGTGGGCAAATAATCCTGCGCTGACCACACCCACCAGAGCCTCGATGTGCGACTCCAGTGCACGTGGGTCTTCAATGCTGAGCCCGGCCACATCAATGATCTGATTGCCATTGTCGGTGACAAAACCGGCGCGGATACGGGGCGTGCCGCCAAGCTTGCCCAGTTCGCGCATGACATAGGCACTGGCCATCGGGATGACTTCCACCGGTAGCGGAAAACGCCCCAGACGCGCCACCCGCTTGGACTCATCGGCGATGCAGACAAACCGACGCGCCGTCGCGGCGACGATCTTCTCGCGGGTAAGCGCACCGCCGCCACCCTTGATCATGCTCATGCCATGATCGATCTCATCGGCACCATCGACATAGAGCGACAGGTGATCGACTTCATTCAGATCAAGGACCCGGATACCTGCCGCGCGCAATCGTTGCGCCGTGCGTTCCGAACTGGCAACTGCGCCAGGCAGGTGATCGGCCACGCGCGCCAGTGCATCGATGAAACAATCAGCGGTCGACCCGGTGCCTACACCAAGCACCTCGCCCTCTGGCACTTGCCTGACCGCTTCGGTCGCCACCATTTGCTTCAATGCCTGCGCATCCATTGCCTGCTCCTGATCGGTAAAGGCTTCCGTCACACGGTGCCAGCGCCCACGCCGAGAACGCAAGGGCGAAGTCGTTACAATACACGGGCGCAGCAAGGGCTCGCAGATGGCATGAATCGTGCCCCTATGCGACGGTAAATCCGGCTCATCAGCACCCTTTGCACCGACGTCCGTCTACCCCCACACATCCCGCCACACGGATCGTATGTCACTACCGACCCAGCCCGAAGTCAGCTTGCGCGAACTGTTCCTCGCGTTCCTGCGAATTGCGGTCGCCGGTATCGGCGGCGTGCTGCCGCACGCCCAGCATCAACTGGTGGTGCGCACCGGCTGGCTCACGCAGCGCGAATTCGCCGACTATCTGAGTGCCGGTCAATTGCTGCCCGGCCCTAATATCGTCAACGTGGCGATCATGGTCGGCGCGCGTTATCGTGGTCTGGCTGGTTCGCTGTGCGCGGTGACCGGCATGATGCTGGTGCCCTTCGTATTCGTCCTGCTCCTGGCCGCGTTCTATCGCAGCTTTGGTGAAGAACCGTATGTGCGCGAAGTCTTCAACGGCATTTCGGCCGGCGCTGCCGGATTGATGTTCGCCACCGGCGTCAAACTCGCCCTGTCGCAGCCACGGGTGGCCTGGGTGCTGATCCTGATCGCCGCGGCCTTTGTACTGGTCGGCCCGCTGCGTCTGCCATTGATTGCAGTGCTTGCCGCACTGGCACCGATTGCCATCGCAGTGGCCGCGTGGGCGGCTCGGCGGGGACGCGTCTCGTGAACCCGAGCTGGTCAGCGCTATGGGCGTTCGCTGCCCAGTTGTCGATGCTCTCGATGGTGTCGATCGGTGGGGCCAATGTGGTGCTGCCCGAAGTGCACCGTTATGTGGTGATCGGCCAGCACTGGATGACCGATGCTCAGTTTGGCTCTCTGGTAGCCCTCGCCCAGGCCTCACCAGGACCCAATGTGCTGGTCATCGCCGTGCTGGGTTTCCAGTTGGGTGGTGTGGCGGCAGCAGCGCTCACCATGCTCGCCTTTGTGACACCCACCTCGATCCTCACCTACGCACTGACCCAGTCCGGGGCAGGCGATCGGCATGCCGACTGGGTTGCGATCCTCAAGCGCGCACTGGCACCCCTTACCGCCGGTCTGGTGCTCGCCAACGGTTATGTGCTCACCGGCGCAAGCGGTGCCGGCAAATTCGCCTACCCGATTGCCGCCCTGGCAGCCATCGTTGCGCTCACCACCCGGCTGAATCCGGTCTGGGTAATCCTTGGCTGCGGGGTGCTGGGCGCGGTGGTGCTATAGCGCGGCTGTTTCTAGCGCTTCTTCGGCGGCAGATCGGTGCACACGCCCTCATAGAGCTCAGCCGCCATGCCGACTGATTCCGAGACCGTGGGATGCGGATGAATGGTGCGACCGATGTCAACGGCATCGGCGCCCATCTCGATGGCCAGGGCCACCTCGGCAATCAGATCGCCCGCGCCAGTCCCGACAATGGCGCCCCCGATCACCCGATGGGTGCCCTCTTCGAACAGCAGTTTGGTGAACCCCTCATCGCGACCATTGGCAATCGCGCGCCCTGAAGCTGCCCAGGGGAACTTCGCTGCGCTGTAGTGCAGCCCTTGTGCACGCGCCTGATCTTCGGTGACACCCACCCAAGCGATCTCCGGGTCGGTATAGGCCACCGATGGAATGACTCGCGCATCAAAATGACTTTTCAGACCAGTGGCCGCCTCGGCAGCGACATGCCCTTCATGCACCGCCTTGTGCGCGAGCATCGGTTGACCCACGATGTCGCCGATCGCAAAGATGTGCGCAATGTTGGTGCGCATCTGACTGTCGACCGCAATGAAGCCGCGCTCACTGACCGCGACACCCGCGAGCTCAGCGCCGATACCTCGGCCGTTCGGTGTGCGACCCGCTGCAACGAGTACCCGGTCGTAGACTTGTGGCGCAGGGGCGCCTGGCCCTTCGAAGCTTACCCGGATGCCTTCACTCACCACGTCAACCGCCGTCGTGCGAGTCTTCAGCATAATCTGGTCAAAGCGATGCGCGTTGTACTTCTGCCAGACCGCCACCAGGTCGCGATCGGCACCGGGCATCAGGCCATCGAGCATCTCGACCACATCCAGTCGCGCACCTAGCGTGGAATAGACCGTTCCCATTTCGAGACCAATAATGCCGCCGCCAATCACCAGCATGCGCTTGGGCACACTCGATAATTCGAGCGCGCCGGTCGAATCGATGATGCGTGGATCCTCGGGAATGAAACCCAACCGGCTGGGCTGCGAGCCGGCCGCAATGATCGCCTGATCGAAGCGGATCACCTTGCGCCCGCTGGCGGTGTCCACTTGCATGTGATGCGAATCGATGAACTGGCCGTTGCCATGCACCACATTTACTTTGCGCATTTTGGCCATCGCAGCCAGGCCACCGGTGAGTTTGCCCACCACCTGATTCTTCCAGCCGCGCAACTGCTCCACATTGATCTTGGGAGGAGCAAACTCCACCCCGTGAGCTGACAGATGAGCGGCCTCGTCGATGACGCCCGCGACATGCAGCAGTGCCTTGGAAGGAATGCAGCCCACATTGAGGCATACACCCCCGAGCACCGGATAGCGCTCGACCAGAACAGTAGCAAGCCCCAGGTCGGCAGCGCGAAACGCGGCTGAATAACCGCCAGGCCCTGAGCCGAGCACCAGCATGGCGCATTCGATGTCAGCCTTGGGTGCAGCCCCTGCCGCGGCCCCGACGCCAGGGGCCGATGCCTTTGCGGCGCTCGCTGCAGGGGGTGCGGACACCTGAACAGCAGACGCCACAGACGGCGCGCCCGGCGTCCCAGCGGTCATGGCAGGCTTGGCCTGCGCGGCGGACGCCACCGCAGGCGCTGCAGCTGCGGCGCGCGCCGGTTCCATGGTCAGCAGAACGGACCCTTGCGAGACCTTGTCGCCGACCTTGATCCGGATCTCACCCACCACGCCATCGGCCGGGGCAGGGATCTCCATGGTGGCCTTGTCCGATTCAACCGTGATGATCGATTGTTCGTGCAAAATTGACTGGCCGGGCGCGACCAGCACTTCGATCACCGCGACTTCCTTGAAATCGCCAATGTCGGGCAGTTGAACTTCGATGCTCATGGTTCTGGTGGCCTCGGTCAGAGCAGGGTGCGTCGCATGTCTGCGAGCACCTGGGTCAGATAGGCGTTGAAGCGCGCACCGGCCGCCCCGTCAATCACCCGATGATCATAGGATAGCGACAGCGGCAGCATCAGTCGCGGCTGAAACGCAGTGCCGTCCCACTGCGGTCGCGTCACCGATTTGGAGACACCGAGAATGGCGACCTCAGGGGCATTGATGATCGGCGTGAAGCTGGTGCCGCCAATACCACCGAGGCTTGAAATCGAGAACGTGCCGCCCTGCATATCCGCGCCACCCAGCTTGCCATCGCGGGCCTTGGCCGACAAGGTTGCAGTCTCCTCGGCAATCTCGAAAATCCCTTTGCGATCGGCGTCGCGAATCACCGGAACCACCAGCCCATTGGGTGTATCAGCGGCAAATCCGATGTGGTAGTAACGCTTATAGACCAGCGACTCACCGTCGAGCGAGGCATTGAAATCGGGGTAACGCTTGAGCGCCGCCACGCAGGCCTTCACGATAAATGCAAGCAAGGTGAGCTTGGGTCCGCTCTTGGCATTCTCGCGATTGAGTTCGACCCGAAAGGCTTCCAGTTCGGTGATATCCGCCTCGTCGTTATTGGTGACGTGCGGGATCACCACCCAGTTGCGCGCAAGATTGGCACCAGAGATTTTCTTGATGCGCGACAGCGGCTGAACGTCAATCGGTCCGAAGCGCGCAAAATCAACCTTGGGCCAGGGGAGCAATGAAAGGCCACCGACCGATCCACCGGGCGCTGACGACTCGGCACGATTGCCAGCGGAGGCGCGCACGAGCTCGGCCTTCACAAAGGACTGCACGTCCTCCTGGACGATGCGACCCTTTGGCCCCGTTCCGCTGACGCGACCCAGATCAACGCCCAGTTCGCGGGCAAACTTGCGCACTGAAGGGCTGGCATGCGGCAACCCGGTTGCGGCCGACGCGGGGGCCGGCGCGGGGGCCGGCGCAGAGACTGCCGCGCTTGCCGCCGGTGCACTGCCGGGCGCAGTGCCCTGAGCGGCGGCCGGCAGCGCAGCGACCGCAGTCGCCGCGGGGGCCGCAGCCGTTGCGGCAACGGCTGTGGTTGCGGGCGCACCCGATGCACCGGTAGCACCAGACGGATTGGCTTGTGCTGCGCCCGCGGCCGGTGCACTGGCAGGTGTCGCAGGGGTGCCGGCCGCATTCGCCAACTCCAGCAGCAGGATCAGGCTGCCCTCGGACACCTTGTCGCCGGACTTGACGCGCAACTCGCGCACGATACCCGCCTGTGGCGACGGGATCTCCATGGTTGCCTTATCCGACTCAACCGTGATCAGCGATTGCTCGGCCGCGACGGAGTCACCCGGTTTCACCAGCACTTCGATCACATCGACTGATTTGAAATCACCGATGTCCGGGACATGGATCTCCATGGTCGTTTCCATATGGGTCTCAGGCGTACGCAGGATTGGGTTTTTCAGGATCGATACCATACTTCGCAATCGCTTCGGCGACCTTGGCCGGCTTGATCTCGCCACTGTCGGCAAGTGCCTTGAGGGCCGCGATCACAACAAAATACCGATCAACTTCGAAATGGCAGCGCAGCGCACTGCGGGTGTCGGAGCGGCCGAATCCATCCGTGCCCAGCACCCGGTAGGTGCGTCCGGCCGGCATGAACGCTCTGACCTGGTCGGCAAATGCCTTCACATAATCAGTGGCCGCGATGATCGGACCGGTCGACTCAGCGAGGCACGCGGTGACATAGGGCACTTTGGGTGTTTCGGCCGGATGCAGCAGATTCCAGCGCTCGCAATCCATTCCGTCGCGGCGCAGCTCGGTGAGACTCGGCGCACTCCACAGATCAGCCGAAATCCCCCAATCGGTCTCGAGCAACTCGGCCGCCGCGATCACCTCACGGAAAATCGTGCCCGAGCCCAGCAGTTGCACGCGCTGCTTCTTCTTGCCCCCTTTCCTGAAGGCATACAGGCCGCGGATGATGCCGTCATTGGCGCCCTCGGGCAGGCCCGGATGGACGTAGTTCTCATTCATCAAGGTGATGTAATAGAACACGTCTTCCTGCGCCAGCATACGACGCAGACCATCATGAATGATCACTGCCAGCTCGTAGCCAAAAGTCGGGTCATACGACACGCAATTGGGCACCAGACTGGACATGATGTGGCTGTGCCCGTCCTCATGCTGCAGGCCTTCGCCGTTCAAGGTGGTGCGGCCGGCCGTTGCGCCCAGCAGAAAACCGCGTGCGCGCAAATCACCCGCCGCCCAGGCCAGATCGCCGATGCGCTGGAAGCCGAACATCGAATAGAAAATATAGAACGGCAGCGTGATGGCACCGCTGTTGGAATAGGACGTTGCCGCCGCCATCCAGGATGAGAACGCACCGGCCTCGTTGATGCCCTCTTCCAGGATCTGACCGGCCTTGTCCTCGCGGTAATACATCACCTGGTCGCGATCGACCGGCTCGTACTTCTGGCCTTCCTGGGAGAAGATGCCCAACTGCCTGAACATGCCTTCCATGCCAAAGGTGCGCGCCTCATCGGGCACGATCGGCACGATCAGTTTGCCGATCTCCTTGTCGCGGATCAGTGCGGTGAGAATGCGCACGAAGGCCATCGTGGTGGAAATTTCGCGCCCTTCCGCGGTCGGCTGCAATGCCTGATCAAAAGCAGACAGAGGCGGTACCGGCAGGTTCTGCTCGGAGCGGCGCCGCCGGGTCGGCAGATAGCCACCGAGGGCACGCCGGCGCTCATGCAGATACTGCATCTCGGGTGAATCTTCTGCCGGTTTGTAGAACGGCAGTGACTCAAGCTCAGCGTCGCTCACTGGAATGTTGAAGCGATCGCGCACCTCGCGCACGGTTTCCAGGTCGAGCTTCTTCAACTGGTGAGTCGGGTTCTTCGCCTGCCCCTGCTTGCCCAGGCCATATCCCTTGACTGTTTTTGCCAATATCACCGTCGGCTGGCCGATGTGCGATGTGGCAGCCGCATAGGCCGCATAGATCTTGTGCGGGTCGTGGCCGCCGCGATTGAGGCGCCAGATGTCGTCATCGGTCATGCGCGACACCATCTCGAGCAGCTTGGGATGCTTGCCAAAGAAATGCTTGCGCACGTAGGCCCCGTCATTGGCCTTGTAATTCTGGTACTCGCCGTCGACCGTGTCCTCCATTACCTGCTGCAAAATGCCCTCGGTATCGCGCGCAAGCAGCGGGTCCCAGTAGGAGCCCCACAACAGTTTGATGACATTCCAGCCGGCGCCACGGAAGTCGCGTTCCAGTTCCTGCACGATCTTGCCATTGCCGCGCACCGGACCATCGAGCCGCTGCAAATTGCAGTTGACGACGAAAATGAGATTGTCGAGCTTCTCGCGGGCGGCCATGCCGATCGCGCCGAGCGATTCCGGCTCATCCATTTCGCCATCGCCGCAGAACACCCAGACCTTGCGGTTGGTCGTGTCAGCCAGCCCGCGCGCATGCAGGTATTTGAGATAGCGCGCCTGGTAGATGCCCTGGATCGGCCCCAAGCCCATCGATACGGTCGGGAACTGCCAGAATTCGGGCATCAGCCATGGATGCGGATAGCTCGACAGGCCACCGCCGCCCACTTCACGGCGGAAGCGCAACAATTGTTCTTCGTTGATGCGGCCTTCCAGAAACGCCCGCGCATAAATACCCGGTGCCGAATGACCCTGGAAATACACCAGATCACCCCCATGTTCAGGCGTGGCGGCGTGCCAGAAATGGTTGAAGCCGACGCCAAACAACGTGCCAACAGAGGCAAAACTTGCAATATGACCGCCAAGATCACCGTCGCCTTTGTTGGCCCGGGCGACCATGACCATTGCATTCCAGCGTGTGTAGGAGCGGATCCGCTCTTCGAGTGCGTAATCTCCGGGCGACTTCGCCTCCAGACTGGGAGGGATCGTATTGATATAAGCGGTGTTAGCCGAGTAGGGCAGGAATGCACCAGAACGGCGCGCCTTATCGGTCAGCCGCTGCAGCAGGAAATGGGCGCGATCAGGCCCCTGACGCTGCAAAACAGCCTCGAGCGCATCGAGCCACTCACGCGTCTCGGTAAAATCGGGATCATTGGCAGCCGAAAACTCAGGCAATGCAGACATAGCGGACTCCTCGTTATAGTGGCATCCGGCCAGTGCGCATACCGCGCTGCGGGCAGGCGAACGCGTATCGCTTCCCTGACAAGGGCCGCCTCCACTGCGTATTGTAAAATCTCATTTCACATCGTGCAAACACAAACCAATCTTCAGGCGCTGACCCAGACTGCGTTGATACACCCTATCGACTGTCCTTCGCGCCAACCCCGAATCACCGGTATCGAACCGCGTCACGCAACGTATCCCTCGATGCAACGACCAGCGGAGTTAGCAATTCACAGGCCAGCAGATTACAGGCAATTATGAACAATTTGATTGATGGTAGTGCTCTGGCCGCAACCATTCGGGCCCAATTGCGCGTTCGGGTCGCCGCTCTGGCACGTCCGCCAGGCCTCGCGGTGATCGTTGTTGGTGACAATCCGGCCGCGGCCGTCTACGTTCGCAACAAGATTCGCGCGTGTGCCGAGGTCGGGGTGATGAGCGAGCGCGTCGCACTGCCGGCAGACATCAGTCAATCGGCGCTGCATGAGTACATCGACGAATTGAACCAGCGGTCTGACATCGACGGCATTCTGGTTCAGATGCCCCTGCCCGCCCTGATCGACGCCCGGCTCGCCATCGATCGGGTCGCCCCCCACAAGGATGTCGATGGATTGCACAGCGCCAATCTGGGCGCGCTGCTGAGCGGACGCCCACAGTTTGTTGCCTGCACGGCAGCCGGTGTCATCGCATTGATCGAATCGACCGGTCGCACGATCCGCGGTCAGGTGGCTACCGTGGTGGGTGCGAGCGCCGTGGTCGGCAAACCGGCCGCGCTGCTGCTGCTCAGTCGCGGGGCAACCGTTACCCTGTGCAATTCGTCCACCCGCGATCTGGCTGCACACACCCGGGCTGCCGACATTCTCGTGGTTGCCGTTGGTCGCCCGGGGTTAATCGGCGCAGACATGGTGAAACCGGGTGCCATCGTCATTGATGTCGGCATCAATCGGCGCGCCGATGGGCGGCTGGCCGGTGATGTGGATTTCGCATCGGTGGCAGCGGTTGCCGGGAGGATCACGCCAGTGCCAGGGGGGGTTGGACCGATGACCGTTGCCATGCTGGTCGCCAATACCGTAACTGCAGCCGAACAATCCATCGCCCGCACCATTCAGACCCAGGCCACCTCATGAATCCCCTGCTCGATTTTTCGGCGCTGCCGCGCTATGACCTGATCGATTCCGCGGCTGACAATTCAGCCATTCGAAACGACGTAGGCGCTGCGGTTGATCAACTGTTAAGCGAGGGCCGCGCGCTGATTGCGCGCCTGACCGAGCACGGTAGCGCGCTTGATTGGGATCACTTCGTTGCGCCGCTCTCACTGGCCGGCGAGCGCCTGTCACGCGCCTGGGGCATGGTGTCACATCTGCACAGCGTTCTGGACAGCCCTGCCCTGCGGCAGGCGCACGCTGACAACGAACCGAAAATCGTCGAGTACTACACCGAACTCGGCCAGAACCTGACTTTGTTTGAAAAATACAAGGCTCTGGCCGCAAGCGCTGGCTATGGGGAGCTCTCGGCAACCCGGCAACGGATCATCGATCACGAAATCCGCGACTTCCGGCTTTCGGGAGCCGAACTGGGTGAGCAGGACAAGGCACGCTTTGCGCAGATCCAGGCCGAATTGGCTCGCCTGTCGACCCGATTCTCGGAAAACGTCATGGATGCAACCAAAGCGTTTGCCATCTGGATCGACGACGCACACGTGCTGCAAGGCCTGCCCGCCGATGAGCTGCAATCGCTGGCCGAGGCGGCCCAGCGCGACGGCCGCAGCGGCTACAAGATCACGCTGCAGATGCCCTCCTACCTGCCGATCATGCAGTACGCAGAGAACCGCGCGTTGCGCGAGGTGCTCTACCGGGCCTACTGTACCCGCGCATCCGGGCAATTCCAGGGCTCGCTCGACACGGCACTGGAATTCGAACGAGCGGCCAATCACGCCGCACAGGCGCGAACCGCCGCGCAGACCGATGAATGGGACAACACGACAGTGATCAGGGATCTGGTCGCACTGCGCACGGAGGAAGCGCGCCTGCTCGGATACGCCAACTTTGCCGAACTGTCACTGGTGCCCAAAATGGCCCAGACACCGGCTCAGGTGCTCGAATTTCTGCTCGATCTGTCGCGCCGCGCACAACCGTTTGCGCGGGCCGATGTGGACGAACTGAAGACGTTCGCCAGGGACACCCTTGCGATCGACGATTTGCAGGCCTGGGATGTCGGCTACGCCTCGGAAAAATTGCGCACAGCCCGCTATGCCTTTTCTGAGCAGGAGGTGAAGCAATATTTTCCCGAACCCCGGGTGTTCGAGGGCATGTTCCGCGTGGTGCACAACCTCTACGGCATCCGCATCGAAGCCGACCAGGCGCCAGTCTGGCATCCGGATGTGCGCTTCTTTCGGATCACTTCCGCCGATGGCCGTTTGATCGGTCAGTTTTACCTGGACGCCTATGCGCGCGATTCGAAGCGGGGCGGCGCCTGGATGGATGAAGCGCGCTCGCGCTCGCGTGCCCTGGGCAATGCCACCGCGCAAACGCCGGTAGCCTATATGGTCTGCAACTTTGCCCCACCCGTCGGTGGCAAGCCCGCCTTGCTCACCCATGACGATGTCATTACTCTGTTTCACGAGTTCGGGCACGCCTTGCATCACCTGCTGACGGCGGTAGACGATATCCAGCTCTCGGGCATTCATGGCGTCGAATGGGACGCGGTCGAACTGCCCAGTCAGTTCATGGAAAATTTCTGCTGGGAATGGGATGTGTTGCGCCCGATGACCGCGCATGTCGATAGCGGTGAACCCCTGCCGCGGGCGCTGTTTGATCGCATGCTCGCAGCACGCAATTTTCAATCCGGTCTGCAAACCGTGCGGCAGATCGAGTTTTCACTGTTCGACCTGCACCTGCATTACGATTACCCTTTGACCACCGGCCAGACAGTGCAACAATTGCTCGATCAGGTGCGCAGTCAGGTTGCCGTGATCATTCCACCCGACTGGAATCGATTTGCGCACAGTTTTTCGCATATTTTTGCCGGCGGCTATGGTGCCGGCTATTACAGTTACAAGTGGGCTGAAGTGCTGTCGGCCGATGCCTACGGCATGTTTGAAGAGCATGGGGTGCTTGACCCTGTCACCGGAGCCCGATTTCGTGACGAGATTCTTGCCAAAGGCGGCAGCCGCCCTGCCATCGAGTCGTTTGCAGCGTTTCGCGGACGTGCTCCACAAGTCGATGCGCTTCTGCGCCACAGCGGCATGGTGGCCGCGCCCGCGGGTTAGGCTGCTTGCGCTTGTTGCAACTGCCCTGCTGATCGGGGGTGAATGGGCGATCGCTCAATCGAATGTGCCATTGCCACCCATGGGCCCTGGCGGCGTGCCTATCCCTCCGCCCGGCTTTGCGCCGTCGCAGGGCTTCCCATCGCCGCAAGGCGGTTATGGCGGCGTCCCAGCGGGGGGCAGTGCAGGAGGTCCAACAGGGAGTGGGGGGCAAGGTGGCAGTGGCGGAGCGGGGCCATTGCCCGGCCCCAATGGGGCCACCGGCCAGGGGACATCGGGACCGCAATTCTCCGGCGTCGGGCCGAGTGCCAATCGAGGTAACGGTGTGGCACCGGATGCACGGGCACGCCCGCCGGGTACCGCCGGTCAGTCGCCCGGCGCAGGCAATCTGCCCACACCCGGCGCACCGACGGCAACCAGCTCGCCGCCGGTGCGCAAGACCATGTATCGATGGGTCGACGCCAGCGGCCACGTCAACTATTCCGATGTGCCGCCGCCGGCCTCGGCGAACGCGAAAGCCCTGCACGACAACGCCAGCGTGGTTGAGACCTCAGGGCCGGGGTACGCAACACAGCGCGCGATGAAGTCCTTCCCGGTGGTGTTGTTCAGCGCCCCCGGCTGCAGCAGCACCTGCGAAAATGTGCGCCAGCAACTGGCCGCGCTGAAGACTCCCGTCACCGAAGTGAATGTGATCGATGCGGCAAGCCTGGACCGTTTGAAGAAGGCATCCGGTGGCAGCACTGTCCCGGTGCTCACGGTGGGCAAGGACACCATTAATCTGAGCGACCCCGAGGCGCTGAAAGCAGCCCTGCTGGCGGCTGGCTACCCGGTCGGCGGGCGCGCTGACGCGGCCCGCGCGGATCAAGACCAAAGGCCCTGATCGGAATGAGACTCGCGACCTGGAATGTCAATTCGATCAAGGTCCGCTTGCCGCACCTGCTCGACTGGCTGGCACGCGAGCAGCCCGATTGTGTCTGCCTGCAGGAATTGAAGATGGAATCGGCCAATGTGCCAATCGCAGCCATCGAGCAGGCCGGTTATTTTGCGTATGTGAATGGTCAGAAAACCTATAACGGAGTCGCCATCCTCACACGCCAGCAGGCGTTCGACCCAGTGCTCGATATCCCCGGGCTGGATGACCCGCAGCGACGGGTGATTGCAGCCACCCTTGAGGGTGTACGCATCGTCTGCGCCTATATGCCCAATGGTCAGGCCGTCGGTAGTGACAAGTACGAGTACAAGCTACGCTGGCTGGATGCGTTTACCCGCTATGTCGAACAGGAACTGACCCGCCACCCGCGCCTTGCCGTGCTGGGCGATTACAACGTCGCACCCGACGATCGCGATGTGTACGACCCGGTGCAGTGGGCCGGTCAGATTCTGTGCAGTGACGCCGAGCGAGCAGCCTTTCAGCGCCTGCTCGGACTCGGTCTGCAGGACAGCTTCCGGCTGTTTGCGCAGGCCGACAAGGTGTTTTCCTGGTGGGATTACCGGATGAACGGATTCAGGCGCAATCTGGGCCTGCGCATCGATCACATCCTGCTATCAGCACCACTCGCACAGGCGTGCACAGCCTGCGCGGTGGATCTGGAACCCAGACGTCTCGAACGCCCCTCAGACCACGCTCCGGTGGTGGCCGATATCACGCTCTAGGCGAGTGGGCCGCAATGCGCGCCGCGCAGGGTAGATCAGACTCTGAACAATTTGCCTCGCACGGTTGAGCGAGGTGACCGGCACGGTGTGCGTTGGCTGGTCGACGTGCTGCGGGCCCTGCCATCCACCGCATACCGCTGAATCAGGCCATGCGCGCGTACGCGGGCAACGTCAGGAATTCGACATAGTCACCGGTTGCCAGGTCATCGAAAAGACGGGCCGCTTCCGCATAGTGTCCGGCAGCCCAATCCGCCGCGGAAACCAGCGGTTCGACTTTGGCAAGCTCCTGCGGAATCAGGGCGCGCACCATGGCAACATCGACTTTGCGTCCATCGGCCAGTACGCCTTTGGGGGAACGTATCCATTGCCATATCTGGGACCGCGAGATTTCGGCGGTTGCCGCGTCCTCCATCAGGTTGAACACCGGTACGCATCCGTTTCCGCCGAGCCAGGCGCCCAGATACTGGATGCCCACCGAGATATTGTTGCGTACCCCGGCCTCGGTGATTGGCGCGGAGGGTTGGAAGTCGAGTAATGCAGCCGCACTCAACGCAACATCGTCGCGCTGCCGGCCATACTGATTCGGCGTAGGCATGTGCTCATCAAATACCGCCTTGGCAATCGGCACCAGCCCCGGATGGGCGACCCAGGTGCCATCGCACCCGTCGGTCACTTCGCGCAACTTGTCAGCACGCACTTTGGCAATGGCTGCGTCATTGGCCGCCACATCATTTTTGATCGGAATCTGCGCAGCCATGCCACCCATGGCCGGCGCACCGCGGCGGTGACATGTCTTCACCAGCCCAAGTGCATAGGCACGCATGAATGGTGCGGTCATGGTGACCTCGGAGCGGTCGGCCAGACAGAAATTGGGGTTCGATCGGAATTTCTTGATGCAGGAGAAAATGTAATCCCAGCGACCGATGTTCAAACCGGCCGAATGGTCGCGCAGTTCCCACAGGAACTCGTCCATCTCGAACGCGGCCACCACCGTCTCGATCAGACAGGTGCCCTTGATGCTGCCATGACGCAAGCCCAGTTCGGCCTCGGCCTGATTGAACACATCGTTCCACAGCCGTGCCTCGAGATGTGATTCCATCTTCGGCAGGTAAAAGTACGGACCGGAACCACGGGCGAGCAACTCGGCGGCATTGTGAAAAGCGAATAGTCCGAAATCGAACAGGCCGCCCGAGACCGGCGTGCCATCGATGAGCACATGCTTCTCATCCAGGTGCCAGCCGCGCGGTCGCGGAATCAGCACAGCGGTCTTCTCCGCGAGCGCATAGTGGCGACCGTTCTGTTCAAAGGTAATGGTGCGCCGGACCGCGTCGCGCAAATTGATCTGACCATCGATCATATTGAACCAGGTCGGACAGTTGGCATCCTCAAAATCGGCCATGAACGTGGCAGCGCCGCAGTTGAGCGCGTTGATCACCATCTTGCGATCAGTCGGCCCGGTGATCTCTACACGTCGATCCAGCATGTCATGCGGCTGCGGCGCAATGGTCCATTCCGAGGCGCGAATATGCGCGGTCTCGGGCAGAAAATCGGGCATCTCACCGGCATCGAACCGCAGCTGGCGAGCGGCCCGCAGGGCGAGCAATTCAGCGCGGCGCTTCTCATGTGTGCGATGCAGCTTCGCCACAAATTCAAGTGCCGGTGGCGTCAGTATCTCAGCGAATTCGGCGCTCACTTCTGCGGTCACCACAACACCGGCCGGCACGGTCAAGGAAACGTGTGTTGCACTCATGACTTCTCCAAACAAAGTTCAATCCGTCTGTTAAATACGTTCTTCCTCGAGCGCCGCATCAGCGTTGCCACCGCCCTCGATATCGAGCTCCTGGATCTTGCGCGTGATGGTGTTACGGCCAATACCCAACAATTGTGCCGCCTCAATGCGCCGACCGCCAGTGTGTGCAAGCGCCTTGCCAATCAGTATCGCCTCGAACCGACGTGACAATCGATCCATGAGATCGCGCTCGCCCCGCGCGAGCGCGCCTTCGACTTCGCGTGCCAACGCCACGGTCCAGTCCGCTTCACCATGTACTTTCGGCGCAGCGCGCAATTCAGGTGGCAAGTCCTTGGTCTCGACCACCTGGCCAGGGGCCATGACGACCAGCCAATGGCAGACATTTTCCAATTGACGGACATTGCCGGGCCAGTCGAAGGCTGTCAGGAAAGCGGTCGCCTCTTCAGTCAGGCGTTTCTGGTCGACACCGAGTTCGCGCGCACTGCGGGCAAGGAAATGCCGCGCCAGCACCGGGATATCTTCGCTACGCTCGTGCAGGCTGGGCATGCGCAGGCGAATGACGTTGAGGCGATGGTACAGATCTTCGCGAAACGCGCCTTCGCGCACCCGCTGCTCCAGATCCTGGTGAGTCGCGGCGATCAATCGCACATTGGCACGCAGCGGCGCATTGCCGCCCACGCGATAGTAATGACCATCTGACAGAACCCGCAACAGGCGGGTCTGCAGATCAGAGGGCATGTCACCGATTTCGTCGAGGAACAGGGTGCCCCCTTCGGCCTGCTCGAAGCGGCCCCGTCGCATGGCCTGCGCGCCGGTAAACGAGCCGCGCTCATGACCGAACAATTCCGATTCGAGCAAGTCTTTGGGCATCGCCGCAGTATTGATAGCGACAAAGGGCTTGGCGGCACGCGGGCTATGACGGTGCAGGGCACGCGCAACCAGCTCTTTTCCGGTGCCCGACTCACCAGTGATCAATACCGTCGCGCTGGACTGGCTCAGCCGTCCAATGGCGCGGAATACGTCCTGCATCGAGGCTGCCTGCCCGATGATTTCGGTCACTACGGTGTCGGCCTCCTCGGGCATCTGGCCGCGGGTACTTTCGTCGATCGCACGCTGAATCAGCTCGACCGCTCGATCCACGTCAAAAGGCTTGGGCAAGTATTCAAATGCCCCACCCTGGAACGCCGAAACCGCAGACTCCAGATCGGAGTAGGCGGTCATGATGATGACCGGAAGATTGGGAAAGCGCGCTTTTACATGGGTCAGCAAGTCGATACCGGATGTGCCGGGCATACGAATATCGGACACCAGCACTTGCGGCGTCGAATGCTCAAGGGCACTCATCGCTTCCTGCGCCAGTTCGAAGCTGGCGAATTCGATACCCTCGCGGGTTAGCGCCTTCTCCAGAACCCACCGGATCGAGCGGTCATCATCGACTATCCACACTGGCTTCATGCTTTACTCCCGTTAGACATCAGCACCGTCCTGCCCCGGCCCACTACGGCTGCTCGTGCATGCGCGGCGCGCTGATCGGCAACAGGAAGCGGAATACGGTCCGGCCCGGATGGCTCTTGCACTCGATCAGCCCGCGATGGTGCTGAACATAGGTTTGAGCCAGCGTCAGTCCCAAGCCGGTGCCTCCTTCGCGTCCCGACACCAACGGGTAGAAAATGCGATCGAGGATACCGTCCGGTACTCCCGGTCCGTTGTCGATCACTTGCAAATCCAGTGCCAGCTTGTGCCGTTCGCGTGCAATCGTCACATTGTGTGCAATTCGGGTGCGTAACACGATGCATCCTGGTGCACCCGATGCTTCGCTCCAGCGGGTACCCACCGAGCCAAGCAGCGCCTGTGCCGCATTGCGAGTGACATTGAGTACGGCCTGGATCAGTTGCTCGCGATCACCGAACACATCAGGCAGGCTGGTGTCATAGTCCCGTTCGACCCGGATGCCTTGCGGAAATTCGGCCAGCACCAGACTGCGTACCCGCTCGACGACCTCGTGGATGTTGACCCCGTCAAATTTCGGTCGGCGATTGGGTGTGAGCAGGCGCTCGAGCAAGACCTGCAGGCGATCGGCCTCCTTGATGATCACCTGGGTATATTCGCGCAACTCGGCGCGATCCAGTTCGTGTTCGAGCAATTGCGCCGAACCACGCAACCCCCCCAGCGGGTTCTTGATCTCATGGGCCAGGTTGCGAATGAGTTCGCGATTGGCCTGGCTCTGGGTCAGTTGCAAGGTTTCGCGTTCGATCCGCAGTTGCTGTTCGATCTGACGCAATTCGATCAACAGCACTGCACCAGGCAACTCCACCGGCGTGGCAAGGCAACTGACATGCAATGCCTCGCCATGCGGGCGGGCAATCTCAACGTCGTTATCCCAAAACCCGCGCTGGGCGGCGATCGCAGTTCGTAACTGCCCTTCCAGTGCGCTCATGTCCGCAAGCAGCAGAGGCAGGCCAACACCCACCATGGAACGTCGCGAGCTGCCGATAAGACTCTCGGCCGCGGCATTGGCATCCTGCACGCGCAGATCCTGATCGATCAGCAGGACTGCCGTTGCCAGCAGATCCATGCCATCACCAAAATGCCGCGCGCTCATGCGCGGCCCCCGCAGGCGTTTAGCGCAACGAACCCAATTCGTTCTGCAACGCCTCGATGTTCTTGGTGTGCTGGTCTATCTTGTCCTGATAGGGTGCCAGCCGGTCGAGCACACGTTGATAGTTGCGCTCGTTTCCACTGCGCTGCCCCTCCTGCTCGGCAAAGTCCGCCTTGGCGCTCGCCAAAGCCGCCTCTTCGTCGGCCAGTTCCTTTTGCAGGATTTTGCGCCGACTGTCGTCGCGCGCCCGCTGCGTGCCTGCACTCACATTCGGCGGCACGCGGCCAGCCGGGACCGCGGCACTTTGCGGTGGTGGTGAATTGCCAGCCGGAGGACGCACGACAGACACTTCCTTGGTTACAGCCGTGCATTGTTTTCCGGTGGTATCGGCCTGCACGTTCGTATATTGCGGCCGGCCCGAGCCATCGACGCAACGCCATACCGGCCCGCCCTGCGCCTGGGCGATGCCGCTGAGCAAAAGCATGCTCAGCATGGCCAGTGCCGCACCCGCGGTTGCGCGATACGCGACAGTCAATGATCCGGTCAAACGGGTAGCCATGGAACCACAATCCATGAGGGACGACCGGGTCAGTGTAGGGGATGGTCACAACAAAGACAACCGCGCGCCGGCGGGGAGGCAACTGGCGGCCTCCCCGCACGGCACGATTCACCGCACTCGCCTCAGAGCGAGTAGTACATGTCGAACTCGATCGGATGCGTGGTCATGCGGAAGCGCGTGACTTCCTGCATCTTGAGTTCGATATAGGCATCGATGAAATCATCGGTAAACACGCCGCCGCGGGTCAGGAACTCGCGGTCGCGATCGAGGTTGTCGAGTGCCATGTCAAGCGATGAGCAGACATTGGGTACTTTCTTGGCCTCTTCCGGCGGCAGGTCATACAGATTCTTGTCGATCGGCTCGCCCGGGTGAATCTTGTTCTGCACCCCGTCAAGGCCGGCCATCAGCATCGCCGAGAAGGCGAGATACGGATTGGCCGTCGGATCGGGGAAGCGCACTTCGATACGGCGTGCCTTGGGGCTGTTGACGTACGGAATGCGGATCGAGGCCGAGCGATTGCGCGCCGAATAAGCCAGATTGATCGGCGCCTCGAATCCGGGCACCAGACGCTTGTAGCTGTTGGTACCTGGATTGGTGATCGCGTTGAGGGCGCGGGCGTGCTTGATGATGCCGCCGATGTAGTACAGCGCGAACTCGGACAGGCCGGCATAGCCGTTGCCGGCGAAGAGGTTGGTGCCATCCTTCCAGACCGACTGGTGCACATGCATGCCCGAGCCGTTATCGCCAACTACGGGTTTGGGCATGAAAGTCGCGGTCTTGCCGTAGGACGCGGCTACCATCGGAATCGTGTACTTCATGATCTGATTCCAGTCGGCACGCTTCACCAGACTGTTGAACAGCGTGCCGATTTCGCACTGCCCAGGGGCGGCAACCTCGTGGTGATGCACCTCGACCTCGACGCCCTGGTCTTCCAGTGCAATGCACATGGCGTTACGCAGATCCTGCATGGTGTCGATCGGGGGCACCGGGAAATAGCCGCCCTTCAGACCCGGGCGGTGGCCCATATTGCCGCCCTCAAACTCCTTGCCGGTCGACCACGGTGCTTCTTCGGAATCGATTTTCACGAAGCAGCCCGACATGTCGACATTCCAGGTGACCGAGTCGAACACAAAAAACTCGGGCTCGGGTCCGAAGTAGGCGGTGTCGCCCACGCCGCTCGCTTTCAGATAGGCCTCGGCACGCTTGGCGAGCGAGCGTGGATCACGCTCGTAGCCTTTGCCGGTCGAGGGCTCGATCACGTCGCAGGTGATATTGAGCACCGACTCATCGGTGAACGGATCCATGCGCGCCGAATCCGCATCGGGAATCAGCAGCATGTCGGAGGCTTCGATACCCTTCCAACCCGCAATCGACGAACCGTCAAAGGCGTGACCGGAATCGAACTTGTCCTGATTGAACTGCTTCGCTGGCACCGAGACGTGCTGCTCCTTGCCCTTGGTGTCGGTAAAACGAAGATCGACGAAGCGAACTTCATTGTCTTTGATCATTTTCAGTACATCGTTGGCAGACAGTGCCATGGACAAGCTCCTTTGCAGATAAACATGTTTTCGGGATGGCGGTTCATCCAACCCCGCAGAAACCGTGCCAATCGTCACGGCGCTGAGTTGCGCAGCGCGTTGCGGTCGGCCCCAATCATTAACTGCACTATATCAGTGCCACCTAACTCACGGCGCCCCATACCAGTGCATCGACCAGTCGATCGCGGGGCCTGAGTATACTCACTCGTTTTAAATCTGGGGATCCCAGCCATGACTACCGAGACACTGATCGCGAAGGCGCGCGAAGCGGCGCGCGCTCAATCCTTGCCATTTGCTGGTGCCCTGACGCCAGCGGACAGTCACGCGCTGTTGCAGGCCGGTGCCGACACCGTCCTGGTCGATGTCCGTACCCAGGCAGAGTGGAATTATGTCGGACGCATTCCAAACGCGATCGAAATCGAGTGGAATCAATATCCTTCCGGCCGCAATCCGGAGTTTGCAGCGCAATTGGGCGCCGCGGTGCCCGATCGCACACGCCCGGTGCTGTTCATTTGTCGCAGCGGCGGACGCTCCGCCGCGGCCGCCGAGGCGGCGACCGCGCTGGGATACACCCAGGCAATCAATGTGCTCGAGGGATTTGAGGGCGATCTGGACGGCAGCGGCCGGCGCAATACAGTCAGCGGGTGGCGCAAAGCCGGGCTGCCCTGGTCGCAGAGCTAGGAGCAACGGCATGATCGAATCGGCTCGCGGCATTCGCGGCATGGCGGTGGCGCCCCACGGGTTGGCTGCCCAGTCAGCACTTGCGGTGCTGCGTGAGGGGGGCAACGCGATCGAAGCGATGATTGCGGCGGCCTCCACGATCGCCGTGGTGTACCCGCACATGAACTCGATTGGCGGGGATGCCTTCTGGCTGGTCTCGGTGCCCGGTGAGCCCGTGCGCGCGATCGATGCCTGTGGTGCCGCGGCTCAAGCGGCGTCGATTGCAGCGTACGCCGAGCGCGGCATCACCGGTGTACTGCCTTTTCGCGGCAGTGCTGCGGCCATCACCGTAGCTGGCACCGTATCGGGCTGGCATCTGGCCGATGAGTTTTCGCGCAAACATCTGGGTGGGCAACTGCCGCTGTCACGGCTGCTTGGAGATGCCATCCACTACGCACAAGCCGGCGTGCCGGTGACGCGCAGTCAACATGCAAACACCGCAGGCAAGCTCGACGAGTTGCGTGATGTTCCGGGATTTGCGGGCACCTTCCTGCCAGACGGTGCCGTTCCGGCGATTGGAAGCCTGTTTCGCCAACCGCGGCTGGCCGCTACCCTGGAGCAACTGGCACGGGCCGGGCTCGACGATTATTACCACGGCGATCTGGCGCGCTCGATTGCCGGCGATCTGCAGGCCCTCGGCAGCCCGGTGGGTCTGGCCGATCTGGCGGCGCATCGGGCTAGCTGGCGGGTGCCGCTTGAACTCGTTCACTCCTCGGGGCGGGTGTACAACATGCCACCACCGACCCAGGGCCTGGTCTCACTGCTGATCCTCGGACAACTCGATCGACTTGGCACAGCGGCCATGGATCCCCTCGGAGCCGATTTTGTGCACAGTGCGGTGGAATCGATCAAACAGGCCTTCCGGATTCGCGACACCACCATCACCGATCCGGCGTACATGTCGGTCGACCCGCAAAGCCTGCTCGCGCCTGCCCACCTGGATGCGCTGGCACGCGCCATTGATCCGCAGCGGGCCGCGCCGTGGGGGCGCGGTAGAGGCCCCGCCGACACCATATGGATGGGTGTGATTGATGGCGACGGACGCGCAGTGAGCTTCATCCAGAGCATTTACCACGAGTTCGGCGCAGGTATCGTCCTGCCGGGATCAGGCATTACGTGGCAGAACCGCGGCTGCAGCTTTGCGCTCAATCCGGCAGCGCTCAACCCGCTCACCCCGGGACGCAAGCCTTTTCACACGCTCAATCCGGCGCTCGCCCGGCTCGATGACGGACGCACCTTTACCTACGGCAACATGGGCGGCGATGGGCAACCGCAAACCCAGAGCGCAGTGTTTACCCGCACCATCATGCAAGGCATGACGCCACAGGCGGCGATCAGCGCACCGCGCTGGCTGCTCGGACGCACCTGGGGACGTGCCAGCGAATCACTCAAACTCGAATCGCGATTTGCCCCGGAGGTGATCGAGGCCTTGCGCGCGCGCGGGCACGATGTCGAAATCGTGGGTGCGTTCGATGAGACCGTAGGTCACGGCGGGGCCATTTTGCGCCGGCCTGATGGCACGCTCGAAGGCGGTGCGGACCCGCGCAGCGATGGCTGTGTGGCCGCCTGGTAGCCTGACCGCGGCCACTGGATTGGCTTGGATTGCCGGCTGACTCTCCGGGCAATCCGAGGCCTGCCGCTGCTGCCTTGTCCGGCTGCCGTCCCCGGCCTTCAGCTCAGGCGGCTGACCAATTCACCCACCCGCCCCAGGCGCTGGCGAGCACCAGCAGGCCGAACGCGATGCGGTACCAGGCAAACATCGTGAAATCATGCGTGGCGATATAGCGCAACAGCCAGCGCACGCACAGGAATGCGGCGATAAACGCACTGACCATGCCGACCGCCCACATCGGCAGATCCGCCAGTTCAAGCAAAGCCCGATTCTTCCAGGCATCCCATGCGCCGGCCGCGATCAAGGTAGGCACCGCGAGAAAGAATGAAAACTCGGTCGCCGCCTTGCGCGACAGGCCAAACAGCATCGCCCCGATGATCGTGGCGCCAGAACGCGAGGTGCCGGGCACCAGGGCAAGCGCCTGCGCACAACCGATCTTGAACGCGTCCAATGCGCCGATCTGATCGACATGCTCGATGCGCACCGTACGGGTGCGGCGTTCGACCAACAGAATGATCAAGCCGCCAATAATGAACGCAAGCGCCACCGGGACTGGATGAAAAAGATAGGACTTGATGAGGCGACTGAACGCCAGTCCCAGCAAGGCCGCGGGCAGGAATGCCACGATCAGGTTGACGAGCAGGCGGCGACCGGCGGGGTCGCC
The DNA here is from genome assembly GCA_903921325.1 of uncultured Pseudomonadota bacterium. GTDB lineage: Bacteria > Pseudomonadota > Gammaproteobacteria > Burkholderiales > SG8-39 > CAIXPL01. The sequence goes on from CAIXPL010000029.1 coordinate 61,046, forward strand.
CGTGAGCCCGCTGGCGAGGCGAATGAAGCGATCACGATATTCCCAGACGATCGCGAGCATCGCACCGGTCTGTATCACCACCTCGAAGACCTTGGCCTTGTCGTCGTTGAACCCGACAAGTTCGCCCGCCAGAATGAGATGGCCGGTACTCGAGATCGGCAGAAACTCGGTCAGACCTTCAACGACCCCGAGCAGCAGGGCTTTGAGCAGCAATAATGTGTCCATGGCCTGGACAAGCCTCACTCAGGCTGAATATGCGCATCGCGAGCAATTTTCGCGTAGCGCGCGATGTCGGATTTCATCACTTCCATGTAGCGCTCGGGCGTGCTGCCAACCGAGGCTACGCCCATCGCGTTCAAGCGGTCACGGATGATTTGCGGATCGCGCATGATGCGATTGATTTCCATGTTCAGCCGATCAATGATCGGGCGCGGCGTGCCGGCCGGTGCCAATACACCCAGCCAGACATCGATTGAAAAACCGGGCAGACCACCGGCATCGGCAATGGTCGGCACATCGGGCAGTACATCAAATGGGTGATCGGCACTCACCGCAAGGGCGCGCAATTTGCCGCTGCGCATATGCGGCAGCAGCGTGTTGATCGCCGCGACGGTGACCGTCACCTCGTTACCGAGCAGTGCCGGAACCAGTTGAGCGGCACCTTTGTAGGGCACATGGGTCATTTCGATGCCGGTCATCGACTTGAGCAACTCAGCCGACAGATGATGCGGCGTGCCGATGCCGGCCGTGCCATAGGTAATCGTGCCCGGACGGGCGCGCGCATAGTCGATGAATTCCTTGACCGAATGCACTGGCAAGCTGCTATTCACCGTCATCACAAAGGGCACCGTGGCAACCATTGAGATCGGTTCAAAATCCTTGATCGGATCGTAGGGCAGATGGGCGAAGAACGACAGGTTGATCACGTGGGTATTGGAGGAGAGCAGCAGCGTGTAACCATCCGGGGCCTGATGGGACACATATTCGGTGCCCACGTTGCCCCCCGCGCCGGGTTTGTTCTCGACCACCACCGGCTGCCCCAGGGCAACCGCCAATCGCTCCGCAAGAATGCGCGCGATCAGGTCATTCGACCCGCCCGTGGTGAGGGGCACGATGATGCGCATCGGTCGGTTCGGCCAGGATGTGCTCTGTGCCTGTGAGGGCAACGCAACGGAACACATCAGCACGCCAATCAGAATGGCAGCAATTCGTCGGGCCATGGGGTGTCTCCTCCGGCTCAGGCTCATGGGGTCACGTGCCTGGTGCGCACCAAAGCGCGGCGCAGACGCGCCGGCGCATGATATAGCAACTTGCGCACAACATTGACCTGACGCCGGACACCCCGGGCGCTGTGAGCGAAGTCACGCGCCTGGGATCCGCAATGCACCTAAGCGCGGTGATAAATCTCTGCGCCTTTTTCCACGAATTCCGCCGACTTCTGCTCCATGCCTCGCTCAATCGCCTCGCCTTCGGCGAGCCCTTGGCGGGCCGCATAGTCGCGCACGTCCTGCGTGATTTTCATCGAACAAAAGTGTGGTCCGCACATCGAGCAGAAATGCGCGATCTTGGCACCATGAGCGGGCAAGGTTTCGTCATGGAAATCCTTGGCCGTGTCCGGGTCCAGGCCGAGGTTGAACTGATCGTCCCAGCGGAACTCGAAACGTGCCTTGGATAGCGCGTTGTCGCGAATCTGTGCACCCGGATGCCCCTTGGCCAGATCAGCGGCATGGGCCGCAATCTTGTAGGCCATGATGCCGTCTTTCACATCTTTCTTGTCAGGCAGACCGAGGTGTTCTTTCGGCGTGACATAGCACAGCATCGCCGTGCCATACCAGCCGATCTGCGCGGCGCCAATAGCGCTGGTGATATGGTCATAGCCCGGTGCAATATCGGTGGTGAGCGGCCCGAGCGTATAGAAGGGCGCTTCATGGCACTCGCGCAACTGGATGTCCATGTTCTCCTTGATCAACTGCATCGGCACATGGCCCGGGCCTTCGATCATCACCTGGACATCATGGCGCCACGCGATCTGGGTCAATTCCCCCAGGGTGCGCAGCTCACTCAATTGCGCCTCATCGTTGGCATCCCAAACCGATCCGGGGCGCAGCCCGTCGCCCAATGAGAAGCTCACGTCGTAGGCCGCCATGATCTGGCAGATATCCTCAAAATGGGTGTAGAGGAAGCTCTCCTTGTGATGGGCCAGGCACCATTTGGCCATGATCGAGCCACCACGCGACACAATGCCGGTCATGCGATTGGCCGTCATCGGCACATAGCGCAGCAACACCCCGGCATGGATGGTGAAGTAATCCACCCCCTGCTCGCATTGTTCGATCAGGGTGTCACGGAAGATCTCCCAGGTGAGGTCCTCGGCACGGCCGTTCACCTTCTCCAGCGCCTGATAAATCGGCACCGTGCCGATCGGCACCGGAGAATTGCGGATGATCCACTCGCGGGTCTCGTGAATGTTCTTGCCGGTTGAAAGATCCATCACGGTGTCACCGCCCCAGCGGATCGACCAGGTCATTTTTTCGACTTCCTCGCCGATCGATGAACTCACCGCCGAGTTACCGATGTTGGCATTGATCTTCACCAGGAAATTGCGGCCGATGATCATCGGCTCGCTCTCGGGGTGATTGATGTTGGCCGGAATGATGGCGCGGCCGCGAGCCACCTCGGAACGCACGAACTCCGGTGTGATAGTGGCCGGAATCGATGCACCGAACGACTCGCCCGGATGCTGGCGCATCATCAACGCGGCCAGCTTGGCACCCTGCGGACCGGAGTCTTTCAATGCCGCCAGATACTGCTCGCGGCGCATGTTTTCGCGGATCGCGATGAATTCCATCTCGGGGGTGACAATGCCCTGACGTGCATAGTGCATCTGGGTGACATTGCGGCCGCCTTGCGCACGCCGCGGCGCGCGCTGCAGATTGAAGCGCAGCTCTGCCAGATTGGGATCACGCAGACGCTCGATGCCGTAGTTTGAGCTGGGCCCCGACAACTCCTCGGTGTCGCCACGCTCCAATATCCAGCCGGCACGCAGCGGCGCAAGACCCGCGCGCACATCGATGCGCACGGCCGGGTCGCTATACGGGCCTGAGGTGTCATAAACGGTGATCGGCGGGTTCTTTTCGGCACCGAACGAAGCGGGAGTATCGGCCTGTGTAATTTCACGCATGGGCACGCGAATGTCGGGCCGCGAGCCGCTGACATAAATCTTGGTCGAATTCGGTAGCGGACTGATCGCTGCCTCATCGACATGGGCGGTTGCAGCAAGAAACTTGGGATTGGCAGCCATCGTGTGCTCCTCGTACAAACACCGCGAGAAGCCGGGGCCAGGAGGGCCGGCGTGCTTCCCTGCGGCGGCATTATCCGCGTCAGGTTCAGAGGGTGTATCTCACCGGTTTCCTGGCCGCAGGGACACTGCAACTCGCGCCTCTGCCGCCGGAGTACGGACCCCTAGCTGGACGCCTAGGTTAGCCCAATCGTCCCCATTGGGCAATGGCAGTGGCGTGCGTGCCGTGCCAGTGCGTGCCAGTGCGTGCCAGTGCGTGCCTGTGCGTGCCGTGCCTGTGCGTGCCTGTGCGTGCCTGTGCCGCGCCAGCACGCGGCTACCGCTCGCGTCGCGGCGCGCTACACTTGCGCGCCTGAAAGAAATCGGTTTGGATTCATGGCGGCGCGCAAGAGGAGAGCGCACGGCGCAACGCCTGCCGATCGACTTGCCATCGCAACCGGACGCATCATGCCTCGTACGCTCACCGACAAATTGATAGCCCGCGCGTGCGGCCGTGAGACGGTCAGCCCAGGTGATCTGGTCACCTGCCAGGTCGATCTTGCGATGATGCATGACTCGGGCGGGCCGCGACGGGTCAAACCAATGCTCGAACGCCTGGGTGCCAAAGTGTGGGACCCGGACAAGATCGTATTGATCACCGATCACTACCTGCCCGCAACCGATGCAGACTCGCGCGCAATCCAGAGCACAACACGCGACTGGGCCGCGCAGACCGGCGTGCGCCGCTTCCATGACGGGATTGGCATCTGCCATGTGGTGCTGGCCGAACAGGGACATTTGCGGCCTGGCCTGTTTGCCGTCGGCGGTGACAGTCATTCACCCACCGGGGGCGCATTCGGGTGCTACATGTTTGGCATCGGCGCCACTGAAATGCTGGGGGTTCTGGTCACGGGTGAAATCTGGTTGCAAGTGCCCCAGACCATCTGGCTGGAATGGCGCGGTCAGCTCGGGCTTGGGCTGTGCGCCAAGGACATGATGCTTGCCATGTGCGCGCGCCTGGGCATGGATGGTGGGCGTTATCAGTCGATCGAATACTGCGGTGAGACGGTGCGCGCTCTTGGCATGCAAGAGCGCATGACCCTGTCCAACATGGCCGCCGAACTGGGCGCCCAGGCGGGCATTGTCGAGGCCGATGCGGTGACCCGCGATTACCTGCTGGCCGCTGGTGCCGGTGCAGTCGACATCGACACCTGGCGGGCCGATCCCGACGCCCGGCCCGCCGAGCACCATGTCTTCAATGCCAGCACACTTGTGCCACAGGTGGCGGCGCCGCACAGTCCGGCCAATTCGGCGAGCGTTGATCAACAGGGCGAGCAGGTGCTCGATGTAGCCTATATCGGCGCCTGCACGGGTGCGAAGCTGGTCGATCTGCGCATGGCCGCACAGGTGTTGCGTGGCCGTCGTGTTGCCAACGGGATGCGACTGCTGGTAGGTCCGGCAAGTGCGCAGGATCAGGCGCAAGCGCAAGCCGAAGGCACGTTGAGCGCATTGATCGATGCGGGCGCCGAATTGCTGCCCAATGCCTGTGGCGCTTGCGCTGGCTACGGCGCCGGGCGTTTTGACGACGGCATTCGGGTGATTGCGTCGACGGCACGCAATTTCAAAGGCCGCATGGGTGCGGCCAGTTCGCGCATCTGGCTCGGCTCGCCCTACACCGTTGCAGCCGCCGCCGTCACGGGCCGGATCACTGATCCGCGACTGCTGCTCGATCGATACGCCGATGATGCGGCCGGTGTCGAGCGACCTTACCAGCGGGTGCACGAGAGGACCGATCATGGGTAAGGCCTGGGTGTTTGAAGGCAGCGTCGATACCGATGTGCTGGCCCCAGGTCAGTACATGAAATTCGGCATAGAGGAAATCGCGCGTCACTGCATGGAATCGATCGAACCACGCTTTGCCCGTGAAGTTCGCCCGGGTGATGTGGTGGTGGGGCCACGCAACTTTGGCCTGGGCTCATCACGTGAGCAGGCGCCCGCAGCGCTGCGCCAGTTAGGCGTTGCTGCGGTGCTCGCGCCCAGCTTTGCCGGATTGTTCTACCGCAATGCTGTCAATGTCGGCCTGCTGCTGCTTGAATGCGCTGACTGCGGAAGCATCAGACCCGATGATCAGATCGAGGTCGATGCCGCCGCGGGCTTGGTGCACAACCGTACGCAAGGTCACCAGATCACCTGTCGTGCACTGCCTGCGCACTTGCGATCGGTGATCGAAGCAGGCGGCCTCTTGCCGTGGCTTGAGCAGCGTATGGCCAAGGGTGACATACCGGCTCAGACTGCGCCGCGGCGGTCTGCCCGGTCGCCAGCCGATTCAACGCCTGCGTCGCCGCCCCGCTCAGACTCCGGCGCCGTTCCGGACCCAATGCCTGGTTCAGCGTCTGGTTCAACAGTGGATGCCACTCGTGGTTGATCAATCGCCATCCGCTGCGACTGGCATACGACTGTCCGCCGTCGAGAAGTGGTACGGCTCCGCCCAACAGCCGGTGCATGCGTTGAGCGCAACCGATCTGGACATCGCCGCCGGTGAACTGGTGGTGCTGCTAGGCCCCTCGGGCTGCGGCAAGACCACACTGCTACGCATGCTCGGCGGCCTGATACGCCCGACCCATGGTGACATTGCCATCGGCTCGCGCACACTGTGGTCGGCCGACCAGCGCGACGGCACAAGCATGGCGGAACTGGGTCTGGTGTTTCAGGAGCCCAATCTATTCCCCTGGCTCACCGTAGCGCAAAACATCGCCCTGCCCCTCGAATTGCGCGGCGTCCCCGCAGCGGAGCGCATCCGGCGTGCCGCCGAATTGGCCGCACTGGTTGGCATTCAGGGATTCGAGCAACGCTGGCCGCGTGAACTCTCTGGCGGCATGCGTCAACGCGCGGCCATCGCCCGGTCACTCGCGCACGACCCGCGCATTCTGCTGATGGACGAGCCCTTTGGCGCGCTCGATGCGATGACCCGTGATGCGATGAATCTTGAATTGCAACGCATCTGGATGGCCACCGGCAAGACCATTGTACTGGTCACCCATTCGATCACCGAGGCCGTGTTCCTTGCCGATCGCATCGTCCTGCTCTCACCGCGCCCGGGTCGTATCGACTGGATCTGCCCAGTCGAGTTTGCGCGGCCCCGCGCGATCGAGCTGCAATCAGAGGGTGCGTTCCAGGCACTGGCCAGTGCCTTGCGCAAACGCCTGCAGGCCATGGCATGACACAACAAGGTTTGACACAACGAGGCACGGCGCAAAAGAGCGTGCAGCAAGAGGACATGACAAAAGAGGGCATCACAGGAGAGGCGCTTCGCAGTGCGCCCCTGCGCCAGCGACGCACCGCGGGCGCCCTGTTGCCCTGGGTTACCACGCCGGCGCTCGTGCTCGTACTCGTGCTCGCCTGGCATGCCTATGTCGAGCGTAGCGGGATATCTGCGTTCATCCTTCCGCCCCCGGCGGCGGTCTGGGACGCCTGGACCGGGTTGATCATCGCGACGCAGACCTGGCGCCATACCGCTGCCACTGTGTACGAGACACTGGCTGGGTTCTTCTGGGCCAGTCTGATTGGCGTTGGCCTGGGCGTGATGATCGGACGGATACGCTGGCTTGAGCGGGTCATCAACCCGTTTGTGATTGCCACACAGGTGGTGCCCAAAGTCGCCCTGGTGCCGTTGCTGATCGTCTGGTTCGGCTTTGGCATGCCCTCCAAGATAGTGATCGCCGCGATCTTCGCGTTCTTTCCGATTCTCACCAACACTGTGCTCGGGGTGAAATCGCTCGACCCGGGTCACCGTGATGTGATGATCAGCCTGAATGCCAGCCGGCTGTGGGTGTTTCGCCGCCTGGAGTTACCCAGCGCGATGCCCTATATCCTGAGCGGCATGGAGGTGGGCATCGTGCTGGGGCTGATCGGCGCGGTGGTCGGTGAATATCTGGGCGGCAATACCGGATTGGGCTATCTGCTGGTGGCGCGCATGAATGCCTATGAAACCGACATGCTGTTTGCCGTCATCGTCCATATGACCATGGTCGGTTTCGTGTTCTACTTTGGTATCGGCGCGGTGCGCCAATTGCTGATTCCCTGGCATGAGTCGGTCGCCTCCGACCATAAGACACGTTCATGATCAATCGACGCGACTTCCTCGCCACCGGCAGCCTGCTTGGCACGCTTGGCGCAGGATTGAATCCCCTGACAGCCCTGGCGCAGAGCGATCGCGCCCGTGCGTCCTCGTCGACATCGGGCGCATCCGCTACGGGGGCATCCACCTCGGGTGCGTCGGCTTCAGGCACACCGCCTCCGGGTGCGTCCGCTGCAAATGCCTCAACGACGGGTGCGTCTGTGACCGGTGCCCCGCTGATCGCCATGACCCCGTTTGGATTCATCGCGGATTTTCTTGAAATGATGAACGCCGTTTCGGGCGGACATTTCAAACGCAGCGGCCTCGACATCCAGCTGCTCGGCGGGGCCGGCGCGGCGGCTTCGCTCCAGCAACTACTGGCAGGGCGTGTGACCTTTGTGCGCGGGACCGGTCTCGATACCATCAAGATCGCCGCGCAGGGTCAGCCGGTGGTCTCGATTGCCACGCTCTATCAAACCGGTTACTGGTATGTCATGAGCGCAAAGTCCAGTCCGATCACCAGCGCCGAAGCGCTCAGGGGACGCACGATTGGTATCGTGTCAGTGAAAGGTTCAACCGAGAACTACCTCGATCTGATGCTCGCCAAGGTCGGATTGCCGCCTGAGTCGGTGCGACGCGAAGTCGTTGGCAACAGCCCGGGGGCGTTCGGGCTGATCAGCCAGGGACGCATCGATGGATTCATTGCATCGGCCTCGGTGCTCGCGACACTGCGGGCAAAAAAGCTACCGGTGGAAGCGTTTGACTGTGATCGCTATGCCTCGATCCCGGCACAGTGCTACCTCACCACGCGAGCAACCATCCAGAACGAGCCGGTCCGGGTCCGACAATTCGTCCAGGCGCTCAGAGCGTCGGCCGAGGAGATGTTGAGTGGCGATTACTTTGCGATCCTCGATCGTGCGGCGCGCGAGTTCGAGATCACCGGACTGCGCGATCGCGAAGAGCTGGCGATTGCTTTTGAGATCGTGAAGCAATCCTGGCTATCGACTGGCCGGGCCAACCTGATGCGTAACCGTCCCGAGCAATGGCGTGGTGCGGCACAGGCGATTACTGCCGCCGGCTTGGCCGACGCGCGCATGCCCGATCGCATGTACACCAACGAGTTTGTCGATCCACCGGCGCGCGTCTGAGTCGACTTTCATGAGCACCCGTCGCCCGCCATCGCCTGCCATCGAGAGCCATCCTGACCTCGGGCGTGCGCCCGCCGCGCGCAAGGCTGGCACACCTCGCAAGCAGCGCAGCACTACAGGTGCCGCGATCGACCCGGTGACGCTGGCCGTGCTCAATGGACGCCTGGAGCAGATCGCCGACGAAATGGACGCAACGCTTTTTCGCGCTGCGTTCAATCCCATCATCGCCGAGGCGCACGATGCCTCGCACGGGTTGTACGACGCCAACAATGGCGAAACGCTGGTGCAAGGAAAAAGCGGTCTGCCGATCTTTGTCGGTGCCATGTCCTTTGCGGTACGACTGGTGATCGATCGATTTGGTAGCGAATTGGCCGATGGCGATGTTTTCATTTTCAATGATGCCTATGAAGGCGGCACTCATTTCAATGATGTAAAACTGGTACGGCCCTTTTTCTACCGAGGCGAGTTGTTCTGCCACCTGGCCTCGGTCGGCCATTGGCACGACGTGGGCGGTAATGTGCCGGGCAACTACAACCCGGTGGCCACTGAATGCTTTCAGGAGGCGTTCTTTCTGCCCCCGGTACGGCTGTATGCCGGCGGCATCTTTCGACCCGACATACTGGCTATCCTCACTGCCAATTCGCGGCTCCCCAAGAGCGTGTATGGCGATCTGAACGGCCAGGTGAATGCACTTGAACTGGGCGTACGCCGCCTCACCGAGCTGCTCGATCACTATGGCGTGGCCACGGTACGCCAGGCCTTCAGCGAATTGCGCGCACGTGCGGTGCGGCTGATGCGCGAGAACATTGCGTCACTGCCCGACGGACACTATAGCTGCACCGATTATCTGGACAACGATGGCAGCGTGGATCGCGCACTACCCATCGTGCTGGATATTGACAAGCGCGGCAGCGGCTTGCGGCTGGATTTCTCGCGCTCGGCGGCCGCCTGCGCTGGCCCGGTAAACATCTCGCGCGCCACAACGATTGCTGCCTGCTATGTCGCTCTAAAGCACCTGTTCCCGGATGTCCCTGCCAATGCCGGCGTGCTCGATCCCATCGACATCGTGATCGCACCGGGCAGCCTGCTTGACGCACGCGCGCCGCGACCTGTCGGCGGTTATACCGAGACCATCCTGCGCATCATCGATGTGATCTTCGGTGCCTTGGCGGCGGCGGCGCCGGACCGGGTCAATGGCATGGCCTATGGCACCATCAATGCCTTGTCAATCGCCGGTCATCGGGCCAATGGCAGCCGCTGGGTGATGTTCTCGTTCTTCGGCGGCGGCCACGGTGGGCATCCGTCCGGGGACGGTCTCAATCACGGCAATGCCCCGATATCCACCGCCACCATCCCACCCCTCGAGATACTTGAGGCGGCCTATCCGATTGCCTTTACCCAATGGTCCTTGCGGCCTGACTCGGGTGGCAAAGGTCAGTATCGAGGTGGCCTCGGTGCAATTTATGAAATTGAGCTTCTGGAGAGCGAAGCCGAAGCGTTCTTCTTTGGCGAGCGGGCGCGCTTCGCACCACAGGGTGTCCTGGGCGGTGGACCCGGTGCGTTGAATCGATTCGACTATCAATCCGGTGGGCGCTGGCACAGCCCGCCGCTCGGTTCAAAAATGGTCGGAATCCATCTGCAGCGCGGCGAGCGGATTCGTCTGCAATCACCGGGTGGCGGTGGTTATGGCCCGCCACGCAAACGCAGTGCCAGAGCGAAAGCCGAGGATTTGCGCCAAGGCTATGTCAGCGCCGATGATCAACCCTCAAATGAACCGGCGCGACGGCGTGCCACCACTCAGACTCCGGGCAAGTCGGCGCCAGCCAGATACCATGGTCCGGTTGCTGGCGCAGCATCGAACGAACGCGCCCGGGCAGCGGCACAAGCGCCCACAGGGGTAGCGTCCCGGCGCCGGCGTACAACATGAACAAGCGTCCCTCACTCATTGTTGGTGTGGATGTCGGTGGCACCTACACGGACTTGTTCATCCTCGATGAGCATAACGCGCGGATTGTCACCGCCAAGCTGCCTTCGACCCGCGATGATCCGTCGCGCGCCTTCGTTCAGGGCATTCTCGCCAACGTCGGTGATCCCGGCACCATCGCCACCATCGTGCACGGCACCACCGTGGGCACCAACGCTCTGCTTGAACGCCGCCTTGCGCCAACTGGCCTGATCACCACGCGCGGCTTTGCCGATGTGCTCGAGATGCGCCGGCGTGACCGGCCCGCCACCTGGGGCCTGTGGGGCCAGTTCATTCCGGTGGTACCACGCGAGGCACGCCTGGAAGTCGATGAACGCACGCTGGCCGACGGATCGGTGCGAACCCCTGTCGATCTGCAGCAGGTGCGCGCTGCCGCCCTGCAATTGATCAAACAGGGTGCGCAGTCGGTCTGTCTGTTTTTTATCAATAGCTACGCCAACGCAGACAATGAAGCGCGTGCGGCAGAAGTGCTGCGATCCGTGTGGCCCAATGCCCATGTGTCGGTGTCAAGCGAGATCCTGCCGGAGATCCGCGAATTCGAGCGTGCCTCGACCACTGCCATCAATGCAGGCCTGCAACCGGTGGTGAGTGATTATCTCGAACGGATCGAGACCGCCCTGCAATCACGCGGTATCGAGGCGCAGGTGCTGATCGTGCAATCCAATGGCGGAGTGATGTCGATTGACACCGCGCGCCGACTGCCTGTGCATACCGCTTTGTCAGGTCCGGCCGCCGGGGTGATCGCCTGCGCCCATATTGCGCAGGAGGCAGGCTATCCGGATGTCATCACTGGCGACATGGGTGGCACCAGTTTCGACGTCGCACTGATTCGCAATGGCGAATCGGCCCTGGCGGCGCAGACCTCGGTCGGCTTTGGGCTCATCGTGCGCACACCCATGATCGAAATCGAAACGATCGGCGCTGGGGGCGGCTCGATTGCCCGTGTGGATGCATCGGGATTGCTGCAGGTCGGTCCGCAGTCAGCCGGCGCCCATCCCGGTCCGGTCTGCTATGGCCAGGGCAACCTCGAACCCACCGTCACCGACGCCAACGTTGTGTTGGGGCGTATCAATCCGCAACGACCCATCGGCGCACGTGCCGAATTGGACGTGGCCGCTGCCCACGCCGCGATCGAGCAATACATTGCGCGACCGCTCGGACTCGATACGCTGCGCGCGGCTGAGGCCATTTTGCAGGTGGCCAATGCACGCATGGCCGGTGCCGTTCGCCTCGTCTCCGTCGAGCGCGGGCACGATCCGAAACAGTTTGCGTATATGCCTTTTGGCGGTGGCGGTGCACTACATGTGTGCGCCATGATGCGTGAGGTGGGGGTGTCAACGGGGATCGTCCCGCGCTATCCGGGTGTGACCAGTGCGCTTGGTTGCGTCATCGCCGATATGCGCCATGATCAGGTACGCACACTCAACGTTCTGCTATCGCAACTGAATACGGAAGTGTTGCGTACCATGATCGACGAAATGGCGAGTTCCGGGCGCGATCTGATCCGCGCAGGGGCCGTGCGCCTGCAGCGCGTGGACGTACTGATTGAACTGGACATGCTCTACCTGGGACAAAGCCACACCATTGCAGTACCACTCAACCGGGGGCAAACGCGCAGCCGCGCTGGCATCGCCCGCGCATTCGAGAGCCGTTACTGCGCCGCGTTCGGTCAACTGTTGCACGGCATCGATCAGCGCATTCTCAATCTGCGCGTCGCAGTGATCGGGCGACGACGCACGTTCGATCTGGGCCTGCTCGCGCCACAGAAGCGCGCAGCACCGGCTGCAGGCAAACGCAAAGCATGGGTCGAAGGTCGCTGGCAATGGTTGCCGGTCTATGCCCGCCTGGCACTCAACGAAGGGAGCATCATTGCCGGACCGGCGCTATTTGAGCAGCCTGATACCACGGTGTATCTGGAACCTGGCATGCACGCCCGAGTAGACCGTCTGGGCAATCTGATCATTACCGGCCAGACGAACTGACCTGCTTTTTTACTAAACCGAAGGAGACAAACCCCCATGACAACAATGATCATTGGCGCCGGGCTGGTGGGCTCGCAAATCGCCCATATTCTGGTCGAGCGTGGCGAGCGGCCGGTGTTGATGGATTTTTCACCACAACCGGACGCACTGGCGGAAATCGTCGATCTGTCGCGCACTACGTTGATCGAAGGCGATGTGCTCAAACCGTTCACAATCAGTCAGGCGCTGCTGCAACACGGCGTCACCTCCATCGTGCATACGGCCGCCAATCCCCTGCTCACGCTCGGTGCCCAGCGTGATCCGTGGTCAGCGATCCAGCTCAACATTGTCGGCACAGTCAACGTGCTTGAGGCCGCACGGGTCCACGGTGTGAAGCGCGTGGTCGTGTCCAGCTCCAACGTGCTCAACCATTTTCTGGCAGGTGGCGAAGGCAAGGGCAACAGCGCCGATGAGGAAGCCTATCCACGGCCCACCACGTTCTACTCCGCCACCAAGCAGACCATTGAGAGCATTGGTCTGAACTATGCCCGCTGGTGCAATGTGGATTTCGCCGCCATGCGCTATGGCGCCGTGTTCGGTCCCTGGAGCGGCCGTGGCGGCGGTGGTCCGAGCAATATCGTGCGCGGCGCACTGGAAGTGGCGCTGTCTGGCGATGAGGCGGCGGTGCCATCGAACAGCATGGAGTGGGTTTACTCCAAAGATGCCGCGATGGGAACGGTACTCGCTCTGGATGCCAAAGACCTGGGCAGCCGCGTGTTCAATATCACCATGGGATGTGTCGTCGGCCCCGAGGAATTTGCTGCCGCGCTGAGCGCCAGCATACCCGGCGCAAAAATGCGTCGGGGCACGCCCGCGGCGAGCGCCGTGTCGATGCCCGACATGCAGTGCGTGTCTGATCTCACCCGCGCCCGCACCATACTTGGGTATTCGCCTCGCTTTGGCATGACCGAGGCGATGCGCGACATGGCCAACTGGCTGCGCTCGCGCGCCAGTGCGCGCTAAGTCGACACGAGCGACGTTCGGGCAGGCGTTCTCAGGCCGCCGGGGGCACGTAACCGGCGGCCTTGTCGGCCCCCGAGCCGAAAAAGTGTTGCTCCATTTGCTGCGCCAGATATTTGCGGGCCGCCGGGTCAGCGAGGCTCAAACGGTTCTCATTGATCAACATGGTCTGATGGCGCAGCCAGTCCTGCCAGGCCTGCTTCGATACCTGCTCCCACAGCCGTCGTCCCAACTCGCCGGGGTAGGGAGGGAAATCAAGGCCTTCTGCTTCACTGCCAAGCTTGATGCACTGAACGGTACGGGGCATTGCGAGTTCCTTGCCTGAGTCGCCTACAGTTTTTTGACCAGAATGCGCGACATGCGTTGCAGGTTGTAGAGCGTCTGCTTTTCGTCGGGAAGCTCGCTCAGATCGCCCTCGACATAACCGCGCTCGATGAACCAGTGCATCGTACGCGTGGTGAGCACAAACAACCGCTTCATCCCGGCGCGACGCGCACGCGCTTCGATTGCTTCGGCCAGCTTGTCACCGTGACCGGTGCCGCGCGCTTCCGGCCGCACCGCCAGACATGCCAGTTCACCGGCACGCTCGCGCGCAAACGGATAGAGCGCCGCGCAGCCCACGATCATGCGGTCGTGTTCCAGCACGACAAAGCGCTGAATCTCGCGTTCAAGCCGTTCGCGACCGCGCCGCACCAGGGTGCCGTCTTCCTCCAGCGGTTCGATCAGCTGCAATACGCCGCCAACATCATCGATCGTCGCCGGACGCAGGCGCTCGAGCTTGTCGGCGCTCACCATTGTGCCCGAGCCACCGCGCGTGAACAGCTCAATCAACAAGGCGCCATCGGTCTGCTGCGAGATGACATGGGCGCGGCGCACCCCGGAGCGCACCGCTTCAATCGCATGGGCCAGATAGAGTCGGGTGTCGGCACTCAATCCGACATCGGCCTCGAGCAACAGTTGGGCTTCCTCGGCCGAGAGCTCGGGCATGGTCCGGCCAGCCCGATCGAGTACCGGCGCATCGGAGAGAAAAATCAGCTTCTCGGCATGCAGGCCCTTGCCAATCGCGACGGCTACATCCTCCATCGACAAGTTGAACACTTCGCCAGTCGGCGAGTAACCGATCGAAGATACGATCACGATATTGCCACCATCGAGACAACCGTTGATCGCCAGGGTATCAATCTTGCGCACCGTACCGGTGTACTGATAGTCAACCCCATCGTGCACACCCATTGGCTGCGCGGTGATGAAATTGCCTGACACGGTATTGATGGCCGCCCCGGCCATCGGGGTGTTGGGCATACCCTGGGACAGCATGGCATCGATCTCAACCCGCAGCGTGCCCACCGCCTCTTTTACACACTCCAGTGCCGGCGGGTCAGTGATGCGCAAGCCCTTGTGGTACTTCGGCTCCAGAGCACGGCGACGCAATTGGGTTTCAATTTGCGGCCGTGAACCATGCACCAGCACGACCCGGATGCCGGCGGCGTGCAGCAAATTGATGTCATAGGCCAATTCATAGAAGCGTCCGCCGGCGACCACTTCACCGCCAATGGCCACCACCAGCACCTTGCCGCGAAACGCGTGCAGATAGGGCGCAGCGGATCGAAACCACTCGACAAACTGCGCGGTGTTATCGATTCGGCTGCGCGCGCGGGACGCTTTATCGGTCGCCGCAGACTGCGCGGGAGGGGCTGACTTGTCGGTGCTTGAGGATGTTGAGCTCATGGTTGCCCGGATTCTATTTCAAAGATCGCCCCACACCGATTGCATGATTGCAATGGCTGCCAGCGGGGCTGTTTCGGTACGCAGAATGCGCGGGCCAACCCGGATCGCGCGATAGCCGCGCGAGGCGAGCAGGGACATTTCCAGCTCGGACAGGCCACCTTCGGGGCCGACCACGACACTCACCTGTTGCGGCTTCGGAAGATCGCTCAGCCGGTCGCTTGCCCCGGGCACCAGCATGAGACGCAAGCCGGCAGCGTCATCGGTAGCCAGAAAATCGGCCAGCGCGAGACTTGGCCGGATCTCAGGCACCCGGTTGCGGCCGCACTGCTCACAGGCCGAAGTCGCCACCGCCTGCCAGTGCAACTCGCGACGATCCTGACGTTCCTTCGACAGGCGAATAATCGTGCGTTGAGTAATAACCGGGCGGATCGCCGCAACCCCCAACTCAGTCGCCTTCTGTACCAACCAGTCCATGCGGTCAGCAACGCAGATCCCCTGCACGAGCGTGACGCGCAAGGGCGACTCACGATCGCACTCGAGTGGCATCTGCAGTTTGGCCACCGATTGCCGTTTGCCCGCTTCGACCAGTTGCGCAGGCCACTCCAGCCCATCGCCACTGAACAAGGTCACCGCATCGCCCGGTACCAGACGCAAGGCCAGCACATGGCGATGGGCAGTATCGGACAGGCTGACGACGGCCCCTGCCGCTAGGCCACTGGCGTGATACAGACGGGGGGCGTCAGACATCGCGGTGGAGCGCTCAGACCTTGCGGTAGAGATAGGGGTTCATGGTCGGATCGTTGTACATTTTGAATTGCCGGTAGATCCTGAATTGCGCGCGTCCGGCAGCACAGTCGGCCAACAGTTCATCGAAGCACTGTGCCAGATCGGCGCGCTGGCTGCGTAACCGATCGAGCCGCACCGCACACTGCGCGCGGTGCTCCTCCGAGGCATCAGCGCGCTCGGTCTGCTCGCGCATGGCGCGTATCTTGAGCGAAACAATCGACAGCCGATCGCACATCGATCCAGCCGTCTCGGAATTGAGCCGCCCGGCGAGGCACGCGCCCTCGCGCATCGCATCGAGCATTGCCAGCAGATGCTCATCGATGCGTTCGATGGCATCGTTGCGGCTCTGATTGAACTTGTCGATGGCGCGCTTGTTGGCGGCAATATCGGCATCGGGCACCTCGCGCCGTCGCGCCAGGTCTTCCTCGGCCCACAACATGCCATTGAAGCGGTGATTGGCCTCGATTTCCGCACGGATCGCGCGCCCGGCGTCCGCGCCCGCCGAGTCGCGCGATGTAACAGGCTGGGAGACACTGCTTTGCGGCCAATCCGCGCTGGCGAGAGCATGGTCATGCAATGCGAGCACGATTTGCGCATTGATCGGCAGGTGATCGGAATGGTTCATAGACTTGCGCTCTGCACTCTGCTGTTGCTTCGCACCGAATGCAACGCCTTCTCGATGATGCCATCGACCACTGCCAAGCCGATCCCATCCATGCAGCGCGCCTGAGTACATTCGCCGGTCGAGCGGCCACAGCGACGCACCCACTCGATGTCACGATTGAACAGGATCGTTTGATCGCGACAGATGAACTCCGGCATGGTCACCGGCCAATAGGGGCTCGCCCGCCAGAAGTCGCCCGCGCCACAAATGATCGATGAACCCGGACCGAACAGCGCAACCGTAGGCACACCAATTACCCGGCCCAGATGAGCAATGCCGGTGTCAGGTGCCAGCAACACCCTGGCACCCGCAAGCAGGTGCCACACCTGTTCAAGCGCAAGCCGACCGGCATAGCTGCGCCAGCGCCCATACGGGTCGATCTCGCGCACGACAGGCTTTTCATCGGCGCCGGCGAGGAACACCGGGGTAATGCCACGACGTTCAAGGCCCTCGGCTATGCCCAACCAGCGCGGGGCGCGCCAGCGCTTGAGCGGCGTGCTCGCCCCGACATGCAGAACGGCATACGCATCGGCCGGTCGCTCAAATGGCTCTGCCGCGGGGGCTGGCCAGTCCGAGGGACGATAGGCTGCCGGGGGGGGGCCGTCGATCAGATCGGCCACGATGTCACCCCAGGCAGCGGCCGTCGAGCGGAACGGCCGCAATTCGTCGACCATGAAATTCTTCCACCCGGGTCGATCGCCGCCATGAGCAACCACCCACCGGGCACCGGCGGCACGGGCGAGCCAGCTATAACGATTGTCGCCCGGTACAAACGCCAGATCGTAATGACTGGCGGCAAAGATCGACTGCAGGCTTGGTATATCGGATGGGGCCCAGGGCAGCGCCCGCACGCCCCACGGTCGGCCTGAATAAAGGCCCGCGAAGGCCGGCTGAGTGAGCAAATCGATTTCCGCCAGCGGATGGATGGCGCGCAATTTCGCGATGAGTGGCGAGAGCATCAACGTGTCACCGAGCAGCAGATGATGCGCGATCAGTACTCGCTTGACTGGCCCTTCCGGCGGTCCTGTCCGCCCCATGAAGCAGTTCGCGAGCGCACGCGGAATGACACGCGCACGAGTTGCCAAGCGACTCATTGCGACTCTCCTACCGCTGCAAAAAACAACCTTTCCATGCGATCAATCATCACCGTGGCGTCGAAGCGATCGACGCAATGCGTGCGCGCAGCCCCACCCAGTGTATGACGAAGCTCGGCAGAGTCGGCCAGACGGCCGATGGCCGCTGCCAACTGGTCGACGTTCTGCGGCGCGACGACCAGTGCGGTCTGGCCGTCAATGGCCGCCTCGCCGATCGCACCCACCGTGGTGGTGACACAGGCACGCTCGCACAACATCGCCTGTACCAGCGCTTGCGGCACGCCTTCATTAGCGTAGGAGGGAAGAGCGAAAATATCAAGCGAGTTCAACCACGGCACGACATCGGCTTGATTGCCAGGCATCCAGACATTGGCAAGCGAACGCTCAGCGGCGGCCGCGGTCAATGCTTCGCGCTGCGGACCATCACCGACGATCACCAGCCCGATATCGCTGCGGCCCAGGCGGGCGATCGCATCGATCAGCAGCCGGTGGCCTTTCCAGCTACGCAGGGTGGCCACTATCCCCACCAGGATCAGGTCCTGCGGCAAACAGGTGTTCAGACGTGCCGCGGCGCGATCGCCGGGCCGGAATCGATCGATATTCATGCCGGTCGGCACCGAGACCACCCGCTGCGGGTCAAGGTGTAGCGCCTCGATCAAATCATGGCGCAAGGTCTCGCCGGTGGTCGCCATGCGATCGGTGGCGCAGGCGTACAGCCAGCGCGTGGCCCAATTGCGACTGACTGGCGCTGATATATGCCGGGTGCGTACCAGCGCGGGGGCATTTGCAAGGCCAATCCGGGCAAGCGCTGCCAACCAGCTGTCGGTGGAGCTATGGCTGTTGACGACATCAAAGCGCTCGGTCTTGAGCAGGCGACGCATCGCGCGCAATCCTGCTCCATTCTTGCGTCCGATCGGCATGGCGGTGGCGGCGAGGCCGAGCGCACGTGCCTCAGTGTAAATGCGCGCCTCGGCGGGCGCCGCGATCAGCATTCTGTGTCCGCGTGCGGCCATCCCCAGCGCTTCATTGAGGATGCGGATTTCCTGCCCGCCCCAGCCCAGCGAGGCTTCGGTGTGCACGATGGAGAGCGCACGTGCGCTCACGCCGAAGCCTCCGCTGGCGCTGTTGCCTTCGCAAGCTCATCACCGCCTTGGCGTGCCATGTGATGCAGGCGCGCGTAGGCCCCTTCCGCGGCTAGCAGTTGCTCGTGAGAACCGATCTCCACCACCTGCCCCTCGCTCATCACCACGATCCGGTCAGCCCCTTCAATCGTGGACAAACGGTGAGCAATCACCAGGGTGGTGCGGCCACGCATGAGCGCGTCAAGTTCACGTTGAACATGACGCTCAGTCTCACTATCGAGTGCCGAAGTCGCCTCATCGAGGATGAGCACCGGTGCGTTTTTCAGGAACGCACGCGCAATTGCGATGCGTTGGCGCTGCCCGCCGGAGAGTCGCACACCGTTTTCGCCAATCAGGGTGTCAAAGCCCTCGGGCATCGCTTCGATGAATTCAACGGCGTTGGCGGCCCGCGCCGCTTCGATTACTTTTTCGCGGCTGACCGTCCCGAGTCGGCCATAGGCGATGTTGGCAGCCACAGTGTCGTTGAACAAGACCACGTCCTGGCTCACCAAGGCCATGTTCGAGCGCAGCGACTGAATGCTCAGATCGCGCAGATCGATGCCGTCGAGCGTGATGTGCCCGGCGCTCGGATCATAGAATCGTGGTAACAAATTGGCGCAGGTCGTCTTGCCACTGCCCGAGCTGCCTACCAGAGCGACTGTCTCACCCGGTTCGATGGTCAGATTGATCCCGCGCAGCGCCTCCCGACTGGCACCGGTATAGGTAAACCGCACCGAATGAAACTGGATCAGTCCGACCGCCCGCTCCAACACCTGCTGCCCCTGCGCCTTCTCGCGCTGTTCATCGATCAAGGCAAACACACTCTCGGCGCCGGCCAGACCTCGCTGCAGCTGAGCACTCACATTGGTCAGGCGCTTGAGCGGTGCGAGCAGCATCAGCATGGCGCCCAGAAACGAGACGAACCCACCGACCGTGGTCTGATCGCGCGCCGCCTGATTGATAGCCAGATAGACAATCACGGCAACCGCAGTGGCGGCCGCCAGTTGTGTGAGCGGCACATTGGCCGAGGCCGCCGAGACCGCTTTCATATTGAACCGGCGCACCCGCTCCGAGCCTTCAAGAAATCGGCGAATCTCATAGTCCACGCCATCGAACACTTTGACCACCTTGTGCGCGATGATCGTCTCTTCAATCGCATGATTGAGTTCGCCCATGGCCGTCTGCTCCGCGCGGCTCATGCGACGCAAGCGCCCCGAAAACGCGCGCACGATGACGATAATGACCGGACCGACGGTGAGCGAAACCAGGGTGAGTCGCCAGTTCTCCCACAACAGCCAGCCGAGCAGCCCGACGATGACCAGAGAATCTTTCACGATCACCGTGATCGCCCCGGTTGCCGCCGAAGTGACCTGCATGGTGTCGTAGACAAACTTGGATATGAGTTTGCCGCTCATATTGTGATCGAAGAAGCTTGCGGGTAGTCGCACGAGCGTCTCGAACATGCCGCGCCGCAGATCGGCGATCACCTTCTGTGCGGTCCATTGCAGGCTGTAGTCGGACACAAACGAGGCGACACCGCGAACCAGCATGATGCCGACGATCAATAGCGGCATCCAGTGTATGAATTCGCTGTCTTTGGTGACAAAACTTTTGTCAAGCAAGGGCTTGGCGAGTGCCGGTATTGCCGGCTCGGTCGCCGCCACGATGGTCATTGCCACCACGGAACCGGCAAACACACGCCAGTAAGGCAGCGTATAGCGCAGCAACCGAACATAGAGCCGGACGGTATCGGTCGTGCTGCTCATGGTGGTATGTCCAGGGTGAAAAGTCCGAGGCAATGCCGCAAGGCTCACCGGTGTATGCCGGTCCGCTCAACGCAACCGCCGGCATCGCCCGCGGCCGCAATTCTATCAGCCGGACGCTAAGGCCGGCCCACGCGACGCTTTGGCACCGGTTCGACGGCGTTCGGCAGCCTGACCCCACTTCGCGCGCACCCACGAGCACCACCAACAGACGATCGCGCAGAATGCGCATGCCGCCACTGCGCGCACGAGCACACCAACGTGGTCATTGCGGTGGCTGGGCGGGTTTATCCAGCAGCGCCGAATACAGTGCGAGCAAGCGTGCGCTCATTGCCGCAATGGACAATCCGGCAACCGCCTCGCGCGCAGCACTCCGATGCACCTCGGTACGCCAGTGCGGAGCCTGCGCCAAGGCGCGCGCAAGACCGCTGGCATCGAGTGCGTCGCAAACCTGCCCGTTCAGTTGATCGCGTATCAGTTCGGCAGCACCGGATTGATGCGTCGTGATGACCGGCAGCCCGCAGGCCAGCGCCTCGATGGCGGCGTTGGGAAACGGATCGTACAAAGTTGGCAACACAAAGCAGTCGGCCATGGCGTAGAACGGCCGCACCTCGTTCAATCCGCCGGTGAAGTAAACGCGCTCACCGATGCCCAGGCGTTGCGCCAGGCGCCGCGCCAGCGCGATGCGCTTGTCCGCACCAACGACTACCAGATGACTGTCGCGTGGGGCTGCCGCAGCGAAGGCAGGCAGCAGGCGGAAAACGCCCTTGCGTTCAAAGCCCGAGCCGACCAGCAAATACACCATCGCCTGCTCGCTGATGCCGCGTGATGCTCGTTGCTCGGCACGGTGCAGGGTGCGAAGTGCGGGGTGAAACATCTGCAGATCGATACCGTTGTAGATCACATGAAGCTTGCCCGGATCGATCACGAAATGCCGCTCGATGTCCGCACGTACCATGGCCGAATTACAGATCACCGCGCGCAGGCGATGGCTGGCGAACATGCGCCGCTCGGTAGCGAGCAGTTGCCGATGATACGGGTTGAGTCTGATCGCGAGGCGCCCCAGCGGTCCGAGCTCACGCGCGCGCAAATCAAGCCATTGCCGATGGACACCGTCGCCCGCGCGAAAGACGTCACAGCACGCCAGACGTTCATGCGACTGCACCAGATCGTAGTGCTCGCCCTTGATCATTCGGCACACCGACCGGGCGAAACTCGCATCACGCCACATGCGGCCCAGGAAGAATGGATCGCAGCGCACGAGGCGCACCGCGCCACTTTGCGCAGACGCCTGCTCGGCGCGCACCTGCCAGCTACGGGCAATGATGCTGATCGCGGCCCCGCCCTCGGCCAGTCCGGACACCGCCCGTTCGATAAAGCGCTCGGCGCCACCAAAGGGGTTGTAACGCTGGCGCACGATGGCCATACGGAGGGCTTGGCCTCGCTTCATGGAAGCAGAATCCGGCACATTCAGCGGCCAGCGGGCTGCGCCAGCAACTCGCGTGCGGCACCGAGCACCTGCGCCACGGTAAGCCGCTCGATGCAGTCGCTGCGCTTGCCACCACCACACCCGTCAAGCCCGCACGGCCTGCACGGATGCTCAGCCGAACTCACCACGCGATGCGGCACTTGCCAGGGGCCCCACTCCTGCTCGCCGCTTGGACCGAACACCGCGACGCTCGGTGTACCCATGGCCGCAGCAATATGCATGGGCGCTGAATCCACACCGATAAACAGGCGGGCACGGGCACTGAGCGCCGCCATCTCCTTAAGGCTCAGGCGCCCCGACCAGTCGAGCGGTGGACGCGCGCACTGCGCAATGATCTGGTCAATCATGTCGCGCTCCGCCCCGGTTGGGGCGCCGGTCAGCACGATCTGCTCGCCCTGGGCATGCAAGGCATCAATCAACCGGGCGGCCTGCGCAGTCGGCCAGCACTTGAACAGCCAGCGCGACGCCGGATGAAAATGGATGAAACTGCCTTCCTGCAGGCCGGCTTGCGCCAGCCGATCATCGACACTGGCCCAGGCGGCTGCACCGGGCTCCATGTGTAACCTGCGTTGATCAGGTTGCGGATAGATACCGATGCGGCGCAGCGCATCCAGATGGGTCTCGACGGTGTGCCGCCGCCCGCTGCCAATGACCGGGTAATGATGAGTGAAACTCGATCGCCACCAGCGTCCACCGACGCCCCGCGCAGCCCGCCCCTGACGCCGCGGCGCGACGCTCACCTGCGTCCCGAGGGTGCGCGCAAGCCATGCTCCCCGCGGATGGTCGGTCAGATGAATGAGCAGGTCATAACGCGCATCACGCAGGCGCTGCCACAGCGCCCATTCGGCGCGCCCATGGGCGAGCGCGGGCAGGGTGCGCCATTGACGGCCGACGCAGTGAATCTGGTCAATCGCCGGGTGCAGACTGATCATCTCGCGCGTGTCGTCATAGACCAGCGCATCGAGAGCCAGATGCGGGGCATGCGCTTTCAGCGCCGTGAACACCGGCGAGGACAGGAGCACATCGCCGTGATGGCGCAATTTGACCACCAGTGCGCGGCGCATGGATGAAAAATCGGGAGCATCGGGTGCCATGGCTGCGCACCTTAGCATGGAGTGCTTGATCGAGGCTCATCCTGAGCCGCCACGACCGGATGATCAGTGAACAGACCAGGACTGCATTCTCAATCGGGCTACTCGCACGGCCGCTGCCTGCCGGGTCAACGCTCGTTCTCGGCCCGTGCCTGGTCGATCAATGCACAAAGCTGCACCGCACCGTCAATCAGGCGCGGTCCGGGTCGTTGCAATAGGTCAGGGTCCATTGAACGCAACTGTCCATGGCGCACCGCGGGGAGCCATGGATAGCGCTGCCACTGAGACAGCGGATCAGTTGACGCCCTGCCCGCGCCGTTGATGATCAATTGCGGCGCGCTGGCGAGCACCGCCTCGCGGCTCACAACAGCCGATTTCAGTGCGCCGATATCGGGCACCGCCACGCCAGCGCACTCCCCGATGAGCGCACCAATAATCTGCTTTGCGCCAACGGTCATCAGCGGCTGATCCCACAACTGGTAGAACACCGGTATCGGCTTGAGTCCGCGGTGGGTGCGTCGGAGCTCGTTGGCACGTTGCTCGACCGCGCGTGCCGCCTGCTCGCCTGCCGCGGCGCGGCCAGTAAGCTGCCCCAGCGCGCGCAGCGATTCGGCCATCTGGGCGAGTGATGCCGGGTCCGAATCAAACACCGGCATGCCGAGGATGCGCAGGCGATCGATCAGCGCCGGTGGATTGCCGCCGCCCCAGACGATGACCAGATCGGGATGACGTGCTACCACAGCCTCAAGCGATGCGCCGTTCAAACCGCCAATGCGGGGCACGGCGCGGGCCGCTTGCGGATAATCGCTACCCTCCATCGTGCCAACCAGCGCATCGCCGGCACCCAGGGCATACACCAGTTCGGTGGCATGCGGTGCGAGGGTAACAATACGCACGGCCGGCTGACCGACTCGCACACGATGCCCACTATCGTCAGTCACTACAATGGGTTGTGCTGACACGCTCGCACCACTGAGCGCACGAGGATTCTCGGCCCAGGCGCCTAGCGCCGCCAACAAGCTGCAGCCAAGCGCCGCCACGCGGGACAATCGCACAATCATAGGGCAAAATGCGAGGGTTGATAGTGCTCGTGCCCGGTAATCTACCGGTCACGGTTCAACGGGAAACAGGGATTCAAGTGAATAACCTGTGCTGCCCCCGCAACGGTAAGCAGACGTACCCAGTGTACTAGCTCAATCGATACACCACTGGCTTGGCGCCGGGAAGGTCATTGAGTGAAGTCTGCCAGCCCGGATACCGGCTATCGGCGTGTCCTGTGTCGTGCTCGCTTGAGCTCGTTGCAGACATTTGACCGCGCGCCTGCGGGGGAACAGGCCAGAGGTCTGCAGCACCCGGAGCATTCCATGTCATCAGTCTCAGGCAAGCGGGCGTGCCTGCCCATGTTCTCATGCGTCCGCGTCACCCTGATTGTCTCGGTGTGCATGGTGGCCGCATCCAACACGCGGGCACAGTCGGCTCAATCAGAACCAGTCGATCGGCCCACCGCGCTCGCGCCAATCGTTGTGTCGGGCTCACGCTTTGGTGAGCCCTCCAATCAGGTGCCCGCTCAGGTTCAGGTGATCAGCCGCGCCGACATCACCGAATCAAGTGCGATCACGCTGGTTGATGTCCTGGCGCAACTGGGCGGTGTGGTTGTGACCGGACCGAATCTGGGCGATCTGGGGATGGGTGCCAGTGTCGATATGGGGGGCTTTGGGGCAACCGCCAACAGCACGACCCTGGTACTGGTCGATGGCCTGCGGCGCAACCCCATCGATTCCAATGGCATCGCGTGGGAAAGCATTCCACTGAGCATCGTTGAGCGTATTGAAATCCTGCATGGCGGTGCAAGCGTCCAATATGGCAATGGTGCCCTCGGTGGCGTCATCAACATCATTACCAAGGCAGCGGGGTCGCGTGACAACGAACTCGGCAGCACCATTGGCAGCAACGGCACCCTGATCAACAAGGCGCTGGTCAGCAAAAGCGGTTCGGATACAAACTTCCAGCTCAGTGCCAATACCTCAAGCAGCGATGGCTGGCGTGAAAATTCAGCGAGCAATGCGTATTCGTTCAACGCTCGCCTCACCCGATCGCTCGGCGCTGGCGACGAACTCTTTATCGACGCTTATGCCAGTCATTCACGTGCGCTGTCCCCTGGCGGCGTGCTTGGCCAGGTCGGTAGCGGCGATGCGCGCACCGCAAAATTCAATAATGGGGGAAGTTCCAATTCCGGGGATTTTTACGGCGTGCATCTGGGCGCAGTCAGGCAGATCGCAGATCGCTGGGCATTCGAAGGTGAACTCGGCTACGCCACCCGGTCACTGGACTATTACGCGCCCTATTACAACAGCGCCGATTCGGTCGCAAGCGGCTATCCGGGCGGCCCTTCCGCATCGCACATCGATAGCTGGGAGTTGACCTTCACTCCGCGACTGCGGGCGCAGTGGGGCGAGAACAATCAGACCATTGTCGGTTATGACTTCAGCCGCGCGCTCGAGACCTATGCGGACAGCTATGGTGTGCTCGCGCAGCAAGCGATCATTGCCAATCAGGGCGGTGGCTATTACAACAATCTGCTCAGTGACGCGCAATCGGCCAGCGTGGTCAATCATTCGCTCTACACAATTACCCGCGTGCCACTGGGCCGCGGACTGGAAGCCAGTGCCGGCGCGCGTCGGCAATGGGAGCACGCGGTTGCCGATGACACCAATATCAGCTCGCCCAATGGTTCGATCCATCAGAAGGCCGACTATTCGGCCGATGCGTTCGATCTGGCCCTGAACAGGCAATGGGCCGGCGGGCAGCGCGTCTACTTGAAGTGGAATCAATCGTTCCGTTTTGCCAACATCGATGAATTCTGGGGATTTGATCCGAACACCTACAGCCGGATCTTTTCCGGATTATTGCGGCCGCAAGTCTCGCGCACCTGGGAGCTGGGCAGCCATTGGACTGGCGGCCACGGGCAACTGGACGCCGCGGTGTTTCAATCGACCACCCGCGAAGAGATCCGCTACGACCCCAATAGTTACTTCAATACCAATTCGGCTGACCCGATACTGCGCCGCGGACTGCTGTTGCAGGGACGCCTGGCACTCAGCACGCGCTTGAGTGTCTCGGCAATCGGAAAAATCCAACGCTCGACGTATGAATCCGGTCCCAATGAAAGCAAATCGATTTCGCTCGTTCCGGATCGCAGCGCCAGCGCAAACGCGCTGTACCGCTGGACCGGGCAGTGGCAAAGCGGTGCCTCGGTGCGCCATGTGGGGCCTCAGTATTACGATGGCGATATCAGCAACAGCCTGGCGAAGATGCCCGCCTACACCACGGCCGATGTGTTCACAGGTTATCGCGCCAGCCGCTGGGACCTGCGCCTGACGGTGCGCAATGTCACTGGAGCTCATTACGCTACCTATGGTGGCTATGGCTTTGTAAGCCAGCCCGGCGGGGGTGGCGCGGACAGCTATTACTATTACCCTAGCAATCCGCGCACCTGGTTGCTGTCAGGCAATTATCGATTTTGAACGGCCACCAGGTTTGCCAGATCGGCACAACGAGCGCTCACGCGACCAGAGTGCAATCGAGGCACTTGAGAATCATGCGCGTGAATACCCCTGAGCGGAGCCAGGCAGGACCTCGCATCAAGTCCGGCTTGACCCTGGAGCAGAATTGGTGCTGAATTCGGCTGCTATGGAAGACGAACTCTTATTGCTGGAACAACGCGTGCGCGAGGTCGCCGACCTGTGTGCACAACTGCGCCGCACCAATCATGAGTTGCGCCAGCGCATCGCCGCGCTTGAGAACGACAACCGGCGATTGCAAGGAAAGATCGATACCGCGGCGCTGCGGATCGAGCAGTTGATCAGCCACACACCCGAGTGAGCCCGATGGCCAGCAAGATCCCGACATTGGAAGTAAACCTGATCGGACGCAGCTACAAGCTGGCTTGTCCTGACGACGAGCGCGAGGGTTTGATCCGGGCTGCCGATTACCTGAATCGCAAAATGGTCGAGATCCGTGACGGTGGACGGATTGGAAACACAGAACGCGTTGCAGTGATGGCGGCGTTGCATGTGTCTTTTGAACTACTTCACCCCAAGACCCATGAAGCAATTGACCGCCAGGCGTTGAAGGGTAGAATCGACGCCATGCACTCCGTCCTGGACGAAGCCCTTGCTCCACAAGAGGGCCTGTTCTGATCGGCTGCAGTACCGGTCATTGGTCCGCTTTCCGGGGCCACCGGCAGGTAGTCAGTCATCAATGTCCCCTGCGGTGTTCGTGACCCGGCCCGTATACTCTTGAACCAATGCGTGGTATCGGTCGCAGACTGTCGTGTCACTGTTGTGCGCGTCCCTTTGTCGGATGTACCTGATGTGACCCATATGTGACCACTTGAACCGGATGGTTCAGGATTTTGGCCTCGACGACACAGGCGGGGGACACCCTTCTTCAGGCGCGGCGGCCGGTGTTAGTCGATGGCGTGACATAAGCAGAGGGAATGCAGTATGCGTTGCTGGCTGATGAAATCAGAACCCGAAGAAGTCTCGATCGATGACCTTGCCAGTGCGCCGGGACAGACGGTCGCGTGGTTCGGAGTGCGCAACTATCAGGCGCGTAATTTCATGCGCGATCAGATGAGTCTGGGCGACCCGGTGTTCTTCTATCACTCAAGCTGTCCGCAACCCGGTATCGCCGGATTGGCGGAGGTAACGCGCCTGGCCTATCCGGATCAAACCCAGTTCGATCGCAGCAGTCCTTATTTCGACCCCAAGGCGAGTCTGGAGCATCCGCGCTGGTTCAATGTCGAAGTGACGTTCAGACAAAAGACCCGCCTGGTGACCCTGGCTGAGCTGCGCGCCGATCCGCTGCTCGAAGGCATGCTGCTGCTCGCGCGCGGTAGCAGGCTGTCGATCACACCGGTCGATTCGCGTCACTGGAACCACATCTGCTCGACGCTACTCAAGCTCAAGACGGCGCGGGTAGCGCGCTGATGGCGGCCGCGCTCAAGAATGACCGGCTGCTGCGCGCCTTGCGCCGCGAGCCCACCGACTGCACGCCGGTATGGCTGATGCGGCAAGCAGGCCGCTATCTGCCTGAATACCGCCAAACGCGCGGCCGCGCCGGCAGCTTCATGCAACTGGCGCAGTCGCCGGCCCTTGCCACCGAGGTCACGTTGCAGCCGCTCGATCGCTTCGATCTGGATGCGGCGATACTGTTTTCCGACATTCTCACCATTCCGGATGCCATGGGGCTGGGCCTTCGATTCGCCGAGGGTGAGGGACCGCGCTTTGAGCATCCGGTGCGTGACGAGGCGGCCATACGGGCGCTCAGCGTGCCCGACCCCACCGCAGAGCTGCGCTATGTCACCGACGCCGTGCGCGAAATCGCCCGTGCCCTCGATGGCCGAGTACCCCTGATCGGCTTCTCCGGCAGCCCGTTCACCCTGGCCTGCTATATGGTTGAAGGCTCCGGCAGCGATGACTATCGGACCTGGAAACGCATGCTGTATTCACGCCCCGATCTGGCGCACCGCCTGCTGGATGTCAATGCGCGTGCCGTCACCGCCTACCTGCTGGCGCAAATTGAAGCGGGTGCGCAGGCGGTGATGGTTTTCGATACCTGGGGCGGCATGCTGACTCCCGACAATTTCCAGACTTTCTCGCTTGACTATACCCGCCAGGTCATTGCCGGATTGACTGCCGGTATCGCCACCCGCCCTGGGCTGCAATCGGTACCAGTAATCGCATTTACCAAAGGAGGGGGCGGCTGGCTTGAGTCGATCGCCGCCTGTGGCGCCGATGCTGTGGGCATTGACTGGACAACCTCGTTGCATTCAGCGCGCTCGCGCGTGGGTGACCGCGTGGCGTTGCAGGGCAACCTGGACCCCATGGTTCTACTCACCGACCCGGCAACGATCGAGCGGGAAACCAAACGCGTGCTCGCCGATTTTGGCCATGGCCACGGGCATGTGTTCAACCTGGGACACGGCATCGTCCCGGCTACCCCGCCTGAGCATGTGCAGGCACTGGTCGAAACCGTACATAGTGCCAGCGTGCCGTATCACCGAAACGGGGGCTGAAACAACGCCTGCAGCCGTGAAAATGGGTACTTATGCACAGCATGTGCGGAAATGCACATACGTTTCATCCTTCCGAAATATTTGACATCATGCAAATAAGTAGCTGATTTAAAAAATAATATTTGCGTGTTGTCAACACCTGAACGACCTTCGGCGGAGCGTGGGCATAGCGCCGCAGCAGACCGACCCAAGTTATACACATAGTTATCCACACCCACGACGGAAGTTTCGGAAATCACTGGCAATTGAACGACTTGGCGCATTTTCCTCGGGCAGTATCTCGCCTCTGTCGATAGAGCGGACCCTCATAGAAATGCCAATCCTGCAGGTCGTGCTGGATGTGCCCCTGTCAAAGGCCTTTGACTATCTGAGCACCGATCCGGTCGCGATCGGCAGTCGGGTCAGCGTCCCGTTTGGACGTCGCGCGCAGGTGGGGATAGTGGTTGGCATTACGAACGAATCGAGCGTGCCGCTGGCGCAGTTGCGTCCGATCCTCGCGCATCTTGAGGACAGTCCGCCCTTGCCCGCGGACTGGCTGCGGTTGACCGATTTCGCCAGCCGCTATTACCAGCGTGCGCTGGGTGAGGTGATGCTGGGCGTGTTACCACCGCGACTCAAAACCGGCAAGCCCATGCGCGTCCGCAGCAGCCGGTCGCGTACCACAGTTGCGGCGGGTGCATCGGTTGCAACAGACGCAGAGGGTGCCCACGGCGCACCGGTCAGGTCCTGGCAATTCGTTGAACATCATCCCCTGACCGGTGAACAGGCAGTCGCTGTCGAGGCGGTGAACGGGGCAATCGATGGCGACCCTGCCGCCTTTTTGCTGCAGGGCATCACCGGCAGCGGCAAGACTGAGGTCTATATGCAGGTCGCGGCCCATGCGCTGCGCGCCGGGTGCCAGGTACTGGTGCTGGTACCCGAAATTCACCTCACCCCGCAATTGGAACAACAGTTCCGGCAGCGCTTTCCCGGAGCCCGGATTGAACTCATGCATAGCGGGCGCAGCGGGGTAGCCCGCGCGCAGGGCTGGCTGAGCGCACAAACAGGAACTGCCCAGATCGTGCTCGGCACCCGTCTGGCGGTCTTCACGCCCTTTGCACACCTGGGTCTGATCATCATCGACGAGGAGCACGACCCCTCGTTCAAACAACAGGACGCAGTGCGCTATTCGGCTCGCGATCTGGCGGTCTGGCGCGCGCGTGACGCAGGCATCCCGATCGTTCTGGGATCGGCCACCCCGTCCCTGGAGTCATTTGCCAATGCGAAGGCCGGGCGCTACCAGCGGCTCACTTTGCAGCAGCGCGCGCGACCGCAGGCACAATTGCCCCTGTTGCAACTGATCAACACGGATCGCGACGAGGTTCGCGACGGCCTGTCAAAGACCCTGATCGAGGCACTGAGCGACACCTTCAAAGCCGGTGAGCAAGCGCTCCTGTTTTTGAACCGGCGTGGCTATGCCCCGGTCCTTGCCTGCAATGCCTGTGGCTGGATGCCCGGCTGCCCGCGTTGCTCAACCCACGTGGCCGTTCATCTGGGCGAGCGGCGCTTGCGCTGCCATCACTGCGGCTTCGAGGCGCCAATCCCGGCGCGCTGCCCGGATTGCGGGAATGTCGATCTGCAGCCATTCGGCCGTGGCACCGAGCGGCTGGAAGAGACCCTTGGCGGGCTGTTTCCGCAGATCCGCATTGCACGCATAGACAGCGATTCAATGCGCCTGAAAGGTGCTTGGGAACAGATGCATCAGAGAATCCATGCCGGTGCGATCGATCTGCTTGTTGGCACCCAGATGCTTGCCAAGGGGCACGATTTCCCGCGACTCACCCTGGTGGCGGTGGTCAATGCCGATGCGGCCCTGTTTGCCGCTGACTATCGCGCGCCGGAACGCCTGTTCGCCCAATTGCAGCAGGTGTCTGGACGTGCTGGACGCGATGCCCTGAAAGGCCGGGTGCTGATTCAGACCCGCTACCCCGATCATCCGCTGTATCGCTCCCTGCTGCAGGGAGATTACAATCGATTTGCACAGGCTGAACTGGCTGAGCGCGCGCGCGCAGGCTTTCCGCCTTCGGTGGCCGAAGCGGTCTTGCGTGCCGAAGGGCGCGAGATGCCTTACGCAATCGAATTTCTCGCGAACGCCCGCGCAGCGGCGCTGGCATTGCGCGAGATGGACCCGGAGGACATCAGTCTGTATGACCCGGTACCGATGAGCCTGGCGCGATTCAATGGCTGGCATCGCGCGCACCTGCTGGTGCAATCACCCCGGCGCGCTCGCCTGCAGCAATTTCTCACCGCCTGGCGGCTCGCGATCCAGTCGTTGCCCGCACGTCATGGCACACGCTGGCATGTGGATGTCGACCCGATCGAATTCTGAGGGTGGCGAGCAGCCACCCGATAGACCAATTGCTTCGGCAGCGCCCGGCCCTGCCGATTACTTCTTCTTGACTTCCGCTTTCTTGACCGGCGGCACCTGCGGGCGTGATTTGCCGTAGGAACCCTTGAAAATCTTGCCGCGCTTGGTACGCTTGTCGCCCTTGCCCATGAATAGCCCCATTTGAAACGAAGGGACGGATTCTAGAGCAAACCGCCGCCGGATGTATCAGATTCGCCGCCCCCGATCCATCTGCTGATCGACCTCCTCAGTGCCGGCGACGAATGTGCGATGCCAACGCATCGGCAGCTACGCTGCAAAACCGGATAAATCGCGCGCCGCCAACCATGTCACGGGTTGTCATATTCACGGTGTTACGCTAAGCTGGCTGAGAGCAACTACTTACTCGCATTGGTTCGCGCTTCGTCCGCGCCCGAGCGGTTTCACGGGCCGACCGGCGCACTATCAGGCGATCATTCCCGTCGGCCGACCGGAGGGTAAGACCCGATGGACACCGCAATCGGTTTCATCGATGAGGTGATAGAGCTACTCGGACCGTTTGGAACGGTCAGCGGGCGCGCTTTTGCCGGCGGACACGGCATACACCTGGACGGACTATTGATCGCGCTGGTCGTGGACGAGCAATTGTGGCTCAAGACCGATACCATCAACCGGGCGGAATTCGTCGCAGCAGGTTCGATCGAGCTGGACACCACGCTGCGCTCTCGTGACATTCCCGGCGGTTTTTTTAGTGCCCCTGAAGGTTCACTGGACTCGGCTCAAGCGCTGATGCCTTGGGCCCGCAGCGCCTACGCCGCGGCCATGCGCAGTGGCGCCCGCCGTCGCGCAAGCGACGGTCGCACCCCGTCACGCACTGCAATGACCACGCGAACCAGCGTGCGGCCCAGCCGCGGCGGTGCGCGCCAGTCCACCCGCACCCATCGCGATCGGCATCGCTAGCATTCGGCGGCGTCAGGCGGCGTGAACGCTGCGCACCCGTAGCTCGCGGTCGCGTAAGGCGCGCGCACTTTCAATCAGAAAGTATCCTGTGACCAGAGCACCTGCGCACAGCACGCTTGCAATGGCGGCAATCCAGAAGCCGGCCGCTCCCAGTGGCGTGACCGCACCGATCCAGCGTAATGACACCGTGTCGGTCAGACCGAGAAGATAGCCGCCGCCCAACCCAACGCCCCACAGCGCGATGGTATAGATGATCATCGGCACAACCGTCCGTTTATAGCCGCGCAGTACGTTGACGGCGATCGCCTGCAAGGCATCGACCACGTGATAGAGCGCAACCAATCCGAGCAGACTCGCGGCAATCCGCTGTACGCCCGGATCACGGCTGTAGAACTCGGCCACCGCACCACGTCCGAGTCCCAGTGCAGAGGCAAACACCAGGGCCACCGCCAGCGCAATCAGCAACGCCTGCACACCGGTGTCGCGCGCCCGCTTGAAATCCTGCGCACCGATCGCCTGACCGACCAGCACCGTGGCGGCGTTGCCCAGGGACAAGGGGATCATGAACAACAGCGCAGCCATATTGGCCGCGATCTGGTGCGCCCCCGAGTACTGCGCGCCCAGCCGCGCAATGAACAAGGTCATGAACGTAAACGCGGTTACATCGACCAGAAAGGTCGCCCCTATGGGTGTTCCGACCGCAAGCATCTGGCGTACCGATTGCCATTCGGGCCACGACCACTGGTGAAATACCTGATACGGCCGGTATTCCGCTGCGCGAGCAACCCACAGCCAGCCGAGCACGCAGGTCACCCAGGAACAGATTGCGGTGGCCACGGCACACCCCGGCCCACCCAGAGCAGGCAGTCCGGCATGGCCTTCGATCAGCGCCCAATTGAGCGGCACCTTGAGCGAAAGACCGATCAGGTTGAGCACCATGACCACCCGAGGCCGTGAAATCGCGTTGCTGAAAGAGCCAAACACGCGAAAAAACAGCAGCGCCGGCACGCCGAACTGGATCGCCTGCAAGTAGGCGCGCACCTTGAGTTCAACAACCGGGCTCACCTGGGTTACGCGAAAAAAGGGCTCGGGAAACTGCAAAACGGCAATCACGGCAATCGACATCAGCAAGCCCAGCCACGCGCACTGCCGGACTTGCTCGCCAATGGCCGCACGCTCACCGGCGCCATACAGTTGCGCGGCAATCGGCGTGAGCGCGATCAGCACGCCCATCGTGGTGACAAATACCGTGATGTAGATGCTTGCACCGATCCCAACCGCGGCCAGATCCTCGGTGCCGAAGTGCCCTGCCATGATGGTGTCGAGCACACCATAGAGCATGACCGCAACCTGGGCGACCAGGACCGGCCAGCCCAGTCGCACCAGTGGGCGTACGATCGACTGCCGCGGACTCACAACTCGTAACCTGTGCCGCTCCCGGCCAGTGCGCGCTCGACGACCTTGCGGGTCAGTGTCGGCGCAAAGCGCTCGATGAACGCAAAGGTATAGCTGCGCACATAGGCATCGCGCTTCAGGGCAATGCGGGTCATGCTGGGTTTGATCAGTGCGCTGGCGTCGCGCGCCACCAGCGTGGTGTCACGGGTGGCATCAAATGCCATCGAGGCGACGATGCCGACCCCCAGGCCCACCGCAGCGTAGGTCTTGATGACATCGGAATCGATGGCGGTGAGAACGACGTCGGGATCGAGTCCGCGGGCACGGAATGCCTCGTCGATATGTGCCCTGCCCGAAAATGCGATGTCATAGGTGATCACCGGATGACGGGCGATTGCCTCCAGCGTGAGGGGCTCGGTGCTATCAAGCACGTGCCCACGCGGCACGACCACCGAGTGAGTCCAGCTATAGCCTGGCATCGCGAGCAGACTCGGATAGCGATCGAGCGCTTCAGTCGCGATTGCAACATCGGCCTCACCGGCAAGGACCATCTCGGCGATTTGCCGTGGATTGCCCTGATGCAGGGCAAGACGCACACGTGGGAAGCGTTGCCTGAAATCCGCCACCACAGGAGGCAGGGCATAGCGAGCCTGGGTATGGGTCGTTGCAATACGCAGCTCACCGGCCTTGTTGTCACTGAGTTCGCGGCCGATCGAACGCAAATCATCGGCATGCACCAGCAACCGATCGACCACCGAGGCAATGGCGGCACCGGCGTCGGTCAGGCCGACAAAGCGCTTGCCGTGGCGAACGAAGATCTGCACGCCCAGTTCCTCTTCCAGTTCGCGTATCTGCTTGGACACGCCGGGCTGGGAGGTAAACAGGCGCTCAGCGGCCTGGGTCAGGTTGAAATCGCAGCGGATCGCCTCGCGCACTGCACGAAGTTGCTGGAAGTTCACAGTTGGGCACAGCAGCGATTACGCATCGCGCCATTGTAATGTATCGACTGACTCAGACTTCCCAGGCCGGTGCAGCGTCGGCGTCCAGCTGATAGCGGGCAATGGCCTCGCTGACGCGGCCCGGACTGAACCTGCCCTCGCGTGCCAGTGCCGCCAGCGCGGCCACGACAATGTGCTCGCTGCTCACCTCGAAGAAACGCCGCAGCGTCGGCCGGGTGTCACTGCGTCCAAAGCCATCAGTACCCAGCGTGATGCAGGGGCGGTCGATTCCGCCGCGAATCAGATCGGCCACCGCTCGCACATAGTCCGACGCGGCAACCACCGGTCCGGGTGCCGCAGCGAGCGACTGTTCAATCCACGACGAGCGCGGGGTGGCCTCGGGATGCAATCGATTCCAGCGCTCGGTGGCCACCGCATCGCGCTGCAGCTCGCTAAAGCTGGTGACACTCCACAGGCCAGCTCCGACCTGCCAATCGGCCCCCAGCATACGCGCGGCCTCGATCGCCTCGCGCAGGATGGCGCCACTGGCCATCAATTGCACCTGCTCAGGCAGGGCAGCCGGCGAACCCAGCCGGTAGAGTCCGCGCAGAATGCCTTGCTCCGAGTCGGCCGGCATGACCGGATGGACATAATTTTCATTCATGGCGGTGATGTAATAGAACACATCCTCGCCGGCATCGACCATGCGTCGTATGCCCTCCTGCACAATCACCGCCAGCTCGTGGGCGAAGCAAGGGTCGTAGGCAACACAATTGGGAACGGTCGAGGCGATCAGGTGGCTTGACCCATCCTGATGCTGCAACCCCTCCCCAGCGAGCGTGGTACGCCCGGCGGTGGCTCCGATCAGGAAGCCGCGCGAACGCTGATCGGCAGCGGCCCAGATCAGATCGCCCACCCGCTGAAACCCGAAGATCGAGTAATAGATGTAGAACGGCAGCATGCGCACGCCGTGCGTGCTGTAGGCCGTGGCGGCAGCAATCCAGGAGGCGAGTGCACCGGCCTCGGAAATTCCCTCTTCGAGAATTTGTCCGTCGCGCACTTCGCGGTAGTAGCTCAGCTCGTCCTTGTCCTCAGGCTCGTAGAGCTGGCCCACCGCGGAGTAGATTCCGATCTGCCGGAACAGATTCTGCATGCCGAAGGTGCGCGCCTCATCGGCCACGATGGGCACGATGCGTGCACCAATGTGGGCGTCCTTGACGAGCTGGGCCAGCAGGCGAACAAGCACCATTGTGGTGGAGTGCTCGCGATCAGCCGTCCCCTGGGTGATTGATCCAAAACTCGCCAGTGCGGGCGCGCTCAGGGCAGGTGCATTGTTGCGCCGCGCCGGCAGATAGCCACCCAGGGCGTCGCGCCTTGCATGCAGGTAGGCCATCTCGACAGAGTCAGCCGGCGGGCGATAGAAGTCCAGGCGTTCGACCTGCTCGTCGGTAAGTGGCAGTGCGAAGCGGTCGCGAAAAGTTCGCAAGGCCTCGTCGTCGAGCTTTTTCTGCTGGTGAGTGGTCATGCGCGCCTGACCGGCCGAGCCCATGCCATAGCCTTTCATGGTCTGCGCCAGGATCACCGTCGGCTGCCCTCGTGTGGCCAGCGCAGCGGCATAGGCAGCATGGATTTTCACCGGGTCGTGACCGCCGCGGCGCAGCTTGTCGATATCGGCATCGGACATGTGGGCAACGAGGGCCTGCAGTTCCGGATATTTGTTGAAGAAATGCTCGCGGTTGAAGCGCCCGTCGGTGGCGGCATATTTCTGGAATTCGCCATCGACGGTCTCATGCAGGCGACGCAGGATCTGACCATCGTGATCGCGCGCAAACAGGGCGTCCCAATTGGAGCCCCACATCACCTTGAGCACATTCCAACCGGCGCCGGCAAACAACCCTTCGAGCTCCTGAATGATGGAGCCATTGCCGCGCACCGGACCATCGAGCCGTTGCAGATTGCAATTGATCACAAAGACCAGATTGTCGAGTCCTTCACGCGCGGCGAGTGACAGTCCAGCCAGTGACTCTGGCTCGTCCATTTCCCCGTCACCGAAAAAACCCCAGACGGTGCGTCCGCGGGTGCCCGCCAGCCCTCGCGCATCGAGATAGCGCATGAAGCGGGCTTGATAGATGGCACTGATCGGCCCCAGGCCCATCGATCCGGTGGGAAACTGCCACAGACTTGGCATCAACCAGGGGTGCGGATAGGACGACAGGCCGGCCCCGCCAACCTCGCGCCTGTAGTTGGCCAGATCGGCTTCTTCAAGTCGGCCTTCCAGGTAGGCGCGGGCGTAAATACCCGGTGCCGAATGCGGCTGGAAATAAACCAGATCGCCGTCCTGACCCGCACGAAAAAAGTGATTGAAGCCGACCTCGAACAAGTCGGCCGCGGAGGCGTAGCTGGCGATATGCCCACCCAGTTCACCGAACGCCTTGTTCGCCCGCACGACCATCGCCAGCGCATTCCAGCGCACGATGGCCGACAGGCGGGCCTCGATGGTCAGATCACCCGGATAAGGCGGTTGACTGGCAACCGCAATACTATTGCCATACGGGGTGTTGAATCGAGACCGCGTGCGCACCTCGGCTGCCGAGGCATGCTCGATCAGCCTCTGCAGCAGGTAACGGGCGCGCTCCTCGCCGCCGGCGCGCAGCAGGGTGTCGAAAGCATCCAGCCACTCGCGGGTCTCGGCCGGATCCTGGTCCTGGCCGATGGCAAGGTCATCATGAGGCTGTGACCGATCGTTCATGGATGCACCTGAGCGTACGAGCGGGCAGTGCCAATGCTAACGCACCGCGCTCGCCTCGCGTCAGCGTGTGCCGCCGGTACCACCTGTACCGCTGACGCCTGGGGTGCTACTGCTGCTGCTCCCGCCCGCCGCAGCGGTAAGACCGCCTACCAGCGCCGCACTACCACCGATGATGAGGGCCCCAGTGCCAAAACCAACGCCGCCCGAGCTACTGACGGCATTTAGACCGCCGGTTGCCCCGCCGGTTGCGGCCTGGACCGCCCGCAGCGATGCCTCATCGGCACGCAACTGCTTCTGTGCCCTCAGCAGGTTGTCTCGGTCTCGAATTCTCTCTGC
This sequence comes from uncultured Pseudomonadota bacterium, assembly GCA_903921325.1. Taxonomy (GTDB): domain Bacteria; phylum Pseudomonadota; class Gammaproteobacteria; order Burkholderiales; family SG8-39; genus CAIXPL01. The sequence continues at coordinate 99,111 of CAIXPL010000029.1, forward strand.
TGCGGGTAGATTCGGTCTTTCCAATTTGCTCTGCAAATCAAAGATCGTGGCATTGTCTCGGGCGATGGCTGCCTCAAGGTCCGATAGGGCGTCGGCAAACGCCCCGGTCGCAAAAAAGCACATGACCAACACAGCAAGGATTCGATTCATTTGACTCTGGCCTCCCAATTCGACATGCACTGTGCGCGCCTGGCCTCAGTTTAACGGCAGGAACAACGAGCCACCACGGTACGACCATGACGTTGCGCGGATATTAACATCGCAGCAAACGGCGGCAAACGCAGCCCGGGTAGAGCACATTTGTACAGCGCGTCAATTAATTGACGCGCTGCTTCTGTTGCGCGGCCTTGGCATGCAACTGCGCGTAGGCCTGATGCGCTGCGGCCTCTGCGTCCCCGACATGAACCGGGTAGCCAATGTCCTCCAGGGCCGACCCCAGTGCCGACAGACACAGCATCACATTCTCTGGACGGCAGGAATAGCCCATGATGCCAATGCGCCAGATCTTGCCGGCGAGCGGTCCGAGGCCGGCGCCGATTTCAAGGTTGAATTCGGTGAGCAGGCGCTTGCGAATCTCGGCTTCTTTGGGCTGGATCGATTCCGGAATGCGGATCGCGTTCATTTGCGGCAGCCGATAGCCGTCGGCCACCAGGTACTCCAGGCCCATCGCCTCGAGGCCCGCCTTCAGAGCCATATGATGTCGATAGTGACGGCCCCAGCAGTTCTCCAGACCTTCCTCACGAATCAGCAACAGGGCTTCATGCAGGCCAAACAGCGAGTTGGTTGGCGCCGTGTGGTGGTAGGTGCGCGTGGTGGCACCCCAGTAGCCCAGCAGCAGATTCATGTCCATGAACCAGCTCTGGATCTTGCCGTCGCGCGCCTTGACATAATCGACCACGCGGTCCGAGAAGGACACTGGCGACAGGCCAGGGGTGCACGAGAGGCACTTCTGGCTGGCCGAATAGATGGCATCGATGCCCCACTCATCGACATACACCGGGCTTCCACCGAGCGAAGTCACTGCGTCGACGATGGTGAGCGCGTCGTGCTGGTGCGCGATCTGAACCAGGGTCTTGGCATCGGACTGCACGCCGGTCGAAGTCTCGGCGTGCACGAACGCGACCACGCGAGCGTCGGGGTTTTTCTTCAAGGCGTCTTCGAGCTTTTGCGGGCTGACCGGCTCACCCCAGGCATCCTCAACCACAACGGGTATGCCGCGGGCACGCTCCACGTTCTCTATCATGCGACCGCCAAACACACCATTGCGGCAGACAATGACCTTGTCGCCCGGGGCCACCATGTTCACGAAGCAGTATTCCATACCGACCGAGCCGGGACCGGACACCGGGAAGGTGAGCGCATTATTGGTCTGATAGGTATAGCGCAGCAGCGACTTCAGCTCTTCCATCATGTCGACAAACACCGGATCGAGATATCCGATTGCCGGCTGGCTCATGGTGGTGAGCACCCGCGGATGGATCTCGGTCGGGCCCGGCCCCATCAGGGTGCGCTGTGGCGGATGAAACGACGAGATGCGTTTTGCGGGGCTGAAGTCATTCATTTTGGGATCTCCTGATGAGGACAGCGGGTCATCAGCGGCACGGGATTTCACCCGCACCGGCCTGGCTCGCTGCGCCTCGTTTAACACTTCTTGGGAATCAATCCGGCCATCGGACAGGCGCTCAATCTGCATCGCCCAGCGCGCCGGGATGTAGCCGGCCTTCATCCAGTTGTTCACCACCGCCCGGTCCAAGCGGAGCGCACGGGCCAATTCGGCCTGGGAGCCAAACATTTCTACCAGGCGTTCGACGCAACTAGCCATGCAGCGGGGATGTTTTACGGCGAAAGGGCGCGATCATAGCCTGTCAAGCTCGCGTTGACAAGCCAGGCCTGGACAAAAATTTACGATAACTGGCTGATTTCATTGCAAGTTGCCGCGGTCGCGGCCAATGGTGAAAGGGCATCCTCGACTCTGCCTGGCGTCAACCGGGCGTTTCCATCAGGCAACGATGGTCCCCCAGTTACGCACCAGATGATCAGCCGTTCGCGCAGTGAGCGCGTGCAAAGTGAACGTCGGGTGAACTGCGCCCTCGGTCGGGTACAAGCCGGCGCCAGTGATGTACAGGTTGGCGAGCTCGTGCGCCCGGCCATAACCATCGGTAACCGAATCGGCGGCCGACTTGCCCATCGGCGTGCCACCGGTGAAATGCAGCAGGGCGGGCGGTCCGGGCGGGGCCCACACTTCCTTTGCCGCAGTGGCGTGCATGATGCGCAAGCCCTCTTCCCGCGCATGCGCAAACAATTTCAGTGCGTCCTCGTCAAGGCTGTGAATGATGCGCGCGATGGGCATCCCGTATTCGTCCTTGCGATCGGACAGTACGATGCGGTTGTCTGCATTGGGCAGCGCTTCCATGACTGCGGAAATCTTGACCAGACCTTTAGAGGCACGCTTCATGTAGTCATGCAGCGCGGCGCCGAACAGTGGCACCTGGGTGTTGGCAATGCCAGTAAAGTCGTTAGGCTTGCTGGCCGCGCCGATCATCCAGGTATAGCTGCCGATGAAATCGCGCTTCGAAGACTTGGCATAACCGTCCTGCGAAATGAGTTGCGCCGCAGAGGTGCCCATATAGTTCTGCACATCCTCATCGAACAGGCCGAAGGCACTGGCTCCGGTATGGGTCATGATGTAGCGACCCACCAGCCCGTTGGAATTCGACAGCCCGTTCGGATGCTTGTCGTTGGCCGAATTGAGCATGAGGCGCGGCGTCTGGCTGGTGAATGCCGAGAGGATGACCAGATCGGCCATCTGCACCTGACGCTCCTTGGTGCGCGTGTCGACGTATTCCACACCATGGGCGCGGTCACCACGGGCGTTGGTCAACACCCGCAGTGCATTGCTGTAGGGACGGATTTCGGCGCCATGCTTGAGGGCTTCAGGAAGATAGGTGACGAAGGTGTTTACGAGCGCACCGATCGGACAGCCGGCGTCACACCAGGCGTCATACACGCAAGCCGGGCGCCCCTTGAACGGCACGCTATTGATGGCCACCGGGGCAGGCGAGACGCGCATACCCAGCTTCTGGAAACCCTCGGCGACGCGCTCGGCATGGGGAAAGACCTTGACCGGTGGCATGGGATAGGGCGCGCCGGCCGGACGCCAGACTTCGCGCGTATGGTCGCCGGAGACCCCGACCTCGTTCTGGATGCGGTCATACCAGGGACGCAGGACGTCGTAGGAAAACGGCCAGTCGAGGCCTCGACCGAACGCGCTATGGACATTGAAATCCTCTGCATGCAGGCGCGGCCAGTTGGCATATTGATGAATGACCGAGCCACCCACGCCCCAACCCGCATTGAAATTGTGCGCGACCGGGTTGCGCCCCTCGAGCTGATTGGCACCATGCCATTTGAGCCGACGCGACCAGATCTGTGAACTGATCAGATCCTTGGGCTCCCACGGAGGACCCAACTCGAGGACGACCACTTTGCGACCGGCCTCTGACAGGCGGGCCGCCAGCATGAGCCCGGAGGGCCCGGCACCAACAATGACTGCATCGACTTTTTCAGGGATAGCCATGGTTCACCACTTGCTCGTCGGGCTGACATGCGGCATGTAGGGAACCCCCAGCCGCTCGAATCCTTCCACCGTGCCATAGACCACGTCGACCGCATCCATACGGGCGAGCAGGTAGAAAAACGGAGATGGCGGCCCGGTCCACCCTTCGGGCACTTTCTGCCGCATCGCATCGACAAAATGATTGCGCTGCTCGGGGCTCAATTGCGCAAAGGGCATCCCGTGCGCGGCAGTGGCAGCGCGATCGAGCGCACCCAGGCAGGCGCGGTAAAAGTTGCTCACCGGTGGTGGCACATTGGCCACCCGTGCGGCCAGCAGGCAGTCGCCCGGATCGACGCTCAGCTGATGATCGACATAGAGGGCGATACCCGCCTCGCGTGCGCCCGGCAGCAACGTCTCGCCCAATGCCTCGAGTGCAGCGCGTTCGGTCGGTGTGAGCACATTCAGTGGCACGGACTGCGCATAGGCCTCACGCAAGGTGAGCCAGCTGGTCGCACCACCAACGGTGAACGCGAACGCGCTCAGTGCGGCGCCTTTCAGCATCGATCGGCGATCGACGGTCATTGGGGTCTCCTCCCGGTCACATGGCGAGCCCTGCAACAAGCGCCTGACTCTTTTTTCTTAGTGAGCCCGGATGCTAGGCCGCGGTGCCGCCTTTTGCAACCATGTCTGGCGGGTCAAACGCGCGGTCTCCGTCGAGCGAGGCGACACCATCGGCCATCAGGTGCTTGAAATCAAACAGCGACCCATCCATCAAATGCGAGGGGGCCACGTTGCCAAGGCTGCGAAAAATCGTCTGCACGCGTCCGGGGTGGCTGCGTTCCCACTGCTGCAACATCGCCTTGACCTGTTTACGTTGCAGCGTCTCCTGCGAACCGCACAGGTCGCAGGGAATGATGGGAAAGCCACGTACCTCGGCCCATGCGCTCAGGTCAGCCTCCTCAACATAGGCCAATGGCCTTATCACCACGTGGCGACCGTCATCGGATTGCAGTTTCGGTGGCATCGCCTTCAGCTTGCCGCCATAGAAAAGATTCAGGAAGAAGGTCTCGATGATGTCGTCGCGGTGGTGGCCCAGTGCGATCCGTGTGGCTCCGAGCTCACTGGCCACTCGATAGAGCACGCCACGACGCAGGCGTGAACACAACGAGCACATGGTTTTACCTTCAGGCACCAGCCGCTTCACCACCGAGTAGGTGTCCTGCACCTCGATCCGCCAGGGAATCCCGAGACCGCCCAGGTAATCGGGCAATACGTGATCCGGATAGCCCGGATGGCGCTGATCGAGATTCACCGCCACGATCTCGAAGTCAATCGGCGCACGGGCGCGCAGCCTGAGCAGGATGTCGAGCAGTCCATAGCTGTCCTTGCCACCGGACAGGCAGACCATCACCCGCTCACCATGACCAATCATCGCGAAGTCTTCTATCGCCTGCCCCACAAGGCGGCACAGGCGGCGTTCCAGCTTGTTTGCTTCGAATGCCTCACGTTCGCGTGCCCGCACACCGCGCACCGGACCACCTGGCACTGCCGCATCGACGCCGGACGGAAGATCGCAGGCGTTCACAGATAAATACTCCGCCCGCCGTCAACCGCAATGATCTGTCCAGTGATATAGGGAGCTTCATTGACGAGGAAGGCCACCGTTCGGGCGATGTCCTCGGGCTCACCGGCACGACCGAGAAGTGTCTGATCAACAATTCGGCCCCGTTCGGTTTGTCCGAAAGCGGCCTCGTCATCGGGCCACAGGATGGCCCCCGGGGCCACCGCATTGACCCTTACCCAAGGGGCCAGCTCCATCGCCAGTGAGCGCGTCAACCCAGCCATGCCTGCCTTTGCCAGGGTATAAACAGAATGCCCCCGCAACGGTTGGCCGGCGTGAATGTCAGTGATGTTGACGATGCATCCCTGCTGCGCGCGCAAGGCGCTCGCCGCGGCCTGGGCAAGAAACAGCGGCGCCCGCACGTTGGTGCCCATGAGATCTTCCCATTGCGCCAGCGAAACCGAACCGATCGGTGTGGCATAGAAACTCGATGCATTGTTCACCAGCGCATCGAGCCGACCAAAATGCGCGAGTGAGCGGGCGATCAACTGCTCGCAGAACCCCGTGTCGAGCAAATCGCCCTGAACCAGATGCACCGAGCCAGCGCGTATTGATTCGAGGCCATACGCAAGCTGCTCGGCGTCGTTCTGTGCAGAGCGATAGTGCAGCACGACGCGGGCGCCGGCTGCATGCAGGCGTCGCGCGATGGCAGCACCGACTCGACGTGCGGCACCGGTGATGAGTACGACCTGCTCAGACATGACCATGTGGTAGAAAGCAATTCAGGCGATCGGCTTGTCGATTTTACGCGAATGGCGCACCATCACCCGATGTCTGGCCTGCCACCCCCACCCCCTGAGGCACTTGCACACAGTGAGCGCCTGCACGAGCTGATTTGTAGTGACATTGCCGCCAATGGCGGGTGGATCCCGTTTTCCCGCTACATGGAGCTCGCGCTCTATGCACCGGGATTGGGCTATTACAGTGCGGGGGCGCGTAAACTCGGCGCCGCCGGCGATTTCACTACTGCGCCGGAAATGACCCCTTTCTTTGGCCAAACGCTTGCGCGCCCGCTTGCGCAGCTGATCCGGAGCGGGTTGCCTGATCTGCTGGAGGTAGGTGCAGGCAGCGGCGCGTTGGCTGCCAGTCTGCTGGAAGCACTCGAACGCCTCGATGCGTTGCCAGCCAGCTATCAAATTCTGGAAGTCAGCGCGGATTTGCGCGAACGGGAACGCGACACGCTGGCCCGTCGGGTACCGCACCTGCTCGATCGAGTGCAATGGTTAAACGGTCTGCCGCCGGGCTTTGAAGGGGTCGTGATTGGCAATGAAGTGCTCGATGCCATGCCCGTCGAACTGGTGCAATGGCGCCCCGACGGGCCGCCGTTACGGGGTGGCGTCACAGTGATGCAAATGGAACGCGGGACGCCAGGCGAGCATCAGGGGCCGCAGGCAAGGGCAGCGAGTGCGGCAGAGTGCAATGATACGGTGCACGGAGCGTCCGCCAGACTCCTGAGCGAGTTTCGCGCGCTTGACCAAAGGGGCCAGCCGGCTCTTGATGAGGCCATTGCACAGCTTGCCCGGCGTGGCCTTCCGGGCATACTCAACGCCCCCTACACGAGTGAAATCGGGCTGGCTGCGAGCGCTTTCCTGCGCTCGCTTATCGGCAGTGTGAGCCGAGGGGTGTTGCTATTTATCGACTACGGGTTTGCCGCGACCGAGTTCTATCACCCGCAGCGTAGCGAAGGCACCCTGATCTGCCACTATCAGCACCGTAGCCATGATCAGGTACTGCTATGGCCCGGCCTGCAGGACATCACCGCACACGTCGATTTCAGTGCAATGGCGCGGACAGCGCGCGCGTCCGGTTGCGCACTGCTCGGCTACACTTCGCAAGCGCATTTTCTGATCAACTGTGGCGTCACGGATCTGCTTGCACAGACCCCGGCACAGGATGCGCTGCACTATTTGCCACAATCAAACGCCGTGCAGCGCCTGCTCTCACCAACTGAGATGGGAGAACTCTTCAAGGTCATCGGTTTTGCTCGCAACTGGCAAGGCACGCTCATCGGGTTTGAGCGCGGCGATCGTGGCGGTGCACTCGACTAGATGCGATCCGATGCACACCGAACGGCACACAGGGCATACCGGTCATGTTGAAATGGATACTCACCACGATCATCGCGCTGGTTTGCATTTCAGGATTTGCCGGGCTCTTGCAGCGCATCGGCCTGGGGCGCCTGCCGGGTGATTTTGAGATTCGCATAGGCACGCGCAAAGTCTATCTGCCGCTGACCACGACCCTGTTACTCTCGGGGACGATGACCTTGATTGCGCGATGGCTCTGAAGACCTGGATCGGTGTCAGCTGAGTGGTGCTCAGGTCTGCAAGCGACCCCCAGCGACTTGAGGATCGGCCGCCAATCCTTCTACTTGTTGTGCGCCACCTGGCGCGCTCGTTCGCGTGCCGCCATGCGGGTCTTCCAGGCGTTGCGCAACTCGGCCGGCGAAATCTCACCGTCGTGATCAGCATCGACCACATCAAAGTGCCGCTCAAGCGACCGCGAGCGCTTGGATTCCTCGCGCGAAATGCTGCCATTTTTATCGGAATCGAGGCGTTCAAACCGGCGCGAGATGCGCTGATGAAGAGGCAGTTTCTCAAGCTCAGGCAACGCGACCGGCACCGGGACCATGGCATCGGGCAGCACGGCAGGCAGGGTTTCGGCCAGATTCATCACAAAGGGCGCGACCGCCGATGCGGCCGCCTGCGCAGCAGCAGTCGCCGCCACCGTACCGGCCTCGAGTTTTGCAAATGCGGAGGACGGCGCCGCGGCAACTGGTGCCACCGAACGCTGTGCCGATTGGTCGAAAGCCACCGGTATCATCAAGGCGGGTGCCGCGGCAGGTGCTTGCACAACCACCGGCTGTGATCCCCCGTTCAGCCCTGAATTCGACGCGTGGGGGGTGCCATTAGAGCGAGCAGCACCCTGCACGGCAAGCACGCTTGCAACGCTCAGTATTGCCACCAGCAAGACCTTCCTTCCGGACATGGGTTCTCCTCACCGCGTGCGGATTCTAGCCGCATTTTTGACCCGCGCACCACCGCAGATCAATAAGTTATCACTCAATTGCGGACCGAGGAAATGGGCGACTGATTGCTGCGTTGCGACAACATCCGCGCAACTGCGGGCAACAAAGCAAAAGCGGGAAACGACAGGAGAAAGGTCAGCATGAAATAGTCGCCATAGCCCCATTGCTGCGCACCGAATCCGCTGGCCCAGCCGGCGAGCGAACGCGACAGAGCAAATATCGATGAGAGCAATGCGTACTCGGCAGCCGAGCGGCGTTTGTCGACTATCGCCATGAGGAATGCGAGAAATGAGGCCGAACCCAGTCCCCCGGTGAACGATTCCAGCGCGCTTGCGGTGTAAATGAACGCTCGATCAGCAAACGCCAGTGCGCCACTTTCGGGCAACGACCACGCGACCACTGCATAGAGCAGGTTTGACAAGGCTTGCGCGAGGCCAAGCACCCACAGCGCACGGAAAATGCCTGCGCGGTCGGTATACCAGCCACCGACAAGGCCACCGAGGATCGCCAGACCGAGGCCGAGATTGACCGACACCATGCCAATCTCGGCGGCAGAAAATCCATGGTCAACCCAGAAGGGTTTGATCATGAAAGCCATGGCGGCGTCGCCCAGCTTGTAGAGCAGAATGAATGCAAGCACCGGCGCAATGCCAGGACGCTCGAGAAGAGCAAACAGAGCACCGAAAACCGGGCCGTGCGACCGCTGGAACTCCATACCCTCGGAGACCGGCGCACGCCTGCGCTGCCGCAGCAGCACCCAGGCAACCAACACCCCTCCGAGAAGCGCAACGCCGACCGCCAGAGGCCATAGCCATACAAAGCGCTCTGACCACTGTGTCGTTCGATTGATGAGCCATAAAGTGGCGAGCGCAAATCCCGCAACTGCGGCATAGGCTCGAGGCGAGGCAATGATGCCTGCCAGTTCGCTGCCCACCGACAGGCCAGGTGCCGCCACCAGCAGTGGTTCGGCAGGTGCGCGCAACATGACCAGACCGTTCATCACCAGAATGCCCGCGCACAGCCCGAAGGCCGCTGTCCAACTCACCCAGGACGATACGGCGAGCGCAAATCCGGCCGCGATGATTCCGACCCGGTAGAGGCCATTTCTCACCCCATTGGCCATCCCCATCTGGTCGGCATCGAGCAGCTCGATGGTGTAGCCGTCGATCGCAATGTCGTTCGTTGCGGCCACCACGGTGAACAGAGCGATCAACGCAAACACCCAGGGCGGAGATCCGTTCGCCGCTGCAAACAACATCATCACTGCGGCCATGATCCAGTCGGCGAGCGCCATCCAGCGGCGGTGATGGCGGTAGCGGTCTACTGCCGGCGCCCACAGAAACTTGAGCGTCCAGGCGAGACCGAGCAGACTCAGCGCGCCGATGGCACGCAGATCGACACCCTGCTGGCGAAACCATACCGGGAACACATCGAAGAACACGCCGTAGGGAAAACCTTCGGCGAAATACAGCACGCCGACCCAGAAGAATTGGCTGCGGCCCATGCGTCCGAGGAACCCAGCAGCCGGCAGCGGGCGGTTCACAGTGCGTCCACTTAATCCTGTGCGCGCTCGAATCGATAGACCGCCAGGCTACCCATCAGATTGGGCAACACATGCACCGGCACACCATCGCAAAACACCAGTCGCTCGAGCACCCGGATCGAGCGCTTGCGACAGAACTCATCGAAGTCATGAATTGTGCATAGGTGGACGTTCGGCGTGTCGTACCAGCTATACGGCAGTTTGTCGCTCACTGGCATGCGCCCGGCAATCACTTGCAGCCGATGGCGCCAATAGCCAAAGTTGGGAAAGGTCACGATCGCCTCGCGGCCGACCCGCAGCATTTCAAGGACGATCTCCTCGGTGTGCAGCATGGCCTGCAGAGTGAGCGACAAAATCACCGAATCAAACGACCCGCTATCGAACTCCGCAAGTCCGCGATCAAGGTCACCTTGGAGCACGTTGACACCATTGGCGACGCAGGCAATCACCTTGTCGTCTTCAATTTCAATACCGTAACCGCGCACCTCACGCGTCTCGCGCAAATGCCGCAGCAGGGTGCCATCGCCACAACCCAGATCAAGCACAGTCGAACCAGGCCGTATCCAGGCTGCAATCGCGTCATAATCGGCACGCCCGATGCGCCGTGCTGGCGTTTGCATGCTCATGCTGCGAACCCGCTTTGCGGTAACCCGGCCGGTGCGACCGCAGGCTCCACCCGACCGGGCAATTCAATGGGCTGTCCTGCCCCGCCCACAATGCCCTGCTCGCGTGCCAGGGTGTCGAAAAACGCCCGCACAACGGCGTGATAGCGACGATCGGTCAACAGAAAGGCATCGTGACCATGCGGCGCATCGATTTCGGCATAGGACACATCGAGCCGATTGTCGGTCAGGGCCTTTACCATCTCGCGCGAGCGCGCTGGCGAGAAACGCCAGTCAGAAGTAAACGAGGCGACGAGGAACCTGGCCTGCGCGCCAGCCAGGGCTGCCGACAAATCACCATTGCAAGCGCGCGCCGGATCAAAATAATCGAGCGCCCGGGTGATCAGCAGGTAAGTGTTGGCATCGAAGTATTCAGCAAATTTATCGCTCTGATGGCGCAGATAGGACTCGACTTCGAAGTCGACATCAAAGTGGTATTTGAAGCCTTCTGCACGCGAGGCGCGGCCGAACTTTTCCATCATGGCGTCATCAGACAAATAGGTGATGTGCCCGATCATGCGAGCAAGCCGCAGCCCGCGCTTGGGCTTGACCCCGTGGGCATAATAATCGCCGCCATGGAAATCCGGGTCGGTCACGATGGCCCGCCGTGCCACTTCATTGAACGCAATGTTCTGTGCCGTGAGACGAGCGGTACCGGCGACCAGCACCGCACTGCGCACCCGCTGCGGGTAGCGGATCGCCCACTGCAAGGCCTGCATCGCACCCAGGCTGCCTCCCATGACAGCGGCAAATGATGCGATACCCAAGGCATCGGCCAGACGGGCCTGTGCTTCCACCCAATCGGCCACGGTCATCACCGGAAAGCGCGACCCCCAGGGCGTACCGGTGTGCGGATCAATCGAAGCGGGCCCGGTAGAACCAAAGCAGCTACCCGGATTGTTTACCCCGATCACGAAGTAACGATTGGTGTCCAGGGGTTTGCCCGGACCAATCATGTTGTCCCACCAGCCGATGTTGTTCTCGTCCCCGACGTACCAGCCTGCCACATGATGCGAGGCATTGAGCGCGTGGCAGACCAGGACTGCGTTGGATCGATCAGCATTGAGACTGCCATAGGTCTCATAGACGAGGTCATAGGATGGCAACACGGCGCCCGCCACCGTTGCCAGAGGCTGTTCAAAATGCAGGCGCCGTGCGGTCACCGCACCAACGGAATGTTCGCTTGTCATCGTTCAGCCATTCAGTCGATCGAGCAATTGGAGAATCCGCTCCGGATCGTGGGCTCGCATCAGGCGCGCGGCACCGCGCTTCGCTTCGGCAAGATCGGTGCGCAGCACCTGCTGTTTGATCTCGAGCAACTGCGCCGGATGCACCGAGAATTGGCGCAAGCCAAGACCGAGCAGCAAACGGGTGAGTCGCACGTCACCGGCCATCTCGCCACACACCGAGACCGGCACCCCGGCGCGCGCGCCGGCGCGAATGGTATTGGCCACCAGCGTGAGCACCGCCGGATGCAACGGATCGTACAGGTGGGCTACTGAATTGTCGGTGCGATCAATCGCCAGGGTGTACTGGATCAGATCATTGGTGCCTATGGACAGGAAATCGAGCCGCTTGATGAACATGTTCACAGCGAGCGCAGCCGCGGGCACTTCGACCATGGCTCCGACGAGAATGTCCGGGTTGTACGGCAGGCCTTGCAGATCGAGCATTTGCTTGGCCTGCTTGACCATCACCAGCGCATGGTCAATTTCGTGCGCATGGGCCACCATGGGCAGCAACAGCCGGATGTCGCCAAAATGCGACGCCCGCAAAATCGCACGCAACTGAGTGAGGAACATCTGCGGCTCGGCGAGACAGAAACGGATCGCGCGCAAGCCCAGGGATGGATTCGGTCCGCTGCGCTCGGCACCATTGACCGTTTTGTCAGCGCCCAGATCCAGGGTTCGCACCACCACCGGCTGCCCCTGCATTGACTCGGCCACCTCGCGATAGGCCTCGAACTGCTCTTCCTCGTTGGGCAAATCGTTGCGATTGAGAAAAAGAAATTCGCTGCGGAACAGTCCGATCCCGGTAGCGCCGGACTCAAGCACATCGTCCATGTCGGCTGGCAGTTCGATATTGGCGTAAAGATCGATCGCGCTGCCATCGATGGTCGTCGCCGGCGTCGTGCGAATGCGTTTGAGTTTTTGCCGTTCAAGCTGAAACTCGTTTTGCTTCAGTTGATACTCGGCGAGGACCTGCCGGTCCGGATTAACGATCAAAATGCCGTCACTGCCGTCAATCACCAGAAGTTCGTTTTCGCGAATCATCTGGCGTGCGTGCTGCAAGCCGACAATGGCGGGCAGGTTGAGGCTGCGTGCAACAATCGCCGTGTGCGAAGTGACGCCGCCCACGTCGGTGACAAAGCCGGCGAACTGATGCTGCTTGAACAAAATCATGTCCGCCGGCGACAGATCGTGGGCCACCACGATCACATTTTCTTCATGGCTGGGCCCCAGTCGCGCCCGTGCGCTGCCGGTCAGCGCCTTGACGACCCGCTCGGCCACCTGCTGCACATCGGCCTTGCGCTCGCGCATATAGAGGTCATCCATCGCCTCAAACTGACCGACCAGGTGTTCGGTCTGTTCGACCAGTGCCCACTCGGCGTTGCAGCGGCGGGCACGGATGATGTCGCGCGGTGCCGCCGAGAGCTGCGAATCCGACAGAATCATGCGATGCAGATTCACAAAGGCGGCCATCTCGGCGAGCGCCGATGCACTGCTGGCGATCAGCCCGAGCTCGGTCTGCACCCGTGCGACGGCCTGATCAAAGCGGGCGATCTCGGCATCGATCTTGTCGGCTTCAATCTCGTAATGGACCACTTCCAGACGCGCCGAAGAAATCAGGTGGGCATAGCCGATCGCAACCCCGGGTGAGACACCCGCGCCGAACAGCGAGAAGCTCACCGTGTCGGCCATCACTGCCTGCGGCGCCTGGACTATGGAACTCACTGAATGCACACCTGTGGAATGCTTAACCTCGCCCGGGTGGTGCCCCGGACCCGTCTCCTTGCCTGCCCTGCATGATGCCGCAGAAGGATGCAGTGCTCTATTGCCCTTCGCCGAACCGGTCAGCGATCAATGCAATCAAGGCATCAAGCGCCGCCTGCGCGTCATCTCCAGCGGTCTCGATCAGCACGTTTGAGCCTTTGCCGGCCGCCAACATCATCACACCCATGATGCTCTTCGCATTCACGCGCCGGCCGTTGCGCACCAGCCACACCTCGGCCTGATACTGGCCTGCTACCTGGGTGAGCTTGGCCGATGCACGCGCATGCAGCCCGAGCTTATTGATGATCTCGACTTCAGCCTGTGGCACGGCGACGCTCCAGACAAACCTGCGCATTGACGCCCATTTTGCCCAGCACGCCAACGCCTTCGCGACCGCCGCTCATGGCCTTCTCGCACACAGCCTCAAGCGACTGCGAGCGATAGGTGAGCGCGCGCACGAACATGGGCAGATTGACGCCTGCTACCGCTTCGACCCGGCCCGCGACCGCGGCGCTCGCGGCAACATTGGCGGGCGTACCGCCACACATATCGGTAAGGACGAGCACCCCGGCTCCCTGATCAAGCTGGTCAATCAGCACCCGGGCTTGTTGCAGCAGTTGCTCGGGGTCGGCCCCCCCGGCCACGCCCAGGCTCAATACGTCGGACGGACGTGCGCCAAGCACATGCTCAGCACACTGAATCAGGCTCTCACCCAGCGTGCCGTGGGCGATGATAAGTATTCCAACCATATTCAGGGCGGAACGGGGCGCTGGGTGCCACCATGGGCAGTCAACAGAGCCGCGCAGAACGCCTCAGGACGACGAAGACGCAATATTACGACGAGCAGCGAGCTTGCGTTCGAGTGCGTCGATAAACATCGCAGCAACCTGAAAACCGGTCTGGTCAGTAATTTCGCGGAAACAGGTCGGGCTGGTGACATTTATCTCTGTCAAATGCTCGCCGATCACGTCAAGTCCGACCAGGAATAGTCCTCGGCGGGCCAGTTCCGGACCGAGTGAACTCGCGATGGCCCGATCACGCGGGCTCAAGGCGCGCGCCACCCCGGTGCCGCCAGCAGCCAGATTGCCGCGCGTCTCGCCCGCCTTCGGAATTCTCGCCAATGCATAGGGGACGGGTTCACCATCGATCAGCAAAATGCGCTTATCGCCCTCGCTGATCGCGGGAATATAGCGCTGGGCCATCACCGTCGATGCGCCTTGTGCGCTCAGCGTCTCGACAATGATGTTGCGGTTCGGGTCGTCGTGCCGGACCCGAAAGATCCCGGCGCCACCCATGCCATCGAGGGGCTTCAGGATCACATCGCGGTGTTCGCTCACGAAGCTCTGCAGGTCCTCTTCAGCACGGGCCACCAAGGTAGGCACACAGAACTCGCTCCACTGCATGATGGCAAGTTTCTCTGAGTGATCGCGAATGGCCCGCGGGTCATTGAATACCAGCGCACCCTGGCGCATTGCATGCTCGAGCAGCCAGGTTGCGGTCACATATTCGATGTCAAACGGCGGATCCTTGCGCATCAAAATGCAATCAAATGCATCGAGCTGACTCAGCACCGCCGGTTCGGTCCGATACCAATCCTCGGTCTCGCCGCTAAGGGTCAACCGCTGCGCGCGCCCTTTCACCGTACCTTCATGCCACAACAGACCGTCGGGCAGGATGACATGCAGCTCGTGTCCGCGCGACGCCGCCTCCTGCATCATGGCAAAGGTCGAATCCTTATAGGTGCGTATCGACTCCAACGGGTCGATAACAATCGCGATGCGACGCTGCACGGGTAGACCCTCGATAGCTGCGCTGGACATGATGGAGCTCAGTCCTGCGGCGCGGTGCGTTCCAGCTCATAGGCTGCGGCGACCAGCGCAAGACGCGCCACCACGCCATAGGCGTAGAAGCGATTGGGGGTGGCACTCACATCGGCCTGATGATCCGGCGTGGTACAGCCGTCCTCGAATGCAAGAGGCACGAAATGCATGCCCGGAGCGTTCAGATTTTCATCAATGCCACGCGACGAATGCACCCGGTAGAAGCCGCCTACGACATGACGATCGATCATATAGACCACCGGTTCGGCGACCGCGGAATCGAGCTTCTCGTGGGTGTGCACGCCCTCCTGAATCAGCACGTCATGCACCGCCATGCCCTCTTTCACCACCGCCATCTTGTTGCGTTCCTTGCGGTTCAAGCCAATCACGTCGTCGGGCGATTTTGCCGTCATGATGCCCATGCCGTAAGTGCCTGCATCGGCCTTGACTACCACGTAGGGCTCATCGGTGATGCCGTACTCCTGATACTTTGCACGAATGCGCTCAAGCAGCATGGAGACATTCTGCGCGAGGCATTCCTCGCCGGTGCGTTCGTGAAAGTTGACTTCGCGGCACACGCCGAAATAGGGATTGACCAGCCACGGGTCGATGCCAAGCAACGCGGCAAAGTCCTCGGCCACATCGTCATAGGCCGCAAAATGTTGCGATTTGCGGCGCACCGCCCAACCGGCATGTAGTGGCGGCAGCACAAATTGGGACGTTACGTCACGCAGAATGTCTGGAATTCCGGACGACAGGTCGTTGTTGAGCAGAATGGTGCACGGATCGAAGGCGGGCATCGCCGCAATGGCACCGCGTGCCACGACCGGTTGCAATGTGACTCGATCGCTGATCCGGTGTAGTGGTTCGAGCAGCAGCGGCGCGTTGTCCGGCACATCGATCAGGGTCGGCTCGGTGATCTCCGGATTCAGCGTGCCGATGCGCACATTGAGCCCGGCCTGATGCACGATCGTGGCGAGACGTGCCACGTTGCGCAGGTAGAACAGGTTGCGGGTGTGATTTTCCGGAATCAGCAGCAGGTTGCGCGCATCGGGACAGATCCGGTCGATCGCGGTCATCACTGCCTGCACACACAGAGTCTGGAACGCCGGTGCCAGATTGTTGAATCCGCCGGGGAACAGATTGGTATCGACCGGGGCGATCTTGAAGTTGCTGTTACGCAGATCGACCGAACAATAAAACGGCGGCGTGTGATCCTGCCAGCGCGCGCGAAACCAGTGTTCGATATCGGTGCTGGAGGCGAGGATGCGGCGCTCAAGATCGTGCAGCGCACTGCCGGTCTGGATGGCGAGTTGCGGAACCATGGGTCCTCCTGGTCGTGCCCTTACGCTCTGCTGGACAGCAGGCTGATTTTGATCCGGCCAATGTGACGGTTCAATCGCCGGTCGATCATCCTGCCGCACACCGCTTGAGCAGGGTCATGAGTTGCACTGCTAGTCTGATGCGCGACCGCGCAACACGCCCCTACGCCAATCCGGGCCGGTCAGACCGGCGTGTACCGCGCGAAGTCCGGTTCGACTAACGCCCTGCCGCAACCAACCGGTCAACCGCCGCTTTTACTTCTGCATCGGTCAGGCTCGCATTGCCACCACGAGCCGGCATGGCATTCTTGCCATTTATCGCGTTGGCATAGAGTTTCTCCACGCCCTGGCCGATTCGAGGAGCCCAGGCGGCCTTGTCACCCATTTTCGGCGCACCCGCCAGGCCTGCCTGGTGGCAAACGCCGCACACCTGGGCCACCACAGCCTCGCCGCTCATTGCCACGTGGCTCGCTGCAGCCGGTGCAGCAACGGCCGCAGGCGCGGCGGGCGGCGTACCGATTGCAACCTTTGCGACCGGCTCGATGCGCGCCTGAACCGCCTCGGGCTTGAGGTTGGCCGACTGAATGCTGAGGTTGCCAGTGACCAACTGCGTCATAAAGACGATCAGCATGATCGGAACCAGAAACGACAGGATCACCACCACGAGCAATTGGCGTGGTGTCTTGATGAATGCTTGATGTTCGGTGTCGCTCATGGCTCCCTCGATCGCTTGATTCTGCGCAGCGCCGGATTATAGCTGGCAACGTGGACATCCGATACCCGAAGCAGGTATCCTTGCCACCCCGTGCCCTCCCCCAGTGTTTTATGCGTTCGCCATATCGTCTGGCAGCGCAGGTCACGGGCTCCGCGCGCCCGTAGCTCAGCTGGATAGAGTGTTGGTTTCCGAAGCCAAAGGTCGCAGGTTCGACTCCTGCCGGGCGCGCCATTTCAAAGCGGATCTGGGCACCTCGAACAGGGTGCGTGAGGGAAAATTGCCAGTCAGACCCGGGCTGGCGGTGAGCGGTTTTGACACTGCCGCAACAACGTTCGTTCGAGAGGAGCATGCCTTTGAACACGCGTCGGAATTCCCTTGCAGCGTTCGTGATGACCGGCCTCGCGATCGGCGCGGCCACCGCCTCGGCGCAAGACAGCAGTCGTGTCAGCCGGGTCACTCTATATCCGGGCAGTGCCACGGTCGAGCGCACCGTCAAAGTCGCGGCTGGATCGAACCAAGTTGAACTCACCGGCTTGTCAGCCAACTTTCAGCGTCATTCGCTGCGGGTTGAAGCCGACGCTGGCATCCTGCTCGGTGAGGTCGCGGTGCGAGACATCGCACGCGCCCAGGCAATCGGCACCCGCGAGGCACAAATCGAAACCCGCATACAGGCGCTGGAAGATCAAAAGTCGCTGCTCGATGTCGATGCGCACACGGCCGAACTGGTGCGCGATTATCTAAAGCGGCTATCCAGTCCTGGCACAGAAAGGGGCGGCAAAGAGGACGCAGCGGCGGTCGAGGGCAAATCGTTTGCGCTGCTGATTGGCACCCTGCAGTCCGCCGGGCACGACTCGTTCGCCGTGCTGCAACGAGTCGACGTGCAAAAGCGCGACCTCAACCGGCAGATCGAGGCTCTGAAGCGCGACTTGAGTCAGCTGCATTCCGGCAGCAAGGACGAGCGCGCGATCACAATCAAACTGGCCGCCGAACGGGCTGGCGAGCTCAGACTGTCCTACCAGATTGATGGCGCGGGCTGGCACCCGACCTATCGCGCGGCGCTCGATTCGAACGCCTCGACGGTCGATCTGTTGCGCCAGGCCATCATCGCCCAGACTACGGGTGAGGACTGGCATGGAGTGGGGCTCCGATTGTCAACCAGCCAGCCACGGCTGTCACCGAGCGGCCCCGAACCGCAACCGTGGCGGCTGACCGTGCGCCCGATCGTGCAACCGCGGCTAATGGCGATGCCCGCCCCGACGCCACAGCCGCGCGCAGCGAGCGCCGAGGCCAAGGAAGCAGCGGCTACTGACGCTGAGCGCGAGCGCCCCGAAGCCGCAGGCGTGTTGTATCAGGTGGCCGAGTTGCAAAGTGCATTTGCGACCGAATTTGCCGTTCCCGGACTGATTGACCTGCCCTCGGACGGGCGTCAAATAACGGTGTCTCTCGCACGTCAGGCAGTGGCAGTCAAGCAGATCACCCGGGTTGTGCCGCGCATTGATCCGGTTGCCATTGTCATTGCGGAGGGCGACCGTCCGGAGGGCGTCTGGCTCTCGGGCGACGTTGCTCTGTTTCGTGATGGCAGCCTGGTGGGCACGACGCGCTGGGATCCCCAGCGCAATAGCAAACTGAGTTTGCCGTTCGGACGTGATCCGCGATTGCGCGTCACCACCACTCAACTGAAGGATCGTGCAGGTGATGCGGGCTTTCTGGGCGGACGCAGTGCTCGTGAGCTTGCCTATCGGTACGAGCTCACCAACCTGCATGAGCGCACTGTAGCCGTGCAGGTGCTCGATGGCAGCGCGATCAGCCAGTCTGACCAGATCGAGATCAAATCGCTGCTCGATCCCAAACCTGCGACAGACGCCTGGGACAAACGGCCGGGGATCAACGCCTGGGAACTTGTGCTGCCAGCAAGCGCCACCACCCAGATTCAGGTCGAGTACACCATCAGCTATCCGAAGGATATGCTAATCAATGGCTTGCCCTGATTGCGGCGGAACAAGGGCAATACCCTGATACATGTAGCAGATGGCTTTGCGCTACGGCGTGCGTTAAGGTCGTCTCAACCGAACCCGGTTCGGAATATCAGGAGATTGACCATGAAAGATCTTACTAAACGCTTCGTCGGGAACAGAATGGCACGAACTGCGGCTGCGCTGTCCGTTGCGTTGAGCTTGAGTTGCGGCATTGCAATAGCCCAAAGTACAGCCACTGCCCCTGGCGCAGACCCTGCGACGGCGGCCGGTGCGCAAACACCACCTTCGTCCATGCCGGGGCCTATGTGGCACAGAGCGCCGGCGGATTTCGCCAAATTCAAAGCGCGCCGGCTTGATCACCTCGAACGGCAAATCGCTGCCTTGACCAGCCTCCAGTCCTGCGTCAAGAATGCGCAGGATTTCAACGAGTTCAAGGGCTGTCATCCGCAACATGGTCATGGTGACCATCATCGTGGGATGGGATCACCCGATCATCCGCCGGGCCCCATGTCCGGACCATCGACAGGACCGGCGCCTGGCGGCGCATCCGGTTCGGGCACCCGCTAAGGTTGCGCCGATCGGCGCGAGGAGCACTGCATGCATGCAATCAGCCGATTCCCTGTCCCGACCTTGAGCGAGTTGCCTGAGGACATCCGCACCCGGATTGAAGCGGTGCAGGAAAAGGCTGGCTTCGTGCCCAATGTGTTCCTCACGCTGGCGCATCGGCCTCATGAATTCCGCGCTTTTTTTGCCTATCACGATGCACTGATGGAAAAGCCCGGTGGCCTCAGCAAGGCCGAGCGAGAGATGATCGTGGTGGCCACCAGTGCGGCCAATGACTGTCTGTATTGCGTCATTGCACATGGCGCGATTCTGCGCATTCGTGCAAAAAAACCCTTGATTGCCGATCAGGTTGCAATCAATTACCGCAAGGCCGATCTGACTGCACGCGAGCGGGCCATGCTTGATTTCGCCGTGCTTCTGGCACGCCATCCGGGCAGCGTTGCCGAGAACGATCTCACTGCTGTGCGTGCAGCCGGATTCAACGAAGAGGACATTTGGGACATCGGCGCAATCACCAGCTTTTTCGCAATGTCGAACCGGATGGCGCAATTGACCGACATGCGACCCAATGATGAGTTCTATCTGATGGGGCGCAGCTGAATTCAGGCCACCCGCTTGAGCATCATGACGGTATCGGTATAGGTGAGCACCGGCACGCCGTCCGCCTGCTCAAGGCGAACCGCGGCTTTGACAATGCCGCGATCAGGTTGTGAGCGCGATTCGCGCCGCTCGCCCCAGGTCCACACCAGAGTCAGTTCAGCCCCCGGGCGTACTGCTTTGGTAAAGCGCAATTCGTCATAACCAAGCGAGGCCACCGCCGACTCGAGTATCGGCAGCCGATGCACGAGCAACTGTTTGATCGCCAGTGTGTGAATGCCCGAAGCGAATAGCCCGCCGAGCGGGGTGGCGGCCGCCGCCACCTCATCGGTATGAAACGGAAACGGGTCCCAGCGTAAAGCAAATTCGATGATGTCCTCGCGGGTCACCCGATGCGGGCCGGCACGCAGGCTCGCACCCGGCACCACATCGTCAAACCAGACCTGGGCGAGCGCCACACCCTGCTGTACAGGCTCCGCATGCACTGATTCCACAAAGTCTCCTGATTCCACCGACTCCACCAAGTTCGCCGATTCCGCCAAGTTCACCGCCCCGCTGAGTTCTCTGAACCCACAGCCAGCTTCACTCGGCCGGGCCGTCCGTGATCGCGCCGCGGCTCGCCGTTGATACGAGGCGCATGTACTTCGCCATCAGGCCGCGGGTATAGCGCGGCGCGGGTTGACGCCAGGCGGCGCGGCGGCGTGCCAGTTCCTCATCGCTCACGTTGACTTGAATAAGCCTCTTGGTGGCATCGATAGTGACCGAATCGCCTTCCTGCACCAGTGCGATGGGGCCGCCGACATAGGCCTCGGGTGCCACATGCCCGACGACCATGCCCCAGGTGCCGCCGGAGAAGCGGCCATCGGTGATCAAACCCACCGTCTCACCAAACCCTTGACCAATCAGGGCTGAGGTGGGTGCGAGCATTTCCTGCATGCCAGGACCGCCGCGCGGACCTTCATAGCGAATGATCAGCACATCGCCATGGTTGATCTTGCGCGCCATGATCGCCTCCATCACCTGCGGCTCGGAATCGAACACCCGTGCCGGTCCGGTAATCGAGAGCTTTTTGAGGCCGGTGATTTTGGCAACACAGCCTTCGGGAGCCAGATTGCCCTTGAGAATGGCCAGGTGCCCTTGCGCGTACATCGGCCGGCTCCAGGGCCGGATCACTTCCTGATCAGCGCGTGGTTCGGCCGGGATCTCGGCCAGTTCCTCGGCAATCGTGCGTCCGGTAATGGTCATGCAATCGCCATTGAGGCAGCCATTGACGAGCAACATTTTTAGAACCTGAGGAACGCCGCCGGCGGCATGAAACTCGGTGGCCACAAAGCGCCCGGAAGGTTTCAGATCGCACAGCACCGGCACCTTCTGGCGCATGCGCTCGAAGTCATCGATGGTCCACTCGACCTCTGCCGCCGACGCGATGGCGAGGTAATGCAGCACCGCATTGGTCGAACCACCGGTGGCCATCACCAGCGCAATGGCATTCTCGATCGAGGCACGGGTGATGATGTCGCGCGGGCGCAGATTGATCTTGATCGCGTTGACAAGCAACTTGGCCGAAGCCGCAGCCGAATCGGCCTTCTCGGCATCGGGGGATGCCATCTGCGACGAGCCCAGTGCGCTCATTCCGAGGGCCTCAAACGAGGAGGACATGGTGTTGGCCGTGTACATGCCGCCACAGGCGCCGACGCTCGGGCAGGCATTGCGCTCGATGCCCTGGAAATCTTCTTCGCTCATCTTGCCGGCCGAATACGCACCGACCGCTTCAAACGGACTCACGATGGTCAAGGTCTGGCCTTTCCAATAGCCCGGCTTGATAGTGCCGGCGTAGACGTAGATGCCGGGCACATTCATGCGCGCCATGGCCATCATGCCCGCAGGCATGTTCTTGTCGCAACCACCGACCACCAGCACGCCATCCATGCACTGACCATTGACCGAGGTTTCGATCGCATCGGCGATCACTTCGCGCGAAACCAGCGAATACTTCATGCCTTCGGTA
The DNA here is from genome assembly GCA_903921325.1 of uncultured Pseudomonadota bacterium. Lineage (GTDB taxonomy): Bacteria > Pseudomonadota > Gammaproteobacteria > Burkholderiales > SG8-39 > CAIXPL01. The sequence goes on from CAIXPL010000029.1 coordinate 121,516, forward strand.
CCCATGCCGATGCCATCGGTCACCGTGGGTACGCCAAAAACCTGCGGCATGGCACCGGATGACTTCAGCGCCTCAATGGCCCGATCAACCAGGGGCTGAATACCGGCGTTGCAGGGGTTCATGGTCGAGTGGCCGTTGGCCACGCCGACGATGGGTTTGTCAAAATCGCCATCGCCGAATCCCACCGCGCGCAGCATTGCGCGGTTGGGTGAACGGGCGACGCCCTGTGTGATCAGGCGTGAGCGCCAGTTATCTGCCATGACAGCCTCCGGTGGGTCTTTACTGCTTCGATTCAAGGGCACGCCATCCCCCCCCAATCCGCTTTCGGGAAGCAGTGGCGTGGGGGCGCATTGTCGCGCCCGGAGCGGGGCCAAGTCCAGCCGGGCAGCAATCAAATCTCAGGCCCGTTGCCGCATTCGATCAGCAATACCTAGCCTTGTGCCGCCCGCAAATGGTCTTGCAGCGTAGCGGGGAGTTCGGCCAGCGGCCGACGACCCAGCGCCGCAGCCTCGAGGATATCTGGACAGAGCGCTCGAAGACCGCGGGTGCAGCACTGCTCCCCTATAATCGGTCGCGTCTGACCGTCTGAGCGCGTGACACGCACCGCTTGACCCATCCGCCGACCATCGCCCAGGAGCCACCCGCGTGCTCGTCCATCCTGATTTTGACCCGGTCGCGCTGCGTCTTGGCCCGTTGTCGATCAAGTGGTATGGCCTGATGTATCTGATCGGATTCGTGACCGGCTTTCTGCTCGGCCGCGGCCGCATACTGCGCGGCCGAGCCGGACGCGTGACCATGGCCGTACTCGATGACATCCTGTTCTATGCGGTGCTCGGCATCATTTTGGGCGGACGCCTGGGCTATGTACTGTTCTACAAGCCGGTGTTCTATTTCGGCAACCCGATCGAGATCATCAAGATCTGGGAGGGCGGCATGTCCTTTCACGGCGGCTTCTTCGGCGTGCTGGTCGCCATGCTGCTGGTGGCCCGTAAGCATCACCTGCGCTGGATCGAGATCATGGACTTTCTGGCACCACTGGTGCCCCCGGGCTTAGCGGCCGGGCGTCTGGGCAATTTCATTAACGGCGAGCTCTTTGGCCGCGTGACCGACGTGCCCTGGGGCATGCTGTTTCGTCATGGTGGGCCGCTGCCGCGCCATCCGTCACAGCTCTATCAGTTCGCGCTCGAAGGCTGCCTGCTGTTTGTCTTGCTATGGTGGTATTCGTCGCGGCCGCGACCGCCCTGGGCCGTGTCAGGTGCCTTTCTGGTGGGCTATGGAACGATGCGATTCATCGCTGAATTCTTTCGCGAGCCGGATGATTTTCTTGGACTGCTCACCTTCGGCATGTCGATGGGGCAATGGCTGTCCTGGCCCATGGTGCTCATTGGCCTGGTGATGATGGCGTTTGCGTATCGCGTGCGGCCTGCTGCATAGCGTCGAGCAGCACCTCCGGGTCCTGCGCACCGCTCACTGCCAGTCGCCGATCAAAGATAAAAAACGGCACGCCTTGCACCCCGATCTCGCGGGCCTGCTGATCCGATTGCGCTGTGGCCGAACGCACCGACTCATCGGTCAATGCGCGATCAACGTCCGCCGCAGTGAGGCCCACTGAACTCGCCAGCGCTTCAAGCACGCTGCGCTCGCCGATATCTTCACCACGCAGAAAATAGGCAGTGAACAGCGCCTCGACCATTTCGCCCTGTCGGCCGATCTGCCCCGCCATGGCGATGAGCGCATGCGCGGCGAGCGTATTGGGCTGGCGCACGATGCGCTCAAAGTCAAATTCGATACCCACTGCGGCCCCGGCGGCACGCACCCGGTCATAGTTCCGCTTGCCGCCATCGGGACCAAACTTTCGCACCAGATAATCGGCACGCGCCATGCCGCTGGCGGGCAATTCCGGATTGAGCTGAAAGGGGTGCCAGACGATTTCGGGCATTGTCAACGGTGCCGATTCAACGCCATTTGCAGCGCTCGCACCTGCTCCGGTCGGCGCAGTCAATGTGACGTCAGCGGCTGGGTTCTTCGCGCCAGAGAGCGAATCGAGCGCGCGTTCAAGCTTGCGTTTGCCGATGAAGCACCAGGGACAGACCACATCTGAAATGACATCGATTGAAACGCTCATTGCCTGGCTCCTGAAATGATTTTGCACAGCGCTTTGAGTCACCTTCTGCGACGTTTGACGTCGCCGGAAGAAAACTCGAAGTCGACTGCACTCGCTGAGATGCAGGAATGCGCACGCGTTGCCCGGACGCATTGCTCGGACGCATTGCCATTCGCCCACCGGTCCGACAGAATGCCACACGAGGCACGTGAGGCGGTGAGACAGACTATGAGCGGACAAATACTGCTGCAGCGCGCAGGCGCTGTGGCCACCGTGGTGATATCCCACCCCGAGCGATTGAATGCCCTGTCGTTAGCCATGTGGCGGGCACTGGCCGACACCATCGCAACGCTCAATAGCGACGCGTCGCTGCGCTGTGTCGTGTTGCGGGGGGATGGCGAGCGCGCCTTCGCCGCTGGGGCCGATATCGCCGAATTCGCCACCGAACGCTGCGATTCGATCCGTGCGCGCGCCTATGGCGAAGCGATCGATCGCGGCATGGCGGCGGTGCGCGACTGCCTGCACCCGACGCTAGCCATGATCCGTGGCGCTTGCGTCGGTGGCGGAATGGAATTGGCAGCGGTATGCGATCTGCGCATTTGCAGCGCATCGAGCCGCTTTGGCGTGCCGGTCAAGAATCTCGGACTGGTGATGGGACTGCACGAATTGCAGGGTTTGATCGCCCTGGTAGGTCGTGCCCGGGCACTCGAGATCGTGCTGGAGGGCCGAATCTACAACGCCGATGAAGCCGCACGCATGGGTCTGGTTAATCGGGTGGTAAGCGATGATCGGCTTGCGGCCGAATGTGCGGCTACCGTCGAGCGCATCTGCGCTGGCGCCCCGCTGGTTGCGCGCTGGCATAAGTCGTTTGCCAATCGGCTCGCCGACCCGCACCCGCTCAGCGAACAGGAACTCGCACAGAACTATGCCTGCTTCGACACGGAGGATTTCAACATCGGCTACCAGGCATTTCTGGGCAAAGCCACACCAGAATTCCGGGGGCGCTAAGATGGCTTGCTGCAAAGCATTCAGCGCGTGCGACAGCGGCACCGCGAGGCCGCGCGCCGGTGGGCGGGAAGTCTCGGGGGCCGCCCGCCCCATGGCCCCGCGCACGTCCCGACTCGCTGGCTGCGCCATAGCACTCACCCTTGGACTGAGCCTGTCACTGGCCCATGCCCAGTCCGATTACCCCAACAAGCCAGTACGGCTGCTGATCGGCTTTCCAGCCGGCAGCACCGCCGACATCATTGCGCGCAATCTGGTCACCGCGCTCTCCGGCGCGCTCGGTCAACCCCTGGTCGTGGACAATCGTGCGGGCGCTGGCAGCAGTATTGCCGCAGAGGTTGTGGCACGCGCCGCACCCGATGGTTACACCTTGCTGCTCTCCACCATCGCCAACACGATCAACCCAAGCCTGTACCACCTGTCGTTCGACTTCACTCACGACCTCGCTGGCGTGGCGATGCTTGCCGAGAGCAATGCGCTCTTGATTGCCTCGTTGGACTCGCCGCGCTCGATCTCTGATCTGCTGCGCCAAGCCAAGACCCGGCCGAACGAATTTCAGTTCGGCTCATCAGGCAACGGTACGTTCACCCATCTGTACGGGGAATTACTCAACCTGTCGGCGAGTATCTCGCTCGGCCATGTACCTTACCGTGGCAGCACTCAAGTGCTTACCGACATCATGGCCGGCCGCCTTGCCCTGGGCTTTATCACGGCAGCACCGGTGCTACCGAGTGTGAAAGCCAATCGCGTGCGCGCGCTTGCGACCACCGGCACACAGCGCTCGGGTGCCTTGCCCGATGTGCCCACTTTCGCCGAATCCGGTATCAACGGATTCGAAGCCGGCCTGTGGTTTGGCCTCAACACCACGGCGGGCACGCCGCGCGCTGTCATCGACCGGCTCAACCGCGACGTGCAAAAGGCCATGCAGTCGACCGAGATGCGCGAGGTGCTCGCCAATCAGGGCATTGAGTCCAAACCGACGAGCGCGGCTGCTTTCGACCAATTCATCGCGCAAGACACCGCCAAGTGGGAGCGCGTGGTGAAAGCAGCCGGGGTCAAGGTCGAGTAAGCCCTTACTTGAGCAAGGCTCGCTCGCACGACACTTGCTCGCACGACACTCACTCGAATAGCACTCACTCGAATAGCACTCACTCGAATAGCACTCACTCGAATAGCACTCACTCGAATGGCACTCACTCGAATAGCACTCACTCGAATAGCACTCACTCGAATGGCACTCACTCGAATGAGGCTTGCTCGAATGACGCTCACTCGAATAAGGCTTACTTGCGCCGGATCTCGGCCGCCGAATTGATCGTCGCATGCAGGTTCCGGGCATATTCGATCGCACCGGGGGTTGACATGTCGGGCGCTGACCGGATGTACTCCTTGGCACTGCGGAGCGCAATTGGCGGGGCCTTGAGCATGGCCGCGGTCAGCCCCTGCAGGGATGCTTCCAGATCCGCAAGCGGCACCACGTCACTGGCCAGACCGAGTTCACGCGCGCGCGCTGCGTTCACGGTAGCCGTTGAATAGACCAGATAGGCAATTGCCTTGCGCGGCAGTCGATCGACCAGTGCTGACATCACCATGGTCGGCATGATGTTGTGGGCCATCTCGGGCACCTGGAATTGCGCGGCGTCGGAGGCCAGTGTGATATCGGCCGCAGCCGCCACCGCACAGCCAAATCCGAGCGCACGGCCCTGCACCACGCTGATCACCGGCACGGCCACATTGCGGATCGCACCATAGCAATCAAACACCACGTCAGAGAATTTGCGCCGGGCGTACGCCTCGGGCTCAACGGCGGGTTGCGGTTGCGGCACTCGTCCGACACAGAAGTCGCTGCCGGCACCGCGCAAGATCACAATCTCGGCATGCTCTGCGGCCCCGGCGATCAATCGGGTGAATTCGATCACCATGGCATCGGTCACGGCATTGCCGCGCTCCGCATGGTTAAGGGTGATCGTGAAGACCGGGCCGTTTTGGCTGGTGATGATATCTTCGGACATGAGCACTCCCGTGCAAGCTGGTTGAGCCGCGGACTATGCCGCGCTTCACCGGGCTGCGCAATCGCCCAAAACGTAAAACACCGCCTCGCGCGCGAAAGGAACCTCTGGATGACCTCTGCCGAGCACCACGCACCGAGCACACTGCCGCTCAGCAGCACCGTGATCCTGAATGTGGCCCATTCGCTCGATCACATGTTTCTGCTGATTTTTGCGGCGGCGATCAGCTCGATCGCAATGGAATTTGGTCTTGCCCGTTGGGAAGATCTCATGCCCTACGGGGTGGGGGCCTTTGTGATGTTTGGCCTGGGTTCGATTCCCGCAGGCCGTCTGGGCGATCTGTGGGGACGTCGCGCCATGATGCTGGTGTTTTTCGCCGGCATGGGGTGCTCGACGATTCTGGCGGGCTTTGCGCAATCACCCCTGCAATTGGGCGCCGCGCTCACGCTGGTGGGCACATTTTGCGCGATCTATCATCCGGTCGGCATTCCAATGATCGTGCAAGGGGTGCGCAACCCTGGGGCCACCATCGGCGTAAATGGATTCGCCGGCAATCTGGGCGTGGCGCTGGCCGCGCTGGTGACCGGCTTCCTGGTGCAATGGTTTGGCTGGCGTGCCGCGTTCATCATCCCTGGAGTGATTGCACTCGCCTGCGGGGTGATTTTTGCGCTGATCACACCGCCTGAACAGCAGGCGCCGGCGCGACGGCTCACGCCCGCAGCAAAACCGCTACCTGACCATCTGCTGATACGCGTGCTGGCGGTGGTAACAGCGACCGGCCTGTCGGGCAATCTGCTGTTTCAGTTCGCCACCAACGGCAATTCGCGTCTGCTCACCGAACGGCTGCAAGGGATACTGAGCGACCCGGCCACCATCGGCGCCTTGCTCGCCCTCATCTACGGCATTGCCTCGCTCGCTCAGGTGACCGTAGGGCGACTGATCGATCGCATGCCGCTGCGCAAGCTCTACTGCACGATCGTACTGTGTCAAATCCCGATGCTGCTGGCTGCAGCCTTCGCACAGGGGTGGCTGTTTTTTGTGTTGCTGCTCGGCACGATGATCTGCATTTTCGGGGCCATCCCGTTTACCGACGCGGTGGTGGTGCGCTTCGTCGAAGACAGGATGCGCTCGCGCGTGGCCGGCATGCGCACGGCGATCTCATTTGGTGGCAGCGCGCTCGCAGTATGGGCACTCGGACCGATTGTCAAGAGTGTGGGCTTTGACTGGCTGCTGGTACTGATGGCAGGCATCTCGATCTGCACTGCGAGCCTTGCGTCATTGCTCCCGCGCGAAGCGGGTGGCAGCCCCCAGGGATGAACCCCGGGTGCGCTCGCCACCACGAACTTCACGTGCACCTGATGCACGGCGCGGCACATGAGCGTGCCGCTTGAATATGCCGGCAGAAAACAAATACGGCTGGATTCTCAAATAATGAGTGGCGCGTCTGGCAACTCATTGGGGGTAATCACCTGCTCCGGAAAGTGGCACTCGAGGACTGCGCTTATTTTCTTGATGCCGTGCAGGACGCCCGCTTCGAACATATTTTTGCTCAGATAGCTTTGCATTTCTGCACAGGTTTGAACCCAATATTCCTGTCCAGCTTTCAAATGAATATTCCGGTCAGCGATGATTTCAAAATCATTATCAGCCATCAGCAAATACAGCAGCACACCATTATTGTGCTCAGTATCCCACACACCAAACAGCGAAAAGACTTCGAGGGCACGTTGCGACGCCGACTGACCTTCAAACAACGCCAACGGCGATAGTGCGGTTTCCACGATAAAGCGGATTTGACCGCTGTGCTTGATTTCACTGGCAGCGATGGCCGCTTCGATGCGGGCCAAAGCCTCCAGCGGAAAACGCCGCTGGGTCTGCCGTTGCGTGGCGAAAACGTGGCGAAGTAGTCTGGGCAGCAATTTCAGGACCATCTCCCGGACGCGCCGCCGCCGCCGAATCCACCACCGCCACCACCGAAACCGCCACCGCGAAATCCGCCACGGCCTGCGCCCAATCCGGCACCACCCTGCAGGAGCATTGCG
>CAIXPL010000030.1 GCA_903921325.1 uncultured Pseudomonadota bacterium
CGTGCGCTTGATGTCGCCCATCTCGTCGCCCTGCTCACGCGCGTTCGTGAAGCCGATGGTTGCGCGGTTCATCGCCTCGGCGCCGGCATTGGTCGTCATCACGATGATGATGCTGCGGAAGTCGGCCTTGCGGCCGTTGTTGTCGGTGAGCGTGCCGTGGTCCATCACCTGCAACAGGATATTGAAAATATCCGGGTGCGCTTTTTCGATCTCATCGAGCAGCAGCACGGAATAGGGCTTCTTGCTGACCGCCTCGGTGAGCAATCCACCCTGGTCAAAGCCCACATACCCGGGAGGTGCACCAATCAGCCGGGAGACCGCGTGGCGCTCCATGTATTCCGACATGTCAAAGCGGATCAGCTCAACGCCGAGGCTATAGGCGAGCTGCCGTGCGACCTCGGTCTTGCCGACACCGGTCGGGCCACTGAACAGGAACGAACCGATCGGCTTGGCTGGGTTGCCCAGCCCCGAGCGCGCCGTACGGATGGCCGCTACGAGCGCTTCAATCGCGCGATCCTGACCAAAAACCACCGCCTTCAGGTCACGATCAAGATTTTTCAACGCGGCGCGGTCATCAGTCGACACATTCTGCGGCGGAATGCGCGCAATCTTGGCGATGATGTCTTCAATCTCGGCCTTGCCAATTACCCGTTTCTGACGTGATTTGGGCAGGATGCGCTGTGCTGCGCCGGCTTCGTCGATGACGTCGATCGCCTTATCGGGCAAGTGACGGTCGGTGATGAAGCGCGCCGAGAGTTCCACCGCTGTCGTGAGGGCAGTGGCACTGTATTTGATGCCATGGTGGGCTTCAAAGCGCGATTTCAGGCCGCGCAGAATTTCAATGGTCTCCTCGACCGAGGGCTCATTGACATCGATTTTCTGAAACCGCCGCGACAACGCGTGGTCCTTTTCGAACACGCCGCGATATTCAGTATAAGTGGTGGCTCCAATGCATTTGAGCTGCCCGTTGGCCAGCGCCGGCTTGAGCAAATTGGAAGCATCCAGCGTGCCGCCTGAGGCTGCACCGGCTCCGATCAACGTGTGGATCTCGTCAATGAACAAGATGCCATTGGGGTTTTCGACAAGTTGCTTGAGCACTGCCTTGAGCCGTTGCTCAAAGTCGCCGCGGTATTTGGTGCCCGCCAGCAGGGCGCCCATGTCCAGTGAGTAGACCGTGCACTTGGACAGGATGTCAGGCACGCTGTTCTCGACGATCCGCCGCGCCAGACCCTCGGCGATGGCGGTTTTGCCCACGCCGGCCTCACCAACCAGCAGGGGGTTGTTTTTGCGGCGCCGGCATAGAGTCTGAATGACCCGCTCCAACTCGCGCTCACGTCCGATCAACGGATCAATCTTGCCGGCGATGGCCTGTGCATTGAGGTTGACGGTATAGGTCTCGAGCGCGCCAGTCTGTCCGGGCTGCTCGGTATCGGATTCCTGTTCGGTTTCCTTGCCGGCATCCTTGTTTTGCGGGGTCTTGGTGATGCCGTGCGACATGAAGTTGACGACATCGAGCCGGGTCACCCCTTGCTGGTGCAGAAAATAGACCGCGTGGGAGTCTTTCTCGCCAAATATGGCGACCAGCACGTTCCCGCCGGTCACTTCTTTCTTGCCAGAGGACTGGACATGCAGGATCGCGCGCTGGATCACGCGCTGAAAGCCAAGGGTTGGTTGGGTGTCAATTTCTTCGGTGCCGGCCACCGTTGGCGTATGTGTGTTGACAAACTCAGCCAGGGCTTTCTTCAAATCATCGATCTGCGCGGCGCAAGCACGCAAGACTTCAGCGGCGGTCGGATTGTCCAGCAGCGCGAGCAGGAGATGCTCAACAGTGATGAACTCATGCCTTTTCTGGCGCGCGTCTACGAACGCCATGTGCAGGCTGACTTCGAGTTCCTGGGCGATCATGTTTCCTCCATCACGCACTGCAAAGGGTGTTGATGCTTTCGAGCATGACTGAGCACCTGCTCAACTTTGGTGGTTGCGATGTCACGCGGATAAACCCCGCACACCCCCATTCCTTCACGATGGACCTTGAGCATGACCTGGTAGGCCTTTTCGCGGGACATCGAAAAAAACGTCTGTAAGACAAGTACAACGAATTCCATCGGAGTGTAGTCGTCGTTCAATAGCATGACCTTGAACAACGGTGGTGGTTTGACCTTGGCCTTCTTAGTCTCGAGGACCGTTCCGTCCCGCGATTTGGTTCCCATGGAGTGCCAGACATCCAATAAAGCGACTTGCAATGAGTATGAAAACTATCCTATCAGATTTGTTCTGCTGCAAAGCCTGACTCTGTGCTCGCGCACAGGTCATTTGACCGTCGATTCGCTACGCAGCGAGGAGAAAAAGCAGCCCGGTTTTTATGTTGCAAAGTGTAACTTGACGCTTTTGGGCAAAGCAGGTAAAAGGCAGGCTGTCTGCGAGGGCGCGGTGCAAGTTGCCGTTGTTTCAACAACATGCATGCATTTGGGCGTCACGATTGGACACGAGTGGGGAAGTGAGCCGTGGCTGGCTGAGCGCGCCTCGAATCCCACGATTACAAGCTAACACAGGGGTTGTTCGATGCCTAGCGGTACGGTCAAGTGGTTCAATGATGCCAAGGGTTATGGTTTTATCACACCCGATGATGGTGGAGAGGATCTGTTCGCGCACTTCTCTGCGATTCAGATGCCCGGTTTCAAGACACTGAAGGAAGGCCAGAAGGTCACCTTTGAAGTTGTCCAGGGACCCAAGGGCAAGCAGGCGTCGAATATTCAGGCACCCAGCTGACAGTACGTTCGCATACCGCGCTCATCGCGCGGTAGCGCCTGCTGTGTTGGATGTGATCGAGCGACCTTGATGGCGATGGCTGTCGGATCGCGCGGAAAACGGCCTTCGTCCGTTGCATTCGGATAGGGTCGTTGGGCGAGTCGTCTCACCTGAGCCGGACGGTGCCAATTCGATGGGGCAGCGTGGCTGGCCGCCCTGAGGCCGCTCACCGTCCTGTCGCCGCCCTGTCGCGCGGCGGGGGCCGTGTGTGCGCTGCATGACTGTGCAGCGATGGGCCAGACGGGGTGAAGGGCGCGTCAAATCAACCTTGCCATCCCCGGGCGATCCCCGCGCAAACCCGGCATTGCCCACAATGATCCGCCGGTCACTGGCCACCGACCGGTGTTCACCGCCTGCTTCACGTATGCTAGTCACGCCAGAGCCTGACTCATTCAAGGAATATTGCCATGACATCACTTTTCCGTTTATTTGCGATGAGTCTTGCGCTGCTGGCCTTTGGCGCCATGGCACAAACGCCGCCGAGCGCGCCGGTTGCGCCGGTGCAGACCCAGGCGGCGCCAGCGGCGGCCGACGCCCCCACGGGCATCGAGTCGAAGAGCGCTGCAAAGAAGTCCGCTACCAAGAGTTCGAAGAAGAGCACGAAGAAGAGTTCACAGAAATCTGCCAAGAAATCCAAAAGCAAGGCGGACGCTGCGGCCACGCCGGCAACTGCGACGGCCCACTGAAAAGGCGCAGTCCGAGCGTATGACCTATGCCATGCCCTGGCGGGTGTTTCTGGTGGTGATGGCCCGTAGCCTTGCCGCCCTGCTGTTGGCGAGCACGCTGGTGCATGCCCAAGGTCTGCCTGCCAAGGCGCAACCGCCGTTGCGCGAGGTACAGCTCAGCAGCGGGCTTTATCTGATCAAGGCCGAGGTCGCCGACACGGAGGCGACCCGCGAAGTCGGGCTCATGTTTCGCAAGAAAATGGCTGACAACCACGGCATGCTTTTCATCTTCGGGCGCGCATCGCAGCAATGCATGTGGATGAAGAACACGCTGTTGCCACTGTCGGTTGCTTTCATCGATGATCAGGGCGTGATCGTGAATATCGAGGACATGAAACCGCAGACCGAGAATTCACACTGCAGCGCGAAGCCCGTGTCCTATGCCATCGAGATGAATCTGGGCTGGTTTGCGTCCAGGCACATCCTGCCAGGAGCACAGGTAGCCGGTTTGCCCGAGGCCGGCAAGGCACACTGACCGCGCAGGGAAAAGGCAGCCCGCTACCTTTCCTTGCAGTGGCGCGCAGGCCTACCTCGGATAGACCTACGGCCCGTGCGCTTCGGAACGACAGTTCAATCCCGGAGGCGGCGCCTCCGGGTGGCGGTGGCTGGCAAATGAATCAGCCAGCCGCGCGTCGATCAGCCGAAATTGCGCGAAGCAAATTCCCAGTTGACCAGATTCCAGAACGCGCCGACATAATCGGGCCGACGGTTGCGGTAGTCGACATAGTAGGCATGCTCCCAGACATCGCAGGTAAGCAGCGGCTTGTCAGCGCCGGTGATCGGGGTGGCGGCATTGCTGGTATTCACAATGTCAACGCTGCCGTCAGCCTTTTTCACCAGCCAGGTCCAGCCGGAACCGAAGTTACCGATGGCGGATTTGGTGAATGCTTCCTTGAACGTATCAAAGGAACCCCACTTGGATGTAATTGCGGCGCCAAGCGCACCGGTTGGCAGTCCGCCGCCTTTAGGCGCGAGGCTGTTCCAATAAAAAGTGTGGTTCCAGATCTGCGCGGCGTTGTTGAACACTCCGCCCGAGGACTTGGCAACGATGTCCTCCAGTGACAGATTCTCGAACTCAGTGCCCTTGATCAGATTATTCAGATTGGTCACATAGGCTTGGTGATGTTTGCCGTAATGGAATTCGAGCGTCTCTTTCGAGATATGCGGTTGCAGCGCGTCGAGCGCGTACGGCAATGCGGGCAGCTTGTGCTCCATGGGGTGTCCTCGCGAAGTGGGTAAAGGATGAAACCAGGCCTTGCGCTACGCATGCTGCATGGCAAGAGCCATCGAATCGAGGCGGATTCTAGCAGGTTGGTCCTGGGCGCATCGGTCTGATCATTCGGTGCGGTTAACCTGGGTCACGATGCGGCCGCGTGCCAGCTGCACGGTGAGCGCGTCACCCGGGTTCACTTGCGTGGCGTCGGTAACCACCCGGACATCCGCGTTGAACACGATGCTGAATCCGCGCGCCAGAATCTGATCCGGCCCCAGGTGATTGAGCGCCTGGGCGAGTGCGCTGAGCCGGGCCTCGCGCAGCTTGAGTTGCGCCGAGGCGGCCCGCTGCAGGCGCTCGCCGAGTCGGCGCAGTGCCTCCTGGCGCCGATCCAGATCGGGGCGCGAGCGCGTCATGCGCTGACGCAAGCTGGCCAGGCGCAGCGTCCCCGTCACGATGCGCTCGGCGCCGAGGCGCCGCAATGCCTCGATCGCGCACTGCAGCCGATGCGATTGCAGTGCGAGACGCTGGGCCGGGTGCTGCAAACGGTGACTGAGCGCATCGAGCGCCTGCATCTGACTGTGCAGCCGGTGACGGGTTGACCGTTGCAGGCGCATGAAGGCATCGCGTGCGCGTGCAATTAGCTCTGCGCGGGCTGGACTCACCAGTTCGGCCGCGGCGGTTGGCGTCGGTGCACGCAGGTCGGCAGCGAAATCGGCAATGGTGAAATCCGTTTCATGCCCAACCCCGCTAATCACCGGAATCGGGCAGGCACGGATCGCACGCGCAAGCGACTCGTCGTTGAAGCACCACAGATCCTCAATGCTGCCGCCGCCACGGACCAGCAGCAATACATCGACTTCGCAGCGGCTGCCCGCCCGCCCAAGGGCGGCCACAAGCTCCGCGGCGGCACGCTCGCCCTGGACAGTCGTTGGGTAGACGATCAATTCGATGCTGGGGTTGCGCCGGCGCATTGTGGTAATCACGTCGTGCAGCGCGGCCCCGGCGGTCGAGCTGATGACCCCGACGCGTCGCGGCAGGGTCGGAATCGCGCGCTTCAGCGCAGGGTCAAACAGACCTTCCTCGGCGAGCCGGTCGCGCAGCTTCAGAAAGCGCTCAAACAGGGCACCCAGCCCGGAGCGACGCATGGTCTCAACGGTGAGTTGAAATTCGCCGCGGGCCTCATACAGCGTGGGCAGACAGCGCAGGTCGACCTGCATCCCGTCGGCGGGTTGCCAGTCGAGGTACTGGTTGCGGCCACGAAACATCACGCAACGGACCTGGGCCTGGGCATCTTTCAGGATGAAGTACCAGTGCCCGGAGCGCGCCGCCGTGAAATTCGACAGTTCACCGCTCACCCAGGCAAGCGGCAACTGGCGTTCAATGACATCGCGAACGCTGCGCAACAAGCCTGACACAGTGAGCACCCGCTCAGGTGCACCGCGTGGCGACTCGGGGCGCTGAGACGGCACTGCTGGCTCAGACATGCGAGGTGGTCCTATCCACAGCAGAGGAAAAAATGCCGGTTCGCGCTGCAAGGGCCATCATTCGCACAGGGAGGAAGGTCATAACAGATTGATTATAAACAACTAATTTGGACGAATAAAAACGCGCCAAAGAGAGAAATCTCCTTCTGTCACGGCTACTTAGCGCGCTTGTGTACAAGCTATCCACATTGTTATCCACAGCAATTGTGGATAAATTCATCGCTTCGGGGCCTTGACATATTTGTGACAAATGTGGCAGTCGACAGGTCCGGACTGGTGGCATTCCTGTCCGCACTGGCAGGATCAACGTATTGTTGCGTGATCCCGCGCGGAAAGCTACAGTCTGCGCGGTTCGCGTGATCCGCACAGGCGGCACGCCGACTACCGACCGGATGCCGTAGCGGCGGCACTTCGGCGCTCAAACCCCTTCGGAGTCGTCATTGTTTGCAATTATTCAAGCGGCCGGCTGGCCGGTGTGGGCCCTGCTGATCACCTCGGTTATCGCTCTGGCCCTGATCATTGACCGATTGGTCGCCTTGCGCGCGAGCAAGGTGATCCCGGCAGGGCTGCTCAATGAAGTGCTCGGTCACTATGCGGAGCACGGAGTCAGCCCGGAGTATCTGCGTGAGGTGGCGATGGGTTCGCCGCTGGGCCAGGTGTTCGCAGCGGGCTTGCGCAACCACGCCGTGTCACGGGCGGCGATGAAAGAGACGATCGAGGAAGAGGGCCGAACGGTGGCCCATGATCTGGGCCGCTTTGTCGGGGCACTGGGCACGATCGCATCGATCGCACCGCTCATGGGCCTGTTCGGTACGGTCATCGGGATGATCGAGATTTTTGGTTCACAGTCGCCGGCCGGCACCAATCCGCAGGAGTTGGCGCATGGCATATCGGTGGCGCTCTACAACACGGCGTTTGGTCTGATCATCGCCGTGCCTTCGATGATTTTCTTTCGCTACTATCGCGGCCTGATCGATGATTTCGTCGTCGAAATGGAGCGTCAGGCAGCGCGACTGATCGATGCTGTGCAAGGTGGGCGCCGGGCGCGGCAGGGTAGCGCTGGTGGCGCTGCCGCCGCTGGCGAGGCAGCCGGCGGCAAGGCGACGGGTCGGCGCGGATGAACTTCCACCGCCGTCCGGTTGAAGACCCTGAAATCAACCTCATCCCGTTGATCGATGTGCTGCTGGTGATCCTCATTTTTCTGATGATCACCACGACCTATTCCCGCTTCGCCGAACTGCACATCAATCTGCCCACTGCTGATGCACAGAAAAAGCCCGATCGCCCCGATGAAATCAATCTATCCATCTCCGCGACCGGTCAATACTTGATCGAAGGGCGCGCGGTGAGTGCGACCGATGCCAACCAGCTTGCCGTGGAATTGCAGCGCGCGCGGGGTGATCGCAAGGCACCACTGGTGGTGATACACGGCGATCGCGATTCGAGCCTGCAGGCCACGGTCACTGCGATGGAGGCGGCACGGCTGGCCGATTTGCCCCAGGTGTCGATCTCGACCCAAACTCTGGGAGGCAAGTGAGCTTGTGCTAGGTCGATCGCTGGCCGATCGGCACTGGCAGCGGCGCACTTTGCTGTCAGATCTTCTGCTCATACCGGCGCTGCTCTACGGCGGCCTCGTCGCGCTGCGCCGAGCGTTCTATCGCATTGGGATTTTGCGTCAGCGGCCCTTACCAGTACCGGTCATCGTGGTGGGCAATTTCACGGTCGGCGGCACCGGCAAGACACCGCTCACGGTATGGCTTGCGCAACAACTGCGCGCGGCAGGGTACCGTCCTGGCATCGTCACTCGCGGCTATGGCGGTCAAGCGCACGGTATTGCCGCAGTCAGCGCTGAGGCTGACCCGCGTCTGTTCGGTGACGAACCGGTGCTGATGGCGCGCGAGAGCGGGTGTCCGGTGTGGCGCGGGGCGGATCGCCATGCCACCGGACAGGCCTTGCTTGCTGCTGAACCTCAGGTGGATCTGGTATTGCTCGATGATGGGTTGCAGCACCTGGCCCTGGCGCGGGATATTGAAATTGCGCTATTCGATGAGCGCGGTGCGGGCAACGGACGCCTGCTACCCGCCGGGCCCTTGCGCGAGGCGCCGCGGGCGGTCGATCTGCTGGTGCGTAACGGTGCCCGTTGTGCCCCTGGCGAACTGGCGATGACGCTTCGCACCGTGGGCTTGTTTGATTTGTATTCCGATGCACCGGTTGCGCCGCTCGAACTGACGGGACAGCGGTTGCATGCGGTGGCAGGGATTGGCAATCCCTCGCGATTTTTTGCCAGTGTGCGCGCGCTCGGTTTGTCCTGCATCGAGCACGCTTTGGCCGATCACCATGACTATCGGGTCGACGATCTGCCAATCGGGCAAGCCGATGTGATCATCGTGACAGAAAAGGATGCAGTAAAATTGCGTCGGCTGGCTCGCCTTGAGTCAGCGCGCGTTGTGGTGTTGCGCGTCCAGGCCGAGGCTGCGCCTGAATTGATGACCCGACTGATCGAGCGATTAAGGATACTGATGCGCCATGGATAACCGCCTGCTCGACATTCTGGTCTGTCCGCTGTGCAAGGGCCCATTGCACTGGGTGAAGGTCGATCAGGAATTGATTTGCAAGGCCGACCGGCTGGCCTACCCGGTGCGCGACGGCATCCCTGTGATGCTCGAGGATGAGGCGCGCAAACTTGACCCTGCCGAAGAGGTAGGGCGCTAGCAAGGCGAGTCCACCGCATGTCAGGGTTTCACATCATCATTCCGGCGCGTTATGCATCGAGCCGCCTGCCGGCCAAGGCATTGGCCGATATCGCAGGGCAGCCGATGGTTGTGCGGGTGGCCGAGCGCGCGCGTGCGGCCGGCGCCCACAGCGTGCATGTGGCGACCGATCACGATGCGATCGCCCAGGCCTGCCGAGCGCATGGCATTGCCGTGCTGCTGACCGATCCAACCCATCGCACCGGCACCGATCGGCTGGCCGAGGCAGTGCGTATGCTCGGCTTGGGCGACCGGGATCGCGTAGTCAATGTGCAAGGTGATGAACCCCTGGTGCCGATTGAATTGATCGGCGAGGTGGCCGATGCTCTCGAAGCGGCACCCGATGCTGCCATCGCTACTGCCTGCCACCGTCTGCACGGGTGGGCTGATTTTCAGAATCCGAACGTGGTCAAGGTCGTCCTTGATGCGCGGGGATACGCCCTTTACTTCAGCCGCGCTCCGATACCCTGGCCGCGCGATCGGAATGCGGCGCTGGGCCGATCACAGCGCAGGCGCGCCCCTGAGGTCACGCCTCAGGCCGCGCTTGAAGCTGCACCTGAAGCCGC
Source organism: uncultured Pseudomonadota bacterium (assembly GCA_903921325.1). Lineage (GTDB taxonomy): Bacteria > Pseudomonadota > Gammaproteobacteria > Burkholderiales > SG8-39 > CAIXPL01. The sequence continues at coordinate 9,550 of CAIXPL010000030.1, forward strand.
GCCTGAAACCGCACTTGAAACCGCACTTGAAACCGACTACCCCGCTTATCGCCATGTGGGCATGTACGCCTACCGGGTGAGCTTCCTCAAGGCGTTCGGTGCACTCAGCGAAGCACCAATTGAACGGCATGAGGCGCTTGAGCAACTGCGCGCCCTGTGGCACGGCTATCGGATCAAAGTGGTGCTGACCACCGAGGCACCCCCGGCCGGTGTCGACACAGCGGCAGACCTGGCACGGGTGCGTGCCTGGTTTGACCAGCACACGCAAAAAGAATAAGTTCGTGATGAAGGACTCGAGCAGGCAGTCGCAGAATGGTTCGGTGACGCTCGATCAATTCAGGGGGAGCACATGAGACTGATCCTTCTCGGGCCACCGGGTGCCGGCAAAGGCACGCAGGCCGAGTTCATCAAGACCCGCTATGGCATTCCGCAGATCTCCACCGGAGACATGCTGCGCGCGGCGGTGAAGGCACGTACCGAACTGGGCCTGCAGGCCGAGCGGGTGATGGCGGCTGGCGAACTGGTGTCCGATGATCTGATCATTGCGTTGGTGAAAGACCGTCTGACGCGTCCCGATTGCGAAAAAGGCTATTTGTTTGACGGGTTCCCGCGCACCATCCCGCAGGCCGATGCGATGCGCGAGGCCCGCGTGCCTATCGAGCGGGTGCTCGAAATCGATGTGCCCGATGAACAGATCATTGAACGCATGAGTGGTCGGCGCAGCCATCCCGGTTCTGGCCGCGTCTACCATGTTCGTTACAACCCGCCGAAGGTGGCCGGGGTGGATGATCTGACCGGCGAGCCGCTGGTGCAGCGCGATGACGATCGCGAAGAGACCGTGCGCAAGCGTCTCGAGGTGTACCGCACGCAGACGCGTCCGCTGGTTGAGTATTACGCCGGCTGGGAGACCCGCGGCGAGCCAGGTGCACCGCACTATCGGCGCATCGACGGACTGGGGCGTGTCGAAGAGATACGCGACAGGGTGGTGGCTGCTCTGGCTGATTGACTTTCTGGCATCCCGGCGCGCGCCTCCCATATCTGGATATATCGCGCGCCGACCTGCAGGATCGCGCATCGCAGAAAACGACAGGCACTGTGCAGCGCCGCGGTTGTTCGCTAGAATGCGCGGCTTGGTTGTAATTCCGCCCATAAAACCTGTATCACACCTCAAGGAGATCACATGTCGACCGGACTTATGGTCGCGCTCGTTTGCGCACTGATCGCGCTCGCCTACGGCTGGATTTCGCGTAGCTGGATCCTTGCACAACCCTCGGGTAACGATCGCATGCGCGAGATCGCGCTGGCAGTGCAGCAGGGTGCACAGGCCTATCTCAATCGGCAGTACTCAACCATCGCGGTGGTAGGGGTCGTGCTGTTTCTGGTGATGGGACTGGTGCCGGCACTGGGCTGGGCAACGGCCTTTGGTTTCCTGATTGGCGCCGTCCTCTCAGGCCTGGCAGGTTTTATCGGGATGAACGTGTCGGTCCGCGCCAATGTGCGTACGGCCGAGGCTGCCCGCACCGGGCTCAATGAAGCGCTGACCGTTGCATTTCGTGGCGGCGCCATCACCGGCATGCTGGTGGTGGGACTGGGTCTGCTCGGTGTCGTGCTCTACTATTGGCTGCTGCTTGCCAATGCTGCTCCCGGCACTGCGCTCTCGAGCGTGATCAAGCCGCTGATCGGTTTTGCGTTCGGCGGATCGCTGATTTCCATCTTTGCCCGGCTCGGTGGCGGCATTTTCACCAAGGGTGCTGATGTGGGCGCCGATCTGGTAGGCAAGGTCGAAGCCGGCATTCCCGAGGACGATCCGCGCAATCCCGCGGTGATCGCCGACAACGTTGGTGACAACGTCGGTGACTGCGCCGGTATGGCTGCTGATCTGTTCGAGACCTACGCGGTCACGATCATTGCCACCATGGTGCTGGGTGGGCTGCTGTTCAAGTCGGCATCAACTGACCAGGCGGTGATCTATCCGCTGGTGCTCGGTGGTGTCTCGATCATTGCCTCGATCATCGGTTGCTCATTCGTGAAGGCGACCCCTGGTCAGAAGATCATGAACGCCCTCTACAAGGGCCTCATCATCGCCGGTGTGATTTCGCTGGTCGCGTTTTACTTCGTCACCGACTGGCTGATGGGCGATCTGCTCAAGACCACCCAGTTCGACATCGGCGGTGTGAGCCGTACCGTGAGCGTGATGCAACTGTTCGGCGCGTCGGTGATCGGCCTGGTGCTCACCGCCCTCATGGTGGTGATCACCGAGTACTACACGGCCACCGAATACAGCCCGGTGCGCCATGTGGCTGCGGCCTCTGAGACGGGGCATGCCACCAACATGATCGCCGGTCTGGGCGTGTCGATGAAATCGACGGCGTGGCCCGTGCTCGCGGTATGCGCGGCGATCCTGCTCGCCTATTCGTTCGCCGGGCTCTACGGCATTGCGATCGCGGCGACCGCGATGCTGTCGATGACCGGGATCATTGTGGCCCTTGACGCTTATGGCCCGATCACAGATAACGCCGGTGGCATTGCCGAGATGGCTGAGCTGCCGCAATCGGTTCGCGCGATCACCGATCCGCTCGATGCCGTGGGCAACACCACCAAGGCGGTGACCAAGGGCTATGCGATTGGTTCAGCCGGTCTGGCCGCGCTGGTGCTGTTTGCTGATTACACCCATGCGCTGGAAGCCCAGGGCCGGTTCCTCTCGTTTGACCTGTCCGATCACCGAGTGATCATTGGTCTGTTCATCGGCGGTCTGGTGCCCTATCTGTTCGGCGCCATGGCGATGGAAGCCGTCGGCCGCGCGGCCGGTTCGGTAGTGGTGGAAGTGCGTCGTCAGTTCCGCGAAATCCCGGGCATCATGGCCGGTACGGCCAAGCCGGATTATTCGCGTGCGGTCGACATGCTCACCAAGTCGGCGATCAAGGAAATGATTGTGCCGTCGCTGTTGCCGGTGCTGGTGCCGATCGTGGTCGGATTTGCGCTCGGTGCCCAGGCCCTGGGTGGTTTGCTCATGGGTGCCATCGTCACCGGACTCTTCGTCGCCATCTCAATGACCACCGGCGGTGGTGCCTGGGACAATGCGAAGAAGTACATCGAGGACGGTCATCACGGCGGCAAAGGCTCTGACGCGCACAAGGCCGCAGTGACCGGTGACACCGTGGGCGATCCGTACAAGGACACGGCGGGCCCGGCAGTCAATCCGCTCATCAAGATCATCAATATCGTGGCCTTGCTGATCGTGCCCTTGTTGCCGGTGTCGGCTGACCGTGTGACGAGCACTCCGGAGAAGACCTCGGCAATTACCAGCACCCTCTTGCCGGTGGCGGCGGTCAGCGTGCCGCAAGCGCCAGTGCTCCGTTCCGATGCGCTGCCCGGCAAGATCGCGCTGAAGACTGCTGCCCCAGAGGCAGGTACGATCAACCGGTGATGAAGTCGCTGACCCGCGGTGCGGGTCAGCCCGGCCCAGGTTGGCGCAGCCTGGGCTGGGGCGGGTTGCTCCTCGCAGCCCAGGCGCTCGCCCAGCCGGCTCCCGAGCCGGCTACCGGGTTTGCAGCGCGCCCCCTCGTTCATGCAAGCATCCAGATGGTGGTCGCGGCGCATCCGCTGGCCGCGCAGGCCGGTGAGCAAATTCTCGATGCGGGCGGCAGCGCGGCGGATGCAGCCATCGCCACCCAGTTGGTACTCAATCTGGTCGAACCGCAGTCCTCCGGCATCGGCGGCGGGGCGTTTCTGTTGCATTTTGACGGTCGTCGGCATCGTTTGGCTGTCTACGACGGGCGAGAAACGGCGCCGATGGCGGCCACCGAACGGCTCTTTCTCGATGCCGATGGCCAACCGTTGCGATTTGTTGACGCGCTGGTGGGCGGGCGATCGGTGGGGACTCCGGGCGTCGTACGCATGCTGGACGCTGTGCATCGGCGTCATGGACGGCTGCCCTGGGCACGACTCTTTGAGCCCGCCATCCGCATTGCCGAGGAAGGGTTTGCCGTCAGCCTGCGCTTGAACCGACTGCTTGAATCGGATCGCTTCCTGCGCCTCGATGCAGACGCCAAGGCGCTGTTCTATCACCCCGATGGCCATGCGCTTGCCGTGGGTGAAATATTGCGTAACCCGACGCTGGCTCAAGTGCTGCGCCGCATCGCGCTGGAAGGCCCGCTCGCGTTTTACGCCGGCCCGGTGGCTGCCGCCATCGTCGATAGAGTGCGCTCGCACCCCAAGGCGCCCGGCACGCTCGCGCTGGTCGATTTCGATCGCTATCGGGTGGTCGAACGCGAACCGCTGTGCGCGCCGTTCTTGCGTTATCGGGTCTGCACCGCACCGCCGCCCAGTTCCGGTGGGGTGGTGCTATTACAGCTGCTCGATGTCATGGCGCATTCACCGGCTCTGCAGTTGCCGGCAGGGCATCTGATGGCGGTGCATGCCTTTGCCGAGGCCGGCAGCCTGGCATTTGCCGATCGTGATCGTTATCTGGCCGATCCGGCCTTTGTGAGTGTGCCCACGCGAGCGCTTCTCGACCCAGGCTATCTGGCCGAGCGACGCGCACTTATCGACCCCCGGCGCAGCCTGGGCATCGCGCGCGCGGGCGAACTGTCACAGCAACTCGTGTCGCCGCCCGGCGTCACACTCGAGTTGCCCTCGACGACGCATTTATCGATCGTCGACAGGGAAGGCAACGCGGTGTCGATGTCCAGCTCGATCGAAAGCGCCTTTGGCAGTCGCACACTGGTGAAGGGATTTCTGCTGAACAATCAACTCACCGATTTTTCCTTTCAACCCGCGCGCGATGGCGCCGCAGTGGCCAATCGGGTCGAGCCGGGCAAGCGGCCGCGCAGCACGATGGCACCGACCATGGTGTTCGATGAAACCGGCGCGCTGCGCATGCTGCTCGGCTCGCCCGGTGGGCCGTGGATTGCGGGCTATGTTGCGCAAGCCCTGGTGCTTCGCCTGGCCCAGGACCAGCCGCTTGATCGGGCACTGGCCTGGCCGCACTGGGGAAGCCGTAATACGGGTGTGGTGGATCTGGAGCGCGGCACCGAGGCGGCGCGGCTTGCCGAGCCACTCGGATTGCTGGGTCATGAGGTGCGTCTGATCGACATGGCGAGCGGCACCCACGCCATTGAGCGCAGTGGTGGCCAGTGGGTCGGTGCGGTTGATCCGCGCCGCGAGGGGCTGGCGATCGGCCGTTAGTGAGTCACGTGGTGCCGGTGAACGACAAGTGTTTCGGGATATGCCGCGAGGGGCTGGCGATCGGCCGTTAGTCAGCCTCTCTGCCAGCGTAGTTGCGGATGATCGAGGGCGTGCAGCACGCCGTCGAGCAAGCTGCTCTCCAGTGCGTCATCCAGACAATCCAGGATGTTGATCGCGGGCATGCCGCGCAGCCAGGTGAGCTGGCGCTTGGCGAGTTGGCGCGTGGCATACACACCGCGCTCAAGCAAGTCCTGACGATCGATGTCACCGTCCAGATAGTGCCAGGCTTGGCGATAGCCGACGCAACGCATGGAGGGCAGATCAGCGCTGAGAGGATAACGCTCGCGCAGTGCGACCAGTTCTTCAACGAGGCCCGCAGCGAGCATCAGGTGAAACCGTCGCTCGATGCGCTCGTGCAGTACAGCGCGGTCACTCGGGACGAGGGCGATGGACAGCCACGGAATGCTTTGATCCAGAGCCAATGGGCGTGCCGCCCTGCTTTGCGCGAAGAGTGTCGACATCGGGACACCGCTCACTCGAAAGACTTCCAGGGCACGCTGCACCCGTTGCGCGTCATTTCGATCGAGCCGCGCCGCAGTCAGAGGATCGATGCGCGCGAGTTCTTCATGCAGCGCCGGCCAGCCGCGTGTCTGTGCCTCGCGTTCAAGCGCCAATCGAATGTCCGGATCGGCCGCCGGCATTTCAGCCAGTCCTTCGCGCAGCGCCTTGAAATAGAGCAGTGTGCCGCCCACCAGCAGGGGGATATGTCCGCGCGTGCGAATTGCCTCAATGGCGCGCGTTGCGTCCTGCGCGAAGCGGGCGGCTGAATACGCCGCGGTGGGTTCCACCAGATCAATCAGGTGATGCGGCACCTGGTTGCGTTCGGCTGCGCCCGGCTTGGCGGTGCCAATATCCATGCCCTGGTACACCTGCGCTGAATCGACGCTCACGATCTCCACGGGAAGGCGCTCGGCGAGCGCCAGCGCGCAGCGTGACTTGCCGCTAGCCGTTGGCCCCATCAACGCAATAACCGGAAGTTGCGCGACCACTTAACGCCCGCGCATGAACAGGCGATCCAGATCGGTAAGCGAGAGCTGATACCACGTTGGGCGCCCGTGATTGCATTGGCCGGCTCGTTCGGTGGCTTCCATGTCGCGCAACAGGCCGTTCATCTCGGCGAGGGTGAGCTGACGATGGGCGCGTACCGCGCCGTGGCAGGCCATTCCCGAGAGCAGTTCGTGCTGTCGCAACGCGAGTGCCTGCGTCGCCCCCACGGCGCGGATGTCCGAGAGCACTGCGCGGGCGAGGGCAGGCAGATCACCGTTGGAGAGCAGCGCGGGCACCTCGCGCACCGCGATGCTGGCCGGACCGGCGGCACTCATGGAAAATCCGAGTTGCGCCAGTGCATCCCCGGCATCCTCGAGCGTGGCCAGATCGATCGGCTCAGCATGCAGAACCACCGGAATGAGCAGCTGCTGGCGCGCCATCGCGCCCCTATCGAGTGCCTGCTTCAATCGCTCGTACACGATGCGCTCATGCGCAGCGTGCATATCGATGAGTACGAGGCCGGCGCTGTTTTGCGCGAGGATATAGATGCCGTGCAACTGGCCAAGGGCATGACCCAGTGGCGCGTCACCGGCGCCCGCGTCGGGCAGATCAATTGCGCCTGCGCTGCCGCCGGCAGTCGTCGGATGGGCAGGGGCCAGCATAGAGGCGCGCCGTTGATCGAACATGGCCAGATAGCGCGCGCTCGATTGCTCGACACCGGGTGTGCTCGATTGGGCGTGCACGGCAGTGTAAGGCACGCCTGCCCCGCTCTCGCGGTGTGCAGGGTCGCGGCCACCCGCATTGCCCGAGGCTCCCGAGTCTGATAGCCAAACGCTCTGCGGAGGTGCCCAGGCAAGGCCAGCCTGGGTATCGGTGGCGAACTGCCCGACACCGCGCAGCGCCGGATTGAGCGTGCCATCGGGATTCAGATCGGCACGCGGCCGCGGCAGGTCGCCCACTCGTCCGGCGAGCGTCTGCTGCAACACATGCAGTACGAACTGATGAATCGCGCGGCTTTCACGAAAGCGGACTTCGGTCTTCGCCGGGTGCACATTCACATCAACCGCGCCCGGGTCCAGTGTGAGCTGGAGAAAATAGGCCGGTTGGCGATCACCGTGCAATTGGTCGCTATAGGCCCCGCGAATGGCGTGGCTTACGACCTTGTCGCGGATGAAGCGGCCATTCAAGTAAAAATACTGGGCACCCCGGGTGGCGCGCGCATCAGCGGGCGAGCCAGCCAGGCCATACAGATGCAAGGTATCGGCGTGCACATCGACCGGTCGGGCATTGGTCACGAACGCCGCGCCGAGAATGGCGGCAGCCCGACTTGTCACGTCACCGCGTGGATAGTGGGCGGTAACGCGATCATTGTGCTTGAGTGAAAACGCAATGGCGGGCTTGGCGAGCGCAATGCGCTGAAAGACCTCCAGGCAGTGCGCATACTCAGTGGCCTCGGAACGCAGGAATTTGCGTCGCGCCGGGGTGTTGAAATATAAATCGGCCACCTCGACCGTAGTGCCTTGCGCATGTGCCACTGGTTCGATCGGCTCAGGTGCCCCCCCATCGGCACGAATGCGAAACGCGCGCTGGGCGTCGCGCGCTTGCGTGGCCACGCTCACCCGGGCCACCGAGGCAATGCTCGCCAGCGCCTCGCCGCGAAAACCCATGGTCATCACGCTCTCAAGGTCAGCAAGCGAGCGGATCTTGCTGGTGGCATGGCGTGCCAGTGCCAGTGGCAAATCATCGGCGGCGATACCGATCCCGTCGTCATTGACGCGGATGAGCTTCACGCCACCGGCGAGCAGATTGACGCTGATCGCCTGCGGCGCGGCGTCGAGACTGTTTTCGAGTAATTCCTTGAGCACTGAGGCGGGTCGTTCGACCACCTCGCCGGCTGCGATCTGGCTGATCAGCCGATCATCGAGAAGCTGGATTCGGGACATGCACGATTATAGGCAGTCTGGTCAGTCATCGCATCACGGGAAAGACGATCGGGTAATTGGCCGCATTGTGTGGCGGGCAGTCCGGTGGGGAGCGCGCCCGATCGCGCGATAGCGAGTCGCGCGCGCGATCGGATCACGTAGAATCGACCGATGGATATTCTCACGCACCTGCTCGAGCTCATCGTTCACCTCGATCAGCATCTGGGCGATCTGGTCCGCAGCTACGGGCTGTGGATCTACGGCATCATCTTTCTGATCATTTTCTGCGAAACCGGCCTGATCATCGCGCCGTTTCTGCCCGGTGACTCGCTGTTGTTTGTGGCCGGCGGGCTGTGGGCCGCCAGTGACATGAATCCGCATGTGTTGTCGGCAGTCATCGTGGCTGCCGCCTTTTGCGGGGATAACCTTAACTATTCGGTGGGGCGTTTTCTGGGGCTGCGGGTGTTGCGCGGCAAGGGGCGTTTCTTCAATCGTGAGGCACTCGATCGCACGCGCGGCTTCTACGCCCGCCATGGGGGCAAGACGGTGATCATGGCCCGCTTCATCCCGATCATTCGCACCTTTGCGCCGTTCGTTGCCGGGGTTGGGCGGATGCACTACGGGCGATATCTCGCATTTTCGGTGCTCGCCTCACTGATCTGGGTTGGTATTCTGGTCTATGCCGGTGTGTACTTCGGCAATGTCCCGGTGGTGAAGAATAATTTTTCGTTGGTGATCCTGCTGGTGATCGGGGTCTCGTTCATTCCAGTCGTGGTCGCCGCGCTGCGTCGGCGGCGCTGAGCGGCTCGTTACGATCGTGGTTGCAGCGGTGCACCGCGGGCACCGAATCGTTCGTTGCCCCACTGTCTGAATTGAGTTGCAACCCGCTCGCTGCCGCTCCCCGAGGGGCTACTGCCTTTGCACGATCAGCAGGCGCGCGCAGTACTCAGCGATCGTTGACCGCTACGTTCTGCTGCGCAAGGGGCGGCGTTTTGGCGAAGTAGAGCTTCACCCCCGAGACGATTGCCGTAGCAAGCTTGGTTTGATACGCGGCGTCGGACAGGCGGCGCTCTTCGCCTGGATTGGAAATGAACGCAGTCTCGACCAGGATGGAGGGCACATCGGGTGACTTGAGGACCGCAAAGCCGGCTTGTTCGACATGCGGTTTGTGCAGGTGATTGACGCTACCCAATTCGCGCAACACCAGTGCCGCAAGTTTCTTGCTATCGGAGATGGTCGCGGCCATCGACAGATCAAACAGGGTTTGCGCCAGCGTCGCGTCATGACTGGAAAATCCTGCACCACCGATCAGATCGGCATTGTTCTCCTTGCGTGCGAGCCAGCGTGCGGACAGGCTGGTTGCACCGCGCTCGGAGAGCGCAAACACCGAGGAGCCGCTGGCATCCGGGCGATCAAACGAGTCGGCATGGATTGACACGAAAAGATCTGCGTGGGCACGGCGGGCTTTATCCACCCGCTCACTGAGTGGAATGAAATAGTCGCTGTCGCGGGTCAGCACCGCTCGCATCATGGGTTGTTGGTCAATGGCGGCTTTCACCTTGCGCGCAATCGACAGCGTGACGTCCTTTTCGTGAGAGCCGCGGCGTCCCAATGCACCGGGGTCCTCGCCGCCATGGCCGGCATCAACCACGATCGTGACCATGCGCGGCAACCCGCCTTGAGCGCGCGCGGTCGTTCCACCCGCAAAGTTGGTTGCCGGCACCGCGGTCGTGACACTTGCATTTGCGGTCGTGACACCAGAATTTGCATTCGTGATACCAGTGTTCACAGTCGTGATACTAGTGTTGGCAGTCGTGATGCCAGTGTTTGCGGTGGCTGGCACCGCAGCCTGCGCGCTGGGTCCTCCACCTGCCGATTCCCGGACTATCGCGTCGCGACTGCCCGTCTCGCGCGCCCCCGCTTCCTGGCGGCGTGTGTCCTTGCCGCCCGTGCCGTTGTTCGCGTTTGACTCCGGACCGGTACGTACCGCTGCCGTTGCGCCCACCGGCCTGGCCGATGAGTTTGGCATGATCGCGGCAACGTTCGCTGCGATGGCGGATTGAGCAGCCGGTGGCGTGATTGCGCCGCCCGGGGACGGATTGTTCGCCCCGGCAATCAGCGTCTCCGCCGGCCGTACGGGCGCGACTGGCGGCGTCGTAACCGGTTCGCGGACCGGTCCGTTGTGGATCAGATCGGCCAACGGGTCGGGCGGATCCACCGGGTGCACGTCAAGAACCAGGCGATACTGATATTGGCCGACCGGCTTCAGGGCGAAGGACACCGGCTTGGCTTGTCCGCGCAAATCAAACACGATACGGCTTACATCGGGTTTGAAACGCCCGAGGCGCACCATGCGAATGTAAGGGTCCTGGTCAAAATTTCGACTGGCGAACATTGCTCGCAGCGAGTCAAACTCGACATTGTTCAGATCGAGCACCACCCGGTTGGGCTCGCTGATCAGCGAAATCGCATATTCCAGCGGTTTGGCCGTCTCGATGGTGATGCGGCTGTAATCATTCGATGGCCACACCCGCACGGCCTTGACCGGCTCAGGCGCGGGCGCGGACTCAAGTGCCTGGGCCGGCGAGGCGAGGAGGCATGCCAAGGCGAGCGCGATAGTGGCGCTCAAGCCGTGTGCCCAATCTCCCGCTGTAGCCGCTCTAAGCATGCCTGTCCTGTGCTGGTGTTCGCATCAATACTGATCGTTCGACCGGGCTCGAGCACCTCATGCGCTGGATCTGGATCAGACGCTGACCCCGAGCCAGAACGTGAGTCGGAATCTGAATGTGAGCCGAAGTCTGAATCTGAATCTGAACGTGACCCTGAAACTGCGTCCAGATCCAAATCTGAACCTGAATCTGAACGTGACCCTGAACCTGAACCTGGCCTTGATTCAATTCCTGATCCGGATCCCGAACCCGAGGAATCAAGCGCGATCTCTTGCCGGATGATGCGAATGTCCAAATCAGCGATCGGGAGCAACCCAGCGGCCTTCTCAGGCCACTCGATTGCGCAGACGCTGTCTAGTCCGAAATACTCCGAAAAGCCATTGTCATGCCATTCCGATTCATCTCGAAAACGATACAAATCAAAATGATAGAAGTTTAAACTAGAAAGAAGGTAAGGTTCAACCAGTGTGTAGCTCGGGCTTTTGACCGGGCCGGAGTGTCCAAGGGCGGTGAGCAGGCCGCGCACCAGGGTGGTTTTGCCGGCACCGAGGTCACCGCGCAGGGCAATCCACAGTCCGGGCGCGAGTGCGCGCGCAAGGGCCACCCCAAAGGCGAGGGTGGCGGATTCATCCGGCAGGTAGAGCGTCAGGGGATTCAAGTAGTGACCAATACATGTGCTCAGCCGATTGTCCCGCAACCCGGGGTTCTGTGGTGAGTGGCCGCGCCGTTGCGTCTCCTGGCGTGGGCGCTGAGTCGCACACCGGTGCGACATCAGCGGTGCCCAGCGAGACGAGCAGCGTTGCAACTGGCGAGTCGCCCCGTGAGACGAGCAGCGTTGCAACCGGCGAGTCGCCCCGTGAGGCGCACCACTTGGCTATTGACATCAAGCGCTGGGGCGCCGAATTGGGGTTTCAGGCGGTCGGTATTGCTCGCATCGATCTTGATCAGGCAGGCGCGCGGCTGCGCGAATGGCTTGCCGCTGGAATGCATGGCGAAATGGACTATATGGCGCGCCATGCTGCGCTGCGGGCCGATCCGCGCCAGCTCATGCCCGGTACGTTGAGTGTGGTAAGCGCGCGCATGAATTACTGGCCATCGGCGAGCGAAGCCACGCAGACGCTTGCCGATGGCGAGCGCGCGTACATCGCCCGCTATGCATTGGGTCGCGACTATCACAAAGTGGTGCGAGGGCGACTGGGGCAGCTGACCGAGCGCATTCGCGCCACGGCTGCTGCCATCGGTGCGCGCGTATTCAGTGATTCGGCGCCGGTGCTCGAGGTCGAATTTGCGCGCCAGGCCGGTATCGCCTGGCGCGGCAAGCACACCCTGGCCCTTGCACGTGAGGCTGGGTCCTATTTCTTCCTGGGTGAAATCTTTCTCGATATCGCACTGCCCGAGGATCAGCCGGTGACTGAGCACTGCGGGCGCTGCGAACGTTGCCTGGACGCATGCCCGACCGGTGCCATCGTCGCGCCGTATCGGCTGGACGCCCGCCGCTGCATTTCCTATCTCACGATTGAATTGAAGGGCTCCATTCCGATTGAGTGGCGCTCCTCGATCGGCAATCGCGTCTATGGCTGTGACGACTGCCAACTCGTGTGCCCGTGGAATTCATTTGCCCGGTCGACCGAAGAGGCCGATTTCGCAGTGCGTGAGGGGCTCGATCGGGCGAGCCTGATCGAGCTTTTCTCATGGAGCAAAGAGCGCTTTGAGCAAGCGATGGCTGGTTCTGCGATTCGTCGCATCGGGTACATCCGGTGGCTGCGTAATCTGGCCGTGGGGTTGGGTAACGCGCCGCGGTCGGTTGCCGTGGTGCAGGCCCTGCAAGCACGTCTGGATGATCCGTCAGCGCTGGTGCGCGAGCATGTCGCCTGGGCGCTTGAACGGCAGAGCGGCGAGGACACCTGAACGGGCCACGTGCGCGGCCTGATCAGGCCTCACCTGTACTGAGTTCTTCGAGTGCCTGCTGACACTCCAGCCATTCGGATTCAAGCTGCTCGATCGCCTGCACGGTGCGCGCGGCATCGGCCAGGGTGTCGTTCAACTTGTCGCGATACTCAGCCGAGTACAACTGGCCGCTCGCCAATAATGCATCGACCACCGAACGTTCGTGGTTGAGCGTGCTCAGGCGGCTCTCGATTCGGGCAATGCGATCGACGATGGGTTTGCGTGCCCGGTTGCCTTGCTTGGCCTGACGCGGTGCTGCAGATGTGCGTGCCGATGCCGGCGTTGCCACTGACGCCAGTGTTGACGCTGACGCCGCGCCGGAACGCGACAACGATGATGGCGACGAAGACGAAGACGAAGACGGCGACGGGGCGGCAACCGGGCGCGAGCCTTTGCCGCGTTGCTGCGCGGACGCGTTCTCATCAGTCCTCGGCTTATCCTGCCGCGCGCCGGGCCCCGCGGGTGCAGCGGCCGCACTGCGGCCTTTAACCACGCTCACCCGATAATCGTCCAGATCGCCGTCGAACCGATGCACGGCACCGTCGGCCACCACCAGTAGTTCATCGGCGGTCGTGCGCAGCAGGTGCCGATCGTGCGACACCAGCACCACTGCGCCCTCGAATCCCTGCAGGGCCATGGTGAGTGTCTCGCGGGTATCCATATCAAGGTGATTGGTCGGTTCATCCAGTAGCAGCATGTTCGGGCGTTGCCAGATCAGCATGCACAGCACGAGTCGTGACTGCTCACCGCCTGACATGGTTCCCACCGGCTGGAATGCCGCCTCGCCACTGAAGCCGAATTGACCCAAGTGATCGCGCAAATCCTGTTCGCGTGCCTTTGGCGAGAGGCGCAGCAGATGAGTGAGCGGTCCATCATCGGGTCGTAATTGCTCCAGTTGATGCTGCGCAAAATAGCCAATTGCCAGGTTGCGCCCTTCGCGCCGTTCGCCGGCAATGGGCTCGAGCAATCCGGCGAGCAACTTGATGAGCGTGGTTTTGCCGGCGCCATTGGCACCAATCAGGCCAATTCGAGCGCCGGCGGTGATGGTGAGATCAACGCCGCGCAATATCGGCGTGCTGCCATAGCCTGCGGATATCCCCTCCAGGGTCAGCGCCGGATCAGGCCCGGCGCCAGCGTCACGAAACTCAAAGCGTACGGCGTCGGCCACGTGGGCGGGCACGATCAATTCCATGCGCGCCAGGGCCTTCATGCGGCTTTGCGCCTGGCGCGCCTTGGTGGCTTTGGCACGGAAACGTTCGATGAAGGATTTCAGATGATCGACTTCGCGTTGCTGACGCATGGCGAGTGACTGTTCGCGCGCCATGCGTTCGGCGCGGGCGCGCTCATAGCTCGAGAAGTCGCCGGTGTGCAGCATCAGCGTCGCGTTCTCGAACGCGAGCACCGAACTTGCCACGCCATCGAGAAACTCGCGATCGTGCGAGATCACGAGCAGCGTGCCGGGATAATTCGACAACCATTGCTCAAGCCATACGATGGCGTCGATATCCAGGTGATTGGTCGGCTCATCCAGTAGCAGCAGGTCAGATCGACACATCAGCGCCTGGGCCAGATTGAGCCGCATTCGCCAGCCCCCGGAGAATTCACGTACCGAGCGGGTATGTTCCACACTGGCGAAACCCAGGCCAGCGAGCAGCGCGCCGGCGCGGGCTGGCGCGGTGTAGCCGTCGATCTGACCGAACGCTTCATGGGCGAGCGCAATCTCCTCACCGCTACCAGTCGCTTCGGATTGGGCAATCGCCGCTTCAGCGGCGCGCAGCGCCGGGTCGCCATCCATCACGTAGTCGATAGCGGTGCGATCAACCGCCGGCGTTTCCTGTGCGACGTGCGCCATGACCCAGCCAGCCGGCATTTCAATATCGCCGCGATCGGGCAGCAACTCGCCGCGAAGTGCCGCGAAAAGACTCGATTTGCCGCTACCGTTGGGGCCGATGATGCCCGCACGGGCGCGCGGCGGGAGCATCAGGCTCGCGCCGTCCAGCAACACTTTGGTGCCGCGCACAAGGCGCAAGGAGCGGAAAGTAATCACGGTGGGCGATTATATCGTCGCGCCAGGGGGGCTTCGCCGACGAATGTTGCAGCGCAAAGGGGGCTATACTCGCGCGATTGCGCTGACTGTCCGGCCCGCCCGGCGCAGAACTTCTTTAGCCGGCCGATCTCACGGATTGCCTCGTTTGACTTCGTTTGCAGATCTGGGTCTTGCCCCGCCCATCCTCAAGGCTGTCGAGGAAATGGGCTATACAGAACCGACGCCCATTCAGGCGCAGGCCATACCGGTGGTGCTTGCTGGCCGCGATGTCATGGGGGGCGCGCAGACCGGCACCGGCAAGACTGCGGGGTTCACGCTGCCGCTGCTGCAGAAGATGCTGCCACATGCCAACACCAGCACATCGCCCGCGCGCCACCCGATCCGCGCACTGATCCTCACGCCGACCCGGGAGCTGGCAGCACAGGTCGAGGAGAGTGTCAAGAATTACAGCAAGCACCTCGCTCTGCGCAGCACGCAGATCTACGGCGGGGTGAATATGGACCCGCAGATTCAAGAGCTGCGCCGCGGCGTGGAGATCGTGGTCGCCACGCCTGGACGGTTGCTCGATCACGTCCAGCAACGCACGATCAATCTGTCTCAGGTCGAGTTTTTTGTGCTCGATGAAGCCGATCGCATGCTCGACATGGGCTTCATTCCCGACATCCGGCGCATTGTTGCGCTGATCCCCAAGCAGCGGCAGAGCCTGCTTTTTTCGGCCACGTTCCCTGAGGACATCAAGCGGCTGGCCGGTGAGCTGCTGCGCGATCCGGTGTCGATCCAGGTGGCGCGCCGCAATGCAGTGGCCGAATCAGTCACGCATGTGGTCCATCCGGTGGCGCGCGAGCACAAGCGCGACCTGCTTGTGCACCTGGTGCAGTCGCGCGATTTGAAGCAGGTGCTGGTGTTCACCGCCACGAGGATCGGTTGTAATCGACTGGCTTACCAGCTCAACCGCGACGGTGTTCATGCCGCGGCCATCCACGGTGACAAGACACAGTCCGAGCGTACCGAGGCCCTCGATCAGTTCAAGACCGGCAAGGTGCGTGTGCTGGTGGCCACCGATGTGGCGGCGCGCGGCCTCGATATCGAAGATCTGCCGTGCGTGATCAACTTCGAGTTGCCCAATACGCCCGAGGACTACGTGCACCGCATCGGCCGCACCGGCCGTGCCGGCAAGGGCGGTGAGGCGATCTCGCTCGTCGCCCCGGAAGAATACGAAAAGCTCGGTGATATCGAGCAGGTGATCAAGACCACGATCCGGCGCGATGCAGTGCCTGGATTTGTCCCTGGCAGCGGTTCGCACGCCGATAGCGACGATCGTCCTGAGCGCTCATCGCGTGGCGGACGAGACCGCGCCGGCTCTTCGCGTGAACGCGAACGTCCCGCGGCACGCGAGCGCTCGGACGCAGGCAGTGAGCCGGCCCCGCGGGAGCATTCCCTGCGTGAGCACTCCTCGCGTGAGCAACCTGCGCGTGAGCCCGGTCGTGACCGCGTCCGCGATCGTACGCATGACCGTGGCGATGATCGCCGTCGTCCGCCGCGCGGGGAGCCAGCGCGCGGTGATGTTGCTTCTGCGCGCTTGCCGCAGTCCGACGATCCGATCTTTACACGGCCCTATGAACCGGAGTCTGCCGCCGCGGCCGATCTGGAACGGCCGGCGCCGCCGCGGCGCGGTCAACAGGTGGCGGCCCTGCTTGGTGGATTCATACGTAAGGCCGGCTAGCGTTCAGACGCCTGCAAATCGCGTGTCGATCACATCCTTGAACGGCACGTCGATCTTTAGCAGCCCAGCCTTCTGCACGACTTTCTGACCGGTGGCCCAGGCCTGTGGCGCCATCTTGCCGTCACGGCTCCAGAGCTCATCGGCAAACGCCCGATCGACCGTTGCGGTCAGGTCCTCAAGGGCCATGGTCGGGAATTCCTTGCGCGCGATTTCAATCGCTTCCTTCGGATTCTCGTAGGTCAATTTCATCCCGCGCATCATCGCTTTGACGAAACCGGCACAGGTCTTGGGATCATTGTCGATTGTCTCTTTCAGCACGTTGAGCGTTGAATAGGTGTAGTCGCCCAGTTCTTTCGGAACATTGAAAAACGGCTCATCCCAGATGCCTTGCCGGATGCCTTGGGTCAGTTGCGGCTCGGTGATGCAGGCGACATCGGCGTTGCGGGTTTTCATCGCGGCGAGAATGGCCGACGGACCCGATTCGGTCAGTACAACGTCGGTTTTCGCATCCAGCCCCCACTCGGCGAGCAGGTAGCGGCTGATTGAATTCGGCGTGCCACCGTAGAACCAGGTCGCAAAACGCTTGCCTTTCATGTAGGCGGCGAAATTGCGGTCCTTCGGTGATTGCCCCTTGACCGCCACCAGGTACACATTGCCCCTGTTCACGCAATTCACAATGGCACGCACTTCGGCGCCCTTTGCTTTGGCAAACGCGTTGTGCTCGGGCCCACCAATGAAGGCAAAGGCCTGATGGGTGAGCACGGCGTTGGTGTGGCCGGCGCCCGATTCCACGGTGAGCACCTGGACCGCGAGCCCCTCGTCCTTGAAGTATCCCTTGGCGATGGCGACGTAGAGGGGCAGGTAACCCACCTGGTGAACCGGCTCGGCGACGATCAGTTCTTTGAGCCCCTGGGCTGAGGCCAGTCCGGGGCGTAGCGAACCGGCGAGTCCAAGCCCTGCGGCGCCAAGGGCAATGGTGTTGAATTCACGGCGATTGATGGCTTTCATCTGGTGCAGCTCCTTGTGGTGAGCAACGGGACAAGCGGGTGAATGGGCAACCGGTCGGATTCGTGGCGATCAGCACCTAGCGCTTGACATGTTTCATCAGCACCCGCTCGATATGGGCCACGGCGACATACATGAGGATCGACAGCGTCGAGAGCACCAGCACGGCGACCCACACGAGGGCAATTTCGTAGGTCTGACCGGCGTACAGGATGGCCCGTCCAAGGCCGTGCTGCGATGAAATGAATTCGCCCACGATGCTGCCGGTGAGCGCGAGGCCGATATTGACCCGCAGCACCGAAATGCCCCAGGGCAGGACCGATGGCACCACCAGTTTGCAGAACACCTGCCAGCGCGAGGCACCGAGCGCGTACATCAGGCGCTCAAGGTCGCGGTCGACCGATTTCACGCCGGCAAACGTGGTAAGTGCCGAAACCACCACGGTGAGTGCAACGCCAATGGCGATTTTGGAGGGCAGTCCGATCCCGAACACCAGGATGATCAACGGCGCGAGTGCGAGCTTGGGGATTGATTCGAAGCAAACGATGAATGGCTGCACGATCGCGGCGTAATTGCCTGACCACCAGAACGACAGTCCGATGAGTGTGCCCAGCGTCGTGCCGATAATGAACCCGGCGAGCGTGGCGCGAAACGTGAATGAAATATCGATCCAGGCATCGCCTTGGGTGAAAAATACCATCAGCACTTCTTGGATCTTGGAAGGCTGTGACCAGAAAAAGGAATCAATCCAACCCTGGCGTGCGCTCAACTCCCACGCCAGCACGCCCCCGATCAGGAGTGCGCACTGCGCAAGCACGATGACTGGGGTGCTCCAGCGCCGTTCTTGCGGCAGGCGCCGTGCGGCACGTGCTTGCAGCAGCGGTTTCGCGGCGCTCACCGGCAACGGTGTCTGCGCAAGTGATGTAGTCACAGGCGTGTTCATGCTGCCAGCCCCGGTGTCGACAGCCGCTGCGCGGAGGGCGGCGGCGGTTCGATCGCCAGCGCAGGCTCCGCTGATGGTGCTTGTGCGCCCAGCGGGGGTGCATCGCCACGGGTGAGCGCTTCTTCGTCGAGCAAAGCGAGGCAGCGCTCCTTCATCCGGGCAAACGCGGGCTCCAGCGTGATGTGTCGCGGTCGCGGACGTGCCAGGGGTACGTCGAGGCGTGCGCGAATGCGCCCCGGACGAGCCGCCATCACATAGATCTCATCGGACAGATAGACGGCCTCTTCCACGTCATGGGTGACAAAAATGACCGTCTTGCCGAAATCGCTCCAGATTTGCAGCAACCACTCCTGCATGCGGGCACGGGTCTGCGCATCAAGGGCGCCGAACGGTTCGTCGAGCAGGATGATTTCGCTATCGAACAGCAGTGTTCGCAAAAGTGCCGCACGCTGACGCATGCCCCCTGAAAGGGCAGCCGGATACTGATCCTCGAAGCCGCCCAGACCATAGCGGGCAAGGAAGGGGCGCGCATATTCGCGGGCCTCGCGCACCTTGACACCGCGAATTTCCATGCCAAGCACCACATTGTCTAGTACGGTGCGCCAGGGAAAGAGCAGGTCTTTTTGCAGCATATAGCCCACCAGCCCGATCATTCCGGTGACCTCGCGCCCGTCGATGATGATCGAGCCGGCGCTCGGGGTCTGCAGACCGGCTATGGCATTGAAAATCGTGCTCTTGCCGCAGCCCGACGGGCCGATCAAGCTGATAAAGCGCCCTGGCGACACGCTGAATCCAACATTGTCCAGGGCGCGAAACAACTGGCCTTCGCCAGTGACGAAGTCATGGGTGACGCCACGCAGCTCGATTTTCGCCGTGCTCATCCGATTCCCCAGGTGCTTCGGTGCCCGCCCTGCGCGTCGCATTGCGGGATGACGTTGGTGACGCGTTAGGACAGCAAAATCGGTTCCATGTGCGTCCAGGCCAGCCAATCTCCGGCATCCGCCCGACGCTCGTCGGCCCAGGCTCGCCATTGCGCCCTAACAGAGGGGTAGCGCGTCGGTCCGCTGACCGCAGTTTGCACGATTATGGTGCATCAGTGCTGGCGCGATAGGCCTGATGGTCACGCAATTCATCAATGTACTGACCGATGCCTTGCGACTCGCGCTGCAGAAACTTTTCCACCGCATCCGCAAACTCCGGGTGTGCCAGCCAGTGCACTGAATGGGTTCGCACCGGGTCAAATCCGCGCGCAAGTTTGTGCTCCCCCTGTGCGCCGCCTTCGAACACGGCAAGGCCTTGCTCGATGCAGAATTCAAGGGCCTGGTAGTAGCAGGTCTCGAAATGCAGCCCCGAATGAAATTCGGTGGTGCCCCAATAGCGGCCGTAGAGCACGCCCTGGCCAAACACATTCAATGCGGCAGCAATCGGCTGATCTTCGCGGTAGGCCATCACAAGCAGTAAATGGTCTCCCATGGTGGCACCGATGCGGCGAAAGAAGTCCAGGTTGAGGTAAGGCGAAGAATGATGCTCGCGATAGGTTGTGCGATAGCAGCGATTGAAGAACAGCCAGTCCTCGTCGTGGATGGCAGGCCCCACCTTGCGCTCGAAGCGGATACCCGCCTGCTGCACTTTACGTCGCTCCTGCTTCACCTTCTTGCGCTTGTCATGCGCGAATCCGGCGAGGAATTCATCAAATGTGCGATAGCCGCGGTTGTGCCAGTGAAACTGGACGCCCTCACGCACCAGCATGCCGGCAGCACGCGCGAGGGACAGATCGTCCTCGTTCGGAAACAGCAGGTGGAATGAGGACACCCCCGGTTCAAGTGCCAGCGCCGAGCGCAGCAGCGCGTCACGAACCGCAGCCGCGGCACCCAGCAGTTTGGGTGCGCCAACCGGGGAGAACGGGATGGCGCCCAGGAGTTTGGGGTAGTAGCGCAGTCCATGGCGCTGGTAGGCCTCGGCCCACGCCCAATCGAACACGTACTCGCCATAGGAATGCGCTTTCAGGTAAAGCGGTAGCGCGCCGACCAGCCGGTCGCCCTCGTAGGCAACGCGATGACACGGAGTCCAGCCACTGGCCTCACCCACGCAGCCACTGGCCTCGAGCGCATGCAAAAAGGCATGCGCGAGCATCGGGTGGCCTCGCGTCAGCGCATCCCACTGCGCGGCAGGCACCGCGGCGAGTGAGTCAAGGGTGCCAATTTCAAGCATGCGCTCATACTCCTGTCATGGCAAAGCGGCCTTGCTATACTGAGTTCACTGCTTGAGCGCAGCCGGGGAGCACGATGAAAAAGATCGAAGCAATTGTGAAGCCATTCAAACTCGATGAGGTGCGCGAGGCACTCGCCGTTGTCGGCGTGACCGGGCTCACTGTCAGTGAGGTGAAAGGGTTTGGTCGCCAGAAAGGACATACCGAACTGTATCGGGGTGCCGAGTATGTCGTGGACTTTCTACCCAAGATCAAGATCGAGGTGGTGGTGACCGATACCATGCTCGAACCGGCGATCGAGGCGATCATCAAGTCTGCGCGCACGGGCAAGATCGGCGATGGCAAGGTCTTCGTGTTCGATGTCTCGCAGGTGGTGCGGATTCGCACCGGCGAGATGGACGAGGCGGCGATCTGATTGGTCAGTGGCCGCCGTCCAGATAACGTTCGGCATCGAGTGCTGCCATGCAGCCTGAGCCCGCACTGGTGACCGCCTGGCGATAGATCGTGTCCTGAACATCACCGGCGGCAAATACGCCGGGGACGCTGGTGGCGGTGGCATTGCCGGCACGCCCGCCTCGGGTGACGATATAGCCACCATCCATCTCAAGCTGACCTGCAAAAATCTGCGTGTTCGGCGTGTGTCCAATGGCAATGAAGACGCCGTGTACGGTGATCTCGCGCGCCTGCGCATCGTCGCGGCCGCGAATGCGCAATCCGGTCACCCCTTTTGCATCCCCCTGCACTTCGTCGAGCACCTGATTCCACAGCACCTCGACATTGGGCCGCTCGAAGAGCTTTTTTTGCATGATCTTCTCGGCGCGAAACTGGTCGCGCCGATGGATCACGGTGACTTTGCGCGCGATGTTTGACAGGTAGAGTGCTTCTTCCACCGCGGTGTTGCCACCGCCGACCACGGCCACATCCTGGCCGCGATAAAAGAACCCATCGCAAGTGGCACAGGCCGACACACCACGTCCCATGAACGCCTGTTCCGAGGGCAGCCCCAAATAGCGGGCCGAGGCCCCGGTGGCAATCACCAGGGCATCGCACGTATAGATCGCCGCGTCGCCTTCCAGACGCAGAGGGCGTTCGTGCAAATGGGCCGTGTGGATCTGGTCGTAGACGATTTCAGTCTCGAAGCGCTCGGCGTGCTTTTGAAACCGCTCCATCAGCTCGGGGCCCTGCACCCCGTTGACATCGGCTGGCCAGTTGTCCACTTCCGTAGTGGTCGTCAGTTGTCCGCCGGGGGCCAGTCCGGTGATCACCACCGGTTGCAGATTGGCTCGCGCTGCATAGACTGCCGCTGTGTAACCGGCGGGGCCGGAGCCAAGAATCAGTAGCTTGATATGTCGAATGGGTAGCGGCATGGAGAGGGGTCCGGTGGCAGGCGCAACGCACTGTGAAGCAGCGCGTGCTATGACGCGGTGTCATTAACGCGTGCCCTGATTATAACGATCGCGCGCGATCCGCTGAGCGCTCGTGGGTGACCACAGGTGTACAGGAATTAAGTCACAGTGAGGCATTCATTGGAGCGTAAATCGTTGTTATTCAATTGTTACAAACCTATACTGAACGTGAAGTCTTACCGACTTATCCATCGGGGCGGTTTGACTGCGGCGGTATGTAAGAGACCTTGAAGTAAGGCCCAGTTGGTCCTCTTATCATGCTTTAAGACAGTCAGTGTCATTGTTAAGGTGTGTGGCGTCGGACGGTGTTTGGTCACACGATGTGATCGAGTCAGCGGTAATCCCGGTGATTCATGGCATGGCGACCAGGCCAATCAGAGTTCCATAGAACCGTAGCCCTTCATTCCGGAGAGTTTCACATGAGAGGTCCTGCCAGCGTATCAACCCTGCTGCTGCGTAACGTGGCCCTGTTTTCACAGTTGCCCGAGCCCCAGCTCGCCTTGCTCACCCGCGTGGTGGGGCGCAAATCGTTCACCCGATCCTCCACCATTATCGCGGCGGGCGATCCAAGCGATGCCTTGTATATCGTGATCTCGGGGCGGCTCAAGGTGATGATGAGCGACGATGAAGGGCGCGAGGTGATTCTCGCCATCCTCGGACCAGGGGAATTCTTTGGCGAAATGGCCCTGCTCGACGATGAAACCCGCTCGGCCACGGTGATCGCCATCGAGCCATGCGAGCTGCTGTCGATTGCCAAATCCGATTTCAAGCGCTGCCTGGCAGAGAATATGGACATCAGCATGGGGGTGATGCGCGGGCTCGTTAAACGCCTGCGCGAAGCCGATCGCAAAATCGGTAGCCTCGCATTGATGGATGTCTATGGTCGCGTCGCTCGACTGCTGCTCGAGATGTCCGAAGACGTCAACGGCCAGAAGGTGGTCTGCAAGCGTCTGCCCAAGCAAGACATCGCCAAGATGATTGGTGCCTCGCGCGAAATGGTCTCGAGGGTCATGAAAGACCTGCAGACCAGTGGCTATATTGAAGTGCGCTCCGGCTCGATTTTTCTGCGCGAAAATATCTCGATGGCCCACTGACCCGATTCACTGAGAATGGCCGCGGCGGGTGGCCGCCTGCGAGCAGACTCTGCGCAGGGGGTCACCTGACTGTAAAATGCGCGCTCGGTCACTTTCTTTGATTGACCTGGGCGCGTTCCGGCGGGGATGACGCGCAGGCATTGTCCGGCGTATTTCGATCCCACGTGGCGATATCCAAGGCAAACCCGGCTCCGCTTCCCGGCAAAGTAGCTGCGCTATTGCGCGAATCGCGCTGGATTCTATTCAGCGTGGCCGCGCTTTATTTCGCGCTGATTTTGCTCACCTACGACCCGGCCGATCCAGGCTGGTCGCATGTCCTTGAGGTCGAGAGGGTACAAAACGCGGGGGGGCGGGTCGGTGCATGGGTGGCCGACCTGTTGCTCTTCCTGTTTGGTCTATCGGCCTATTGGCTGGTCGTTTTGTGCCTGTACGGTGTGATATCCGGCTACCGCCGCCTGGAGGGCGTGTTGACCGATCGCGCCGTGTTTATCTGGTCGCTGAGCGGCTTCGTGGTGATGCTCCTGTCGTCCTCGGCCATCGAGTCACTGCGCTTCTACAGTCTGAGTGCGAAGCTGCCGGCGGTGCCCGGCGGGATGCTCGGTGCCTTGTTCGGGCAGGGCCTGGCCCGACTGGGCGGATTTACCGGCGCGACACTGATTCTGATGGCTGTCTGGGCGATCGGGTTATCGTTATTCACCGGACAGTCCTGGCTCACCATCATCGAGCGCATTGGCGAGGCTTTGGAGAACGCCTGGGGGCGGCTGCGGGCCTGGCGCGAAGAGCGGCGAGATCTCAAGGTAGGTGAGGTCGCGGCAGTCGAGCGCGAAGAGATCGTGGCCGAAGAAAAACGCCGGGTTGAGGAGCACGCTCCGATCCGCATCGAAGTGCCGCCCCCCGAAATTGCCAAATCCGAGCGGGTAATGCGCGAAAAGCAGGTGCCGCTGTTCCTTGAACTGCCCGACACACCGCTGCCCCCGCTTGCGTTGCTCGATGAGCCAACACCCGAGCGCGAACCGGTTTCGGCTGCCACGCTCGATTACACCTCGCGCTTGATTGAGCGCAAGTTGAAGGATTTCGGGGTTGAGGTGCAGGTGCTGGCAGCCTATCCGGGGCCGGTGATTACGCGCTATGAAATCGATCCGGCGGTTGGTGTGAAGGGCAGCCAGATCGTCAACCTGGTGAAAGATCTGGCGCGGGCATTGTCAGTGGTCAGCATTCGCGTGGTGGAGACCATTCCGGGCAAGTCATGCATGGGGCTGGAGTTACCCAATGCCCGACGCCAGGTGGTGCGGCTCTCCGAGATCCTGTCCTCGAAGATCTATAACGATACGGCCTCGCCGCTCACCCTGGCACTTGGCAAGGACATCTCCGGTCAGCCGGTGGTGGCTGATCTTGCGCGCATGCCGCACCTGCTGGTGGCGGGCACCACCGGCTCGGGCAAGTCGGTGGCGGTCAATGCGATGATCTTGTCGCTGCTCTACAAGTCCGAGGCGCGCGACGTGCGCCTCATCATGATCGATCCAAAGATGCTCGAATTGTCGGTCTATCAGGATATTCCGCAGTTGCTCGCTCCGGTGGTCACCGACATGAAGCAGGCGCATCACGCGCTTGCCTGGTCGGTGGGCGAGATGGAGCGGCGCTACAAGCTGATGTCCTGGATGGGAGTGCGCAATCTCTCGGGTTTTAATCAGAAGATTGCCGAGTCAGAGAAGAACAACGTCCCGGTGTTTGACCCGACCAGCCTGGAGACGAGCGACCCGGTGCCGCTCGGGCGCCTGCCGCATATCGTTGTCGTGATCGATGAGCTGGCCGATCTCATGATGGTCGAGGGCAAGAAAGTCGAGGTACTGATTGCGCGCCTGGCACAAAAGGCGCGCGCTGCCGGTATCCATCTGATCCTTGCGACCCAGCGTCCGTCGGTGGACGTCATCACCGGACTGATCAAGGCCAACATTCCCACCCGGATCGCGTTTCAGGTGTCGAGCCGGATCGATTCGCGGACGATCCTCGATCAGCAGGGGGCGGAGGCATTGCTCGGTCAGGGCGACATGCTGTATCTGCCTCCGGGCAGCGGCTTACCCAACCGCGTGCACGGCGCCTTCGTGTCTGATGAGGAAGTCCACAAGGTCGTGGAGCATCTGAAGCGTGTCGGTGAGCCTGACTATGTCGAAGGCTTGCTCAATGGCGACAGCACCTCGCTTGGCGAGGGCGATGGGGCTGCCGCTGGATCTGACGCAGAGAAAGATGCGCTGTACGATCAGGCGGTGGAAATCGTGCTCAAGAATCGGCGGGCGTCTATTTCACTGGTGCAACGACATTTGCGCATTGGCTATAACCGCGCTGCGCGATTGCTCGAAGCGATGGAACAGGCGGGGCTGGTCTCGACTATGCAAACCAATGGCAATCGCGAGGTGCTCGTGCCTCCCCGGAGTGGCGAGTGAGCGCGCTGCGCCAGGGTCGGCGCATTGTCGGCAGGCGAGGCCGCCACATTGACGAGGTGAGTGCGCGAGTGAAGTCGCTGCGCTGGCCTGCGAGCGCGATACGCCAAGTGCTATTGATCCTGTGTCTGACTCTGGGGACGCTTGATGTCCATGCGACTGGCAGCGATCGTTTGCAAACATTCATGAACTCGACCCGCTCGATGCGGGCACAGTTCGAGCAGACCATCGTCGATCGCAATGGCAAGCTCACGCAAAGCTCAAACGGCACGTTCGAGTTCGCCCGACCAGGGCGTTTTCGCTGGGTGTACTTGAAACCTGACCCACAGACGATTGTGAGCGACGGTCAAACACTGTGGCTCTACGATCCGGAATTGAACCAGGTCACCCGGCGCAAGCTCGATCAGGCGCTGGGGGCAACTCCGGCTGCGTTGCTGGCAGGCAATGTCGAGGTCCTCAAGGCCTTTGCCCTCGCCGATGAACCAGACCAGGGGGCACTGCAGTGGGTGCGGGCCACCCCGCGCGAGCGCGACACATCGTTCGGCCAGATCCGTATGGGTTTCTCTGCCGAGGGCATTGCGGCGATGGAATTGATCGATGGCTTTGGACAACGCACACGGCTTAACTTCTCGGCCCTGGAGCGTAATCCCTCGATCGATGCTGGCCAATTTCGCTTCTCGCCTCCGAGTGGCGCTGATGTGGTTGGCAATTAAGCTCGCCGCACTTTTGCGCGTGCCACGATGAGCGACCTGTTCTCAGGGCACGAGCCCGCAGCAACCCCCGAGCGCATGGTTGCGTCCGCAGTCGCGAGGACATCGGCGACCGCTGTGCCCGGTGCGTCCGGTGCGTCCGATTCGGGCACCCACGGGGTCGGCGCCGCTGCCGATGCGATGCGTGGCATACCGCTCGCCGAGCGCATGCGCCCGCGCTCGATTGATGAGATGGTTGGCCAAACGCACCTGTTGGGCGAAGGCAAACCGCTACGGCTTGCCTTTTCATCGGGGCGGCCCCATTCGATGATTTTGTGGGGCCCGCCCGGGGTGGGTAAAACCACCCTGGCGCGGCTCACCGCGCGTGCATTCGATGCCCAGTTCATTGCACTCTCAGCGGTGATGTCTGGTGTGAAGGATATTCGCGAAGCGGTGGACCAGGCACGGGCCTACCAGCGCGCTGGCCGTCACACCATCGTGTTTGTCGATGAAGTTCATCGCTTCAACAAAGGCCAGCAGGATGCCTTCCTGCCCTTTGTCGAAAGCGGTCTGTTCACGTTCATCGGTGCGACGACAGAGAATCCGTCCTTTGAAGTGAATTCAGCCCTGCTATCTCGGGCCAGCGTCTACGTTCTGAAGGCGCTCGCCGATGAAGAGCTTGGCCAGTTGCTCGATCGCGCGCTTGCCGAGCGGCTGCCAGGGGTGCTTGTTGATGCAACTGCCCGCGCCCGCGTGATCGGGCAGGCCGATGGAGACGCCAGACGACTGCTCAACCTGATTGAAATATTGCACAGCGCCGCGCAGGGCTCAGAGCGCCCGCACATCGACGGGGCATTCGTTGAGGAGGCACTGGCGGCCAATCTGCGCCGCTTTGACAACGGCGGTGATCTATTCCACGACCAGATCTCTGCACTGCACAAGTCGGTACGCGGGTCGCATCCTGATGCTGCGCTGTACTGGCTGGTGCGCATGCTCGATGGCGGGGCCGATCCGCTCTACCTCGCGCGCCGCATTATTCGCATGGCAGTGGAGGACATTGGGCTGGCCGATCCGCGCGCCCTCGATCTGGCGCTCGCTGCGGCGCAAACCTACGAGCGGCTGGGCAGCCCCGAGGGCGAGCTTGCCCTGGCCGAGGCCATCCTCTATATGGCATGTGCCGCAAAATCCAATGCAGTGTATGTCGCCTATAATCGGGCACGTGAGTTTGTGGCCGCAGATCACTCGCGCGATGTGCCGATGCATTTGCGTAACGCGCCGACACGATTGATGAAATCGCTGGGCCATGGACGTGGATATCGCTATGCCCATGACGAACGCGACGGCTACGCCGCCGGTGAGCGTTATCTACCCGATGGCATGACCGAACCGGGCTGGTATGAGCCCACGGGTCGTGGCCTCGAGGGACGAATTGCCGAACGGTTGGCGCAGTTGCGTGAGCGCGACCAGGCGGCCGCGCGTGACCCGGGCGGCAACCCGGTGGAAGCGAACCCGGGCGCGGGCGATTCTGGTTTGCGCGACGCAAAGTAATGAACGACTGACAGGGACTTGCAATGCTTGACATTCAATTGCTCAGAACCGATCTTGATCGCGTGGCCGCGCGCCTCGCCGATCGCGGCTTCGCGCTCGATACCGCCGCTTTCAATCGCATTGAGGCCGATCGTAAATCGGTTCAGGTCGCGACCCAGGAACTGCAAGCGCGACGCAATGCCATTGCTCGTCAGGTCGGTGCCGCGCGGGGCAAAGGCGAAGATGCGAGCGCTCTGATCGAAGAGTCTACTCAGATCAATACCCGATTGAGCGAGTTGGAGGCGCAACTTGCAAACGTGCAGGGCGAACTGCAGGGGCTGCTCGAAGTCATTCCGAACCTGCCCCACGAGAGCGTCCCCAGTGGGGCCAGTGCCGACAGCAATGTCGAAGTGCGCCGGGTAGGAAACCCGAGGGCGTTTGACTTCGCGCCGCGCGATCATACGGATATCGGGGCACTGCTCGGCATGATCGATCCGGAGGCGGGCGCGAAGCTCGCCGGCGCCCGCTTTACCGTGTTGAGCGGGGGTGTGGCGCGACTGCATCGTGCACTCGCGCAGTTCATGCTCGATGTGCATACCGCTGAGCACGGCTACACCGAGGTCTATGTGCCCTATCTGGTGAATGCGAAGAGCATGCATGGCACCGGACAGCTACCCAAATTCAAGGACGACCTGTTTGCCGTTCCACGCGGTGAGCTGGGTGACTTTTATCTGATCCCAACCGCCGAGGTGCCGGTTACCAATCTGGTGCGCGACGAGATTGTTGCGGCAGAACGATTGCCGCTTCGTTACGTCTGCCATTCGCCGTGTTTTCGCAGTGAAGCGGGCTCGCACGGCAAGGACACCCGCGGCATGATCCGGCAACATCAGTTCGACAAGGTTGAACTGGTGCAGATGGTGCTGCCGGAGTATTCGTTTGAGGCCCTTGAGGCGCTCACCGGGCATGCCGAATCCATTCTGAAGCGGCTCGAACTGCCATTCCGGACCGTGGTGCTGTGTACCGGCGACATGGGTTTTTCATCGGCCAAGACCTATGACATCGAGGTGTGGCTGCCAGGGCAGGGCGCGTATCGCGAGATCAGCTCGTGTTCAAATTTCGAATCGTTTCAGGCGCGCCGATTGCAGGCCCGTTACCGCAGCGAGCGCAATCGGCCCGAGTTGCTGCACACCCTCAATGGCTCGGGGCTCGCGGTGGGGCGCACTCTGGTTGCGGTGCTTGAGAATTACCAGAATGCCGATGGATCGGTGACGATTCCGGCGGTGCTCAAACCCTATATGGGGGGTATCGAGCGACTGGCCGCGAAGGCTTGAGGCAAGGTAGCATAGCGGGCCTGCGCGCAGCAGCAGGCTGACAAAGGCCTAGACTGACCGCGGATCGAGCGTGAGTCTGGCGCCAACACGAGCTTGAATGCACCATGCGCCTGACTTTGATGCCAGGTCGAGTTTCAAACGCACGACGAGCCTAATTGCAGGAGACAAGCGCATCATGGCCTTTACCGTAACTTTGCAGCCCAGTGGTCACCGCTTCGAGGTGCCCGAGGGCGTATCCATCCTGACTGCCGGTCTGGATGCGGGCTATCTGATGCCCTATAGCTGCCGCGCCTCGACCTGCCGCACCTGTCGCGGCCGCATCATTGAGGGCACGGTGGATTACGGCGGGGCAATTGATGCGTATTTGAACGCCGAGGAGAAAGCCGCCGGCTATGCGCTCCTGTGTGCTGCCAAACCGCTGTCGGATGTCGTGGTCGAGGTGAAGGAGTTGTCCTTTGTCGGGGCCAAGCCGCGCATGGTGCCCTGCCGCGTGAAGTCCCTCGAGCGCCCGGCCAGCGATGTGGTGATCCTCGATGTGCGCTTGCCGATGAACGAGAATTTCATGTTCGCGGCCGGTCAATATGTGGACATCCTGTTGAAGGACAAACGCCGTCGCAGCTATTCAATCGCGACGGCGCCCACGGCTGAAGGCGTGACATCGCTTGATTTTCATATTCGTCATTTGCCAGGCGGTGCGTTCACCGACCATGTATTCAGTGCGCTGAAGGTGGGCGAGATTCTGCGCTTTGAGGGGCCACTGGGCACCTTCTACCTGCGCGAAGACAGCGACAAGCCGATCATTCTGCTTGCCAGTGGTACCGGCTTTGCACCAATCAAGTCGATTGTCCAATATGCGCGAGCGCGCGGCATCAAGCGCCCGATGACCCTGTATTGGGGCTGCCGCACCAAGGCCGACTTGTATCAGTCGGCTACCGCCGAGGCCTGGGCCGATGAGATACCAGGCTTTCGCTATGTTCCGGTACTCTCCGAGGCGCGGCCCGAGGATAGCTGGCCCGGTCGCACCGGCCTGGTCCATCAGGCAGTAATGGCCGATCATCCGGATCTGTCCGGGTACCAGGTCTACGCTTGCGGCGCACCAATCATGGTTGATTCAGCGCGACGGGATTTTGTGGCGCGTTGCGGACTACCGGAAGAAGAATTTTTGGCCGATTCATTTCTCAGCGAAGCCGATCGGGCCGGCGCACCAGCTGCCTGAAGCGTTCGTATTCAACATACCATGACAAGGAGACACTGATGCATATCGAAGAAGTTCAGGAAGCTGCCTTTGTGCCACCGAACAAGGAATCGGTGGTGCGCGGTGAGGTGCTCTCTCACGGCACGCTTGAGTGTTTTGATCTCAAGGTATCGCGCCGCTTTTACGAAGAGTTCCTTGGCCTTGAGTGTGTGCGACATGCCCGCCCGGCGATGGCGATCCGCTGCGGCATGAAATTCCATATCGTGTGTGTCGAAGTGGGTGATGCGGTGCATCCGTGTTCAGTGCTCAACCACTGGGGCATTGATGTGAAGAGCGAGGGTGAAGTTGATCGGGTGTGGCAGGCGGCCAAAGACCTGCAGGCCAAATACGGCATCCGCCAGGTGCTCGACAAGGTCAAGCAGCATGGGGTGTATTCCTTCTACATGGAGGACTGCGACCACAACTGGTGGGAAATCCAGCATTACGACGGCTTCCAGCATGAGGATATGTTCGATTTCGGCGATCGATTCTCGATGGACGAAGACTCCGACATTCACAACATGCCGGAACTGACCATCAAGAATTCAGCTTGAGCGGGGCACCCTGCGTCGGTCCAAGTCAGCCGGTGGCTTGGTCGGCGCAACGCGCAGTCGCGGACCCTGTTCGGTCGGCTGCAGGGCTCAGCCGGCCGAGCCCTGAGCGGTGCAGGGCTTAGCCGGCTGAGGCCACTTGGCGGCGCAAGGCAGCCAGTTCCGCGGACAACACGATTGCGTGCTCCATGACGTTCGAGCGCGCCTTGCCCTGCCAGGCGATGTCGTAGGCGGTGCCGTGCCCGGCAGTGGTGCGGATGATGGACGTACCCGCGATCACGGTGACATAGCCATAGCGTTTGAGCGGGATGACGCCCTGATCGTGGTACATGCCAACGATACCGTCGTAATGACCCTGGTCGGCTGCCCAGTACAGGCTGTCGGATGGCTCCGGACCACGAACGTCGATGCCTTCGGAGCGAAGACGCTCCACCACCGGGATTACCTGTTCGATTTCTTCGCGTCCGAACAGCCCCCCGTCACCGGCGTGTGGGTTCAATCCCGCGACGCCGATCCGTGGCCGCTCAATGCGCCACAAGTCGCGTAGAGATTGATCGGCCATGCGAATGATGGCCTCGACATTGGTTTGGGTCACCCGCTCGATGGCCTCGCGCAGCGACACGTGCGAACTCACCAAGTAAACCCGTGAGCGCCCACCGACCAGCACGGTGTAGTACTGGCTGGCACCGCACATTTCGGCATAGATGTCGGTCTGGCCGGAGTATTGGGTGAACCCGGCCGCATGCATGGATTCCTTGTTGGTCGGACCCGAAGCCACCGCATCAATTTCGGCCCGATTTGCCAGATCAGCCGAACAGCGAATGGTCTCGACAAACGCGCGACCACAAGCGGCATCGACCCGGCCGCGCTGATAGGACCCAGGCGGCAAGTTGGCCAGATCAAGCAGGTCAATCACACCGGGCTCATAACGAGCGGCAGCCGCCTCGCTGACGATGCGCACGTTCGGCGGGGACTTCACATAGGCAAACGCCGCGCGCATCACCGAGGCATCACCAATCAGGAGCGGGCGGCACGCCGCGATCACCTCGGGTGAGCACAGCGAGCGAGCAACGATCTCGGGGCCGATGCCCCCCGCATCGCCCATGGTGATTCCGACGATAGGACGCTCAGCGAGTGCAGGGGATTGGGTGCTCATGGTAGGCAATGCTCGGTTGGCGATAGGTTCAGATACGGCAGGCAATCAGACAAGTAAACCGGCAAACGGGCAGCCGGGCAAATGCGGCGGCCGGGGGCCGACGGTATTGCTTGCAGGTTCAATTATCATTCATGCACGGCGTGCCCGGGCTATCCTGGGCACCAACGCACCTACACGGAGATCAAGCGCATGCCAAAAATCATCATCCAGAGTGCCCAGGCCCCGGTCACCGGGTTCACCGCGGGCAAGCCTTCGCCGCTTGCGCAGGCGATTCGGGCCGGAGATTTCATCTATGTGTCAGGGCAGGGGCCGCTCGATCCGGCAACCCGTCAGGTCGTCTCAGAGGACATTCGCGAACAAAGCCGTGCCGTGCTCAACAACCTGAAAAGCGTGCTGGAGGCTGGTGGCGCGGGCATTGCCCAGATCGTGAATATGCGCGTGTCGCTGCGCGATACGGCTGACTTTCCCGCATTCAACGAAGTATTTACCGAATGGGTGGCTGGCGAAAAAGTCACCCGAACCTGTGTCGGTGCCTCACCGCATCGCGCCGGGGTCAAGGTAGAGGTCGACTGCGTTGCCTATCTGGGCTGAGCCATCGTGGCAGAGACACCCATGAAACCCGGCACGCAACCCAATTTCATCGTATTCATTACCGATCAGCATCGCGCGGACCATATCGGCTGCTATGGCAATCCGGTGGTACGCACGCCCAATATCGATCGGCTCGCAGCCGATGGGTGGCTGTTCGATGAATTTCATGTAGCGACTCCGATTTGCATGCCTAATCGCGCCTCGATCATGACCGGGCGCTTACCTTCCCGCCACGGGGTGCGTCACAATGGGATTGAGCTTTCCCTGGACGAACGTACGCTGCCGCAGCAATTACAGGCGGCTGGTTATCGCACGCACCATGTGGGCAAATCGCATTTGCAGAACATCGAGACCAAACCGGGACAATATCCGCGTGAGGGTGAGCCGCGCCTGGCCCCCGAGGCACGCCGCGAAGGTCCCGGTGAGCATGGCCAGGAGGTGTGGAAGCGCTGGGAGGACGAGCCGAACTGGGATATCGGTACCCCCTATTACGGTTTCGACACGGTCGATCTGTGCATCCACCACGCCGACGATGAGTATGGCCATTGGCGCCGCTGGATCCGTGAGCAGCATGCCGACGCCGACGGTCTGATTGGTGCCAGAAATGCCACCCCCGCCCCCGAATACGATCTCACTCGCTGCGGGCAGGCATGGCGCACGCGCGTTCCCGAGTCGCTTTATCCGACCGCCTGGATTGCCGATCGTGCCATTGACCGGTTGCGCGAATCGGCCCATGGCGAGCAGCCGTTTTTCATGTATTGCTCGTTCCCCGATCCGCATCATCCGTATACGCCGCCCGGTCAATACTGGTCGATGTATTCCCCCGATGAAGTGAGTGCGCCAGCCTCGTTTCATGCCGAGCATCGCGACCTGCCGCCGCACGTGCGCTGGTTGCACGATCGACGAGCCGATGGCACTGCGGTGAAGAATACGCAGGCGCTCTTTGCCTGCACCGAACGCGAGGCGCGCGAGGCGATTGCACTCAACTACGGTTCGATCAGTTTCATCGACGATTCGATCGGCCGGGTGCTCGCTGAATTGCATTCCCTTGGGCTGGCCGAGAACACCGTCGTGATCTTTACCGCTGACCATGGTGATTTCATGGGTGATCATCAACTGCTATTGAAAGGGCCGGTGCATTACCGCGGCCTGGTGCGCATTCCCTTTGTCTGGTATGACCCGCAGCAGTCAGACGCCGGAGAGTCGAGCGCGCTCACGCAGTCGATCGATATCGCACCGAGCATTCTTGAGCGGGCGGGTGTATTGCCCTGGAATGGCATTCAGGGGCGTTCGCTGCTGCCGCTCATGTCAAGCGACCGGCAGACGCGCCACGCGGCTGCGCGACCGAATCTTCTGATCGAAGAAGAGGGGCAACGCTACTACATGGGTTTCCCCGGACGCGTGCGCATGCGCACATTGCGCGACGCCCGCTACCGCATGTCGATCTACGACGGGGTGGACTGGGGCGAACTCTATGACCTGGTCGAAGACCCGCATGAGACAGTCAATCTGTGGAATGAATCGGCCGCGGCATCGGTGCGTGGGTCAATGATGGAACGCATGGCGCGCGCAATGATCGAGCAGGCTGAAACGAGTCCGTATCCGGTGCGTATCGCGTGAGCCGAAGCGGCTGTCGATTGCGACTGCCATTGCCGTTGCGACTGCGATTGCCCGCGTGTCTGATGGCTCTGGCCGGAATGAACAACCGCGCCACGCAGCGTGCGCATTCGACTGTGCGATGGGCTATCGGCGTATGCGCTGGCGTGATGTTCGTTGTTGCGACTCTGACGGGCACCAGCGCTCGTGCGCAGGTCGGCGCTTCCAATCGTGCCATGACATTGGTCGTACCCTTCAGTCCTGGTGCGGCCAACGATACGTTGGCCCGCATCCTCGCGCCGCAACTCAAGACCGCGCTGGGCTCGGTAGTAGTCGACAATCGACCGGGGGCCGATGGTGCCATCGGCGCAAACGCGGTCCTCAACGCCCCCCATGACGGTCACACCGTGTTGGTCGCACCCGATCAGTACGTCATTGCCGCGGCACTCGGTGAGGCGCAACCGTTTGATTTTGAGCGCGACTTTGCCGCGGTGGTACGCACCAATGCATTGCCGTTCTTTCTGGTCACCAATCCGAAGATGTTGCCAGCGGAAAATCTTGCGGCGGTCGTGGCTGAGTTACGCGCTCGTCCCGGGCAGTACACCTACGGGTCGGCCGGCAACGGTTCACCGCACAATCTGGCCATGCTGATGCTTTTGCAGCATGAGCATCTCGATCTGGTGCACGTCCCCTACAAGGGCATGGGACAGGGCATTCCGGACTTCATCGCCGGGCGGATTCAATTGGTGATCACCGGCCTGCCGGCGGTGAGTTCGCACCTGAAGGACGGGCGCTTGCGGGTACTGGCCACGGTCGGCACCCACCGTACCAGTCTGCGCCCGGATACCCCGACCTTTGCCGAGGCTGGCGTGAACGATGTACAGATGGACACCTGGCTCGGGCTGCTGGTGCCACGTGATTCTCCGCGGGCGATGATCGAGCGAATCAATCGTGCCGTGAACGCGGCGCTGCAACTGCCCGAGGTGCGCGAACAGATGGCAGCGCAGGGCATGGAGATTGGCGGCGGCACGCCGCAGGAGTTTGCTGCGATTATCCAGACATCGGGTGCGCGTTATCGCGCGCTCGCGCAATCAACTCAGATTGGCAAGCTGTTGCAGTAGTCGCCCAGGGCGACGCCTTGGCGCTATGCCGCTCAAACAGTGCTGCGAACGCGATACCGACGGCCTACTGGGGATCGCCCTGCGCGTGCGACCGGCGGCCTCGCGCGGCAACAATAAGGGGCTAGCTCGGAAAGAGCAGGGCGCGCGCCTCGTCGACACTGGCGACGCGCTCGCCGATCGATTCAATGATCTTCACGGCCCGTTCCACCAGCGGGGCATTGCCCGGGGACAACTGGCCATGCGCCAGATAAAGATTGTCCTCGAGCCCAACGCGCACATGGCCGCCCAGCACCACCGCCTGTGCGACCATCGGAAACTGGAAGCGCGAGATGCCAAAGGCAGCCCATGGGGCACCCGGTGGCAGATCATTTCGCATGATCATCATGGCCTCGGGGCTGGCCGGGGCACCCCAGGGCACACCCAGGCAGAGCTGAAAGAGGCCAGGGCCTGCAATTGACCCGCTTTCCACCATATGGCGTGCCAGGCGTACATGGCCAAGATCGAACACTTCAAGCTCAGGCTTGACCCCGGCACTGGCAATCATTTGTGCCATGCGGTCGAGCATTTTGGGTGGATTGACGAAGGCATGGGCTGACCAGTTCATCGTCGCCACATCGAGACTGCACAGGTCGGGCTTGAGTGCAAGGACATGCTCGACACGTTTTGCGGCACTCGCCATGGTGGAACTGCCATCCCCCACATTGGGATCGCCCTCGGAGGGGTTGAATCGAGCACCAGCTCCCGTTGTGAGGTTGATCAGTACCCGAGTGCCACTGGCACGGATGCGCTCAACGGTCTCACGGTAGCAGGCGAGGTCCATTGAGGGTTTGCCGGTGGCCGGATCGCGTACATGGATGTGGACAATGGCGGCACCGGCGTTGGCCGCCGCGATGCACTCATCGGCGATTTGCGCGGGTGTGACCGGAACGTGGGGACTCAGCTTGACTGTATCGCCGCCGCCGGTGACGGCGCAGGTGATGATGACCGGGCGTGCCATGAATATCCTGCCTCCTCACGCGGTCTGTGAGCGACCGGACTGATCGCTGGCTGCCGAGCCTTGCGCAGCAATCGCCGCATTCACTCGTGGCATCACTTCGGTTGCCATCAACTCCATCGATCGGCGTGCCAGACGCTCATCGACCCAGTCCATGCCCGCATAGACAATTTCGCCAAAATCACCGACCTGATCGCGCAGCGCGAGGATCTGATCGACCACGCTGTTGACCGATCCATGGATCACCAATCGATCCATGATTGAATCGTGAGTGACCTCTTCATCGGGCTGATCGGCACGCACCTTGAAGACGACATGGCGCTTGCCGCGGGTAAGCTTGTATTGAAGCTGGCGGTAATAGAAGCGATAGGGGCTTGATTCGTCTTCGCGCCCGTAGCGCCGTGCGGTGGCATCGTCATAGGCCACGAAGATGGTGCGTGCAATGCGCCAATCGGCTGTGTGTGCGATCTGACCTGCCTTGGCCTTGCCCTGCGCATAATTGTCCCAATGCGATGGCAACCAATGCGGCAGCAGAAAATTGGCCGACAGCGGATGAAAGTCGCGTTCACCCATCGCAATCACGCCTTTGGAGAACGGCGCCACCACGGTGCCGACGATTTCCGGGCGCGGGGACTGGTAGGGCTTGGGCATGATGCCGGTGCCCACATCCGGGTTGAACGTGGTCTGGGTGGTGACCTTGTAGCGGTTGTTCGGAAAGTCGATGTCATAGGGCGGCTTGCGTTCCCAGATGGCGAGAATCACATCAATCGCCTCGGCGAACATCTGATTGCGGTCTTCCTTGAGGATGCCGATCGCTTCGGCGTCCGAGGCGAGTGCGCCGGGGCTGATTCCAAGGATGAAACGGCCTTGTGCCAGGTGATCGAACATTGCCGCCTGGGCTGCAATCAGCACCGGGTGCATATGCGAGAGGTTGGAGGTGCCGCTACCCAGCAAAATGGTCTTGGTCGAGTGAATGAGTGTGGCGAGAAACATCATGCTGTTGGTGACGCTCTCGGCCTTATCGGTCAGGTGTTCTCCAACAAACGCATCATGAAAGCCCAATTGATCGGCAAGGATGATGGCTTCTCTGTCCTCGCGCAGGGTTTCGGTGTAATTGCGATGAAGCGGGTGAATCGGCATGGTGAAATAACCAAGGCGCATCGTACTGTCTCTCTCAGAGTGGATTCATCGGGGAATCGATGATGGGGGGTTAGTTCGGCTACGGTCTGCATCGCGGCGGCAGACGCTCATCAGCGCAAGGGTAACCGAAATCAGCGGTGCGACTTGGGTCGGGCACCGTGACGCGCGATTGCAGATGGCATCGACACCTCTGCCGGCAGTTGGTCATCGTGCGATGGTGTTCGGCCGGCCACCGCGCGGGCAATTTGTGGTGATCGGCTCCCGGTGCGCCGATCAATCAAAGGTTCATCGGTCAAATGCGCAGCCACGGAAAAAGTCGGTAGAATCCTCGGCCCAGCGGCACTGAGACAAGCCGCAACATGCGCAGGGCCACGGAGAGGTGGCAGAGTGGTCTAATGTACCGCACTCGAAATGCGGCGTACGGCAACGTACCGTGGGTTCGAATCCCACCCTCTCCGCCAGTGAATCAATGACCCTGAGACGTGGGTGTTGGCGCAGGATGGAGCTTGATCAATGCAAAAAATAACGCGAATCGAACGCGGACGGCATATACCCATGCGGTTTTCTTCGGCTGCAAGCGCGCCCGCGCTGGATCGCCTGCCGGCGCCCGCCGGATTTGCTTGCGACCATGTTGCGATCGCAGTTCCGCAACACCATCCGGTGACCGCATCGAATAACTACTCCATTATTATTTTTTGCAACTGACTGTTGCCGAGTAATTAAGTTAGGGAAGTATCGATAATTCTTGGTTTAAAACCCTTTGAGTTGAGGTGATCTTTTGAATTCATCGAACGACGTTACCGCGCTGGATCTGGCCCAGCAAACCTATGGCCCCATCGTCGGTAACCGATGGATACAGCTGACTGCTGGCGTCATTGCGATGGTCGTTATATCGAACTTTCAGTATGCGTTTACGCTATTTACGCCCGGACTGAAGCAACAGTTTTCCTCGGTCCCGTATTCTGAAATCGCCCTTATTTACACCCTGTTTGTCCTGTTTGAAACATGGCCGGTGCCGGTGGCCGGCTACTTCATTGACAAATTTGGCATTCGGAATCTCATGCTGGTTGGTTCCGTCCTTATCTTTTTGGGCTGGTTTTTGGGTGGAATGTTCGCAACATCGGTGTTTCACCTGTATCTCACCTATGGCGTTCTTGCCGGTACCGGTGCGGGCATCATTTATATCGCCACCGTAGCAAATGCGATCAAATGGTTTCCGGATAAAAGGGGTTTGGCGGCCGGCCTGACCGCCGCGGGATTTGGTGGTGGCTCGGCGCTCACCCTGATCCCGATCAGCGGCAGCATAACGTCCATGGGGTGGGCCGGTGCCATGACCTGGTGGGGCATCGGACAGGGCGTCGTCGCCATTGCTATGGCGTTCATTTTGCATCACCCGCCCAAGGGTTGGTTGCCGAAAAATTGGGTACAGCCGAAAGCGGTTGTGCAGACCGGGCAGGAGTTTTCCGCGAGGAAGATGCTGTCGCAAAAAGAGTTTTACATCATGTACGCGATGTTTCTGATGGTTTGCACGGGTGGGCTGATGACCACCGGCAACATGTCACAAATCGCGAAATCACTTAACGTGTTTGACGCCAAGGTAATGGGTATCGCCATTGTCCCGTTTGTTGCAACTCTGGCCGGGATTACCAATGCGTTTGCCAGAATCATGTGGGGTGCGGTGTCGGACCGCTTCGGTCGTGAGTACACGATGGCCTTTGCTTTTGCACTAGAGGGTGTGCTGATTTGCCTGATGACGCAAATTGCTGGTAATCCCGTTGCATTCATGATCCTCATGCCCTTTGTATTCCTGGCTTGGGGCGAAATATATGCGCTGTTTTCCGCCATAACCGGTGACGTATTTGGTCCAAAAAACGCCTCCGGCAACTACGGTATTTTGTACACGGCGAAGGGACT
Organism: uncultured Pseudomonadota bacterium; assembly: GCA_903921325.1. Lineage (GTDB taxonomy): Bacteria > Pseudomonadota > Gammaproteobacteria > Burkholderiales > SG8-39 > CAIXPL01. The sequence continues at coordinate 49,031 of CAIXPL010000030.1, forward strand.
CTCCGCCATTCTTGCGGGATGGGGCGCGGCGGCAGTGGCGGCGTACTATGCGGGTTCGTTCGCCGTACCCTACTACATTGCGGCGGCCGCGGACATTATCGCTGCAATAGCAGCCCTATTTATCCTGCGGCCCCTTATCAGGAAAAGGATCGCCGGAGAGTCTTGATCGACGGCGCTGCATTGTGGGTGGCGCCGCGGAGATCAATCACGAGCTCGCTGGTTGCGATGAAACTGGTGCGTACCGAGTAAGGGAGTAGATCGCCCTCGCTTTGGTTCGATGCCTGAAAAGCACCTTGGGGATCGCTACTCGAATCCAAGCAGCGCTGCATGCCCTGATTCATCGCGCAGGCTATCGCTTGTAGCTTCGCGGGTGATATGGCCATGCTCCATCACCAGGCAGCGCGCACACAATTGCACCGCGATGTCGATGCGTTGTTCCACGAGCACCAGCGCCAGTTCGCGCTCGGCCACCAGCAGGGACAATGCGTGCACCAGCTGGTCAATGACCACGGGCGCGAGGCCCTCGGTGGGTTCATCCATCAGCAGCACCGCCGGATTGCCCATGAGGGCCCGAGCGATGGCGAGCATTTGCTGCTCACCGCCTGAGAGGATGCCGGCAAGACTCGTGCGACGCGCAGCCAGTGACGGGAAGAGCGCATAGATGCGCGCGCTGGTCCATCGACCTGGACGCATCGCAACGGCCAGGTGTTCGGCGACCGTCAGACTGGGAAACACTTCACGTTGCTGCGGCACGTGGCCCAGACCTGCACGGGCACGCACATGCACAGCAGCCGTGCTCAAGTCGCGTGCACCCAGCCGCACCTGCCCGGCGTGACGCTGCGCGCGTCCGATGATCAGTTCGAGCAGGGTTGTTTTGCCCATGCCATTGCGTCCAACAATCGCAACGCTCTCGCCTGAACCGACGGCCAGATCGACACCCTGAACGATGGTCGTCGGCCCCCAGCCGCCAGCCAGTCCCTGCACAGTCAGACCCCGCACAGACTGGTCCCGCACAGACTGGTCCCGCACAGACTGGTCCCGCACAGACTGGTCCCGCACAGACTGACGCTGTACTGCGTTGGTCTGCTGCATGTCAGCTCCTGTGGTCATAACGCGCCTGCCCGCCTGAGCCGAGGTAGACCCGACGCACCGCCTCGCTTGTCATGATCGCCTCGGGCGTATCGGTGGCGAGCACCTGACCAGCAACGAGTACGGTGACTGTCTGGGCGAACCGCCGAACTATGCGCATGTCATGCTCGATCATCAAAATCGCAATGTCGCATGGCAGCCGTTCGATGGCCGACATCATGCGTTCGGCGTCAGCGCTGGCCACACCGGCGGCCGGTTCATCGAGCAGCAGTACTCGGGGTTCAAGGGCCAGGGCCAGTGCAATTTCGAGCAGCCGCTGCGGTCCGTAGGCCAGCTCACTGACCCGTCGCCCGGCCTCGTGCTCGAGCCCGACCTGTGCCAGTGTCGCCAAGGCGCGCTCAGCGAGGTGAGTCAATGAGCCGATCGACCGCAGCATCGAACGGCTGGTGCCAGCGTGCTCACTCAGTGCAAGCTCGACATTCTGGCGCACGGTCAAAGACGGAAAGAGGCTGTTGACTTGAAAGGTGCGCACCAGCCCGTGTTTCACGCGCGCTTGCGGCGAGAGCCGCGTCACATCGGTGCTGCCCAGCCAAATCTGCCCGCTGTCTATACGCAATAGCCCGGTGAGCAATCCAACCAAGGTTGTCTTGCCCGCACCGTTGGGCCCGATCAGCGCATGGCGCGCCCCGGCTGGCAGGCTCAAATGAATATTGTCGGCAACGGTCAGGCCGCCGAAGCGTTTGTGCAGCCCGCGGGCGGTGAGCGCGTATGGAGTACTCGCGCCGGACTCACTCATGGGCTCACTCATGGGCGCCCTTTGGCGCGTCGGCCGATTGTCTGCCGCGAACGCTCGGTGATTCGCCGGGCAATGCCGACCAACCCACCTTCGCCAATGCGCACAACGAACACCAGCAGCGCACCGATGATGAACATCCAGTGGTAGGGGTTCCATTCTGCCGCCAGGTGATGGACCAGCATGTAGACAATGGCCCCGACCAGCGCCCCGTAGAGGCTGCCAGTGCCACCCAGGACCAGCATGACGAGCACGTCGATCGACGTATTGATACTCAATACATCGGTGCCGACAAAGCGGGTGGTCTGTGCCGAAAGCGCTCCGGCGACGCCAGCCAGAAGAGCGCTGGACAGGTAGGCGCGCAGCAGGTGCGACTGTACCGGCGCACCCAGGTAGGCCATACGCACGGGATTATCGCGTATGCCACGCAGCGCCAGCCCAAAGGACGAACCGACGATGCGCTTGGCGCCTTGAAATCCGACAAACAGAAAGGCGAGCACATACAGGTATTCGACCCGCGCATACACCGACCAGTGGAACACCCCGAGCACAGGAGCGAGCACGATGTCGCTCAATCCGTTATCACCGCCTGTGAAATCGCTCGCCTTGTTGGCCAGTTCGAATGCAAAGAGCCCGAGCACCAGTGTCACCATGATCAGCGGCAGGCCGCGCGAGCGCAGAATGAACGGACCTGCGACGCCGGCCAGAAGGGCCGCTGCAATGCCGGCCAGAACGACACCGGAAACAGGCTCGGCCCAGCCCAGGGTGGCCAGCGCTGCCGCGGCGTACGCGCCGGCGCCAAAGTAGAGCGCATGACCGAGCGTGAGAATGCCGGCAATGCCCAGAGCCAGATCAAGGGACACGGCAAACAGTGCCATCACCGCGATTGCCGTAGCAAGCGACAGGTCGGACGGAAAGATGACGACCACCGCAAGCGCCGCGACCCAGAAGGGCGCTTCAAGCGAGGGCCACTGCAGCAGGCGATTCATCGCACTCGCCCGGCAAAGAGGCCGTTGGGCCGCCACAACGTGAGTACGACAAATACACCGTAGACGACGAACGCACCGGCAACCGGCAGCAGGTAGCGCGCTGCCGTGTCGACCACGCCCACGAGCACAGCTACGCCCGCCGATGCGCGCAGATTGCCCATGCCTGCCAGTGACACCACGATCAGCATCAGCGTGAGATATTTGAACGGGTAGAGCGGTTCCAGTGGCAGCATCGCAAAGCCGATCGCACCACCAAAGGCGGCCAGCGCGCTACCCAGTGCAAAGGCGAGCGAATAGAGTCGTCGCACGTCGATACCGGTCGCCGCGGCCATGCTGCGGTTATCGACTGCGGCACGCAGCCGTGCGCCAAACTGGGTGCGCTCAAAGAGCAGCCACAGAAGCGTGATGAGCGCGAGGCCGAGCGCAATGACAAACACCCGATAGGTCTGCACCTTGCGAAAGCCCAGATCGAGGCCTTGCATCAGCCATGCGGGCAGGCGCGCAGGGACCACGTCAGGGCCAAACACCAGATTGAGGCTCGCGGTGGTCAGAAACATGAGCCCGATGGTCATCAACACCTGGTCGAGTTCGCTCGCCTGATAGAGGCTCGTGTAGACGAGTCGTTCGATCAACAGGCTGCCAACGCCCACCAGCAGCGCAGAGGCGAGCGCTGCCGCCACAAACGGCATGCCCAGGGTATTCATCAAGCCGACCGCGACATAGCCCCCGATAGCGGCAAATGCCGCATGCGCCAGATTCACCACGCGCATCAGCCCCAGGGTAAGGACCAGACCCACCGAGAGCATGAACAGCACGATGCCATAGGAAATGCCGTAGAGCGCAATGAAACTGGCACCAGCGAAGAACGGCTCCATCAGGATCGCGGATGTGGCGTCGTGCGGCCCCGCCTGAGCCTAAGGCGCCTTCACCGCAGGAAAGGTCTCGACGATGCTGTTCTGCAGCTTGACAGCAACCCGCTCGACGCGCCGGATATACATCGGCTGGGTGAGCTCATGGGTGGCCGCCTCGATGGTCACCGGGCCGCGCGGACTCTCCCAGCTCACCCCTTCCATCGCCTTCACCGCCGCCGGGCCGTCAAATGGCTTGCCCTTTTGCGATTCGATCATGCGGTAGAGGATGCCCATACCGTCATAGGCGCTCATGGTCGAGAATGTCGGAATCGCTGAAGCCCCATTGGTCTTGGCGAGCGCATCCTTGAAGCGGCGATTGGCAGCAAACGGTGCGTCGATCGCGTAGTAGAGCGATGAATACACGCCGATCACCGAATCATCGAACAGGTGCAGTTCGTTGTCATCGGTCTCCGCTGAGCCCACGATGGGTATGCGCGTTGGCGATACGCCCTGGGCGACCAGCGCCTTCATGAACGACACGGCGGGCGCGCCGGCGGGAATGAACACTGTGATGACATCGGCGTGGGCATTGGCAATCCGCTCGGCAAAGGGCGCGAAGTCGACCGTGTTGAGCGGCATGCGGTCCTCGCCCACGATGCTGCCGCCCAATTGGGTGAAGCGTCCTTTGAAACCCCCTTGCACATCGTGCCCCGGTGCGTAGTCAGCGACCGCAATGTAGGCGCGCCGCGCGCCACGCTTGATCGCCCAGTCAGCCGGCGGCAAGGCGGCCTGCAGGACGTTGTCGCCGGCGCGAATGAACAGGTTTGACTGCTTCATGATCCCTGGCGAGGCGGCCGTGAACAGCACCGCCGGCACGCGGGTTTCATTCACCACGGGTGCGATTGCCGTAGCTTCAGGAGACAGGTACAACCCACCGAGCAATGCGACCTTGTCGCGTACGATGAGTTCCTCGGCAAGGCGTTTGGCCACAGCCGGGTTGGTCCCCCCGACATCACGAAACAGTACTTCAACCTCGCGCCCGCCGACCCGGTTGCCGTTGAGCGCCAGAAACGTCGCGATGCCCTGTCGGTATTGGACGCCGGCGGTGGCAAAAAGCCCGGTGAACGGGCCGATGATGCCGATGCGGATCTTCTCTTGCGCCAGTGCATGGCCACTGAGCGCAAGGGCGATGGCGATGGCGAAAAAGGTTCTGAGGGCGCTTGAGCGCGATGTCATCATTCATGTCTCCTCGGGGCCTTGCGTGCGTTCATCGGGACGTGGGGCAATGGCAGGGCAGGCTTAGAATATCATGGGGCAAAGGGGCACTTGGCGCGGCGCCGGAAGTACGCAGTGCTGCAGGTGCAACAGGCCAGGGACGGGTGCGAACCGTGTTGCGCCGTGCCCGGTGCCACGCCCGGTGGAGCCGGGCATTGAGAAGGAGCAGACGATGTATAACTATGCCGCTACGCTCGTGGTGAATCCGCCAGGCAGCCTGGCACTGACGCGCGAGCAGCTCTGGCGTGGCCTTGAGCAGAAGGCTGAGAATCCGCTCGATTTTGTGCCAGGCATGGCCTCATGCGAGATTGTCGAGCGCTATGCCGATGGCTTCTTGCGCGAAGTGGTGTTGCGCGGCGATCGTCTGCGTGAGCGCATCACCTTCACACCGATGATCCAGGTGCACTTTCAGCGCGTCGGCATCCCGGGCTGGATCGCCAACATCGTGAGCGAGTCGGAGGCCGGGTTACTGCTCACCTTCGCCTTCTCGGTGAGTTTCGTTGGCATTGATGTGGGCAGTCCACTCGAGCAGGAGATGGGTGAGCGCATGTGGCAGAACTATCGCAAGGCGGTGGAGACCACGCTGGCCGCGACGCGCCGCCGGGTAACTGAAGGAGTCATCGCATGAGTACAACCCTGCCACCGTTTTTGCAGGCCTTTGCAGATCGTCGTCCTGAATTTGCCGAGCACGTTTCGGTCATTCGCGAGGAGGCTTATTACACCGCCGGTGCACTGGATGTGAAGACCAAGATACTGATCGCGCTGGCACTGGATATCGCCGCTGGCGCCGAACTGGGGGTGAAGACACTGGCTGCGCGCGCCCGTGCGGCAGGTGCGACCGACGCGGAGATTCTTGATGTGGCCCAGGTGTGCTATTCGGTCGCCGGTCTGCAACGCCTGGCGACGGCACTGCAGGCGATGTAAGGCAGCGGTCACTCCCCGGGCATAATGATCAGCGCCTTGATGGCGAAGTGCCGTTGACAGACTGGTTTGCCGGAATGCGTGATGCGCGGGCAAGGGCCAAGCTGGAAATCCGATTTCGGCGAGTGTCCCTGGGCATCTTCGGTGACATCAAGCCAGTCGGCGAAGGTGTGCTGGAGTTGCGCGAAGACATTGGTCCCGGCTATCGCGTGTATCTCGGGCGGCATGGCGCGACGTTGGTCATCCTGCTCTGCGGCGGCGACAAACGCACGCAGGATACGGACATCAAACGGGCCAAGGAATATTGGCTGGACTGGAAACGGAGAAACACATGAGCAAACTCAAACATGCTGCTTCGGTTCCCCATAGCGAAGCGACCATTGCCGAATTGCGGACTGATCGGGCCTTTGCGGTGGAGTACCTGAAATCGGCGCTGGAAGAATTGGACAATCCAGATCATCGGGCCGTCGGCCTGCTCGCGCTGCGCGATGTGGCCGAGGCCTATGGCGGACTTGCGACCGCAGGTGCCCGCCGTCTGCTCTCTACACCATCCATCGAACCTTTCGGATCGAGGCTTGGCTCGGCGTTGGCTCGGATGCTTGCAGCATCCAGGGCTTTCGCCGAATTTGACGGGCTTCACCTCCGAGGTTTCCCCTGGAGGGCTCCAATTGCCTTAAGACACAATTGTGCTCGATCGGTCACGAGATTCACATCAGCCAGCGGCGCTTCATGAGCGCATAGGACGCCCACAGCATCAGCACCCCGAGCAGCACGAGATAAATCCAGTCATAGAGCGAGTCGACCAGGCGACCATCCTCCAGCAAAGTGGCTTGCAGCGGCCCGTAGAGCCAGTAGGAGGGCAGAAAGGGCGCTACTGCGCTCAGTTGATGGGACACATCCGACAATGCCGAAGGTAACAGGTGCGGCAGGTAGAAGATCATGCCCAGCGTTCTGGCGCTCGCCTGTGTGCGGCACAGAAAGCCCAGAAGGACCCCATAGGCGCTAAAGCAAAAGCTGCCCGCGATGACAAACGTCAGATAATCACCCAGGTGGGGCGGCGGGAAGCGACTCAGCAGATGCAGCAACAAAACTCCGCTGAAGATCAGAATCATGCCGAGCGCAACCTTGGCAAGCAGCCATTGCATTTCGTGAATCGGGGTTTGCAACAGCGCCAGTAGCAGCTTCTTTTCCTTTTCTTCGGCAACCTGCGCCGGGAGGATAACGAAGCCTACCAGCAGCACCAGCATCAATATCCAGGTCGGCAAAGTCTCGCGCTGAACGCCGCCTTGATGCAGCGATTGGATATGGGTAATCCAGTCCGTGCGGTCACCCTGGGCGGTCTTCTGCATTGCGGAGAAAAGCTGAACGATCGACAGGGTTTTGAGTGAATACTCCTTCAAAACCACCAGTACGAGGCCATCGCTGGCCTTGTCATCTAGGGTGAGCAGAGCGTCCAGCGAGTGTTCCTTTAACAGCTGCACACCCTGTTTCTCATCGCGAACCCAGACTGCCTCGATCAGCGCACTGCTTGCTGTGATGCTCTGCGTAATCGCGGGCACGTAAGCGGCTTGCTGAATGAGGCCGATCTTGAGTTTGCTCGCCCCTGCGTCGATGCCATCTGACAAATACAACGAGCCGAAAACGAACAGCGGAATGAAAAGGATGAGGAAGAACGACTTGTTCTTGAACGCAATGCCAAGATCGTTGCGGATCAGGACGAGAAGAAGTTTCACTGCCATGCGTAGAGCTGTGCATGAGGGGCAGACTGAAAATAGTCCTGGGTGGAACCATCGAACGCCAGATTGCCCTCATGCAACAAGAGGATGCGGGTGGCCAGGCCTTTGATCTCTTCGGGGCGATGCGAGGTGAAAATGATCGTCTTGCCGGCACGATGCATTGCACCCAGCAAAAGATAAATGTCCCGCGTGGTCTCGAAGTCCAGACCCGAGGTGGGTTCATCCAACAAGAGCACGGACGGATTCGCCAGCAGCGCGCGCGCGATGCTCACTCGTTGCTTTAATCCTTTGGAGAGTGCCTGTACCTTGGTTTTCCGGTGCGAGGTCAGCTTGAACTCACCCAACAGCGTCTCCACCCGGTGGAGCGGCGTATTCAACAGAGAAGCGAACAGCGTCAGATTGTATTCAACTGAGAAGAACTCGAAAAGGTTCGGTACTTCCGGAATGAAGCCGATTTTTTTTACGACCGCCGATCGATGTCTGGAATCAATGCCCTCGATCAACATGCTACCTTCGTCTGGCGGCATCCAACTCGCGAGCAATTTCAGGAGCGTGGATTTGCCCGCGCCGTTGTGACCGACGATAGCGATCAGCTCGCCGCTACCGACCGACAAACTGATCGGTGCGAGTCCTCGGTGGCAATCGTAACGCTTCGCCAGATTGTGTATTTCGAGCAGCATCCTGTCGAGCTTATGCGGTCACATCACATGGCGGTGCGCAAAGGTGTTGATGAGCAATGCACCGAACCAGTTGATGCCACCGCCAGGCAGGTGAACCAGCGCTACAGCAGCTTCACGAGAACAATGACAAGAATGATGACGACCAGGAGATAGATCATGATGGTTCCTTTGCCTAATGCAGGGTGTGCATCAAAGGACCCACGAGAACATGGGACTCTGCTCCCCTGACTTGGAGGTTGAGTCTGCATGTATTAGCCATGCGCTACCGTTCGTTACCGTACCGATGGCGTACACGCGCGCGAACGGCTCGAGCGTGCTCTGGACGATCGTGTGCTCTACCCTCGATCGGCGAGGGGTGACGCGACGGCCTCGCGATGGGCGGCGAGGCCCGTCGGCGCAATTAGCGGTTCACGCGCTTCGCCGGCAGCGTCAGCGTGAGTGCCGCACCGATGATCAGTGAAGTGGCCAGCATGAACATGCCGGCATCAGTGCTTTGCGTGGCATCCTTGATCTTGCCAATGAGGAATGGACTGACGAAGCCGGCTAGATTTCCCAGCGAATTGATGAGCGCTATGCCGGCGGCGGCAGCCACCCCACCGAGGTAAGCAGTAGGCAAGCTCCAGAACAGCGGCAGCGTGGTGATGATCCCGAACGTAGCCAGGCTCAGGGCGGCCATCGCCATTGCCGGATCGCCTGAAAGAAGGGTGCTCAGGACCAGACCGACCGAGCCTGCCAGCGCAGGAATGACCACATGCCAACGCCGCTCGCGCCTTGCATCGGCGCTCCGCGATACCAGAATCATGCCGACGGTTGCCACTGCGTAGGGAATGGCAGTCAACAGGCCAACATCAAAGAGCGATTTCACCCCGAGGGCTTTGATGATCGTGGGCAACCAGAAGCCGACGCCATAGAGGCCCATCACGAAGCAGAAATAGATCAATCCGAGCAGCCAGACACGACTATTGAAAAGCGTCTGACTGACAGAGAGCTCCTCCTTGTCGGTGTTGTCCTCGGCAATGCGTTGTGCCAGCAGAGCCTTTTCGGCGTCGCTCAGCCAGCCCGCTTTGGTGATGCTGTCATCCAGATAGTAAATGGTGAACAATCCCACCAGTACCGAGGGGATCCCTTCGAGCAGAAACATCCACTGCCAGCCCGCCAGGCCATTAACACCGTTCAGGTTTTGCATGATCCACCCGGAGATCGGTGCCCCGATCACACTGGACAGCGCAATCGCGGTCATGAACAGCGTGACGATTCTGCCGCGTCGCGCTGCCGGGTACCAATAGGTGAGATAGAGGATGATGCCCGGGAAGAAACCCGCTTCTGCCAAGCCAAGCAAAAAGCGCAAGGCGTAGAAACTCATCTCACTGCTGGCGTACAGCGTCAATGCGGAAATCACGCCCCAGGTGATCATGATGCGGGCGATCCAGATCCGCGCGCCGACTTTGTGCAGGATCACATTGCTGGGTACTTCGAACAGAAAGTACCCGATGAAAAACAGGCCCGCGCCCAAACCGAAAACGGTTTCGCTGAATTTCAGATCAGCCACCATCTGCAACTTGGCGAATCCCACGTTGACGCGATCAAGGTAGGCTACTACATAGCAAAGAAACAGAAACGGAATGATGCGCCAGGTCACCCTGGCGTATACGCGCTCTTCGGACACACGGTTTTCCGCTATCGCTGCGTCATTCATTGTGAGGTCTCCTGTCTGTTCTTATTGTGTCGATCGGATTCAATGACGATCGTGGCGACGCTTGGCTATTCCGCACCGGGCATTCTCGCGCTTGGTTATCCCGCGCTTGGTTATCCCGCACTGCTTGCGGACTGCAGAGCCGACACCAGTTCGGGAACCATAGCATGCCGGCCCGCACGGGTCACGCCCTCTCGATAGGTGTCGGCGACTGCATCGCCGATTGCGTGAGCGGCCTTAAGGGCGCCAGCCATGTTCGCGTAATACTGAATGTCCTTGAGCGCGTTGCTCATGTAGAACTGCAAACCAGAGCTATCGCGACCGAGAATAAAAGGCTTGAGGCGATCCAGAGCGATGCCGGCGCCACCACCGGTGGCCAATGCGTCGACGAAAACCCTTGGGTCCACGCCTCCTTTCGCGGCACACGCGGCCGCCTCCGCAATCAAAGCGGCCGAGCCCAGGGATACAAAGTTGTGCAAGAGCTTGAGTGCGTGTCCAGCGCCTACGGCACCGGCATGCGTGATGTTTTCTGCGAAGCAGCGCAACAACGGAAGCACTCGAGCAAGGTCTTCCTTGGTGCCACCCACGAGCAAATTGAGTCGTCCCTCGCGCGCATGTTGTGCAGTTCGGGTCATCGGTGCGTCAAGGAACTGTCCGTGCGCGTCGTCAACGAGGCTGGCCATGCGAATCGTCGACTCCGGTAGCGCAGTCGAGCAATCAATCACCGTGGCGCCGGCGCGCAGGCCTTTGAGGACGCCTTGCGCATTTGTCATGACATCCTCGACTTCCGGTGAGCCGGTGACGCACAGGATGACAATGTCGCTTTGTTGTGCGACGTCGCAGGCGCTCACTTTTGCGATTGCGCCAGAGCTCAGCAGATCATCGACTGGTTGATTGCCGGGATGTGCCAGCAGCGTGAGTCGATAGCCATTTTTAAGAATGTTCAGAGCAATGCCATGGCCCATCAGACCAACGCCAATCAGGCCAATGCTTGGTTTCACGGCGATTTCTCCCAGGTCAAATGCGAGCGTGACGGTACGGCCACTTTGAGCGCAATTCCGGTAGTTCCAACACGGCCAGAGTGCATAGTTATCTTTTAACCGCGACCGGCAATTGTGTCATGGGCGAATTCACGGTACAGACAGAGCAGTCACTTTAAGGTTCTTATTGCCCAAGGGCCACAACCGAGTCAGGCACTCAGCCGAGTCCGGTTGCAGGCAATCAGCGCGGTTGCGTGCCCTGGCAGGGGAAAGCGCAATGAAATCGCTCAAACTATTATCGGTCCTTTCAATTACCGGCATTCTGTCTGCCTGCGGCGGTGGTGGCAGCGGCAGTAGCGGTCCCTCAAGTACGAATGCGCCAGCCCAGTACAACACCGCCGCCGGAACCGTCCTATTTAACAGCGCCCCATTGGCAGGGGCGACGGTCACCGCATTCTCTGGCTGAAGCAGGCCGATTGCCTCAGTGGCTCATGGACGGGGGCGATCGGTGCGGCAAGCGCACTGGCGGCTGGTCAATGTGGCCTGACTGATGGATCGACCGCCGGGCAATGGCGCATGCCCAACCGCAAAGAGATGCAGAGCCTTGCCGACCGGATGCAGAACAATATGGCCGACTTTCTTGGATATACGTTCACGAGCACTACTACCGGGGTCAATTCACAGCCTGCGATTTTCACCAATTTCATCCAATCTCAGTACTACTGGACCTCAACCACTGATGCAGCAGCGGTGGCCAGCGCCTGGACAGTGTTCAGTTGCGATTTTGGCGTGTACGACACCGCCAAAGCGAGTACCGGCTATACGCTTGCAGTCCGCTAATTGTGCGGACGGCTTGATTTGCGCAGCACCCGCGATGGATTGCTTTCGGTAGACGGTGGTTGCGCATCGCCAATCAGGAAGCTGAAATCAGTGAACGCACTGGGGTTGGGGGCTCCATTTGCTGCCGTGGCGTTGCTGTGGCACCCCATGCAACTACCCATGAACGCCTGTTTGCTGTCGGCCTGAAAGTACGTTTCCATCGTTGTATTTGTAAGCGTGGCAGGCACTGGATCGGGCCCTTCATCCTGGCCGGGGCCGTAACATTTGAACGTGTACTGATAATCAGGGCTTTGGGGATTCGTGTTGTGATAGCACTGTTTCGGGTTCCCCTTCGGACCCGGCAATTCGGGCCACTGTGTGTCGACGAGCTGGTAGAACTGCCACACCGATTTCGGATTGATGGCGCGGAGTAATTTCTGGAACACCGGATTGATGCCAGTCGTCGGACTGTTTTTGGCTGCCGGAATGGGTGTGGCACGCACAACTTGCACCGCTGAATAGGTCTTTGACGGATCGCCGTCATATCCGCCGCTGATCGCAGCAGGCGGCTGATTCGCGCAACCTGCGGCGATTGTGCACCCGGGATCATTGTTGTAGCTGAAAGGATGCGCGCTGCCCGGGGCCGCCGGAGGGTCGTTGTCCACATGCTCAAAGGTGGCCCACACCCATTGTGGAAAACTGACCGTCTTGTGCGCGATGTGCAGACCAACCATCCCCATCAAAAGGGGGCCGGCGCATTTTGTGTTCAAGTTTGTGGTGGGATCGGGCGCATAGGTGATGTACGCGTAACTGCTGTGGTAGCGGCCCCGCTGAGCCGCGGTGATCTGACGCCACGATGCCTTGATCTCGACCGCGCCGACGCGACCGGTCGCGTTGTCGCCCGCCGGCAGAACCATCGGCGCAATTTGATTGGCCGGGATATACCAGGGTTGGGCCGGGGCCGGCTGCGGCTGGGTACCCTGCATGATTTTGTCGTACTCGTCGCGATTGATGCGCACGTCATATCGCGTGTAATGGCCGTTGACATCGAACAGCGGCGACGGGGTGAACGCCTCAAGGAACTCGCCTTGCACATCCCCCTTGCCAACCAGACTCAACACTTTCATCGGTTCACTGGCAAGTGCTGCAGGAGCTTTGGCACAGAACGCTGGAATCGGCTCGGGTGTGCCCCACGGCGGTGGCGTCTTCGCACCCGGCTGAAAGACTTGCGAGGGAGAAATGTAGGTCTCCCACACGGTTCCATTGTCGCCGGTCACATTGGCTCCAATGGGCTTCTGTGAGGGGACGCCTGGACGGGCCGCCGGCCAGTTCATCGCGATGAATTCCTGCCATGCAAAGATATCGAGCTTGCGCTGGAATGCAGCAATCGCGCCAAAGCTGAACGGCGGGTTGGCCGGCGCATCCGGTGGCATGACCGAGCTGAGCTTGGTCGGCGGCGGCGGCATCTGGGCTGAGGCCCCCAGTGCGGTCAAGAGCGTAAGAGCGGCAACCAGGCAGCGCACCATTGCAGAAGTCCCTTTAAAACTTGTCGTAACAGTGACCTACATTGATCAGTATACTCAACGCAGGGTTATCGGCAAGCCAGTTCTGTAGACCGCAATGGAACGAGCTGCGAACCCCTGATGTGCCTGGGCAGATAGCGAGATGCAATCCCCGGCCAGACGAATCAATCAATGGAGAGCTATGAACATGGGGAAGCCATTACCAATTGCCGCCAAGCTCGTCGCAACCGTTAATACGGGCGTGACACCCGCGGCCCTCGCACTGACACCCGATGGTCGATTCGCCTATGTCGCCAATAACAACAACTATGGCATGACTGGCGAGGACAGCGTAACGGTCGTCGATCTGACGAATTTCACTGTTCTCACAACCATCAACAACACGAGTTTCAACCAGCCGTACACGATAACAATCGACAAGCAAGGGCAGTTCGCCTACGCGACCAATAGCAATTTTCAAAACGTCACGGTAATTGACGTTGCAACAAACGATGTCATCGAGGTCATTGCCGGGTTTGATGGCCCCTCTGGATTTGCTATCAGTGCCGATGGTGGCACAGCTTACGTAAATAACTATGGTGCTCCTGGTGGCGCGCAAAGCGGGAATGGCCAAACCGTGAGCGTAGTGAACTTGAACAGCAGGCTCGTCACCGGCAAAATTAGTGTCGGTCTAGCCCCCGCTGCCCTGACCATGAGCCCTGATGGCAAGTATTGCTACGTCATCAACTATGGCAAAGGCATTTTCAATGACGGATCGATCAGTGTCATCGATACGGCCACCAATACAGTGGCGCGCACAATTGCGGGCATCGGACTGTTCGGTCCGTTTGGCATCGCGGTGCTCAACGATGGTGGCGCCAATATCGGCTATATCACCAATTTCGGCAGCAATAATTTTGTGCCGGTAGGCAGGCATGTGCTGGCGGTCAATCTGGATAGTGGACAAGTCTTGTCAACTATCCCTGTTGGCATACAACCGTCTGGTGTGGCGATTTCTGCGGATGGCGCTTTTGCCTGCGTGACGAACTACAACACCCTGTACTCCGACATCACCAACTTCACCGGGCTGACGGCGGGGCAGGGCACGGTAAACATTATCGATTTGTCGACCAATCGCCTGTTGCCTCTGACCATTCCCGTCGGTCAGTCGCCCAGTGCCATCGCGTTATCGGTCGATGCCCGACATGCCTATGTCACCAACTACAGTTCAAATACCTTGTCGGTGATTGAACTGACGTTCGCCTAGGTCTGCATCAGTTTCTTCCCGGGCGTCATCACGAGGTCCTCGAAGTCAACCCTCATTGATTGCCGCGTGCCGCAACATGCGCCTGCGTATGCAATTCAGTCCAGTTGGCCCAGGACTGATCGGTGACCTTGTAGGTGTCGTACGTGCGCGCCGGAATTGATTGTTTGCGTCCGGCCAGGTGGACGCCAAGGATGCGTGGCTTGTTCTGCAAAATTGACACGTCCCGGAGCGGATCACCGTCGATTGCGATGAAATCGGCAAGGCGGCCTTTTTCCAGGACACCGGTGTGACCCGCTTCTGCCATGAACCCTGCGGCGAGGCGAGTGGCGCTGTGCAGCGCCTGCGCCGGGGAGAACCCCAGATCACGCACGAATATCTCGATCTCGCGAGCGTGCCACTCGCCATAGGGAGTGACCGCAAAGCCCGAATCGGTGCCAGTCACCATGGGCACGCCGAACTCGCGCGCCCGGCGCAGATTGACGCACGCGGTGTCGTATTCGCGTCGCACGTCATCTATGCGGCCCTTGAGGGCGGCTGGTTCATGCGGTTGGGTGAATTCGATGATGTTGTAAGGGAAGGTGAGGGTCGGGCCGATGGTGCTGCCTGAGCGCAGCATGGCCTCGATACATTCATCGTCCAGATAGTAGGCGTGAAAAATAAGATCCACTCCACTGCGCGCGGCATACAAGGTGGCCTCGCGCCCACGCGCATGCACCAGAACTTTGCGGCCCAGGCGATGGATCTCGGTCACGATCGCATTGAGTTCGGCCTGGTCAAAGGCGGCAATCAATTCACCGTTGGGGCGACGCTGCACGCCGTCAAGTGCGATCTTGATACAGTCCACCCCGTTCTTTACTTGCACCCGCACTTCCTCGATCGCTTCATCCCGGCTGGTGACGAGGCGTCCGATACTGGTCTCGGGCACACCGATCCAACTCGGGTACCAATCGGTAAGGCTCTGGCGCGTGGTGAGGTAGCGGCCAGCAGCGGTCACCCGCGGGCCATCAAACAGATTCCACTGAATGGCGTTACGAACTGCAATGCTGATCTGTCCGGCATCGCCCGGCGCGCACATCGAGGTGACGCCAGCGGAGAGCACCTGCTGCGCAAAAAAAAGCGCACGGATCGAGCGAAATTCCATCGGGTGGTACAGATCGATGTCTTCTTCGGACTTCGCGTTGCCATAGGCGAGGTGGGTGTGTACATCCTGCAGGCCGGGCATCACAAACGCGTGGCTGTAGTCAACCAGCTCGTCGCCCGCGGCTACCGCGGGCGCGCCGGTCGAAGGGCCAACGTAAATTAGACGTCCGTCGCGGCCAGTCACCATACGCTGATCGCCCAGGGCAAGGTCAGTCAGTCCGGTAAACAATCGACCACAGAGAATATGGGTAGACATGGCAGACTCACTCTTGGATAGGAGGCCGATCAGCCCGTGCGGCCCCTAGCGGATGAATTGATTGGTGTAGAGCTCAGCCACCGGTACTTCCTTTGGCACGATGCCTTGCGCGACATAGAAGCTTTGCACAGCGGCCAAGCGCTCCGGGTCGATGGCCCCAGGCATGCCTTGCCCCTGGTAGGTGTACTCGTTGTAACCGCGAAATACTTCTTCGACAAAGGCTTCACGGCCTTTGAAAGAGGGTGAGCCGGCGATGAAGTCGGCGACCGCGCCTTTGGGATCCTTCATCATGTCGGCCAGTCCGGCGAGGGTGGCACGTACCAGGCGCTGGATCAGGTCAGGTCGTTTTTGAATCATCTCGTCGGAGGCAATGATCGCCTGCGTGAGTGTCTTGATGTAGTGGTCCGAGGGCAGTGTCTTTACCCTGGCACCGGCACCGCGCGCGCTAATCGCAAAATCAATCGGGCCAGCGAAGGCAACGGCTTTACCCGTGGCCGGTAGTTGCCATACGCCCACCGGACCGGCGGCCTGTACTTCGACATCGTTCTTGGTAAGACCAGCGGTGGCAAGGATGCCGAGCAGCACGTAGTACGAGGTGTCCTGATACGACATCACGGTCATCGTCTTGCCTTTCAGGTCTGCCACCGAGTTGATGCCCTGGCCTTCGACCACATGCAGGTGATGCAGGGCGCGGGCGCCGATTACCGCGACGGCCTTTACCGGTATGCCTTGCGCGCGCGCAATGATCGGCGTGTCGCCAATCGCACCACCGATCGGGGCATTGCCCACGCCGACCTGCTTGGCTACGTCAACGCCGCCCTTGGCGACGATGAAGTTCACCTTCAGGTTCTCCCGTGCGTAATAACCGCGCTGTTGCGCGAGCACCCAGGGACCGAACGCCGGCAATGTGGGGGGCGCGGGCAGCAGATAGTTAACCTCTTCTGTCGCCTGCGCCATTGCGTTGCCCGACGGCAACGCGAAGCTGAAGGTACACAGAAGGCTGGCGGCCAGGTGACCGATTCTCGATGCCATGATCAACGCCCTGAGAAGTGAGAGGTTATGGAAGCGGAACTGTGTGCGGATTCATATGCCTGGCGACCGTTGCGTGCAGGCTCAGCCAGTCGTTGATCGTATCAGGTGCCCGGCGGCCCAGACCACATTCGCACGCGATGCCAAATTGAGGGGCAAACCGCGACGCTGCCTCGACGCGTCGCAGCGCGCCGGGCAGGCCATCGTCCAGGTGCAGGAGGCCCAGATAGAGCATGGTTTGCGCAGGCAGGTTGAGCCTGGCCAGAGGGGCGAAGTACTCAGGGTCATTGCGACTTTGTGGCACTGGCAGATGCACATAGTCCAAGGCTCGGGGCAGCGCGCGTGCCAAGCCATTGGTGAGCCCGACCAGATTGGCCGTATCGGCCGGTTCCTTCCAGTGCCGGTTGTTCATGCTGCCATAGCAAAGGTGTACTCCGAGTTCCACCGACCCCGGTACTGCAGACAAAAGACGCAGGACACTGTCGATCACGCCCCTTTCGACATTCTCATAGGGCGACGGATAGACCCCCTCCCACCAGCTCATTTCGGTCGCGACGTCCCATTGCACGGTCAGTTCATCGTGCGGGATGGCCGCGCATATCTGCGCCAGTTCGTGCAACAGGGCCTGCTCATAGCGGCCGTGGACTGCGAGCTGCCAACGATAGGAGATAAAGGAGTACACCGGTGCCCACGCGGTTGGCAGCGCGACCTGGAGGCGCTGGTGCTGGCCAATCTCGCCGCGTGCCTTGAGTGATTTGAATACCGCATAGGAAGCAATGGCTTCACGGGCAAACCCGAGCGGTCCGAACACGACATCGGTGATCGCTCGATCAGGGCGCAGCGTGAACGGCGGAAACAGTTGGTAGGCACGCTCTTTGTGCGCAGAGGCTTGCAATGCACCCAGGCTCGCAAATACCGAGCGCTGCCAGGCAATCCAGTTGCTGCGCGCACCCGTTTCGCCATCAGGCAGGCGCAGGGCGGCGGCGCCCAGCAGGCGCGACGCGGCAGAAAAAACCGCCTGAGCGTTGGCGAGCGGCACGCTACCGAGCAGCAAGACGGGCACACGGTTATGCACCGTGCCAGTGCCGGTTGCTTCGGCTTGCTGTGCGAACGTCTTCATGTCGCCTTCATGTCTGTGACTTGCACATTCAGCCACAAATAGTACTGTGTCATCAAAGGCTATTGCCGGCTTTCCGCCATTTTGATCAACTGCGAGATCGAGCGATCAATCGCGATCTCGGGTTCAACCGGGGCCATCCAGGTCATCGCGTTGGCCGCGGCGAGGCTCGCCAATTCGTTCGCGGCGAGCAATGCGGCAATTACCTCATCGAGCTCACGGACCAGGTGCTCGTTGCTGGCCAATGCAATGAATCCGATATTGAATGCGGCCGGGTGGCGGTAGGGAGTGAGCGTGATGTGATTGTGCGGATGCTTCACGCGCCAGGCATCCAGGCTGTGCACGTCGGTCAATGTCGCGGCAAAGCGGCCGGCTTCCAGGCCATCGAGGGGATCAACAATGCTTTGCAGTGACACCGAATCCTTGAGGTAAATCCCATTGTGGTACCCGCGCAGGATCGTTCCACCCATCGAACCTGCGACGGTGCCCAGTTTCATACCTGACAAGTCAGCCAGACTGCCAACCGTACGTCCGGCCGCAGCCGGACCTACGATGAGCGCAAGTTGTGCCGAGTGGTAGGCGCGACTCGGAATGGTCGTACCGAGGGTTATCCAAGGGCGCTGGCGCAGCGGTTTGGCACCCCGATATCCTGGCGTGCGCGCCACCGCTGCCCACGGCTTGCCCAGAGCGGGGGCGTACAAGGTGTAGCCGGCAACCAGATCGCACAACCCTGCGGACAGCAACGCATTGACCCCGAGCGTGCCGTCGGATTCTCGATCGTAGTCGTTGTCATACCAGAACAGGGAAAGATCACGTTTGAGTGCAGCGGCGAGTCGGTGCGCTACCGCGACGTCGAATCCCTGCTCGGCGCCGTTCTCGCGCCATGAATAAGGCGGCGTGTCGTCGGGGATGCAGACGCGCAGCGCATCAGCCACAGCCGGTCCGGCGTGCAGCGCCGACACCGCGAGCAGCAGGCCTAGCGCCGCCTGCCGTGCCCACTGCAGACGCACTATCGCAGCTGTCAGGGGCAGGGTGCTGGCCAGACCACAGGTCGTGACCAGCACCGTGATGCGTCTCATGGCGCCCGCCGTGCCGCGCCAGAAACGGGTCATTGCAGAGCGAATGTCCAGAGCGCGCCACCGGCCGGTACATTGGCCAGGCGCTCGTCACCGATTCGCAGCGAATAGACACCACCGATGCCGCTTGCCACGGTGACGTATTGCTTGCCGTCCTTTTCCCAGGTAATCGGCTGACCGACTACGCCTGAGCCGGTCTGGAATTGCCACAGCTTCTTGCCGGTGGTTGCGTCATAGGCGAGGAACTCACCGGTTTGCGCGCCGGTAAACATCACATTGCCAGCGGTGACCATCGTGCCAGACCAGTTGGGGATCTTGAAATCATGGGCCCAATGCACCTTGCCGCTGACTGGATCGATCGCTTTCAGGGTGCCGCGGTTCTCCGGGAAATTCCATTTCGGTGTAATGCCTACAAAGCGTTGCCCGCGTTTGTACTCGACTTTGATCGGCGAATAGCTCCAGGCCGAATTGAGGGTGTTGATGTAGAGCAACTTGGTGATCGGGCTATAGGACATCGGGAACCAGTTCTTGCCGCCAATTGCCCCCGGGCTTACTTCCCAACCGGGCAACCCGGCGCGGAGCTTTTTGGTTTCAGCCGATTCGATCGGGCGACCGGTCTTCATGTCCACGCCATCGGCCCAGGTGACATTGACAAAGGGCTTGGCCGAGAGCAATTCGCCATTGGTACGGTCGATCACGTAGAGAAAGCCATTGCGATCGGCGTGCATCAACACCTTGCGCATCTTGCCATCGACCATGTGATCGGCCAGCACCATTTCATTGATGCCATCGTAATCAAACGGGTCGTTCGGGGTGAACTGGTAAGTCCAGATCCGCTCGCCAGTCTTGGGCCGGATTGCCACCACGCTGTCGGTGAACAGGTTGTCGCCGGGGCGGCTGGTTGGATCCCATGGTGCCGGGTTACCGGTGCCCCAGAAAATCAGATCGAGATCAGGATCGTAAGACCCGGTCACCCAGCCAGAACCGCCGCCGTGCGAGGCCGTGTCAGCGGGCCAGGTGTCGCCACCGGGCTCGCCCGGCAGCGCCGTGTTGTAATGCCGCCAGAGCGATTTGCCGGTGGTCAGATCAAAGCCTTCGATCATGCCGCGGATGCCATATTCGGCACCGGAGGTGGATACCAGCACCACACCGTTGGCCACCTGCGGGGCGCCGGTGTATGAAAAGCCATCGGTGTAATCGACCGACTTGGTTTTCCAGACTTCTTTTCCGGTTTTCAGATCGAGCGCTTGCACCTGACCATCGAGGGTTGCACGCACAAATTTGCCATCGGCAATGGCACCGCCACGATTCACGATGCCGCAGCACACCACGCGCAGCACATCATTTTCAAACTCAAGGTCATTTTTCCAGACCTGTTTGCCGCTGATCGCGTCGATGGCGAACGTCTGGCGTGATGTGGTCATGTAAATGATGCCGTCACGCACCGTGGCCTGCGCTTCATCGCCGGTCACATTATTGGTGCTGAACGCCCACAGCGGGGCCAGTCGCTTGATGGTGCCGGGGTTGATCTGCTTGAGCGGGCTGAAGCGCTGCTGGTTGTAGCCCATCCCATTGGTGAGCACATCGCCTGGCGTCTTATGATCGTTGTTCAGTTCCTGCGCGGTCTGACCAAAGGCAAGTGCGGCACTGAGCATACCGGCACCAATCAGCGCGCATCGTGCGAACGTTCGCATCATGTCTCCATCTCCCTTTATGTTTTTGTTGCCTACAGCCACCGATTCCGGGTGCTGCGCGACCCTCTACGATAGGCGTGCTGGTGCGTCAATGCAAATCGCCTCACTACCTTTGCACCCGATCGCAGGTGCGCAGACCGTCGCTCGGCGCAATGCTGGCTGTAGCCACTTTCCGCGCAGTCCGTGCCGCCCTCGATTGCCCCGGTGTCAGCGCAGTCCGGCCTGTACCAGCAGAGGCAGAGTAGTGTCCTGGAATTCGCGCATGTGCTCTTCATAGCGCGCCCAGGAAAGCAGCACGCCATCAAAGCCCGCCTCATTGGCCAGCATCGACAGACCATCGACGATTTGCTCGCGCGTGCCAATCAGTGGGAAACCTGCCCAGCCACCGACAAAGTGCCGCTTGAGCTCCTGTAGCGCACCGGGCGGAAAGGTCATGGCGTTCAGTCCCATGCTCTCGACCAGATTGCTCGCTGCTTCCCAATCGCCATTTTCATCAACGTAGTAGCGCACAAAATCCTGCGCTTCGCGCTCGGTCTCGCCCTGGACGATATAGGCATTGGTCCAGACCTGGATCGACCCGCCATGGGCCTCGAAGGCGGCCTTGCGATAGGCATCGACCTGGGCGCGCACCTGGCTGATGTCGTGCGAATCGACGGCGGTGAAGGCCACATCGGCAAATTGCGCCGCGAACCGGCGACCGCGCGGTGAGCCCCCCGCGTTCATGATGACCGGGTTGGGCAGCTGGATCGGTTTAGGTTGCAGGTAGCCGCGCCGGATGCGGTAGAAGCGCCCGTCAAAATCGAATTCCTCCTGCTCGGTCCACAGCCTGCGGATGATGCTGATCCATTCCTCAGCCATCTCGTAGCGGGTGTCGTGTTCGGCCAGATCATTGCCGAACATCTCGATTTCCGGCTTGTTCCAACCGGTCACCAGATTCAGCACAAAGCGGCCACCGGTGATGTGATCGATGGTTGCGCCCTGTTTGGCAGCCATGATCGGATGCACCGTGGGCACATGCGAGGTCGCAAATACGGCCGAGTTCCGGGTCAGCGCGCCGATGCCGGCGGCCCAGGTATAGCTTTCAAATCCGGCGCCATTGAAGTTGGTCTTGCCACCGAAGCCGCGCCAGCGACCCACCGGTACCAGCGCTTCGAATGACATCTCGTCGGCCAGTTTGGCGAGCGCGAGGGTATTGGGCCAACTGATACGCAACGTCCCGGGGATGGTTGAGATCGCACAGCCATAGTCAAGATTGGAGCAGAACGTCCCAAGCTTTAACTTGCGGTCATTGAACAGCGGGTTGGTGCGCTGGCGATCCTCGCGCATGCGATCTGCCGGGGTCATTCTCGTCTCCTCGTTCTGCGCCGGTCAGGCCGGTGGGATCGGCACCTGGTGGACTTTCATGCCAAGAGCCACCGACGTGTAGTAGCCCAGCAACACCAGTACTTCGGCAATTCCAGCCCGTCCGATGGCAGCCTCGATCGCGCCATAGTGTTCATCTGAGAGCTTGGCGCCATTTACCAGGGCACGCGCGAAGTCGCACACACCGCGTTCGTGAGGGTCGCTCAATTCGGGAGCTTGCCCGGCGACCAATGCGCTGATCACCGATTCAGGCACACCGACCCGGCGTCCTTCGCGCACATGGGCAGTCTGGACATAGGCAGCATCCCAGTGGGTCGCAATGATGATGATGCCCATCTCGACTTCACGCGGGGTGAGCACGCCCTTCTTGTTCAGATGTGTGCCGATATGTTCCATACCGGCGGCCACCACCGGGGAGTGGATCCAGATCTTGTAGGGGCCCAGGATGCGGCCGCGGCCTTGTACCAGGTTGTCAAAAACCGTCTTCTGCTGTTCGCTCAACTGTTCTGGTGGGACATCGATGAGGCGGTTCATCATGCGCGGGGCTCCTGGCGGGGGTAGGCGATTGCGGTCTGCAGCCGGCCATGATAGCGCGTGCTGACGCCCTCACGCATTGCGAAACACCACGCTGGTGACGCCCCCACCGGGCGGTGCCTGATGAACTGAATCGGCGGAAACAAAAAATCGCAGATGCCCGAGAAGGCTGCCAAGCACGCCAGAGGCCGCCGCACGGATATGCGATTCGGGTGCCCAACTGCTCGCGTAGACAATGGTGCGCGAGCCGCGTACCAGATTGTCCTCGGCGACCATAGTCTTGGCGATCAGGGCTTCGATCCGATCACCGTCGAGCAACTCGCCATAGGCATCGAACTGGAATCCTTCACTTGCGAGCAGTGCCCTGATCGAGCGCTTCCAGAAGATTCCAGATGCCGACCCGATTGCCCCAGTCGCGCCAGGAAAAATTCACGACATCGGGTTCGGGTTGTCGCGGGTTCAGATCAGGTGCGAGCCCTTCGCCGAACGGAAACGTCTCGACATTGATGGCGATATACACCGCCAGCCGTCGCCCATCGGGCCAATCCCACAGCGGCCGATCAATGATGGGCGAGTAGTCATAGCGACCGTGTGTGCGCAGGCTCATGCGCCGCCAGCCAATGGCAGCACCAGGCGGTAGGCAAGCCCAAACTGCTCATCGAGACGGCAGTTGTGGTGATCGATCTGATTGGTGTCGGATAGTTCGAGATTGAAAAAATCCACACTCTGCGCTTCGAAATAGGGCCCCACGTGCCAGGTGGAGCGATGCAGCGCGACCGCGACCGTACCAGGAATGCTGAAGGCGCGAATCGATGCGAGGTCGGCCAGCGCGTCGGGGTTGTCGGGGTCTTGCGGCGAGGCGACTGCGAGTATCCACTGATGCCCGCCAACCGATGCAAGGCACTGCGTGACTGCGATGTGTCGGGTCAGGTGACGAAAACTCAGTTCGCGGTGATGCAGCCGCATGACATAGAAGCGCGGGGTGCCACGCGCGAGCTCGAGTTGCGCTTCGTCCCGACCGAATGGCTTGCCGTCTTCGGCGGCTTCGATCAATGTGCCATAGGGGGCAAAGGCTGTGGTGCCGATCGGCTCGACTGCCAGATCGATCAGCTGGACATCTCTCACCATGGGACTCGCGGTCATTGGGCCTACTCTCTATTGAAACCATTTGTGCTCGAGTCGATCGAGAAATCCGTCACCAGCGCGTCGGTCCAGAGCGTCGGCATGACTGCAAGAAAAATGGCGATATCGAAATCCACGGTCAGCCGCCAAGTGCGGCCAGAGTCATGACCACAGAACCAGCAGCTAAAACCGTGCCACTTTTTGGTGCGTGGCAACCCGCGGTGGGCGTTCGATCAGGTCAATCGCTCGCCGCAGTGAATCCCGATGCGCGGATGATCGGTCCCCAGCGTTCGGTGTCCGCTCGCACCATGGCCTGGAACGCTTCAGCGGTGTATTCGCGTGGCTCCAGTTCGAATGAATGCATACGCTCGCGCACCTCGGCTGTGCGAATGGCGCGAATGACAATGTCGTTATAGCGTTGCACGAGTTCGGGGCGCATTCCGGCCGGGCCAAACAGGCCATACCAACCCGAGGTCGCGAGCATCGGAAAACCCAGTTCCTTGAATGAAGGAACATTGGGCAGACTCTGTGAGCGGCCCTCGCCGGTCTGCGCGAGGATGCGGATCTTGCCGCTGTGGGCATAGGACAGCATGCCCCCCACGGTCAGCATGGCCGAGGGCAAGTGTCCGGCTACCAGATCGACCAGCGCCGGCCCGGTGCCGCGATAGGGCACATGAATCATATTGGCCCCGCTCGCCTGCGCGAGCAGCGCGCCATAGAAGTGAATATTGGTACCCGCACCGGCCGAACCGTAACCAACCGGGGCGGACTGTGTTCGGGTCCAGGTGAGAAAGCTGCGCAGATCAGCGGCAGGCACGGAGGGGTTTACCGCCAGACCGATGCGGTAGTCACCGGTGTGGGCGATCGCGACAAAATCCTGCATCGGCAGGTACGCGGGCTTGATCACCGTGTGCTGATAAACGCTGATATTGGAGTCTGGTGCAATCAGCAGCGTGCTGCCATCGGCGGGCGCGCCCTTGAGTAATTCGGCACCGATCACCCCGGCCGCGCCGCTGCGGGTCTCGACGACAAAGCTGCGTCCGGTGCCCTCTGAGAATTTCTCGGCCAGTACGCGCGCCATGGCGTCAATTGAGCCGCCCGGCGGGTAGCCGACAATGATCCGGTTCGATGTTTGAGCATGCGTGGCGGCTGCATGGCAGGCAAGGGCGAGGATGGTCAACGCGATGGCGACTACGCGACAAATGGACACGGCAAATGGCTCGAAAGTGCGATGACGTCACTGTACTTTACTTCGCTTCGCGCGCAGCGTCGACGGCGGGCAAATACGCGCGGTTCTGCGTGAAATCGCGTTGTCACGATGCGGCATGAAAATGTGCGAACACGTCCCCGGATAAACACCGGTCAGGCGTGGCGGCCTGTGCGCCCCATTCACCATCAGTCATGCCCCCATCTGATCTGGAGACCGTACCGTGAAATTCGGCTTCTGCGCCAATTTGCCTGACCGTTGCGAAAAGGCGGCGAAGAAAGAGAAGATCATGATGATCGGTCCGGAACCGCGCTGTCCGACGTGCGGGGTTGGTCTGATTGAAGTGCCACGAACCTTTGACAGGAGGCGGTTGACCCTGCTCGTGATCGGTTGGTTGGCACTGGCGGCGGTACTCGGCGCGCTCATCGTTGGGCGACCCCATTCAGCTTCTGAAAAGCCCACGGCGGCAGCGGCCGCATCCGAGTACTTATTGCGCCTGTCAGGGTCCAATACGATTGGCGCGGTCCTCGTGCCGCGCCTGGTTGACGCGTGGCTGGTGTCGCTCGGCGCAACCGGGGTCACGCTTGAACAGCGACGCGATGCCGCGGGTGCCCTTATTCCGGAAATGGTTGTCAAGGGAAAGCTGGGTGAGCGCTCTGTCGCGGTGGAAGTGCGCGCGCATGGATCGGCCAATGCCTTCATTCATTTGCTCGATGGCAGCGCCGACATCGGCATGGCGTCGCGTCCGGTCAACGCGAGTGAAAAGGAGAAGCTGCTCAAGGTGATGGGGGACATGAGCAGTCGCAACAGTGAACACGTCATCGGACTGGACGGTATCGCGGTGATTGTCGCACCAGGAAATCCGATCGACCGCATCGCCATAGGCGAACTCGCCCGCATCTTTCGTGGCGAGGTGACCGACTGGTCTCAGGTTGGGTCTGGCAATGGTCCCATTCGAGTCTATGCGCGCGATGCTCAATCAGGTACTTACGATACGTTCAAGGCGCTGGTCATAAAGGAGGGTGCTCTGGTGGCCGACGCCCGCAGATATGAGGACACCGAGCAACTGGAGTCTGCGGTAGCACAGGATGCTGGTGCGATCGGGTTTGTGGGTTTGCCTTATGTGAAGACTGCCAAGGCATTGCTGGTGTCTGACGGCGTGAACACCATCGCTCTGGCACCCACCGTGATCACGGTCAAGAAAGAGGACTACGCACTGTCGCGCCGTCTATATCTGTATACCGCCAGCAATCCAGGTAAATCGGTGATTCGCGATTTTGTCAATTTTATTCAAACGAATCGTGGTCAGGATGTGGTGAAGGCGGTCGGCTTCGTCGATCAGATCATCGATGATTTCAACCAGCCGAAGCGGACTCGAGCGAGCGCGGCCGCGCGCCCGTGTCAGTTGAGTGCTGAGTGGCCTGGTTCGCGCAATGCCTATTGCGATTCAGTGGCAAGCAAGTCCGACATGGGCACCACGTTCCGCTTCATCATCGGATCGGACAAGTTGGACAATCGGGCCAACGAGGATGTTCAGCGTTTGCTGCGGGTGATGGCCGAACACCCCGCTGGACGATTGACCTTGATTGGTTTCTCGGACAATACAGGTAGCTACGCGCGCAACCTGGAGTTGTCCAATGCCCGTGCAATTGCGGTCAAGACGGCATTGCGCTCAGTAGGCATTGAAGCAGTCGATGCCATCGCGTTTGGTCAGGAACTCCCTGTGGCCGACAATGGCACCAACAGCGGGCGGGAGCGCAATCGGCGAGTGGAAGTCTGGGTTAATTGAGGCGCCCTGAGGCCCCACCGCGATGGCCCGGTTGCCACTGATCGAGGACCGTTCGTCTGACGGGTGCATCCGATCGGGTGACGTTTGGTGCAAAAGATTGATCCCGGTTAATGAAACCGGCCCGCGGCGCCGAAATTGATCGCGGTTAACGAAATTCCACGCTCACCCTCCTAAACTGCGGCCTCCAAACCGGAACCTGGCGCAGGCAACTAGCCTGTGCAGACTGTCAACGGGTGGCCAGAGTCAGTCCTCGGTGGCTGGTTCGAAGCCAGTCGAACCGGCCAAAAAACAAAGCGAGGGCGCACCATGAGCAATCTGTCCGAATCCACTGAAGTCCGTCCCACCACCGACGGTTTCCATCTCGTACTCGACGCGCTCAAGCTGAACGGCATTCACACCATCTACGGGCTGCCAGGCATCCCGGTTACCGATCTCACCCGCATGGCGCAGGCCGAGGGAATGCGGATGATTTCCTTTCGCCATGAACAGAATGCCGGCAACGCAGCGGCGATTGCGGGCTTTATCACCGCAAAGCCGGGTGTCTGTTTGACGGTGTCGGCACCGGGTTTCCTCAACGGTCTCACCGCGCTCTCCAACGCCACCACGAACTGCTTTCCGATGATTCTTATCTCCGGCTCTTCGGAGCGCGAGATCGTCGATCTGCAGCAGGGCGATTATGAAGAAATGGACCAACTGGCGATCGCGCGGCCCTTGTGCAAGGCGGCCTACCGCGTATTGCACGCGGAGGACATTGGTGTGGGCATTGCGCGCGCGATACGCTCGGCGGTGTCGGGCCGACCCGGCGGCGTCTATCTTGACCTGCCGGCCAAATTGTTTGCCCAGACCATGGACGCAGAGGCCGGAAGTGCCTCGCTGATTGAAGTGGTCGATCCTGCGCCGCGACAGATTCCTGCCCCCGATGCGGTGCAGCGCGCGCTTGGCCTGTTGCGGGGTGCGAAGAAGCCACTCATCGTCCTCGGCAAGGGTGCGGCCTACGCGCGCGCCGACGAGGCGCTACGCACGCTGGTTGAGAAAACCGGCATTCCCTATTTGCCAATGTCGATGGCCAAGGGCATTTTGCCTGACACCCATGAGCAATCGGCCGCTGCCGCGCGATCCTTTGTGTTGCCCGAAGCCGACGTGGTGCTGTTGATCGGGGCGCGCCTGAATTGGCTGCTGTCACATGGCAAGGGCAAGACCTGGGGCGGTGCCAATGCCAAAGCCTGGGGGGGGCAGAAATTCATTCAGATCGATATCTCGCCTACCGAGATGGACAGCAATGTGCGCATTGACGCGCCGCTGGTCGGCGATGTCGGCTCGTGTGTGTCCGCGCTGCTCGAAGGCATCGCGGGCCAGTGGCCGCAGCCACCGGCCGAATGGATCAATGCGATCGCCGAGCGGCGCAACAAGAACATCGGAAAGATGGCGGAGACCTTGGCCAAGGACCCGCGACCGATGAATTTCCACAGTGCACTCAACGTCGTGCGCGACATCGTGCGCGACAACCCCGCTGCAATGCTTGTGAACGAAGGGGCCAATGCACTGGACTTCACCCGTTCGATCGTTGACATGTACCAGCCGCGCAAGCGCCTGGATGTGGGCACCTGGGGCGTGATGGGCATTGGCATGGGCTTTGCCGTGGCCGCCGCTGTAGAGACCGGGCAGCAGGTCATCGCGATCGAAGGCGACAGTGCCTTTGGGTTCAGTGGCATGGAAGTCGAGACCATCTGCCGCTACGGGTTGCCGGTGTGCATTGTGATTTTCAATAACAACGGTGTTTACCGCGGCACCGATCAGAATCTGGGTGGCGGCAGCGATGTGGCGCCCACTGTGTTCGTGAAAGACGCGCGCTATGAAAAGCTGATCGAGGCCTTCGGTGGCGTCGGCGTGTATGCCACTACACCGGCAGAGTTGCGTACCGGCATGGAACAGGCCATCCGATCACGCAAACCGACTCTGATCAACGCGATCATCGACGAGACGGCAGGAACCGAGAGTGGCCGTATTACCGGCTTGAACCCGGCGGCTTCGCTCAAGAAGAAATAGTCGCCTACCGCATTCGGGCGCCCGCCGGTCGATCGTGACCGGTGCAGTGCCTCGAACAGGGCCGCTTGCGCTGTCATGCAACACAATGCGTAACCGTCCGCGGGCTTGAGCGCACTCCGGGTCAGTCGGCCTTGGCCTCGGCTGCCAGGCGGCGATCCACGATCTGGCGCATCTGCATCCATGCCTTGTCCTGCCCAAGGGCTACGACAGGGCTTGGCCCCAGATCCATATTGATCTGCTGTTCCTTGATCATGCCCATGTCTTCCAGGAACGCCTTGGTGACCTGGGCGCGCACGAGGTCAGAGATCCACTTTTGGTCAAGCTTGAAGTTATAGGCCTGCGCGTAGAAGTAGTGTGCGGTCTTTTCAGTCTCGGGCGTGATCGCGTTGAGGTTCCACATATTGACCCCTTTGCTGCGATCGCCCTCGCGGGCGCCGCTACCGGCGGGAGCGGAACCTACATCGAGCTTCACAAACGACGGGGCGCCAAAATGGGCGATCTGCCAGCGGTCGACATTCATCCCGTCAGGGAATCCCCCCATCTGCTGATGGAAGGGAGCCGGCGGCTTGTCCATCAACCAGCGCGCCACCTCAATGCGATCCGAGTTGATCGTCACCTCGAACTCTGAGCGGGCGAAGGCATCGGTGCCCAGAGTGGTCGGATGCAGAAAAGGCAGGTGGGTGGTATCGAGCAGGTTCTCAACCAGCAACTGGTAGTTCGCCTCGACGTGCAGATAGCTGCCGCCAAAGCCCCAGTGCGGATCATCCATCCAGTGAAAGTCTTCGATGAGCGCCGGATCGGCCTTGGCGGGATCACCCAGCCATATCCAGATCCAGTGATTGCGCTCGACCACCGGATAGGCACACACCCTGGCCCCAGGCGGTACCCGATCCTGGCTGGGTACTTTCACGCACTGGCCGTTGGCCGCGTATTGCAGCCCATGGTAGGGGCACACCACGTCGTCACCCACCAGTTTGCCCATGGAGAGCGGCGCCTGGCGGTGGCAGCAGCGATCTTCCAGCGCGACGGCTGTTCCGTCCCCTTTGCGATACAGCAGCACCGGTTCGTTGAGGATGATCCGGCGGCGCATTTCACGTCCGATCTCGTGATCCCATGCAGCGACATACCAGGCGTTACGAACGAACATAGCAGGTCTCCTTCACCAAATTTAGTGCGCAGGCGGTATGCGCTCTGACTTGGGCGGCAAGTAGGCCGAACTGAACAGCGCATCGGCTGAAGGGCGCACTTTCAATGCAAATGTGCTGACCATGTCATCGATCATCTTATCCAGCACTTCCTTGCGGATGGCACCCAGACCGTCGGCGCGTGCATTGGGTGTGTCGATTGAATCCATATTGAGATTCATCTTCAAGACTTCGTCGGCCTCGATCAGGGTTGGCGCCACCTGCATGACTTGCTTTACGGCTGTGGCCGGATCGGCAATAGTGTCCTTCAGGCCGTGATTGTAGGCACGCAAGAACGCAGCCACTGCCTGCGGGTTCTTTTTGGCGAATTCGACGTTCGCAAGAATCACGTGACCGTACATCGCCACGCCATGGTCAGCGTACTTCATGATTTTCAAATCTTCAGGCTTGAGCCCAAGCTTGTAGAAGATTGCCGCCTGGGTCGGGTGGCCGGTGCCGATATCGGCCGTGCCCTGCATCACCGCCGCTTCAACCAGATTGGGGGCCATGTGCATCCAGGTCACATCGTCGACCGCCAGGCCATTGGCTTTGGCAAACAGCGGCCACAGTCTGAAGATCGGGCTGGTGGTCGGTGCACCCAGGCGCTTGCCTTTGAGGTCGGCCACCGTGTTGACACCGGCTTTGCGTGGAATCAGCAGCGAGTTCGGGTTCTTTTCGTAGACCAGATACACACCCTCGACGGGTTGCGCGCCGGGATTGTTGCCCATGGTCTCGATCAACACCCCCAGATCGGCAAACCCCATGTCATAGCCGGTCGCCACGCGCTGGATGGCAGCACCGGAGCCGGCGCCAGCATCGATGGTCACGTCCAGCCCCTCGGCCTTGAAGTAGCCGCGGTTCAGTGCCTGGTAGAACGGGGCATGCTGACCTTGCACCACCCAGTCGAGCGCGAAACGAATTTTGGTCGGGGATTGCGCCTGCGCGCTCCCGATACACATGAGGCCACCGATAACGAGTGTCGACAGATAACGAATCATGCCCAGGGCTCCCAGTGAAATATCAGGCGATGGATGGTAAGTGGCAAAGTGACCATTGGAAAAGCGATCAGCGCGCGTGCAGTGCGCACGATAGCAAACGTCCGATCGGCGCACCCAGGTCAGCATAAATCGCATCGCCAGACCGGTGTGCGCATGATAGTAATCTAGAATTGTGCTGTGCATTGACCACCCTTGGGAATCCTTCATGTCGAGTGAAACGCCGCCTTCCTGGTATGACTACGTCGCCTTGCCCGATCGGGCACCATTGCGTTTTCCCAACGGGGCGCGCCTGGCCCTGATTCTGACGATCAACATCGAGTACTGGGAGAAATCCCGTCCCGGGCAGAAAGAGCCGCTCTTTACCGGCGGACCGATGACCATCCCCCATGCGCTGCCCGGGGATGTCTGGGACAGCACGAACTGGACCTGGCGTGAATACGGTCAGCGCGTGGGCGTCTGGCGCATGATCGAGCTGTTTGACCGCATGGGTGTGGCCCCCTCTTGCACGGTCAACGGGCTGAGCTTGAGTGAACGTGGCCGGATCATCAGCGCGGTCAATGAGCGCGGCTGGGAAATCGTGCCGCACAACTGGGCGCAAAACGACATCCTCAGCAATTACGCCTATCACCCGGAGCAGGAACGTGCGGTGATTGAGCGCACGCTCGATCAGTACCGCACCACGACCGGGCGCGAACCGCGCGCCTGGCTCAGTTCGGCCTTGCGCAGCTCGGTATGGACGCCACTGTTTTTGAAGGAGATGGGCATCATCGCGCACTGTGATTACCTGAACGATGACCAACCCTACCTGATCCACACCCGCAAGGGGCCACTGGTGTGTGTCCCGTATTCCAACGACATCAACGATTTCAATATGTTTGCCCGCGGTGGCATGTCGCCATCGGCGGGGTTGGAGACCCTCAAGGCGTGCTTCGATGCACTCTATGAAGAGGGCGGGCAGAGCGGCCGGATCATGAACTTCGGGCTTCATCCCCACGTGATCGGGCACGCCTACCGGATCGGTGCCTTGCGCGAATTCCTCGACTATGCGCGTTCGCATGAGGGGGTGTGGTTCGCCCGACGTGACGAAATTGCGCAGTGGTATCTTGAGCATCATGCCGAGCACATCACGCCGGCCGCTGGCACACCGGATCGGAGTGGCGCAGAGTGAACCGACCACTCAGTGGTCGGGTTGCTCTGGTGACCGGGGCTGGTGCCGGCATGGGGCGCGCCCACTGCGAGCTGATGGCCGAACGCGGGGCCCATGTCATCGTGCAGGAATTGATTGCCGAACGCGCGCAGGCGGTGGCCGCGGCGATTTGCGCATCCGGGGGCAGCGCCGAGGCGATGCCTGGCGATGCGGCCGATGTCGGCCTGATGCGGGCGTCGATTCAAGCGGCGCTCGCGCAGCATGGTCACATCGATATTCTGGTGAACAATGCGGGCATCGCGAGCAGGGTCAAACCGCTTGAGGACATCGACGAGGATTTTTTTGATCGCATGTTGCGGGTCAATCTGAAGGCGGCGTTTTTCTGCACTCAGGCGCTGGTGCCTGCTATGAAAGCGCAGCGCTGGGGGCGCATCATCAATGTGTCGTCAATGTTTGCCTTTGTCGGCAGCCCGAGCGGTGCGCACTACACCATGGCCAAGGGCGGCCTGCTTGGCTTCACCCGATCGCTCGCGCGTGAACTGGCACCCTGGAATATCACGGTCAACGCGCTCGCCCCTGGGCTGGTCAAAACCGAAATGACCACCGAGTCTCTCAAGACCGATGCGGCCTTTGATGCACGCGCCCGTGCGGTGCCGATGGGGCGACTGGCCACGGCACGCGAGGTGGCGGCCAGTGTGGCTTTTCTTGCCTCTGAGGACGCCGCTCTCATCACCGGTGGGACGCTCAGTCCTAGCGGCGGCGCGGTGTTCATCTAACATGACCGGACGATCTGGCCTGCCTGGACGAATTCACTTGCGGCGCGATTTCCACCGCATACTTGCAACCTCGTACATCAATCGACTCGGGAGTCGCGTTATGGCCCGCTTCAAGACTGCGCTCTGGTGCCTGCTGTGCAGCCTGCCGCTGTTCCTGGAAGGGGGCTGGGCGCATGCGCAAGGCGCGCTTGACGGGGTGCTCAAATCGCATCAAATCCGCATTGCCATTCCGACCGATTATCCGCCCTATGGTTTTGTCGGCGTTGACCTGCAGCCCCAGGGGCTCGATATCGACATGGCCAACCTGATCGGTGCCAAGCTGGGTGTCAAGGTCGAATTGATTCCCGTGACCAGCGCCAATCGCATCCCCTACCTGCAGACCCACAAGGCTGACCTGGTGATTTCCACCTTGGGTAAGAACGCTGAGCGCGAACGCGTGATTGATTTCACCGCCGCCTATTCACCGTTCTTCCAGGCAATATTTGCAGCCAAGTCCATACCCATCAAATCGCCGGCCGATTTGAGCGGCAAGACCATTGCGGTGACTCGTGGTGCCATGGAAGACCAGGAACTGACCAAGATTGCACCGCCCGGCCTGGAGGTGCGTCGCTTCGAGGACAACAATGCCACCGTGTCGGCGTTTGTCTCGGGGCAGACACAGCTGCTGGCAACCGGCGCCTCGGTGGCCGGTGTGATGATGCAACGCAATCCGCAACTGGGCGCCGAATACAAGCTGCTGCTCAAGGACAGCCCCAATTTCATCGGTGTGGCCAAGGGTGAGGATGCTTTGCGCCTGCGTGTGAACAGCATCATCGCGGAGGCGCACAAGCACGGTGAACTGGACAAGATGGCACAGAAATGGCTCGGTCGTCCGGCAGGTAATTTGCCTGATTAGGGACGCGCAGCATGGCGGTTGAACTCGACTTCGCCGCGGTCCTGAGCCAGTGGCCGTTGCTGCTGCTTGGCGTGGCCTGGACCGTGGGCCTCACCGCCATCAGCGCAAGTCTGGGCGTGCTGCTTGGCATTGTGTGTGCCTGGGTTGCGAGCCAGGGGCCGCGTTGGTTGCGCCCGCTGGTCGCGAGCTATGTCGAGCTCATTCGCAACACGCCGTTCATCGTGCAATTGTTTTTCATCTTCTTTGGCCTGCCGGCAGCCGGTGTGCGGCTTAGTCCTGAGTGGGCCTCAGTCATTGCCATGGTGATCAATCTGGGCGCCTACAGCGCAGAAATCGTGCGTGCAGGCATCCAGGCGACGCCGAAGGGGCATATTGAAGCCGCCGCGAGCCTCGCCTTGAGCCGGATGCAAAGCTTCATCTTTGTGGTGCTGCCGCCATCGCTGCAACGGGTGTGGCCGGCGCTGGTAAGTCAGATCATCATCGTGATGCTTGGCTCGGCAGTGTGTGGACAGATCTCAACGCCGGAGCTGAGCTTTGCGGGCAACCTGATTCAAAGCCGCAACTTTCGTGCATTCGAGTCCTACATCGTGATTACGGTGCTCTATCTCGCGCTGTCAATGGGGGCACGCCTGTTGCTCAATCGGCTCGGTGCTCGAGTGTTTCCGGGGGCTCACCGTGGTTGAGTTCACGCTGTGGGACATTTTGCGCAATTTGCTTTTCGCGGCACGCTGGACCGTGCTGCTCTCGTTGATTGCCTTTGTGGGTGGCAGCCTGGTCGGTTTGCTGCTCCTGATTGCGCGCTTGAGCACGCACCAGTTGCTCGGTCGGGCCGTGGCAGCCTACGTGCAATTGTTTCAGGGAACGCCCTTGCTCATGCAGCTGTTCCTGGCCTATTTCGGCATGGCGATGCTGGGGGCGCAGACATCGGTGTGGACGGCGGCAACGCTGGCGCTCACGTTGTATTCAAGCGCATTTCTCACTGAAATCTGGCATGGCTGTGTGTTGTCCATAAGCCGTGGGCAATGGGAGGCCGGGCAGGCGCTCGCACTCGGTTTCATTGAGCAATTGCGTCACATCATACTGCCGCAAGCAGGTCGCATCGCAGTGGCCCCGACTGTGGGATTTCTTGTGCAGGTGGTAAAGGGGACGGCGCTCACCTCGGTGATCGGATTTGTCGAACTCACCAAGGCAGGTACCATGATCACCAATGCGACGTTCAAGCCCTTTGTGGTGTACAGCTCGGTGGCGCTGCTCTACTTTCTGATCTGCTACCCGATCAGTGCCTACGCCCGCTCGCTGGAGAGAAAGCTCGATGCCCGCTGACCTGACCCCGGCAGTACCTGCGCTGACCATTGCCGGTTTGCGCAAATCGTTTGGCAGCAACGAAGTGCTCAAAGGCATTGATCTCACCGTTGCCCCTGGTGAGGTGATTGCCATCATTGGTAAAAGCGGCTCTGGCAAGAGCACGTTGCTACGCTGCGTCAATGGTCTGGAGACATTTCAGCACGGGACTCTCGAGGTCGACGGACAGGCTCTGGCGCAGGACAATGCGGCTGCGATGCGCGCGCTGCGGCAACGGGTGGGCATGATTTTTCAGTCGTTCAACCTGTTTCCGCATCTGACGGTGGGCAAGAACATCATGCTGGCGCCGGGCCTCGTGCGAAAGCTGCCGGCTGATGTCTTGCTCGAGCGCGCTCGGCGCCTGCTTGAACGAGTGGGCCTGGCAGAAAAATTTGATGCCTATCCCGATCAGCTCTCCGGTGGCCAGCAGCAGCGGGTGGCCATTGCCCGTGCCCTCGCCATGGAACCGATGATGCTGCTATGCGACGAGATCACCTCTGCGCTTGATCCTGAGCTGGTGGGTGAGGTGCTCGCCGTGGTCGAGGCGCTGGCCAAAGAGGGGATGACCTTACTGATGGTCACCCATGAGATGAACTTTGCGCGCAAGGTGAGTGACCGCGTGATTTTCATGCACCAGGGCCGTGTGCATGAGCAGGGCCCGCCTGAACGTCTCTTTGCCGACCCGCAGACTGCCGAGTTGCGCCAGTTTCTGTCGTCGCTACAGTGATCGCGCCAACCAGCCTCTGAGTCGTTCCACGCCGTCGAGCAGGCGCGCTGGGTCTTGCGATGAAAAGCACCAGCGCAGCCAGCCTTGTGCCTGTGGTGAGAAGGCCTCGCCCGGGGCCAGTCCCAACCCTGCCTCGGCGACCAGGCGCTTGGCAGTCTGTAACGAATCGGGGTGACCGGGCAGATGAAAAAATGCGTACATGCCGCCGCGGGGACGGGCAAGTTCGATCCCATCAATCGGCAATAATGCATCGACCAGGGTGTCCCGGCACAGCTTCAGGTGCGCCACTACCCGGGGTGTCACCTCGTCGGCACGAGCGAGTGCGGCAAGGCCCGCACGTTGCGTGAAAACGCTGGCGCAGGAGGTATTGAATTCGATCAAATTCCCCATGGATGCGCTCATCGCGGTGGGTAGAACCAGCCAGCCGAGCCGGTAGCCCGTCATCAGAAAGCTCTTTGAGAAGCTTTGCACGACGACCAGTCGGTCATCAGGCGTCGCTTGATCCAGAAAGCTTGGCGCGCAACCGTTCACGGTCGATTCATAGTACAGGCTCTCATACACCTCATCGGCAACTATCCAGGTGCCCGTGCGCCGGCAGTGTTCGAGCAAGATGCGCTGCTCATCGACGCTCAGCGTCCAACCCGTCGGATTATTGGGAGCATTCACGATCAGCACTTGCGTCTGCCCGGTGATTGCATCGAGCAGCTGGTCCATGTCGAGCTCCCACGCGCCCGCGGTCGGAGTGAGCGAAACGCAATGCAACTGGGCACCCATGATCCAGGGCTGCGCGGTGAGATTGGGCCAGACCGGCGTGACGGCCACGACCCGGGCACCTGGATCGATCAAGGCCTGCGCGGCGAGCATCAGCGCATTGACACCACCTGAGGTGACCGCAATCCGGTCAGCGTTGATCGGATCGCTCGCAACCGCCGTTCGATGCCTGCGCGTCATCTCCAACGCGATCGCTGTGCGCAGTTCCGGCAACCCCAGATTATGGGTATAGAACGTCTCGCCACTGCGCAGCGACTGCACGGCAGCCTCAGTGATGAATGCCGGGGTGACTTCATCGCCTTCCCCAAACCAGAAGGCGAGCACGTCATTGCGACCAAGTGCGGCATTGGCGACTTCGCGAATCTTTGATCCGGGTAACGACTGAATGTGCGCGCGCATTGTTTCGATCACGTTCCAGAAAGACTGAGCGCGAGTCTAGCAAAGGTTCAACACCGGCCAGTCCGCGCGGCCGATATTGCCCACATCGTCAGCGTGCGCAGAGCTGCCGCGTGCCAGCTATCGCCTACGCAGTGAGCGTGAGCAGAACGTCTGCGTACCATGCGCAGTTCAGTCCGAGCGCCTCATCGACCTGGGTGTTGCGGCTCAACATGTCCAGTCGCGCCGAATGCACGCCCAGCAAGCGCCACGGCAGGTCGGTTTGGCCGGCCACCGGATGCTCGATACGAGTGACCACCGGTGCACCGCTGCCGCCTTGATGCGTGCGTGCATCGGTGAGGAAGTATCCCTGGCCTTGAAAGCGCAGATTGAATGAGGAGGCGAGACCGCCCTTGCGGGCTACCGGCAAGTGATGCAGGGTGTCATGAAAGCCCAGCGGAAAGCCCAGAATCAGCAAGGGGCAACCGATTTCCACTTTGGTACCGCCATCCACCAGATGCTTGGCGGTAAATGCCTTGTAGACCATGCGCCCGGGCAGTGCGGCTCTATCCAGTTCGATCAGGGCGATGTCAATGTCGCCGCCGCCATCCTGTGCTTGCAGCCAAAGGCGTTTGTTGGCCCGATAGAGCGGAATCGAAAAGCCGATCGAACGGGTCAAATTTTGTGGATCGGTATGCAGCTCAAGTTCGATCCGCGTGGGGTAATGGCCGATCGCCGGATCACACATCACATGGCGGCTGGTGATGAGGTAGAGACGACCATCCCGGGCGAAGAAAAACCCGCTCGCGTTGGTAAGCGCCTGATCCTCGGCGTAGGTGATGATGCGCGCCGCGGTGAGGAGCAGGCTGTCAATGACATCGGCGGACATGGGCATTCCCGGGGGGGCAGAGCCCATTATAGAGAGCAATGCCTCGCCACAGAGCAAAGCGGCGCAAATGTCAGTTACTGCGTGGCGGCGTAAGCCTGCGCAAATCGGTTCAGATCGGCCTCATTGAGATCGGACAGTGCCCAATAGGTGATTCCCGCCCGGTGCCAGCGCAGGAGATTGAATCCTTGCTGATGCATCACCCGGGTTGCGGTGTCCCATTGACGTGCGTCGGGCCACGCGTACAGATCGATGGTGTGCAGGCGATGACCATAGACCAACACCGCCACCGGACGGGCGTCGACATAATCGAGGCGCGCGCCTTGCAGCGGAAAGCCGACCGCTGCCAGATCATTTGCACGAGGAGAGAAATCCAGCCGTGCGCTCAACCAGGGCTTCACTGTGTGCTGGTTGGTGGAGGCGACCTCAGTGAGTCGACCGTTCAGCGCTGCGCGGGCATGACCGGCAATGACCTGATCGGCGAGCAACGCCTCGCCGCCAGGACCGGCCAGGCGCAACGTGAGACTCGCCGTAACGAGAACGCTGGCGGCAACGGCAAGCCCGGTTGGCCACCACTGCATCAGGCGAGCACTGAACCGGCCCGCGCCAGGCGCAGCCGATTGCGCCCCGAAGGCTGGCGTGGCGAGTTGCCGCGCGATGCTTGCACGCAGAGCCGCCGGTGCCCGGTGATACGTGGTGCCGCGGCGAATCGAACCCTGCAGATGAGCCAGCGTTGCTTGAATGCCCGCGCAATCGGCGCAACCGGCAACATGGGCCTCTATCTCGCCCGCGACCATTGGATCGATTTCGTGATCCAGATGTCCGTGCAGGTAGTTGCGACTACGTTCGCAATCGGCAGCCATCACGACGCCTCGTCCATGTCACTGATCACTTGCAGCATCCATTTGCGCGCACGCGCAAGGCGCGACATCACGGTGCCAATCGGGCTGCCGGTCACGATCGCAATCTCGCGGTAGGACATGTCTTCCAGTTCGCGCAGCACGATCACCTCGCGAAAGGGGGCGGGCAGGCGTTCAAGCGCCCGATGCACCAGGCGGCGAGTGTCAGCCTGTTCAAGCAGGTGCTCGACCGAGTCAACTGCCGTGGACATTTCAACGTCGGGCGCAGCCACTGTGTCATCAGTGAACTCCACGTCCTGCGCATACGCCCGATTGCGTTCGGCAAAGCTGTAGAAGGTGTTGCGCACGATGGTGAGTAACCAGGCGCGGGCGTTGCCGCCGTGAAATCCATCCTGAAACCGGTAAGCGCGCAGACAGGCCTCTTGCACGATGTCCTCGGCGTCCTGGTCGTTGCGCGTGAGCCAACGCGCCAGGTTGTAGGCGGCATCGAGATGAACGAGGACGGTTTGCGCAAAGACATCACCTGAGGGGCGGGCTGCTCGAAAGATCATGTCTTTATGACCGCCAGGTGACATATTTTATTCCCGCTATTCACTGAAATGGCGTCCTCCGAGGGCAATGCGACTCGTTTACGCATCGGCGGGAATATTTCCAGGCCTGCGCCGGTTCTTCAAGGGTACCCGTTGTAATCCACATCAAGGAGCAGGCAATGACAAAGATGATTGATCGACGCGATTTTCTGAAACTGGCTGGTCTGGGCGGCGCGGTGTTTGCTTCCGCCCTGCCCGGGGTAAGTCTGGCTGCTGGTCAGGATGATTTCTTTTTTGTGCAACTCTCCGATACCCACTGGGGATTCCAGGGGGCACCGAACCCGGATGCCAAAGGTACTTTGAAAAAGGCAGTGGCGGCAGTCAACAGCCTGGAACGCACACCCGATTTCATCATGTTTACCGGGGATCTCACTCACACCACAGACAATCCGGTTGAACGTCGCGAGCGACTGAGCCAGTTCAAGGAGATCGTGAGCGAACTGAAAGTGAAGACCGTGCGGTTCATGCCTGGTGAGCATGACGCGTCACTCGACAATGGCAAGGCATTCCAGGAATTCTTCGGTCCGACCCACTATACGTTTGATCACAAGGGCGTTCATTTCATCGTGCTCGACAATGTCTCCGACCCGCGTGCCATCGTCGGAGATGAACAGCGCGACTGGCTCGCCAATGATCTCAAGTCCCTCAAGCCCGATGCCCCCATCGTGATTTTCACCCACCGGCCCCTGTTTGACCTCTACCCTCAATGGGACTGGGCCACGCGCGATGGCGACAAGGTGGTAGAACTCCTCATGCCGCACCGCCATGTCACCGTGTTCTACGGTCATATCCATCAAGAGCATCATCACATGACCGGTCATATCGGTCATCACGCGGCCAAGGGGTTGATGTTTCCGCTGCCAGCGGCCGGAACGACACCGACGCGCACACCCATCCCGTGGGATCCGGCCCATCCTTATCAGGGAATTGGATTCCGCGGTGTGGGCACCGATCCGAAGAGTGCCGCGGCCACGATTACCGAGTATCCGGCAACCAACGGTGGCGGAGCCTAGGCAGATGAATTGGACACCCACCCGCAGACGTGTTGCCACGGTCGCTGTGCTCGCGAGTTTGACTCTGATCGGGACGCTTGGCGTTCAGATGGCGGCGCGATCCGCCGACACAAAAGAGCAAGTGATTAAGGTGAGCACCAAGCGCTTCAGCTATTCGCCGAGCGAAATCCGCTTGAAAAAAGGCGTGCCCGTCGTGTTGGAACTCACGACCGAAGACATCATGATGGGTTTCAACCTGCCTGATTTCAAGGTGCATGGCGACATCGTGCCCGGCAAAGTGACACAGGTGAGGTTGGTTCCCGACAAGGTCGGTACCTTTGTCTTCCTGTGCGACATTTTCTGTGGCGCGGGCCACGAGGAAATGAGCGGGAAAATCGTCGTGGTCGACTGACCGGTTCCCGTCTTCGCAGTTGAGCGGGCAGCCGATACCCGCTTGGCCGGCCCTGCAAGGACAACCTCTTGCAGGGCCGGAGCCGTTTGCCGATTCACTACTGCAAAGGCGCTGCCACGCCAAACTGCCTTACTGATTCAGCAACGGGATGGTCTTGTAGTCCGGGGTTTTTGCAATCGATGACAGGTAAGCGTGGATATCAGCCAGATCCTGTTTCGGCAGAATCTTTTCCGAGTACGGCGGCATTGGCCCGTTCGAGTTGCGGATAAACGCTTCGAAGTACACGAGCGGCTTGGGGTCGGGCGCGAGTTTCAGCCCTGCGGCGCCGCCTTGGCCCTGGTATCCGTGGCACTGCCAACAGCCATTCCTGGCGAATGCCTCGCGCCCTTTTTCAGCCGATTGCGCGAATGCCGGGTTGCATAACAGCGCGGCACCGCCGGCAAGGAGCATGGAACCGAGCGCCGAGCGCAGGATGATTTGAGTCAGCTTGGTCATGATGCGGCTCCTGGGTTAGCGTGGTTGGGTCCAGACATTGAGAAGTGCCGGGTGGCCTGATTTCACCACCTCGATGGCCTCCTTCAATGCCGGTGCGAGTTGCGCAGGGTCTTTGATCGGACCCTTTGCCCACCAGCCCATCGACTTGGCCAGTTCGTGGTACTCGATGTCAGGATTCATGATCGAGGTGCCGATCGGGCCCGAATCACCCCCATTGTTCGAAGGCCGATCGCGGAAGTTGGCCAGACGCTGCACATGCATGACTTCCTGGTGATAAGCGCGGTTGTTATGCATCACCGACAGGAGCGGAATCTTGTGTTTGGCCGCTGTCCACAGCACGCCCGGGGCAAACATCAGATCGCCATCAGACTGGATGCTCACCGAGAAGCGGCCGAGATCGCGGTTGCCCAATGCGCCACCCACCGAGGCCGGCGCCCCGTAACCCACGCCATAGCCACCCGAGCGCCCGAGTGAGTGATGGTGCTTTTCCATCGCCCACAGTCGTTGCGGCCAGTTGCTCACATTACCCTCGGAGGCTACCAGCGACCAGTCCATGTGCTTGATCTGAGCATAGGTCTCCATGCACAGCCTTGCAGTGCTGATCGGACTTGCGTCCCAGGCCAGCGCCGCCTCCTGGCGGGTGCGTGCCATGTATTCCGCGTAGGCCTTGCGCGCTGCCTCACCGCGCTTGACGATCGCGTCCTTGCGCGCGCTGTTGAGTGCGCTCTTTACTGCCTCGATCAACGCTGGAAGTGTTGCTTCGGCATCAGCAGCCATGTCCACATCGACATACTGGAAGCGCTGGAACTGCTGGTAGTTGGCGCGTGTCGGGACAGTGGCCGCGCCAATGCTGATCAGGCGCACATCAGGTCGGGCCTTGCGATTGTTCTCCCCAATGCCGTGTTGCCCGTTGTCGGTGTAGGCATTGATCGTGGCCCAGAAGTCGGTCATCTCCAGCCCGAGAATCGCGTCAGCGGCATTGGTCACCCCTGGCGGGCTGGTCAGATAGTGGGTGTTGGGGAAATTCATCCGGTTGCCCAGATCGACGACACGCGCCTGCAAGAGTTCGGCCAACTCCACCAGCAAGCCGATAGCGGCCGGCGTGCGTGCCGCGCGGTCAGCGACAATCACCGGATTATTGGCATCGACCAGAATCCGTGCAGCTTCTTTCACCGCGCCTGAGTCGCCTTGCGGGGGAGAGGTGGGAACATACTTGGGGATGTACAGCGCCTCTCCCGCATGGTGCGGCTTGATCGGCTCCTGTTGCAGGCCGGCATCGAGTGAAATCGCCACCGGGCCATAGGGTGGTGTCATTGCAATCTTGTAGCCGCGCACGAAGGACTGGGCAAAATGCTGCAGCGAAGTCGGGGTGTCATCCCACTTGGTGAATTCACGCACGATGGCGTTGATGTCCTGTGCCGAGTGAATGGTGGGCACGCCTGGCGGGCGGGTAGCGGCATCGGCATCGTTGCCCCCCATGATGATCATGGGCACGTGATCGCAGAAGGCGTTGTATACGCCCATGGTGGCGTGCATCAGGCCGACCGTGCCGTGGCACAGCGTAATGAGGGGTTTGCCGGTGGCCTTGAAGTAGCCATGTGCCATTCCGGCGGCTGACTCTTCGTGCATGCACGAGACATATTCCGGCATCGTGTTGCCGCCGTAGTTGATCAGCGACTCATGGATGGCCCGAAAACTCGATGCACAGTTTGCTGGCAGGTACTTGATGCCCAGAGTCTTGATCACATCGACCATGAAATCCGAACCGGCGCGTCCACCGAGCCGTGGCAGTGGCGGAGGCGCCATCGTCTCGGCGGCGATGGTCTGTCCATTCGGCGGTAGTGCCGCTGGCGCGCGCTCGTGTTCAGCGTGGTTGTGCTCGCCTGCTGCCGGTGCGTCGGCTGCATTGCTGATGCGGGGCGTGATCGCCGATGCGGTGGCCGCGCCGGCCGCAATGACGCCGCCGAGAAACTGCCGGCGATTGGCCTTCGGGCTTTCATCTTTCGGTGACATGTCTCATTTCTCCCGGTTCTGGACTGACTGGAATACGCGCCCAATTTTTGAATGCGCTTTCTGCTAGGGCACCCGCTTCAAGTGAATCAAAGCACAACCTGGATGCCCGCCTGGATGAGCTGACCGTGCATCATAAGTCGGCAATCCCAAAATGGCGAAATTTGCCGTGCGACCGCAAGGTTGGCTGCGCACCCGAGCGCTTCTGTGGTGCGCCGGACATTCCTGCTAGCATCGGCGATCGAGATTGATCATTGGAGCAAGCTTCCATGCCGCACGATGCTGACACCACACACTGGCATGAGCCGGCGGGCACCCGCAAGGCCGGGTTCGGTGCCTTTCGCAAGCAGCCGACCCCTTATGACGCGTTTATGGAATCCGAGGGTTTGCCGGTCTTTCGCGACATCGGCATCAGCAAGGTCCAGAACCTGCCGCTGGTACCCTGGAAGCGTACCGGCGGGCGTGGCCATTTCATCCAGCTCTATGGCACCGAAACCAAATGGGGCTGCTATGTGGTTGAGGTG
Source organism: uncultured Pseudomonadota bacterium (assembly GCA_903921325.1). Taxonomy (GTDB): domain Bacteria; phylum Pseudomonadota; class Gammaproteobacteria; order Burkholderiales; family SG8-39; genus CAIXPL01. Next base: position 92,981 of record CAIXPL010000030.1, read on the forward strand.
CCGGGCGCCGGCGCACTGAACCCTGAGCGTCACATGTACGAGGAAATATTCCTGGTGATCGAAGGGCGCGGCACGACCGAAGTGTGGAACGAAGGTGACGCCAAACCTCATGTCTTCGAGTGGCAGAAGGGCTCGATGTTCTCGATTCCGATGAACGCGTGGCACCGGCTGGTGAATGCCTCGTCGAGCGGCGCCTTGCTGCTGGCCGGTACGACCGCACCCAACGTCCTCAATATGCTCAATAACGTCGACGCGGTTTTCAACAACCCATTTGTGTTTCGTGACCGCTTCAATGGTGCCGAGGATTTCTTCAAGGCACGCGATGACATTGAGCCCGATCCGGTACGTGGCCTCGCCATGCGGCGGACCAATTTCATACCTGATGTGGTCAATTGCGATCTGCCGCTTGATAACCGCCGCTCGGTGGGCTATCGCCGGGTCGAACCGTTCATGACCAACAACTGCTTTTACTTCTGGATTGGCGAGCACCAGAACGGCCGCTACTCCAAGGGCCATGCGCACACCTCGGCCGCCGTGCTGATTTGCCTGAAGGGCAAGGGCTATACGTACTCGTGGCCCGAGCGCCTTGGCGTGGCGCCCTGGCGTGATGGCAAGACCGATGAAATCCGGCGTCTGGACTACGAGCCGGTGGGCATGGTGAGCGCAGCCCCCGGCGGCGCGCGCTGGTATCACCAGCATTTCTCGGTATCGAAGGACCCCTTCCGCCTGACCGCCTGGTTCGGCCCGCACAATCCGGGGCGCGATCCGGGTGCGCCGGGGCAGAAGCACACCGACTACACTGCCATCGATCTACCCGATGGGGGCACGGCAATCCCCTACTGGATGGAAGACCCCTATTTGCGCGAGGAGTACGAAGCCACCCTCAAGGGCAACGGGGTCGAGTGCCGCATGGACCCGGCCTGGTACGAGAAGCCCGACGCCGCAGGTGGCAGAAACGTCGTCTGATCAATGAGCATTGAATCGACAGACGGCAGTGCGGGCGGCCGCATCTATTTTTCCAATGTTCGCCGCAGCCTTGAGACAGAAGACGAAGTGCGGCTGCACAGTGTCGGGGTCGATATTGGCTCGTCGACCTCGCATCTGGTGTTCTCGCGCATTGTGCTGGAGCGCACCGATACGCGCTATCTGGTCGCCGAGCGGATCATCCTGCATGAATCGCAGGTGATGCTCACTCCGTACACCGATGCGGGATTGATCGATGCACAGGCGCTGGGTGAATTCATCCGCGAGCAATATGCGCTTGCTGGCATGTCACCCGATACGATCGACACCGGCGCCCTGATTCTCACTGGCGTGGCGGTGCGCCGTGACAACGCGCGCTCGATCGGCGAGCTGTTTGCGCAGCAAACAGGACAACTCGTGGCGTTGAGTGCCGGCGATGCGCTGGAGGCGACTCTGGCGGGCTTTGGCTCAGGTGCGGTAGCGCGCTCGCTGCGGGAAGGTTGTCGGGTGATGAATATCGATGTGGGTGGTGGCACGTCGAAAGTGGCGGTGTGCCTGTCCGGGCAGATCGAGGAGATAACGGCAATCGATATTGGCGCGCGCATCCTGCGCATGGACGCGCGTGGCGCGCTGGTCGGCATTGAACCGGCCGGGATGCGCTTTGCAAGCGAAGTCGGTCTGCCCCTTGAAATGGGTGCGGTGCCCGACGCCGCATTATTGCAGTGCATGGTCGCGCGCATGGCCGATCGGCTGTTTGAGGCGATCAGTGCGACGGCACTGAGCGAGGCGACACAGTCTTTGTTGCGCATCGACCCGCTGGGTAATCAAGCACGGCCGGATGTGATCACACTCTCTGGTGGTGTGTCGGAATATGCCTATGAGCGCCAGACCCGCCAGTTCGGTGATCTGGGGCTGCCCCTGGCGCAAGAACTGATGGCACGGCTGCGAGCCTGGGGGCCACGCATCGAGCAACCGGTCGAAGGGATACGTGCCACCGTGGTCGGTGCCTCGCAATATACGGTGCAGGTGAGCGGCAGCACGGTATATGTCCAGCCCGCGCAGGCGCTACCAGTGCGCAACGCCGCGGTGGCGCGGCTTGATATGGATATGAGTGCTCCGACATTGCAAGCCGAGCACATCGCGGCGCGCGTGCGCGCAAGCCTGCGCCGACTCGATCTGCATGAGGGCGATCGCGCGGTGGCCCTGGGCTACGACCTGGCTGGGTCTGCGACCTTTGCCCGACTGGATGCGTTCTGCCGCGGCGTACTCGATGGCATGCAGACGGTGATCGCAGCGGGCCATCCCCTCATTCTTGTGGGGGAGAGCGATCTGGGTGGATTGATCGGCATTCACTGCCGTGAGGAACGCCATCATCCGGGGGCGATCGTATCGATCGATGGCATCAGTCTCGGTGACCTGGATTTCATCGACATCGGTGCTCTGCTCGACACGGCAGGGGCGGTGCCGGTGGTGATCAAATCGCTGGTGTTTCCGGGTAATGGTGCACTTGGCCGTGATTCGAGCTCGCGCCCTCAATGAGCGCCCCTGTGATGACCCCAAACCGCAGGTTTCCATAACAGTGCACGGCTCCGGCAACAGGTATCGCAGGCGTCCCTGGTCAGGGGCTTAGTCAGCACCCAGGCGCATCGAGCGCACGATGGGGGTCCAGCGTGCCGACTCGGTCCGCACAAAATCAGTGAGCCCGACCGGCTTCAATGGTGCCGGGTCGATGCCGTCGCGGCGCAAGCGCTCGACGACATCGGGCTGACGCAGGATGCGCACGACCTCGGCATTCAGCCGCTCGACGATCTCGCGTGGCAACCGCGCCGGTCCGGCCAAAGAAAACCATAGGGTGCTGGTGAGCTCGCTATAGCCTTCTTCAGCGAATGTGGGCACGCCCGGGAAGTCATTCAAACGCTGAGTCGATGAGACGGCAATCGCGCGTATCACGCCAGCGCGAATCTGTTCGGACAGCCCGGTCAGTGTCGTGCAGGCGGCGCCCAGATGATTGCCGAGCAGATCGGCAGTGACCTGCCCGGCGCCCTTATACGGAATATGGGTCACCTTGATCGAAGCGCGCGCGGCAAATCGCTCAAACAGCAACTGCGATTGCGAGCCGACCCCTGGTGAGCCGTATTCCAGTCGTGCCGGTTGCGCCCGTGCATAGCTGATGAATCCGTCCAGATCACGAATCGGCGATTCGTTCGGCACCACCAGTACGGCCGGTGGCCCGCCCAGCAGGGCGATATGGGTAAAGTCGCGCAGTGCGTCATAGGGCGGCGTTGGACTGAGCCCGGTGGCAATCACCAGCGGCCCCAGTCCCGTCGCGAGCAAGGTGTAGCCATCGGGTGCTGCACGCACGCCAATTTGCGCGCCGAGCACGCCACCGGCGCCTGGCCGATTGTCGATCAGCAATGGTTGGTGCAACGACTCGCCCAGCTTGTCCGCGACGAGGCGCGCCAGGGTGTCGGTAGTGCCACCCGGTGAGAACGATACGATCAAGCGGATCGGGTGGGCAGGCCAGGCTTCGGCTGCGACGGTGGCCGCAGGAGGCAGTCCGATAAAGGCAGCAGCAATCAGTATCCACCACGCGCGTACCCGCCGCATGGTGCGCGGTATTCCTGTCTCCTGCGCCGGGCGGCGCGCTATGTGCAAGGTCATCACGATTGCAACGGGTGGAATGGCGGATTCTGACGCGTGATATCGCGTGGTATCTTAGTGCGCAATTTGAACAAACGATTGTCCGAAGCGCCCGGCGCGCACATTGCACCACACCGGGCCGTTTGACAATATGACTCATAATGACTCAGGGGACTCACCGATGAAACGTATCGGCTCGCACCATGGAACTGCCCTTATGGCGGCGATTGGCCTGTTTACCGCTTTCAACCTTTCCGCGCAGACTGCGCCCAGTGCGCCGCCTGGCTTTAGCGCCATGGATTTGTCGCGCCCCGAGGCAAGCAATCAGTCGCTCCAGCTGGCGCCGATTCCGGTCCCGCCACTGGTGACCCCGCCTGAGAAAATTCCCGTGTCGCGCATTACTTTGCCGCAGGGTTTTCGGGCCGAGATCTGGTCCTGGGGCCATCCGGGTGCCCGCACCATGGTGATGGGTGACCGCGGGACGATGTTCATGGGCACGCGCGGCATCGGCCGCGTTTATGCGATTACCGGCACCACCGGCAAGCGCCAGGTGCGCACGATCGCGAGCGGCCTGAATCAACCCAATGGCCTTGCGTTCAAGGACGGGTCGCTTTATGTCTTCGCGATCAATCGAGTGTTTCGCTATGACGGCATCGAGGACAAGCTCGACAATCCCGGGCAACCGGTTGATCTGACAGCGCAGTTCAACCTGCCCACCGAAGTGCATCACAACTGGAAGTACGTGGCGTTCGGTCCCGATGGAAAGCTGTATGTTCAGATCGGCGCAAACTGCAATATCTGCGAATTCAATCCTGGCATTCATGGCCAGATCCGTCGTTACAACGCCGATGGCAGCGGGATGGAAATCGTTGCGCGTGGTGTGCGTGACACCCAGGGATTCGACTGGCATCCGGCGACCGGCGAGTTGTGGTTTACCGATAATGGACGCGACTGGGCTGGCAATGACGGGTTTGAAGATGAAGTGAACCGCATCCCTAAAGGCATGGAAGGGGCAAATTTTGGATTTCCCTATTGCCACGCCAATGGGCAACCCGATCCTGACCTGAAGCGCCCGAATCCCTGTGCCGGAGTCATTATGCCGGCCGCTCTTAACGGGGCGCACACCGCGGGCCTGGGGTTGCGCTTCTATACCGGCGCGATGTTTCCGACGAGCTATCGCAACGTGGCGTTCATCGCTCGCCATGGCTCCTGGAATCGTGAAAAGAAGTCAGGCTATGACGTCGTGATCGCCCGTCCGCTGCCCGATGGCACTGCGCGGATGGAGCCGTTCCTCGGTGGTCTGATGGACAACACCAAGAATGAGTTCTACGGTCGACCCGCGCATGTCTTCCAACTGCAGGATGGCTCGATTCTGGTGTCCGATGAGCAGAACGGTGCGGTGTACCGGATCAGCTATGACGCCGAACTGCATGCGAGTGCTCGATAATTCTGCTGGATGGGCATAGCATCGCATGCTGATTGACTGCCGGCGGAATGCGTTGGGCTACAGGACGGCATTTGCGCTCCGCGCCAGTCGGATCGCAAGAGCGATCCGGTTGGTTGAACGACGCAGCGGCGGGGGGCTGCGTGCGGCGCTGCGTGCGGCGCTTTGCACCGTCGTGCTGGGTGCCGCCCTGCAGGCGAACGCGGCCGACATGACTGCAATCAGCGCACCGTGCCAGGGGTGTCATGGCGAGCAAGGACATTCGGTGATTGCCAATATCCCTTCGCTTGCCGGGCAGCCCGAATTCTTCATCATGAACCAACTGTTTTTGATGAGGGAAGGAGTGCGGCGAGTCGAACCGATGAAGGCACTGGTGGCGGGCCTGAGCGACGATGATTTGCAGGCGCTCGCAAAATACTTTTCGAGCGTGCCGCCCAAACCCAGTGATGAAGTAATTGACCCTGAATTGGCCAAGCGGGGTGCGGCTCTGGCTAACCGTGCCCGCTGCGCATCCTGTCACTTACCGTCGCTGGCCGGACAGGAGCAAATGCCCCGCCTCGCGGGCCAGCGCATTGACTACCTGCGCCATGCACTGACAGATTTGCGTGACAGCCAACGCCCGGGCGCGGACAGCAACATGATCGCGGCGATTGGCGCTGCCAGCGACGCCGACATCGACGCGCTGGCGCACTATGCGGCTTCGGTGTTCGCGGCGACGCACTAGCTTCGTGTCGATGCACCAGTTGCGTGTAGATGCACCAGTTGCGTGTAGATGCACCAGTTGCGTGTCGATGCACGAGCTTCGTGTGGATGCACGAGCACTGTGTGTTGCCGTTGGCGCTGCGCCCGAAATGAAAGTCCTGCCGCCCGTTAGCGCAGCGATGCGTTCAGCTTGTCCAGTGCCGCCTTGCCCGGCGACAGTGCGCCGGCATTCAGGGTGTTCAGCGGCGCCGAAACGGTTTGCAAATGGGCATGCAGATCTTCCGGGTTCGGATCGACATAGAGCAGCCCGGTGACAATCTCGCCAAGCGCCTGGTGCTTTTGCAGATAGGCCATTGCCTCAAGATGGTTGGAGGCGTCATGGTCGGCATGGAGCTTGCGCAGGCGCAAGATCGTACCGTCGTGCTGCGGGACATCGGTGACGCTGCCCGGTGCGTAATCGGCGACGATGGCCTCGCGTGAAGGAAAGAAGTCAATCCGATTGACCGCTTCGTTGTGCTCGCGCACATAGTCCAGGCTCTTGGTGCTGCCGCTATGATTGTTAAACGCGATGCACGGGCTGATCACATCGATGAATGCGGCCCCCTCGTGTGCGAGTGCACCTTTGATCAGCGGCACCAATTGATCTTTGTCACCCGAGAAGCTGCGCGCTACATAGGTGGCACCGAGCTGCAGCGCCAGTGCGACCAGGTCGATGGCCGAATCAGAATTGAGTACGCCACGCTTTGACTTCGAACCCTTGTCGGCGGTGGCCGAGAATTGCCCTTTGGTGAGGCCATAGACTCCATTGTTCTCGACAATGTAGGTCATGTTCACGCCGCGGCGCACGCAATGGGCAAACTGGCCCAAACCGATCGAGGCAGAGTCACCATCGCCCGAGACGCCCAGATAGACCAGGTCGCGATTGGCCAGATTGGCTCCAGTCAGAACGGATGGCATGCGCCCATGGACCGAATTGAATCCGTGCGAGGCGCCGAGAAAATAATCGGGTGTCTTTGACGAACAGCCGATTCCGGAGAGCTTGGCAACCCGATGCGGTTCGATGTCCAGTTCCCAGCAGGCCTGAATGATCGCCGCGGAGATTGAGTCGTGGCCACAACCTGCACATAGCGTGGAGATCTTGCCTTCGTAATCGCGCCGGGTGTAGCCGGCTTCGTTACGTGTCAGGCTCGGATGATGGAGTCGCGGCTTGGTGATGTAGGTCATCTCGTCTGCTTCCTGAATGGGTGCGTGGAACGCTCTAGGCGGTCTTGCCCGCGCGAATCGGGCGAATGTTGAAGAGTGCGAGCTTCTGTTCGATTTCGCTCAATATGAATCGCGCCGTAATCGGGGTGCCGTCGTAATGCAGCACCGGCATCAGCCGCGCAGGATCGATGGCAAGCTCGTTCATGATGAGCATGCGCAATTGTGCGTCGCGGTTTTGTTCCACCACGAAGATCTGATCATGCTCGCTCAAAAACTCTTCGACCTCTTCGGTAAACGGGAACGCGCGCACGCGAATCGCATCGACATGCAGCCCGGCCTCATCCAGCGCGTCGAGCGCTTCGGTCATGGCCGGACTGGTCGAGCCGTAATACAACACACCAAAGCGAGTCGATTGTTTGGCAGCGCGTTCGACGGGTTTGGGCACAAAGGCCTTGGCCGTCTCGAACTTCTTTTGCAGCCGCGTCATGTTGTAGATGTAGTCATTGCCCTGCTCACTGTAGCGGGCGTACGGATCGCGCGTGGTGCCGCGGGTGAAATAAGACCCGCGCGTCGGGTGCGTGCCTGGCAAGGTGCGCCACGGAATGCCATCACCATCCACATCGAGATAGCGCCCGAAATCACGACCTGCTTCCAACTCTTCGCGGCTCATTACCTTGCCGCGGTCATATTCAACGCTGTCATCCCAGTCAAACGGTGCGCACAACCGGGTGTTCATGCCGATATCCAGATCGGTCATCAAGAACACCGGGGTCTGGAAGCGATCGGCCAGATCGAGCGATGCCGCAGTGAAGGTGAAGCATTCGTACGGATCTTCCGGAAAAAGCAGAATGTGGCGCGTGTCACCATGGCTGGCCAGGGCGCAACTGAGCACATCGGATTGCTGCGTGCGGGTGGGCATGCCGGTTGACGGACCACCGCGTTGCACGTCGATGATGGTGATCGGGATCTCGGCAAAGTAGGCAAGGCCGATGAACTCCTGCATGAGCGAGATGCCCGGGCCTGAGGTGGCGGTGAATGCACGTGCCCCGTTCCAGCCGGCACCGACGACCATGCCCACCGAGGCGAGTTCATCCTCGGCCTGAACGATGGCGTACTTGTGTTCCTTGGTCTGCGGGTCGATGCGATACTTCTCACAGTACCGGGTGAAGGCTTCGGCCACCGAGGAGGACGGCGTGATCGGATACCACGCGCATACCGTGGCCCCCCCATAGACCGCGCCGAGTGCAGCCGCACTGTTGCCTTCCACAAAGATCCGGTCACCCACCTGGTCGGCGCGGCGCACCTGCAGTCCGATCGGGCAGGCCAGATGGGCCAGCGCCCAGTCACGCCCCAGGTGCAGCGCGCGCACATTGGAGTCGAGCAGCTTTTCCTTGCCGCGATATTGCTCGGCAATCAGTTGTTCAATGGCGGCCGGGTCAATGTCAAGCAGTGCCGACAGTGCGCCCAGATACAGAATGTTCTTGAACAGCTGGCGCTGGCGCGGGTCGCTGTAGGTGGCATTGCAGATCTCAGTCAAGGGTACGCCCAGCAGACTGATGTCCTCGCGCACGCTGCTGGCAAGCAGGGGCCGCGAACTGTCATAGAGCAGGTAGCCGCCAGGCTCGATTTCTTTCACATCGGCGGCCCAGGTCTGCGGATTCATCGCCACCATCAGATCGACCCCGCCGCGGCGCCCCAAGTAGCCCTTCTCAGTGACACGCACTTCATACCAGGTTGGAAGTCCCTGGATGTTGGACGGGAAAATGTTGCGTGGGCTCACCGGCACGCCCATGCGCAAGATCGAGCGGGCGAACAGTTCATTGGCCGAGGCGGAACCCGAGCCGTTGACATTGGCAAACTTCACCACAAAGTCGTTGATTGATTCGATGGGTTTCATTTACATCCTCTCCTTGCGCCGGGCGCGCCTCAGGCGGCTTTGCGCGCCGGGGCAACGGGCCGGCAGCCCGGGCCTGCCTTGGTGGTTTGCATCAAAAATTTCTGCATGTCCCAGGCACCGGTCGGGCAGCGTTCAGCACACAGACCGCAGTGCAGGCATACGTCCTCATCCTTCACCATGACGCGGCCGGTAGCCAGTCCGTCAGCGACATACAGATCCTGGGTCAGGTTCAACGCCGGCGCGCGCAGATGGGTGCGCAATAGCGTCTCGTCCTCATTGGACGTGAACGTGATGCAATCCATCGGGCAGATGTCGACACAGGCATCGCATTCGATACACAGGCGAGGCGCGAAGACCGTCTGCACGTCGCAGTTCAGACAGCGTGCCGCTTCCTTCAAGGCCGTCTGACGATCGAAGCCCAATTCCACTTCGATGCGGATGTTTTTCAACGAGATGCTGGGGTCGGTATGCGGTACTTTGAAGCGCTCGGCGAGTGAGACGTCGTTGTCGTAGCTCCACTCGTGGATCCCCATCTTTTGGGATACGAGATTCACCAACGGCGAGGGGCGCTCGGTCAGCGACTCGCCATTGAGCAGCTTGTCAATCGATACTGCGGCATCGTGGCCATGGGCCACGGCCCAGATGATGTTCTTCGGTCCGAACGCGGCATCGCCACCAAAGAACACCTGAGGCAGGGTCGACTGGAAGGTCACCGGATCGACCTTGGGCATGTCCCACTCACCGAATTCAAGACCGATATCGCGTTCAATCCACGGGTAGGCGTTTTCCTGACCGACTGCAACCAGTACGTCATCGCAGGGGTAGAGCTGATCGGGTTCTCCAGTGGGTACGAGCTTGCGGCGACCACGCTCATCACGCACAGCTTCGACTTTTTCAAAGGTCATGCCGACCAGTCGACCGGCCTCGTGTACGAATGCCTTCGGCACCAGGTAGTTAAGAATCGGAATGCCCTCGTGCATCGCATCTTCCTTTTCCCAGGGCGAGGCTTTCATTTCCTCGAATCCTGAGCGCACGATCACCTTGACGTCCTCGCCACCGAGGCGGCGGGCAGTGCGACAGCAATCCATCGCCGTATTGCCACCACCCAGAATGATGACTCGCTTGCCGACCGATTCGATGTGTCCGAACGACACCGAGGAGAGCCAGTCGATGCCGATATGGATGTTGGCAGCTGCTTCCTGCCGACCCGGTATCTCAAGGTCGCGCCCGCGCGGTGCGCCGGACCCGATGAACACGGCATCGAATTCCTCGCGCAGCAGGGCGGCCAGGCTTTCGATGCGCTTGCCCAGACGCAGATCAAGCCCGAGATTGGCGATATAGCCGACCTCTTCATCAATGACTGATTCGGGCAGACGAAACCGTGGAATCTGACTGCGTATCATCCCGGCAGCAAAAGGATCTTGTTCGAAGATCGTGACGTTGTAGCCGATGCTGAGCAGATCGCGCGCCACGGTGAGCGAAGCCGGCCCGGCACCGACGCAGGCGATCCGCTTGCCATTTTTCTTCTCAGGCGGGCGCGGCATGCGCGCATTGACATCGTCCTTGTTATCCGCGGCGACTCGTTTCAGGCGGCAGATAGCCACTGGTTCGCGCTGCTCACCGTCTTCCACCCGGCTACGCCGGCAGGCGGGTTCACAGGGACGGTCACAAGTGCGACCCAGAATGCCCGGAAAGACATTGGATTCCCAATTCACCATATAGGCGTCGCTGTAGCGGCCGGCGGCGATCATGCGAATGTATTCTGGTACAGGGGTGTGCGCGGGGCACGCCCATTGGCAATCGACAACCTTGTGAAAGTAGGCTGGATCGCCGATGTCAGTCGGCTTCAATCGTTCATCCTCCCTTTGGGCACCCCTGGCCGGTCATTGCAGTCAACCCCATTCCGGTCCGTTTTGATCCCGCGACATGCGGGTAATCCAACAGGTGCCGTGCAACCCTGCGGATGCTATACCTTTAGGCCGACCTGACCAAGGGGGCGGGCCGGGTTAATTGAAATCGGACTGCATCGATTGACGCATCCCTGGGGGCCGGGTAAGGTCCATACGGTCGCATGCTGCGTCGCTGCATCCTCCGTTGCCATGTTTCCTCGTGCTTTGTTTCCTCGTGCTTCATTCCCCGGTGCTTCTTTCCCCAGTGCTTCGTCCGCGCCGCAGGATCGCCCGCCGCCGCCGGATCCATTCCGCCCCTGTATGGTGCTGCCATGACATGTGACTGCCTGCGGCCTCCCGTACCCTTGGCCAGCGTCGTGCTTAAGGTATTCGTCTCCGGGCTCATGTGCATGGGCGCCATGGTCAGACTGGCAAACGCGCAAAGCGCGTGGCCGAGCCGCCCCATTCACATCGTCGTTCCCTACGCCCCAGGGGGCATCACCGACAGCGTGGCGCGCCTGTCTGCGCCGAAGATCCAGGAAGCCCTGAGCCAGCCGACGGTCATAGAGAACAAGCTTGGCAATGGCGGTGCGCTCGCTACTGAATTCGTGGCACGCGCAGCACCGGATGGCTACACGCTTTTGATGGGTTCGGCCGCGCCGCAAACTCTCAATCAATTCATCCAGAAGCTGAGCTACGACGGGCTGCGGGACTTCGCACCGGTGAGCTTGATCAATACCAATCCGCTGGTGCTGCTGGTCAACCCGTCGCTGCCAGTGAGCTCCGTTCGTGAACTGATCGCACTGGCCAAGGCACAGCCGGGCAAGTTGAATTTTGCCGGGGCGGGAGGGCTCACTCAGTTCAGCGGCGAGATCTTCAAGCACCTTGCGCGCATCGACATCGTCTACGTTCCCTACAAGGGCGGCGCACCGGCGACCGCGGCTGCCGTGGCCGGGGATACCCAGATGACGTTTGCCAATTATTCTGACGCATTGCCCCAGATGCATGCGGGCAAGCTGCGTGCACTGGGCATCACCAGCGCGCGACGCTTTGCGCAATCGCCCGACGTGCCGACCATTGCCGAGGCAGGGGTGCCCGGTTACGTGGTGGATTCATGGAATGGATTGTTCGCGCCGGCCGGAACGCCCCCAGAGATCGTCGGTCGGATTTCCGCTGCGATTCAGCAGGGCTTTCTCGACCCGGCCCTGCGTCGCCGGATGGAGGACATCGGTGCAACCCCGGTCGGTGACACCCCTGAGCAGTTTCGCGCGCTGGTTCAGGCCGAGATTCAAAAATGGAGCCAATTCGTGCGCGACACCGGCATCAAGGTTGAACAATGAACAATCCTCTGCCCGCTCGGATCAACAGCGGATTTCGAGAGTCGCTTTGCCGCATGCAGGCCGCTGGCCGGGTGCGCACGTACCGGCAGTCGGTCGACCCGGAATACGAGATTGCCGGCATCATGAAAAAGCTGGATGGCGGGCCGGCCTTGCTGTTTCCGCAGGTGCGTGGCTACTCGATGCCGGTGCTGGGCAACCTGATTTCTTCACGCGAAAATTGCGAGGCGGCGTTTGCTACCGATTACATCGGATTGCGCCAACTGATGGGCCGGGCGTTCGGTAATCCGATTGCACCGCGGCTGGTTGCGGATGCCCCGGTGCATGAGGTGGTGCGCACCAGCGGGTTTGATCTCACTCGTGATCTGCCCGTGCTACGCCATACCGAGGGTGATAGCGGTCGCTTCATCACCGCGGGCATTGTGATCGTGCAGGATCCCGAGACCGGGGTCTATAACGCCTCATACCACCGGCTGCAACTGCTCGGACCCCATCGCACGGCGATCAAGCTGGACTTTGGCCGCCATCTGCGCCTGGCCTATGAACGTGCGCAGCAGCGAGGTCAACCGTTGCCGATTACGGTATGCATTGGCACCGACCTGGCAGTGCATTACACCGCCGCGACCATGGGGGCGCAGATGCCCGAGATGGCCGATGAGCTGGCGATCGCAGGGGGGCTGCGCGGTGAGCCGATCGAGGTGGTCAGGGCGAAGACCCAACCCATGATCTATCCCGCGCATACCGAGATTGCGCTCGAGGGCGTACTTCTGCCTTCACAGACCGTGCGTGAAGGGCCCTTTGGTGAATTCGTTGGCTACCTTTCTCCACAGGGCGACGCACCGATCTTTGAGGTGAGTGCGTTTTGCCATCGCACGCATCCGATCTACCACGCCGTCAACGGTGTCGGCCGCGAAACCATCATGTTGCGCAAATATGTGATGGAAGCAAGTCTGATGAAATCGCTGCAAGCGGCCGTGCCGATTGTGCACGATGTTGAAATGACAGCCGGCGGCCTGCATCGCTTTCATGCGGTGATTCAGGTCAAAAAGACCAATGCGCAGCAGGAGGGCTTTCAGCGCAATGCGATTCTGGCCGCGTTTGCGACCCTGAAGGATCTGGATCTGGTGATCGCGGTCGATGAGGACATCGATATCCGCGATCCCAATGATGTCGAATATGCCTTGGCAATGCGCATGGAAGCCTCGCGCGACTTGTTCATCGTGCCTGGTGCGCGCACGCATGAATATGTGCGGGTGAGTGACAACGGCATCCGTGCCAAGGTGGGTATCGACGCGACCGTGCCCCTGGAAGAAAAGGCCCGTTTTGCGCGTGCACCGTTTCGTACCGTGCCGGTGGCCTGGGACGCGTTTGCCGATGAAACCGGCCACACACCGGCCTGGCTGCTGGGCCGATAATGCTCGCTTCGGGCGAGGAGACCATTGCGATGTTGAAGGGCATGCTGGTGCTGTTGGTGGCTTTGGCTCTGCCCGCGACGGGATTTGCGCAAGACGCCTGGCCGGTGCGCCCGATACGGCTGATCGTTGGGTTCACCCCGGGTGGATCGAATGATGCCGGTGCCCGCGTGTTTGCGCAGGCTTTATCCGCCACGCTCGGGCAACCGGTGGTCGTAGAGAATCGGGCCGGTGCAGGAGGTCTGGTGGCCGCGGTCGCAGTGGCTGGCGCGGCACCCGATGGTTATACCCTGCTCTGGGGCAGCATTCCGCAGGTTGTATTGCCGGCGGTATTTCATCAAGACCCCAATTTTGATCCGCTGCGTGATCTCACCGCGGTGACGGCCACAGTCAAAGTCGATTCGGTCCTGGTGGTGCCTGCCAATAGCGGCATACGCACGATGGCGCAGTTTGCCGCTCGGCTGCAGGATGGCAGCAAGCGTGCGTTCTACGGAACACAGGGCTCGGGCACACCGGGCCATCTGATGAACGCCTGGGTGGCGCTCAAGGTAAACGCAGTGGACGCGGTCGCCGTGCATTACAAGGGTGCGACCAACAGCGAAGCAGACTTTCTGTCGGGGCAGATCACCTACCGCTTCGATACCGCAACGACTGTGCGGCGACTGGGCAACAAGGTCAATTGTCTGGCAACGCTCACCGAGCGGCGAATCACCGAGGTGCCTGACTGCCCGACCTTTGCCGAAGTGGGCATGCCGCTCGACATCGACTGGACCCTGTGGAATTCCATCCATGGGCCGGCGCACCTGCCGGGGGCTATTGTCGAGCGTCTTGCTTCAAGCACTGCGCACATTCTGGCCGACCCGGAATTTGTCCGGGCCAGTTCCAAATTCGGCATCCTTCCGATGCCCGGCTACACCCCCGCAAAAACTCTCGCGTTACAGCAGCAACAGGTGCGCGACTGGGGGGCGCTGGTGCGTCAAGTGGGCATTACAGTGGAGTAGAAACCATGCTTTCCGCGCAAGACAACGAATTGTTTACCCGGGTGGGTCCGGGCACGCCGGGTGGTGAATTGATGCGCCGCTATTGGCAGCCGGTGACCGGCAGCGCGGCAGTCGGCCCCGAGGGTGTCAAGTCAGTGCGCCTGCTGGGTGAAGACCTGGTGCTGTTTCGCAATGCCCAAGGCCAACTCGGTCTGGTCGAACCCTGGTGCGCACACCGCCGGGTGCATCTGAAAACCGGATACATCGTGCCCGAGGGGCTGCGCTGCCCTTACCATGGCTGGACGTACGGAACGCAAGGGCAGTGTGTAATGCAGCCCGGTGAACCCGCGGGCAGCCGCCTGAAGGAACATGTCAGCCTGAAGAGCTATCCCGTCGAAGAAGCAGGTGGTCTGGTGTTTGCCTACATGGGGCCGCTCCCGGCGCCCTTGCTGCCGCGCTGGGACTTTCTGGTCGATCAACCTTTGATCCGCCAGATCGGGTTTGTGATCGCCCCGTACAACTGGGCCCAGGGCATGGAGAACAGTTACGATGCGGTACATGCCGAGTGGCTGCACGGCCACTTCTTCAAGCATGCTCTGGATCAACGTGGTGACCCGCAAGATCCCCGTTATGAAATCAATGCGCTGCCGATGATGCGCAAGCACAGCGAGTTTCGCTACGATCGGACCGACTACGGATTCATCCGCCGGGTGGTGCTCGAGGGCGATACCGAGCAGGCCGATACCTTCAGTGTCGGTCACGCCAAGATTTTTCCGAACATCACAACCATCAATGCCGGTGGCACCTGTACGAGCACGTTCCAGGTCCCGGTCGATGACACCCATACGCTCTACATCGGGCACCGCGCCTACCGGTTTCCTGAATGGGTAAGCGTACCTGAGCAGATCGAAGTGCCCTGGTTTCCGATCCCCGTGAAGGACGAGCAGGGACGCTGGATTGACGATGACATCGTGGGCCAGGACCTGATGGTGATGATTTCCCAAGGACCGATCATGGACCGCACCCGCGAGGTGTTGGGTGCCACCGACGCAGGCATCGTAAAATTCAGGCGCTTTTTCAAGGATCAGGCCGGCGTAGTCGCCGAAGGGCGCGATCCGATCAATGTGTATCGCGATCCGCAGACCAATCAGCGCCTTGAATTGCCGCATTCGAAGAACTTCTATGATCGCGGCGTCTATGGCGATGATCGTGCGGCGCACTATCGCCGCGGGTCCGCCACCGGGGCACTGGGTCTGCAGAACAGTCCGATCAATGATCTGATAGAGGATTTGTACGAGGAAGCCGCACTGAAGGCCCCGCGAGCGGCCTGAGCCTGTCTGCAATCGCGCGCTCAAGGCGGTAATATCGCCCCTGCGCCTGGATTGCTGCGAATCGATCAGCCAACATCAATAAACCAGTGGAGACCCCGTCATGCCTGTCATTCGAGTCGATGATCTGACGTTTGGACGCCTGCGTTCGCCTGACCTGGATCAGGCGGAAGAATTCCTGACCGATTTCGGTTTTTACCGGGTCGAGCGTACCGCTGACAAGCTGTTCATGCGCGGCACCGGGCCGGCGCATCATATTCATGTGACCGAACTGGGTGGCCCCTCGCTCATTGGTTGGGCCTATGAAGTGAAGGATCGGGACGCCCTCAAGACCTTGTCAAAATTTCCCGGTGCAACGGGCATCGAGCATCTGGATGAACCCGGTGGCGGTGAGCGGGTGTGTGTGACCGAGCCCAATGGCTACCGGATTGAAGTGATCCATGGACAGAAGAAAGTCGCCCCGATCGATGTCGGCCGGCAGGCGATCAATTCGGTGGCCGAGCCCTTGAATCGTGCCGGTGAGTTGATGCGCATTCCGCCAGGGCCCGCGCGTCCCGGCCGCATGGGCCATGCGGTATTGGGCACCCCGAATATCATCGAGACGGTGCGCTGGTTCCGTGATGTGATCGGCCTGATTTGCTCCGATGATGTGTATGCCGGTGAGAAGGACCACATCATTGGATCATTCAACCGGCTCGATTGCGGTGATGATTTTGTCGATCATCATTCCTTCTTCTGCCTGCGCCATGAGCGCACCGGCCTCAATCACTTCTCCTACGAAGTGCAGGACATCGATGATGTGCTGATGGGCCATGAATGGATGAAGACCAAGGGCAAGTACGAACACATGTGGGGCATCGGCCGCCACGTGCTGGGTAGCCAGGTCTACGACTATTGGGCTGATCCGTGGGGTCGCACGCACGAACACTGGGCCGATTCCGATCGCCTGAATGTGAAGAACAAGGCCGAGCTGCACGCGGCTGAGGACGCGTTGCGCTCGCAGTGGGGTCAGCCGATCACCGAGAAAATGCTCGACCGTATCTGTCCCTGATTCGCAATCCCGGGCCGGGGGCAACCCTGGCAGCTACAACGTATCCTGGGCGACTCGAAGTCCACCCGAGCGGACTACCGGATTCGATGGTCGGCGCTGCCGGCCATTTTTCTGAAACGAATCGGGTAGTATTTGAAATGCCATTTTTGCCTATACAATATGCCAATTGGCATATTGTGGAGCGCAATCATGAGCACCTCCGGCCCGGTGGCAACGGCTAAGCGGTCGATCGAAACCTTATTGGGCGGTCGCAGTGTGTTGCATGTCAAACCTCGCACCGCTCTTGATTGGGTCTCGGTGATCCGGCATGGCATCGGTTCGGCGGCGGTCGATTGTCTCGCCAAGACGATTCGTGTCACTCGTTCCGAGTTGGCCTCCACGCTCGGTATCCCGGAACGCACCTTGGCGCGGCGCATTCGGGAAGGCATGCTCAGCAGCGAGGAGTCGACCAAGCTCCTGCGATTGGCGCGTGTCGTTGAGCGTGCAGAAGAGACTTTTGAGGACCCTGACGCGGCACTCGCTTGGTTGAAGGCACCGAACGCGGCACTGTTGCGCGCTACACCATTGTCCTTACTCGATACCGACATTGGCGCTGATAGCGTCATGGACACGCTGGGTCGCATTGGGCACGGCGTCTTCGCTTGAAGCTCATAGTCTGGCGACTGCTGACTGCCCGGTTTGTCGATTCTGCGTTCACCGGTGAGGGCGCTCGCCTGTACGGCGGGCGCTGGAATCGCAAAGGAGTATCCATGGTCTACACCGCAGGCAGTCAGTCGCTCGCGATGCTGGAAATGCTCGTTCAGGACGAACCGTTGCGCGCCCGCTACGTCATGATTCAAGTGGACGTACCCAAGAGCCTGACAATCGAGCGCGTAACGGCACGCGAGCTTCCCGCCGACTGGCGCAGTCTGGCAGGACGCGAACACACTCAAGCAATCGGCAGCGCGTGGGCAAAGCGCAATTTAAGTGCGGTCCTGGCGGTACCGAGCGCTGTTATCCCGCTTGAAACCAATTACCTGCTCAACCCGCGGCATCCGGCCTTCTCGAAGATCGAGATCGGTGTGCCGCAGGACTTCGTCACTGACCTGCGGCTTGTCAAGGACGCAGGACGTTGAATTGCCGAAGCAAAATGGGGATAGATGAGGGATGTGAATCGCTCAAACCTCGGCTTCTCTCACCGTGGTGCGGCGAATATCGCGCGGGAATTGCGTGTCGTCGAACGGGGTGGCGCGATGCATGGTCGCGAGGTTGTCCCACATGACGACATCGCCGACTGTCCATTCATGGCGATAGACGAATTGTCGCTGGGTTGCAAATGCCATCAGTTCGGCAATGAGAGCTTGCCCCTCATCGCGCGGCCAGCCGACGACGCCGGAAATATGCGAGGCAAGGTACAGCACCTTGCGACCGGAGCCGAAATGACGATGGACCAGCCGGTGGCGCGCGGGCGGGCGTGACTGGCGCTCGGCCTCGTCCGGTTCAGGTCCGCCGGCGGTCACCCGCGAATGCCAGTACGAATGCTCCACCTCGAGGGACTCGCAGCGCTGCTTCATCGCCTCGGGTAACGCCGCCCAGGCGGCACGCATGTCGGCAAATTCGGTCTCCGCACCGCGTGGCGGTATCACGCGGGCTGAGAGCAGCGAATAGGTGGCTCGCACCGGGTGGAACGACATGTCGGTATGCCACTGCTGATTGGCGCGCTTGTAGAGCAGGCGCTTGTCATTATCGGGCAGGATGTTGCCATCCTGATCGAGGTTGCTCTGATCAATGATCTCGGGGGCGGCGAGGCGCTCGCGCTTGCCAGTGAGTTGCAACACGGGCGTGCGCTGAATCGGACCAAACAGTCGGCTGAACGCGATGTGGGTCGCATCATCCAACGGACGGGTATTCGGAAACACCGCGACTGCATGCTCATCCATCGCCGCGTGAATGGCCGCGGTGGGCGCATCAGTCGGCCGCCACGCAAGGTCCGGTGGGTCGATGCGCACGGCAAACAGAGGGTGCAAGGGGGTCAGGTGCATGGTCGATGAGCTCGTCGCTGAGTACGCCGATGAGTTCGCGGCAGATGCGCCATTCTATACTTGCGCAAATACGCCGCAGGGCGCACCTGGCGCGACGTCCGATGGACCGCGCAGCCTCAGGCAGTTCGCGCTCCAGTGTCCTGCGCGTTCCCGATTGCAGTGCCTGCCGAACAATGAAATCGACCACGGAGACCCACGCGATGAGTATGTCTGGCCCGGTGCGGATTGATGATTTGAACCAGCTGCGCGCCGACCATGTCGGCAGCCTGTTGCGTCCCGAGCGCTTGCTCGACGCACGGCGGGCGCGCGAAAGCGGGCAGATCGGGCCAGAGGCATTCAGGCAAATCGAGCAGGACTGTATTGCCGCGGCGGTGAAGCTGCAGGAAGACGCGGGGTTTCGTGTCGTCACCGATGGTGACTATCCGAGGACGAGTTTTCATATCGACTTTCTGACGCAACTCGGTGGTGTGATCTGGCAGCCGGCACGGTTTGTTCAAGGCTTTGCCGACGGTCAGAACGAAGGTCATTCACCGGCCGTATTCGCTGTGAACGCACCCGTGCGTCACCTGGATCCGATCGCGCTCAAAGACTATGAGTATGTGCAATCGGTCAGCCATGTCACTGCCAAGGTCACCATGCCCTCGCCAAGCTTTGTCCACTGCCGTGGCGGGCGTGCCGCCATTTCGGCGCAAAGCTATCCCGATCTGGATGTGTTTTTCGCTGACCTCGCGGCGGCCTATCGTGCCGAAATCGCCGCCTTGGCCAAGGCCGGTTGCCGCTATGTGCAACTGGACGAAGTGCACTTCACATTCTTGTGCGATCCGGTACTGGTCGAGGGCTTTCGTGCCCGGGGCGACGACCCGCAAGCCCTGGCCCGCACCTATGCCAAACTCATCAATGACTCAATCGCGGATCGACCTGCGGACATGCTGATCGGGGTGCATTTGTGCCGCGGTAATCATCGCAGTGGCTGGGTCGCCCAGGGTGGCTATGAGCCGGTGGCAGATCTCTTGTTCAATACGGTCAACGCTGATCGCTTCCTGCTCGAATTCGATACCGAACGCGCTGGGGGCTTTGAGCCGCTTCGCTTTGTACCCAGGAACAAGGTGGCGGTGCTCGGCCTGGTGACCACCAAGACCGATGAAATGGAGTCGCCTGACCTGCTGCGTCGTCGCCTCGACGAGGCGGCGCGCTATCTGCCCCTGGAGCAATTGGCACTCAGCCCGCAGTGCGGATTTGCCAGTTCGATTCCAGGCAACCGCATCGGTGCTCAGGTGCAGTGGGCGAAGCTGCGCATGATTGCCGACCTCGCGCGGCAGACATGGGGCCACTGTTGACCTGATCAGGCTTTCGCGCGTTCCGCCTCAATGATCTGATCAACAATGCGCCGCGCCTGCATGCCGCCGGAGTCCTGGTTGAAATCGACCGCGGCCGGGAGGTCAGCGCCAAACGCATCGATGTTGGATTGCTGGGCACCGATGATGGTCAAGTCCTCCAGAAAGGCGGTGTGCACCTGACTGAACAGCATCTCGGTGATCGAGCGATCGTGGATGCCAAAGTCATGCGCCTGGCCCCAGAAGTAGTGCGTGGTGCTGTCGGTCTCAGGCGTGGCGACATTGAGATTGCGCATGGTGAAGCCCTGCGAGCGATCGCCCTCGCGCGCACCGGTGCCCGCACGCGCCCCGCCCACATCCAGGCGCACAAATCCGGGGGGCGTGAATTCAATGATCTGCCAGCGATCGATCGGTTCATCGGGTGCAAAGCCGCCTGCTTTCTGGAAGAACGGTGGGGCAGGGCTATCCATGATCCAGCGGGTGACCCGCACTTTGTGCCCCTCGCGCTCGACCTTGATCGGGAATTGCGTGATGGCTGCGGTGCCCAGGGTGGTCAGATGCACAAACTGCAGGTGAGTCAGGTCAAGCAGGTTATCGACCAGCAACAGATAGTTGCCCGGCAGCGCCAGCCGCTCGCCCTTGAAACGCCAGTCCGGATCATCGTTCCAGTGATAGTCCTCGATCAGTGCCGGATCGGCCAGTGCCGGGTCGCCCATCCAGACCCAGATCCAGTGGTGCCGCTCGACCACCGGAAAGCTGCGCACACGAGCTGCATCGGGAATGACCTTCTGACTCGGTACGCGAACACAGGCACCAGTGCAGTCATAGGTGAGGCCGTGATAGGGGCACTCGACATGGTCACCGCGCAGCTTGCCGCCTGATAAAGGCACATGGCGATGGCAGCAGCGATCCTCCAGTGCGGCGGGCACCCCGCCCTCGCGCCGCCAGAACACGATGGGTACATTACAGATCGTGCGCCGGAACAGTTCCTGCCGACGAACCTCCCAATCCCACGCCGCGACATACCAGTAATTTTTTGGAAACACGCTGCCTCCTTCGTGCCGTCGATCGGCCCTCGACGGGCACTTCGGCGTGATTCGATGTACACGTATCGTCAGTGCGAATGCGCGTATCTTCAGATTCGATTCGAGCCCGTTGCGGGTGCTCTATCAACGAGCATTCTCGATCGTGACGGTTGCAAATGCAAACCCAGGCGCGCAGTGGGTTGATGAGGACAAGGGGGCGTGGAGCCTTGTATCATCGACCGATCAGCGCCGAGGTGATTCGGCCCGAACACGAAGGAGACACGGTCCATGAAAGGGCACGACACCCCATTGGCCTATCGAGGCTATACGGCGAAGCAACAGGCAGAGCCTGATAACTATTTGTGTCGGGTCGGCCGCGGTACGCCGGGGGGCGAATATCTGCGCCGGTTCTGGCAACCTCTTGCCTATGAAAGTGAGCTCGGGCGCGTGCCGCTCCGGGTACGCGCATTGGGCGAGGATCTGGTGGTGTTTCGCGACGGCAGCGGTCAAACCGGCGTATTGCATCTGCACTGCTGTCATCGCAACAGTTCGCTCGAGTACGCCATGATCGAGGCGCGTGGCTTGCGTTGCTGCTATCACGGGCGATTGTTTGATGTCGACGGCACGATCATCGACATGCCGGGCGAACCGGCTGCAGATCGGTTGCGCCAGACAGTGAGCCAGGGCGCCTACCCGGTGCATTGTTTCGGCGGTATTGTCTTTGCCTATATGGGCCCGCCGGATCGCATCCCGGTGTTTCCGATGTATGACCGGTTCACGCTGCCGGGCGTGTCGACCGTTCCGGGCATACGTTTCAAGCAGGATTGCAACTGGATCCAGATCAAGGAGAACACGGTTGATCCGCACCACACCCATGTACTGCATGTGATTCCGCAATTGCGCGGGATGGAGCATTTCGCGCCCGAATTCGGCGAGTTTCCCGTATTCACCTTTACGGAAACCGCAGCCGGTGTGGCCTATCTGGCCTCTCGCTGCGTGGGTGAAACGGTGTGGGTGCGGTCCGCCGAGACCATCGGCCCGCATCTGCATACGATCAGCTCGATCTTTGAGACCGGACGGCAGTGCAAACCGGCCAGCGCACCGTTCATGACCATTTGGGCCTTGCCAGTCGATGACGATCACACCATGAGTTTTTATCTGAGCCACGTGCTCGCCGATGAAGCGATGCCTTTTGCGAAGCGTCGCTATCTGGAGGTGTTCGGGCAGAACGACGATCGCCCGTACCCCGATCGGCAGTGGTTGCCTGGGGATCATGACGCTCAGGTAAGCCAGGGCAGCATCAATGTGCACCAGACCGAGCACCTGGGGAGCAATGACCGTGGTGTCACCCTGTTTCGCCGCTATGTGCGCCGCGGCATCGAAGCGGTTGCACAAGGCCGTGATCCGCAGGGGTTTTACCTGACACAGTCTGAGGTGCCCCCTACGGTCGCCAGTGACCGTGTGGTGCCCATCACGGTATTGCCCGGTGATCCGACGAATCGGGAAACTCTGCTCGCATACGCCGAGCAGGTGGCGCGCGAGTATGTGAATGAGCCGCCCATGTCGTTTCTGATCTGAACGACGCCTACTCAGTGAGCCGTGACACAGAGAATGCGTTTTGCACGACTATGAATTGAATAGCCACAAAGGCAACGACCTTCATTGCGGTCCTTGCGTTTGTATCAAATGAAGGAGCAGCGCCGTGAATAAAGTGAGTGTGGCGAACAACCCGATCAGCGCGGGTGGTCAGGGTGAATCCATCCGACGGCTTGACCGGCCCCGCGGCAGATTGCCCGGTCTCGCCGTCGCGCTCAGTCTGACGCTTGCACTCGGATGTGCTGTGAATGCATCTGCCCAGACTGTGAAGATCGGCATGATCAGTACCTACTCGGGTCCCGACGCCGCCTTCGGCGAAAGGATGAATCGAGGTGTCAACCTGTACATGAAACTTCACCAGGCCAGCCTTCCGCCCGGCGTGAAGGTCGAGTTGATCACGCGCGATGACGGTGGCCCGAACGCCGATCGTGCCCGCGCGCTGGCCCAGGAGTTGATTGTTCGCGACAAGGTGCAGTTTTTGACCGGTGTCGTCTGGACTCCCAATGCAATGGCGATGGCCCCGGTGGTGACCGAGGCCAAGGTGCCCTTCATGATCATGAATGCCGGTGCCTCGGTCATTACCACCCGCTCGCCTTATATCGCGCGCGTCTCCTACACCATGTGGCAGGTGACCCAGCCGCTGGGTGAGTGGGCGGCGAAGAAGTATCGGCGCGCTTATATCGCGGTGAGCGATTTTTCTGCCGGTTATGACAGTGAAGAAGCGTTCGAGCGTGGTTTTGTTTCAGGCGGCGGGCAGATCGTGGGCAAGGTGCGCATGCCGCTGGTGAATCCGGATTTCGCGCCCTTCATGCAGAAAGTGAAAGACGTAAAACCCGATGTGCTTTACTTCTTTGTGCCATCCGGGCGCCTTGCCAGTGGCGTGCTGAAAGCCTATGCCGATCTGGGTTTACCCAAAGAGGGTATCCGCCTGATCACTTCCAATGACATCACCACCGAGGAGGAGCTCACGCCTGAGGCGCTCGGCGTGGTGAGTTCGCTGCATTACACCGCCAGTGGCAATCGCCCAGCCAACCGGGCCTTTGTGGAGGCCTACAAGCGGGAATACGGCGAGCACTTCTACCCTGAGTTTGTCGCTGAGCAGGCGTGGGACACGATGGATGCGATCTATGCCGCCATCCGGGAGCAAAAGGGTGTGATCGATGCGGATCGAACAATGGAGATTGTGCGCAATTACCGCGGCGATCAAAGCCCACGCGGGCCGATTTCCATTGATCCGGCTACCCGCGACATCGTGCACAACATCTACCTGCGGGAAATCCGTCGGGTAGATGGTCGGGTAAGCAATGTCGAGCTGGAAACGATAGGCACTGCGGTCAAGGATGCCTGGAAGGAAACCCACAAGTCACCGTAGGCTGCAGCGCAGGGCTCAGGCGCTGCCTGTCTGACCGGAGCGCCGGGGGCCTCTGCAATGCTTTGCGCATCCGAATCGCAGCGGGCATTTGAAAAGCCGCTCCGCGCTCGCGCGCCGTAGGGCACTCCGGGGCTGCAGGCACCCCGAGTGCTGTATGGACCCAGGTGACGTATGCACCCAGAGTGCCGTACGGACCCAGGTGCCGTATGCACCCCAGGTGCTGCATGCACCCCGAGTGCTGTATGCACCCCGAGTGCTGTATGCAGCGGGGTCCTATCCTTTAGGCGACTTTTTCCAGCTTGAGTGCCGAGCGGTCGGCTTTCAGATCCGGCCGGTCGAGCTTCTTCGCTGCGCTCGAGTCAATGCCATCTTTTGCAGCACCTGCCCAACCATTGGCTGTGATGTCAAAAATGATGCCATCCGGGTCGGTGTATTTCACTTCGTAGAAATTGTTCTCTTCTTTCGGCTCGCCAGAGAAGTATTTGGCGCCGAATTCGGTCACCTTGGCCTGGGCAGTGGCGATGTCATCGACCCAGAAGCCCATGTGATGAATGCCAAACCAGTCCTTGCCGCGCGGGCCGGCCAGCTCATCGGTCTTGTAGCGCAGGATGGCCATGTTCACCACGCCATCGCTCAGATAGACACCGAGCACGAATGAGGCGTCGACTTCGCCCACTTTCTTCATGTCAAAGGCGTCCATGTAGAACGCAGCGGTGGCCCAGGGATCTTCAACAGACAGTGCGATATGACGCAGCTTACTCATGGCAGCGGTCTCCTATTGGAACGTCGAACAGTTTGGCAACACTATGCACAAAGGCAGTGTCGGGGCATTGCGCACGATCAGAGCAGACGGGTGCGATCAACCTCGATCAGACCATCGCTAGAGTATGCGACCCGGCTGCGATTTACAAATCGCCTGGCAGGTGGATCGACACGCGGACTGCCCTTTTTCATCGCCGATCTACGTTGGCCGCGCGTTTCACATCGGATTGCTGATGCGCGATGCAATTGAACCAACCCGATCAGGTGTTGGGACTCCGGCGGCAATGGGACCGGACCCGAGCGGGTTTGAGCCAAGCGGGTTTGAAGCGAACGGTTGACAGGTCCGCTCAGGCGGTCATACATTGCATAGATAGCTATGGATCGAAACAGCAAAGCGACAAAAAAAGACAATGGAGATGCGATCGTGAGTAGTGCTATCCAGACCGGTCAGAGAATCATGGTAGGCCGGTGCGAGGTCCATGTGCACCGAAAGGGCGCGGGTGTGCCGGTGCTGTACCTCCATGGAACCGAGGGCATGAGTGAGCTTGGTACGGGCCTTGAGTCACTGGCCCAGGCGCACGACGTGATCGCGCCAGACCACCCGGGCTACGGTCAATCGGGCGATTCCGATCTGGTCGAGACGATGAGCGATCTGGCGATGTTCTACCTGGATCTGCTCGATACCCTCAAATTAGAGAGAGTGCATCTGGTTGGACATTCGATGGGCGGCTGGCTTGCCCTGGAGATTGCGGTTCGCAACAGCGGCCGCCTTGCCTCGCTCAGCCTCGTGAATGCCGCCGGCATTCATGTTCAGGGCGTGGACAAGGGTGACCTGTTCATCTGCACGCCTGAGGAATCGGTGAGCCTGCTCAATCACGACGCACAGGCGGCACGCGCACGTCAGGCCGCCGCGGCAGGCAGAGTTGATCCACGAGTAATCTACCGTAATCGGGTGAGCACGGCACGGCTGTGCTGGAGCCCGCGACTGTTCAATCCATCGCTGGAAAAATGGTTGCACCGCATCAGTCTTCCCACACTGATTCTGTGGGGCGAATCGGATCAAGTGCTGCCGCTTGCCTATGCGCATCAATTAGCCAGGTGCATTGGCGGTGCACGCCTGGTGACTGTGCCCGCGTGTGGTCACAATCTGCCCTATGAGCATCCTGATCGGTTCGCCAGTGAACTGACCACCTTCATCCGGAGTCAAGTCGCATGAAAGTCTTCATGTTTCACCTCATGCCGTATCTGTACATGGATCTGGAGTACCAGACCAAGTGGCGCTCGCCCTGGGTGGTGATGCCCAATTCGGAATATGACCCGGTCAAAGGCCACGAGCTCTACAACCGTTTTCTGGACGAGCTCGAACTCGCGGCCGAACTGGGTCTGGATGGCGTGGCGGTCAATGAGCATCACCAGACCGCCTATGGAATGATGCCCTCGCCGGTGGTGACTGCCTCGGCGCTGTCACGGCGCGTCAAGAAAGCGAAAATTGCCATCCTGGGCAATGCCTTCGGACTGCGCGAGCATCCGCTCACACTGGCCGAAGAGCACGCCATGATCGACAGCATCACGGGTGGTCGCTTGATCACCGGCATGGTGCGAGGAATCGGCGCTGAGTACCACTCGATGGGTGCCAACCCGGCGCTATCGCATGATCGCTTCCATGAGGCCCATGACCTGGTGATCCAGGCCTGGACGCGGCCCGGCCCGTTTTCCTTTCATGGCAAGTATTTCAACCTCGAATATGTCAATCCCTGGCCGCGCCCCTTCCAGAAGCCGCACCCACCGATCTGGTGTCCCTCGACGGGTAGTTCGGAGACGATCGAATGGGCTGCCCATCCGGAGCGCAAGTACGTCTATCTGCAAAACTACAGCCCGGTCAAGTCAGTGGCGAAGTTCCTGAATGGCTATCGCGAAGTGGCACAAACCAAGTATGGCTATGAGGCACGCTCCGAGCAGATCGGGTGGGCCGCGCCGGTGTTTGTCGCCAACACCGATCGCGAGGCGCGCGATCTGGCCCAGCCCCATATCGAATCGCTGTTCAACAAATTTCTTAATCTCACTTTCGAGATGATGTTTCCGCCCGGATATCTGTCATTTGATTCGGCCTTGCGCATGGCAACGCATAAAAAGCAGATCATGGGCAGCCAGACCGTTGATAGCCTGATCGAGCACGGCGTGATCATCTGCGGCAGCCCCGAGACCGTACGGGGCAAGATCAGCGAGGCTCACCATCTGCTCGGGTTCCAGAGCTTTCTCGCGCTGCTGCAGTTTGGCACCCTGCCGCGCGACTTGACCGAGCGCAATATTCGGCTGTTCTCGACCGAGGTAGCCCCGGCGCTGCAGGCCCTCACCGATCGGGAATACATGGGCTTCGAGGATAGCGTGCGGGCGCTGGCGGCTTGACTCGCATGGCCGGTGCGGCCGTTGAGTCGGGCGGTATCGAGGTGGTGACACAAAATTTTTTCGAATTTTGGAGAAAACAATGCTCTCAGCACTGAAGTTCAACGGCGCACGCGTCATCGTCACTGGTGCCGGATCAGGCATCGGCCAGGCGTGTTGCGAAGTCCTTGCAGAAATGGGCGCCAAGCTGGTGCTGGTGGGAAAGACCGAGGCGAAACTGCAACAGACCGGGGCCTTGCTCGACGCACTCAAAGCGCCTTATGAAATTCATACCGTCGATGTGTCGGTCGAAGCGCAAGTGATCGCCTTGCAAGAGCGTCTGGCGGCGAGCGAGGAGCCGATCAAGGCGCTCATCAATAACGCGGGCAATAATTTCGTCAAACCGATTACCGAGCTGTCGACTGACAAGTGGAATGAAATCATTGCGGTGAACTTGAACAGCATTTTCTATATGTGCCGCGCGTTCATTCCCATGCTTGAGAAGGCGCCCGGTGGTGGCGCCATCGTCAATGTCGCCTCGACCTTCGGTGTGGTCGGGTTTCCGTCCATGCCGGTCTATTGCGCGACCAAGGGCGCGGTGCTGTCGATCTCGCGGCAACTGGCACTGGACTACGGTACTCGCGGTGTGCGGGTCAATGGCCTTTGTCCTGGGGCGACCTTGTCGCCGCGAGTGCGGTCCTACATCGAGAACGCCGCCGTCGATGGCAGTGCGATCAAACGTGATATTCCACTGGCCCGGCTGGCTGAATGCCGTGAAATCGCCAATGCCGCGGCGTTTCTGGTGTCAGATGCCGCCTCGTATGTGCACGGCACTGCCATGGTGGTCGATGGCGGATATACGATCCACTAGCGCTGAGTAACGGGTGCGCACGCCTCGCGTACAGCGCCCACTGCTCGCTTAAGTGTGACGACATCGACCTGCAAGCGACAATGTCGCTCGCCCGTTCAGGCGATCACGCTCGATCTCAGGGCCAAAGCGCCGCAGTGGCCAGACGTGCCCCCTCGGCGAGACTGGCAAATTTGGCCCAGACAATTTCCGGTTCGATCTCGGGGCGCACGCCACGCGCCAGGGTGGACGCGAAACCGCAATCGCTGCTTGCCATGACCTGATCACGGCCCACCACACTGGCGAAACGGATCAGCCGCTCGGCGACCAGTTCCGGATGCTCGACGATGGCCGAGGCATGGGTGATGACACCGGGCAACAGCATTTTGCCCGCGGGCAGTTTGACCGATTGCCATAGACGCCATTCATGCTCATGGCGCGGATTGGCTGCTTCGAAGGAATAGAACCCGGCGCGAATGGTGAGGATCAGGTCCACCAGGTACTTCATTTCCATATCACTGGTGCGCGGCCCCATATTGATGCCGTAACAGGTGTGATGGCGCACCCGCTCTGGCGGGATATTGCGCAGGGCATGGTTGAGGATCTCGATGCGACTGGCAGCCCACCGGCGCGCGTCCTCGATGCTCTCCTCCGGTGAGAGCATGTAATGCATGGCCAGCCGCGGGTCATCGATCTGCAACATGAAGCCCGCGGCCACGATCGCCTCATATTCAACGCGCAAGGCTTCGGCCACAGCCGCCACATGGTCATCGTCGTTGGCGTAGAAATGATTCTTCATCAGCCCGGCGCAACTGGAGGGCGACACCGAGGGCACGAACACGTCGACCGGTGAGCGACCTTCAAGCGCTGCCTTCAGTCGGGCCAAGTCCTCGTCCAGGATCGCGGTGCCGGTGTACTGGATCGGACCGGTGCACGCCCAGCGCTGGCGCTGCGATCCGGAGTGCGCGCCATCGCGATAGAAGGTCGGGAAGGCCATGTTCTCGCGGGTACGAAAGTAGCCCGCATCGGGCTCGATCGGCTCAATCCCCCCCAGACGCTCGGTCGCGTAGATCTGAAAGCTCGCCTTGGACTGCTCACCGTCATTGATGACATCCACGCCGCACTCGATCTGCCTGGCCACAATCGCGTTGACCGCAGCGTCGGTCTGGCGCGAGAGGTCAGCCGGCGAAAAGGATTCGCCGAGCAGTTTGCACAGCAAAAGCTCGGAGAGCGCATCGGGGCGCGGCAAGCTGCCGGTGTGGGTGGTGAGAATGCGCCGTTGGCGTTCAGATGCAATGGTCATTGGGGGATTCCGTCATGCGGTGGAGGCAGGGTGGTGAGTCTAACCGTCGCTGGCAGTGGGCGGACAATCTACGCGCATCGCGTGAGATGAGACCCGGTCAATGGCGGCCGGGACACTCGCGATGTCAGCGCGCTGCGTCCCGAACGTGCCTAACGGCCAGCAAAAACCTGCGGGAACTTGACGCGCAGCGCACTGCGCAGATTGCTACTGACATCGACCACCTTCGGGAAGGTGCCCGCCAGCTTCATGTTGTAGGGCATGCAGGCATCGATCAGCACGCGATTATTGAAATTACCCGGCAGGTACATCGGATCGCGTTTTGATGACCATGCCTTCTGGATCGTGTCGATGCCGCTGATCGGGTCGAATCGGGTGCCCATCGCCCACAGCACCTGATCAATGTCCCCAGCGTCGATATCGTCATCGACCACCACGGTCCATTTACCGTTGTAGGCGCCGCCCTGGCATGCGGCAGCAATATGCAGCGCCTGGCGCGCATGACCGGGGTAGCGCTGGCGAATCTGCACCACGGTGAAGCGCGTGGCCGGCGCGCCCTCGTGATTCCACACCCCCAACACATCGGGTACGCCACAGGCTTCCAGCGAACGCCAGATTTCAGCTGCACCGGCAATGCCCTTGAGCAGTCCTGTTTCATCGACCGGCTTGTGCTGCGGGGCGCAGCACAGAATCGGGTTGTTGCGATACAGAATCGTCTTTACATTGACATAGGGGCGCGGCACCGAGTCATCGGAGTAGTAGCCCATCCATTCCCCAAACGGGCCTTCGGGCAGGACCTCACCCGGTACGCATTCGCCTTCGATGGCGATTTCGCAATCGGCCGGAATCGGAAACCCGGTGTAGGGCCCGCGTACGACATCGAGCGGCTCACCGCGCATGCCACCGGCAATATCGAGTTCGCTGCCCTCGGGCAGCGGGCTGCCGGAGAGCAGGAACAGCAGCGGGTCCTGACCGACCAGGATCACCACTTTCATGGACTGGCCGCGCTCGAAATACTTGTCGCGATGCACGCGGCCATGCTTGCCTTCAGTGATCTGGCAACCGATGCGGCGTGCATCATAGACCTGGCTGCGATAGGCACCCAGGTTGAACCAGCCGGCGTCGGGGTCTTGTGTCATCACGCAGTCGGCAGTGCCGATGAAGCGGGCCTTGTCGGCTTCGTGGTGCCGTGGAACGGGAAACTTGAGCACATCGACCGCATCGCCTTCGAGCACATTTTGCAGGATCGGACCGTCATTGACCCAGCGCGGGGCAATGGGCTTCAGATTGCGCATGCGATCGTGGTACTGCTTGACCACATCGACTTTGCGCCCATGCTCCAGGGGCAGGCCGAGGGTGAGCGCAATGCGCTTGATCGAAGAGAGTTCACCGTAGAGCGTACGAAAGCCGCTGGGGTAGCCCGGCACATTGTCAAAAAGGATGGCGGGCGCGGTGCCACCGCTTTTCTCAGTCAGCATATGGGTGATGGCACCCATTTCAGCATCCCAACTGGCGCCATCGACTTTCAACAGTTCACCCATGCCTTCGACTTTCTCGATCCATTGGCGCAAACCGCGATAGTGGACCAACAGCTTTGCTGCATCTTGAGGTGCGTTCATTCAGACTCCGGTGCGAGGCACGAATTCAGGCGGGATCAGGACAAGCAGTGTGAGTTTTGCGGGGAGGGCGCAACTGTTTAGCGTGTTTCCGGTGCTTCAGGCTAGTGTCTCAATTATGATACACAAGCCGACAATGAATGCTGAGTAAATACTGAGGCGGTGTCATTGCGATGGGGCAACGAGAAGTCCAATGCAAATCCATGACCTTTGCGCGTGCAGCGATGCGGCCGATTGCGGCTGCGTTGCACTGGGTGGCTCACGTGTGCCGGACCATGGCACTGGCTTTCGTGTGCATCATCCTGTGCGCCTTGCTCGCTGTGCAGGATGTATTGGCACAGGACGCGACTGACGGCCCGGCCGCAGGCTATCCGCGCCGCCCGGTGCGTCTGGTGGTGCCCTACGCGCCCGGCGGCGGGTTGGACATACTCGCGCGCATGCTTGCCCAGCGTCTGACCGAACGGGGTGGGGGCAGGGTGTCGTGGTCGACAACCGCCCCGGGGCGAGTGGCATGGTGGGCGCGCAGCAGGTGTCAAAGGCAGCGCCCGATGGCTACACGCTGATCATTGTGGCAACCGAACACATCACCGCACCGCGGGTCTACCATCGGCACCTGTATGAGCCGGTCGCTGATTTCGCGCCGATCAGCCAGGTCTCGGCACAGTCCTACCTGCTTGTCGTGCATCCTTCTTTACCGGTGCATAGCGTGGCCGAATTCATCAGCCATGTAAGAGTGAGTGGTCGGTCGTTTCTGTACACCTCGGCGGGCACTGGCGGTGTGGGACACCTCTCGGGGGAGATGTTCAAGGCCATGGCCGATATTCAAATGACCCATGTCCCCTATAAGGGGACTGGACCGGCGGTCAATGACACGGTGGGTGGGCAGGTGCTCGCCATGTTCTCCAATCCGCTGGCGGTGGTGCCACATGTCAAAAGCGGCCGATTACGCCTGCTTGCGACCACGGGGCCTCAGCGCATTGCTTCACTACCCGATACGCCGACCATTGCCGAATCCGGACTGAACGGATTTGCCACGCTGGGCTGGAATGGCATTTTGGCACCGGCTGGTACACCGGCCGCCATCGTTCGCATCATCGCGCGTGCGGTGAGCGAGATTGTGCGCGCACCGGAGATGCGCGATCGCATTGCCGGGGACGGCGCCGAGCCGGTCGGTGGCACACCCGAGGAATTCGCCGAGCGCATGACCATCGACGAACTGCGCTGGGCTGGCATCATTGCCAATATGAAGATTGATCCTGAATGATCATCGGGCTCAAGGGCGGTTGGCTTCGCGTGGAGCAGACGTACGAGATCGCGAGCTCACTGCGCCGCACTCGACATCCGTCCCCCCGATGAACTTGGCAGGCAGACGGCATAATCACCCAGGAAGACGGAGCAAACAACGATGAGCTCGAAGCGACGCATTCACCTTGCGTGTGACATGTCGTTCACCCACCTCGATGGCCGCTGGCGCGTGCCCGGGTCGTGGGTGCATCGGACCTTTCCCGATGCCACGATGTTCGAAGAACTCGCGCGCATCGCCGAGCGTGGCTGCCTCGACATGATGTTCTTTGGTGATGGCACCGGCATCCCGTCGACCTGGCAAGACTCCGAGGATGCCGCCGTGCGCTGGGGTATTCAGTGGCCACGTCAGGATATGAGCCCCTATATCGCCCTGATGGCGCGCGCTACCCGGCATCTGGGTTTCGGGCTCACCTATGCCTCGACCTTCATGCATCCGTTTTATGTGGCGAGGTTGCTCAATTCGCTCGATCACATCACGGCGGGCCGTATTGCCTTCAATGTGATTACATCTACCCGACGATCCGATGCGGCGAATTACGGGTTCGATGAGTTGATGGAACATGACCTGCGCTATGAGCGCATGGAAGAGTTCGTCGACGTATGCAAGAAGCTGTGGGCGAGCGTCGCACCGGATGCCTTTATCTGGGATCGCGACTCAGGCGAGGTGGCCGATCCTAGCAAGGTTCACCCGATCAACCACGCCGGCCCGTTTTTCAAGGTGCGCGGACCGCTCAACACGGTGCCATCACCGCAGACCCGTCCGGTGCTCATTCAAGCGGGCGGTTCGCTCAGGGGCATCGAGGCCTCGGCGCACTTTGCCGATCATGTGTTTGCCTCGGGCTTGAGTCTTGAACACAAGCGCCGCCACCGGCTGGCCCTGGACAAGGCGCTCGTCGCCAAGGGTCGTGATCCGGCCACGGTGGGTATTTTGTTCAACGCAGCGCTCATTGTGTCGCAGTCGCGCAACGAGGCACTGGCCGCGCGTGAGAGCCTGCTCGACATGATTCCCAGTGAAGGTGTGGGCGCCTATCTGTCGCATAGCATCGGTTACGATTTTTCGCGCTTGCCCGAACGTTTCTCGCCGCACGAACTGGCGCAGGAGATCGTTGCTTCACAGGCATCCCCGGTCAGCCTGGTGTCGCAGTTTGCAGACACTCTTGGGCCGGGGGGCATGATCGATCGGGACGAGTTTTTCCGCGAAGGACTCAAGGTGGCGACAGCCTATGACCGGACCATCGCCGGCACGCCGAGCGAACTTGCGGATTATCTGGAGGAGCATTTCGAGGCGGCAGGCGAGCGCGGCGGATTCATGATCTCCCACCCGTATTCGACGCCACACGATCTCATCAATGTGGTCGATCTGCTCGTGCCGGAATTACAGCGTCGCGGACGCTTCCGGCGCACCTATACCAGCCGCACCCTGATGGAGCAGCTGGCCGAGGACTAGACGCCCACTCGGAACACGAGCGTTATGCCCAGACTGCCAAAGCATCGCAAAGAATCAGATCCCCACCCAGAACACCAGCGTCATGCGCGGGCTATCGAAAAAGGCATCTTCCGGATGCCAGGCAGCATGGTAGAACTGCGACGGAAAAATCATCATGCGGCCAGGGGCCATGTCGAGATGTCCGGTTTTTTCCCAGAATTCCTCAGGACGATCGGGCCAGTAACTGAATCCATTCTCGACAATGCGCGAGCCGCTCTCGACATCGCGATCGTAGATCGGGTCGCGCACCGGCGACCCCGAGGGGCGGTAGCGAAAGAATGCCGTGCCGCCTGAACTCTCGGCAGCATTGTTCAGATACACCAGGCAAGTGAACGAGTGGGTGGCATGGGCCTGAAACAGGTCATGGTGCGGATGCGCGTAATCGGCACTGCGCGTGGTGATCTGGGTAAACCAGTTGACATCAACGCTGGGGGCAAACGGCTGCACCCGGATCGACCAAGCCTGTTCGATGATGTCACAGGCCACGCCGATGAGGCGATTCGGCGGTGCCACCGGATAGCGCAGGCGGCAATCGTGATAGTCGAGGAAATTGCGTCCGCCGGGCACATGTTTCCAGTTGGTCGCTGGCGATGTGGCGGCAATGTCGCGCGCCAGCGTCGGGTGACGCAGCACATCATCGGCCACCACAATCTGGGCGTCACCTGCCATTTCACGACGCAGATTCAACCGGTCATTGATGTCGAACACTTCGTGAAACAGGAAAGGGCGCATCTGATTGAATCTCGCTGATCGAACTCGCCAATCCCGGCCGATAGAGTGCAGATTCTAGCCTGAGCGTGCGCACGAAGCGCGCCCCCCCGGTCGCTCATGCTACGCTTCACCCAATGAACGAATGTGTGGGGAGACCTTGATGGGCCAGATGTCTGCCATCGCTGAACCGCTACGCGCAGGGCGCATCCGGCGCGACGGATTTGCTTATTGTCCCGATGATTTATGCCGTCGGGCAGGCGATCTGGCGACGCTCGCTCATAAGGTCGCAGAGGCCAACGAGAGACTCGGGGCATTGGCACCTGAACTGGTCGATGCGCTCCATGCCGGGGGCAATTTCGGTATGTGGATTCCGCGCGCGCAGGGCGGCTTGGAATTGCCGCCCACTGACAGTCTGCGGTTGATCGAAGACGTCTCCTATGCCGATGGCTCAACCGGTTGGGTGTTGATGGCGGCCGCGCTTTCGACCGGGACAGGGGCTGCGTATCTCGAACCGGAGATTTCCGATCGCTATTTTGGCGGCACGCGCTTTCCGGTGATCGCTGGGCAGGGCGGGCCGATGGGCAAAGCGGTGGCCACCGAGGGTGGATACCTGCTGAGCGGCTATTGGACCTATGGGTCCGGTGTGAAACATGCCGACTACACCCACAGCGGTGCTTTGGTGTTCGAGGCCGATGGCAAACCACGGTTGGACGCCAAGGGCGTGCAGCAGACGCGGATTTTTGTGGCGCCCTGTTCACAGTTCGAATTCATCGATAACTGGGACGTGATGGGGCTGCGCGCCACCGGCAGCATCGATTACAAGGGCGAGGGCATTTTCGTGCCCGAAGGGGCCACCCATATCACCGATTGCACCACGCCACGCCAGGGCGGCACGCTGTTCTATCTGGGCATTCGCGGCCTGAGCAGTCTGGGGCACACCGGCTTTACCCTCGGGTTGGGGCGACGCCTGCTCGATGAGATTGCCACCATCGCACAATCCAAAGTCAATCGACTGGGGCGCCTGGGCGATAGCGAGAGCTTCCTGGAAAAGTACGGTTCAGCCGAAGCGAAGTTGCGGGCTGCCCGCGCACTGGCCTACGAAACGTGGGCCGATATCGAAGCTACCCTGGAACGCGGCGAGCGTCTGGGTAAGCGGCAATGGACCATGCTGCGCCTTGCCTTGAATCATGTGACCTGGACGACCGCGGAGATCTCCAACACGGTGTTCTATGCAGGGGGTGGCAATGCGCTGCGTGCGGGCGCCTTGCAGCGCTGTTTCCGCGATATGCACGGCGCAACCCAGCATCTGACTTCATCGGTCGCTGTATTGCAGGATTGCGGTCGCGAACTCTCTGGCGCAACGCCCAACAAGGTGTGGGGATTCTCCCGGCTGGTCGATCCGGACTGAGCCACGGACTGACCCAATCCGCACTGAGCCACGTACTGACCGACTCAAGACACGCTGCAAAACTCCATGGATATCTATCTCGCCCAGTTGATGAATGGGTTGGTCTACGGGATGCTGCTGTTTCTCACAGCAGCCGGCCTGTCGCTCATCTTCGGTCTGATGAATGTGGTGAGCCTTGCACACGGCTCATTTTTCATGCTTGGGGCCTACCTGGCGTTTGCCGTGGTGCGCGAAACCGGCAATTACTGGCTGGCGTTGCTGATCTCGCCCTGCCTCACCGTTCTTGTAGGACTGGTGGTCGAACGCTTTTTCATGCGACGACTCTATCGACGAGGGCATCTTGACCAGGTCTTGCTGACCTTCGGCTTCACCTTTGTCTTCTTCGATGCAGTGCGCTCGATCTGGGGCTCCGATATTCGCAAGCTCGCTCCTCCGGTGTCGCTCGAAGGCAGTATTGCGCTCGTCGGCGGCATGTTCTCGACCTACCGCTTGTTTTTGCTTGCCTTCGGTGCGCTGCTCGCACTCATTCTCTGGGCCGTGATGGAAAAGAGTCGCCTCGGGGCCATGGTGCGCGCGGGTGTCGACGACAGCCAGATGGCCGCGGGCCTGGGCGCCAATATTCCGGCGCTCTTCTCCGGGGTGTTTGGTGCAGGCGTGGCATTGGCCGCAATTGGTGGCGTGGTGGCGGCCCCTGTGCTGGGTCTTTACCCAGGCATGGATGGCGACATCCTGATCCCCTCGTTCATCGTCATCGTGATCGGCGGGATGGGAAGCCTGCGCGGGGCCTTTGTCGGCACCCTTCTGGTGGGCATTGCCGATGCATTCGGCAAAGCCTATGTGCCGGCCTTATCGCTCTTTCTCATTTATTTATTGATGGCGGTGTTTTTGCTGGTGCGCCCGCAGGGCCTGTTTGGTATCAAGGGGGGTGTCGCACCGGCTGGCATGGTGGTGGCAGCCCGCGCAGCGCTCAGCGCAACGCTGCGGGTCAAAGTGATTGCAGCGCTGGTGTTGTTGGCGCTTGCCTGTTATCCGCTGCTCGTGCCTGACTACCAGCGCACGCTGGTGAGCGAGATCTTCGTGTTCGCGATTTTTGCGATGAGTCTTGATCTGTTGCTTGGCTACACCGGGCTTCCCAGTTTTGGCCATGCCGGATTCTTTGGCCTCGGGGCCTACACGGTGATTGTGTTGGGGGCGCTGTTCGGGTTGAACGGATGGACAGGGGTGCTCATTGCGGTCCCCTTGACGGCTCTGGCGGCGGCGCTGATTGGCTTTTTTTGTGTACGTACCAGCGGCATTACCTTTCTGATGCTGACACTCGCGTTTTCACAACTGCTCTATTCGATCGCCTTCAAATGGCGTGATGTCACCGGGGGCTCTGATGGCATCGGTATACCGGATCGGCCGAATATTTTCGGCTGGTCCCTATCCGAGCCGATCGTGATGTACTACGTGACCTTCGGCTTTTGCCTGCTGTGTTATGTCGGTCTGCGCCGGTTGATCGCATCGCCGCTGGGGCACGCCTTCATCGGCATTCGTGAGAATGAATCGCGCATGCGCGCCATCGGCTATAGCACCGGCCTCTACAAATTGCTGTCCTTTACGATCGGGGGCGCACTGGCCGGCCTGGCCGGTGGCCTCTACGCGCTATTCAACGGATTTGTTTCACCGGAAGTTCTGCATTGGTCGGCCTCGGGTGACATTCTCATCATGGTGATGCTGGGTGGCGCGGGCACCTTGCTCGGACCAGTACTCGGGTCGGCAATTTTTCTGCTCATGAAAAATCTGGTGAGTTCCTACAATGATCACTGGATGATGATCATCGGAATCATTTTCATTGCGTGCGTCATGTTTTTCCCCGGAGGTGTGTGGGGCATTCTGAGTAGCCGCATCGCGGGCCGCAAACCCGATTCTCCGCCACGGCCAGGTACCACGCCTGCTGAGGGCATAGCCAGTGGTGACAAGGCGCCGACTGGCGCTGCGCCAGGGGCCTCCATGACAGTTGATGGGGCGGCGCGATGAGTACATTGCAGATCGAAGACCTGTATCGTTCATTTGGCAGCCTGGTGGTCACCCAGCATGTCAATCTGAGCATCGGTGCCGGTGAGCGCCATGTGATCATCGGTCCGAATGGCGCCGGCAAGACCAGCCTCATCAATCAGATCGGTGGTCAGTTGCGGCCAGGCTCGGGGCGCATCCTGCTCGATGGCGTGAATATCATTGGCCAGGCACCGGAGCAGGTGTTGCGCTCAGGCATTGCCCGGACCTTCCAGAAGAACAATCTCTTCTTCAATTTGAGTGTGATCGAGAACTTGCGCCTTGCGGTGCAGGCGCGGCGTGGAAACGGGCTTCAATGCTTCCGTCCGGCACGGTCTCTTACGGCGATCATGTCCCGTGCCGAATCGATACTGGCGCAGGTAAAGCTCGATGCCAATGGCAGTCGCGCGGTGCGCGAACTCTCCTACGGTGAGCAACGGCAGTTGGAAGTGGGGTTGGCCCTGGCCGGTGACCCGAAGGTGCTGCTCCTGGATGAACCTACCTCGGGTATGTCACCGGCTGAGACTGCCGGGATGATCGAACTGGTACGCAGCCTGCCGCGTGAGCTCACCGTGGTGATGATTGAGCATGACATGCATGTCGTGTTCTCACTGGCCGACCGCATCACCGTGCTCTATTACGGCGAGGTGCTGGCCACCGGCACGCCGCAGGAGATCCAGGACAACGAGCGGGTGCGCGAAATCTATCTGGGCGCGAGGCACTGACATGCTGGAACTCGACGCAGTCCATAGCTATTACGGCGACAGTCACATTCTGCAAGGCGTGTCATTCACCGTGCAGGAAGGTGAAGTGGTGTGCCTGCTCGGCCGCAATGGCGCTGGCAAGACCACGACGATCCTGACTGTGATGGGGTACATCACGCCGCGATCGGGTACGGTGCGCTATCAGGGGCAAGCGATTGCCGGTTTGGCGCCCTATCAGGTCGCGCGACGCGGCGTCGGCTTTGTGCCGCAGGAGCGCGGCATATTCCCCAGCCTCACCGTGCGCGAAAACCTGACCGTGTTTTCACGGCAACCGGGTAGTGCGCTGCAAGCGGCGGGGCAAGCCGTGAAGGGGGCGAGTGCACCGCGCGCACCGTGGACGCTGGAGCGTGTGTACAAGGTGTTTCCGCGACTGCATGAGCGCGAGCGCAATCTGGGATTTCAGCTCTCAGGCGGTGAGCAGCAAATGCTCTCGATCGCGCGTGCGCTGATGCTCAACCCGGATTTGCTGGTGCTCGATGAGCCCTCGGAGGGCCTCGCGCCGATGATCGTGAACGAGATCGTCACCGTGTTGCGTGGCCTCAAGAATGAAGGGCTTGCGATCCTGCTGGTCGAGCAGAACCTGCATACCGCGCTCGCGCTCGCCGATCGTCACCATGTGATGAACAAAGGCGAGATCCTGTTCAGTGGCACCTCACAGGATCTCGAGCGCAATGAAGACGTGAAGCGCCGCTACCTCGCGGTTTGAGCACGCCCGCTCAGGCAGCCGGTTTCACGCCCGGATCGCGCACCTCGTGGATCGTAGCCAGCACTTTGTTGGCGGTACGCCCGCCGACATCCTGCGCTTCGACCACATGGATATCCTGGATCGGGTTGTGGGTTACCGGGTCAAACCGGAACGGACCGCGCGGTGCGTTGAACGACACCTTGGCCATGGCTTCTGACAAGCGGTCCTTGTTGCTGGTGTCACCGTCAGTGGCCTTGATCGCCTCGGCAATGACCCGAGCGGCAACAAACCCGTAGTCTGAGTAGCTGTCCGGATAGCTCTTGTACCGCGCAAGGTAATCGGCGACGAACTTCTTGTTCTCGGGATTGTCCAGCGTATCGGTGTAGTGGGTCGAGCTGAGTACACCCAGCGCGCTCTTGCCTTGCGCCTCGAAGGTGCTTGGATCAGCCAGACCGGCGAATCCGCCGATGCGGGTTTTTGCTTTCAGTCCCTGTTCGGCAAACTGTTGAATGAAGCGCACGGAATCGGTGCCGGGGAAGAAGGCATAGACCGCGCTGGGATTGATGGCGCGAATCTCGGTCAGGTACACGCTGTAGTCCGCCGAGGCCATGGGCGGGTAGATCTCTTTCAGGATTTTGCCGCCCTTGGCCACATAGGCCTCCTTGAACGAACGCAGCACATCGCGGCCGCCGACATAGTCGGTCGCGGTGAGCACGATCTCCTTGGCGACGTTGGCGTACATCCATTCGCCCATCGGATGGCACAGTTGATACACCGAGAGCGAGGTGCGGAACATATAGGGAATGCGCTCCCAGGTGATCGGATCGATGCCCGCACCTGAGACCACCAGAAAGGTCTTGGTCTGCTTGATGTAGTTGAGCATCGCCATGGCGACATTGCTGCCTTGCGGACCGCAGATCAAATCGACATGGTCGCTATCGACAAACTTGCGTGCCTTTTGCAGTCCGACTTGCGGATTGGTCTGGTCATCTTCCCGAATGAGTTCAATTTTCCGGCCGGCAATGGTCCAGCCAATGCTGTCGAAATAAAGCTGCATGCCGTTCCAGTTGGTCTCGGCCGAGGGTGCTACCACTCCGGTGAAGGAATTGAGGATGCCGATGCGAATCGGTGCTTTGGTTTGCGACAGCACGGCCGGAGCCCCTAACCCGGTGGCGAGGGCGCCTCCTGCGACGGCGGCATGTCGCAGAAAGCGGCGCCGCGATCCCTGGGTGGCGTCACGGGTCGTGTCAATCGATGAGGTATCCGTCGTCGCGACAGAGTCGACGTTGTCACTGGCCGCTACGATCGCTGCGCTCACGGAAGTTTGCTGGGTCATGGTTGAGGTCTCCTTGATTGTTATTGGTTCGACATGAATCGTGTGCCGCTCAGGCGGGTTTTACTCCGGGATCGCGCACATCGCGAAAGGTTTCCAGGATCTTGTTGACGGTACGTCCGCCTACTTCCTGCGCCTCGACGACGTGAATATTCTGGATCGGGTTGTGGGTAACGGGATCGAACCTGAAGGGGCCACGGGGGCCATTGAAGGCGACCTTGGTCATGGCTTCGGCCAGTTTGTCCTTATTCGACGTGTCGCCATCGACAGCCTTGATTGCCTCGGCCACTACGCGTGCGGCCACATAGCCGTAGTCTGAATAGCTGTCCGGGTAGGCTTTGAAGCGCGCTTGATAGTCCGCGACGAATTGCCGATTCTCGGCCGAATCGATGGTGTCGGTGTAGTGGGTTGATGTGAGCACGCCGAGTGCACTTTTGCCTTGTGCCTCGAACGTGCTCGGGTCGACCATGCCGGCAAAGCCGCTGCAGCGGATCTTGTCCTTCAAACCCTGCTCGGCGTATTGCTGCACCCAGCGCACCGCGTCACTGCCAGGCAAGAAGTTGTAGGTGGCCTGCGGGCTCATCGAGCGAACTTCGGTCAGATAAATACTGAAGTCGGTGGTGCCCAGTGGCGGGTAGATTTCCTTGAGCACTTTGCCGCCTTTGGCGACGAAGGCTTCCTTGAATGAGCGCAGCACATCGCGTCCGCCGACGTAATCACCACCGACCAGAACCATCTCATGGTAGCCATTGCGGAACATCCAGTCGGCCATCGGATGGCACAGTTGCCATACCGAGAGCGAGGTGCGGAACATGTAGGGGATGCGTTCCCAGGTGATCGGGTCGACACCTGCGCCAGTGATCACCAGAAAGGTTTTGGTTTGCTTGATGAAATTGAGCAGGGCCATTGCCACATTGCTCGCCTGCGGGCCGCAGATCAAATCGACATGATCGCTATCGACAAATTTGCGTGCCTTTTGCAGTCCGATCTGGGGATTGAGCTGGTCGTCCTCGCGGATGAGCTCCACTTTGCGTCCGGCAATCGTGTTGCCGATGCTGTCGAAATACAGTTGCATGCCATTCCAGTTGTTCAGACCCGGGCGGGCTGACAGACCGGTAAACGAATTGAGCACGCCAATCCGGATCGGTGCGCGCGATTGAGACAGCGCCGCCGGTGCTGCCAGGGCCAGGCCGGCGGCGGCGGTGGCCTGCAGGAAGCCACGACGGCCGCCGGCCGACCGGGTGCTTTGTGCAGGCTCTGCCGTGGCACCCTGCACACTTGTTGCTGCGCTTCCTTGTGCCGGCGTAGCCGCGTTGTCTGTCAGGTCGCTCGGGTGCATGCGTGGTCTCCTCGCTGGATGGTGCATTGTTGTCCTGGTGGCATCGCGTGTGCCATTGCGGACGCTATTCTGCCTTGATCCCGGCGCGACGGATGGCCTCAGCGTTGCGGGCGAGGTCGGTGTGGATCAATTCGGCCAGTTCGTCGGGAGTGGCACCACCGGGCAGGAATCCGAAGCCTGCCATGCGCTGGCGAAAATCCTCATCGGTGAGCACCTGATTCACCGCGCGGTTGATCTGATTGACGGTGTCTGCGGGTATGCCGCGCGGGCCAACAAAGGCAACCCAGGCGCCGACCCGCAGTCGGGGCGGACCCCCGGCCTCGGCCAGCGTCGGGATATCCGGATAGGAGGCGAGCCGGTCTTTGGAGATGACCGCGAGAAATTTGAGTCGACCGGACTTATAGAAGGCACCGGCACTGGCGATGGTACCGATCACCCAATCGAGATCGCCATTCGACAAGGCGGCAAAGAGCGCGGCGTTCTCCTTGAAGGGCACATGCACCATGCTTGAGCCCAGCTCCTGCTCAAGGGTCACCGCACCCAGGTGAGCCGGACTGCCGATATAGGGAATGCCCACCGAAATCTTGCCCGGGCGCGCACGAATCGCATCGAGCAAGGCCTGCACGTTGGGGTAAGGACCGGAGGCCGATACCGCCGCAAAGAACGGAGTGCGATATTGCAGGGCAAGCGGCGTGAAATCATTCTCGGGGTTGTAGGGCACGTCGCGAAACAAGTGAGGATTGAGGGTCATGTGCGAGTCACCGACCACGACCCAGGTATATCCGTCGGGTGCTGCGTGGCGCGCTGCTTCCATGGCGATGAACCCATTGGCCCCGGGGCGTGGCTCGACGATGACCTGCTGATTCCACAGCCGCCCCAATTTGTCGGCAAACACGCGCGCCACCAGATCGGGGCCTGAACCGCTTGGATACACCGAGAGAATTTTTACCGCGTGATTGGGATAGGGGGCCGTCTGCGCAGCGGTCAGTAGCGGACACAGTGCGGCGATGAGGGCGCTGAAGAGTGCACCCTTGATTGGGCCCCGGAGTGCACCCCTGAGTGCACTCCTGACTTCGCCCCAGACTGCGCGGGCAGGATGAAACTCGCGTGTGCACGCCATCATGCCGGCCTTGAGGCGCCGCGCACCTGCTCAGCCTGGATACGGTTCACCGTTTCGATGTCATATCCAGTGAGCTTGGCATAGCGCTGCGCAATGGCGGCCAACTCTTGCGGGTCGATCACATCTTCGATCCGGGCAAACGGTTTGCCACCAGTGATCTCCTCGACCCGATTGATGATGGTATCGGGCGGTTCATTGCGTGCCGCGTTTACCACTCGTGTAGTGAACGGTACGCGCGCGGCGTCATAGGCTTGCAGGGCAGCGACCGGATCAGCGTGTTCGCGCAAAAATCCCGGCAGCACATTGGCATCAAGTATCGATTGCGCCGCGCCATTGCCACCGCGCGGATACATCGGGTGTGCGGCATCGCCCAGGAGGGTCACCCGGCCAAAACTCCAGCGTGGCAGCGGATCGCGGTCGACCATCGGATACTCAAGGATCATCTCGGCTTGTTCAAACATCTGCGGAATATCAAGCCAGTCAAAATGCCAGTGCGCAAAGCGCTCGATGAAATCGGCGAGATGGCCTGGGGTGGCCCAGTCGTTTTGTGTGTTGACATCCATCA
Source organism: uncultured Pseudomonadota bacterium (assembly GCA_903921325.1). Taxonomy (GTDB): domain Bacteria; phylum Pseudomonadota; class Gammaproteobacteria; order Burkholderiales; family SG8-39; genus CAIXPL01. The sequence continues at coordinate 136,832 of CAIXPL010000030.1, forward strand.
CGATCTCGACCACCCAGTTGATCAACTGCGTGCCATCGGAAAAATTCCGGATGGGATAAATCACGATCTTACCGGTCTGCAGTGCGCCCACGCGGCAGATGCTTTTGCCATCGAGAAAGGGTGCACGTCGGGTCACTCCGCGCCACATATTGATGCCACCAAAGCGGGGCAGTCCTTCCTCGGGGTAGAGCTGCTTTCGCACGGCCGAATTGATGCCATCGCTGCCAACCAGCACCGATGCATGCACTGGAGGTAGCACGGCGCCACTGGCCGAGTCAGCGAAGTGCAGGTCAACACCCGTATCGTCCTGGGTGAAGCCGGTCAGGCGATGGCCCAGACACAGTGCCTGCGGGCCGAGTCGTTCGCGCACCTTGGCCACCAGGATGGCATGCAGATCGCCGCGGTGGATGGAGATGTGCGGTACGTCGTAGCCGGCGGTACGGCTGAGTGGGTGCTTGTAGATCAACTGCCCACTGCTTGAGTAGAACACCGACTCATGCGGCTCATTACCCACCTTGAGCATTTCCTGCGGGATGCCGAATCGACCGAGGACTTGCATGGCATGCGGGCGAATGTTGATACCAACGCCCAGGGCTTTGAGTTCCGGCACGGCTTCATATACCCGGCACGCGATGCCCGCTTCATGCAGACACAGCGCCAGCGTCAAGCCGCCGATGCCACCCCCGACAATGGCTACATCCATCGAATTGCTCCTATCCATCCTGGTCATTGGGTTTTTACAGACCTTAGCGTATTTGCGTATCCGCGTATCACGTCAATCTGCAGTGCATCGATGCCGAGCGTACCTTGTCAGACTCGACACGTCCGCACGCCAGATCCTTCTCTTGTTGTTCTCAGTCTATCCGTGCGCCTGAGCGTTTGACGGTCTGTGCCCATTTTGCCGTCTGCGCAGCAATGAAGGCGGCAAATTCTTTCGAACTGCCGCCTTGGGGAATGAGGCCAAGTTTATCCAGAGTGGCGCGCACGCCCGGTTGCGCGAGTGCGCGCTGGAGTTGCGCGTTCAATCGCCGAATCGCACTCTCGGGCGTGCCGCGCGGGGCCAGCAGTCCGAACCAGGAGACCACTTCAAACCCATCCAACCCGAGATCCGCACTGGATGGCACATCGGGCAGCTGCGCGAGGCGACGACGGTCGGCAACGGCCAGTGCGCGCACGCGACCACTGGCAATCGGTTGCTCCATCGGGGCGTAGAGCTGGAAAAAAATCTGGAACCGACCTGCCAGAAAATCTGCGGTGGCGGGGCCGATATCCTTGTAGGGCACATGAACGATATCCACGCCGGTGGTCACCTTGAACAGTTCACCGGCCAGATGCAATGGCGTGCCATTGCCCGATGAACCAAAATTGAGTTCATGCGGTCGCGATTGGGCAAGTGCCACCAGCTCACCGATGGAGCGTACCGGCAGGCTCGCATGCACGAGCACAAGTACCGGTGCTGCGGTTGCCTGACCAATCGGTTCGAAATCGCGCTGCGGGTCATAGCGCAGATCAGGATAGAAACTCGGCGCAATGGTGATCGTGGCGGTCACGCCCAGCACCACGGTATAGCCATCGGGGGCGGCATGGGCGGCCGCTTCGGTGCCGATGGTGCCGCCGGCACCGACGCGGTTCTCAACGACGAAAGGTTGTCCGAGCCCCTCACCAATTTGCTGTGCGAGGAGCCGCGCGAGCACATCCGGTGGTCCGCCTGCACCAAAGGGGACGATGAAGCGGATCGGACGCGTCGGCCAGTCGAGGCTGGCCTGGACCGGTGCGGCTTGCGCGAAGGCATTGTGTGCGGGTGCCAGTACGCAGAGGACGGTGATCCAGCTTAAGATCGCGAGGCGCCACAACGAACCAGGGTGGGTGTGACCCTCGCGGGATCGGGTGCGCAGCGGTTGGGTATCAGTTGACATCGGGCACCTTGGCTCGCTAGCGTGGTGGTTCTTATAGGTCACACTATGGCACAGGCCGGCGACCTGAGTGTGGTGTCACGGGTGCTGCAATACGGGCGCTGTGGCAAGAGCGTTTCAGCAAGAGCGTTGCTGCGCGAGCAGTGCGCTAGGGGAAAGCGTGCGACCCGTTCGGCGCGCCCCTGGAGGAGATAGGCATGGATTCGTATTCCCGCTTCGTCGATGTTGCGCAGGGCAGCGTGAGCCGCGACATCTTCGTCGATGATGCGATCTATGCGCAGGAGCTCGAGCAGGTCTTTGCCCGCATGTGGCTGTTCGTCGGACACGAGAGCCTGATTCCGAACGCGGGCGATTTTTTTACCTCGCGCATGGGCGAGGAGTCGGTGATTCTGTGTCGCGACCGCGAGCAGCGCATCCATGTGTTCCTCAACACCTGCCGCCATCGCGGCATGAAAGTCTGTCGCTACGATCAGGGCAATACGCCGCTCTTTACCTGTCCTTATCACGCGTGGTCGTACTCAACCGATGGGCGCCTGGTCGGGGTGCCCATGTATGACAAGCTCTACGCGGGCACGCTCGATCGCAGTCAATGGTCGCTCATTGAAGTGGCGCGACTGGAGAACTACAAGGGCGCCATCTTTGCGACCTGGGATCCGGCAGCGCCCGCTTTCAAGGACTATATGGGCGATGCCCTGGTGCATCTGGATTATGTGCTCGACAGTCGCGATGGCCGAGACGGGGGCTCCGAGGTGATCGGGGGCATCCAGAAATGGGTGGTGCCTTCGAACTGGAAACTCGGAGCCGAGAATTTTCTGGGCGACAGCTATCACAGCATCAGCCATCGCTCGGTCGATCTGGTGGGTATCGGGCCGAGCGCCGCCGCTGGCGTGAAAGGCCGCCGCGATGATCAGAATCCGGGGGGCCAGGATCTATGGATCAATTATCCGCAAGGGCATGGCTTGCATAGCGCAATGCGGCCGCCCGCCAATGAGTACATCAACGGGTTTCGTAATAATCCCGAGGTCGAAGCCTATTTTCGTGACTGCCACGAGGCGCGCAAGGCGCGGCTGGGCGAGCGAGCGCGCATGGTATCGAAAACGGGTACCTTGTTTCCCAACACGTCCTATCATGGCCAGCAACCGCGCTCGCTCTTTGTCTGGCATCCGCATGGACCGCGCAGCACCGAGATCTGGCGCTTCTTTCTGGTCGATCGGGATGCACCCGCCGAAGTGAAGGACTTCATGCGCCATTTCTACATGCGCTACTCCGGGCCGGCCGGCATGACCGAGCAAGACGACATGGAGAACTGGAATTACGCCACCGCGGCCAGTCACGGCACCATCGCGCGGCGCTTTCCCTACAACTATCAGCAATCGATGCAGGCAAGCCACGCCGATGCCCAGGTCCCCGGGGCCGTGAGCCTGCAGATCACCGAAGACAACGCGCGCAACTTTTATCGTCAATGGGCCAGGGTCATGGATGGTCGGGACTGGTCGGCGCTCATGCCAGCAGATACGGTCCAAGGGAGCGCGGGATGACGCAGGGCGCGCAGCCGGTTGTCATCGTCACTGGTGGCACCTCGGGGATTGGCGCTGGCATCAGTGATCTACTCGCTGAGCGCGGATGGTCAGTCGTGGCACTGGGGGCAGCACTTGCCTCGGATCGCAACCCGCCCACCCATCGGTCAGTGCAATGCGTGCAGGCCGATGTGTCCTTGGCCAGTGATGTGACACGGGTGTTCTCTGAAGTGCTGGCGCGCTATGGCCGCCTGGACGCGCTGGTGAATAACGCCGCCATCGGCCCGCTTGGCACGATACTGGACACCGATGAGGCAACCTGGGACCGCGTCATCGATGTCAATCTGAAGGGTGTGTTTCTGTGCTGCAAGACGGTGCTGCCGCATTTGATTGCACGTGGCGGTGGCTCGATTGTCAATGTGGGTTCAGGCTCGGCCTGGGGTAAGCCACGCATGGCGGCCTATAGCGCGAGCAAGGGCGGCTTGATGGCCTTGAGCCAGGCGATGGCCTATGACCATTTCCATGATCATATTCGAGTGAACACGGTAATACCTGGCGGCGGGGGCATTGCCACCGGAATGAGTCTGGCACGCGTCGGTGGCGACCCGGCCCGGTTGGGGCCGGACGCCCCGGGCACGGCCGCTGGCCGCCGCGCCACACCGCAGGACATCGCCAAGGCGGTGGCGTTTCTGTTGTCACCCGAGGCCGAGGTCATTTCTGGCACGGTGATCGATGTCGGGTGCTTCATGCACCAGGGTGGGCCGATTCCGCGCGCACCTGCACCGGCCCGGAGCTAGGCCTATGAATCAGAGGACCCGATCATGAATCCAGCCATTGCCGCCCTTGTCCCGCGCACGCTCGATTATTTTGTGCTGCGCGAGCGGGTCGAAGAATTTTTGGTGGAGGAGGCCGACCTGCTCGATCGGCGCCAATTCCGCGAATGGCTGGATCTGGTTGCTGAGGACATCGTGTATTACATGCCGATGCGCCGTAACGTGAAATACGGTCAGCATGAGCGGCTGGAGAACACCCGGGAAGGCCTGGATATCAACTGGTTTGATGAAGACAAGTGGACACTCACCAAGCGGGTCGAGCAGATCATGACGGGCGTGCACTGGGCTGAGGAGCCGCTCTCACGGGTGTGCCGGATGGTCAGCAATGTGCAATTGCTCTCGGTGTCGCCCAGTGTCGCGGCACCGAGCGAGCTCACCGTGCGCAGCCGGTTTCTGCTGTACCAGAACCGCATCGAATATGAGACGAGCCTGTTCGTTGGCAAACGCACTGATACATTGCGTCTGAACGAGCAGGGATTCAAGATTGCACGCCGCGAGATCATCCTGGACCAAAGCGTGCTATTAGCGAAGAATCTGACCGTGATTTTCTGATCAGACGACGTCAAGGACGCGAACGCATGATTGCAATTCAGGATTTGGCCATCGGGACGCGCCTGCGGTTGAAGCGCGGCGGCCAAGTGGTGGTGATCGACGAAAACCCGGGCGATGGCGTCTGGCTGATCGTCCATGCCGAGAGCAATTCCGGCCAATCTGACGGTGACAGCACGGGCGGGCTGTCGACCGATTCCATGTGCCATTTAGACGATATCGAGGACATTCTATGAATACGTTCCATCGCGTGCTACAGCGCTTCGCACTCGCAAGCGGTCTTGCCTGCCTGCTCGCCCTGTCGGCTCCGGTGCGTGCCCAGCAGGATGTGAAGCTGGTGCTCGACTGGTCCTATCAAGGCAATCACGCCTTCTTCACACTCGCTGATGATCGCGGCTACTACGCAGCTGACGGGCTGCGGGTCAAAATCGACCGCGGCTTTGGCTCAGGCGACACGATTGCCAAAGTGGCTGGCGGGACGTACGACTTCGGATTTGCCGATACCAGCCTGCTGGTGCAGTTCAACGCCAAGAACCCGGACAACAAGGTGCTGTGCGTGATGATGTTGTTCGATGGCACCTTGAATGCGGTCGTGACCAAGACCTCCAGTGGCATTCGCCATCCGAAGGATCTGGAAGGTCGCAAGGTGGCCGCACCGCCGGCTGACAACAGCCGCTTGCTTTTTCCGATTTTCGCGCATGCCAATGGCATTGACGAGGCCAAGATCAACTGGCAGTCGGTGCAGCCCAATGTGCGCGACACGCTGATGTTCAAGGGTGAGGTCGATGCGGTGGCCTCGGTCTATACCAGCACGATACTGTCGCTTGAGTCCCTGGGCATGAAGCGCAGCGAACTCACCGTGCTGCGTTATTCCGAGCTCGGCGCTGATCTGTATGGCTCGGGTGTCATCGTGTCAGAGAAGTTCCTCAACGCTCACCCGGACTGGGTGCGTGGCTTCCTGCGCGCCACCGCCCGTGGTACCAAGGAGTCGATTGCCGATCCCAAGGCTGGCATTGCCTCGGTTCTGAAGCGCGACAACCTCCTCACCGAGTCGGTGGAAACCAGTCGTCTGGAGATGATCCGCGACCTGTCGATGGCGCGACCTGCGGTGAAGGCCAATGGCCTGTCATATGTCGATCCCGCGCGTCTGGAGAGCACGATCAAGTTCATCGCCCAGTCGATGGGGGTGGCAAGTCCGCCGGCCGCGCGTGATGTCTACCGTGGCGAATTCCTGCCACCAGCGAGTGAGCGGATGATATTTTGAGTAAGGCATTCGACACTCCGGTCCTGATTGCAGGCGGAGGACCGGTCGGCCTGTGTCTCGCACTTGATCTGGCCTGGCGCGGACTGCGCTGCACGCTGATCGAAAAGACCGATGGGGTGATCCATCACCCCAAGACCGCGGCGCTCACGTATCGGACGATGGAGTTCTGCCGCCGCTGGGGCATTGCCGAGCAGATCCGCAACTGCGGTTTCCCACGGGACTACGGTCTCAGTATGGTGTTTGCCACCAGCATGACCGGTTACCCGCTCGCAAAAATCGAGTATCCGAGTCTGGATGGCGAGCCCTATATTCCGCAGACCCCTGAGCGCAAGCAGCGTGCGCCGCAGATTCTGTTTGATCCGAATCTCACTGCGGCCGTTCGTCGCTATCCTGAGGTGGATTTGCGCTATCACTGCGAACTGGTGAGCCACGAGCAGGATGCCGAGGGCGTGACCGCCGTCGTTCGTGATCCGCGCAGTGGTGAGCAGGAAACGCTACGAGCGCAGTACCTCGTGGCCTGCGATGGCGCAGGCAGTGGGGTGCGAAAAGACCTGGGCATAGCGATGCGTGGTAGCCCGGCGCTGGATTATTCGGTGGCTATTTTTGTGCGCATCCCGGGCTTGCGCGCGAAGCACGCGCTGGGCGATGCCGAGCGCTATATTTTTGTCGGACCGCAGGGCACCTGGGGCAATCTCACGGTGGTCGATGGCGATGCGCGCTGGCGGCTGACCGTGCTTGGGTTTCGTAGCCGTGAGCAGATCGAAGGGTTTGATGCACCGGGCTGGATCCGTCGCTGCCTGGGCCGGGATGACATCGACTTCGAGATCATCCATGTGCAGCCGTGGCGCCGCAGCCGGCTGGTGGCTGAGCGCTATGGCGACCGACGGGTGTTTCTCGCGGGAGACTCGGCGCACACGATGTCGCCCACCGGCGGGTTTGGTTTTAACACTGGCTTGGGTGATGCGGTGGATCTTGGGTGGAAGCTGGAAGCGGCCCTGCGCGGCTGGGCTGGTTCGGAGCTGTTAGCGAGCTATGACATCGAGCGCCGGCCGATTGGTCAGCGCAATGTGGATGCGGCGGCGGATAACTATTTCAAGCTGGTGGCCGCGCCGGATTGCAGCCGGATACTGGAACCGGGTGGCGAGGCCGATCCGATACGCGAAGAGATTGGCCGCTTCATGGCGGAATCGACCCGCACCGAATGGGAAAACGTCGGGGTGGTATTGGGCTACCGGTACTCGCATTCGCCGATCTGCGTGCCAGACGGTACGCCCGAGCCTGCCGATGATCGCTCGGTGTATCAGCCCACCGCGCGCCCGGGGCATCGCGCGCCACATGCGGTGCTGGCCGATGGTCGCTCGACATTGGATCTGTACGGCCGCACCTTTGTGCTGCTGTGTTTCGATCGCTCGCTTGAGCTCAAGGGCCTGTTCGATGCGGCAGCGGCGATTGGCATGCCGATCGAGAAAGTCGATATTGAATCGGAGTCGATTGCGCGCCTGCACGAGCGCGCTCTGGTACTGGTGCGGCCTGACGGGCATGTGGCCTGGCGTGGTGATCGGATTCCCGAGGATGTAGCGGCGCTGATCGATCGGGTGCGTGGTGCGGGGGCGCGCCAGGCTGGGTTATCCTCGGCACGATGACCAGGGAAGAAGGGCTGAGACGTGGCAAGCGCACAGGATCGTTTTTTATTGGCTGGCGTGATGGGCTGGCCGGTGATGCACTCGCGCTCACCGATGCTGCACAACCATTGGATTGCCGAGCATGGTTTGAAAGGCAGTTACGTGCCATTGGCAATTTCCCCTGAAGCGCTGCCTGATGCCTTGCGTGCTTTGCGGCCCCTGGGCTTTGCCGGCTGCAATCTCACCATTCCGCACAAGCAACAGGCAATGCAGGTGGTCGATGAGATCGACGACGTCGGACGCCGCATCGGGGCGATCAGTTGCGTGGTGGTGCGGCCTGATGGGTCGCTGGCTGGCAGCAATAATGATTGCTACGGGTTCATCGAGCACCTGCGCCAGAGCGTGCCGGCCTGGCAGGCCGCGGCCGGACCCGCCGTGGTGCTGGGGGCAGGGGGCGGCGCGCGTGCGGTCTGCTATGCCCTCGCGCAAGCCGGGGTGCCGGAAGTGCGCCTGGTCAATCGCAGTGCTGCGAGAGCCCAGGCATTGGCAGAAGAGTTTGGCTCACCGATCAAGGCGATCGCCTGGGAGAGTCGCAATGATGCGATGGAGGGCGCCCGTCTGGTGGTGAACACGACCAGCCTTGGCATGGTGGGCCAGCCGCCGCTCGATTTGTCGCTTGAGCGTCTGCCGCGCGAGGCGATCGCCTATGACATTGTCTATGTGCCCCTGGAAACTCCGTTTCTCGCAGCGGCACGGGCCCGCGGCAATCGCACGGTGGATGGTCTAGGGATGCTGCTGCATCAGGCAGTACCCGCCTGGCGGGCGTGGTTTGGCATTGAGCCCAAAGTGACGCCAGGTCTGCGGGCGTTGATTGAAGCCTCGCTTGGCTGAGCAGGGATTGAGTATGGGGCACGTCGATTGGAGCGCTGTGCTTACGATGCAATGCAGCTACGATGTGGCTGAAGGTACGATAGAACGGCGCGTGGAGACAGGGCGAAAAGACGTCTGCAAGTATGACGCTGCTTCGTGTCCGGTCGGATTGAGCGAGATTCGCCTATGACGTGCACTGCGACGTTCCAATCCGCGAAATCGATAGGGACAGATGGCGGCGTTAATACCTATGCCTATGTCGGAGGCAATCCGGTAAGTGCAACGGATCCTAGCGGCACGGGTGGGCCGGGGTCCTTCTTTGGAATTGGATTTGGCGGCGGCGGGATAAGTATGGCTTCGGCGGTTGGGGCCGCTTTCCAGTCTTTGATTGCGGCGATTAATCCGTACCGATGGCCCGATTTCATTCAGTTTTCTCTTGACCTGGGTCCGGCGAACTTGAACGGCACCTTTAGCGCGAGTGGAAACTCTTTTGCAGGCGCGGGAGTATCCAAGGGTTATCCCGATCCAATCTCAGTAGGCGGAAGTGTTGCAGCTGGATGGCTTAACCAGTATCTGCCGCCTTCTGGCAAGCAAATAGACGACTTTATTGGCGGTTGGGGTGCGGGTTCAAGCGAATATTTCCTAGGCGTTGGTGGTGGCGTTGCATGGTCTCCCGGTAACGGCACCGCGACACTGATTGGGGTGGGAGCCGGGTTTACGGGTGGGGTCGGACAATCGTGGAATCAAGGTTCGACTGGACTAGGATCGTGGCGCTAATGTCAGATAGCGCAGGAAAGGAGAAGCGATATCCTAGAAGATCGGTGATCATGGCGACCGGAATAGTGGCGCTGTTTATGTTTCTATACAATGGATATCAGATGACGCAATCTAGCGTTCGGTCTGGGCTTGGCCTTAGCGGATTGGAACGCGAATTCGACAGTGTTAAATTGCCGCCACGCACACAAAGTACAAGTGATGTACGGCGCTTATCGAGAGTGGTGTTTTTGTCAGTTTCGCAGGACTTTGTGTCTTACCTTAGTGTAGAGGAACTTGCTGATTATTATCACCACGCTTTCACGTCGAATGGTTGGCAAGTGGTCGATCGAGCAAGCGGGGCAGTGCATCGTTGGCGTTATTGTAAAAGCGATAACTTAATCGCAACCGTAGACGTTATAGCCGGATCTGTGTACCCAATAAGGTATTATTTCGGAATAGGATGGGAGGGCCAACCTCATGCAAGAGTTGCTTGTTCCAGTAAGATTAAATGGCGCAATGGCGAGGTGCGTATCGGCGTATATGTAAATTATCGATGGTCACACCGTGAGGGAGTGACGGAAGGTTCACATAATCCGGTCTGAAAGGCGGCGTTAATACTTATGCCTATGTGGGCGGCAATCCGGTAAGTCGTAGTGATCCCTCTGGAAACTGTCCAGTTTGTGTATTGGCAGCGTTTGGGCTAGCCGCTACAGAACTGGCCACGAGTGATGTCCCCATGATTGGCGGTGGGTTGGTCAGAGCGGGGGGCGAAGCGGCAGCGGAATTGACGGCAAAAGCGGTGGCCATTCATGAAGCACTAGACCCGATTGCGCTAAGCATGCGAACAACTGCAGTATTGCGAACCAGCGCAGGAGATGTCGCTGCTGGCGGTGCGAGAGACTTGACGTCCACCCAAAGAGCCGTCGCGGAGTCTTTAGATGCAGCGCCAGTCGCGCTGCCAGGCGCTCATGCGGAAGTAACTGCGATTGTGAACGCGCAAAAGAACGGTTCCCAGCCGCAATTCCTGCAAGTGACTAGGGACATATGTCCTGCATGTGCTGCATTTATTGAATCCGTCGGGGGTACAGTGACAGGGGCTCGCTCCGCAAAATGGTAAGGAATATGACTCACTTGATAAGAAGTGGTTCTAGTAAGTTATTACTGGATCGCCTGACAGCGCTACCGTGCGAGAAACTTATTGCGTTCGCGACATGTTGCGCGGAAAGATTGATGCCTGCCTATGTTCGATACTCGATTAAGTGCCGCTTAGACCCTGTCAGTAGCGGAATATACCGCAGTGCTCTAGACACAATCTGGAGGGCATTACTCGGAGAGGAGCAAAGCTCGGAAGCTATTAAAGCGATGGAGGCGGAGTGCTTAAATTCAATTCCTTCGGAAGATGACTGGTTACGCGTAGGTGAACCCTATTCCGAAGACGCGGGAGCAGCCGCTGTGTTTGCGATTCGTACCTTGCTAACTTGTGATCCAAATGTAGCCATTTGGGCGGCCCAACGTGTTATCGACGCTGTAGATGATTTCGTTGCACGAGTGGAGAATCAGAAATCGGATCTCGGTAGTTCAATGCTTAGTAGTCAAGCATTAATAGAGAAGGAACTGGCGTTTCAGGTGTGGATTGTAAAGCAACTGGAAGATTCACTGGATTCCGTCAATTGGAAAGCGGCACTCAACAAGTTGCGGGAAAGGGCCCAAGATCACACTTCGTCTGTCTTTGAGATTGATATGAATGAATAGGTGCTGGAACGACATATTGCGTTATCGTGGCTGTCCTTCACCTTATTCGAAGAAGATGGCGGCGTTAATACCTATGCCTATGTAGGGGGGAATCCGGTAAGCCGAGCAGATCCGAGTGGGCTTTGCGGTCCAGCTACACCGATTTGCCTGGCAATTGCGGCGTACGGCCCAGAGATTGCTGCTGGAACAGCTGTAGCTGCAGAAGTCATTGCCGGGGTTCCCAATCCTGTTTCAACGGGCGTCCCATTTGTTGGCCGGGTTGCGCAAGAATTAACACACGATGTGTACATAGGTTTGCAAGAAGGTAAGGCGGCCTATGTCGGAATCACGAATGACTTTCTCCGTCGCGTGAACGAATGGGGAGGTACGTATATTCTGGAAAAAATCACGACGGAAAAAGTGACAAAGGATATGGCGAGGGCCATTGAGCAAACCGTGATAGAAGCCAACAGCGAGTTCAAGAACGCAATTAACTCGATTGCCAAATCTCGTGAGTGGTACGGTGAAGCAATCAAGCGCGGAAAGGATTGGCTCAAAAGTAACGGTGTAGGGGACGGATTAGGATTTTAGAATATGCAAAATAAAGCCGGAAATCTGCGAATCTTAAAAAAAACACGGCGAAAGCCGGCGCCTGGGGATATTTTTGTTTTTCAATTGGAATCTATAAAAGAAAGATTCTTTTTCGGCAGAGTGATTGCTACGGATAGCACATTAGGAAACGCGGAGAACGTGGTTCTCTTCTACATCTACCGAGTGTATTCACACAGCAAAACCCTGATTCCTGTTCTGCTTCCTACGGAGCTATTACTGCCTCCCATGGGCACCAATAACCTACCATGGACTCGTGGCTATTTCGAGGTTGTTAGGTCGGAGCAATTGGAAACTAAGGACCTGCTGAAATTACATTGTTTTTATAGCGCTGCGCGAAAGAGGTATTATGATGAGTACGGACATTCGTTACCGGCACCTGTTGAACCGGTGGGAAGTTATGGAGTCCATGGTCTCGGTGCTATTGATAATGAAATTAGTAAGGCATTGGGAGTACCACCAGTCGCGGTTTGAATAGGTGGCGCGAAGCATTAATGGCGGCGTTAATACCTATGCCTATGTTGGCGGCAATCCCGTAAGTAAATCGGATCCCTTGGGTTTGGAAGGGTTTCCTGGTGGGGCTACGACATCAAGCGATGCTGAAGGTAGGTCTGCAGAGACACTAGGACGGGAGGCTGAAGCGGCGGCCAGGCAGGCGACGCTGGATGCCCTTGGGGAATGCGGCCAGGAAGGGGTTAGAGGATGTGTGAGCTTCGCGCGGAAGCCTAGCATTAGCGCCGTCATTGGTTGCGTAACAAGTGTCGCGAAGATTGTTTACTGTTCGGTTGGGAAGGTGCTGGAGTTCCCGGATGGATCTCCAGTCGCAAATGTGTCACCGGACAATTAAAGGTCTGGCAATTACGAGTGGTACATTCAGATAAAGCGTAGTGCTACGAAGTAAGGTTTCGCAATATGATCATAGGCTCTATGCCGTTTAGTGTGGAATTGGACTTATGTGCAAACATGGTGCAAGCGATCCAGGCCGAACGGCTTGGCAGGGATGAATGGGCTCTGGGGCAGGTGTTTGAGCTTGGACATGCGCAGGTAGGCGATCGCGATGAAGTTGGTGGCTGTGCGGTATCCGCGGGCCGCGCGCTTGGCCTGCTGGAGCAGACCATTCATGGCTTCGACGTATGCGTTGCTGCGCCCATCGAGCATGCCGCGCACGATGCCAGCAGCGTGGGTCTTCAGTGTTGTGGCCAACCGTTTGAATGGTTCCAGGCGCGAACGGCGTGCCCAGGAGATCCAGTCCTGCAAGAGCTTCGCGGCTAAGGCCGGATCATTGGCAGGAACCGAGGTGGCGTAGATCGAACGCAGAGCCTGTTTCAACCGCCAAGCCCGGGCGCTCTTGAGGGTTGAGTGCTGCAACCAGTGCATGGCATTGATCTGCTTAAGGCTCCAGGCCAGGGGATTCTTGCGCATGGCCCACATGAGCGAGCGGCGCACCTTCGCGCTGTTCTCACCCAGTGCAAGCTCGACTGTCGCTGGCTCCTCGCGCATCTCTTCGCGCCGCACCTCATCCATCGCCTTGTTGGCCAACGCCACCACATGGAAACGGTCGTAGCTGATGCTAGCCTGCGGCAACTGTTCAGTCACGCCCTTGCGGTAGGCCTCGCTCATGTCCATGCAGACATGCTCGATCGATGCCCGATCGCCTCCATGGGTCTCCAGATCCCTGCAAAAGTCCTCCAGCGTGCGGTGATCCCGACCGGGCGTGGCAAACAGCAGCCGTGCAGCCTGCAAATCGTGCACCACCGTAATGTAGGCATGGCCTCGTCTGAGGCTGGTCTCATCGATGCCGATGACGCGCACCTTATCCATAGAATCGCGGGCGCGGGCTTCACCCACATAGTGCTCGATCTGGCGCCACAGGCGCTTGTCAGTGACCCGCAGCAGATCGGCCGCCTGGCGTGTGGGCAAGCTCTGGCAAAGAGACAGCGCCAGAGCTTCAAAGAGCAGCGTGAAGCCGCTGCCCTCACGCGCCCAGGGCACCGGCACCTGCGTGGTCTTCTTGCATCCCGCGCAGTGCACCCGCGGTACCGGGGCGTGAAGCCACGCCTCGTACTGGAAGAAATCAAGGTGGCGCCAACTGCGCAGCAGCCGGTCATGGATCGGCTGATCAACCGCACCGCAGGCAGGACACGCCAGGTGCTTGGCCGTGCAGTCCACTTGGAAATCGATGCGCCGCTTCTCGGTGTTCAGGTCTACCTCCTTGACCTCCCAGGGCGTCCGCAAACCCAGGGCCTGGGTAAACAACGACTCGATTCCGATGCTCATGGGCGTGGCCACCATTGCTGTGTCAGGCCCTCCAGTAGACACGACCTACCCCCCGAGGCTCAAGTAAGATTCCACACTAAACGTCGAGGGACC
>CAIXPL010000031.1 GCA_903921325.1 uncultured Pseudomonadota bacterium
AGTTTTCTTTGTACTCTGCTTGGAACTGGATATATTTCGGCCAGATCTTGGCATTGATGTATGCTGGAGTTGCGTCCAACGTGCTGGAACATGGCGCCCTGGATCTGGAGGAAGTAGGGAAGCTGATCGCTACCGCAAAGCAACTCGCGAAGCGGTACCGTGCGCTAACTGGAAGGCCGATTGGGGTCACAGGTGAAGTTGCCGAGTATGAGGCCGCCCGGCTCCTTGGTCTTGAGCTAGCCGCGGTCCGACAATCCGGTTACGACGCTATCAGGCGCCGTCGGAAAGAGGTCGACCGTCTGCAGATAAAGGGCCGTTGCATTCTGAGCAGCAATCCGGGCCAGCGCCTCGGACGAATTGATCTGGCCAAGGAGTGGGACGCGGTAATACTAGTTCTACTTGATGCGGATCTTGAGCCCACATCCATCTACGAAGCCGGGCGAGCGGAAGTCGAACGTTCACTGTTGGCACCAGGGTCGAAGGCAAGGAACGAACGGGGCGCGCTCAGCGTGAACAAGTTCAAGTCGATTGGTAGAAAGGTATGGCCGACTGAATAATCGGCACGACAAGAATGACTGCGACCGAACGGTCATACGCAGCGTAGCGGGTGATCAAGCGTCCTGCATTACGAGCACACGCAGTTCTTACCGCTCAACGATGCGTCTCCGCTGCTCATCCCACAGCGCAGGCGGATCCACCGCCAGATCGAATAGCGTGATGTCGTTCGGCAAGCTGTCATCCAAGATGGCCACGACAATGTCCGGTGCGAGTGTGGTCAGGTTCACCATCCGACTCACGTAACTGTTGTCGATTTTCTCACGCTCGGCGATTTCGCGGAGCGATTTGACCTCGCCCGACTCCAGCATGGCGAGCCAGCGGTGACCGCGCGCCAGCGCCAGTTGCAGCGATGTGGCGGCAACGTCCCAGGGCCTGGGCGCCGCGACCTCGCCGTTGGGCAGCGTCACCAACATCCGGCCGCTACGCCGCTTGATCTGAATCGGCACGGAAATGGTCAGTTTCCCATCGCTGCTGGAACCGACCGCCGGGTCGCCGGTCTTGCGAATCTGGATATTGCTCACGCCGCCACCTCTTCGGGCTCCTGCCGCATTTCCAGCGCCAGCCGCTCGATGCCGTTGGCGCGCAGCCGGACCTCGAGGTCATTGGGCGACACGATTACCTTCTCGACCAGCAGTTTGACGATCCGTGCCTGCTCGGCCGGGAAGAGCTGATTCCAGATCTCGTCGAGCCTGATCATGGCCACCGTGATTTTCCCCTCGTCGAGCGTCGGGTCGAATTTCTTGGCCTGCGGCACGATTTCCGCCAGCACCGTCGGCGAGCGCAGCATTCCCCGCAGGTGCTCCAGTACCGCGGATTCCAATTCCGCCGCCGGTAACCGCGGCAGCCCCGATGCGCCGGCGTGCTCCTTGGCATCGCGCTGCGGCAGGTAGTAACGGTAGCGGCGCCCATTCTTCTTGGTCATGTGCCACGGCGACAGGGCGCGCCCGTCATTGCCGAAGACGATCCCTTTGAGCAGGTACGACACGGTTGAGCGCGTGTTGTTAGCGCGCGTCCGCGTGTTGATGCTGAGGATGGCGTGCACGTCGTCCCACGTCTGCCGATCGATGATGGGCGGGTGCTCGGCCTGATACCACTTGTCCTTGTGACGCAATTCCCCGAGGTAGGTCCGATTGTTGAGGATCTTGTAGATGATGCTCTTGTCGATCGGCTTGCCCGCGCGCACGCGACCATCCTGCGTCGTCCAAGCCTTCGAGGTCACGCCATCCAGTTTCAGTTCCTTAACCATTTTGGTGGTGGAGCCGATTTCGACGAATCGCTTGAACAGGTGCTTGACCGTCTTGGCTTCTCGCTCGTTGGGCACCAGCCGCCGGTTCTGGACGTCGTAGCCGATCGGCGGTATGCCGCCCATCCACATCCCCTTGCGTTTGCTGGCGGCGATCTTGTCGCGAATGCGCTCCCCAGTGACCTCGCGCTCGAACTGCGCGAAGGACAGCAGGATGTTGAGCATCAGCCGGCCCATCGAGGTGGTGGTGTTGAATTGCTGCGTGACCGACACGAACGACACGCCGTAACGCTCGAACACCTCCACCATCTTGGAGAAGTCGGCGAGGCTGCGCGTGAGGCGATCGATTTTGTAGACCACGACGATATCGATCCGGCCGGCCTCGATATCCGCCATCAGGCGCTTGAGCCCGGGCCGCTCCATGTTGCCGCCAGAGAACGCCGGGTCGTCATAGTCGTCGGCCACTGCGATCCAGCCTTCGGCCCGTTGGCTGGCGATATAGGAATGACCTGCATCCTTCTGTGCGTCGATGGAGTTGTATTCCTGATCGAGGCCCTCGTCGGTGGATTTGCGCGTGTAGACGGCGCAGCGCATACGCGGCTTGATGACCTCGCTCATCGCGCGCCTCCCCGCTTGGTCGCTGCCGGCAGTCGCAATTTCAGCCCGAAAAACGCCGGGCCCGACCACCGGGTGCCGGTGATCTCGCGCGCGATGACCGAGAGGCTACGATAGGTCCGTCCTTCGTAGTTGTATTCACCGCCGCCCATGGACACCACCTGGTGGGTCACGCCGCGGTACTCGCGCGTGAGCATGGTGCCGGCCACGGGGCGAAAGTCGGGATCGCGCTTTTTGGTCTGGCCGGTCTCGATCAGGGATGCGATGCGCCGCTTGTTTCGATCCAGCAGGTTCGGGTCGACCTTGCGAAATTCAATCTCCTGCAGCCGGTAGGCAATCCGGCGCTCGAGGAATTGCCGGTTGTAGGTGGGTGCCTCGCCCTCGAACAACCGCTGCCAGAGCGTCTTGATTTCTGGCATCGGCATGTCGGGCAGACGCGCAATTTGCGCAGCCACGGAAGGCGGTGCGCCTGTGTTGATGGGGGACTTGTTCATCATGACTCCGTCCCGGGCCATCAAACCGGGCGACGCGGTGGTGCTGGGTGCCGACTACGAACTGATGCTGCTCTGAGCCGATGGGTCTTTTCAGTTTCTTTGATCGCTTCCGTGCATCCGCTGACGACCGATCGCCCTGGGGAGATTTCTGGTTCGAGCCGGTCACGGTGCGCACCTCGAGTGGCATGCGCGTCTCGGCGGACAACGCCCTGCGGCTCGCCGCCGTCTATGCCAGCGTACGGATTCTGGCCGAGACGATGGCGTCGTTGCCGTTCGTGCTGTATCGGCAGCGCACTGATGGCGGCAAGGACAAGGTCACCGATCACTGGTTGTACCGATTACTGGCCAAGCGGCCCAATCGTTGACGATCTTGGATTGGCCATCCATGCGGAACGTGGTCCGGAATGCCGTCAGATCGGCGTCGAAGTAGAGATGCATCGACGTCGCTGTCTGCATGCCGCCGGCCTTGGTGATGGTCTGGTAGTACGAGAGATCCACCAGCAGCACGTCCCCTTGGCTTGAGAACGTGTTGGCGTGCTGCGAGACGAACACCGGGCGGCCCAGCAAGGTGCCGTAGGGCGACACTTGAATCCCGCCGACCGACAGACCTGTCGGCAGATAGATCGGGAAGTTGCCCAGGCTCAGCGTGAAAAGCGCCGGCAGCACGTCGTTGTTGACGATCCACACCGCATTGGTGAACGAACCCGGAGGCAGGCGCGCGATCATCTTGGCGAGGTTCTGCGGCAGCAGCGTTTGCGTGGCCTGACCGGATTCTTTCGCCACGGTGACAATCGCACCCGCGTTCATGCAACCGACCGGGATACCGTTGCCTGCACCGAACAGAATCGACTCGTTGGCCTTCCAGCGGATCGACAGCGCCACCTTCTGCGGCAGGTAGGTGGTCAACGCGTTGGCGTCGTCCAGCAACTCGTCGGTCGTCGGCACCAGCGCCATCAGCTTCTTCAGGCGCAGGGTGGCAAGGCCCAGCACCGGCTTGGTGGCGATGGCAGACGCCGCCTCGCCTTGCCAGTAGGCGCGAATGCCGTTGGTGCCCCAGGGCGTGGTCTCGTCCTTGGGGAACGCCATGCTGTTGCCACTGATCTCGACGTTGTCGGTGAGCGGCCGGAGCGAGTCCTCGCCCAAGGATAGCTTGAAGATTTCCTGCGAGAACTGCGGCGGCACCAGGAAACCCCCATCCTGACCGGCGGCCTCGTTGCTGAAGTTGGTGGGCGCGGCTGCGCCGATGCCACCCAGCAGCAGTCGTGCATCCGGTGCCTGACCGGGCTTGTCGGCCTGATATACCGCTTGCATGAATTCACCAAGCGAGCCGAAGCCGCGCCGGGGATCCGCTTCGCGGTTGTCGGTGACGATGGGACCGATGGCGCTGCCGACACTGATGCGCGCTTCATCGGCAATCAGCGCCGCCTCGCGATCGATCGCTGCGGAGGCCGCATCGATTCGGGTGCGAAGTGCATCGAAGCTGGTCACTTCCGCGTCCGTCAGGTCGCGGTTTTCAGACGCAGCGAGGTCGGTCAGCGCGCGGGCCTCTTTGACCAGCGCGGTCTTGCGAGCCTGAAGCTCGCGCAATTGCTTACTCATTTGGGTTCTCCAAAAACAAAAACCCGCACGCGGCGGGCTCGATGGACGAAAAAAAACCACCCGAAGGTGGCTGGTTGGGGTGCGACCGACGGGTCGCGTTAAAACTGGGCAAGGCTCAACGGAGCCTCACCGAACAAATCAGAGGATCGAGAGCGCATTCCTTGCTTGGTCGAGGCGTAAAGCACGTGGCTTCACAGTCGTCTTGGCATCGCGGCGCATCTTCTTGATGACGTCATCGAAGGTGGCAATACCGTCGACCATGCTTTGCGCCAACGCCGCGTCGGCTCCGAGTACGCGCCCCTGGCCCATGCCATCACGCACTTGCGCAATCGGCACGCCGCGCCCGCGGGCGACGGACTTGGTGAAGGTGGCGTAATAGTCGTCGACCCGAGACTGCATGAAGCCCTGGGCTTCCTCGCCCAGTGGCGCATAGGGATTGCCCTCGACCTTGTACTTGCCGGCGGAAATCAGGGTCGGTGTGACGCCCT
This sequence comes from uncultured Pseudomonadota bacterium, assembly GCA_903921325.1. Classification (GTDB taxonomy): domain Bacteria; phylum Pseudomonadota; class Gammaproteobacteria; order Burkholderiales; family SG8-39; genus CAIXPL01. The sequence continues at coordinate 4,998 of CAIXPL010000031.1, forward strand.
CGGCGGCCAAGGCCTGCGAGTAGTCAAAGTGCGCCTGCCACACACCGATCGAGCCGACCTCGCCGCCGGGGGTGACGTACAACTCGGAGGCAGAGCATCCAATCCAGTAGGCGGCGGACGCGGCGAGACTATTGGCAATCGCGACGACCGGCTTCTGCGCCCGGGCGTTCACGATCTCATCGGCCAACTCGGACACGCCATAGACGCTGCCGCCCGGACTGTCGATGTCGATCAGGATCTGGCTCACGGTTTCGTCTGCGAGCGCTTGTCGTAGCGTTGCGGCGAACTGTTGCGTGCTGACGCTGCCGGGGCCCGAGACGTCATCGACCATGTTGCCGCGCTCGGTGACCACACCATAAAGCGGGAGAACGGCGATGCCGCCCCCGCTGGCCATAGTCGAGGCCTGCCGGCGCGCGTCACGCACCGCGCGGTCAGTCGCCACGGTTGCAAGCACATCATCACTGGCAGCCACGTTCTGCGACCAGCGGGCGAGGACGGTGGCGACCGCGTTTAGCCGTTCGGGCATCAAGGCCCATGGCGTCGCCAGGAATTCCGCGATCAACAATTGATGGTTCATGGTGTCATTCCAAGAGTAGTAAGCGATTCGGTCAGTTCGATTTCATTCATCGGCACCGAGGTCTGCGCCCAGGCGGCGACGCGCTCGGGTGGAACGGCAAGCGCCTCGGCGATCAGATCGACGTCCTTGTCTTCGATTGCACCCGCGCGACTGATCCGACGCGCCCATCGCGCTGAGGTGGATGTGACGAGCGCGCGAAAGCGCGCCGCTGTCTCGTCATCCTTTGGCTCCGCCTTTTCCGGCGCGGGCGGTTCCGCCTGCTCGGCGTCGACCTCCAAATCTTCCGCAGCACTTTCTTCAACCATGTTCAATGGCCGTAGCGGCTCGTCCAGTCCGTCCAGCGGATTCAGGTTTTCCGCGATGCGTGCTTCGTTGCGCGTGAGCCACCCGTTCTGAATGCCACTCTGGTAGTAGGACGAGCGACTCGCCGCGTCGCCGCGCATCAAATTGGCGAAGTCGAATTCCACCTCGAGTTCGTCGCCATCAAGCAGCAGGTCGGACTCAATGCTCGCTTCCCACCGTTCCGCCCAAGGCGTCATGGTGTGCATGACGAATTCGAGGCTCTGCTGCTCGATGTTGGAGAACGTCGCCCGCTCCAGATCCGCGATCATGTGCGGCGGCACACGAAAGAGCCGCGCGATATCGGTGATCTGGAACTTGCGCAATTCCAGGAACTGAGCGTCCTTGTTAGTGACACCCACCTCGTGGAACTTCATGCCGTTTTCCAACACCAGCACCTTGCCCCGGTTCGCCCCGGACTGCGCCTGCTGGTAGGACTCGCGAAACACCTTCTTCGCTTCGGCGTCCTTGAAAGAACCGGGAAACTCGATCCAGCCGCCAGTCGGCTTCGCATCGTTGGCAAAAAACCGTGAACCGTAATCCTGGGCTGCCAGCGCCATCCCCAAGCTCTCCCGGGCCAGTTCGATCGGGCTCATGCCCATCAGGCCATCGGACGACAAGCCGCGCAGATGCCATATGTCGCCGCGCGGCACAATCGATTCGTTCCCCAACCGGTCCATCACGCGGTAGCGGTAGTCACCTGAGGGCGTCAGTTCCATCTTGATCCGATCCGGGTGGATCGGCACCAACTCGGTGATCTCGCCTCGGCTGTTGGCCACGATCTGGTTGTAGGCGTTGCCGCGCAGTGCCAGATGGCCCTGCAGCATTTCACGCCACTCGAACGGGTTTTGGTAACCCGATCGCACCGGCCAAGGGCAGCAACTCGCTCTCGCCCTACATCCAACTCGCCGCACGCTAACCGCAAGGCGGGACGTCTCGGTCATCTGAGCGTCCCGCCCTGCTTCCGGTTTTCATTTCAATCAGGAGATTTCTATGTTCCCCAATGCAAAGGGCAGCGAAGAGCTGTCGATTCTTGCCACACTCGATCCGGCCAGTCAGGCTGCCGGTACTGTCACGACGGGCTGGGTTCCGGTCGCCAACTTTCACGCGCTGCTCGGTGTGGTCGAGACGGGTGTTCTCGGCGCGTCCGCCACGGTCGACGCCAAACTGCAGCAGGCCCAGGACAACATCGGCACCGGTGCGAAAGATGTGACCGGCAAGGCGATCACGCAACTGACTCAAGCCGGGGGTGCCAACAACAAGCAGGCGCTCATCAACCTCAAGCCCGAGGACATCGACAACGCCAACGGCTTCGGCTACGTGCGGCTGTCGCTGACCGTGGGTGTGGCCGCGAGCATCGTGGCCGGCAAGGTGGTCGGCATGAATCCGCGCTACGCCACGGCGGACGCCTTCAACCAAGCCGCAGTGGCCCAGATCATCTAAGGGGGCGACATGGGTACGCGCGTCCTTTTCAATCTGGATTTCAACGCGGTCGATGGCGGAGGCAATAGTTACGCCAAATACCGCGCAGGCGAAACGTATGCGGTCACCGAGGAGACCACTCGCCTGGTGGCCGCCGGCATCGCTGAAACGGTGGATGTCCCCGACGACCCGGAACCGGCGGCCGCGCCGACCGTGTCGCCGGTCGCCCCGTCGCCTGCTTCTCCTGCGCCGGCCAGCGCGTAAGCAATGCCCCTGCAGCTGGTCACTCCACCCGCTGAGGAGCCGGTGTCGCTGTCTGACGCCAAACTCCATTTGCGGGTGGATTTCACCGACGACGATGCGCTGATCATGGCAATCATCGTGGCGGCGCGGCAGCACGCGGAAATGCTCACGCGCCGCCAGATCGTCACGGCACGCTGGAAACTCGTGCTCGACAGCTTTCCCGGGCCGAGCCTGATGGGTGTCCCCGCGGGCGAGCCGTTTTCGTTGCCCGGGCATGCCATCCTGCTGCCGAAATCGCCGTTGCAGACGGTGCAGAGCATCCAGTACCTGGATATGGGTAGCACGCTCCAAACCATGCCGGCCACCGACTACATCGTGGACGCGGCCTGTGAGCCGGCGCGCATCACGCCGGTGTTCGGGAAGATCTGGCCGGTTTCGCTGCCGCAAATCGGCGCGGTTTCGGTCACCTTCGACGCCGGGTTCGGTGCAGCCACCAGCGTGCCGGAGGGTATCAAGAGCTGGATAAAGATGCGCGTCGGCAGCTTGTACGCCAACCGCGAGGAAGTCGCCTTAATGAATCGCGGCAAGATCGAAGCGTTGCCGTTTGTAGACGGTCTGCTCGATCCGTACAAGGTGGCCACTGTATGACTGCCATACGCGCCGGGCAGTTGAACCGGCGACTGCATATCCAGAGTCGCAGCACCACTCAGGACACCTACGGTGCGCAGCAATTCGTCTGGACCGACATTGCGGTCGTCTGGGCCGACATCCAAACCTTGGCTGGGCGTGAACTGGAAAATGCTCAGCGCATCGCGAGCGAAGTTTCGCACCAGATTGTGGTGCGGTATCGACGTTTCATTTGTCGGCACTCTGCGTCTCGACCAGGAGGCCGCAATCGCCAGCATGCTGCGTCACGATGCCGGGGTGCTGTGTGCGCCAACGGCCTTCGGTAAGACGGTCACCGCCGCCGCGATGATTGCCCGGCGAGGTGTCAACACCTTGGTGCTGGTGCACCGAACTGAGTTGCTCAAGCAGTGGCAGGAACGCCTGCAAGCGTTCCTAGGCGTCGGCAAGGGCGTGGTCGGCACCATCGGCGGTGGCAAAGCCAAATCCACCGGCAAGATCGACATTGCCGTGATGCAGTCGTTGTCCCGCCAGGGTGAGGTGAACCCGCTGGTCGAGGGATACGGACAAGTCATCGTTGATGAGTGCCATCACGTCGGCGCAGTCTCGTTCGACGCGATCCTGAAGCGAACCAAGGCCAAATTCGTGCTCGGCTTGACGGCCACTCCGATCCGCCGCGATGGGCAGCAGCCGATCATCTTCATGCAGTGCGGACCGATCCGGCACACGGCAGCCAAACCGGCCGGAGCACCGCGCGATCTTGAAGTGATGCCGCGTTCGCGATACGCCAGGATCGACGTGGCGGCCGATGCCGGCATTCAGGACGTCTTCCGATACCTCGCCAATAATGTCGCCCGAACTGCCGCCATCGCTGCTGAGGTGCGAAGTGCCGTCGGCCAGGGCCGTAAAGTGCTGGTGCTGACCGAGCGCACGGAACACCTTGACGCCATCAAGGCCGAACTCGATGGTCTGGTGCCAGCGCCTTTCCTGCTGCACGGCCGAATGTCCAGAAAGCAGCGAGCGGCGCTGGTCGCTGAGCTGGATGCACTGCCGCCCGACCAGCCCCGCGTGCTGTTGTCGACCGGCAAGCTGGTCGGCGAAGGCTTCGACCATCCTCCGCTCGATACTCTGGTGCTCGCCATGCCCGTGTCCTGGAAGGGCACGCTGCAGCAGTACGCTGGGCGGCTACACCGCGAGCACGCCAGCAAGACTGACGTGCGGATCATCGATTTCGTGGACACCGGTCATCCGGCGCTGCTGCGGATGTGGGACAAGCGGCAGCGCGGATATCGAGCGATGGGATACCTCGTCAAGGCGCAACGAGATCTTGGCGAAATCAGCGAAATTTGCGCCGTCACAATGGCTTAACTGCGGTTGCTCGGTGAGAACTGAGCGACATTTGTACCCGTTCGACACCCTTCCATTGTCGCAATAATTGCGACAGATCGATCCTTATGTGCGACAATGAGCCTGTCTGATGACTCGGAGTCTCTCATGTCTGATCGCATCAACGCTCGTCTGTCGCAACCCTTAGCTGAATTCGTGGAGCGAATGGTCGGCGAAGCGGGTCTTTACGAAACGCCAAGCGAATACGTGCGCGACCTGATCCGACGCGACATGGAACGGCGTGAGGGCCAGTCTGCGCAGGACGCCATCCTTGCCGGTTACCGGGACGTGGCAGCCGGCCGGGTCTTTGCCTCCAGCGGCGACTTCAAGGCCGACATGGCCGTGCTCGACCGCAAGGAAGCCGATGGCTGGCAATGACGCCCCGCCACCCGCAACTTTCCTGCTGACCCGGAATGCAGCGCTGGATTTACGCCGCATCCACGCGCGGTCAGTCCGTGAATGGGGCAAAGGCGCTGCCGACCAGTACATCGCCGATCTGTACGCGGCGATGGGTATTGCCGCCGCCAAGCCGGAGCAGGGGCGCTTGCGGCAGTACCGATCGGCGCCATTTCTGATGATTCCGGCGCGACAGCACTTCGTCATCTACGACCTCGTGCCGCAAGGTATCGCGGTGCTGGCGATTCAGCACCAGGTGCGCGACATCGAAACGCTGATTGCAGAATTGACCCCTGCTTTCGTGGCCGAAGTGGAGCGTTTGAAGCGACAAGTCTGATGCGTTCCGGCCGCGCCAACCCGCGGGAGCTCGCACCAGTGCTCATCAGTTCGGAAAGCCAATCGGCGCACGGTCAACCATCCGCCACCAATCCCGAAGCCCCAACCATTCTCGGTTGGGGCTTTTTTTGCCAGTCCGAGTTCGAGGTTCTTCATGACGGCTCCGGGGAATAGCAACCGAGATGGATAGTGAGCCCGATCGTCCGAAAAGGATGGCAACGTGTGGCAATTGCCACCGCCTGACTCAAACCCCACAGCCTCCGCGATTCCCGGGGCGGTTCACTTTGATCCGGGTGCGTTTGCCATTGAGGTCGACCAGGACAACAGCGATGCAGGCCAGCTGGCCCTGATGACTGCGCTGGTGAGCGGTGTGGCCAAGAGTTTCAAGTTGCTTTTGCCGAACGGCAACACCGCAACCTTTACTGCGTACGTGAAGAAATTCAACAGCCAGGGCGCAGTGGATCAGGCGATCCGGCGATCGGCTGAACTGCGCATCTCTGGCTCAATCACCTGGGCTTAAATACCTGGTCCGGAGGGCTCTTGCTCAGGGAAGAAGCCGTCCGCCTTGACCTTTGGCTTTGTGAAGTGGATAATGCACTGTATTACACATGCACAGGAGTGTTATAGCCATGACTGCCAGAACCATCAACGTACGCCTGCCCGAGGCGCTTTACAACCAGATCGAAGAGCTGGCCAAGGCGACCGCCCGGACCAAGAGCTTTTTGGCCATCGATGCGCTGACCAACTATGTGCAAAGTGAATCTTGGCAGATTCGTGACATTCACGAAGGCATCAAGGAGGCCGATGCAGGCGAATTCGCAACCGACAAGCAGATCAAAGCGGTTTTCGCCAAATACGGCGCTTGATTCATGGTGATCAAGTGGACCAAGACAGCGCTCGCGTCTGTTGATGAAATCGCTGGCTTCATCGCCAAAGACAACCCGACCCGCGCCACCAGCTTTGTGCTGGAGTTGCAGGCCGCTGTGACCAAACTTCAGGCCCATCCTGGCATGGGCCGGGCTGGCCGCGTCCCCGGCACGCGTGAGCTTGTCCTGCACAAGAACTACATCGCCATTTACCGCGTGCGTGGCGATGATGTTGAAATTTTGAGATTGCATCACGCAGCCCGAAATCTATGACGAACCGGGTCAGCCCCTGAAGCTGACCTCTGACCGCAAACCAACCCGCCCTTGGCTAAAACCTCGACGGGTTTTTTCATTTCTGGAGTACCTATGACACTACTTTCTAAATCCGCCAGCTTGCAGCTCGTCCGCAAGGTGCGCTGTGGCACCCCTTAGGGGAGGCGTAAATAGTGTGGCAGCGGCTGACATGTAGGCTTTTTCATTGAAATTCCATGCATTTTAGCGCTTCTTGTCCAACGTTGCGTATTCCAAGCCAAACTGGACACCGATTCCACGCGAAACTGGACAGTGATTCCACGGCAAACTGGACACCAATTCCAGGGCAATCTGGACAGTCATTGATCGCTGCGTAGCACGCGGGATAACCGTGGCACCCTCGGC
>CAIXPL010000032.1 GCA_903921325.1 uncultured Pseudomonadota bacterium
CGTGCGCGTCTTGCCGTCGTGCGACTTGAGGATCGACGACTCGTCCAGCACGATGCCGGCGAAGTCGGCGGGGTCGAACCGCTCGAACCGGTCGTAGTTCGTCACGTAGATACCGCGCGCCCCAACCTCGGACGCCTCGCGCACATGCTTGACCTCGACACGAATGGTCAGCGCCTCGCGCACGGTCTGCTGCGCCACCGCCAGCGGTGCGAGGATCAGCACCGGCTTCTTGGCGTGCGCCTCAACCTGATTGGCCCACGACACCTGCATGACCTTCTTGCCGAGACCGGTGCCGGCGAAGATTGCCGCGCGTCCCAACCGCAGCGCCCAGGCCACGATATGGCGCTGGAACGGAAAGAGTCTGGAATGCAAACCAAACGCGCCAACATCGAACCCAACGCGCTCAACAACGCGCGCCTTGCTGGCGAGAAAGTCCGCGTACTGCTTAACTGGCCTTTCTGTAATCATGCTATCAGCGTATCACGTCACGCATGACCAGTCAACACTCGTGGCTCCAATCTCAGAGGCTGTAACGAGGTATCGCTTCGGCGATCTTCCTGCCCAATCACTGCCTGTAACGAGGTGCCGTGCGCTTGTGTAGGGTCGCCTGCCGTTGGCAAGCGTTCCCAAGAACAAAAACACAAGCTTCTCGTGGCTCCTCGCCGGCAATGTGACTCCTCACGAAGCAACGGCTACGAACGCTAGGCCCGCCAGGGCCTTTTTTTGCCTGCGCTTGTCGCTTGTGGTTCGCGCCAGGGTGGTTCGGCTTTTGTTTTTACCTTCGCGCGCCAACTGCCGAGGCCAATACACCAGCAAACGGCCCACGTTACAGGCACCGGCGCCGCAGTAACGCAGCCGTTTGCGCTCATCGTCACAGCGTCAGCCGGCTTTCTGGCATCTGGAGATTTTTGCACGCGACTGGGAGCGAAGGGGCCCCGCGTTTCGCTCCCTCACCCGCCCCCGACCCTCCCCCCGGGGGTACATGACCCTCCTGACGATGCTTTTCGGTGCTCTAAGGAAGGCTCGGAAGCTGACCGGCCTGTCCGGTTTGTTCTCACGCTGCCGCTATCGGACAGCGTTGAGCACCACGAGCGTTGTGGTGAGGGCGAGCATCATGCGCGTGAGGCGCACGCTCATCAGCGTGATCTCAGTGTGCGTCATGCGCCTACGGTTGCAAGGAACGGTCAAATCTCCCCCCTTACCCCCCTCTTACGATGGGCATTGATGGATGCGGCGGCAATCGCTTGCGAGACTTCAATCCGTCTGCGGTTGCGTCCGTGCCTGCGCCGATGCAGCGTGATTCCTGCCTGCATCGGGTTACAGCGCAATGCTGCGCCTCACGGTCACATAGGCGCACATCCTGCGGCGCAAGCGGGGCCGATCATCTCAGAACGGCACTCAGGGCAATGCGACTTCCGAGGGAGCGCGGCACGTATTGGCGGGCGCGCTTTCACCTTCGGCTCAGGTGGACGGGGCCGAATGCGGCACTCAACGTCCTTGTGATAATTCAATGCGAGCGACAGCTCGGGTTCACGATCGACGACGCGCTTGGTCCAATCACAGGCGGTACACCGAAGAAGCTTGGACTTGCCGATTGCATAGAACCGAGGCATTAAATAGGGACTCTCCTCATTCGCTGAAGAGAGTCCCTTCACACTCTGGAAGGCGTTCCGTCCCCAGCA
>CAIXPL010000033.1 GCA_903921325.1 uncultured Pseudomonadota bacterium
CGAGTTGAAAACTTGACTCGGATACGCGGCTCAGCGTAAAACCCCTTAACCCCGCGTCGCTACGCTCCGACTGTCCAGTTTGACGTGGAATGCGTGTCCAGTTTGCCGTGGAATCACTGTCCAGATTGCTTGGAATACGCACCAAGTTCTCGCCACAGTTCATCGAGCGCCCAGACATCGCCCAGCGCCAGAGCGGACTCGAAGCGCACCTGAGGGGTACTGAGCTCCCCCGGATTGCGGCCCTTGGCGCGCAGCAAGGCATCGAGCAGGGAATCGACCTGACCGCCAGCCTCATCGACCCGTCCGAGTGTTGCCAGGGTGCGCTGGCGCGGTTTGCCGGCCTCATCCCGAAAGGACTCCACCAGCTGCACGTAGGTGCGGGCACCGGAGTGGGTGAGTTTGATAAACATGCGCAGATACTAGCAAATAAACAACGACATGCCAATACCCATCATAAGAAACCGTGCCACTACAAGCAAAACCACCCTCGAATCTGTAAGTCCTTGATTCTACGAGAACCGGCCTCCGCAAAAGGCTTAAAAACTGCCCTTTTACACCTCAAAGTGTCGAACTCGGGCGGCCCGTTGTCACAACGAATGACCAGTGGACGTCCGCGCCACTCAATGACCTGATTGAGCGAGCGGATGTCGGGACGTCGGCACAACTATCGCCGTCGTCTCATGAGCAATTCTCTGTCGCTGGCAGCAATGTATTAAGCACATAAATTGAGCAATTGAAAGAAATAACGATAATGAACGTTAGTCGATATGCCAGAGCGCGACGGTTAGCAAGCCATCGTAATCGCAATTCGGGCATTGGTTGTGTTTCTGCAATGATTTTGTAATCGCGCAACATTTTGGGCACGATAATGTAAACCCCATGCCCGGAGCAATCTCCATTGGATCGCCCGCAATCTGCAACGTATGGGCCGCGTTCATCGCATACCTTTCTATGCCAATTTTTGTAATCGGTACCTCTCGCTTTTCGGCACGCTTTGCTCTGTCTAGAAAGCATCTTTCTCGAAACCTCTCTTGCTCTGATCTCGATCCGAGGCTAACCAATAAAGTAGCCGAATCTCTTGTGCTCGTGGCTTCAGTGACGATGTAACCGAGGCAACCAAGGATAACTTTTGTCCCAGAAAGTGAAGGAGCGGCTAAGTCTGTCTCCGCTAAGCGCGGCCGCGTCTCCAACTCGACCAATTGGATTCTTGCTTGCTGGCCGCTCTTGCCAACGCCTATCTTAATTAAATGAACCACAGCCTCTAAAAACACTTGCCCCGGACTACGGCACAACCACGCTGTCAGATATGCGTTGTCTACCAGGAACTCGTCGACGTCGACTAACGACATTGGCTCGCCCACATCTTTCCATGTGATGACTGATGCTTCAGTCGCGGCGTCATGCTCTGCCCAATTAATCGTTAGTTTCGTTTGTAGATCGTCTTCTAGGCTTTCAATTGGAGATTGGATGTCTGTCAATTGACTCAGATGTCTTCTCAATCGATCTACTCGTAACAATAATGAACCAAAGCTTCCGCCGATTTCTTTAGACGCTTCGTAGGTTGCAATTGTGTTCCAGTGGTGTTCCTTTAGCGAGTCCAGTAGCGCCCATTTTTCGCCATCTTGACCAGCGTCCTTTTCAATAGTGGTCATTGCTTCCATAATTGCCGTATTTAGACGCAAGACTTTTTCATCGATTTTCTCATTTGCTCGCTCTACTCGATCTAGATCCTTTTTTCGGATTGTAAAGACAGAGTAACCGCTGTTCTGCAGCCTTCGCTTAAGTGAAGACTCGAGATCAAACCAGACGACATGAATTCCTCCGTCTGTGGCTGAGTCGAATAGAGCAGCATTTAGTCGTAGCAATTCCGTCGTTCTTAGCTCTGCCGCAAGCGTTCTTTTTTGATTTCGAAGCGCTGTTGCGCACCTTTTGCGCTCAATTTCCTTTTCCACTGTTTCTGCTGAAAATCTAGACATCGCTCTTGCTCCATGAATTAGAGGGCGTCTGGTTCCTAGGTTGTTTATCGACCACCGGCAATGCAGGCAGATATGCTGCTCATGCCGCAATGGGAATATCTCTGTTTATTGTCGATACTAACCGAACGATCGCAATTTTATTTAAGTGTTCAGAAGTACCCTGGCCATGCTCGTCTGCGAACTTGCAAGACTAGACCGTAGCGCGACCCTACCCACACCAGTGCAGTACCGTCGTCACGACATACGACCTCGAGAGAGTAATTGCCTGTGGTTCTCGTTACCAAGTCACGAGTACCAATCAGTCATGACAAGAAAGAGAACGGAGAGGAACAGGACACATTTGAGTAGGAGTGCGCCCAGCGATTTGGACCAGAACACCCGCGATTCTTGGTACTGAAACCAACCTTCTTGTATGTCGTCGTCAATCGTCACTAGATGGCCCATAAAAGTCCATGCCGATATCAACAGCGCCGGACCGCCTAACAACAATCGGAAGGATGACGCACCGAGAAAAGTAGCCGCGACCGATGCCAGTAGCGATGCGAAAAAGCTAACCGCAATTACTATGAGTGCAGTTCTGCTCACAGCCCTTTTCCTTTCTGATTCGGCGCGTCTTGTGCGGATGGGTAGCGCGCGTGACTAATGGCTCCGATATGGGATTGTTGACCGAACCACAAGATCTTTCTCAAGAATTCCTTGAGAAACGAGAAAGCTGCCCAAACCGTCCTCGGCGCCCTTGTGTGCCGAGGGTCCCACTGCAATAGATGCAATTGCCAGATTTGTTTTAAGGGGCATCTTATGCGGAACAAAGGGAATTAATTCGGAGCCGCGAATGCGGGTTTTGATATACCGACGTAGTTTCTCTTTCTCGTTGATCAATATTATTCTGGTCTCCTGCTCACTTTGGTATGCAGGGTGCTTGCTGGTGATGCAATTGAATATGATCGCTGTGGCTAAGAGTGAGCACATTTGTTCGAGAAACGGAATCCGAGTCTCGTCACTTTCTAGTTGCCCGGTATTCGCGAGAGATCTCACAATGTTTAGCGCATAAGCGATCACGTCTCTTTGCCGATTGAGGGCTTCTTCCTCGTTGTAGATCACCTTTGCAACTATGATGGTCTCATTGGGAGGCAGATCAACACATGCTTTGTTTGGCGGGTCTCGTTGAAATAGCGTCGACGCCAGTCCGAGGGAAACGCCTCGCCCGTCATCCCCATATGCTCGCCATTGGCCAAGATCGTCTCCCGCCGAACTAAAGCACGCCACAAAGAATCCGAACTTCTCGGGCACAGCTTTTGTCAAGACTTTCCGCATCACCTCGCTCATGCTACGTAAGACGTCGCTGTGCCTAGCAGTCAGTTGCAGATCAAACTCACCTATCTGCAGATCAAACTCATCTATCGCGAGCTGCTTTCCATATACGTACTCGCTCGGATCGTTTAGATTAAATATACTCGTGAGCCAGATTTCTTCGTGCGACAAGATTCCAGTCAGACCCGTGAGGTTCGTGTAGTGGTATAGCGGCGAGGTAACACGATCTTTTGCATCGGCATCATCCTGTCTTTGATCCGACCAAGTGATGAATTTCTTTAGAGCGTCGGCAAGGGTTGGAGGTAGCTGATTGTCGTCCATTCAATATCACCTATCTTGCGCGAACGCTGTCGATGGCCGCGTAACCCCCCCTTTTTCGGGGAACTCAGAAGGGTAAGCATCTCGTTGAGATGCCCGGCAAGCGAGGAGTTTCGAGTTTTCGACTATATTTCTCAGTTCTCGACTTTATTTGCCAGTTTTCGACTTTAATTGTTCAGAACAACGATCATCACCCTCATCCCCCCCTCATTCCACCGTCACCGACTTCGCCAAATTCCTCGGCTTATCCACATCCGTGCCCCTGGCGAGCGCCGTGTGATACGCGAGCAACTGTAGCGGTATCACATGCAGTATCGGCGAGAGCAATCCGGCGTGGTCGGTGAGCCGGATCACATGCAGCCCATCGGCCTCGGCAATCTGCGCGCCCTCGTCAGCAAACACATAGAGTTCGCCGCCTCTGGCGCGCACTTCCTGCAAATTGGATTTGAGCTTTTCCAGCAACCGGTCATTCGGTGCCACCGCCACCACCGGCATGTCGGCATCCACCAGTGCAAGTGGGCCATGTTTGAGTTCTCCGGCAGCATAGGCCTCGGCGTGGATGTAGGTGATCTCCTTGAGCTTGAGCGCCCCTTCCATCGCAATCGGGTAATGAATCCCGCGCCCTAAAAATAGCGCATGGTGTTTGTCGGCAAATTCGCTTGCCCAGTGCTGCACCAGGGGCTCTACCAGCAGCACCTTGCCCACCGCGGCCGGCAGGTGGCGCAGCGCCTGCAAGAGCGTGCCCTCATCGGCCTCGTTCAAGCGCCCATTCACTTTGGCCAGTACCAGCGCCAGCACAAACAGCGACGCCAGTTGCGTCGTGAACGCTTTGGTCGACGCCACCCCGATCTCCGGCCCCGCCCGGGTCAGAAAACGCAGGCTCGATTGGCGGATCATGGCCGATTCGGGCGAATTGCAAATAGTCAGCGTGTCCTGCAAGCCCTGCGCCTTGGCATGTTCAAGCGCGGCCAGCGTGTCGGCCGTTTCACCCGATTGCGAAATCGTCACCACCAGCGTGCCAGCCAGGGCCACGCTGTCGCGGTAGCGATATTCGCTCGCAATCTCTACCGTGCAGGGCAGACCGGCGATCTCTTCAATCCAGTAACGCGCCACACACCCGGCGTTGTAGCTGGTGCCACAGGCCAGGATCAGCACCGCCCGCGTGCGATCAAACACCGGCTGCGCATCGGCGCCAAACAGGTTCGGATTCAGTGCGCGCGCATTGGCCACCATCTCAAGGGTCGCCGAGAGCGCACCGGGCTGCTCAAAGATCTCTTTTTGCATGAAATGCTGATACGGCCCCAACTCGACCGCCTCAGCGGACAACTGTGACAGACGTACCGGCCGCTCTACCAAGTGGCCGCGACTATCGCGCACCTGGTAGCCACGCGCATTGGCCTGCACGCAATCGCCTTCATCCAGATACACGACCTGCTGCGTGGCACCGATCAGAGCCGAGGCGTCTGACGCTAAAAAGTTCTCGCCCTCACCAACCCCCAGCACCAGCGGTGCACCGCGCCGCGTGCCCACGATCACGCCCGGCTCACGTTCGCAGATGGCGGCGAGCGCATACGCCCCGCGCAACTCATGCGTGGCGGCACACAGGGCGTCGAACAAGCCTCGCGTTGCACCTGCCGCCGTAGGCTGCATCAGGCTGTGCACCAGATGCACCACCACCTCGGTGTCGGTCTCCGATTCAAACACATAGCCGCGCAATGTCAGTCGGGCACGAATCTCGTCATGGTTCTCGATGATGCCGTTATGCACCAGCGCAATATCACCACTGGCATGCGGATGCGCATTGTGCTCAGCCGGCCGGCCATGGGTGGCCCAGCGGGTATGCGCAATCCCGGTGGTGCCGGCAACATCGGCGGCGTCACGCTCAAGCTCTGCCACCCGCCCCACACTGCGCACCCGGGTGAGACTGGGGTTCAACACCGCCAGCCCGGCTGAGTCATAGCCGCGATATTCCAGGCGGCGCAAGCCCGCGATCAGCAACGGCACAACGTTTCGCGTGGAGGCCGCCGCCACGATACCGCACATGTTTCAGCTCTTTGTCTTGGTGGGCCGCTTCCAGGCGGCAACGCTCATTTGTTTTGCGCGCGACACCGTCAATTGATCCGGTGGCGCATCACGGGTGAGCGTGGTGCCCGCGCCCAGCGTCGCGCCGCGCCCCACGCGCACCGGGGCCACCAACTGGCTATCGGACCCAATGAACGCATCATCCTCGATCACCGTGCGGTGCTTGTTCACCCCGTCGTAATTGCAGGTGATGGTCCCGGCACCGATATTGACCCGCGCCCCCACGGTCGCATCGCCCACATAGGCCAGATGATTGGCTTTCGACCCTTCGCCCACCAGGGACGCCTTCACTTCCACAAAATTCCCGATATGCACATCGCGCGCAAGTGCGGTGCCCGGGCGCAGTCGCGCATACGGTCCGATCCGGCACGCCTCGCCCACCACCGCATCGTCCAGATGGCTGAAGGGCTCAATGCGCGTCCCTGCGCCCACCCGCACATTGCGCAGCACACAGTTCGCACCCACGCTCACTTGATCGCCCAACACCACGTCGCCATCAAACAGACAATTGATGTCGATGGTCACATCACGCCCGCACGTGAGTGATCCGCGGATGTCGATGCGCGCCGGGTCGATCAGACTCACGCCCTGATCAAGCAGCACCCCAGCGGCTTCGCGCTGTGCAATGCGCTCGAGTTCTGCCAACTGCCGCTTGCTGTTCACCCCGGAGGCCTCCCACAGATCTGCCGGCTGGTGCGTGGCCACCTGCAAACCATCAGCCACCGCCATGGCGATCACATCAGTGAGGTAGTACTCGCCCTGGGCATTGTCGTTACGCAGTCGCGCAAGCCATCCGATCAGCGCGCGAGTGGGAGCCACCAGAATGCCGGTGTTCACTTCGCAGATGGCGCGCTCACCATTGCTTGCATCGCGCTCCTCGACGATGCGCACGACCTGGTCATTCTCGCGCACGATGCGGCCATACCCATGCGGATCAGGCAGGGTCACAGTGAGCACCCCCAGCGTGCCCGTGGCCGCTGCACACAAGCCTTGCAAGGTGCTCACCCGCGTGAGCGGCACATCGCCATACAGGATCAGGGTGGGAACGCTCGAATCAAGCTCAGGCACCGCCTGTTGCACCGCGTGTCCGGTCCCCAGTTGCGGGCTCTGCGTCACCCAGCGCAGATCGGTCGCATCCAGGCGGCTGCGCACCGCATCGGCACCGTGTCCGACCACCACGATGATGCGTGCGGGATCGAGTGCGCGCGCACTGGCGATGACCCGGGCGAGCATCGGTTGCCCTGCAACCGTATGTAACACTTTGGGCAGCGCCGAGTGCATCCGCTTGCCCTGACCTGCTGCCAGAATGAGGATATTCACCAAAGACTCCCCGGAAGTTACGGGATTTTACTCCGCCCCTGTGGCATGCTGCCCATTCACGCTGCCACCATGGTTATGCCCTACTATGCTGTCCCTCGCGTGGCGCAACAGAATGCTGCCGCCAACGTGATGCCACAGTCGCTGCCGATACGAGGTTGACCATGCGCCCTCTCGCACCCGCTCTATCGCAGACCATCTCTCGTAGCGGGCTCGCTGCAGTGTTGATCGCGCTCGTGCTGACGGTCACACCCGGGGCGAGCGCGATCGCTCAATCCGATGTGTACAAATGGGTCGATGCGAACGGCAAAGTGCATTACTCAGGTGACCCGCCGCTCAATGCCGCTGGTGCACCCGCGAGTGGCGCCACCCGGATCGATTCGACCAACATCAGCACCTACCATCCCGATCCGGCCACGGTCTATTCCAATATCCCGCCACCGCCTGGCAGCGCGGCTCCGTCGGGCTATCAGATCAGCAGCCGCCCGCCTGGTCAGGAACCTGCTGCAGCAAGTATTTCACCCGGCGCGACCCGACCCAGCGATGCCGACCTGGTGGCTTGGCGCGCCCAGTGTGAACGCGAGATGTGGGCTGACTGCGATAATCCACGCACGTTGATCACGCGCTATGGATCGGGCGTCTATGCCTATCCACCGGTGGTGGTGATCGGCGGGGCGCTACGCCCGCCTGCACTCAACAGCCCTCGCGCGCCGATCACAACGCAGCCGCAGGTGACCACACCGCATCCCAACGCCCCGATCGGCGCCCCCGGCACGACAGTGCCCAACCGTCAGCGCGGCAATACGGTTGCGCCCATCAAGAACTGATCGACCGCGCTCGCGCACTGTCGCCCTTCACGGATTGCCCACACCACCAGCGACTGACCGCGGCGCATATCGCCTGCGGCAAATACTTTAGCCTTGCTGGTGCGGTACGCCACATCGCCTTCGGTCGCTGCCTTGGCATTGCCGCGGGCATCACGCTCAACAGCGAAGCCCTCCAGCACCGAGGCCACCGGCGATACAAACCCCATGGCAAACAACACCAGATCGGCGGGCAGTTCAAACTCCGAGCCGGCGACTTCGGTCATCTTGCCTGCTGACCACTCCAGACGAACGGCGGTCAGGCTCACCACCTTGCCATCCTTGCCATTGAAGCGCTTGGTGGCTACCGCGAAATCGCGTGTCACGCCTTCCTCATGGGATGAGGAAGTGCGCAGACGGATCGGCCAGTAGGGCCACACCGGGTTGCGATCGACGTCCGGAGGTATGGGCAGCAGCTCAAACTGGGTCACCGAAGCCGCACCATGGCGGTTGGACGTACCGACGCAGTCTGATCCAGTGTCACCACCACCGATCACCACCACATGCTTGCCGGTTGCGTTGAGCGCCGGCACATCGCTGTCACCGGCCACACGCCGATTCTGCAAGGGCAGAAAGTCCATCGCAAAATGCACCCCGGACAGTTCGCGCCCAGGCACGGGCAGATCGCGCGGCACCTCGGCGCCCCCGGCCAGGATCACCGCATCGAACTCGGCGTCGAGTTCAGCCGCCGAGATATGGCTGCGCGCGAGACTCCCCACGCCGGGTGGCAGTGCCTTGCCATCACCTACCTGGACGCCGGTGCGAAACTCCACGCCTTCGGCGCGCATCTGGTCAACGCGCCGATCGATGAGGCCTTTTTCCATCTTGAAATCGGGAATGCCATAGCGCAGCAAACCGCCGACGCGATCGTTCTTCTCGAACACCACCACCGCATGACCGGCACGCGCCAGTTGCTGTGCGGCGGCCAAACCCGCAGGGCCTGAGCCGACCACCGCCACGCGCTTGCCGGTAGATACTGCAGCGGGCGTGGGCTGCACCCAGCCTTCCTGCCAGGCTTTATCGATGATGGCGTGTTCAATCGATTTGATGCCGACCGCCGCTTCATTAATGCGCAAGGTGCAGGCTTCTTCGCAGGGCGCCGGACAGATGCGGCCGGTGAACTCGGGAAAATTATTGGTCGAATGCAAGGTGTCGATCGCGCTCTTCCAGTCCTCGCGATACACCAGATCATTGAAGTCCGGAATGATGTTGTTCACCGGGCAGCCGTTCATGCAAAACGGGATGCCGCAATCCATGCAGCGCGCGCCTTGCACTTGCGCCTGTGCATCGCTCAGATGACCGACAAATTCCCGGTAATGCTTGACCCGCGTGCCTTTCGACTCGGCGGTCTCTTCGACCCGCGCGAATTCCAGAAAGCCGGTTACCTTGCCCATGAGTCCTGTCCTTTAGATCACTGCTGACTGCCTGGCGCTGTGCGCTGCCCACCTTGCACTTTCCGTTTTGCGCTCACCGCTTGGCGCTCTTTGCGTTTCACTTGGCGCCTCCTGCACATCGGCCCGAAGGCCGATGCCCTACGCCGCCGCCTGCTTGCCCGCAGCCGCCAGTTCGCCCAATGCGCGCCGATATTCCTTCGGGAACACCTTGATGAACCGCGCCCGCTCGACCGCCCAGTTGGCGAGCAGCTGCTTGGCGCGTTCGCTGCCGGTAAAGCGCGCATGACGCCCGATCAGCTCAAGGAGCACGCTCTCATCAGAGCGTCCGTAGTGCCACAGGTCGCTTGCCAGCCGCGAGCGCTGCTCGGCTTCGGTGAATACCGGCTCCAGATCGACCATCGCCGGATTGCAGCGATCGCGGAATTCACCCGCCTCGTCATAGACGTACGCTATACCGCCTGACATACCCGCCGCAAAATTGCGCCCGGTGCCACCCAGCACCACCACCGTGCCTCCGGTCATGTATTCGCAGCCGTGGTCGCCCACGCCTTCGACCACCGCCAGCGCGCCTGAGTTACGCACCGCAAAGCGCTCACCCGCCACGCCGCGAAAATACGCTTCCCCGGCGATCGCGCCATACAGCACCACGTTCCCCGTGATGATGTTGCGTGTGGGTTCACCGCGGAACTTGGGCGAGGGCTGCACACTGATGCGACCGCCGGACAAACCCTTGCCACAGTAGTCGTTGGTCTCGCCAATCAGATCGATCCAGATCCCCTTGGCAAGAAACGCGCCGATGCTCTGCCCCGCGGTACCGGCAAAGCGGATATGGATGGTCTCATCGGGCAGACCCTCATGCCCGTAACGGCGTGCCACCTCGCCTGAGAGCATGGTACCCACGGTGCGGTTGATATTGCGTACCGGCATCTCGATGGTGACTTTCTCACCACGCTCAAGGGCGGGGGCAGCCAACTCGATCAAGCGGTTATCCAGTGCATTCTCTAGTCCGTGCGACTGCAACTCGACATGGCGCCGTGCCACGCTCGCGGCCACCGCAGGCAGATAGAAAATGCGCGAGAAGTCCAGACCCTTGGCCTTCCAGTGTTCGATGCCACGGCGCATATCGAGCAGATCGGCACGACCGATCAGATCATCAAAGCGGCGAATGCCGAGACTGGCCATCAACGCGCGCGCCTCTTCGGCAACGAAGAAGAAGTAATTGATCACCTGCTCGGGCTTGCCCTGGAATTTGGCGCGCAGCACCGGGTCTTGCGTCGCCACGCCCACCGGGCAGGTGTTCAGATGGCATTTGCGCATCATGATGCAGCCAGTCACCACCAGCGGTGCGGTGGCAAACCCGAATTCATCGGCACCCAGCATCGCACCGATGACCACATCACGGCCGGTTTTCAGCTGACCATCCACCTGCACTGCGATCCGCCCGCGCAACTGATTGAGCACCAGCGTCTGCTGGGTCTCGGCCAGGCCCAGTTCCCATGGCGAGCCCGCGTACTTGATCGAGGACCAGGGCGAGGCCCCGGTGCCGCCATCATGACCGGAGATGGTCACGTGATCGGCCTTGGCTTTGGATACCCCGGCCGCCACCGTGCCCACCCCGACTTCGGACACCAGCTTCACGCTGATCGAGGCCTTGTCATTGGCGTTCTTCAGATCATGGATGAGTTGCGCCAGATCTTCGATCGAGTAGATGTCGTGGTGCGGCGGTGGGGAAATCAGTTCCACCCCAGGGGTTGAATAGCGCAGTTGCGCAATGTATTCCGACACCTTGCGCCCCGGCAGTTGACCGCCCTCACCGGGCTTTGCACCCTGCGCCATCTTGATCTGGATTTGCTCGGCGCTCGCCAGATACTCTGCGGTCACACCGAAGCGGCCCGAGGCCACCTGCTTGATCTTCGACTTGAGCGAATCGCCCTCGTGCAGCGGGATGTCACTTTCAATGCGGCCATGACCAATGCGCGAGGCGAGCGTCTCGCCCTTGCCAATCGGGGCATAGCGGTTGCGGTCTTCACCGCCCTCACCGGTGTTCGACTTGCCGCCGATGCGGTTCATGGCGATGGCCAGGGTCGAATGCGCCTCGGTCGAGATCGACCCGAGCGACATGGCGCCGGTGGCAAAGCGCTTGACGATCTCGCTCGCCGGTTCCACTTCCTCGATCGGCACCGGGGTGCATTGCGCGGTCTTGAATTCAAACAGACCACGGAAGGTCATGTGGCGACGCGACTGGTCGTTGATGATCTGTGCGTATTCCTGGTAGGTGGCGTAGTTGTTCGAGCGGGTCGAATGCTGCAGCTTGGCAATCGCATCCGGGGTCCACATATGCTCTTCGCCACGCACGCGAAAAGCGTATTCACCACCACCGTCGAGCGCACCAGCCAGGGTCGGGTCGGTGCCGAACGCCGCTTCATGAATGCGCAGGGTCTCATCGGCCAGCTCAAACAGACCGATGCCTTCCACCGTGCTGGTGGTGCCGGTAAAGTATTTATCGACCAATGCCTGCGACAGCCCGACCGCCTCAAAAATCTGCGCCCCGGTGTAGGACATATAGGTCGAGATGCCCATCTTGGACATCACCTTCATCAGGCCCTTGCCGATCGCCTTCACATAATTCTTCACCGCCTTGGCGTGATCCATCCCGGGCAGCGACTTTACGGTCTCAAGCGCGAGCCAGGGGTGCACGGCTTCGGCACCATAGCCTGCCAGCAGCGCGAATTGATGCACTTCACGGGCCGAGCCGGTCTCCACCACCAGCCCGGTGCTGGTACGCAAGCCCTTATTCGTCAGGTGCTGGTGGATCGCCGAGAGTGCGAGCAAGGCCGGAATGGCCACCGCTGCGCGACTCATCTGCCGATCGGAAATGATCAGAATCGTATAGCCTGAGCGCACGGCGTCCTCGGCCTGTGCGCACAGGCTCGCCAGACGCGCTTCGATCGCCTGCTTGCCCCAGCTCACCGGATAGGTGATGTCGAGTTCAAACGAGCGGAACTTGCCCTCGCTGTATTTCTCGACATGGCGCAGCGTTTCCATCTGGTCGCAATCGAGCACCGGCTGGCTCAGCTCCAGGCGCAGCGGCGGATTGATCTCGTCGATGCCGAGCAGATTGGGCTTGGGCCCGACAAAGCTCACCAGCGACATCACCAGATCTTCGCGGATTGGATCGATCGGCGGATTGGTGACCTGCGCAAACAGTTGCCGAAAGTAGTGGTACAGCGTCTTGTTCTTGCTCGAGAGCACCGCCATGGGTGAGTCATTGCCCATCGAGCCGGTGGCTTCTTCGCCAGCCTGCGCCATCGGCTGCAGGATGAATTTGATGTCTTCCTGGGTGTAGCGAAACGCCTGCTGCAAATCGAGTAGCGACTCGGTGAGCGGGGCGCGCGGTTCGGCCGCAGCCGGCAATTCGTCGAGTTTGATGCGGATGCGCTCGATCCACTCGCGATAGGGCTTGGCCGCGGCGAGCGTGTCTTTCAGCTCGCGGTCATCAACGATGCGACCCTTCTCGGTGTCGATCAGGAACATCTTGCCGGGCTGCAGGCGCCAGCGCTGGGTGATCCGCTCCTCAGGAATGGGCAGGCAGCCGCTCTCCGAACCCATGATCACCAGATCATCATCAGTGACGATATAGCGCGCCGGGCGCAGACCGTTGCGATCCAGGGTAGCCCCGATCACCCGGCCATCGGTAAAGGCCATGGCGGCCGGGCCATCCCAGGGCTCCATCATCGCGGCGTGGTACTCATAGAACGCGCGACGGCTTGGATCCATCAGCGTGTGCTTCTCCCATGCCTCGGGTATCAGCATCATCATGGCGTGGGCGATCGAATAACCGCCCATGACCAGCAGCTCAAGCGCATTGTCAAAGGACGCCGAATCGGACTGGCCGTCATAGATGAGCGGCCAGAGCTTTTCCAGATCCTCACCGAGCACCGGGCTCGAGATCGCGCCCTGGCGCGCACGCAGCCAGTTCACATTGCCGCGCAGGGTATTGATCTCACCGTTATGCGCAATCATGCGGAACGGATGCGCCAGATCCCAGGTCGGGAAGGTATTGGTGGAGAAGCGCTGGTGCACCAGCGCAAGTGCCGAGACCAACCGCGCGTCGCGCAAATCACGGTAATAGGCACCGACCTGATCGGCGAGCAGCATGCCCTTGTAGACCAAGGTGCGCGCCGACATCGAGGGCACATAAAACTCTTTGCCATGGGCCAGATGCAGCGCCTGGATGGCGTGGCCCGAGGATTTGCGGATGACGTAGAGCTTGCGTTCGAGCGCATCGGTCACCATCACGTCCTTGCCGCGGCCAATGAACACCTGGCGGATGACCGGCTCGATGCGCTTCACCGATTCGCCTAATCCGTCGTTGTCCACTGGCACATCGCGCCAGCCAAGCAACACCTGACCTTCAGCGCGGATGGCGCGCTCGATTTCTGACTCGCAAGCAAAGCGCGAGGCCGGCTCTTTTGGCAGAAACACCATGCCCACACCATAGGAGCCGGGCGGGGGCAGCTTCACGCCCTGGGCCGCCATTTCTTCGCGCAAAAAGGCATCGGGCATCTGGATCAGGATGCCGGCACCGTCACCGGCCAGCGGGTCGGCCCCGACGGCACCGCGATGAGTCAGGTTTTTGAGAATCTGCAAGCCCTGCTGGACGATCGCGTGGCTGCGTTCGCCCTTGATGTGGGCGACAAAGCCCACGCCACAGGCATCATGTTCATTGCGCGGGTCATAGAGCCCCTGGGCCAGCGGCGGGATCGCGCTGTGCGTATCAGCGCACGCGTGCATCTGCGCCTGTCCGTGTGTCTGAGCCTGCCCGGCAGAGGGCGAGCGTGCCCGAGCCCAGGCGCTCTGCTCGGCAGACTCCGGGGCAACAGATTCAGGTCGATCGTTCATACGACTAACTCCGGTTCGGGGCGGAACCTGCCCCGCCACTCCGGCTCAAATCCGGAATGGAGCAGTGCAACATGGTCAGGGGGAACCGCGAACTATAACGCTCGTGCCCCGCTTCGATCAAGCGTTTCACCGCTGTCCGAAAGCACAAGATATGCCCGCTAGTCGCAGCAAGCCTCGAGCGCGGCCACAATCGCCGCACGCGGCGTGCCTTCGCTGATACGCGCCTCACCGAGCCGCTCAAGGGTGATGAAACGCAGCGCCCCGTCACGCACCTTTTTGTCGCCGCTCATCAGCTCAAAATAGCGCTCGATGCCCAGCGCGGGCCCGCTCACCGGCAGCCCGGCGCGCGCCACCAGCGCGCGCACCCGGCTGACATCACCCGCTGCCAGGGCACCGAGTTCGCGCGACAGTTCGGCCGCCATCACCAGTCCGGTGCCCACTGCCTCGCCATGCAGCCAGGTGCCAAACCCGAGGCCCGCCTCGATCGCGTGCCCAAAGGTGTGCCCCAGATTAAGCAGCGCACGCACCCCGGTTTCGTGTTCATCGACAGCCACGATCGCCGCCTTGATCTCAACCGAGCGTTGAATCACGTGGGCGAGCGCCTGCGCATCGCGCGCCATCAAGGCGTCCATATGCTGCTCGAGCCAATCGAACAGCGCAGCGTCAGCGAGCATCCCATGTTTGATCACCTCGGCGAGCCCCGCCGAGAGTTCGCGGTCGGGCAGTGTGGCGAGGCTGAGCGGGTCAGCGAGCACCGCCACCGGCTGATGAAAGGCTCCGATCATGTTCTTGCCGCGCGGGTGATTGATCGCGGTCTTGCCGCCTACTGACGAATCGACCTGGGCAAGCAGGGTGGTGGGCACCTGCACGTAGTCAATCCCGCGCATGAAAGTCGCTGCGGCAAATCCCGCCACATCGCCCACCACACCGCCGCCCAGTGCAAACACGGTGGTGTGCCGATCGCAGCGCGCGGCAAGCATCTGGTCATAGATGTGATCGAGACTTGCCCAGGTTTTGTGCGCCTCGCCATCGGGCAGGGTGATGCGCAGCACCCGAGCGCCGTGCGCCGTCAGCGCCGCCTCAAGTCGTTCAGCGTAGAGCGGGGCGACCACCTCATTGGTGATCAGTGCAATGCGCCCCTTGACGATGGCCGGCTCGAGCCGATCGATGGCACTCAAGGCACCGACACCGACATGGACGAAGTAACTGCGCTCGCCGAGCGCTACGCGGAGGCTTTGCATGATTCGGGGAGTTCGTTGAGTAACCGCGCCACCAGCGCGTTGGAGCGTTGCTTGCCGGAATCCACGATGAGATCGGCCACTTCGCTATAGAGTGGGTCGCGCGCCTGGTAGAGTGCCTGTAAGCGAGCCAAAGGATCGGCCGTTTGCAATAACGGCCGCGAACGGTCATCGCGGGTGCGCATCCACAGGTCGACCGGATTCGCGCGCAAATAGATCACGAAGCCGCGTTCGCTCAGCCGCGCACGGGTGGCCGGATCGAGCACCGCCCCGCCGCCGGTGGCAAGCACGGTTTGCTCGCTGCGGCACAGCTCGGCAATGATCTGCGCTTCGCGCTGCCGGAAACCGGCCTCGCCTTCGAGTTCAAACACCACCGGGATGGTCACCCCGGTGCGCGACTCGATTTCGTGATCGGAATCGATAAAAGTCTTGCCCAGGCGACGCGCCAGCGCGCGCCCGATGGTGGTCTTGCCGGCGCCCATCAGGCCGACCAGATAGATATTGCTGGAGGTTCGCATCGGCGCATTCTAACTGCGCCGTGCGCATGTGACGAATCAGTGAATGCTCAGCTTGTCATCGACGATCCGCGGCGTGATGAACACCAGCAACTCGCTCTTGTTGTCCTGCTTCAAGGTGTTGCGGAAGAAAAATCCGAGACCGGGAATGTCGCCCAGCAGTGGCACCTTGTTGATCTGATTCAACTCGTTCTGGGTGTAGATGCCGCCGATCACCACCGTGCCGCCATTTTCAATCAGAACCGTAGTAATCACATTGTTCGTATTGATCGAAGGACCAGCCGTGGTCGTGGTACCGACCGAATCATTATGGACCGTCACATCCATGATCACGTTGCCATCGGGCGTGATCTGCGGTTTGACCTTGAGCGAGAGCACCGCTTTCTTGAAGGCGATGGCAGTGGCCCCCGATGAGGTGGCCTGCTGATAGGGAATTTCCGTGCCTTGTTCGATCGAGGCCTCAATCTGATTGGCGGTAACCACTCGCGGGCTGGAGATGATCTTGCCCTTGCCATCGGACTCAAGCGCATTCAATTCAAGGTTGAGAAACCGGGTCAATCCTGAGTTGAACAGCGTAAGGGCCAATTGACCGGGTTGCGCGTTGGTCGACGTCCTGGTGGCCGGCAAATTCACACCAAGCAAATCATTCGGAAAGGTTGGCGTGATTGTCGTCGTTGTGCTGCTGACACCAGGCACGACAGGCGCGCCAGGTTGACCAGTCATGATCGCAGTGTCGTATATGCTGCCGCCAGTCGCTATGCCCTGACGCCCACTGTTAATCGGATTGACCGAATTCACCCCCAGACGCGCGCCCAGTGTGCGGCCGAAGTTATCCGAGGCCTGCACAATGCGCGCTTCGATCATTACCTGGCGCACCGGCACATCCGAGGCCGTCACGATGCGGCGCAACTGCTCAAGGCTTGAGGGCACGTCCTGCACGAAAATCTGGTTCGTACGCGAATCGACCGAGGAACTGCCGCGGCTGGAAAGCAGACGCTGCTTGCCATCGGTGAGGATCTTTTGCAGATCCTCGGCCTTGCTGTAATTGAGCTTGAAGGTCTCCGTACGCAATGGCTCGAGGTCACTGATCTGCCGGCGCGATTCGAGTTCCAGCTTTTCCTTGGTGGCGAGCTCATCGCGCGGTGCGATCCACATCACATTGCCATTGCGACGCATGTCCAGTCCGCGTGTCTGCATGATGATGTCAAGCGCCTGATCCCAGGGCACATCCTTCAGCCGCAGCGTGATGTTGCCCTGCACGGTGTCGCTGGTGATGATATTCAAGTCAGTGAAATCAGCGACCACGTTGAGCACGCTGCGCACATCGATATTCTGGAAATTGAGCGATAACTTGTCACCCTTGTAGCCACCGCGGGTGCCCTGGGTGAGACGGTTCGGATCATTGATCACTTCCTTTACTTCGATCACGAATTTGCGATCGGACTGATAGGCGGTGTGCTCCCAGGTACCTTTGGGTTCGATCAAAAGCCGGGTATTGCCCGCTTGCTTGAACACCGTCACGTTCTTTACCGGGGTGCCGAAATCACCCACATCGAGTCGCCGGCGCAGGTTCTCGGGAACATCGGTTCGCAGGAAATCCACCACCAGGTTGACCCCTTGCTGGCGGATATCAATACCAGTGCTCGAATTCGACAGATCGACCACCACCCGCCCTTCACCGAGGGGACCACGGGTAAAGTCGACGCTGCGAATGGCATGATCCGGGCCACTGCCCTCATCGGCGGCAAACCGCTCGATCGGGCCTGCGCCACTGGCAGCACTCATATCGGCAGCCACAATCGTGACCACCAGGGTGCGACCATCGATCGAAGGCTTGTAGGAAACCGGCTTGAGCAAACTGAGGACCAGGCGCAAGCGATTACCCACCCTGGCAACCGAAGCACTGCGCAGATCGCCCTGAGTAAAAGTCTGGCGCGGCGAGCTCAGACGGCTCTCGGTGTCGGGAAAATCAAACGCAACCCGCGCCGGCTGCGACACCGAGAAGTTCGCCGGGACCGCTTTGAGAGGTTGACTGAAGGTCGCTCTCAAGACCACCCGCCCATCGGCCTGACTCGCCTCAAGCGATTCGAGCGCATTGGCTGCTGTCGCTGGAGCCGGTGACTGAACCGGTGCATTGGACTGAACCTGCGCAGTCACGCTGAGGCTCAGGAGCGCGAGGCCGATACTCAGCGGAACACAGGTCAGGGATTTTAGCCAGTTCATCGTCGAGGCCCCTCGTTTTCCTGCAATGTGATGGTGGCGGCACGTTCTGCCCAACCCCCTTCGCCGTCCTGGACCAGTTCTTTAAGTTCGATCTGGTCCGGCGCAATTCGTGTGATCAAACCCAGGTCCTGCCCCATGTAGTTACCGACCTTGACCCGAAAAATGGATTGATTGACGCGTACCAGTGCGTAAGTCGTACCTTTTCGCTCCAGCGTGCCGACCATCTTGAGCGCGTCGAGTGCATAGGACTCCAAGGGTTCCTTTGCGCGCTTCTGGTGAAACGCATACAACTCTTCATGCGAGTTTTTCACCTGCTTGTTCGCACGTGGTACTTCGGCAATCTTGTTCGGGCTGAACGGATCACGCGCATCGCGTTGATCATAGACCTGCGGCGTGTACGGCTTGATCTGCGGCAGCGGCTCAATGCGGCCCTTGGCATCGCGCACCAACGCGTCGAGCTCCTGGCGCAATTCCTTCTGATCGGAATTGTCACATCCGGCAAGCAACAGGCTCACACAGGTGGCCACCATCAGGATGAATGGCGCGCGGGTCATCGCTTCGCCTTCGCCGCCGCGAGCGCCTTGCGCTGCGCGGCCGCTTCTTCTTCATCCAGATAGCGGTAAGTTCGCGCGGTCGACTCGAGGCTGAGCGTACCATCGGAGTTAGGCATGATCGACAGATTGTTCAATGTGACAATCCGCGAGAGCTGGGCCAAGTCGCTGGCAAAGCCACCAATGTCGTGATAATTGCCGGTCACCTTGATCGAAATCGGCAGTTCGGCATAAAAGTCGCGCACGGTCTCGGTGCCCGGTTTGAACGATTCGAATTGCAGGCCGCGCTGTAACCCGGCCTGATTGATCTCCACCAGCAACGCTTCGACCTGCTGTCGGTTGGGCAACTGGCGCAGCATCGCACCAAAGGTGATATCGACCTCCTTGTACTGACGCTCATAGGCAATCAGGTTGATCGATTGATTTTTCTTGGTCTTGTAATCCTGCTTGAGAGTCTGCTCGGTGGCCGTGCCGGTGTCGAACTCCTCCAGCTGCGAGCTCCAATCGCTGACATAGGCTGCGATCAGCACCACCACCAGGGCGCCAAGCATGCACATCAGCTTGACAAGCGGCGGCAGCGAGCCCGGATCACGCCAGTTCAGACTGCGTAGCTGATCGCCGATCGCCATGGCTATCCCTTGGCCGCCGCCGGTGGTGGCGCCACCGGTGCGGGCGCCCCGCCCGGCACTTCATTGCGTACCGGCTTGAGCGATGTGGTCAGACTGAAATCGGCCAGTCGCCGATTGTTTACGGTGACAGCCTTCACCTCAACCAGCACCGGTTGCTCGAACACTCCGGCATTTTCAAGGTTACGCATGAAGGTGGACACCCTCGCATTGGTCTGCGCATAGCCGCCGAGGGTAATTTTCGCGCCATCCTGTTTCAGCGATCGCAAATACAGTCCGTCGGGTGTCTGCGCAGCCAGCTGGTCGAGCAGCAGCACCGACTGCCCACGATCGGTCTGCAGCGATTCAATGATCTTCTTGCGACCGAGCAAGGCCTGAATGTCTTCACGCAACCGGCGCACCGCCTCGATTTCCTTGTCCACCTTCGCAATTTCGCGCTTCAGGTATTCATTGCGTGCGGTCTGGTTTTCAATATACCCAGAGAGCAGTGCATGGCCGGCCACCCAGATCGCGACGCCGACCACGACCGCCCCTGCCATCAAGGCAGCGAACTGGCGGCGCTGACGGGTGCGGCGCTGCTCCCGGTAGGGCAGCAGATTGATGCGTGGATTCATGCGTCAAACCTGCGCATGGCAAGTCCGCAGGCAATCATGAGCGCAGGCGAATCAGCCAGCAGACGCTTCAATTGCATCTTGGAGGAAATTTGCATCTTGGCAAACGGATTGGCCACCAGGGTGGCAACCCGGGTCTGGTTGGCAACGACGGTCTCCAACCCAGGCAGGGTCGCACATCCGCCTGCCAGCACAATATGCTCGACCCGGTTGTATTCGGTCGAGGATACAAAGAACTGCAGCGCACGCTGGATTTCGACCGCGGCGTTCTCCATGAAGGGTTCGACCACTTCACTGAAATAGCTCACCGGCAGACCGCCGGACTTCTTGGCACTTTCGGCCTCGTCCAGACTGAGGCCATACAGTCGCTGAATATCCTGGTTGAGCTGATTTCCACCAAACGCCTGTTCACGGCTGTAGATCGACTCATCGCCACGAATCACCGAAATATGCGTGGTATTCGATCCGATATCGACGATTGCCACATTCTGGTCGCGCGCCTGCGCGGGCAGGCGCGGCCGGATCAGCGAGAATGCCGCCTGCATCGCATAGGCCTCGACATCCATCAGCAAGCCGATCAGACCGGCGCCTTCGGCCGCCGCGATCCGATCTTCGACTTTTTCCTTGCGCGATGCGGCCAGCAACACCTCGACCATCTCGGGGCCCTCCGCAGCCGGGCCAAGCACCTGGTAATCGAGATTCACCTCATCAAGGGCGAAAGGAATGTACTGGATCGCCTCGGCCTCAACCGCCTCTTGCAGTTCCTCATCATTCAGGCCGGCGGCGCAATTGATTTTCTTGGTGATGACCGCAGCGGTCGGCAGCGCCATCGCCACGTTTCGGGTGCGCGTGCCCAGGCGCTTATAGCAGCGTCGGATCACTTCGGTGGTGACATCGAGATTGGCGATATTGCCATCGAGCACCGCATCCTTGGGCAAGGGCTCAATGGCGTAGGATTGCAGGCATGGCTCACCGCGCATGGCCGCGACCAGCTCCACCATCTTCACCGAGGAGGCGCTGATATCAAGGCCGATCAAAGGCGGCGATTTAAGTTTGAACAGTCTGCCAAGCACATTGCGCTCCTGGGCGCCGGGGTCCTCACAGGGCCCATACTGCCCGCGTCGCGGGCGCCCCGTCGTCTGACGGATCACTCAACCAGGCCACCCCAGCACCTTCAGAGTGGCGAATTACTTACACTTCATGCAGATCAGCCGGGCAAAGCGCTACAAGCCCCGCGCTGGCCACCGAGCGGCACGCCCAGTCACATTATGTATCATCTCAGAGAACTTTAACATTCTAATGCTAAGTTGTTCACAAATAGAAGTTTCTTGGACCGGCAAATTATATAATCGGGCGCTGAGATGACCCCTTACCCGGACTTTAGCGCCCATCGGGCCGGAGCGGAAGTGCCGTGACCTGGTTGCGCTGGATACTCTACCCGCTCGCTTTGCTGGCCGGCCTTGCCCTGGTCGGCGGGGCACTGGCGAGCTTTGCCGTCATTCTGGCCTACGACAGCCTGCCCTCGATTGAAGCGCTGACTGACTATCGGCCCAAGGTGCCGTTGCGCATCTACACCGCCGATGGCGTTCTGATTGGCGAATTCGGCGAGGAACGCCGCACGCTGGTTCGGCTACAGGATGTGCCCCCGGTGTTGAAAGCAGCCATTCTGGCCGCCGAGGACTCGCGTTTTTACCAGCACACCGGTGTGGATTTCATTGGCGTGGCACGCGCCGCGCTCGCCAATCTCACCAGCGGCAGGCGACTACAGGGCGCCAGCACCATCACGATGCAGGTGGCGCGCAATATGTTCCTGTCGCCGGATCGGAAATTCTCGCGCAAGCTGCAGGAAATCCTGCTCAGCTACAAGATTGAATCAACGCTCAGCAAAGATCAGATCCTCGAGATATATATCAACCAGATTTACCTCGGGCAGCGAGCCTACGGTTTTGCATCTGCAGCCCAGACGTATTTTGGCAAACCGATCAGCGCGCTGAGTGCGGGCGAAGCTGCCATGCTGGCCGGACTGCCCAAGGCGCCCTCTGCCTACAACCCGATCGTCAATCCAAAACGGGCGCGCGAGCGGCAAATGTACGTGCTCGGGCGCATGCAGGAAATCGAGGGTCTGAATCAGAAAGACATCGCGCAAGCCAGGGCCGCGCCGCTGCAAGCCCGCACCGCCAATCGCGAACCGACGATTCATGCCGAATTCGTCGCCGAGATGGTTCGCCAAACCATGCACGAACGCTATCCGGGCGATGTCTACACCCGTGGCTATCGGGTCTACACCACGATTACCCGAGCCGACCAGGACGCCGCCTATGCGGCATTGCGGCGCGGCCTGATTGATTATGACCGGCGTCACGGTTACCGCGGCCCGGAACGCCACGCGAACCTGCCGGCTGATCCGAATGAAGATCAGCTGGAAGACCTGCTCGCCGATGCGCCGGTCGCCGACGGCATCGAGGCGGCCGTCGTGCTGGACGCGACCCCGAAGCAGGTGCGCGTGTGGGTGCGCGGCGGTGATAAGGCGCTGCTGCAAGGCGACGCGCTGAAGGTTGCGGTGCGTGCACTGGACGCCTCGGCGGCGCCGGCGCTGCGGATCACCCGCGGTTCGATCATCCGGCTTGTGCGCGATGAGCGTGATCAATGGGTGATCGCCCAGCTTCCCGAGGCCGAATCAGCTTTCATCTCGATGAACCCGGTCAACGGCGCGGTGCGCGCGCTAGTGGGTGGCTTTGACTACCAGCACAGCCAGTTCAACCATGTGATTCAGGCCTGGCGTCAGCCTGGCTCCAGTTTCAAACCGTTTATTTATTCCGCTGCGCTGGAAAAAGGCTTTACAGCCGCCTCGATCATCGAGGATGCCCCTCTGGTGATCAGCGCTGCCGAGACCGGTAGCCAGGCCTGGGAACCAAAGAATTTCGAGGGAACCTTCGATGGGCCGATGCGCATGCGCATGGCACTCGCCGAATCAAAAAACCTGGTGTCGGTGCGCATACTGCAATCGATTACCCCACGCTACGCGCAGGACTACATCACCCGCTTCGGTTTTGACGCAGATCGCCACCCGCCGTACCTCACCATGGCCCTGGGCGCCGGATCGGTCACTCCGCTCGAAATGGCGCGTGCATATAGCGCATTTGCCAATGGCGGCTACCTGGTCGAGCCGTTTCTGATCGGACGGATCGTCGATGATGTGGGCAAACCACTGGCCGAATCACATCCTACAGTTGCCGGTCAGGGGGCTACCCAGATCCTTGATGAGCGCAATGCGTTCATTATGGACAGCATGCTCAAGGATGTCGTACGCATGGGAACCGGCGCACGGGCCATGTCGCTCGGACGCACCGATCTGGCCGGCAAGACCGGCACCACCAATGAGTTTGTCGACGCGTGGTTTTGCGGGTACCAGCCGAGTCTGGTGGCGGTGACCTGGGTCGGATTTGATTCTCCGCGCAAACTGGGCGAAACCGGTGCTGCGGCGGCGTTGCCAATCTGGATGAGCTATATGGACCGTGCGCTGCGCGGTGTACCCGAATCGAGCCGGCCGGTTCCCGATGGTGTGATTGCCGCGCGAATTGACCCGAAAAGTGGTCGCTACGACCCGCAAGGCAGCATGACCGAATACTTCTACCGCGAAAATGCACCGGCCGGCGCGTTGGCTGATCTGCCGCCACTGCCCCCGGCGCTGCCCACCGTGCCTGCTACGGCAGCAAGCGCACCCCCGCCAACGCCCCCCGTCCCGGCACCACCGACCGCGGTCGTGACCAAACCGGCGCGTGCCCCATGATCCGCCCGCTGCTGGCCAGCTTGTTGCTGCTGGCCGTCCTGGGCGGATGCGGCTCGAAGTCGCGCCTCTACCTACCGCCGCCTGATCCGGACGACCCGGACACCGTCAGCACAAAACAAACTCAGGAACGCGATGGCCGAGTCCGCTAGTTCAATGCCCGTCGAGGCAACCCTGCTCGCACAGGTGGCAGAGCAGTTTGGCACGCCATGCTATGTCTACTCGCGCCAGAAGCTGGTTGCGGCCTGGCACAGCTACGCCGATCCGCTCATGGGGCGCGATGCACTGATCTGCTACGCGATGAAGGCCAATTCCACCCTGGCAATCCTCGATGTCTTCGCGCGACTCGGGGCCGGTTTTGACATAGTCTCGGCGGGCGAGCTTGCACGCGTGATCGCCGCAGGGGGTGACCCGGGGCGCGTGGTGTTCTCAGGCGTCGGCAAGAGTGAGTCGGACATTCTGGCCGCGCTCGAGGCCAATATTCTTTGCTTCAACGTCGAGTCGGCGAGCGAACTACGACGCATTGAGTCACTCGCGCAGCGTCGTGGCACACGCGCCCGAATCTCGGTGCGGGTTAATCCGGATGTGGACGCCGGCACGCACCCCTACATTTCCACCGGCTTGCGTGAAAACAAATTCGGCATCCCGTTCACGCAGGCGCGCGAGCTGTATCGGCACGCGCAGGCGAGCGCGCATCTGGTGGTTGTGGGCATCGATGTGCATATCGGCTCACAGATTCTCGAGGTTGCGCCGTTTCTTGAAGCGCTCGATCGCACGCTCGCCTTTGCCGACAGCTTGGTCGCCGAGGGCATCGCGATCCATCACCTCGATCTGGGCGGCGGAGTCGGTATCCGCTATCGCGATGAAGAACCCTTGTTGCCTGCAGACTACATCCGCGAGGTGTATGCCCGGCTGGGCGAGCGCCCCTGGCAACTGCTGCTGGAACCTGGCCGATCCCTCGTTGGCAACGCCGGGGTGCTGCTGACCCGCGTGGAATATCTCAAACAGGGTGACGGTCGGCAATTTGCGATCGTCGATGCAGCCATGAACGATCTTCTACGCCCTTCGCTCTACGATGCCTGGCATGACATCGTGGCATTGAAGCCACCGCAGGGTGTGCCCCAGGTGTTTGATATCGTCGGGCCGGTTTGCGAGTCGGGTGATTTTCTTGGCCGTGGTCGCAGTCTGGCGCTGGCTGAAGGCGACTTGCTGGCAGTCCTCTCGGCCGGGGCTTACGGCATGAGCATGAGCTCGAATTACAACAGCCGCGCACGTCCCGCCGAAGTGTTGGTCGACGGTCCGACCATGCATCTGATCCGCGAACGCGAATCGCTCAGCGATTTATTTCGCGGCGAGCGACGCGCGCCGTTCGCGGAGGACGAACAGCTGGCGTAAGCCTTGTGACTGGCCGCTTCAGGGCGCCGGATACCAACTCGGACAACGCTTTTCGCGAAAGCTTGCTATCCCTTCCTTTGCCTCGGCGCTGGCGTGCGCCTGCTCGAAACGCGCTTCCAGCGCCTGCAGTATGGCATCGGTGATGGGGGCACCGTCGGCCTCGGCAATGAGTGCTTTGGCGTCGGCGATCCCGCTGGGGGCGCCCAGCAGCAAATCATCAGCAACCGCTGCCAGAGCCGCGTCGAGCCCTTCGCGCGCCTCGACCCGATGCACAAACCCGATGCGCAGTGCCTCGGTCGCGCTCATGCGCTCTCCGGTGAGGACATAGCGGCGAGCAGCACGGGTACCCAGTGCACGAACGAAGAACGGCATCAGTGGCGCGGGGGCGAATCCGAGCCGCACTTCACTCACCGCAAAAAACGCGTCGCCGGCCGCAATCACGATGTCGCAGCAGGCGGCGAGCGCCACACCACCGCCGACACAAGCGCCCTGTACGACCCCGATGACGGGTTTGGCGAGCCGATCAAGACGGGCACAGAGCTCGGTAATTGTGAGCGCGGCATGCCCCGCAGCATTGGACTCCGCCGTGCCCGACACATCGGCACCGGCGCAGAAATGACGGCCTGCGGCGCGCAGTGCAATCACGCGCACTCGTCCATCGGCCTCCAAAGAGGCCAGTTGTTCACCCAGCAGCGTGATCATGGCCGGACTCATCGCATTGCTCTTGTCGGGTCGATTCAGGTTCACGGTGGCCACGCCGCGGCGGTCGACCTCGACCCGCACACTGTCTTCGCTCATTGCCTCATCCTCCTTCTTTTGTCACCGGTGCGCCGGTTCACGCCACCGGCCGCGTCGCCGGTCGAACTGTCGATCCAGCCGCGGCACCGGCGCGACGTGCCGGGCTGCGGCGCGCTCGTCGCTTCAAGTAAAGCGGCAACCGCGCGAGCAACAGAAGCAAGAGTACAACGGCATAGATCAGTGGTTGACTCAGATCGCGCTTCACCAGCCACAGGTAATGACAGGCTGCCAGCACGGCGGCTGCATAGGTGAGCTTGTGCAACGCCACCCAGCGCCGCGCACCCAGGGCGCGCACCATGCGATCGGTCGATGTAATCGCAAGGGGCAGCATCAACACGATCGCACCCATCCCAAGTGTGATGAATGGACGCTTCAGGATATCGTGGCCGATCGCCACCCAATCGAAGAACTGATCGAGCCACAGATAGGTGGTCAGATGCAACAGCGCATAGAACGCCGAGAACAGGCCGATCATGCGGCGCACGTCGAGCAAAACGTGCCAACCTGTCCAATGGCGAAGCGGCGTGACGGCAAGTGCAATCCACAGAAACACCATGGCCCAGGTGCCTGTCGAACGGGTGACCACTTCAATGGGATTGGCACCCAGTTCCTCCATCAATCCGAGCGCAATGAGCCGCGCCAGCGGACCGAGGCAGAGCAAGAACACGAGCGCCTTGGCATAGGAGAGCGCTTTCATCTCAGAAGTTCTTGTTGAGATCCATGCCGGTATACAACCCCGCCACCTGATCGGCATAGCCGTTGAACATCAGGGTGGGCCGCTTGCGAAATTCGCCAATACGCCGCTCGGTGGCCTGACTCCAGCGTGGATGATCGACCTGCGGGTTTACATTGGAATAGAAACCATACTCATTGGCTGCGGCCTTGTTCCATGCAGTGCCGGGTTGCTTCGATGTAAAGCGGATTCTGACCAGCGACTTGGCGCTCTTGAATCCATACTTCCATGGCACCACCAGGCGCACCGGGGCACCGTTCTGATTGGGCAGTAACTGTCCGTACATGCCCACGGTGAGCAGAGTGAGCGGATGCATCGCCTCATCGATCCGCAAACCTTCGGCATACGGCCAGTCGAGGATCGACATGCGAATCCCCGGCATCGTGTCCTGCTGAGCCGTGATGAACTCAACGTACTTCGCATTGGCCGTGGGCTGCACCAGTTGCGCAAGCTGCGAGAATTCAAAGCCGATCCAGGGAATCACCATCGACCACCCTTCAACGCAGCGCATGCGGTAGATCCGCTCCTGCTGCGGCAGTTTGAGCAGATCCTCGATGCCAAAGGTGCGCGGCTTGGCGACCTCGCCGTCGACCTGCACCTGCCACGGGCGGGTCTTGAGGCGACCCGCCATTCCTGCTGGTGAATATTTATCGGTGCTGAATTCGTAATAGTTGTTGTAGCTGGAGGCATCCTTGAACGGCGTGGCCTCCTCGCCAATAGGCGCTGCGGCCCGGTACCCTTCAATGCGTCCGCTCACCTGCTCGGCCTGCGCAGTGCCAATACCCGTGCCAATGAGTGCGGCGGCGCTGCCCATGGCGGCGTGCGCGATAAATTCACGCCGCGTCAGGTATTGCTCGCGTGGAGTGATTTCCGAGGGAACGATGTCGCTGGGCGGTCTGATCGTCAACATGCAGTAGCTCCGGTGGTCTGATGGGTCACTGACCAGTCATTCGCATGTGATGCCAGCCTGGTTACACACAGCAGTGATTAAAGCGCAAACGGCACGACAAAGAGTAACCGGGCAAAGAATGGGTCACGCGAGCCGCACCCGGCACGCTGAGCCTCAGTGTGCGAACAAAGTCCAACTAGCCCGCGAGCGACTCAAGGACGAGCCAGACGGAACAGGTTATCGTACCCCTCACCTGCCAATTGTCCAGGCGACCGGTCGCCGCTGTAGCGGTAGAGCGGATGCCCATGCGAGGTCCATTGGCGGGTGCCATCGGAACGGCGCACCCAACGATAGTCGTCGGTGCGGCGCGCCGACTCCGGCACGATATACGGCGGAAACAGTTGCGCGCACTCAGCCGCGCACAGGCTCTCACTGGGCAACAGCCGATCACGGTCGTAGGTATACAGCGCGCGACCTTCGCGATCGGTCAGGTAGCCCTCGTGGACGAGCGCAGGGGCGCTGCGGCCTCCAAACCAGCTGCACCCAGTCAGCATGAGAACCAGCGCCGCCATAACGACACGCGCTGCAATATCGAAGCTTCTGGCTTGATCGATGTGCATTGCCCGACCGATGGGGCGTGGTCGGGTCGCGCGTGCCTGGCCTCGGCACCCGCGTGAGGCTCTGTGCGACCTGGGCATTCGAGCCGACCCGGCCCGTGCGGCCGACATCGCCCTTTCAGTGCAGGCCGGCGACGTAGTCCGACACCGCAGCGATCTCGCGGTCATTCAGTCGTGCCGCAATCGTACGCATCATCGCGTTCGGGTCGTTGGCACGCTCACCAGAGCGCCATGCCTTCATTTGGGCTTCGGTGTAGTCCTTGTGCTGCCCACCCAGCCGCGGATACTGCGAGGGCAGACCGGCACCTGTGGCCCCGTGGCAACCGGCACAGGCAGGCACACCACGATCGGCAATACCGGCGCGATAGATCTGCTGACCGAGACTCGCGGATTCCTTGCTGGATGCGGCCAGAATGCGCGGCGGTTGCGCGGCGTAGTAGGCACCCAGGTTACGCATGTCTGCGTCTGAGAGCATCGCGGCCTGCGCCGTCATGATCGGGTTGTTACGGGCCTGATCCTTCTTGGGTAACCCCTTGAAGTTCGTCAACTGCTTGACGATATAGTCAGCACCCTGCCCGGCGAGCGAGGGATTTTGCGGGATGCCGCTCGCACCGCCAGGGCCGTGACAGGCGACACAGATCTGCCCGGCCTTCTCGGCGCCCTTGGCAACATCGGGTTTTGCAAGCGCGGGACTGGCCTCTTCGCCCCACGAACTGCCCATGCCGGCTACTGCAAACAGCAGCGCGGCCAAAGCCAGACGCACGTTCATTGATTCGCTCTCCCAGGCACTCTGGTCAGTACAAGAGCGCGGATTTTACAGGGGATTTGGGTGCCGGCACAGCGCTTCGTCCGCGTTCTGTCTCCGTCCGGACCGCCAGAGGACACTGCAGCCGCGTAACATCGACCCCTTGCCACCCTTTTTGGGCTCCTGTGACGATGTCGATGTTTCTCAATGCGGCCTACGCGCTGTCAGCCCACAATCTGGCCCAATTGCCCCCGCCGGGGCCGCCAGAGATCGCGTTTGCGGGGCGCTCGAACGCCGGCAAATCCAGCGCCATCAATACCTTGGTGCGCCACAAGCGCCTTGCGTTTGTGAGCAAGACGCCGGGGCGCACGCAAATGATCAATTTTTTCCGGCTGCGCGGCGGCGCGCTGCTCGCCGACCTGCCCGGTTACGGCTATGCCAAAGTACCCGCCGAAGTGCGCCGCCACTGGGGCGAAGTGCTGTCAAGCTACCTGCAGACGCGCGAATGCCTGGTTGGGCTGGTGCTGATCATGGATTCGCGTCACCCGCTAGGCGAACTCGACCAGCGCATGCTTGAATGGTTTTTGCCAACCGGCCGGCCGGTACACGTTCTGCTCACCAAAAGCGACAAGCTGTCGCGGCGTGAAGCCAGCCAGACGCTGAAGGACACCCGTGCCGAGTTGGCGCTGCGTGCCCCAAATTACACCGCCCAATTGTTCTCCAGTTTGACCCCACTCGGCGTGGCCGACGCGGAGCAGGCCATTGCGGCCTGGCTGGACAAAGAAAGTCCCCGGGCCGAAGGGGAGTAGCCCGGGGATGTAAAACGCCCCGGGTAGAACCCGGTGCGCCCGCTCAGGGAGGAGAAGCGGGAGGTGATTCGCATCACCTAACACTTGGAACGCCTGCTGGCGAAAAGGTTCAGATATTCTTTCGTTCCCGGATCTTTTGTTCCTGGACGCCCGTCCATGGGCGAGAATCCATTCACTCTCAGCCGAAATGTCTTTTTGTGTTTGTGCGAACGTTCTTCCATCCACCGCTGAGACACCACCACCACTGAGACTTCTTCCCGCTGCCCCAAGAATCGAGCCCCAGGCGATGACAATTCCCCCCGCATTTCCCCAGATTCGCATGCGGCGCATGCGCCGCGACGATTTTTCCCGCCGCATGATGCGCGAGCATCAGTTGAGCTCGGCCGATTTCATTTATCCGGTTTTCGTGGTCGAAGGTTCTGGCATCACGCAGCCAGTGGAATCCATGCCCGGGGTGTCCCGCTACAGCCTGGACAAGTTGCTGCCGGTGGCCGAGCGCGCCCTGGCCCTGGGCATTCCGGCAATCGCCCTTTTTCCGGCGATCGAACCCTCGCTCAAAACCGCTGATGGGCGTGAAGGTCTCAATCCCGACGGACTGGTCCCGCGGGTCATTGCCGGACTCAAAAAACACTTCCCCGAACTGGGCGTGATGGCCGATGTCGCGCTCGACCCCTACACCAGCCACGGCCAGGACGGTATGATCGACGATTCCGGCTACATCATCAACGACGTGACCCTGGAGATTCTTGAACAACAGGCGCTCGTCCAGGCACAGGCGGGCGTTGACATCGTCGCCCCCTCGGACATGATGGATGGCCGGGTCGGCCGAATCAGGACCCGCCTGGAAGCAGACGGCTACATCCACACCCGGATCATGGCGTACGCGGCCAAATATGCATCGGCGTTCTACGGACCATTTCGCGATGCGGTCGGATCGGCAGCCAATCTGGGCAAATCGAACAAGATGACCTACCAGATGGACCCGGCCAACGGTGACGAGGCGCTGCGCGAGGTGGCGCTCGATATCGCCGAAGGTGCCGACATGGTCATGGTGAAACCGGGCATGCCCTATCTGGACATCCTGCAACGGGTCAAATCCGAATTCCGCATGCCTACCTTTGTCTATCAGGTGAGCGGTGAGTACGCCATGCTCAAGGCCGCGTTCGAACGCGGCTGGCTGGACGAAGAGCGCTGCGTCATGGAGGCCCTGATTGCGTTCAAGCGTGCGGGTGCCGATGGCATCCTCACCTACTTCGCACTGGATGCGGCGGGGCGTTTGCGCACCGCCGCATAAGTGACCAGGTCGGACGCCCCCCGGGACGCCCGCTCAGGGCACCGCAATTCAGTTTGAGCGGACCCGCGAGGCGTCGCGCTGCCGGGGGTCGGACCGTCGGCGGCGAGTGCCCATACCAGGCTCGATCACTCGGCGATCAGCTTCCAGTGCCCGTTTTCAATCCGGACCAGCACCTGACCGCGTTGATCGGTGCCGTTGTGATCTGTCGGACTCATGCTGAACACCGCCTGCGTCGCCACAAAGTTGTGGGTCTGCTCGATCGCGTCCTTCAAAGCGCGCCGGAACGCAGCGGTGCCGGGCGAACCGGCTTTCAGTGCCGCCGGTGTTGCCGCCGCCGTGATCAGATAGGCATCCCATGCGGTGGCACCAAACAGTGACAGTGTGCCCGCGCCATACTTGCCTTCGAATTGACGCAGATATTCCAGCGCCACTTTCTTGATCGGATTGGCATCGCTTAACTGCGCCGCCACCAGCACCGGGGAGACAGGGAACACCGCACCTTCCAGATCCGCGCCGCCGACGCGCAGGAAGTCATTGTTGGCGACACCCTGGTTCAGATAGATCTGCTTGCGAAAACCGCGCCGACGCAGTTCGATCACCGGCGCCGCGGCCGAGGTGCCCGAAGCACCAATCAGGACTGAATCCGGGTTGGTTGCCAGTGCCTTGAGCACCTGCGGTGTGACACTGGTGTCGGTCGGATTGAATCGCTCCCAGGCGAGTGATTTCACCTTGCGCAGCTGGGCGACTTTTTCCATCTCCTCAGTGAACGACTCGCCGAACGCAGTCGCGTGCGAGATGTAGGCCACCGTGCCGATATGGTTGTCTACGGCATGCCCGAAGATGCGGGCAGCCATGAACGGCTCGTTCGGTGCCAGCTTGAATGCCCAGCGCTTGTTGCCCTCCTGCGGGATGATGATGCTGCCGGAACCCGACAAGCTGATGACTGGCGTTTCCGCCGGTCCGACCACATCGAGTATGGCGAGCGAGGTCGGGGTGAGCGAGCCACCGAACATCACATCGACCTTGTCCTCGCTGATCATCTTGCGCGCGTTGACTACCGCCTGGGTCGGATCGCTGCGATCATCCAGTATCACCACCTTCAGCTTCTGTCCGGCAAGGGTCGCGGGCAGGATCTCCAGCGTCTGCTTCTCAGGAATGCCGAGCGAAGACCCCGGTCCGGTCAGGGACAAGGTGGCCCCAATAGTGATGTCGGCGCGCGCCGCGGTGGACGTGGCGATCAAGCTGATCGCAGTCAGTGCAACAAAGCTCAGTGCAGCCTTTTTCATTGTTTGTTCTCCTCGGCCTCATCAGATGGTCGGCGCTTAACGGTTGCCCTGTCTGGGGGCGGGCTCACCCGATGCGCGCACTGCCGCGGCGACGCCCTCGCGCACCGTCGGATAGCGCAGGACTATACCGAGTTCTGCCTTCATGCGGTCATTGCTGACCCGCCGCGACTCATCCATGAAGGAGAGGAGCGGTGCCGCAATGCGTTGTGCCGCCTGCGCGCGACTCACCCGGGGCGGTCGTGGCAAGCCGAATGCGTCGGCCACCAGATCAAAATAATCCCCCATGCGAATCTCACTGTCGTCGCACACGTTGTAGGCGGCGCTCATTGGTGTGCTCGGTGTCGCATCCGCGATCGCACCTGACATTCCACCCGTCGTTGCAGCCGTCCTTTCGCCCGTCATCGTGGTGAGTGCCCGCACCAGCGCAGACGCCAGATCTTCAGCATGAATATGATTGGTGAACACGTCCTCCGCGGCACGCAACACCGGCGTGCCCTCGCGCAAGCGCGCAAGCGGTAGCCGATCGGTCGCGTAGATCCCGGGCGCACGCAAGACCACCACGCTCACCTGATGCGCAAGACCCCAGGTAAACAACTGTCGCTCGGCGTCGACCCGCCGAACCGCCCGCGGAGTGCCCGGATGCAAAGGCGAGGATTCATCAACCCAGCGCCCGCCACAATCGCCATACACCCCGGTGGTGCTGACATAGACCAGGCGCTGCACGGTGACGTCCCGTCGGGCCTGATGCGCATCGTTGCCATCGCATGCATCCAGGCACTGGCCGGCCACGCCGCCCCCCTGTGCTACCATCGGCCGCGAAACAGGGGTCATCACCGCGAGCAGATTCTGTGTGCGGGTGTCGATGGTGCCGGTGCCCGGCGGCGGTGCAAGGTGGATCACGGTATCGGCCACGCCAGCCAGGTGCTGCAGGCTCGATCGGTCATCCAGGTCGGCGAGCAGAACGGTGGCGCCGAGAGCTTCCAGTGCCGCAATCCGCGCCGGATCGCGTGCCACCGCGAACACCAGCGTGTGCGGCGCCAGCAAACGGATCACCCGCTCGCCAATATCACCTGCGCCAACCAGTAGTACCTTGTCCATTCTCCTGATTGTATTCGCCAACCGCCATGACCTATCAGATCACCATTCAGCCTAGCGGCCACACCTATTCAGCCCCCGAGGGCGAGACCGTGCTCAAAGCCGGACTGGCCGAGGGCTTCAACCTGCCCTACGGATGCCGCAATGGCGGCTGTGGTTCATGCAAAGGCAAAATCCTCGCCGGTCAGATCGACTATGGTCAGTTCACCCGCGCGGTCCTGACCGAAGCCGAGCAGGCTGCCGGTATGGCGCTGTTCTGTTGCGCGAAACCGCTCAGCGATCTGGTCATCGAAGTGCGTGAAATCGGGGCCAACAAGGACATCGTGGTACGCAAGCTGCCCGCTCGTGTGCAGCAACTGGAAAAGCTCACCGATGATGTCGCCATCATTCGGCTCAAGCTTCCCGCCAGCGAGCGGCTGGTGTTTCTGGCTGGCCAATACATCGAATTCATTCTGAAGGACGGCCAGCGCCGCGCGTTCTCGATCGCCAATGCACCGCATGATGACGAATTGATGGAATTGCACATTCGTCATGTGCCCGGCGGTGTGTTCACCGACCATGTCTGGGAGCGCATGAAGGAGCGCGACATTTTGCGCATGGAGGGGCCACTGGGCAGTTTCTTCCTGCGCGAGGACAGCGACAAACCGATCGTATTCGTGGCCAGTGGCACCGGGTTTGCACCGATCAAATCCATTCTGGAACATGCCTTTCGGCGCGGCATCACACGGCCGATGACCCTCTACTGGGGTGCGCGTCAGCGCAAGGATCTGTATATGGATGCGCTCGCTCGTCAGTGGGCAGAGAGCCATTCAAACTTTCGTTACGTTCCGGTGCTCTCGGAGGCGAGCGAGCAGTGCCAGTGGACCGGCCGCAGCGGCTTTGTCCACCGTGCGGTGATGGAAGACCTGCCCGATCTATCGGGCTGTCAGGTCTATGCCTGCGGCGTACCGATCATGGTGAATTCGGCGCGCAGCGACTTCACCGGACGCTGCGGTCTGCCAATGGATGAGTTCTACGCCGACTCGTTCACTACCAGTGCCGACACCGCTCAGGCCACGGCAGCCGCGGCGCCAGTGAGCGCAGCGCCAGCCTCCACCCCGGTGGCAAACTCGTAGGCATCCATCGCCAGCACGCCCAGCGTCACGCCGTTATCGACGCGGCGCGACTGACGCGCATCGGGGGCCGCACCCAGCGCTACGAAAAGCGGTAGCAGGTGATCATCGGTCGGATGTGCCCGGCGCGCGTCCGGTGCGAGGCTGCGGTAATCGAGCAATTCCTCGATGGCGCCACCGGCTATGCGCGCGGCAATCCACTCGCGAAAGCCCTCGACATACGGTTCACCTCGCTCGCCAACCGACTGCCAGCGCACGTCGCGCAAATTGTGGGTAAGGCTCCCCGAGGCAAGAATCAACACGCCTTCGGCTGCAAGCGGGCGCAGAGCCTGACCCATCCGGAAGTGATGCCGTGGGTCCAGTTCGGGCTGTATCGACAATTGCGTGACCGGGATATCAGCGTCCGGATACATTGACAGCAACGGTACCCAGGCACCGTGGTCCAGTCCGCGATCACCCTCGATCGTGCAACTCAGGCCCGCGTCGGTGAGGAGTTCCTTTACCCGCGGCGCAAGATCCGGGGCACCGGGTGCCGGATACTCGATCTCGAACAAAGCCTGCGGAAAGCCAAAAAAGTCGTGGATGGTGGGCGGTCGCTGCGCCGCACTCACTCGCGGCAAGGCCGTTTCCCAATGCGCCGAGACCACCAGAATCGCACGTGGGCGCGGCAGCCGTTGCGCCAGCATTTGCCACGATCGTCCGGTTCTGCCGGGGTCCAGAGCAAGTGTCGGTGCACCATGCGAGACAAACAGTGCCGGAAGATTCGGACCGGATCGGGTTGCCTGTGCCAGGGAATTCATGTGCGTAACCTCGGATGTGATCGCAGTTGTCTGGATGCTCGCCATCGTGAGCCGGCTCCCATGAGCCCGCCGAGCAGCACAGCCAGACCGACATAGCCCATTTCAGTGCGGTAATCCAGCACCCGGTTGAGCCATGAGACCGGTCGCGGCACGTCAGCGACAATCAGTTCACCCAGGGCACGCGGTGAAACCGGATCGCCGACGACAAAGTCAGAATACCCCTTGCCACTGTCAAAGCTGAGGGCGCCGATCAGGATTTCAATAGCATGACTGTGATTGCGCAACTCTTCGATCGGCAACACCACGTTGGCATCGAGATGGCCGTGGCGTCCCAGAATGACCGTGTTGACATTGATGAGTTCATCGGCGGACTGCCGTGGTACACCGCCCGATTCGCGTGTCGGGTTGACCGCGCCATTTGTCTCACCAGTGGCCCTTGTCGGACGGTCAACCTGCGCAGTCGCCTTGGATATTGGCGAATTCGGTTCGGCCGTGCTGAGCAAGAGCGACCAGGTGAGTCGATGACTGACCGCATCATAGGTGGGCGAGCGCTCCCAGCCCAGCACCTGAGTGTGATCCAGCATGTCAGGATCACGCAGCGAATTGGCCTTTTGCAGTCGTGCGCGCAACTGTTCGAGCATCGCCTGATGGTTCCAGCGGTTTGAATCATCGGTCTCCACGCGCCCCTCGCCGCTGTAACTGAGCACGATGAACCAGGGTGGCGGTGCGCCCATGTCGACAATGGGTATCACCATCCCGATGGTGGCCTCGGAGGGACGATTGCCCCACTCTCGCAGCACCGCACGGG
Organism: uncultured Pseudomonadota bacterium; assembly: GCA_903921325.1. Taxonomy (GTDB): domain Bacteria; phylum Pseudomonadota; class Gammaproteobacteria; order Burkholderiales; family SG8-39; genus CAIXPL01. The sequence continues at coordinate 36,096 of CAIXPL010000033.1, forward strand.
TCTCGAGCGCGGGCAGGAAGGCATAGCCCGATGGCAGAGCCAGGGTAGCCTCACCGGCCAGTGGAACAGAGCGCGGCCCGGTCAAGAACTGCGGCGGCAACGTTATCGCCGATGACGCGGAGGCGTCATCCTCATCGTCAGCGTCAGTCGCCGCCGGGCGAGTACCGGGCAGCGCAGGTGCGGCGGCCACAGGTGCTGGTTGTGCACCGTCGGTCTCACGGGGCAGGGTTGTCGGGGATTCGGATTGTGCGCTGATGCGCGCCGGAGGCGCGCCTGCCGGGGTTGCGGGTTGCGCACCAGTGGCTCGCGCAGCAGCAACTCCGCCCGTGGTGGACAGGTCCGCTGCGGCGGCAGACGCTTGCGGTAATGCCACGCTGAGCAATACCCTCAAGACATGCGCAAGTACACCGAGTGCAGCTACGCGTGGCGCCGCGTGACTGCGCTCAGAACCGCGCGCACGGTGCCCGGAGTGATCTCCGGGGGAGACCGATCGCGACATCTTCACTCACCAAGGTAGGCTGCGCGTACGCGTGGATCGGCCGCCAGCGCGGCGCTGGGTCCGGAAACGCTGATCTGACCGCCTTCGAGGACCCAGGCGCGCGATGCCGTGCGCAGAGCAAGGCGCGCATTTTGTTCGACCAGCAAGATCGTCACGCCCTGGCGCGCCACTTCGGCAATGATTTCAAAAATCTTTTGGACCATCATCGGTGCCAATCCCATGCTGGGCTCATCGAGCAAGAGCAGATCCGGACGGCTGACCATTGCGCGTCCAATGGCAAGCATCTGCTGTTCACCGCCAGACAGTGTGCCGGCGAGCTGGCTGCGACGTTCGGCAAGTCGCGGCATCAGGGCATAGATCCGATCGATATCGTCTTTGACTGCACCGTCGGATCGGGCATAACCACCGATGGCGATATTCTCCTGCACGCTCAGGCGCGGGAAAACACCGCGCCCCTCCGGAACGAGTGAAATTCCACGACGCGCTCGTTCAAACGAGGGCAGCATCAGAACCGGAACTCCGCGATGTGCGATATGTCCTGCGCTGGGCGTGACCAGACCGGCGATTGCGCGCAACAGACTGGACTTGCCAGCACCGTTGGCGCCGATCACGCACACCATTTCGCCGACCTCGATCGACAGACTGATGCCGCGCAATGCAGCGATGCCACCGTAGTGCACCGAAAGTTCGCTCAAGCTCAGCATCGGGGCAACACGCTGTGTGGTTGGCAGTACCCCGGTAATCACCTGAACCTCAGTCGTGGTGGCAGCCTTGGTCACGCGGCCACCTCGGTGAATACGCTGACCTTGGCCATCGCGTGAGACTCAGTCATCGCCGGCCCCCAGATAAGCACGGATGACTTCGGCGTTGCGTTGGATTACCGCGGGTACATCCTCGGCGATACGCACTCCAAAATCCAGCACCGCGACACGGTCGCACAATCCCATGACCAGTTTCACATCGTGCTCAATCAACAGCACGGTCACACCGTCGGCACGAATACGCTCGATCAGAGCACGCAGCGCATTTGTCTCCGCAGCATTCATACCGGCCGCCGGCTCATCCAGCGCGAGCAACTGCGGGTCGGTTGCAAGCGCACGGGCGATCTCCAGGCGGCGTTGATCACCGTAGGGCAGCGTGCGTGCCTGCTCATCGGCGCGCTCTTGCAATCCGACATAGCCCAGCAGATCCAGTGCGCGGTTGCGAATCGCGGACTCCTCTGCGCGCGTGCCTGCGGTGCGCAGAATGGCACCAAACACCCCCCCGCGGGTACGGCTGTGGCGGCCGACCATGACATTGTCGAGCACCGACATCGCGCCAAAAAGACGGATGTTTTGGAACGTGCGCGCAATCCCGCTGCGCGCGACCCGGTCGGGGCTGCCGGTGTCGAGCGCAGCACCGTCAAAGCGGAATTCACCCGCATCGTGAGAATACAGTCCGGTGAGACAGTTGAACAAGGTCGTCTTGCCGGCACCGTTGGGACCGATCAGGCCATAGATCTCACCGCGACGCACCGTGATCGACACACCATCGAGTGCCTGCAATCCACCGAAGCGCTTGCCGATGCGACGCGCCTCGAGCAACACGTCAGCGGCCCGCGCTGTCGCGGCGCTTGCCGAATGGGCTGACAATTGCCCTGTCGATGGATGCTCCGTCGCACCGGCGTTGCGCTCGGGAGCGGTCATGTGCCGACACGTCCGTGCGGCGCGGGCCAAATTCCGGCCGGTCGCCAGCGCATCATTAACACCAGCGCGAGACCAAACAGCAGCATGCGCAAATCCGCCGGATCTATCCACACATGGCCGAACCAGGTGCGTTGCAGCGACCCGGTCAAACGCAGCAGCTCAGGCAAGGCCGTGAGCACAAACGCACCGAGGACCACACCCCTGATATGGCCCATGCCACCGAGCACCACCATGCACAGCACCATGATCGAGTCATACAGCGTGAAACTCTCGGGGCTGACAAACCCTTGCACCGCGGCAAACAAGCCCCCAGCCACGCCACCAAAGGTGGCACCAATGGCAAAGGCCAGCAGTTTTAGATTGCGGGTGTTGATACCCATGGCACGCGCGGCAACTTCATCTTCACGGATGGCCACCCAGGCGCGTCCGATCCGCGAGAACTGCAAGCGGCGGCAAATCACCATGCTCGCCGCGACGCAGGCGAGCAGGACGTAGTAATAGGCATGAATCGGAGCGATGGTGATGCCGAATAATGTGTGGGGTTGTGCAAGCGAGAATGACCCAATTGATAGCGGATCGATCCGGGTGATGCCAAAGGGCCCATTGGTGATATTCACCGGACGGTTCAGATTGTTGAGAAAGATCCGGATGATTTCGCCAAATCCCAGCGTGACGATAGCCAGGTAGTCACCGCGCAGCTTGAGCGTGGGCGCACCCAGCATGACGCCAAATAGCGCGGCTGCCGCCGCACCCAGTGGCAACAGCAGGATGAAACTCAAGTGCAGGTCAAACTGCGGCGAGGCGAGCAAGGCATAGGCATAGGCACCCACAGCAAAGAACGCGATATATCCCAGGTCGAGCAACCCGGCAAAGCCGACCACGACGTTGAGACCCATTGCGAGCAAGGCAAAGATCAGACTGACATCGAGAATGCGCACCCAGGCGCGACCGGCAGTCGCATCCACGACGAGCGGCAAGATGAGAAGAGCGATTACCCAGGCTGACACGCGCAACCGGCGCCCGACGGCACCGGCTGGACCCACACCGGCTGGACCAGCGCTGGCTGCGCCTGCGCTGGCTCGATCCGCACTGATTGGACTCAAGCCGGGCTCACTCATGCCCGCTCACCCTGTGCCTTGCCAAGCAGGCCGGCCGGTCGCAGTACCAGCACCAGGATCAGCACGATAAAGGCAAAGACATCGCGGTAGTTGCTGCCAAACACCCCGCCCGTGAAATCGCCGATATATCCCGAGGCAAGACTCTCGATCAGACCAAGCATCAAGCCGCCCAGCATGGCTCCCGGCACGCTGCCAATGCCCCCGAGCACCGCGGCGGTAAAGGCCTTCAAGCCGAGCATGAACCCCATGAAATAATGCGCCACGCCGTAGTAGAGCAGCACCATGATGCCAGCCAGTGCCGCGAGGGCCGATCCGATCAAAAAGGTCGCCGCGATCACCCGGTTCGTGTTGATGCCCATGAGTCCGGCGACCTCGGCATTTTGCTCGGTTGCCCGCATTGCACAGCCAAGTTTGGTGCCATGAATCAGCCACAACAATGCGGCCATCAAAACGCCCGCCAGCAATACGATCAAGACCTGCAGATCGGTCACACTGGCCCCGCCGATCTGCCAGGTGGCAGGCGTAAACGCAGCCGGCAAGGCCAGATACTGCTTGCTCCACAGAATCGCCGCAACATACTGGATCAGAATCGATACGCCGATCGCCGTGATGAGTGGTGCGAGGCGGGGCGCGTGGCGCAGCGGCCGATAGGCAATACGCTCGATGGCCACACCCAGCAGGCCGCACGCCAGCACCGCACCCAGGGCCGCGCCGGCGAGCGCGATGGGTAGCCCCGTGCCGGCAGCGAGTAACGCCTTGAGTAGCGCCAGTCCGGTGAATGCACCGACCATGACCACATCGCCATGAGCGAAATTGATCAAGCCGAGGATGCCATAGACCATCGTGTAGCCCAGCGCGACCAGGGCGTACACACTACCCAGCACCAAACCGTTGATCACCTGCTGCAGGAAGATATCCATGCGCGATGCAGGTGATGCCTGGTGAAAACCCTACTTGGTGCTGGTCGTCGGGGCCGCTGACGGGCCACTTGCGGCAGGCTTTGCCGCCGGGGCTGCGCCCGTGCCAGGTGCCGCAGGTGGCGCTGCGGGGACTGTCGGGGCGCTACTTGCCGCCGAGGCCGAACTCGTAGTGCCAGCATCCGCAGCCGGGGCGACCGCAGCCGGCGTTGCGGTGGTAATGGTTTCAACCGCCTGCCATTCGCCTGCCTTTACTTCGTAGACCGTCAGTGGACCGTCTTTCAGATCGCCTTTCTCATCGAAGGCGATCGGTCCGATCACCCCGTTGTAGTGAGTGTTCGCAACTTCTGGCAGGAATTTCGCCGGATCGGTCGAATTGGCCCGCTTCATCGCTTCGACGAAGACGTAAACCGCGTCATAGCCCATCGGCGCGAATAGCTCCACGGGTTTGCCGAAACGCGCCTGGAACTTGTCAAAGAACTGCTGCCCGCCGGGCATCTGTTCCTTGGGCAAGCCCGGCATTGAAGCATGCACACCCTCGGCCGCCGCATCGCCCGCCAGCTTGATGAAATTGGTGGTGCGGATTGCATCGCCACCGGCAAACCTGGCCTTGATGCCCAGCTCAACCATCTGCTTCACCATCGGCCCGGCCTGCGGATCGACACCACCGAACATGATCAGATCGGGACGCTTGCCCTTGATGAGCGTGAGCACAGCCTTGAAATCAGTGTCCTTGTCACTGGTGTGCTCGCGCACCAGCACCTTGGCACCCGCCGCACTGGCCGCTGCCGCGAACGTGTCGGCCAAGCCCTCGCCATACGGTGTCGAATCATCGATCACGGCAATTGCCTTGGCACCCATACGTTCGAGCGCAAAACGGGCCAATGCCGGCCCCTGCTGATTGTCATTGGCCACCACGCGGAAGGTGGTCTTGAAGCCCTGCTCGGTGTATTTCGGATTGGTCGAGGCCGGGGATATCTGCGGGACTCCGGCCTCGGAATAAATGCGCGAAGCCGGAATCGATGCGCCTGAATTGAAATGCCCCACGACCGCAGCCACCTTGCGATCGACCAGCGACTGCGCCACCGTGGTCGCTTTGGTCGGATTGGCCTCATCGTCCTCGGCCAGCAATTCAAGCCGCAAGCGCGCACCACCAATGGTCACCGCTGCAGCATTGATATCGTCAATGGCCAATTGCACGCCATTGCGAATGTCCTCACCGGTATGCGCCTGGGGGCCGGTGAGCGGAGCGGCCAGACCAATGCGTGCAACGACCTCGACCGGTCCGGCGCTCGCCGCAGGCTTGGGCTCTTCGCGGCTGCAGCCGGAGATGACAGCGAACGTCAATACGGCGGCGGCGATCAAGCCGCTGTGTTGCGACGAGTGCCCGGCGCGGATCGAGTAAGGCGCGGATCCAGTGCGCACTGCGGACCGGACCGGCTGAGCGTCAGACGGCATTGCGTTGCTCTCCTTGTGCGTAGGCTGCACAGAATCAGACATCGATCGTGGGGATATCAGTTTCATGGTTGCTCTCACACAAAAACGTCGGGTCAGCGGCGAAGAATCGTGGTGATCAACGCCTTCAATTCATCCTCGGCAATCGCCGGATGGGGCGGCATCGCCAGTTGACCCCATACACCATATCCGCCATTTCGCACCTTTTGTTCCAGCCTTGCTTCGGCGCCAGATTCGCCTCGGTACTTCTCGGCCACCTCGTTATAGCCCGGCCCGACCATGCGACCGACGTCGCGGTGGCAGGCGTAGCAGCCATTTTTCTTGAGCAAGGGATCCTGTTGGGCCAGCGCGGGAGCGCCGACGCTCAGGGCGCTCAGGAGCACCAGCGAGGCCAGGACGTTCAATTTCATGGGGGATCCTTTTTGTACGGGCGCGGCAAATGGTACTCAAGCCGCGACCGAAAAGATACCCGTGGCGCGTCAGCCAAGTCCCACAGCAAGACTTGCACTGCGCTGGTGCAATGGGGCGGCCGCAGCCCAACTGCGGGGATTGTCCAGCACCGCAGCGGGCACTTCGAACACTTGTCCAATCAGAATCAGACTGGGGCCAGCCCCGCGGGTTGCCGCCATCTGCGGCAGGTGCGCAAGCACGCCGCGTTCGGCACGGGCGCCCGACAGCGAGGCTTCCTCTACCAGGGCCACTGGCGTGTCAGCACGCATGCCGCGTGCGAGCAGCGTGCTGGTGATCCAGCTCGCCTGCCCGGCTGCCATATAAAGGGCCGCCGTGTCGGCCGCCAGCACGCTTGCCGCCCAGTCACCGTCGATCTCGCCATCACCCACACTGGGGGTGACGAACACCACGCTACGCGCCACACCGCGCCGCGTGAGCGAGACGCCGAGCTCGGCGGCCGCCGCACTGGCCGCGGTCACCCCGGGCACCACTTCACAGGCAATGCCCACAGCACGCAGGGCATCGAGTTCTTCCTGCGCGCGACCGAACAGCAGGGGGTCGCCGCCTTTCAGGCGCACGACGACGCGATGCCGCCGCGCCGCGGCAATCAACGCGCTGTTCAGATCCGCCTGGCTCACCGAGTGCATGCCACCGCGTTTGCCGACATAAACCTGGCGTGCCTGATGTGCCAGCGCGCAGGTCTGCGGATGCACGAGCGCATCGAAAAACACCACCTCGGCCTCATCGAGCAGGCGTGCCGCACGCAAGGTCAGCAGATCGGGGGCGCCAGGCCCGGCACCCACCAGATAGACCGTTCCACTCATCGCAACGTCCTCATCATCCATCCTTCAGAGTGCGCGCCGCCTGAATAATGGCTGCGGCTGCGCGGCAGTGACCTGATAGCGTTCAGCAAACGGATGCGCCCATTTCAGTGCCTCTTGCGGATCGATCGTATCGGGCAATGCCACTTCATCGAATCCGCAGGCAAACAGCTCATTCACCTGGTCCAGACCGAACTCGCCGCTTGCGCGCAGGGTGCCGCAATAACCATGCCGCTCGCGCAGATCACGCGCAAGAGAAAACCCGCGTCCGTCGCTGTAGACGGGGAATTCGATGAGCACCAGCTCGGCGGTCGGTGCCGTGGCCACCGCGGCCGCCACTGTACGATGATCGGCGTCGCCCAAAACGCGCAGACCGCGCGCGTCATCCGGGCCGCGCAGGGTGTGTTCGTCAGACCTCTGCCAGAGATCCGGAATGCGATTCGATGCGCTGATCAGCGTGGTCATAGACGGCTCGTTTGAAAGGTTCAGCGCCCACCCGGCGCACGCAATCGATGAAGCGTTCGGCATCCGCCAGGCGCAAGCCAAGATAGCACCGCACGATACGCTCGATCACATCGGGCACTTCCTCGGCCGCGAAGGCGCGCCCGAGCACCTTGCCGAGTGAAGCGTGGGCGCCTTGTGAGCCGCCGATTTCCACCTGGTACCACTCGGCCCCATCCTTGTCCACACCCAGCACACCGATGTGGCCGACGTGGTGATGCCCGCAGGCATTCATGCACCCGGATATGTTCAGATCGAGCTCGCCGATGTCGAACAGATAGTCCAGATCATCAAACCGCGCGCGAATCGACTCGGCGATCGGAATCGATCGCGCATTGGCGAGCGAGCAGTAGTCACCACCAGGGCAGCAGATGATGTTGCCGAGCAAACCGATATTGGGTGTCGCCAGATGGAGTGCATCGGCTTCGCGCCAAAGCGCAGGCAGATCGGTGCGCAGCACATCGGCGAGGATCACATTCTGTTCATGACTCACGCGCAGCCGGCCATGGCTGTACCGATCGGCCAGATCGGCGATCGCATCCATCTCATCGGCGCTGACATCGCCTGGCGGCAGGTGGGCACGCTTTAACGACAGCGACACTGCGGCATAGCCGGGCTGCTTGTGCGCATGCACATTGCGCGCCAGCCAGCGTTTGAACGGTAACTCATCGGGCAGCGCTTCAGCCGCCAATTCGGCCTCACTGAAAGTGCGATAGGCAACGCGGCTGAAGCGCGATTCGACCCGTGCCACCTCGGCTTCCGTCAGGGTAGAGGGGCCGTCACGCAGGCTCTGCCATTCTTCCTCCACCTCGGCACGAAATCGCTCGATGCCAAAAGCCTTGACCACGAATTTGATCCGCGCCTTGTGCATATTGTCGCGGCGGCCGTGGCGATTGTAGATGCGCAAAATGGCATCCAGATAGCTGAGCAGGTGCTGCCAGGGCAGATGTTCGCGCACCACCTGACCAATCGCGGGCGTGCGGCCCAGACCACCGCCGACGATCACCTGAAATCCGATGCTGTCATCGTCGGCCCGTTGTGCCACCAGACCGATGTCATGCACCAGCACGGCAGCCCGGTCATTGAGCGCACCATTGACCGCGATCTTGAACTTACGCGGCAGCCAGTTGAATTCCGGATGGAAGGTCGACCATTGCCGGATCAGCTCGCACCACACCAGCGGATTGACGATCTCGTCGGCGGCCACCCCGGCCAGGTGGTCGGTCGTGGTGTTGCGCACACAGTTGCCGCTGGTCTGGATCGCATGCATCTGCACCGTCGCCAGTTCGGCCAGGATATCGGGCACCCGTTCGAGCGCCGGCCAGTTGTACTGGATGTTCTGGCGGGTGCTGAAATGTCCCAGGCCACGGTCATAGGTCCGCGCGATATGGGCGAGTTTGCGCAATTGGGTCGAGGACAGCAGGCCATAGGGTATGGCCACCCGCAACATCGGGGCATGCCGCTGCACATACAGGCCGTTGCGCAGGCGCAGCGCGCGAAACAGATTCTCATCGAGCTCACCGGCGAGAAAACGCCGGGTCTGATCACGAAATTGCTCGACACGTTCATCGACCAGTTGCTGATCGATCGGGTCGTACTGGTACATGATGCACTCGTCCGCTTTAGGGGTCGGACATGGTAGGCGAGCCAGACAGCAAACAAATGTCTATTTGCGGCTTAGCTTGCAACTGCGAGTAGTTTTGTCTGCTAAAACCCGGCCTCGCGGCGCAGCACCGTTGACAACTGCCGCAGAGCGCGGCCGGCCACACTGCGCCGCTCACCCCTGAGCACCACCACACCGCGCAATTCCATGGACGGCGAAGCATCGGTGTCGCATTGATCCAGGCGCACCCGAAATACCGGGTCAAGCGGCACCAGGCCGCTTTGCCTGTCCTTTTGCACGGCGATGAGTCCGCCATACACCGAAGCGCCATAGGGAAGGTCCAACTCGGCGACGGCAAGGCGGTCGATCTCGGCGATGCGGCAATCGATGGCAGCCACCTCGGCAAGATCAGCGACAAAGGTGGCCCTGCCGCCCGCCTCGATGCGGTCCTTGGTCTGCTCATCGACCCAGGCTTCGCCCCGAGCCCCGTGGGTTCCGACGACGATAAACAGCTTCTCGCGCTGCGCCACCCATGCACCGGGCACCAGACTGTCATTGGCCTCGGCAATGCGCCCCGCGAAGGGCGCACGGACGGTGAGTTGCGCCACTTCGGCGGCAAGACCGTCGGCGGCGGCGCGGGCTTCCTGCCAGCGCTGACGCAGCGCTTCACCGCCTCTGCGCAAGTTCTCGTCAAACGGTTGTTGCATCACCTGGCGACGCAGCGCCTGTTCGCGCACCCGGGTTGCCTTGAGGCGGCGCTGCATCTCCGGGGCCTCCAGTTCCACCAGCACCTCGCCTGCCTTGGCGCGACGGCCCACCGGCAGGGGCGCACTCTTCACGAGCGCCGCACTCACGGCGTAAATCCCCTGCGCCTCGGCCGCGCCCATCACCGCTTGCGCACGCACTTGCTGCTGCCACGGCACGATCACAAACAGCACCAACCCACCCAGGACAAGAAGGGTGCGGCGTGATGCCCGGTTCCAGCGCAGGCTGGCGCGCAGCTTCCACCAGACTTTGACCTCCTGCCACATCGGCAGAAAAATGAACCAGCCAAGTTCCACCGCCATGAGCACGAGACCAAGCAGCTTGAAAAACAGGTGATAGACGAGCAGCGCAATGCCGAAAAACAACACCAGGCGGTAGAGCCAGGTGGTCACTGCAAAAACGATCAGGAATCGCTGGCGCCCCGGCCGGAAGGTCTCGGGTGCTGGAACGCCCAGGCCAAACAGGCACTCGCGCAGCCACCACCGCGCAAGCGCGAACGACCGCCCATGCAAATTGGCCATATCGAGCCAGTCGGAGAGCAGGAAATACCCATCGAAGCGCATGAAGGGGCTCGCATTGATGCCCAGGGTAATGATCCAGCTCGACGTGGCGAGCAGGAACAGGCCCGAGCGCAAGCTGCCATCCGGTAGAACGCACCACGCCAGCGTGGCAATCGCCGCAAGACCCAGTTCAGAGAGCATGCCGGCCGCGCCGATGGCCATGCGCTGGCGGCGCGAGGTCAGCTTCCAGGCCTCGTTGGTATCGGTGTACAGCACCGGCCACATGACGAGAAACGCAACACCCATGGACGGCACGCGGCAGCCATAGCGATAGGCAGTGAATGCATGCCCAAACTCGTGCAGCACCTTGGCAAAGGACAGCGCCACCGCGACCATCAGAAGGTCGCTCCAGTGACGGTAGTCCTCGAAGGTGTGGGTAAAGCTGTCCCACTGGCGGGAGACACCATAGAGACCGAGCAACAGGATGCCGGCCATCAGCACGGCAAACGATCGGCTATACACCGCTTTCACCCAGGGGCTGAAGCGCTCCAGAATCCGGCCGGGCCGAAACAAAGGGATGCGGAAGAACAGGTAGTGATGCAGTAGCCAGATGAGCCAGCCCTGGTGCGCCGCCTTGCGTGCAGCTACCAGCCGCTCCAAACCCATCGGGCCCACCGGGTCCAGCAGATGGTGGCGCGCCAAAAAGTCGGCCACCTCGGCCAGGTGATCGGTGCTCAGATCCATGCCGGTTTCGGCGTTCACCGCAGCCAGGACCGCCTCGGCGGAGTTCAGGTGCCAGCGGGACAAGACCTCGAAGGCCACCCAGCCAATGCGGTAATAGCGGTTGGCCGCCGGGTCATGCACCGTCCAGCATGGCGAGCCATCGTCGGCGGCAGGCGCAGGCAGCAGGCCCAGGTCCTGCCGCAGGGCCGGCAGTGCCATTACATGCCCAACCACTGACGCAGGGCGATCAGTGGCCGACGGAGCACGTGGTAGATGAGCGGCACCCAGCTGCCATACACCTTGGCCGTCCCCACCGCCCCCAGGCGCGGCGGCGATTGCCCCTCGGTAAGACGGCCTTTGAGCCGATACGATAAGACACCCTCCTGACTGGGCTCGGCACGGTAGGCGATGCTGGTGACAACGACGTCAAAGGACGCAAAGGCGGTGCCATTGGCATAGAAGACCGCCGCGGCATCGGGTTCCAGCGTGATCGCATCGGCAACCGGGAGATGCACCGTGATGTCCACTTTGGCCGGATCGGCCAGGGTGAGTACCCGCTCGCCGGTGCTTACCGCCTTGCCCTGCCATTCATTTTCGTCGGAAAAAACCGCCACCCCATCGCGCGGCGCCTTCACCAGCACGCGGGCCAGCATGTCTTTGGAGAATTCCATCTCGACCCGCTTTTCCTCCAGTTGGGCCTGCCGCGAGGACAGTTCCTGGCGCCCCTTGTCTTCGGTGAGTGCCAGTTGCGCGGTCTGGCGGTATTCTTCGACCGCCGCATCGAACGACTTGCGCGCGACCTCCTGCCGTGAGCGAGCCGCCGTGGTGTCCATGTCAAACAGCGGGTCGCCGGCCTTCACTTCCTGATTGGGGCGGATGCGGAATCGCTCGACGGTGCCCTCCATCGGCGCGCGCACGACGAAAGGCTCCACCGGGGTCACCTCGGCCGGTGCCAACACCGACAGGCGTACCGGGACAGCACAGACAGCCACCATGCCCAAACCCATCAGCAGCAGACGGCGACGATTGGCGAGCCGGGCGCGCAGCCAGTCTCGCCAATGGGTGCGCGCGCCAAAGGCCGCCATGGCATGGGCATAAATATCGGCCAGTTCAGCCGCCACGCCCAGTTCGCCCTCCTGCCAGTCGGTCTCGCGCGCAACCAACAGGGCACCCTGTGGCTGCCCGCGTACGCTCAAGGGCACCAGCAAAACGTATTCGGGCAACCAGTCATCCCATTCACGCGCCACGGCCGCTGGCACTTGCGCCGCAGTGAGAGTGAGCGGCAGCGCAGGAAATGGCGCGAGCACGTGGCGAAACAGACTGCTCAACCATTGCGTGTAGGGCGCATTGATTTCCGGCTCGGGCAATCCGGATACCGCAATCACGCCAGCGCCGGCCAGCTCCGAGAGCGGGTCGCTGGGGTTTCGCCACAAGGCCGCCTGGCGCCCCCCCAGGAGTCGGCGGGTCTCGTTCACCATGACAAAACCCAGCGTCGGCAAATTCTCTGCCTGTCGGGCCAGCCGGCCCAGATGCAGCAGTCCAGCCAATGTGTTGGTTGCCGAATCAGTCATGACCTGGATGGACGGAAGTTGGGTATGCGCTCATTAGGTATCGAGGACCACGATAGCGCAGAAGCCGGGATATGCCCACACAGCCTGGGCCGCACCGGGCACAGCTGCATTTACCTTTCTGGCCTGACCGTGGCCCAGCCACTCATCCCGGGCAACAGTTCCGGGTGCTCGGCATCAACTTCGCCGACCAGGGAGATGGACTGACTGAGCGCGTCAATGCGTGCCCCCAGGCGAATCACCGTCGCGCGGTAGCTCCGATCCAACTCATCGACCCTGACCTGAAAATGGCTCCCCTTCTTCAGCCAGGCCAACCATCGGGACGGAGCAATCATCTGAATTTCCAGCTTGCCATTGTCCAGCACTTCCATGATGGGTTTGCCCGGCGACACGAACTGATGGGCCTCCACACTCAGCTTGGCCACCCGGCCGGCAAACGGCGCAGGCAGGGAACACTTGCTGACGGTGACTCGCATTGCCTCGGCTTCGGCTTCGGCTTCTTTCAGCTTTGCGCTGGCCTGTTCCACTTCCAGTACGCCCATCGAGTTCAACTCCGCCAGCCGCTTATTCACCTTCAGAGTCTGCCGGGCGCCTTCCTCCGTGGCGTCGGCCTTGTTCAACTGGGCGCGCAGCAGGGCACAATCGAAAATCGCCAGTGCCTGGCCGGCATCGAACGAGTCGCCCTCGCGAAACGGCAACTGTGCGATCTGCGCCGAGATTTCCGCCGACAGCACAGTCTGGTAGCGCGCCGCAAATTGCACGCGGATGCGGCCATCCCCGTCGGTAGCCGGCGACACCAGCAGGTTGGGCGCAGCCTGCGCGATCGCACCGGTCGTCAACAACAAGCCAAACCCGAGCAGAACCGCTCGCCCGGTGCTGTCTGCCCGAATCATGAACCGGCTTTTGCCAAGGCCCACTCGGTGACCGGCTTGCTTTGGAACTCCAGTTCTACCTGCTTCAGCGCTTCGCTGATGGTCTTCACATCGTTCGATGGAAGTTCGCTGGGCAATGGGTCCATACCCAGCGTTGCCAGCATCTGCCCGTAGGCATTTTGGTACTGACCGTAGGTTTGGTAGACGCGCAGTTCGGACAAGAGGGCGTTGACGGCAGCGCGCGTCTCGTTCAGCTTGCCCTGAGCCGCATTGTTGGCTGCATTGCGCGTGTGCTCGAGGATGGTGCGATCGAGACTGTCCAGATCTTGCGCCAGCTCGAACTGTCGCTGACGGCCCGCGAGGTCGCGATAGCCGACGTGCACCTGCGACAGCACGGCCATGTTCAGCGCCAGACGCTGGGTCTTGGCGAGTTCCAGCTGGGCCTCTGCCGTACCGCGGATCGAGGACGCCGACAGGAGATTGAAAATGTTCCAGGAAATGCGCAGACCAGCGTCCTTCCAGTTGCTGTCGACGAGGAATGAATTGCTGTCGTAGTGACCGCCCAGGCTCAATTCAACCCCGGGTAGCAGTTTCGCCACGGCCTTGCGGGTTTCCAGCACGCCGATCCGTTCGTTGTAATTGGCCTCCAGCAGCTCCGGGCGATACAGCAGGGCCGCTTCCTCCATCATCGGCAGCGTGCCCTTCAGCGGGGTCAGCGTCAGCGCGCCTGGGGACACCAGCTCGAGCGGCTTGCCAGGCTCCGCGTTGATGAGGGCTGCCAGACGCGGGCGCGCCTGAGCCAGCTCATCGCGGATGATTTCCAACTGACGCACCGTATCGAGCAATTGACGGCGATAGCTCAAGGCTTCGATCGGCGAGCGCAGGTTTTCGTCTTCGATCGTGCGGGAATCTTTCAATGCCGCAGTCACGTCGGCCAGAACCGTTGCAATCTTGGGTTCAAGCTTTTGCGCGCCCAGCGCAAACCAGTAGGCCTGGCGGACCTGCTGCATCAGGTTCTGGACTGCCTTGCGCTTGCGTTCTTTGGCAATCAGCGCCCGGTCAGCCTGTTGCCGCGCCTGGTAGTACGACACGCCAAAGTCGAGCACGTTCCAGGTGAGATTGAGATCACCAAAATGATGGCTCTTATCCTGCGAGGTCGACGGCACCAGAGATTGGGTGTTGGTGTCCACCGCCATGGAAGAGGACGCCGGGTAGCTGTCACGCCCATACCACCCAGCCTGGCCGGTCAGCTTGGGCAGCAGATCGTAGCGAGAGACATCCAGTTGCCGGTTCGCAATGCCCTCTTCCATCAGCTTCAGGCGCGCATCGAGGTTGTACTTGATGGCACGCGCCATCGCCTCGGGCAGATCCACCGGACCGTTGATAGGCTCCTGCGCGGTGAACATCAGAGCGCGATCCGCGTTCAGGTGGCTCGCACGTTCGCTCAGGCCCAAGGGCTCGGGCGCCACCGTACAGCCAACCAGCAGCAATGGAACAAGTACGGCAATCAGGCGCGCACGGGGCAACTGCAGATTAGAACGGTTCAATCTTTTCTCCCTGACACTCAAAATTTCTAATGGGTCTGGCCGACTTCAAGTACGCGCCCGGGCGAGTGCACGGGCATGGGCAATCAGATCCGACGTTGCGCCTGTCGCGTGATGCGTCAAGTGCTGCATCTGTTGATTGAACGATGGCCGCGCTTTCGCCTCGTGGCCTCGTTGCAGCACAGCGACATTGCCAGTCCTGGCGCCGGGCAGCGCAAGCGCACGCTCTGCGACGGGTTTGACCGGCCGCGCAAACGCATCGCCGACGATGGTGCCAGCGGCATTCACCTGCACCTGGAGTTTGGCGGTCGCCGTGTTGCCGTTCTCATCGCGGGCAACCACCTGGATATTCAGCACGCCGACAAAACCCGGGGGCGGCGTGCCCTGGAAGGCGCCACTGGCCTCATTGAAGCTCAACCAGCTCGGCAGCGGCCGACCGTCGGTCAGACTGGCCTGCACCGTCAGGCGCGCACCGGCATTGACGTCGATGAAGGTGTTGGGTGGCAGGTTGAATACGATGGTTTGCCCGGCATTGATCGCAACCGGCGCGGCGACGTCCTGGGCGATCAACGGCGCGCTCGTCGTGCGCGCCACCTCCGCTGACATCAAGCCGACGTAGCGCCCTGCCTGCGGCGTTACCGTACTGCCGGTTGTGGTACCGCTGTTCAGCGTGCCGACCGGGCTTGGCGCAGTTGTCGAAGAGTTGTAACCGAATTGACCCGCAGAAAACTGAATCGCGCCGCCGCCGTTCGAGAGGGTGCCGCCATTCGAGGTGACCGAGCCGAAAAGGCCCTGCCCAGTTTGTTGTTTGTTCAGATTGTTGGTCGGCAGACTTTCGATGGTGAATGTCGTCGGGGCGACGGTGCCACCGATGCCATCACTTACGGTGAAAGTGAAGCTGGAACTGGTCGGTAGCGTGGCGTGGTAGGTGAGCCGGCCGGCATCGATATCGGCTTGGGTAAAGTGCCCACCAACACCCAATGCACCACCGTTCAACAGCAGGGTGCCCTTGTCTGGGGTCACGCCCACGGTGTAGACAATTTGGTTGGCGGTCACGGCGGCATCGGTCACATGCAACAGACTGGTCGAAATTACCTGACTGCTGGTGCCATCCAGACTGAGGGGCAGATTGAGCGACACCACCGGGGGACCGTAGACGCCCCTGGTCACGGTCGAGATACTCGCGCTGGTGACGGTGCGCACGCTGTTGGTCAAGGTCACGGAGAAATTGGTGGTCTCGGTGGCACCGATCGCCAGGACATTCTCGCGCGGCACGAAGGTAATGCTGCGAAGCGCGCTTTGCACCGTGGCACCGATGTTCGCGGCGGCACCGAAAGTACGATTGAGAACGATGTCGTTTCCGGACAGGGTCGTTGTCCACCCCGTGGTCGAGCCAGCGGAAAAAGTTCCCCGATTGACGCCGTTGAGCAGGGTCACGGTCACTGCGACACTTTCGGTCGCCGGGTCAGTGATGATCAGCGAGCTGAACGGATTGACGCTCGCCGTGTCATTGACCGCCTGATTCGTCATCTCGGCAGAAACAGCCAACACCGTATAGGCCTGACTGTAGGCCGTGCCATCATTGCCCGCCAAGTCGGTCACTTTGGCTTTAAGGGTGTTGGTGCCGGTCAGACTGACCCCTGCCAGACTCCAGGAGGCGGAACCTGCGGTGGCAGTCGCCGCAGTCCAGGTGCTGCCATTGTCAAGTGACACGTACACAGTGTCACCGGCAGCCAGAGTCGACGCCAGTGTCCCGCTAATGGTTTGCAGACTGGTTGAATCGACGTGGGTGACCGAGGCAATCGTGTTTGTCGGGGCAGCGGTATCGAGTACGTAGGCTTGGCTGAATACCGTGCCATCAAGACCGGCGATGTCGGTCACCTTGACTTTCAAGGTGTTGCTGCCGGTCAGCGTCACGCCGGCAAGACTCCAGGCGGTCGAACCCACGGTGGCCGTCGCAGCGGTCCAGGTCGCGCCGTTGTCCAGCGACACGTTCACCGTATTGCCCGCGACCAGGCTCGCCGACAGCGTGCCGCTGATGGTTTGTGCGGCGGTCATGGTGACGAAATCGGTGTTGCTCGCCCCCGTATCGTTCGAGAACGAGGCCGAGGCGATGGCGATGGTCGGCGCGGTGGTGTCTAACACATAGACTTGGCTGTACACGGGGCCATCGAGGCCGGCGACGTCAGTGACTTTGACTTTCATCGTATTGCTGCCGGTCAGCGTGACCCCCGACAGGGTCCAGGCCGCGGAGCCTACCGTCGCGGTGGCGGCGGTCCAAGTGGCGCCATTATCCAGCGACACGTTGACCATATTGCCTGCTGCGAGGTTTGCTGACAGCGTGCCGCTGATGGTCTGTGCGGCGGTCTTGGTGATGAAGTCGGTGCTGCTTGCGCCCGTGTCGTTCGAGAACGAGGCCGAGGCGATGGTGATGGTCGGCGCTGTCGTATCCAGTACATAGGCCTGGCTGTATACCGCACCATCGAGACCGGCGATGTCGGTGACCTTGACTTTCAGCGTGTTGCTGCCCGCAAGGGTCACCCCGGCGAGGCTCCACGTGGTCGACCCCACGCTCGCGGTGGCCGCCGTCCATGTCGCCCCGTTATCGAGCGACACATTAACCGTGCCGCCTGCCACGAGGCTCGCCGATAGCGTGCCGCTGATGGTCTGCGCGGCGGTCTTGGTGATGAAATCGGTGCTGCTCGACCCCGTGTCGTTCGAGAACGACGCCGAGGCGATGGTGAGGGTGGGCGGGGTGGTGTCGAACACATAGGCCTGACTGAACACCGCACCGTCATTACCGGCAATTTCCCTGACCTTCACCTTGAGCGTGTTGCTGCCGGTCAGCGTGACGCCGGAGAGACTCCAGGCGGTGGATCCCACCGTGGCGTTCGCCGCGGTCCAGGTGCCACCGTTATCAAGGCTTACGTACACCGTGTCTCCGGCGAGCAGACTAGACGATAGCGTGCCACTGATGGTCTGCGCCGCCGTCGTGGTAATGAAATCGGTGCTGCTCGCCCCCGTATCGTTTGAGAACGACGCCGAGGCGATGGTGATGGCCGGCGGGGTCGTGTCTAACACATAGGCTTGGCTGTACACGGGGCCATCGAGGCCGGCGATGTCAGTGACTTTGACTTTAAGGGTATTGCTGCCGGCGAGCGTCACCCCGGCGAGGCTCCAAGTGGCCGAGCCAGCGGTCGCTGCGGCAGCGGTCCAGGTAGTACCGTTATCCAGCGACACGTTGACAATGTCACCTGCAACAAGGTTTGCTGACAACGTGCCGCTGATGGTCTGTGCGGCGGTCTTGGTGATGAAGTCGGTGCTGCTTGCGCCCGTGTCGTTCGAGAACGACGTGCTCGTGATGGTAATCGTCGGTGGGGTCGTATCCAGTACATAGGCCTGGCTGAAGACGGCACCATCAAGACCCGCAACATCGGTCACCTTAACCTGCAACGTATTGCTGCCGGGCAGGGTCACCCCCGCGACGCTCCACGTCGTGGCGCCCACCGTGGTGGTGGCCGCCCGCCAATGCACGCCGTTGTCAATAGACACATAGACCGTGTCCCCGCTGACGAGGCTGGACGAAAGGGTGCCGCTGATCGTTTGCGCCGCGGTCTTGGTGATGAAGTCGGTGCTGCTCGCCCCCGTATCATTCGAGAACGACGACGAGGAGATGGTGAGGGTGGGTGGCGTGGTATCCAGCACATAGGCCTGGCTGTATACCGCGCCATCGAGACCGGCGATGTCGGTGACCTTGACTTTCAGCGTGTTGCTACCGGTCAGCGTGACACCCGACAGAGTCCAGGCCGTCGAACCAACGGTCGCGGTGGCAGCG
>CAIXPL010000034.1 GCA_903921325.1 uncultured Pseudomonadota bacterium
AGCTCGATCGGGTCATTGATATGGAAGCGATTCGCAATGCCCGCGTGCGCATGGCGGTCGACCCCATGGGAGGCGCCGGAGTTCATTACTGGCAAGCGATCGCCGAGCGCTGGCGCATTGATTTGAATGTACTCAATGAGGTGGTGGACCCGACCTTTCGGTTCATGACGCTAGACTGGGATGGGCAGATCCGCATGGACCCCTCCTCGTCGTACGCGATGGTCCAGCTCGTGGCGATCAAGGATCGCTTCGATATTGCCTTTGCCTGCGATACCGATCATGACCGTCACGGGATCGTGACCCCGACTCACGGGTTGCTGCCCCCGAATCATTACCTGTGCGCGGCGATCGACTACCTCTTTCAGCATCGACCGAAGTGGAGCACGCAAGCCGCCATTGGCAAAACCGTGGTCAGTTCGGCCTTGATCAACCGGGTGGTCGCGCGCGCGGGTCGCAGCGTGTTTGAGGTGCCGGTGGGGTTCAAGTGGTTTGCCGCCGGGCTGCTGGATGGCAGTCTCGCGTTTGCAGGGGAAGAAAGTGCGGGTGCGAGTTTCGCGCGACGGGATGGCACGCCATGGACCACCGACAAGGATGGCATCACCGCTGCGCTCTTGTCAGCTGAGATCACCGCGGTAGCCGGGCGTGATCCGGGTGTGCTCTATGAGGAACTTGCCACGCGGTTGGGCAGGCCGGTGGCACGATTGGTGGAGGCGCCGGCCAGCGCACCGCAGCGCCAGCGCCTGGCCGCTGTATCAGCAACAGATGTGGATGGCGCCACACTGGCAGGCGAACCGATTCAATCTATCTTGACGCGCGCACCGGGTAACGACGCGCCCATCGGCGGCATCAAGGTCAGCAGCGCGAGCGGCTGGTTCGCCGCGCGACCGTCGGGCACTGAGAACATCTACAAGATCTATGCCGAAAGTTTTGAGGGACCAGAGCATTTGGAGGCGCTACTCAAGGATGCGCAGGGGATGGTCGACCGCGTGATTGCGTAAGGCGCAACCAAATGCCGTCCGCCAGACCTGGTATCTGGCCGTGTCGCTGCACGAGGTCACGCTGCGACGGGAAACGGAGTCGATGCAGTTTTCTGCGGAGAGCTGGTAGCGTAGCGCGAGAAGTGTGTTGCGCTGGACAGGCACTGACCTTATGCGACGCAAGGGGGGGGCACGGTCTGTACGGCGATGAACACGAGGGACACAGTGGCAGGACGCCGGACTCGCCTTGATGTCAGGCATGACGCGCGGGCGCTGTTGCGGGCCATCGCGCAAAAGCGATATTGAATAATTATCGTATAAGGATGATCAAAATATAATATTAAAGCGATAGATTGACACTATCGCTTATAACCGATATTGTTCGTGGAATGGACTACCCTATTCGGTTCCCCGACCAGCTCCGTCAACAACTGCGCGCCTTGCGCAAGGCCAAGGGACTCACGCAGGCGCAGCTCGGGGTGGTACTGGGCGTCGGACAGGTCCGCATTGCCGAAATTGAGCGTGATCCCTCTGTTGTGAGTGTCGCGCAATTGTTCAAGATACTTGCTGCGCTCGATGCGCAAATCTTCTTGCGCGATTCACGGCAAGAGAGCGGCGGCAGGCCAGACACGACGCCTAAAGGGTCGTGGTGACCAGCGCCCTCGGTGTCTGGATGAACGGTGAACGGGTCGCGGTCTGGTCGCGGACTCGCACCGGAGCGCATCGTCTGGTCTATGAGGATACCTGGCTGCACTCACCGCGGCGGCGCTCACTTTCACTGTCGCTACCGATCGGCCCGTCGAGTGAGATCACTGGATCTGCGGTGTCCAGTTATTTCGACAATCTATTGCCCGACAACGATACGATTCGCCGACGGTTAAAGGCACGCTTTCGTACCCGCAGCACCGAGGCGTTCGATCTGTTGACGGCGATCGGGCGTGATTGTGTCGGGGCGGTGCAGTTGTTGCCCGAGGGGGCTGCACCCGAGGGGTTCGATCGGGTTGAGGGTGTGGCCCTCACCGAGACTGACCTCGAGCGACTCCTTGGCAATGTCACCGCCGAGCCACCGTATGGCGCGAACGGTGATCACGACGATGAATTTCGCATTTCAATCGCAGGAGCCCAGGAAAAAACTGCGCTATTACGCCGCCACGGAAAGTGGTTTCTTCCCCATCGGGCAACGCCGACCACGCATATCTTGAAATTGCCCCTCGGCGTTGTCGGCGGAGGTCTGCAACTGGACATGTCAGAGTCCGTCGAAAACGAATGGCTGTGCGCACAAATTCTGCGCGAGCTGGGCTTTGCCGTGGCGAACACTGAAATGGCGGAGTTTGGAGCGCAAAAAGTGCTCGTCGTTGAACGTTTCGATCGTCAGTGGATGGGCGAGGAATGGATTGCGCGCCTGCCTCAGGAAGATTTTTGTCAGGCACTCGGCGTACCTCCTGACCGTAAATATGAATCCGACGGTGGGCCCGGTGTAGCCGACGCACTCAGGCTGCTCTCCGGTAGCGCCATGCCTGAGGCAGATCGCGAGCAGTTCCTCCTAGTGCAGTTTGCTTTCTGGTTGCTGGCGGCGACAGATGGCCATGCGAAGAACTTCTCGGTCTTCCTCAATGCAGGGGACAGCTATCGCCTGACGCCGCTCTATGATGTGCTCTCGGCCTGGCCGGTCATTGGCGATGGTCCGAATCTGCTGTCACCGTATAAAGTGCGTCTTGCCATGGGGCTGCGGGCCAAGAACAAACACTATCGATTGAAAGACATTCGCGCGCGACACTACCGTGACATAGCAAATACTAGCGGCGTACCGGTTGCATGGGACAAAATTATTGAACTCATCGGCAAAGTCCACCCCGCACTGTCTGCGGTTGAGAAGCGCCTGCCACCACAGTTCCCTCAGGATCTCTGGGCGCGAGTCTCAAACGGCATGCTTGCTCAGACTGAGGCATTCCGGACCGATATCGCAGCGAGTGACCCATGAGCTGAACCCGCTGGCGACGCCATAGTCGATCTCGCTGGCGCGCCAGCGCAAGCTGATGATTCTTGCCTGAGCGCCCGACCAGTCAATTGATCAAAGTCATCTTGTCGATGACATGGGTGACACCGGCGCTACCCTAGGCCGAGCGATTGGCCAGTTCGCGCTCGTTCCAGTTATGCACGACGCCTGTCAGAGTGACCTCCGAGCCATTGACCGAGACCGCGATGGCCACTGCAGCAGTTGCCGCGCGATGGCGGCTTCAAATACAACCCACCGCACGGTGGGCCAGCGGGTGAGGCCATCACCGGACCGATCCAGGCACGCGCCAATGACTATCTGAGCCGGGGCTTAAGTGGCGTGCAACGTATCCCCCATGCACAGGCTCTGCGCGCCGAC
>CAIXPL010000035.1 GCA_903921325.1 uncultured Pseudomonadota bacterium
GGTCACGCGAATCCGCTCTGCGCTTGAGCCGGCCATGGGTCTTGCGGCACGCACACCGAAAACCTGACGTGGACAGAGCAGGCCTTATCCGCGGTCGCGCGTGGAGGCGCCTCTCACGCACGGAACGCGCGGCGGTGGGTAAGCTGCCTGCGTCAACCGTTCACCCGCAAGGCCGTTAGCAGTGCTGACAGGCTAGGTTCTATCGACAAGGAACTTGTGCGACGAGTCGTCGGTCATAGCCAGAGCGTTCGGGCGGTGCATGCCGTTATACGTTTGCCATGCCGCACGGGACGGACGATGAAGAACGCTTTACGCTGGCTGAGTCAGCCCGGTTGATGGCCGTTATCCCATCGCCCTTGCTCGCATCGTCGAGCGTCGAAGCCGGCCTCATCTCCTGAAAGCCGGTGGCCGCAAGGCCGGGAGATATACGTCAGTCGCAGCAAACGTTCTCCCAGCAAGCCCCCGTCTGTCGCGGTTCACCGCGGCAAGGTCGCACAGGCGTCTCCCGCCCATGCGCGCGAAAGCCCGATCCCCCTGCCCCAGCGGCATGCCTCGCTTCATCCAGTCGAATACTGCGTCAGTTCCCGTCCTGTGACATGCACGCCACGGCGACGGCCAAGCGGTTCGTAGCGGCGCCAGCCAACACGTCTGCTGCTGCAACGACAGCCGCGCAACTGCGGCAGCATCTCTGCGCCAACCGCATCGTCACTACGAAGCGAAGCTTGTAGTGACGATGCGCACGATGCCCCAGCCGCCAAGGACTTACAGGCGTCTGGCGCAAGTGACGCCCCCAAGTGACGGGCTCCCTGACCCGTCGTCATCCTCGGCCGCGCAATGCGGACCGTCCTCTCGCCCGCTCCCCGCAGGCACATCAGTGCAAATCCGCGCCGAAGAGGCGCTCCTCGAGCCCTGGGTTAATGGCTCACCTCGATGAACCGACTTCCCACAGGAAGCGCCATCGACGCCAATGCCGCGTGCCGCGGTGGCGAGCAGTAAAGCAATCGGTACAAAACGGGAGTGGTGTCCCGAGTCCCTTGTAGATCCCGCTACGCCAAGCGTACGGGACGGACAGAAACACTAACCGGACAGGTTACACACACCAGCAGCAGCGCAAAGGGCAGAAGCAAAGGGGCAACAAAGGGAAAAGGGATTGAACCTGGCGGAGAGAGCATGCGAGACCTGAACTACGAGCTGAAGCAACTTTGTCATCGAAACCGCGATGGCAGTTATGCGACGCAACGCGATCGCGAGCGTGTACTAAACCAGATCGCCAATCAGCTTCACGACTGGGGCTATCGGCATATGGACGCGGCAAGCCTGAAGTCAAAGCACGTCGAGCGGCTGGTCGAGAGCTGGAAGGCCGCGGGACTATCGGTGGGAACGATCAAGAATCGCATGGCGGAGCTGCGATGGTGGGCGGAGAAGATCGGCAAGGATAAGATCGTCGCCGGCGACAACGCGCACTACGGGATCGGCAACCGTCAATAGCAGAGTGTATCGAGCAGAGCGCGACGAGGAAGAGATTGATGTTCTGGACTGGCTCGGTGGCAAGCGTTCATGCATCGTCAAGGAAGAAGTGATCGGGCTCGGCCGCTATGGAAAGACGCTCACGGTGCTGTCATCGCGCAAGATCGGCCAGGAGACCTATGCCGAAGAAGGCGACGACGAAGACGATCTCGTTGAACGGTGGACGCCGAGGTTCAAGAAGTAAATAGCACGCGCACTGAGCCGCAACTACACGGCTTCCTTTTAGTTGCAAGATCTCCACTTCCGCCCATTTCTTGCGCAGGTTTTCGGCCGTGAGCCCAGCGCCGTCCGATCAGTAGCAGCTATCAAATGGGGGCCGACGTTGTCACAGCTTGCGTGCGCGGCGGGAGCAGCGTGGGTGTGTGAGACTCCCCCGCAACCCATGCGTCGATCATGTCGGCCCATTCCTGCAGCATATGACGGCGCTGCTCGCCGTACTCCGCCTTGTTGTAGACGCCGCGCGATGAGCGCCCATCTTCGTGTGCCAGCGCCTTTTCGATCCAGTCGCTGTTAAAGCCCAGTTCGTTGAGAATGGTGGATCCGGTCCTCCGCAGGTCATGCACGGTGAATGGCTCTAGCGGCAAGCCTGACGCCTTGGCTTTCTCTACTACGACCTGCGTCACGCGGTTTAGGGTCGCCTTCGACATGCACCGATCAGCGTCATAGCGCGACGGCAGCAGATAACGCGAACCGCCTGCGCAGGTGCGCAAGGCAACCATGATGTCGAGCGCCTGCTGCGAGAGATAGACGTTATGCGGCTTGCCCGCCTTCATCCGGCTCTTGGGAATCGTCCAGACCGCATTCTCGAAATCAACTTCGTTCCAGGTGCCCTCAATCAGTTCGCTCTTACGCACGAGGGTGAGCAGGATCAGCCGCAGCGCGAGGCGGATGGTGGGCAGGGTTGCCGTCGCTTCCAAGACCCGATGCATGACCCGGATTTCCGAGGGGGATAGAGCGCGATCTTTGGGCACGAACGTCGCGATCGACGACGGGCCGACTTCGTCCGCGGGATTTGGCGCCTTGTCGCCGTGCTGGGCCGCGAAGGAAAACACCTGCTTCACGATGTCGCGGACATGCACCGCCGTGGCCGGCGCACCGCGCTCCTTGACCTTCGCACACAGGCTACGCAGATCCTCCGGGCCGATCTCGGTCAACAAGCGGTTTCGGAATGCCGGCAGGATGTCCCGGTCGATGATGCTCTTTCGCATCGACTTGGTGCTCTCCGCCATCCGTGCTTCTTCGAACCAGCGGTTGGTGAATTGCTCGAAGGTCTTGGCCTCGGACAGGCGGCGCTTCTCGCGCTGCTTTTCTTGGCTGGGGGAAAGCCCCGTGGCGATGGCCTTACGGGCCTCTGCGCAGCGCTCGCGCGCCAGTAATAGGGAAATCCCGTCCTTGGCTCCGAAGCGGCCGATCGTGAGGGTCTCGCGCCGGCCGTTAAGCCGGTAGTCGAGCCGAAAAGTGATCGTGCCCTTAGGCGAGACAGTCACGTACATGCCGTCTCGGTCGGCAACCTTGTAGGCGGTGGCCTTGGGTTTCAGGCCCCTCAACGTTCCATCTGACAGCATCGCTACGCCCTCCTTCGCGCGGATTTTACCGTCACGAAAAAATAGGCGCTATAACTTCTTTATATAATTGTTTTTATTGCCATTTTTGTAATATTTTTTACCGTCAGTCTGCTTTTTGACGTGACGGTAAAGTTTTTTCAGATCCTGATCGAAAATACTTACCGTCAGTTTTACCGTCAGACCGAAACGCACCCCATCGATACACCGCGATACATCTCTACAGACAATTATTCTTTATATCAATGTGTTATAGTATGTTTTCGACTGATCCCGATAGACGCTGAAGGACGCCGAATTATTCCCACTCAATCGTCGCCGGCGGCTTGCTCGACACGTCGTACACCACACGATTGAATCCACGCACCTCGTTGATGATGCGGCCCGACACCTTGGCGAGCAGTTCGTAGGGCAATGGTGCCCACTCGGCGGTCATGAAATCGGTGGTCTGTACAGCGCGCAGTGCCACGACATTCTCATAGGTGCGCCCATCACCCATCACACCCACCGAGCGCACCGGCAGGAAGACGGCGAAGGCCTGCGCCACCCGGTCATACCAGCCAGCCGCGCGCAGCTCTTCGATAAAAATCGCATCGGCACGGCGTAGCAGATCGGCATCGCGCTGCGTCACCACGCCAAGAATGCGCACCCCAAGCCCGGGACCCGGAAACGGATGCCGATACACCAGCTCGCGTGGCAGCCCCAGGGCCACGCCCAGCTCGCGCACCTCATCCTTGAACAAATCGCGCAGCGGTTCGAGCAGCTTCAATTTCAGCGTCTCGGGCAATCCGCCCACATTGTGATGTGACTTGATCGTGGTGGCCTTGCCGCCCTTGCTACTGGCCGACTCGATCACATCAGGATAGATCGTGCCTTGTGCCAGCCACTTCGCCTGCGGCAGCAACGCGGCCTGCGCCTGGAACACCTCGACAAACTCGCGTCCGATGATCTTGCGCTTGGCCTCAGGATCGGCCACCCCGGCCAGCGCATCCATGAACTGCGCCGCTGCATCAATCTTGATCACCCGCGCGCCGAGATTGCCCTCAAAGGCGCGCATCACCTGCTCGCCTTCATGCAAGCGCAGCAAACCGTTGTCGACAAACACGCAGGTCAGCTGCGGTCCGATCGCGCGATGAATGAGCGCAGCCGCCACCGATGAATCCACCCCACCCGAGAGGCCCAGAATCACCTCATCACTGCCCACCTGGGCGCGAATCCGCGCGATGGCCTCAGGCACATGCTCGGGCATATTCCAATCACCGACACAGCCGCAGATCGTGCGCACAAAGCGCTCGAGTATCGCCATGCCCTGCCGCGTATGCGTGACTTCCGGATGAAACTGCAGCGCATGAAAGCCGCGCGCCTCATCGGCCATGCCGGCCACTGGCGTGGCGGCATTGCTGGCAATCACCTTGAATCCGGCGGGCAGCTGATCGACCGAGTCACCATGACTCATCCAGACATCGAGCAGCCCGTGCCCTTCTGCATTGCCACGATCCTGAATGCCATCGAGCAGCTGGCCGTGCCCGCGGGCACGCACCTCGGCATGGCCGAATTCGCGCACCGTGGCATTGCGCACTGTGCCGCCCAACTGCGCGGCCATGGTCTGCATGCCGTAGCAGATCCCCAGCACCGGCACGCCCAGTTCAAACACCACCTGCGGTGCACGCGGCGTCTCATGGTCGTACACCGAGGCCGGGCCACCGGAGAGAATGATGCCATCGGGCGCATAGTCGCGCACAAAAGCCTCAGTCACATCGTGCGGCTGCAGCTCGCAGTACACCTTCAATTCGCGCACCCGCCGTGCGATCAGCTGCGCATACTGCGATCCGAAATCCAGAATCAGGATGCGCTGATGACCGGCTGCCGGGCGCTTGCGCGCCGCTTGATCGTCTGCCCCCATCGAATCATTCGACACGGTAATTGGGCGCCTCTTTGACGATCTGCACATCATGCACATGCGACTCACGCATGCCGGCGTAGGAAATCTCCACAAACTGGGCGCGCGAGCGCAACTCTTCGATCGAGGCGCAACCGGTATAGCCCATGCTCGAGCGCAGACCGCCAACCAACTGATGGATCACCGGACCCACCGGGCCCTTATAGGGCACCCGCCCCTCAACACCTTCGGGTACCAGCTTGTCGGTATTGTTGGATGCGTCCTGGAAATAACGATCGGCCGCACCCTGCTGCATGGCACTGAGTGAACCCATGCCGCGGTAGGACTTATATGAACGACCCTGCAGCAGTTCGATCTCGCCGGGGGCTTCATCCGTACCGGCGAACAGGCTGCCCAGCATCACGGCATGCGCACCGGCAGCGAGTGCCTTGGCCACATCGCCGCTGTAGCGCACGCCACCATCGGCAATGATCGCCACATCGCTGTTGTTCAGTGCCTCGGCCACCAGCCCAATCGCCGTGATCTGCGGCACGCCGACGCCGGCCACAATGCGTGTGGTGCAGATCGACCCCGGGCCGATACCCACCTTGACCCCATCGGCGCCGTGATCAATGAGGGCGCGCGCCGCATCAGCCGTGGCGATATTGCCACCGACTACTTCAACTTTCGGAAATTGCCGCTTGACCCAGCGTACCCGGTCGAGCACGCCTTGCGCATGCCCGTGGGCGGTGTCCACCACGAGGAGGTCAACGCCCGCCTCCACCAGCAGCTCAGCGCGCTCCTCGGTGCCCTCGCCCACCCCGATCGCCGCGCCCACCCGCAGCTTGCCATCCTCGTCCTTGCACGCCTGCGGATGCTCGCTTGATTTGAGGATGTCCTTGACCGTGATGAGGCCCTTCAATTCAAAGTTCTCATTCACCACCAGCACGCGCTCGAGACGGTGCTGATGCAATAGCGTCATCGCCTCCTCGAGGGTTGCGCCTTCGCGCACGGTAACGAGCTTGTCGCGCCGGGTCATGATGTCGCGCACCGGAATGTCCAGGCGGGATTCAAAGCGCAGATCCCGATTGGTGACAATGCCGACCACTTTGCCGCCTTCGACCACCGGCAGACCCGAGATACGGTGTTGCGCCGTGAGCTGCTTCAACTCACGCACCTTGAGATCGGGCGATATCGTAATCGGGTCGCTCACCACGCCCGATTCATAGCGTTTCACGCGCAGCACTTCGCGCGCCTGCACCTTGGCTGGTAGATTCTTGTGCACGATGCCCATGCCGCCCTCTTCGGCCAGGGCAATGGCCAGGCGCGCTTCGGTCACCGTATCCATCGCTGCCGATAGCAGCGGAATATTGAGTTTGATGCGCCGGCTTACTCGCGAACGCAGGTCGGCGTCGCGGGGCAAAAAAGTCGAATGCGCCGGGACCAGCAATACATCGTCAAACGTCAGAGCCTTCTGAATGAGCCGCATGGGAGTCGTCGCCTCAAAGGGTGGATTATACGCGGAGCCCGCGCGCCCGGATCGGTTGCAGGCCCGCAACCGCGGTACGATCGCGCCTTGGCGTTCACCCTGAGGTCTGATCCCATGACGAAGGTACTGGCGGTGCATTCCGCACTGGCAATGGTGATCCTGGCACTGACCTGCCCGCTCGTTTACGCACAATACCGCTGGACCGACGCCCAGGGGCATGTCCAGTATGGCGACACGCCGCCGCCTGGCGTCGATGCACGGCAAATTCAAAACCGCACATCGTCGATTCCCGCGGCCAGTGCTGCGAGCGGCGACAATTCCGCTGCAAGCACGCCAGCCGAGGCCGAGCAGGCTTTTCGCAAGCGCCAGATCGAGCGTGAAATGGCACAGAAGAAGCAGGCCGAGGCCGCCAAGGCGGCCGAACGGCAGGCCGCCGAATGTGACTCGGCGCGCGGCCAGTTGGCAGGACTCGAGGCGGGCGGACGGTTCTCGCGCTTCAGGGCTGACGGCGAACGCGAATTCCTCAGTGACACTCAGATCGAACAGCAGAGAAACCAGGTACGGGCCGAGGTCGATCGCAAGTGCAAGTAGCTGCGCGTCAGGCCTTCGCGCGCTGAACGCGCCGCGCCTTCGGATCGATAATCAGAGGGCGATACAGCTCAATCTGATCACCGTCGCTCAAGAGATGGTCGAGGTTGACGCGCTTGCCAAAGATACCCACGTCGGCTGAGCGCTCCTGCCCATCGCGCTCAGCGCCACCGAGCATGCCACTGGCCTCGAGCGCCTGCGCGACCGTGGCACCCATTGGCAACCGCAGTGCGCTGACCTGCGCCGTAGCGCGCTCAGCGCGTACCACGGTGATGCGTAGCGTAATCACGCCGTCTTTGGTAAGGTCGCAAGCGCCGCCGCGCGTCGCACAAAAGCATCAACCATCGTGTTGGCAATGCGCCCGAACACCGGCCCCACCACGCGTCCGAGCAGCGCGTTGCGAAACTCGTAATCGAGCGTCAGCGCTACTTTGCACGCCTTCTCGCCCAGGACGGTGAAACGCCACTCACCCTGCAGGTGACGAAACGGCCCTTCAATCAGATCCAGGGTGATCGATTCGTGAGGTCGGTTGGTATTGGCAGTGGAAAACCGCTGCCGGATACCATGAAAGTCGATTTCGATCGCGGCTTGCACCTGCTCGCCCTCGCGCCCGGCAATGCGCGCACTGCGACACCAGGGTAAAAACTCCGGATAGCGTTCGATGTCAGCGACCAACGCAAAGAGAGTCGCGGCCGGATACGGCACCAGAGCCGAGCGTTCAACACGAGTATGGGTCGTTCGCGTCACGATTGATACAATGCGCCATGAGCATCACAGAAAACCGCAAAGCCAGGCACGACTATTTCATCGAAGACCGCTACGAGGCCGGACTGGTCCTCGAAGGCTGGGAGGTGAAATCGATACGCGCTGGGCGAGTCCAGATCAATGAGGCCTATGTGATCGTGCAACGCGGCGCGCTGATGCTGATCGGCGCGCACATCAGCCCGCTGCAAACCGCCTCGACGCACATTCATCCCGACCCGGTGCGCACCCGCAAGCTGCTCATGCACGGCGCCGAGATTCAGCGCCTGATCGGCAAGGTGGAACGCGCCGGCTACGCGCTGGTGCCCCTTGATCTGCACTATCTGCGTGGCAGAGTGAAACTCGCCCTGGGACTGGCCAAAGGCAAGCGCCAGTTCGACAAGCGACAGGCCGAAAAAGAACGCGAGTGGAGCCGCGAAAAGCAACGCGTCCTCAGGCAGACCAATCGCTGAGAGCGCAATTGCAGACAGCGCAATTGCCGGGCGGCGCGCGTCATGCGAGCGGCTTCGCCACCGCCGCGAGCGCCTTCCAGGTCGACACCACCGTATCGGGATTCAGCGACAGGCTGCCAATGCCCTGCTCGGTGAGCCACTGGGCAAAATCCGGATGATCCGATGGCCCCTGGCCACAGATCCCGACATATTTTCCCTGCCGCAGACAGGCACTAATCGCCATCGAGAGCATTGCCTTCACCGCCGGATCGCGCTCATCGAACGAGTCGGCCACCAGCCCCGAATCGCGGTCCAGGCCCAGGGTGAGTTGGGTGAGATCGTTCGAGCCAATCGAGAAGCCGTCAAAAAATTCCAGAAACTGTTCGGCCAGCACCGCGTTGGAGGGCAACTCGCACATCATGATCAGGCGCAGGCCTTCGCGACCGCGGGCAAGCCCGTGCTGTGCCAACAGGTCGATCACCTGGCGCGCTTCGCCCAGGGTACGTACGAAAGGCACCATGATCTCCACATTGGTGAGGCCCATCTCTTCGCGCACCCGGCGCATCGCCTCGCATTCCATTGCGAAACACTCGCGAAAACTGGCCGCGATATAACGCGACGCGCCGCGAAAACCCAACATCGGGTTCTCTTCGTCGGGCTCGTAGCGATCACCGCCCACCAGCTTCTTGTATTCGTTGGATTTGAAATCAGACAACCGCACAATCACAGGCTTGGGCCAGAAGGCGCCCGCAATCGTGGCCACGCCTTCGGCCATCTTGTCGACGAAGAAGGCACGTGGCGAGGCATAGCCGCGCGCCGCACGCTCGATCGTCGCCTTCAACTCAGGCTCAAGTGCCGGATAGTCGAGCACCGCCTTGGGATGGATGCCGATATTGTTGTTGATCACGAATTCCAGCCGCGCCAGACCGACACCCGCATTGGGCAGGCGCTGAAATTCAAAGGCCAGCTGAGGATTACCGATGTTCATCGCAATCTTCACCGGAATGGGCGGCAAGTCGCCCTGCGCGTCGGTGGAGACCTCGAAGTCCAGTCGACCGGCATAGATATTGCCGGTGTCACCTTCGGCGCATGACACCGTGACCAGATCGCCTTCGGTGAGCGAGTCAGTAGCATCGCCACAACCCACCACCGCCGGAATACCCAGCTCACGGGCGATGATCGCTGCATGGCAGGTGCGCCCACCCCGATTGGTGACGATCGCCGCGGCCTTTTTCATTACCGGCTCCCAGTTCGGGTCGGTCATGTCAGTGACCAGCACATCGCCGGGTTCGACACGGTCCATTTCGGAGGCGTCGCTCACCAGGCGCACCCGCCCAATCCCGATGCGCGCACCGATGGCACGACCACTGGCGAGCAACCGTGATTGCCCCTTCAAGGCAAAGCGTTCCTGCAATTCCGCGCCTGCGCGTGACTTCACTGTCTCCGGGCGCGCCTGCAGGATGTAGATGCGTCCATCGACGCCATCACGGCCCCACTCGATGTCCATCGGGCGACCGTAGTGAGTCTCGATCGCCACCGCAGCGCGGGCCAGTTCCAGAATGTCGGCATCGGTCAGGCAGAACCGTTGCTGGTCGGCCTCAGCCACCGGCTCGGTGGCAACCGAGCGCCCGGCGCTTGCGTCCTTGGTGAACACCATGCGGGTCGCTTTCGAACCCAGACTGCGCCGGATGATCGGTGACTTGCCAGCGGCCAGCATGGCCTTGTGCACATGAAATTCGTCGGGGTTCACCGCCCCCTGCACCACACTCTCGCCCAGTCCATACGCGGCGGTGATGAACACCACGCCGCGGAAGCCTGATTCGGTATCGAGGGTGAACATCACACCGCTCTCGCCGCGATCACTGCGCACCATGCGCTGGATGCCCGCTGAGAGGGCCACATCCAGATGCGCATAACCTTGGTGCACGCGGTAGGAGATCGCCCTGTCGTTATAGAGCGAGGCAAAGACGTGGCGCACCGCGACCAGAATGTTGTCGAGGCCAACGATGTTCAGAAATGTTTCTTGCTGACCGGCAAAGGATGCGTCGGGCAAGTCTTCCGCGGTCGCACTGGAGCGCACGGCCACCGGTGATTCACCTTCTGCCATCATCGCCCCATAGGCCGTGCGGATGGCCTCTTCGAGACTGGCCGGTAACGGTGCCTCCATGATCCACTGACGAATCTGCGCGCCGCATTGGGCGAGCGCCACCACGTCATCGGCCGGGAGTTGCTGCAGACGTGCAGCGATCCGCTCGGCCAGTCCGGCGGCAGCCAGGAATTCGCGAAAGGCATCCGCTGTCGTCGCAAACCCTCCGGGTACACGGATGCCAGCCCCGTGCATCTGCGAGATCATCTCGCCCAGGGACGCATTCTTGCCGCCGACCTGATCGACGTCAGACATGCGGATTTCAGTAAACGGGATGACGAGTCGGTTCGCGGCCAATTTGGTTACCTTCGCGTTGCACTGCGGCATTTTATGACAGAATGAGTCAGAAAGGCTCACCCTGTGAACACTCACTGGCAGTCCCCCTTCAACAGTCACCAGCGCTCACGTTGAACACGCCCCGGCGCCTGATGATCAGCGTTCCTTGAGAATGAGTCAGAAAGGCTCGCCATGAACACACATACCCCCCCGCGATCGGCGTTTTTTGTATCCGATGGCACCGGCATCACGGTGGAGAATTTCGGTCACAGCCTGCTTACCCAGTTTGAGCATGTCGCGTTCGTGCAGGCGGTCATCCCATTTGTCGATTCGATCGAAAAAGCCGAGGAGTGCGTCGCCCGCATCACCGAGGCCGGCCGGCACGGCGTGCGTCCGGTCGTGTTCACGACCCTGGTCAATAGCGAAATCCGCGATGTCATCCGCCGCGCTGACTGCCTGATGCTCGATTTCTTTGAACGGTTTCTCGACCCGCTGGAGGCCGAACTCGGCACCCGTTCCAGTCACGCCATCGGGCGCTCGCACGGGCGGGTCGGCAACAAGGAATACCGCGACCGTATCGATGCGGTGAATTTCACGATGTCGCATGACGATGGCATGTCGCACAAGGAGTTGGACAGTGCCGATGTCATCCTGGTGGGCGTCTCGCGCAGCGGCAAGACGCCCACCTCCTTGTACCTGGCACTGCAGTTCGGCGTGAAGGCGGCCAACTACCCCTTGATTCCTGAGGATTTTGCGCGCGGTGAACTGCCCCCTGCTCTCGTTCAGCGCATGGGCAAGCTCTATGGTCTGTCCATCGCCCCCGATCGCCTGTCAGAGATTCGCCATGAGCGGCGCCCCAATAGCCGCTACGCGAGCATTGAGAACTGCCGCTACGAGGTTGAGCAGGCGGAAGTCATGATGCGGCGGCACCAGATTCCCTGGTTGAGCTCAACCACGCGATCGATTGAAGAAATCGCCGCCAAGATCCTGCAGGAAATCAAACTCGAGCGGCGCAGCTTCTAGCCCGCGGCGCGGTCGGCGACCCGCCGCTGGCGAAACTGTTCGTACAGGCAGATGGCCACCGCCGCAGCCACATTCAGGGATTCCACACCGGCCGCCATCGGCAGGCGGATCGAACGATGCGGCAGGCTGCGTGCCGCAGCACCGACCCCGGCCCCCTCGTTACCAAATATCCAGACCGTCGGGCCGCGCAGATCGGTTTCAAACAGATCGGCTTCGCCGCCGCCGTCCGCGATCAGCACGCTCGCCGGCGGCTCGCCAGCCAGCGATTCAAGCGCGATCTCCTCATGCAGCCGCAGAGAAAAATGCGCCCCCATCGCTGCGCGCAGCACCTTGGGTGACCACAAGAAGGCCGTGCCGGTCGTCGCCAGCACCCGCGTGCAGCCGACCGCCGCACTGGTGCGCAGGATCGTGCCGACATTGCCACTGTCCTGAATCCGGTCGAGCACCAGGGCATCGCCTGCCAGTCGTGCAAGAGGCGCATTGGCCGGTACCGCCAGCAATCCAAGCAATCCGCTCGGGCTGGCCAGTGACGATATCTGATCAAAAATCCGCTCAGCGAGAACCACGCGGCGCAGTGCCTGCGTGCGCTCAAACAGATGCCGGATCTCGGCCTTGGCGAGTCCCTGCTCGCTGGCTGCCAATACGTTCAGCGTGTAACCGGCATCGGCTGCCGCTGCGATCAGATGCGCACCATCGAGCAAGGCGACTGCGCTTTGGCGCCGCGCGTTCGACGAGCGCGCAATGGCCCGCAAATCGCGCACCAACGGATTGTCGGCCGAATGAATCAAGACCGGCTCGCCCGAGGACGTCATGCGGCACCCGAGGTCGATCGATCTTCGGTGAGCGCAGCGCGGACCGGCGCAAAGCTGCGCCGGTGAATGGCGCATGGACCCAACCGGTGCAATGCCTGCCGATGAGCGGGGCTGGGATAGCCCTTGTTATCGGCCAAACCATAGTCCGGATAACGCAATGCCAGCGCATGCATCAAGGCATCGCGAGTGGTCTTGGCAAGAATCGAGGCCGCACTGATGCAGTCGATGCGCGCATCACCGCCGACAAACAATCGGGTCGGATAGGCCACACCCGGTGCCCGATTGCCATCGACCCAGACTTCATCGGGTACGCTCGACAGTGCCGCGACCGCCCGGCGCATGGCCAGCAGCGTTGCCTGAAGAATATTCAGCGCGTCGATTTCAGCCACACTGGCCGACGCAACGGCATAGCACAGGGCGTGGTGGCGGATCTGTAACGCAAGTCGCTCGCGCTCGCGTGCACTCAGCGTTTTGGAATCAGCCAGTCCGTCAATGGGTTGATGTGGATCGAGAATGACCGCGGCCGCGTAAACCGGCCCCGCCAAAGGCCCGCGACCGACCTCATCAACGCCGGCAATCAACCGTGACGCCCCTGCACCCATCAGCGCTGCGCAGGCAGGCACTCGATCACCGCGCTGGCCGCGAGGTGATCGGAATCGCGGTAGAGCAGCTGACGCAGCACCTCAAAGCGTCCGCCCAGGCGCACGCGAAGTGCCGGATCGGCGAGCAGATTGAGGGCAACTTGCGCCAGATTGGCACCAGTGGCCTCATTCTGGATCAGTTCAGGCACCACGAACTCACCCAGCAGGATATTGGGCAGACCGATCGCCCGCGCACGCGCCAGGCGCTTCAATATCGCAAACGTGAGCGGCGACAACCGATAGGTAATCACCATCGCACAGCCCAGTAGCGCAGCTTCCAGCGTCGCGGTACCACTGGTTACCAGGCCGATGTCGGCGGCGGCGAGCGCTTCACGGGCGTGACCGAACAGTAGCCGCAGCGGCAGGTCACGCGCGTCCATACGCCAGATGCACGCCTCGAACACATCGCGCGTCTCGCGGGTGATGAAGGGCACCAGAAAAAGACTGTCAGGCCGCGCTGCATGAATGCGCCGTGCCGCATCAATCAGCGCAGGTGCCATCATTTCGATTTCACTGCGCCGGCTGCCTGGCAACAAGGCGAACACGGGAGCCGATTCTGTCAGCCGCAGCTGCTCACGTGCGGCCGCGCGGGTTGCTGTCGGCGGCTGCGCCTCGGCCAGCGGATGACCCACAAAGCGGGTGGCGATTCCGGCCTGTTCAAAGACCTGTTGTTCGAAGGGGAACAGCACCAGCATGCGGGTCACGGACTGGCGAATTCCGGGCAGGCGGCCGCGCCGCCAGCTCCATACAGTCGGCCCGACATAATGCACTGTGGGCGTGCCGCGCGCCTTGAGCACCCGTTCCACCGGCAGATTGAAATCGGGCGCATCGATACCGACGTAGACATCGACTGGTTCGCTCGCGAGGCGTTGCAGCAACGCCCGTCGGATCTTGAGAATCGGACGCAAATGCCGCAGCACTTCGACCAGACCACGCACCGCCAGTGCCTCTTGCGGATGCCAGCAATCGAGCCCCGCCGCGATCATCCTGGGCCCACCAATGCCGACGCACTGCGCAGCGGGAATCCGCGCCCGCAGCGCGCGGATCAACTGTGCCCCCAGCGCATCGCCCGATGGTTCGCCGGCAACCAGACAGATACGTACCGCAGACATGAAGATTTCCTTGCCGCTCGCCGCTATCGGCTCGCGCTTAGCGAACGATGCCGCGGGTTGACTGTGCGAGGAATGCCACCAGCGGGACAAGGACAGGTGTCTCGAGGGCTGCCTTCTCAAGGGCGGCGCGTGCCTCGGCAAGCGTGAGACCGCTGCGATAAAGCGTGCGATAGGCCGCCCGCACCGCGCTGATCGCCTCCGCGTCAAAACCGCGCCGGCGCAGCCCTTCGCTGTTGATCCCGCGTGCCGATGCCGGATTGCCCTCGGCCATTACAAAGGGCGGCACATCCTGGCGCAGCATGGTGCCACCACCACTCATGCAGTGCGCGCCGATGTGCACAAACTGATGCACCCCGGTGAACGCCCCCATCACCACATGATCACCCACGTGGACATGGCCCGCGAGTTGCGAATTATTCGCCAGTATCACGCGATTGCCGATCTGACAATCATGCGCAACGTGCACGTAGGCCATGATCCAGTTATGGTCGCCAATTCGCGTGGCCCCGGCGTCCTGCACGGTGCCGGTATTCAAAGAACAAAATTCGCGAATGAGGTTGTGTGAACCGATCTCAAGGCGGGTCGGCTCGCCTGCGTATTTCATGTCCTGCGGCGCCGAACCGAGCGATGCAAACTGATAAACGCTATTGTCGTTGCCGAGGCTGGTGTGACCCTCGATCACCACATGACCGGCAATCCGGGTGCGCGCACCGATCACAACATCCGGACCGATCAGGCTGTAAGGGCCGATGCTGACCTCAGCCCCGATCTGCGCCCGCGAGTCGACGATCGCCGTGGGATGGACCGTTGCGCTCGGATCGATCATAGCGGACGAAACGCACTCAACAAGACCGCCTCGGCCGCCAACTCACCGTCCACAGTGACTCGGGTCTTGAATTTATAGATCCCGCGCATGGCACGGATCTGCTCGACTTCGAGGCGCATCTGGTCCCCCGGCAGCACCGGGCGCTTGAATCGAGCCTCGTCAATACCGGCAAACAGCGTCACAAAATCAGCAGGATTGAGCGCGAGTGATCGCCCAACCAGAATGGCCGCGGCCTGTGCCAGCGCCTCCAGAATCAGAACCCCCGGCATCACCGGATTATTCGGAAAGTGCCCGGGGAAAAATGGCTCGTTATAGGTAACGTTCTTGATCGCCACGATACGCACATTCGGTTCAAACTCGATCACGCGATCAACCAGCAGGAACGGTGCCCTGTGTGCAAGCCAGCGCATTACCTCGCGCGATTCCATCACCGCCGCAGTGCGCTCGGTTACCGGTTTGTTTTTGTCCACCATTTAACTGTCCTTGGCTACTGTCGAGTCCTGCAGGGATTCCAGACGCTTCACCCGCCGCACCAGGGCATCGAGTGAGCGCAAATGTGCACTGTTGCGCAGCCAGTCACCGCGCTTGTCAAACGGGAACACGCCCACATAGGTGTCTGCTTGCGCAATCGATCGTGTAATCGTCGTGCCGCCGGCGATCGTGGTGCCATCGGCAATGACCAGATGCCCGGCCAGGGTCGATGCACCACCGATAATGCAATGCGCTCCCACCTGGGTGCTTCCCGCGATGCCGGTGTTGCCCGCAATGACCGTGTGATCACCGATTCGGCAGTTGTGGGCGATCTGGACCAGATTATCCACCTTCACGCCATTGCCAATCACAGTGTCATCCAGTGCGCCACGGTCTACCGCCGTATTGGCACCAAGTTCCACATCATCACCAATGACCACCCCGCCAATTTGCGGTATTTTGATCCATTTGCCCTGCGCTGGTGCAAAACCAAATCCGTCTGAACCCAGAACGCAGCCGGAATGGAAAATGCCGCGCTCGCCGATCTGCACTCGATCATAAAGAGTCACCTTTGCGTGCAGTCGCGTGCCGCGCCCAATCTGGCAGTCGGGTCCGACGCTGCACCCCGCGCCGATCGTGACATTGGCCGCGATGCGCGAGCGTGCCCCGATGACCGCGAGTGCGCCGACACTGGCGGTCGGATCGATCTGGGCGCTCGAGTCGATGACAGCACTGGGATGAACGCCCGGTACAGCCACCGTGGCCGGGTGCAGCAGCGCGGCCATACGCGCAAAATAAGCGTAGGGATCGGCTGTGACGATACGCGTGATATCGGTGAGCCCGCGATGCGCAGGCCGCAATATCACCGCGCCTGCCTGCGTTTGCGCCAGCTGATCCTGATAGTCGGCACGGTGCAAGAACGCAATCGATGTGCGATCTGCCCCCTTCAGCGAAGCGACGCGAGTGACTTCGATCAGCGCATCACCGACGATCTCGGCATCGCCGAGCTGATCGACCAGATCGCGCAGCCGATATCGGCGCGGCTCGGACAAGATCTCAGGGCTTTCCTGGTGCCGCCGCCGGGCGTCCGGCCTCAAGCGCCTTGATCACCTTCTCGGTGACATCAATGCGCGCACTGGCCCACACCGCATCCTGGAAGATGATGTCGTATTTCTCGCGCTCGGCGATTTCCTTCACCACCCGATTGGCACGCTCCAGAATGCCCTGCAATTCTTCATTGCGGCGCTGATTGACGTCATCACGGAATTCGCGCTGCTTGCGCTGGAACTCGCGATTGGCTTCGTTGAAATCGCGCTCCAGCTTGCGCCGGTCGGATTCGGCCATCACCGGCCCCTGCTTGTCGAGCGTGTCCTGCAGTTTGCGAAGTTGTTCGGCCAACTTGGCCATCTCATCGTCGCGATGCTTGAATTCCTTTTCAATCTTCTCCTGCGCAACCTTGGCTGGTGCCGCTTCGCGCAGAATTCGATCAATATTGACAAATCCGATCCGGGTCTCCGCGGACTGCGCCGACACCCCGCCCGCTGCCGCAAGCATCAAGGCACAGCACACCCCTGACATCAATCGATTCAAGCCCTTCTCCTTAACGATTTCTTGTGTGCCAACCATCAGAACACGGTGCCAAGAGTGAATTGAAAATGCTGCGCCCGGTCGCCTTGGCGCTTGGCAATCGGATAACCCAGGCTCAACTGCAGCGGTCCAACCGGCGACAACCAGCTGAATGTACCGCCCGCAGAATACCGGATTCGCAGGTAACCCAGTGAGCCATCGGTGTAATTTGGGTTCCACACTTGCCCGGCATCAATGAAGGTGCCCAATCGAACCGACCGATCCTGCCCCAGACCGGGAAATGGAAACAGCGTCTCGGCATTGGCGAGCATTTTACGCGATCCGCCAATCGGAAATCCATTGGCATCGAGCGGACCCAGGCTGTTGGTGAAATAGCCGCGCACCGATCCGATACCGCCTGCCGTATACGCTTTGAAGAAGGGCAGCGGTTGCCCTGCGTAGCCATCTCCATAGCCCAGTTCGCCGCCCAGCTTGAGGGTGACATTGCGTGACAACGGGTAGTAGCTGGTTTGCGAATAACCCATTTTGTAGTACTTCACATCGAGCACGGGCACGCTCACCTCCCCACCGAGGCGGCGCACCGTTCCGTCGGTGGGCCACACTGCACTGTCACGAGAATCGCGCGCCCAGCCGACGCTGCTGATCAGGGCATAGGTGCTGGTTCCGTATTCATTGACATAGGCGGCGTAGATCAGCGGGCTGTTGCCATACAAGTCAAGCCGCGTATTTTCCACCGCCAATCCGACATTGATTCGATCCCGTTCACTGATCGGAAAGCCAAAACGCATGCCGGCACCGAGCGTATGGGACGTGTAATTCTGGATGCGCAATGCATGCGGATCATAGGTCCGGTCATAGACGTCATAGCCAAGACTGACCCCGTCAGCGGTCCAGTAAGGATCGGTAAACGACAACGACACCGTTTTGTTCAGAGTGCCCCGCGCGGCCTGCACTGACATCGAATTGCCAGTGCCAAGGACATTCTGTTGACTCACCCGCGCCTGCAATACAACCTTTTCTGTCGATGAATAGCCAAGCCCTGCTGAAATCGAGCCGGTGGCACGTTCCTTCACCTTCACGTTGACATCGACCTGATCGGTGGTGCCGGCCACCTGTTCAGTGTCGGTATCCACTTCGGAGAAAAACTGCGTCAACTCCAGCCGCTGCTTGGAACGGGCGATTTTCTGGTTATCGAAAAACCCGCCCTCAAGCTGGCGCAGTTCACGCCGGATGACACCGTCGCGCGTCGATCGATTTCCCACCACATTGATGCGCCGCACGTAGTTGCGTCGCCCCGGATCGACCATCATGGTGAAATTCACGGTGCGCTGCTCTTTGTCCACCTCGGGCACCGCATTGACATTGGCAAATGCATAGCCGTCATTGCCAAGCCGATCGGCAATTGCCTTGGTCGAGTCATTGAGCTTCTCGCGCGAGAACGCATCGCCAGGTTTGAGCTTGACGAGCGCCATCAGATCGTCCGAGGCGAGCATCAGGTCGCCGCCGAGCTTGATCGCTGACACCGTGTAGCGATTGCCCTCGGTGATTGCGATGGTGATAAATACATCGCGCTTGTCAGGTGATATCGAGACTTGCGTCGACTCGATGGTGAAATCGAGATAACCGCGATTCATGTAGTACGAGCGCAGGGTTTCAATATCGGCCCCGAGCTTTTGCCGCGAATACTGGTCATTTTTGGTGTACCAGCTCATTGCCCCCGGGGTCTGCAGGGCCAGCAGCCCCACCAGGTCGGATTCCTTGAAGTCATGCGTGCCGACGATGCTGATGCGTCGAATCAGGGCCACCTGCCCCTCGTCGATTGCAAAAGAGATGGCAACCCGGTTGCGCTCGAGGGGGGTGATCGTCGTGGTGATCTGCGCGCCGTATTTACCGCGGGTGAGGTACTGTCGTTTGACCTCCTGTTCGGCCTGTTCAACCATGGAGCGATCAAATGTTCGGCCCTCCGCCAGACCCGCGTCGCGCAGGCCCTTTTTTACTTCATCGGCTTTGAAATCTTTCATGCCGGTGAATTCGATCGAGGCCACCGCGGGACGTTCCTCAATGGTCACCACCAGCACCGAACCCTCGCGCTCGATGCGCACGTCACGGAAAAATCCGGTCGCATAGAGCGCCTTGATGGCATCGCGTGCCCTTTGATCGTCCATCGTGTCGCCGACACGCACGGTGAGGTAATTGAATACCGTTCCGGCCTCAATACGCTGAATGCCATCGACCCGGATATCGCGCACTTCGAATGACTCGATCGCACTGGCCGTGACGGTCCGGGTCAGCGCGCCAAGCGCGAGGAGCAACATGACCGCACGTCGCGCCATCAGCATGTATGAATGATTTGAACGCAACGTTGTTTCCGGATCGGGCGATCCGTCAGTGGAAGGACCGTAAGATGTCGTTGAAAAGTGCGCAGGCCATCAAGACGATCAACACCCCTAGACCGGCGCGCTGGCCGAGATCAATGATCCTGAGTGGCAGCGGCCGACCCATCACCATTTCGAAAAAATAGTATAGCAGGTGCCCCCCATCAAGGACCGGTATGGGCAGCAGATTCAACACCCCGAGACTGATTGAAATGAGTGCAATGAACAGGCAATAGGGGACCAGCCCGAGGCTTGCACTATGTCCGGCAAACTGCGCGATGCTGACCGGGCCACTGAGATTGCGCCACGACAGTTCGCCAGTGAGCATGCGCCCGAACATGCGCACCGAAAAACTTGCCATTTCCCAGGTTTTCGCAGCCGCATGCGTGAGCGCTGCCAGCGGACCATAGCGCACTTCGATGACAAGACCGGCCAGCGCTGCCTCATCGATTGCCGGACCAATTCCGATGCGGCCAACCGGCGCGCCCGCCGCGTTCTCAACACTGGCAGGGGTAAGCGCCACCGTGCGCCGTTCACCCTGGGCCGAGGCAATCGTGATCTGGGTGAGCATCGCCGGTCTGGCTTGCGCTGCTCTCACCAGTGCCTCCCACGTGGTCACCGGCAACCCTTCCAGCGCAATCACCTGCTCACCTGCCATGAGCCCGGCCGCCGCCGCAGGGCTGCCCGGTTCAACATGCCCGATTCGCGTCCCGAGCGGTGGATTGTAAAGACTCAACCCTATCGGTTCCCACGGATCGCCCTGCGCGGATTCGGCATTGAACTGGCTGAAATCGAGTGTCACCGCGCGACGACCACCCTCGCGTGGGCTCACGGTCAGCTCAACAGGCTGATGCGCCACCGCACGATCAATCAACGCCCAGCGCAACTCATTCCAGCTCGCCACTGGCTGGTGCTCGACCTCATCGATACGGTCACCCGCGCGCAAGCCTGCCATCGCCGCCGGACTGTCCACGGCGGGCGCGGCGATGATGGCGCGCGGTTCATCGGTACCAACCATGAAAATGGCCGCATAGATGAGCAACGCCAGCAGCAGGTTGGCAAGTGGACCGGCCGCCACGATTGCGGCACGGCGCCACAGCCGCTGCCGATTAAACGCCCGGTGCGCCTCACTCGACTCGACAGGCCCGTCCCGTTCATCGAGCATTTGCACAAATCCACCCAGCGGGATAGCTGCCAGCACCCACTCTGTCT
This sequence comes from uncultured Pseudomonadota bacterium, assembly GCA_903921325.1. Classification (GTDB taxonomy): domain Bacteria; phylum Pseudomonadota; class Gammaproteobacteria; order Burkholderiales; family SG8-39; genus CAIXPL01. The sequence goes on from CAIXPL010000035.1 coordinate 20,720, forward strand.
GATCGCCACGCGGCGAGCGCCAGGCATACAGGGCCTTGCCGAAACCGATCGAAAACCGTAATACCTTGACACCACATAGACGGGCAACCGTGTAGTGCCCAAGCTCGTGGAATACGATGAGCGGGCCCAGCGCGACAATGGCAGCAATGACCGTGTAGAGCGTCTTCATCTATGCGGCCACCTTGTCATGACCAGCAGCGGCCCGGTGCCGGTAACCTGTTCGACCCGTGCCCGCGCAACCCGTGTTGCCAAAACCGAGCGCGCTCATGCGAATGCGACCTGATCGATGTGTGCTTGCGCAACCCGGCGTGCCAGAGCGTCAGCAGCGAGGGTCTGCTCGATATCGCTCACCGCACCGGGACTGATTTTCTGCAAAACCGCCTCGATCACCGATTCAATCGCGGCAAAAGGCAGGCGCTGCGCAAGGAAGGCCGCCACAGCCACTTCATTGGCTGCATTGAACGTGGCGGCCGCACTGCCACCTGCGGCGAGCACCTCATAGGCCATGCGCAAGGCGGGAAAACGCTCGAAATCAGGCTCGGCAAATGTGAGCGTACCCACGGCCGGCAGGTTCAGGCGCTCGACACCGGCGTCGATGCGATCCGGATGGGCCAGGGCATGGGCTATCGGTGTACGCATGTCGGGCTGCCCCAACTGCGCCAGCACCGAGCCATCATCATATTCGACCATCGAGTGAATCACGCTTTGCGGGTGCATGACGACGTGTATCTGCTCGGCTTTGGCATCAAATAACCAACGGGCTTCAATGATCTCAAGTGCCTTGTTCATCATGGTGGCCGAATCGACTGAAATCTTCTGCCCCATACGCCAGATTGGATGCGCGCAGGCCTGCTCCGGCGTCACGCCTGTCAGCTCCGCGCGGCTACGGGTGCGAAACGGACCGCCCGACCCCGTGAGTAAAATCCGCCGCACGCCCTTGCCGATGACGCGTGAACCGGGCCCTGTGCCGGGTAGACACTGAAAGACTGCATTGTGTTCGCTGTCGATCGGCAGCAGGGTCGCACCGCCGGATTTCACGGCATCGAGAAACAATTGCCCGGCCAATACCAGGGCTTCCTTGTTGGCAAGCAACACCCGTTTGCCGGCGCGCACGGCAGCCAGTGTCGGCGCGAGGCCTGCCCCGCCGACAATCGCGGCCATTACCGTATCGGCCTGCGGATGGCAGGCCGCACGCTCGAGTGCCGCCGCACCGTAGGCAAGTTCGGTCTGTGCACTGACCGCGCGAATGCGGCCAGCCAAGGCATGCGCCTGCTCAGCGGTACCGCACACCGCAAGCAGCGGTTTGAATTCAGCGCAAATGGAAACCAGTTGATCGCTACGTGATTGCGCAGTCGCGCTCACCAGGCGAAAACGATCCGGATGCTGTCGCAGCACCGACAGCGTGCTCGCTCCAATCGAGCCACTGGCCCCGAGCAGGCTGACACCACGGGTCATACTCATGGCAGACGCGGGCCCAACAAAATCAACCACGCGGCGAGCGGCAACAGCGCAAATTGCGAGTCGAGGCGATCGAGTACTCCACCGTGACCGGGTATCAGCCAGCCACTGTCTTTGACACCGGCGTGGCGCTTCAGGCTCGACTCAAACAAGTCACCCAGTATGCTGGCCACCGCGAGCAGGCCGGTTGCAGCGAGCAACCAGCCAATCGCAGACCACCACCCGGCCTGGGCTGCCCCCTGCGCGGCGTCGCGCGCATCGAGGTACAGCCGCGCCGCGTCGCGCGCAGAAGGATCCAGCCAATAACACAGGATCAGGACGTAGAGGCAAAGCGTGAGCAAGGCGCCGAACACGCCCTCCCAGGTCTTGCCCGGACTCACCCTGGGAGCGAGTTTGTGGCGCCCAAGCCAGCGCCCGAACCCGTAGGCCGCGGTATCGGCAATCCAGGCAATGGCCATTATTCCCAGCAGTACCCATGCGCCAAGCGTACGCAACTGCAACATGGCGAGATAGGCCGGAACCAATACCGGCAGGCCCAGAGCAGCCACGTTGCGTGAGGACACAGAAGTGGGCAGGCGCCATAGCCACAGCGGAACACCCACCAGCCAGAACAGCGCAGCGATCCAGTACACCCAGCCGACGCGGGCCGGCATCGCGTCGCCCCAGGCAAGACCACTCCAAAGCGCACCGCCCAGGCAGAGCAGCACCACAAGCAGGACGAATCCGTAACGTCCCATGGATCCGAGGCGGGCCAATCCGGCCCATTCAACGGCCGCCGCTCCGATCACGAGCAGCATGGCCGCACTCCAGGCCCCATCACTCAATCCGAACAGGGCCAGGGCAAACAGCACCCCCATCACCAGCGCAGAAAGAATCCGGGTCAGCAGCATGCTGGTGGAGCAGAGGCTGGCGCGCTCGCTTTCAACTGCTCACTGGTGCGCCCGAAGCGTCGTTCGCGACGCTGGTAAGACTCGATGGCGCGGTCGAATTCCACTTCATTGAAATCCGGCCATACCACCTCGGTGAAATACAACTCGGTATAAGCAAGCTGCCAGAGCAGAAAATTGCTGATTCGCTGCTCCCCGCCGGTGCGAATGAACAGATCGGGCTCGGGGGCATAGTGCATGGCCAGAAACGGCGCGAGCTCGGCCTCTGTCCAGCTACCCGCTCGCTCCGGCTGCGCAAGCGCGAGCGCGTTGGCCGCATGGAGAATGTCCCAGCGACCGCCGTAATTGGCTGCCACCGTGAGGGTTAGCCGGTCATTATCCTGGGTGAGCGCGTGCGCCCGATCGATATCGGCCACCAGGGCAGGCCCAAAGGCGGCCAGATCACCGACCACGCGCAGGCGAATGCCGTTGCGGTGCAATCGTTGCACCTCGTCAGTGAGCGCGGTGCGCAGCAACTGGGTGAGCACCCCCACCTCTTCGGGCGGGCGGCGCCAGTTCTCCGAGCTGAACGCAAACAGGGTCAGGTACTGAACGCCGCGCTCGATGCACGCCCGCACCAGCGTCCGCACCGTTTCCACGCCGCGGTGATGGCCGGCCACGCGCGGCAGAAAACGCCGCTTGGCCCACCGGCCATTGCCATCCATGATCACCGCGACATGGCGCGGCACCGCACCTACCGCCGGAATGGTTTCGGTCGAGCTCTGATGCGTTGACATGTGAAGGGTGCCGCTCAGACTGTGAGCAGTTCCTGCTCCTTCGCCTGCACTGCCCGATCCACCTCGCCAATGAACCGGTCGGTCAGCTTTTGCACCTCGTCCTGTGCACGCCGCTCCTCATCCTCAGCAATGAGCTTGGCCTTCAGGGTGTCTTTCAACGCAGAGTTGGCATCGCGGCGCAAATTACGAATGGCCACCTTGGCATTTTCACCTTCGGTCTTGACGATGCGCGCGAGATCGCGTCGGCGTTCCTCGGTAAGCGCAGGCATCGGCACGCGCACGACGTCACCCTGGCTTGATGGATTCAAGCCCAGGTCGGATTCACGAATCGCCTTCTCGATGGCGGCCACCATCTTTTTTTCCCACGGACTGACCGTGATGGTGCGCGCATCGGCCAGCGCCACGTTGGCGACCTGCGAGATCGCCGTCGCTGTGCCGTAGTAATCGACCATGACGTGATCGAGCAGCCCGGTGTGCGCGCGCCCGGTGCGGATCTTGCCCAGATCGGTGCGCAGGGCCTCCAGAGACTTCTGCATCTTCTGTTCTGCCGCCTGTTTAATCTCTGTCACGCTCGCCATGATAGTTCCTGTCAGTTGTGCACCAGAGTGCCCTCGGGCTCGCCCATCACGACGCGCAGCAGCGCACCTGGTTTTGAAATGCTGAAGACGATGATAGGCAGACGCTGGTCACGGCACAAGGCCAGCGCCGTCGCATCCATCACACCCAGATGGCGTGCAATCGCCTCGTCGAAACTGACTTTTTCGTAGCGCACCGCGCTCGGCACCGTCTTCGGATCGGCCGTGTAGACGCCATCGACCTTGGTTGCCTTCAACACCACCTGGGCCTCGATCTCGCGCCCGCGCAATGCGGCCGCGGTGTCGGTGGTGAAAAACGGATTGCCGGTGCCGGCGGCGAAAATCACCACCTTGCCTTCTTCCAGATAGCGTATGGCCTTGGCGCGGATATAGGGTTCGACGACCGGTTCGACATTGAGCGCGGACTGCACCCGCACATTGAGCCCCTGATGGCGCATCACGTCCTGTAGCGCGAGCGCATTCATGATGGTGGCGAGCATGCCGACATAGTCGGCGGTGGCCCGGTCCATGCCGGAGGCGCCCAGCGCGACGCCGCGGAATATATTGCCACCACCGATCACCACACCGACCTCAACGCCGAGGGCAACCACCGAGGCCACCTCGTTGACCGTCCACTCGATGACCGCGCGATTGATGCCAAAAGGGTCATCGCCCATCAGCGCTTCGCCTGAGAGCTTCAGCAGAATGCGGGTGTAGCGAGGCTCGCTCATACCTGATTACCCATGGATCAGAGACTGCATTCTCGAATCTCGAGGCCGGTGCGGCGTGCCGCCATCACCGGCTTCGACCTACTGCCGTGCCGCTTGCTTGCGCACTTCTTCGGCGAAGTCTTCCTGCTTCTTCTCGATCCCCTCGCCCACCACAAAGAAGCGATACCGGTTCAGGTGCGCTTTGCGCGCGGCCAACATCTTCTCGACCGTCAGCTTGTCGTCCTTCACAAACGGCTGCCCCAACAGGCTGATATCGGCAAGAAACTTGTTGATGCCGCCTTCGATCATCTTGGCCACGATTTCGGCCGGCTTGCCTGATTCGCTTGCTCGTGCCGCAAGGATATCGCGCTCACGTGCAATCGTGTTGGCATCGACCTGATCGCGCGACATGAATTGCGGTTTGGAGAATGCGATGTGCATGGCCAGATCCTTGCCGGTCGTCTCATCGCCATCCAGATCCACCAGTACGCCGATGCGCACGCCGTGCAGGTAGGAGGCCACCCGGGTTTGACTTTCCATACGCTCGAACCGGCGAATGCTCATGTTCTCGCCAATTTTCTGAACCAGCGCCTGGCGTCGGGCTTCGACGGTCACGCCATCGATGTCGAGGGCTGACAGGGCGGCGACATCGGCCGGTGCGGCCAGGGCCACCTTTTCAGCGAGCGTGCGCGCGAATTCCAGAAAATCGGTGTTCTTGCTGACGAAGTCGGTCTCGCAGTTCAACTCGACCATCGCCGCGAGCTTGCCATCGGCTGCGCTGTACAGACCGATCACGCCTTCGGCTGCGATGCGGGCTGCTGCCTTGCTCGCCTTGGCGCCGCTTTTGATGCGCAGCAGCTCTTCGGCTTTCTCCGCATTGCCCTGCGCTTCTTCGAGCGCCTTCTTGCATTCCATCATGCCGAGCCCGGTGCGCTCGCGCAGTTCTTTGACCATCGCTGCCGTAATGTCAGCCATTCTTGAACTCCCAAAAAAAGGGGCGTCGAACGCCCCTTTCGATTGCTGTGATCAAATCGCCGAGGTTAGGCCTCAGCCACCTCGACAAACTCATCGGATGCCGCTTCGATGATTTCCTGCAAAGACTGGTCACGCCCTTCGAGAATGGCATCAGCCACCCCGGCGGCGTACAGCCGGATCGCGCGGCTCGAATCATCATTGCCCGGGATCACATGGGTGATGCCCTCAGGCGTATGGTTCGTATCGACCACGCCAATCACCGGAATACCCAGTTTGCCGGCCTCTTCGACCGCGCCCTTCTGGTAGCCCACGTCGATGATGAAAATGGCATCAGGCAGACGGTCAAGGTCGCGAATTCCACCAAGGCTGCGATTGAGCTTCTCCAGGTCGCGCTGAAAGGACAGCGCTTCCTTCTTGGGCAGCTTCTCGACGCTGCCATCTTCCACCATTGCCAGCATGTCCTTCAATCGCTTGATGGACTGGCGCACGGTCTTGAAATTGGTAAGCATGCCGCCAAGCCAGCGATGATCGACATACGGAGCGCCAGCGCGTTGCGCCTCTTCAGCCACGATCTCGCGCGCCTGACGCTTGGTGCCGACAAACAGGATCGTGCCCTTGTTGGCCGAGATCTTGCGCACCACGTTCATCGCCTCCTGATACATCACCATCGTCTTTTCCAGATTGATGATGTGGATCTTGTTGCGATGGCCGAAAATGAAAGGCGACATCTTCGGGTTCCAGAACCGGGTCTGGTGGCCGAAATGCACGCCGGCCTCAAGCATTTGACGCATGGTAACTGCCATTTGAACGACTCCTTCCTCAGGGTTGGGTCTACCGCTCGGTCCAGTAGAGCGCCACTCACCTGACAAGGTCGCGTGGTGCTCACCCCAAGGGGCCGGCGGGCGAATCGGATGTTGCGGGCTCCGTGTTCCCGTCGCGAACGCACCAATGCGATCACGATAACCACCCATTGTACTGTGACTTTCCCTTTGGTATCAAGCCGTTCTCTGGTAACATCGTGTCGCCCGCGGTGTAATCGGCCAGCCGGGCGCTTGCCTGCCCGCTCGCCGGGCACGTGTCCGCACATTCGTAGAGTCAAACATGCCTATTTCCATAAAAACAGCTGACGATATCGAGGCAATGCGCGTCGCCGGACGACTTGGCGCCGAAGTGCTGGATTTCATCGCGCCCTACGTGAAACCCGGGGTCACTACGGGCGAACTCGATCGGCTGTGCCATGACTACATGGTCAACGTACAGCAGACCGTCCCGGCCCCCCTCAACTATGCCCCGTCAGGGTACAAGCCCTTTCCAAAGTCGATCTGCACGTCGGTAAATCATCAGGTCTGCCACGGCATCCCGGGCGATCGGGTGTTGCGCTCCGGGGATATCGTCAATCTGGACATCACGGTCATCAAGGATGGCTGGCATGGCGACACCAGTCGCATGTTTCTGGTGGGCGAGGCGTCGATCCAGGCCCGCCGCCTGTGTGAGATCACCTACGAATGCATGTGGCGCGGCATTGCCACCGTCGCCCCCGGTGCGAGTCTGGGTGACATCGGTTGGGCGATTCAAAGCTATGCCGAGGCCAGCGGCTATAGCGTGGTGCGCGAATTCTGCGGCCATGGCATTGGCCGGCGCTTCCATGAAGAGCCACAAGTTGTGCACTACGGTCGCCCTGGCACCGGACTGCGTCTGCAACCGGGCATGATTTTCACGATCGAGCCCATGATCAATGCGGGCAAAGCAGCGATTCGTGAAATGGCCGATGGCTGGACCATCGTGACCAAGGACCACAGCCTGTCGGCACAGTGGGAACACACCGTGCTTGTCACCGCCAATGGCTACGAGGTTCTTACCTGCTCGGCCGGCATGCCAGCGCCGCCGCGCAGCATTACCGAGAAGGCAACCGCGTCCGCCTGATCGAGCCGCGCGCATGGCCCCGTTAGCTGAGCTGCGCCAGTCGCTGCGCGATGCCCGTCATGCCCTGTTCGCAGGGTACGGTGCCGCGCCGGCGACCCGGTCGTTTCTGCGCGGCCACAGTCGGCTGGTCGATCGCTTCGTGCGCGAGTTGTGGGATAGCGCCGGGCTGCCATCGGATTGCGCACTGCTCGCGGTTGGCGGCTACGGTCGCGCCGAATTGTTTCCGTACTCCGATGTCGATCTGCTGATACTGGTGCCGGCCCGCACTGCGAGTGCCCCGGAGGAGGCGATCGCGCAGTTCGTGCGCAATCTATGGGACATCGGCATCGAGCTTGGCCATTCGGTTCGCACGGTGGCTCAGTGCGATGAGGAAGCGAGCAAGGATGTCACGGTTGCCACCGCATTGCTCGAGGCGCGCCGGATCAGCGGCAGCCTGGCCCTGTTCAGAGTGTTTGACAGAGTCGTGCGACAACGCACCGATGCCGAGGGGTTCGTGCGCGCCAAACGGCTCGAACAGGCTCAACGCCACGAGAAATTCCACAACACCCCATTCAGCCTCGAGCCCAATCTCAAAGAGGGGCCCGGCGCTCTGCGCGATATTCACGTTGTGCGTTGGGTCTGTGCCGCACAGCGCCTGGGCCATCGCTGGCGCGATCTGGCTGAGTCCGGTTTGCTGACCCTGGCCGAGTCGCGTCAGATCGCGCGCCTCGAGGTATTTCTGTCCGATGTGCGGATTCGCCTGCATCTGCTCGCCGGGCGGCGCGAGGATCGCTTGCTCTTTGAGTACCAGGCCGGCCTCGCCACCCAGTTCGGCGTTCGCGCCGAAGGATCGCGCCGGGCAAGCGAGCGTTTCATGCAGCGTTACTACCGCAGCATCAAGCTCATCGCGCAATTGAACACCATCGTTTTGCAGAATCTGCGCTCGGTCGGTGCACTCGCCGAGTACTCACCGGCGCGGGTGATTGATGAGCATTTCCAGGTTGTCCACGACCTGCTCGATGTGCGCGATGAGGACGTGTTCCAGAACGCCCCACACGCCATTCTGGAGGGGTTCTTGTGGCTGCAGCGCGACGCCTCGCTGCAGGGGATGAGCGCGCGCACCCTGCGCAGTCTGTGGCGGGCGCGCCAACGCATTGATCCGCGATTCCGCGCCAACCCGGCCAATAGAACGCTGTTTCTTCAGTTGCTCAAGAGCCCGCGCGGCATCGTGCATGAGCTGCGCCGGATGAATCAATACGACATTCTGGGTCGCTATCTGCCGGCCTTTGGCCGTATCGTCGGCCAGATGCAGCACGACCTGTTTCACGTGTACACGGTCGATCAGCACATCCTGATGGTCGTGCGCAATCTGCGCCGCTTTACGATGGTGGAATTCAGCCATGAGTATCCGGAATGCTCACGTCTGATCGCCAATTTTGACCGGCACTGGTTGCTCTACCTTGCAGCGATCTTTCACGACATCGCAAAAGGCCGCGGTGGCGATCACTCCAAGCTCGGTCGGGTCGACGCCGAGCGTTTCTGCCGTCTGCATCGCTTGCCCGAGGACGAAGCGGCACTGGTTTGTTTTCTGGTCGAGCAGCACCTCACCATGTCGGCGGTGGCGCAAAAGTCCGATTTGACCGATCCACGGGTGATCACCGCGTTCGCCAGTACCGTTGGCACAGAGCGCAACCTGGTTGCGCTTTACCTGTTCACCATTGCCGATATTCGTGGCACCAGCCCCAAAGTGTGGAATGGCTGGAAGGCCAAGCTGCTCGAAGACCTCTATCGCCTCACCTTGCGCGTGCTGCAGCATGGCGAACCGTCCTATGATCGCGATGTCGAGCACAAACAGGCCGAAGCACTGCGCCTGATTCGGCTGCAGGCTCTACCTGATTCGGCCAAGGATCTGCTGTGGCGCCAGCTCGATGTCTCCTATTTTCTGCGCCATGATGCGAAGGAGATTGCTTGGCATGCCGGCAGTTTGCACTACCGGGTCGATGCCCACGAGTCGGTGGTGTGTGCCCGCCTGGCCGAGTTCGGCGAGGGCATTCAGACACTGATCTACACGCGCGACCAGCGCGACCTGTTCGCACGAATCTGCGGCTTCTTTGACTCAATCCGGTTCAGCATCGTCGAGGCAAAAATTCACACCACCCGGCACGGCTATGCGCTCGATTCGTTTCATGTCCTGTCGCCTGAGCCCGATCCGTCCTACCGTGAAATGATGGCCATGATCGAATATGAGTTGCCGCGCCAACTGGCCGCGGGCACACCGCTGCGCCCGCCCAGTCGCGGGCGCATCTCGCGCCAGCTCGCGCAGTTTCCGATTGAGCCACAAGTGCGCATACAACCGGATGAGCGGGGCAAGTACTGGTCGCTCTCGGTGATCGCTGGTGATCGGCCCGGCCTGTTGCATGCCATCGCTGCCACGTTCAACAAATACGGGATCAATATCCACGCCGCCAGGGTCAATACCCTCGGTGAACGGGCCGAGGACGTGTTCGTCATCGACGGCGAAATTCTCTTCAACCCGCGCTCGATGCTCTCCCTTGAGACCGAACTGGTCGAGACGCTGCGCTGACGCGGCGGCACCCCGGGCGGCTGCGGCAAGGCGCATTCGCATCACTGCGTTGATCGAACCCTTTGCCGTGCTGCACACCCACACCGTTGCGACACCAGGCAACAGCGGCGCTAGGTATCGCCCTCAGGCGCTGCGCCGATCGATTTGAACAGCACATCGGTAAACCCGAACAGGCTCAAATCGCGCATGCGGTGCGGGTACAGAATGCCATCGAGGTGATCGACCTCATGCTGCACCACACGCGCATGAAATCCCTCGACGGTGCGCTCGAAGAACTGGCCGTTTTCATCGTACCCGGCGTAATGCAGATGGCGCCAGCGCGGCACCACGCCACGCAGCCCGGGCACCGACAGGCAGCCCTCCCAGCCCGGTTCCTCTTCTTCACCCAGTGCAGTGAGCAGCGGATTGATGAGTACCGTTGGCGGTACTTCGGGCGCATCCGGGTAGCGGCGCTGCCCGCCCGCCCCGAAAATCACCACGCGCAGTGGCACGCCGATCTGCGGCGCAGCGAGCCCTGCGCCGTCCTCATGCGCCATGGTGTCGCGCATGTCCTGCAACAGGGCACGCAGTGCCGCGCCAGCGAAATCGGTCACCGGCTGCGAGACCTGCAGCAGCCGCGGATCGCCCATGCGCAGCACCTCGCGGATCATGCTGCGCTCCGGCTGAATTCAGCGGCGAGCGCGGTGATGATCCGGTGCGCCCGTTGCATCGCCTGAGCAAGCACCTGCTCGATGGCGTCAAGGCGGATCACCGTTGCGCTGGTGCCACGGCCGGCGGCAGGATTGGCCACGACGGCCAGCGTTGCATAGTCAAGATTGAGCTCGCGCGCAAGCACGGTCTCAGGCATCCCGGTCATGCCGACCAGATCACAGCCGTCGCGCTCCATGCGCGTAATCTCGGCGGCCGTCTCCAGCCGCGGACCCTGGGTCGCCCCATAGGTCGCCTGCTCGATGATCGGCTCGCCGCAGCGGTGCGCCGCCGCGCGCACCTGGGCGCGCAGGCTCATCGAATACGGTTCGGTGAAATCCACGTGGGTGACCGGGTTGTCCACGCCCTCGAAAAAGGTGCTGCCGCGGCCCCAGGTGTAGTCAATGATCTGATCGGGAAGCACCAGCGAACCGGGCACACAATCGGCCCGAATGCCACCGACTGAGGCGACGGATATCACCTGCTGGACACCGACCTCGCGCAATGCCCAGATGTTGGCACGGTAGTTCACCTCGTGCGGCGCGATGGTGTGCCCGAAGCCATGGCGCGGCAGGAACACGACCGGACAGCCGGCAAGGCGGCCCAGTGCCAACGCCCCGGACGGTTCGCCCCACGGCGTGCGAACCACCCGGCGTTCGGTGAGTTCCAGCGTGGACAGGCTCGACAGGCCACTGCCACCAATGATGCCGAGCGGTCGTGTTGGCAGGGCGCTAGTCATGCGTCTTTCATGGCATGTATGGTTGGCAGATTACGCCAGACGCCGGCCACATCCAGTCCGCATCCAAACACAAAGCGATTGGGCAATGTCAGTCCGGCAAAATCCGGTGTCACCGGCTTGGCTTGATCGAGCCGCTTTTCGGCCAGCACGGCAATCGATACGCTCAGTGCGCCTCGTTCGATCACCTTGTCGCGAATGGCGCGCAGGGTTTCCCCGGCGTCCAGAATGTCATCGACAATGATCACATGGCGTCCGGCCACGACATCCTGCGGCAACATGCGCCACACCACTTCACGGCCCGATAGCCCGGCACCGTAACGCGAGGCGTGCACATAATCGAGCGTCAACGGAAACACCAGCTTGGGCAACAGCTTGCCGCAGAAGAAAACCCCGCCATTCATCACGCACAGCACGACCGGAAATTGATCGGCATAGCGCTCGGTCAATCCCGCAGCCACCGCCACGATGGCCTGTTCAACCTGCTCGGCCGAGCAGATCAAATCTGACTCTTCCAGCAGCTTCCAGGCCGCATCGCGCAATTCTGAATGTGCAAGTACCTCAGTCATGATGCTTTTCCTTCAGCCACGCGGCAAACTGCGCCCCCACTTCACTATGGCGGCGACCAAGGTCGACCGTCGCTTGTAAATAGCCGAGCTTTGAACCGCAGTCATAGCGCTTGCCTTCAAAGCGATAGGCAAGCACCTGCTCCTCGGCCAGCAGCGCCGAGATGGCATCAGTGAGCTGGATTTCGCCGCCGGCACCGGGTTTTACGTGCTCGATATGGTGAAAGATGCGAGGCGTCAGCACATAGCGCCCGATTACTGCCAGATTGGAGGGTGCCTGCTCAGGCTTGGGTTTCTCGACAATCGCCTCGATCCGTTCCAGCCGCTCGGCAAACGGTTGCGCCCGCACGATTCCGTACGCGCCGGTCTGCTCGCGGGCAACTTCCTGTACGCCAAGAATCGAGCAATTGTGCTGCTCGTATTGCTGCACCATCTGGCGCGCTACCGGGGCCTGACTGTCGATGAAATCATCGGCCAGCACCACCATGAAGGGTTCGTTGCGCACCACCGGCCGGGCGCATAGCACGGCATGACCCAGCCCCAGTTGCTCAGACTGACGAATATAGATGCAGGTGCAATCGCGCGGCAGAATGGAGCGGATGGTATCGAGCAGAGCGGTCTTGCCGCGCTGCTCCAGATCAGTTTCCATTTCAGGGGATTTGTCGAAGTGATCGGCGATCGCCCGCTTGTGGCGCCCGGTGATGAACACCAGATCGGTAATGCCGGCGGCCACCACCTCCTCGACCGCATACTGGATCAAGGGCTTGTCGACGATCGGCAGCATCTCCTTCGGACTGGCCTTTGTCGCCGGCAAAAAGCGACTGCCAAAGCCCGCCACTGGAAACACTGCCAGTCTGATTGCTTGCCCCATGTCATCATCCAATGAAAATATAGCTGGGATATTAACCTTGTAGTGGTGCTGCCAGTGCACGCAATTGCTGTTCATCGATCACCGGCACACCCAGTTCGAGGGCGCGCGCGAGCTTGCTGCCCGGCTCTGCCCCGGCCACGACGAAGCTGGTCTTGCGAGAGACCGAACCGATCACCTTGCCACCCGCCGCCTCGATGAGCGCGGTGGCTTCGTCTCGCGTGAGCGCGGGCAGGCTGCCGGTGAGTACAAAGGTCTTGCCGCGCAACGGCGCGAGTTCGTTCAACGGCTCTGCCGCACTGGGCACGCAGTGCAGGCCGGCGGCCAGCAGCGCGTGCACAACCGCGCGGTTGTGCGGCTCATCAAAAAACTGCCGGATCGACCAGGCCACTACCGGCCCGATGTCGCGTACCTGCAGCAAGGCCTCTTCGCTCGCCTCTGTGAGTGCGGCAATCGATCCGAAACGACGCGCGAGATCGCGTGCCGTGGTCTCGCCGACATTGCGAATACCGAGCGCAAAAATCAGACGATCGAGGCTCGCCGAGCGTGAGCGATCGAGCGCATCGAGCAGGTTGCGGGCTGAGCGCTCGCCCATTCGGTCCAGCGCCACCAACTGATCCAGCTGCAAACGGTAGAGACCTGCGGGGGTATCGGCCAACCCGGCATCGACCAGTTGCTCGACCAGTTTCTCGCCCAGGCCTTCGATGTCCATGGCGCGACGTGATGCGAAGTGCACCAGGGCCTGCTTGCGCTGTGCCGGGCAGAACAGACCGCCCGAGCAGCGCGCGACCGCCTCATCAGGCAGTCGCACGACCGCTGAGTCGCACACCGGGCAGCGGGTGGGCATACGGTAGGGTTCGGCCTGTGCCGGGCGCTGCGCTGCAATGAAGGTGACCACCTCCGGGATCACATCCCCGGCGCGCCGCACCACCACATGGTCACCCACCCGGATGTCCTTGCGTCGCAACTCATCTTCATTGTGCAGAGTTGCATTGGAGACGGTCACGCCGCCCACAGACACCGGACGCAATCGCGCCACCGGGGTGAGCGCACCGGTGCGACCAACCTGTACGTCGATGGCGAGAACTTCAGTGTTCGCTTCCTCCGCAGGGTATTTGTGTGCGAGGGCAAAGCGCGGTGCGCGTGCGATAAAGCCCAGGCGCTGCTGATCAGTTAGCGAGTCGACCTTGTAGACCACCCCGTCGAGTTCAAACGGCAGACTCGGTCGCAGCGCACCGATATGCGCGAAGTAATCGAGCAGACCGGGCGCACCCACGGCGACCCGCCGCTCCGCACACACCGGCAAGCCCAGATCGCGTAGCCAATCGAGAACCGCGCTATGGCTGTCGAGGCCATGCTGGGCCGGACTCTCTGCAATGCCATAGGCAAAAAATCGCAACCGCCGTCCTGCCGTTACGCGCGGATCAAGCTGACGCAGACTGCCCGCGGCGGCATTGCGCGGATTGGCAAAGGTCTTGTCCCCGTTTGCCACCTGACGCTCGTTCAGTAGAGCAAAGTCGCGTTTGAACATCAGCACTTCACCGCGCACGGTGAGCCTGGCGGGCACCGGGTCACCGCGCAAACGCAGCGGAATCGCACGCACCGTGCGCAGATTGGCTGTCACATCCTCACCATGCGTGCCATCGCCGCGTGTCGCACCCTGCACGAACAGGCCGTTTTCATAGACAAGACTGATCGCCAGGCCGTCGAATTTCGGCTCTGTGGCGTAGCGCACCAGGTCGCGACCAAGACCGTCACGCACGCGCTGATCGAAGGCGTGCACTTCCGCTACAGAAAATGCATTGCTGAGCGAGAGCATCGGTACGGCATGGGCGACCTGGGCAAATTCAGGTAGCGGCGCCGCGCCGACACGCTGAGTCGGTGAATCGGATCGCAGCAAGCCAGGGTGCTCGGCCTCAAGGCGCTGCAATTCGCCAAACGCCGCGTCATAGTGAGCGTCGCTCACCGTGGGTGCATCGAGCACGTAGTACTGGTAGCTCCAGTCCTCCAGCCTGCGGCGCAGCGCCTCAGCATGCTCCGCTAGCAAATCGGCCATGATTGCCTTGGTGAGCGCTCAGGAAAAGAGCCGCAGCGCGAGTGCCGATCCGGCCAGCACGCCGAGCGCATGCAGGCGGGATCGAACCGCATTGATTTCGCTGGCGATCGATTGCAACGCATCCGGATCAATCGGTTGACGGTTGTCATCGACAAGATCGCCTTCGAGCACCCGGGCAAGATCCCGCGCAAATGCAACAAACTGATCAAACGCGGCGGCGTCATCCGGGGCGCGCGGCACGTCCATCATCACACTCACCCCGCGCGTGGTGAGCGCGTTGATTTGCTCCTCGGTAAACGGCTCGGCCTCGAGATTGGCCACCGAGTAGCATTCCGCCCCACTGATATTCAGCCGGCGAAAACGCCCGTCCTCATCGAGCAGCGCACCGGCGAGTGTCGCAACCTGGCGAATCACGTTGCCTTGAAAAGCGACTCCACTTGGCTTCACCACGTTGAGTGCCACCTGAATATCCAGATCAACGATGGATCGGTCAAATTCAAGCGCACCCTTGATCGCCTCCGCGCGCGGCGGAAACTGGATCTCCGCCACCAGCGTTGCGCCAAATGACTGGATATCCTGACAAAAGCCGAGCAGCTCGATTTCGCTCGCCGAACCGCGCCGGTCAACCAACTGCATCCCTACCCGGGCACGCTCGTAGCGACGCGAGGCGGCGATCAGCTCCCAGGCATTGAAGCGGTCCGACCAGCCTTCCCAGATCACCCCGCGCTCGGTACGTATCACCTCGGCCGCGCGCCGCAGGATTTCTTCGCCGAGATGCTGCTCGGTGAATTCAAGCGTGACTACATAGTCCAGGCCGGAATCAAGCGGACTTTCCCGCGCGCTGTCAATCGCTCCAGGCTGATCCGCCGAGTCGGCCCCAGGCACAGTGCTCGCGCCAGCGGCCGGCTCCGCCGCCCCGACATGAGGCTGGCTGGGTGACGCCTCAAGTGCGCCTGGCACGGTCGCACGCCGTCGCCCGGCCGGCACATCAAGGTCATCCAGATGATGTTCCACGCCACCATGACCATTCGGCTCGGTTGCCCCGCCTGGCTCGGGTATATCTGGCAATCCTCGCTCCCGCCGCTTGAGTCGGCGTTCCTGGACGACGTTGAGTCCAAGCACCAGCAGCAAGACCGCAACTCCCACCGCAAGCAATGCCAATTGCAGATCGGTCATGCCGGCTCCCGCATCTGAATCGCCTGCTCCATATCGACCGCGACGATGCGCGACACGCCCTGTTCCTGCATGGTGACTCCCACCAGTTGGTTGGCCAGCTCCATGGTGATCTTGTTATGACTGATAAACAGGAACTGCGTTTGTTCCGACATGCGCTCAACCAGTTTACAAAACCGCACCGTGTTCGCATCGTCCAACGGCGCATCGACCTCGTCAAGCAGACAGAACGGCGCCGGGTTCAGTTGGAACAGGGAAAAGATCAGCGAAATCGCAGTGAGCGCCTTCTCCCCGCCCGAGAGCAAGTGGATCGACGCATTCTTCTTGCCAGGTGGCTGCGCCATCACCTGAACACCGGCATCGAGAATTTCGTCACCGGTCATTACCAGTCGCGCCTGGCCACCGCCGAACAGAGCGGGGAACAGGGTCGAGAAATTGACGTTGACCGCATCAAAAGTCTGTTGCAACAAACTGCGGGTTTCCAGGTCGATCCGCCGGATCGCGTTCTCCAGCGTCTCGAGCGCCTCAGCCAGATCCGTTGCCTGTGCGTCCAGAAAACTCTTGCGCTCGCTGCCAGTAGCCAGTTCATCGAGTGCGGCCATATTGATTGCACCCAGGGCACTCATCTGCTGGCCCAGACGGTTGATATCCGTTTGCAAGCTGGCCGGCTTGAGGGCGCGTGCCCCGGCTTGCGCTTGTACCTCGATGTGCGCCGTGTCAGCGCCGGCGTCGGCCAACTGGGCCGCGAACTGCTCTGACGAGAGCCGCGCAGCCTGCTCGCGCAATCGCACATCGGCAATGGTCTCGCGCATCGGCCCCAGACTCTGCTCGGCCTGTACCCGGCGCGCTTCAATTGCGCGCAACCCCGCCGTGATCGCCTCCAGTGCATCCCGCGAACGCGCCAGGCGCTGCTCGATCTCACTGCGATCGGTCAATCGGCGCTGCAGGTCGGCCTTGATCTGCGTGTCGATCAGGGCACCCAATTCCACGCGCAAGGCGCGCTCGGTGCGGGTGAGTGCACCGACTTGTTCGCCAGCGGCGCTGAGTGAACGACGGGTCTCGGCCAGTTTTGAATCTGCCTCGCGCACCGCAAACCGCGCTTCCTGGGCAGACCGCTCGGCCTGACGCAGGGTGTCGCGCCGTTGTGCAAGCGTGCGCTCGGCTTCGCCTTGCGCCTGCTGCACCGATTGCAATTGTTCGATCGCTCGTGCGCGCTCGCCCTGCTGCGCCAGCGCGAGCGTTTGATGGCCCTGCGCCACCGTATCAAGCCGCGCCAGTTCCTCGGCACATGCGAGCAATTCAGTGCCGATCTGCGCGGCGCGCGCCTCGGCCTGCTCGTGCAATTCGCGTTCGCGGACCAGCGCGCTCCCACTTTGCTGCCACCCCTGACGGGCGCGCGAGATTGCGCCCTGGAGCGCGCTGGCACGGCCGCGTGCTCCAGCCAGCGCCGCCTCAGCCGCATCGAGTGAGGTTTGTGCGTCGACAAGATCGGCGCTCATCTGCTGCACTTCGGTATCGAGCCGCTCAATTTCGCGCTTGCGCACCAGCACATTGGCATCGCCTGCCGCGCCGGACTGAAACAACACCGTGCCGGACTCATAAATGCGGCCATCCCGATCCACCCAGGACACACCAGGTGTCAGCCGCGCCAGCGTATCCGGCAAGGGGAGATCATCAAGCCGGGCGTAGCCGCTCAGCCATCCTGATACCACCGCCTGCAGTCCAGGCTCGCTCACCTGCACGCAGTCAAGCAACCAGCCACCGATCGGCAGCGCGCCGCTCGCCTGCACGCCTGGCAAGGCCGCGGTCTGCCCATCGGGCAGAACCAATGCCAGGTTGGCCGGAGCCGGGTCTGCCAAAACCGCACCCAGGGTTTGCGCGGTAATCAGCAGTCCGCGCAATCGCTCGCGCAGCACCGCCTCGAGGGCACGCTCCCAGCCAGGAGTGACAGACACATGCTGCCAAACCCGGGACAGGTTCGCCAGCCCGTGGCGATCAAGCCAACCCACCAGCGCGCCATCGGCTGGCGGTTCTTCCTGCAGACCGATCAAGGTCGACAACCGTGCGCGCAATCCACTGAGCGAGCGACCGAGCGCCTCGCTCAACGCTGAGCGTGCACTTCTTTGCGACTCAAGCTTCGGGAGGTCTTGTCCGATCGCTGCCAGATCGGACTCCATTCGCGCAATCTGCTCAGCGTAGCCGGCCATTTGCCGCTCGAGTGCTCCGGCGACGGCCGGTTCGGGCCGGCGCAGACCCGCGCGCTCTGCGTCCAGGCGCGCCGTGCGCGCTGCAACCTGTTCGGCGAGGCGCAGCGCGCCACTGCGGCGCGCCTCCTCCACCTGCACCACCCGTTCGGCTGCGGCAATCGCCGCGCGCACCTGCACGAGTTCCTGTTGCGCGCGGCGCACGGCCTGCTCATGGCCTTCAAGCGCAGCCTCGGCGCCGGCGCGCACCTGATCGGCCTGCGCCGCCGATTCGCCGAGTGAGCGCATCCGCGCGCCCCACATATCGATTGCCGCCGACAACTCGATCTGCTGTGCACCCCAGCGACTGAGTTGGGCAATATGCTGCATGCCCTGCGCCATCAGCCGCTGGCGGGTTTCACCGACATGGCGCAGCTCGCTTTCGAGGCGCGCAATATCGCTGTTGACCGTGTAGAGCTCGCCTTGAATGGCATTGGTCGCATCGCCGGCCGCATAGTGATCGGCTCGCGTCTTTTCCAGCTCGCGCTCGATTTCGCGCAGCCCTGCGGTCAATTGTTCGATCTGGGTCGCCACCTGCTGCAATTCGGCGCCGAGCCGGCCGGCTTCGCGAGTGGCTTCTTCATGCCGCAGCCACCATAACAAGTGCTGCTTCTCAGTCTGCTCGAGTTTCATCGCCGAGAAGCGCCGCGCCACTTCAGCCTGCTCGGTCAGTTTGTTGATCTGGGCGTCGAGTTCGCGGCGTACATCAGAGACCCGTGCCAGGTTCTCGCGCGTGTCCTCCAGCCGCGACTCGGTCTCGCGGCGCCGCTCCTTGTAACGTGAAATGCCGGCCGCTTCCTCCAGAAACACCCGCAATTCCTCGGGTTTGGCCTCGATCACGCGCGAAATCATGCCCTGCTCGATGATCGCGTAGGCGCGCGGTCCGACCCCGGTGCCCAGAAAAATATCCTGGATATCGCGCCGGCGCACCGCCGTGTTATTGATGAAGTAGCCCGATTCGCCATCGCGCTGCAGTACCCGCTTCACCGAAATCTCGGCGTACTGCGACCATTGTCCGGCCGCGCGCCCGAGGGCATTGTCAAACACCAGTTCGACGCTCGCGCGGGCAACCGGCTTGCGCTGCAGCGAGCCATTAAAAATCACGTCCTGCATCGATTCGCCACGCAGCGCCGAGGCGCGCGACTCACCGAGCACCCAGCGCACGGCGTCGATCAAGTTGGATTTGCCGCAGCCATTAGGTCCGACCACCCCGACCCTGTTGCCGGGAATGGCAATGGTGGTGGGATCGACAAAGGATTTGAAGCCGGCGAGCTTGAGTTGGGTGAGGCGCAATTGAACAGCCAGAGTTTGATATCGATCGACCGGGTCAGAGGGCACCGGATCGAAAGGCTTTAGGGGTCGTCTATAATAGCATCGTGCCCGGACTTGCCTGCCGGGGTACGGGTCTGCCTGCGCGGCCCCACTTGGCACCCGGTCGTGAGCCCCGATCGTGGCCCCTTGAGCGCATTGAGACCCATGGCTTCGACCTCCAAGACCCCACGCCCTGCCAGCCGCAAGGCGGCCCAGTCCACCGCGCCCTCGCGCGAGATTCTGAGTTTTCCGAATCCGGGGCGCCAGCGCGACTATCTGATCCACATGGACATGCCCGAGTTCACCTGCCTGTGTCCGCTCACCGGGCAGCCCGATTTCGCCACCCTGGTGCTCGATTACATCGCCGACGAGCTGTGCCTGGAATTAAAGAGTCTCAAACTCTATATCTGGTCATTTCGCAATGAAGGCGCCTTTCATGAAGCAGTCACCAACCAGATGCTGAGCGATATGGTGAAGGTGATCCAGCCCCGCTTCATGCGCCTGACGGCACGATTTTTTGTGCGCGGCGGGGTCTACACCACAATCGTGGCTGAACACCGCAAGAAGGGCTGGCGCGCAGGGATCGAACTGCCCGCGATTCGCTTCGAGCCGGCCAGTCCCATTGTCTAGGCGCGCGGCATGAACCCCGATCTGGCCCTGCTGCAGCCCTACCCCTTCGAGAAGCTGCGCGCGCTGTACGCTGCAGCCGGTTCAACCGGTTCCCTGCGGCCAGTCAATCTGTCAATTGGCGAGCCACGCCACCGGACACCGGCGTTCATCCGCGAGGCGATCAGCGCCAACCTGGATGGTCTGTCGGTGTACCCACCCACGATCGGCAGCCCGGCCCTGCGCGAGGCGATCGCCGAATGGGTCGGCCGGCGCTTCGGTGTGCCGGCGCCCGATCCGCAGCGTCAAGTGCTGCCCATCAACGGTTCGCGCGAAGCGTTGTTTGCCTTCGCCCAGGTCGTACTCGATCGCACCCGCGAGCCCTGGGTGATCTGCCCGAATCCGTTCTATCAGATCTATGAAGGAGCGGCGCTCCTGGGCGGCGCACGACCCTGGTTTGTGAATTCCCTGGCCGCAAACGGCTTTCGTATCGACTACGACTCGGTCCCGCAGGCGGTGTGGGCGCGCACGCAGCTCCTGTTTGTCTGTTCCCCGGGGAATCCGACCGGTACGGTAATGACCCAGGCCGAATGGGAGCACTTGTTCGCCCTGTCCGATCAATACGGCTTCGTGATCGCGGCCGATGAATGCTATTCAGAGATTTATTGCGACGAGTCCAATCCACCGCTGGGTGCCTTGCGCGCCGCGCGAGAGTGCGGCCGCGACGATTACGCACGGCTGGTGGTGTTCTCCAGCCTCTCCAAACGATCCAATGTACCGGGGATGCGCTCAGGGTTTGTGGCGGGCGATGCCAACCTGCTTGCCCGCTTCCTGCTCTATCGCACCTATCATGGCAGCGCGATGAGTCCGGTGGTGCAGGCGGCGAGCGTGGCGGCCTGGCATGACGAGGCCCATGTCGTGCAAAACCGCGCGCTGTATGCCGCCAAGTTTCGCGCCACGGTGCCCCTGGTTGCCAGGCACCTCGGCGGCTATCAGCCCGATGGCGGGTTTTACCTTTGGCTGCGCACGCCGATTTCCGATGAACTGTTTACCCGCGATCTGCATGCGCAATGCAATGTCGACGTGTTGCCGGGCAGCTATCTGGCGCGCAGCGGTGGTGACACCAACCCGGGCGCAGGCCATGTACGGATCGCCCTGGTCGCCTCGATCGAAGAATGCATCGAAGGGGTGACTCGCATCGCCCGCTTTGCCGAACAGCTTTAATGACCGTTCAACCTCTTGTCACGGACCCCAACACCATGTCAACGCTCCAAAGTCACCTGCAACCCCTGATTGATCGCGCATGGGATGACCGTGCCAGTCTTGGTGCACAGAACGCCGATCCGGCGATCCGTGCTGCCGTCGAAGAGGTGATCGCGGCACTGGATGCCGGCACCCTGCGCGTGGCGAGCAAAGTCGATGGTCAATGGCACACCGCCGAATGGGTCAAGAAGGCGGTGTTGCTGTCATTCAGACTGCATGACAACGCGGTGATGCCCGCCGGTGCCCTGCAGTTCTATGACAAGGTGCCGACCAAGTTCTCCAACTGGAGTGCTGCGGAATTTGCTGCGGGTGGTTTTCGCGTGGTGCCACCGGCAGTGGCACGGCGCGGCGCCTTCATCGCGCGCAACGTGGTGATGATGCCCTCCTATGTCAACATCGGCGCCTATGTCGATGAGGGCACCATGGTCGACACCTGGGCCACGGTAGGCTCGTGCGCGCAGATCGGGCGCAATGTGCATCTGTCTGGCGGCGTTGGTATTGGCGGGGTGCTCGAACCACTGCAAGCCAATCCGGTGATCATCGAGGACAACTGCTTCGTCGGCGCACGCTCCGAAGTAGTCGAGGGCGTGATCGTGGAGGAAAACTCAGTCATCTCCATGGGCGTGTTCCTTGGCATGAGCACGCGCATTTATGACCGCGCCACTGGCACCGTCTCGTATGGGCGTATTCCCAGTGGGTCGGTGGTGGTGCCCGGCTCGCTCCCGGCGGCCGATGGCAGCCACAGCCTGTATTGCGCGGTTATAGTGAAAAAGGTCGACGCCAAGACCCGCGCCAAGACCAGCATCAACGAACTGCTTCGCGGCGATTAAAAGGACACGCACGATGAGCAACGAGCTATTGCGCCCTCCCGCCGGGGTGACCGCCGCACTCGCCCGTGCCCTGATCGAGCGCCGCTCGGTGACGCCCGCCGACGAAGGGTGCCAGGCCCTGTTGATCGATCGCCTGGCCGCGCTCGGCTTCAATTGCGAAACCCTGCATTCGCGCGGTGTGGACAATGTATGGGCGCGGCGCGGCAGTGGCCGGCCACTGTTTTGTTTTGCCGGCCATACCGATGTCGTGCCGGCAGGCCCGGCGGCGCTGTGGACGAGCGATCCGTTCGTGCCGACCGTACGTGAGGGTGCACTGTACGGTCGTGGCGCGGCGGACATGAAGACGTCGATCGCCGCGTTTATCGTGGCGGTTGAAGCATTTCTCAGCCGATACCCCGATGCGCCCGGATCGATCGCGCTGCTGCTCACCTCTGATGAAGAAGGTCCGGCAATCGATGGCACCGCACGGGTCGTTGACCGGCTGCGCGAGCAGGGTGAGCGCATTGATTATTGCGTGGTCGGTGAGCCGACCTGTTCACATCGACTCGGCGACACGATCAAGAACGGACGCCGTGGGTCGCTCTCGGCCGATCTCACCGTACGCGGCATCCAGGGCCATGTGGCCTATCCCCATCTGGCACGCAATCCGGTCCATCAGCTCGCCCCTGCGCTGGCAGAACTGGCCGCCATCGAATGGGATCGGGGCAATGAGTATTTTCCGCCCACCACCTTTCAAGTCTCCAACATTCACGCCGGCACCGGCGTAGGCAACGTGATTCCCGGTGATTGCCTGGTGCAATTCAATTTTCGCTTCTGTACCGCGAGCCCGGTTGAGAGCCTGAAAGAGAAGGTGCGCGAAGTCCTCGACCGCCACCGGCTTGAATACACACTGCAGTGGACCTTGAGCGGGGTGCCCTATCTCACGCCACGCGGCACGCTGGTGGACACGCTGAGTGCGGTGATCCGCGATGAGCTGGGCGTCGAGCCGGAAGTCTCCACGACGGGGGGCACATCGGACGGGCGCTTCATCGCCAGCATTGCCGATCAGGTGGTCGAATTCGGCCCGGTGAATCTCACCATTCACAAGGTCAATGAGTACATCCCGATTGATGCCATCGATCCCTTGTGCACGGTCTATCTGCGTCTGCTTGAGCGTCTGCTCGCGCAGTGAAGATTCAGGTACTGATCACACAGATCGCTGCTGGCTGGCGCGCCGCGCACCTCTATCACGGGCATGGTGCGACCGATGCGCGCACCGAGACGTTCTGGCTGCTTGCCTACGTCACCGGATGGTCATTTGACGAGTTGGCCGGGCGCCTGTCGGAGACCCTCACCACGCGGCAGATCGCGCGGGCGCAACGCCTCGCCGCCCGACGTGCGGCAGAGCGGATACCACTCGCCTATCTGCTGGGTGAGGCCTGGCTGGGTCCGTGGCGCTTCGTGGTCGATCGCCGCGTCATTGTCCCGCGCTCATTCATCGCCACCTTGCTGTTCGATCAACTGCATCCGTGGGTACGACAGCCCGGGCGCGTACGCCGCGTGCTCGATTTATGCACCGGATCGGGCTGCCTTGCCATCGTGGCCGCGCACGTGTTTCCCAACGCCCAGGTCGATGCCCTCGATCTGTCGGGCCGCGCATTGCAGGTCGCGCGCAAGAACGTCGCGCTGCACGGCCTGACCGAGCGCATTCGCCTGCTGCGCGGCGATCTGCTTGCGCCGGTGCCCGATGAGCGCTACGACCTCATCCTCACCAACCCACCCTATGTCACCGATCGTGCGATGGCGCGATTGCCGGCTGAATATCATTGCGAACCGAGTCTCGCACTGGCCGGTGGTCATGACGGACTGGATCTGGTGGCGCGCATTGTCGAACAAGCTGCCGATCACCTGACCCCGCGCGGCCTGCTGGTGATGGAGACCGGCCATGCCCGCGCCCGAATCGAGCAGCGGTGGCCGGGCTTGACACTCACCTGGTCGGAGCTTGGCGGTGGCACCATCGTGTGCGTGGCCGCGCGCCCGGAGCTCGCCTTGAATGCCGGGCCGTCGGCACAGCGGCCAGCCGCGAGTCGCCCGCGCGCGCTCCGGGTGCGCGCGGGCACCGCATGACCAGCCGCTGTAATACTGTGCTCGATCACCCGGTGTTCAACCCCATTGCGGAGTGCGTGAAATGAAGTCCCCTCATGTGCTGGTCATCGGAGCCGGTCCGGTTGGCGTCGTTGCCGCGCTGCTCGCCTCACAACAGGGCTTTCGCGTGACCCTGCTCGAGGAGGCGGCCGCTGTCGACACCAACCCGCGAGCGGCCACCACCCACCCATCGACCCTTGAGATGATCGACCGACTGGGAATCCTCGATGAATTCATCGCTGCGGGCCTGGTCGCGCGCCACTTTGAATTCTGGGACCGGGTCGAGCGGCGACGGATTGCACGACTGGATCACGCGCTGCTTGCCAATGACACCCGGTTTCCGTTTGTCGTGCAGACCGAACAGCACAAACTCGCACGCATCGGTCTTGCGCATCTGGCCAGACGTCCCGATGTCACCGTGCAATTCAATACCCGGGTTGACACACTGGAACAGGACGCCGATTCAGTCAGCGTGCACACCAGTGGCGAGGCCGGTGCACAGCGCTTCAGCGCCGACTACCTGATCGGTGCCGATGGCGGGCGCAGCACGATACGCAAGGCACTGGGCATTGAATTCGAAGGCTACACCTGGCCCGAACGATTCATCGTGCTCACCACGACCTTTGATTTTGAGCAGGCCATGGGCTGTGCCACCCGCACCTACTTCGCCGACCCCGACGAATGGACGAATCTGTTTAAAGTCTCGGGCGATGACGGCCGCGGCCGCTGGCGCGCGGTGTTCCCCACCCGAGTCAATGAAAGCGACGAAGAAGCCCTTGGCGATGAAGCGGTGCAGGCGCGCCTGGCGCGCGTGTTCCCGACAGCGCTCTCGCCCCTGCTCTCAGGCAACCCCGCCTACCCGGTCGTTCACCGCAACATCTACAACGTGCATCAACGCGTGGCAGCACAGTTTCGTGGCGGGCGTGCATTCCTGGCCGGTGACAGTGCCCACGTGAACAATCCCATTGGTGGCCTCGGCCTCAATTGCGGGATCCATGATGCCGTTGAACTGGTCGACACGCTGCACCAGGTCGGATTGCAAGGTGCCGACCCGGCACTGCTCGATCGCTATGAGCGGCGCCGCCGTCCGCAGAACATCGAATACGTTCAGCAGCAGACGATTGCCAACAAGAAGCGCCTGGAAGAACGCGACCCCGTCGCCCGCCAAGCCCGCTTTGATGAGTTGCGCGCGATCGAGGCCGACCCGATTCGTCAGCGGCAATTTCTGCTGCGCAGTTCGCTGCTGGAGAGTGCGCGCAAGGTACATACCATCGCCTGAACCGCCGACTCAATGCATCAGGGGCTTACGTAACAACGCAGCGCGATCGGCACTGCGCAGCCGCATCGTCATCAGGTTGCCATCGCGCGCAATCGTACACACCACATCACAGCCCGCCTCGCCGGTCTGCCAAAGTGCCCGGTAGAAATCAGGCAGGCGATTCACCCGCTTGGCCCCCACGGCGAGGATCATGTCACCGCGCTGCAGGCTCGCCTGTTCGGCAGGACTTTGTGCTGCCACCTGAGCAATCACCAACTGTCCGGTGTCATCACTCACGTACACACCAAGCCACGGGCGTACAGGGCCGTGCCGACGGCCGGTGCTCAACAGATCATGCAGAATCGGTTTGAGCAAATCGATGGGTACCACGACATTGCAATCGGTGCTGGCGCCATTGCGCTGTTCTTGCACCAGCAGCGACCCGATGCCGACCAATTGGCCATGGACATCGACCAACGCCGCGCCACCCCATTGCGGATGCGCGGGCGCAGTGATGATCGCCTGATCGAGCAAGTACTCCCAATAGCCGGCAAACTCGCGCTTGGCCGACACCATGGTCACCAGCGCATTGGCCGGACCGCCGTGCCCGATCAATATCACCCGGTCAGATTGGGCCAGTTGATCGGCGCTGCCGAGCGGCAGCAGCGAAACGTCCAGATCGCCCAACGGCATCACCAGACCGAATCCGCTTACCGAGTCGTAGGCGAGCGGGTGACCAGGCACGACCTTGCCGCCTCGTGTGGTCAGCCAGATCGACTGCGCCTCGGTGATCAGATAACCCATGGTCAATACCAGCCCGTCGGCGCGGATCACCACACCGCTGCCGATACGGTCCACACCCAGATTGTCTGCCGTGTAGGCGTCCACCGGAACCGCTGAATGCACGCGTACCACCGCGTCGTAGGCGTGCTCGAGATTGAACGACCAGTCCGACGGATTGGGTTGCTTGCTCATGCCTGTTGCAACGCCCGCGAGAGCATGGCGTGGACCAGTGCACGGCGGTAGCGCGCGCTGCCGTGCAGATCAGTGGGCGGATCGACTTCGGCAGAACCGGCCTGAGCGCACGCCTCGATCAGCACGTCATCGAGCACCTGGCCGCTGATGGCCTGTTCGGCAGCGCGCAGGCGGTGCGGGCTGTGACAAGCGCCGATCACGCCGATGTGCGGGTCAAGCACGCGGCCCGCCGCATCGGTGTCATAGTGCAATGCGATACCGGCGAGCGCAAAGTCACCCCGCCGGCGCGAAAATTCCTGAAATCCCCAGCGCCTGCCGCGCGGCCATGCGGGGAGCGTGATTGACGTGATGATCTCGGCTTCCGCCAAATGGGTGGACAGCGGACCACTGAAGAATGCACCAGCCTCGATCAGACGCGATCCTGCCGGACCGATCACTTCGATGATGGCATCGCAGGTCACACACAGGCCCGGCCACTCAGCCGCCGGATCGGCATGGGCCAGGCTGCCACCCACGGTGCCGCGATTGCGGATTTGATAGTGAGCCACGTGCGCCATCGCAGCCACCAATAAGGGGTGCGCTGTGCGTAGCGGCTCGCTTTGCTCGATGTCTACCCAGCGCACACGTGCGCCCAGGCGCACGCCTGCGGCAGTGATTTCAATGCGGTCCAGACCAGGAATCGCGGCCAGATCAATCAGTAGCGCGGGCGTTGCCAGTCGAAAGGCGAGCGTTGGCATCAGGCTCTGGCCGCCCGCCAGCAACTTGGCTTGCCCCTCTGACTCGGATAACAGGGCAATGGCCTCATCAAGGCTTCGTGGCAAGGCGTAATCGAGAGGGGGCAATTTCATCGACTGATCGTTCTATTTTCTGATCCTGCGGCGTGGACTGTCAGTATGCTCGTGCTGCGCGAGATCGCTTGCGCGCTGGCAGATTGATGCAACGCATTCAAGTTGTCCACAGATTGTGTGGATAACTCAGTGCCCTGGTGATCCAAGTCCCTGAGCCATGACACAAAACCTTCATTGGACAGTTTGCATACGTCGCTTGACCCAGATCTAGATCGCCAGGAATCGCTCGATGCTGGTAGCGAGCGCGACCGGTGTTTCGTCCATCGGATAGTGCCCCGCATTACTGAAAATTTCCAGTTCGGCGTTCGGATATTGGGCCAGATAGGTCGCGCGCATCACATCAGCGGTCAGTGATGGATCATGTTCACCCACGATCACTTTGATCGGTACCGGATTGCCGCTGATGCTTTCGGCAAAATTGGTCTTGGCCCATGCGTTCAGGTAGGCCGCAAAGGCCTGTTCGGTCGAATGTGCGACCGATCGTTCGGTCATTTGCGACAACCAGTAGGCAGACAAGCGGCCACCGGTTGAATAATTCAGAATGCCCTGGCGCACCGGTGGGTTTGCTGCCGCCGAGCTGAACATGCCCCAGGTCGCTTCATCAAACGGCACGCCAGTTGCCGGTACCGGTGTCACCGCCACCATGCGCTGCACGCGCGCCGGTGCTGCCAGCAACACCCGCTGAATGGCCATGCCACCCATCGAATGACCAACCAGGTTGAATGCGGCCCAGCCCAGATGGTCGGCCAGGGCCAGGGTGTCGCTGGCAATCTCCGACATGCTGTATTCACCGGTCAGGCTCTTCGATTGGCCATAGCCGCGATAGTCCATGAACGCGTAGGTGAACGCATTCACATCCAGGCAATCCACCAGCGGACCCCAGCCTGCGGCGCAGCCAAACCAGCCGTGCAGCGCAATAACCTTGCGCGGGCCGTGTCCGATGATGAGATGACTATTGGGCATGGCGATTTCCTTTCATGTAGGTGATCTCAGGGTGGTGAGGCAGCGTACGCGACTTGCTTGTTCTGACCTCTGGCAGCGATTCTTCAGTCGATTACAGTGAGCACCTGGGTGTGAGTTTCCTGCACTTCGGCATCATCAATCCAGGAGAATTCGAGCACGCCTGACTGCTCGGCGCGCAGCGGGAATTGCAGATACGGGTTGGCCGAAATCCCCGAGGACAGATCGGCACGAAACACTTCCCGCCCCGCCAGCAGACAGCGTACCGTGCGAATGGTGTTGCGGGCAATCACATCACCCGTGTCGTCACGCCGATAGCCGGTTTCCATGGGATGTTGTATCAATAGACGCACGGTAATCACCTCACCGCGTCGAATGGTCGGCGGGACCTGACTACGTGCAGTCATGGGCACACTCCAGATCGACTCTCATCAATACGGTTTATGGCTCGCAGGCTGTCGCTGTGGCCAGAGCCAGCCAGGACAAACACTTGATCAGCTCTCATCGATGCAGGCCGACAAGGTGACCACCACATCGGCAGAGCCGATCCACAGGGTTTCATCGGACATCTCGGCCAGCGCAAACACCCGCTGCGACCCGGCCAGCCGGACCCGCGACACGATTTGCGCCTGGCCAGAATAAGGACCAAGAAAGAAACTGGCCATCAGTCGCACCGGATTACGCTCCGACACCAGATGAATGACGCGAACGTAGTCCCGCTCCGTCATCGGGCTGTCAACGCTCACAGTCATTGGAACCGAGTTGCCATTCTCGGCCAACACCGGCAGATCAAGCTTGATACGGCCAACGCGCACCGGCCGGCCATGGGTGAGAAAGTCGGTTAGACCGGCACCATTAGCCGGGGTTGAGCCGGGTGCGGCACCGGCCGCGAGCTGCGCACCGGCGGGCGCGGCCACGCTCACCACGCCGGGCGAGGCGGCCAGCGCCAGCATGCGCGGCCCGCCAGTGCGCGCCCACGCTGCGAGCGCCGCGGCGCCAGCGAGCACGCGCCGGCGAATAGGACTGCCAGGCATTGCAGGGTCTGCCAACGCGCTCAGGCCTTGACCAGTTTGATGCCGTGCCGGCTCAAGGGCAAGGAGCGCAGGCGTTTGCCTGAAGCAGCAAAGATCGCGTTGCACAAGGCGGGCGCCAGCGGTGCCTGTGCCGGTTCACCTACCCCGCCCCAGAAACCACCGGTCGGTGCGATGACCACTTCCACCTTGGGCATTTCAGGCATACGCAGCAGCGGATAATCGTGAAAGTTGGACTGCTCGACCCGACCGTCCTTGATGGTGATTTCACCCTGCGTGATTGCGGTCAGCGCGAATACCACTGAACCCTGCAATTGCGCGGTGATGTTGTCCGGGTTGACCACATAACCGCAGTCGATGCCTTGCACGACCCGGTGGACCTTGAGCTCGCCCTTGTCATTCAGCGAGATCTCGACCACCGCCGCGGTATAGCTGCCATAGGGCTCGGTCACTGCAATGCCGCGAAAGACACCGGCAGGCAACGGCTTCGTCCAGTCAGCCGCTTTAGCCACCGCATCGAGGATCGCCAACGGGCGCTTTTCACCGGCGAGCAATGAGCGCCGATATTCATACGGGTCGCGCCCGGCGGCGATCGCCATTTCATCGATGAAGCATTCGCGCGCGAACGGGTTTTGCGACCAACCGACGGTACGCCAGAAACCGACAGGC
Organism: uncultured Pseudomonadota bacterium; assembly: GCA_903921325.1. Taxonomy (GTDB): domain Bacteria; phylum Pseudomonadota; class Gammaproteobacteria; order Burkholderiales; family SG8-39; genus CAIXPL01. The sequence continues at coordinate 50,791 of CAIXPL010000035.1, forward strand.
ACATGCGTGTCGCGCTGTGCCCAGTCGTTATGGACATTGGCAATTTCATACGGAAATTCGTTGAACCCTTCCACGGCGGGGCCGTCGATGCCATCTTTCAGCGGCAACTTGAGCAGCGTGGTGAGCAGTGAGGGCGAGGTCAGGCGTGCGCGAAACGCGACCGGTTTGCCACTCGCATCCAGGCCCGCCTTCAGTCGATACATTGCCACCGGACGGTAAAAATCATGCTGAGTGTCTTCTTCGCGCGTCCACACCGTCTTCACCGGTACACCGGGCATCTCTTTTGCCACCAGCACACCGATGCGGGTGAAATCCTGCGATCCACCGCGACGGCCAAAACCGCCACCGACCTGGCTGCGGTGCACCTGCACCTGTGTGAGCGGGACACCGGCCGCGGCGGCTGCAGTCGCCAACGTGCCCTCGCCGTTTTGGGTCGAGCACCAGACATCGACCTCTGAGCCATTGATCAATGCCGTGCAATTCATCGGTTCAAGTGCCGCGTGGCTCAGATAGGGCGTGTAGTACTCGGCCTCGATCTGCTTGCTTGAGCTGGCCATGGCTTGCTCAAGATCGCCGCGCCGTAGCGCGGTAGGCGCACTCGGCGCATTCAACCCGGCGCGCAGGAATGTGGCGATCGATTCGCTCGAGACCGCACCATTGGCCCCGACATCCCATTCAACCGGCACCAGCTTGAGTGCTTCCTTGGCGCGCCACCAGTTATCGGCCACCACAATCAGGGCCTTGCCTGAATCAATGGTGAACACTCGCTTGATGCCGCGCCGGCCCTGCACCGGCGCGGCGTCAAATGACTTCACCGTTCCGCCGAATACCGGACATTGCGCCACTGCGGCATAGAGCATGCCGGGGAGCTGGGTGTCGATGCCATAGCGCTGACGGCCATGCACGGTGTCTGGAATGTCCACCCGCTTGACCGAGGTGCCCGCCAGAGTCCAGGTCTTGGGATCTTTGAGCGTGACCTCTTTGGGTTGTGGCAACAATGAAGCGGCCACGGCAACCTCGCCATAGCTCAGGCTGCGCTTGCTCGCTGCGTGGTGTATCACCCCGGCGCTGGCAGTACATTCCGTCGCACTGACTGACCAGCGCTGCGCCGCGGCCTGAATCAACATCAGCCGCGCAGTGGCACCGCCCTTGCGCAAATAGTCCTGCGAGAACCGGATGGTCTGGCTACCCACAGCAGCCATCGATCCCCAGATCCGGTTACGCTTGACGTGCTCATTGACCGAAACGTATTCGACCTTTACCTGCTTCCAGGCACAGTCGAGTTCCTCGGCCACCAGCATTGCCGCAGAGGTCATGCTGCCCTGCCCCATCTCGGAGCGGGCATAGCGGATGATGATCACATTGTCGGGACGCACCACCACCCAGGCGTTGATTTCGGGGCCGGTCACGCCGGGCATGCCGGTCTGCGCGCCTGCCTCGGGCAGGCTGAACCCCACCACCAGGCCGGTAGCGGCGGCAGAGCCTTTCAGAAATGTCCTGCGTGCGCGATTGACAGTCAGAGTCATGGTCGATTCTCCTCAGGCGCGCTTGGATTGGCTGGATGCGGCGGCCGCATGCACTGCAGTACGTATGCGCGCGTAGGTGCCGCAACGGCAGATATTGGTCATCGCTGCGTCAATGTCAGCATCGCTGGGCTTGGGGTTATGCCGCAGCAAGGCCACCGCAGTGAGCATTTGGCCACCCTGGCAGTACCCACACTGCGGTACCTCGTGATCCAGCCACGCTTGCTGTACCGGATGCAGGTGGCCGTTGACCTCCAGGCCCTCGACCGTGGTGACCTTCTTGCCGGCAATGGCCGCTACCGGAACGGAACAGGAACGCACCGGCGCGCCATCGAGCAGCACCGTGCATGCACCGCATTGCGCGATGCCACAACCAAATTTCGGTCCCTTGATATCGAGGACGTCGCGCAATACCCACAACAGAGGCATCTCACCTTCAACATCGGCCTCGTGGGCACGTCCGTTCACAGTCAGTTTGATCATTGCGGTCATCTCCAGGGGCCGGTTAGCGGCGCTGAGTTTAAGCGACAGGCGCGCCTTGTGCGCGTGTCCAGCCTGCTTCGTTGATCGCGCGCCAGATCCGATCAGGTGTAGCAGGCATCTCGAACTGCTGCACTCCGAGCGGCGATAGCGCGTCAATAATGGCATTCATCAGGGCCGGCACTGCGCCGACCGCACCGGCCTCGCCCGCCCCCTTCACACCAAGGGGATTGCGTGCGGTGGGCACCACGATACTGCTCACCTCAATAGCGCAGAAATCATCAGCGCGCGGCATCGCATAGTCCATGAAAGAGCCGGTCAGCAGTTGCGCATTGTCCGGGTCATACAGCACGCGCTCCTTCAACACCTGACCTCCGCCCTGCCCGATTCCGCCATGGATCTGGCCTTTCACCAGCAGCGGGTTGATCTGGGTGCCCACATCATCGGCCACCACATAGCGCACGATCTCCAATGCGCCGGTCTCCGGATCGATTTCCACCTCGCACACATGACTGCCATACGGATAGGTGTTGTCCTCAGGCGAGAACATGCCATTCTCGAACAGGCCCGGTTCAGTTCCGGCCGGCAATTGCTCGGGTAAAAATGCGATCGCCGCCACGTCCTTCAAGGTGATCGAGCGATCCGTGCCAGCGATGCGAAAGACGCCCGCCGCAAACTGGATGTCGGCCTCTCCGGCTTCCAACCGGTGGGCGGCGATGCGGCGGGCCTTCTCAATGATCTTGCCCGCGGCAATCACCAACGCAGTGCCTGCTGTCGCCGCCGAGCGCGAACCAAAGGTGCCCACACCGAAAGCGACCCGATCGGTATCGCCATCAACATAGTCGATGTCCGCCGCCGCCAGACCCAGATGGGTTGCCAATACTTGCTTGAATGCCGTCTCGTGACCTTGCCCGTGATTTTTGCTGCCCATCAGCGCGGTGACCCGGCCGCGGGCATCAAAGCGCAACTCGGCAAACTCCATGCCCGGCGCCGCGGCGCGTTCGATCGGGTTGGAGAGGCCGATGCCCCGCAACCTGCCGCGTGCCTTTGCCGCTTGCCGGCGGGTTTCAAATCCGGACCAATCGGCGATGCCGAGCGCCTCATCCATGCAGCGCTCGAATTCACCGCAATCGTAGTGGTAGCCTAGCGCGGTGATTTTGGGCAACTGCTCGGGGCCGATGATATTGCGCCGGCGCAACTCAACACGGTCGATGCCTGTCTCGAGCGCTGCGTCGTCGATCAGGCGTTCGATCACATACGATGCCTCGGGACGACCGGCGCCCCGGTAAGGCGCAAGTGACGGCGTATTGGTGAGCACGCAGGTAAAGCGCACATGGCCGACCGGAAAATCATAGACACCCACCAGCCCGGGGGTATTCTGGAACGTCGCCTGGATATTGCGATCAGAGCTCACATAGGCCCCGACATTGGCCACCCAATGCGAGCGCAGTGCGAGAAACCGCCCGTCTGCATCCAGCGCAATTTCAGCCTCATGCAGATTGTCGCGGCCGTGCTCATCAAACAACAGCGATTCGCTGCGCTCGCTCACCCATTTCACCGGCCGCCCAAGCTTGCGCGCAGCCCACAGCAGTAACCGGAACTCAAGCACTTGCGGTCCCTTGCCACCAAAGCCACCGCCAATGTCAACGCCGACCACGCGAATGCGGCCGCTCGGAATGCGAAACACCTCACGCGCCAGGATGTCGCGCACCCGGTGCGGCTGCTGCGCATCGCAGTACAGGGTGAAGCGGCCATCGATCGGGTCGTAGCTGCCAAGCGCACAGCGTGGCTCCATGTATTGGGCATGCACGCGGCTCACCCGGTAGCGCCGACGCACCACATGGGCGGCTGCTGCAAAAGCGGCGTCGGTCGCAGCGCGATTTCCCAGCTCATGCACATGCGAGACGTTATCCGGGCAGTCCTGCCAGGCTGCCGGCGCGCCTGGACGCAACGCGAGCTCGATATCCCCGACCGCAGGCAGCGCTGCATAGTCGACCTGCACCTGCTCGGCGGCGTCCTTGGCCAGATCAATCGATTCGGCCACGACAAATGCGACCGGATCACCGACGTGGTGGACCGCCTCTTTGGCCAGTCCCGGATACGCACGCCAGAACATCGGACTGCCATCGGGGCGGGTACGCTTGAACGCCACCGCCGTCGTGCCCAGATCCGTACCAAGATCGCTGGCCGTGAACACGCCCAGGACACCGGGCATGGCGCTGGCGACTGCCGTATCGATCGAGCGTATCAATGCATGGGCGTGCGGCGAGCGCAGCACAATGGCGCGGGCCTGATTGGGTAGATTGATGTCACCGACGTAGCGCCCGCGTCCACTGAGGAATCGCGCGTCCTCCTGACGGGTGACTGATTGTCCAATGCCCGCTGCGCTCATTTGGATTCACGTCCGAGAAAGTCAACTGACCACTGTTCGAATTCGCCCTCGCGAGTCAACCGCCGCATGAGATCGGCACTCGCCAGTCCGCGCAGATCGCGCGGTGCGGTGCCCTCGCGCAACGCTTTCATGCAGTCATGCATTGCCTGAACGGCCGCCAGAATGGTCTGGTGACCTTGCAGGCAAACGCGTACCCGATAGCGCGCCAGCGTCGCCCGGTCGACCGGTGGCGTTGCTCCTGCCAGCACTAACGGAAGGTCGCAGGCGCGCGATATTGCTGCGAGCGCTTCGGTGGTATTGACACCAACCAGAAACAGGCCATCGACACCGGTCTGACTGTAGCGCTCGACGCGGCGCAAGGTGTCATCGAGCCCGTTTACCGACATGGCACTGGTGCGGCCAAATATGACCAGACCAGGATCGGTGCGCGCATCGAGTGCAGCGCGCAGCTTCGCTTCACCTTCGGCGATCGAATGCAATTGCATTGCGCCAGAAGGGCCATACACGACAGGCAGTACGGTGTCTTCGATACACAGCCCGGCGATGCCTGCGCGTTGCAGTTCCTCGATCGTGCGGCGCGCATTCAACGCATTGCCGTAGCCATGATCGGCATCGGCAATGATCGGCAACTCGGCAACACGACACATGCGCGTCGCCTGTTCGGCAAACTCGCTCAAAGTGAGCAGCACCAGGTCAGGACCACCAAGCACGGTGAGCGCCGCGGTCGAACCGCCAAACATGGCCACTTCGAATCCGAGCTCACCCGCGACGCGCGCCGACAGCGGGTCGAATACCGAGGCAGGGTACACACACTGGTCGCTGGCAAGCAGCGCGCGTAGTGCAGCGCGAACAGAGGCGGCAGTCATGGTGGGCTCAGTCCGCGGTGATGTGGCCAGCCTTGGCCACTGCTGTCCAGCGCGCAATGTCAGCAGCAATGATTTTGGCAAACTCTTCACCGGGCATGCCCGAGGGCTCTACGCCAAACGAGGCGAACCGCTCGCGTACGTCGGGTAGCGCGATCGCCTTGACCATGTCATCGCGAATCCGCTTGACGATCGGCGCTGGCGTTCCAATGGGCACGAACAAGCCCATCCAGCCGCCGAACGCCATGTCCGGCACCCCGGATTCGGCCAGCGTCGGCACGTCGGGCCACTCGGGTTGGCGTTGCGGCGTTGTAACGGCCAGTGCGCGCAGACGGCCGGCGCGCAGCGGACCGCTTGCGGGCGGCGGATCTGAGAACGCAATCGTGATTTCATTCGCGAGGACTGCGTTGACAAAATCACCGCTGCTCTTATACGGAATATGCGAGAAGCGGGTACCGACCTTCTGGTTGAACAGTTCCGATGTCAGTTGAAACAGTGCAGTCGTTGACCCATAGTTAATGGAATCAGGGTGCGCCTTGGCATAGGTAATCAGCTCTTGCACGGTTCTCACCGGCAGTGCCGAATTCACCACCAGAATCAGACTGAACGAACCGATCATCGTCACCGGCGCGAAATCGCGTAGCGTTGAATACGGCAGGTGTTGATAGGTCGCCGGGTTGGCCGTCATCGGACCGCTCGGGCCAAACAGCACGGTGTAGCCATCGGCCGGGGATTTCTTCACAAACTCGGTGGCGATGATGCCCTGGGCACCGGGTTTGTTGTCGATCACGATGGCCTGCCCCAACGACTCGCTCATGCGATTGGCGAGCACCCGCGCGATGATGTCGTTGCCGCCGCCAGCGGCAAACGGCACGAGAAAATGCAACGGGCGCACTGGCCAGGTCGGGTCGGCCGCCGCTTGCGCGTGCGCGCCATGTGGCGAGAGAGCACTCAGAAGCAAAAGAACCACTGCCAGCGGCTGTACTCGCCGCGGCGGACGCAATGCCGCCAACAGGCGCAGTGCAACACCGCCGATCAGTCGCGCCAGGCCGGCGTTCTGTGCGTGCCTCCAATTCATGTCTCAACCCTCGTATCTGGCAGTCATCGTAAGGCTATGGACTGGCACCCTGCCCTGACCCGGCCCACAGCGCGCCGGACTATATCAAATGCACTCATCTGCCGCTGTTCACAGCACTCGGCCGGCACGGGTCGTGGCCCTCACGCACCGGCAAGGCCCTTGCGGCAGCCGCAGCCGGTGCGAGCCTCACCTACGCTGCCTGCATCGTGGGCAGGATCGAGGCATGAGCATCGAATCGCTCACCGGCCAGCAGGCAGAACGCCGGGGTCAGCACCCGATCAGTGACCAGCTGCGTATTCTCATTGTCACGCAGCACGAACCGGCCACGCTCATCATTCAACACCGTCACATCCGCCGCGGCACCCACGCCCAGATGGCCCAGGTCGGCAGGCAAGCCAAAATAGCGCTGCGGATTCCAGCTGGCCATCGCCACCACCTGCTCGATCGGAACGCCCAGGGCGAGCATTGCGCTCATCGCCGACACCAGAGAAAAACGCACGGCACCAAAGAACATATGCTCCTTGTCAGGATGCGACTCAGGCGTGCCGGCCAGCGCCGGGTCGGGCACTTTGGTGTTGTAACCGTGCATATCCGCGCCGAGCGTATCGGGCATGATGCCGGCGTCCAGGGCAATGCGGGCCATATTGAAACTGAAATGCGACCCATGGCCCACGTCGACCTTCAGGCCCATCTGCATCGCCTCACGCACGATGGCATGCACGCGTCCGTGTCGATTGACAAACCCGCCCGGGTGGCGTGTAAATGGATGGGCAAGGATGTCACCGGCCTTGAGCAAGGGCACCACCCGGTCGAGCACCTGATCGGGATCTGATTCGTCCTGATAGCGTTCGCCCTCGCTCACCGGCCATAGCTGGCCGAAGTGGATATAGACCGGCACGCCGGATTCACGCCCCATATCGGCCGCCTTTTGCATGGCGCCCAGGCCCCAGCGAGAAAACCCGCCAATCTCGGCGTGCGCCTTGATGCCAATCACCCGGTCACGATTCTCATTGATCGAACGCACCGTGGCATCGACTTCCATGCAATCGGGCTGATGCAGCGAGGGGTAGTAGTGTCCCTCCATGCCGCCCACCAGATAGCTCGACAGATAGGTATAGACCCGCGAGCGTTTGGACTCGATGACGTGGCGGCGAAACGCCGGCAGCGTGATGCATGAGGGGCCGCCCTGGTCAATCAGCGTGGTCACCCCTGAATGCACACCACACAGGTCGGCCTCGAGGCCAAAGCGTCCTGTCACGAATTCGAAGACATGGGCGTGGGTATCGATCAGCCCCGGTGTCACCAGCTTGCCGCGCGCGTCGATCACCTGGCGCGCCGCTGTCGGGGCAATAGTGGGCTCGATCGCCGCGATCCGTCCCGCCTTGATCGCCAGATCACAGACCGCATTGACACCGTGCGCCGGATCAATCACATGCCCGCCGCGCACAATAAGATCGTAGTTCATGACAGGTCGCTCCGTTCGGTGCAAGCAATGAAACAGGCGTTCACGAAGCCTCGCCTCGATTGCGGCAGGCAACAGGATCGCAGTTCACGACACATCGCTCCGGTCAAGGCAAGCAATGACATCGAAATTCACGACACGTTGCTCCTTTTGATACAGGAAGTGTACGCTGCGCGTGAGCCGTACACCACCTGACAAAAGGACCACAGACGCCATGGCGCACCATCAGCTTGCCGCTTCGCCTCAGACCATTCACTGGGGCCATTTTGATGCCAGTCTGCCCCCGGTCCTGCGGGTGCACCCAGGTGACACGGTAAGCCTGCAATCCCTGTCCGGAACGCTTGAGGATTCACGTCATGCCGGCGCCGATGTGCTGCCCGATCACCGCGCAGTACTGGATCAATGCAAACCCTTCATGGGGCCGCATATTCTCACCGGCCCGGTGTGGATCGAGGGCGCCGAACCCGGCGATACCCTTGAGGTGCGCATCAAGGCGATCGGCCTGCGGCAGAACTGGGGCTACAACTCGATCCGCCCGCTGCGCGGTGGGCTTCCCGATGATTTTCCGCTCACCCGGCTCATGCAGATTCCGATTGATCGCGAGCGCGGCACCTGCACCCTGCCCTGGGGGGTGACCATTCCGCTGCGACCGTTTTTTGGAGTCATGGCGGTGGCACCGAAGGCCGCCTATGGGCGCGTATCGTCGGTTGAACCGCGTGAATATGGCGGCAATATCGACAATAAGGAGCTGGTGCCTGGTTCGAGCCTGTTTCTACCGGTTCAGGTCGACGGGGCGCTGTTTTCTGCCGGCGACGGTCATGCGGTGCAAGGCGATGGCGAGGTGTGCCTCACCGCCCTTGAGACGGCGCTCTCCGGAGAGTTTGAATTCCATCTGCACAAGGCCGAGCAGCTGCGCCGGCCACGGGCCATCACCCCAACCCACTACATCACGATGGCTTTCGACCAGGATCTGGACAATGCCGCGCGCGAGGCGTTACGCGACATGATCCGCTGGCTGGGTGAACTCAAGGGGTGGGCAGCGATCGACGCCTACACCACGTGCAGCCTCGCCTGCGACCTGCACATCACGCAAATCGTCGACGGCAATAAGGGCGTGCATGCGATGTTCCCGCGCGCCCTGCTCGACTAGAATCAGCTGATGGCTACGGTTGGACGCGCTGCTGTTGAACAGGCTACGGCAGGGCAACCCGCAGCATGGGCCGCTGCCGAGCGCGCTGGCTCTGGACAGTCTGCTGGCGCCCGGATCACCAGCGAACTGGCTGGCAGCGGACAGCCGACCGTCAAGCGGGTTATCGGCACGCGCGTGCGCCGTATCGAGGACCCGCGGCTGCTCGCGGGTCAGGGGCGTTATCTGGCCGACGTTCCCGTGCCCGATGCCTTGCATGCGGTGTTTGTGCGCTCGCCCCATGCCCACGCCGGCATCGAGGCGATCGATTGCGCAGTTGCTCGCGCGATGCCCGGGGTGGTGGCGGTCTGGACCGCCACCGAATTGAGTCCGCATCTGAGTACGCTGCGTCTGCCGGTGGCCTTTCCTGCGGGGCAGTTGCCTGACTCTGCCATGCCCTTTGCACTCGCCCCGAGCGAAGTGCTGTTTGTCGGTGAGGCAGTGGCGATGGTCATCGCGCGTACTCAGCGCGAGGCTGAAGACGCCGCCGCGCGGGTCGCTGTCGATTGGTCGCCGCGTCCTGTCATTGGCGACTTTCGTGCAGCCCTGACCGGGCAGGCGCCCTTGCATAAGCGACTGCATGTGGGTTATGGCGATTGCGCCGCCGCGTTTGCCAACGCCCACGCGGTGTTTAGCGAGGTGCTGGAGCAACACCGCGGCGCTGGTCATCCGCTCGAGACCCGCGGTGTGGTGGCGCGTCCCGACCCCCTCATGGGCACCCTCACCTTCTGGTCCTCGACCCAGAAGTCACACGATCTGGCCCGCACACTGGCCGAGGCGTTGCGCCTGGACATTGATCGCGTGCGCGTGATTGCACCCGAGGTAGGCGGTGGCTTTGGCACCAAGAATCTGGTCTATCCCGAGGAGATCGCCGTGCCCGCTGCAGCGATTGCCTTGGGACAGACGGTGCGCTGGATCGAGGATCGGCGCGAACACTTCGTGGCTGCGATCCAGGAGCGCGACCAGCGCTGGGTGGTCGACGTTGCGATCGACGATCAGGCTCGCCTGCTTGGCATACGCGGGCACTTGCTGCAAGACCAGGGGGCGTACGCACCGCACAGCTATAACGTGCCGCACAATTCGGCCACCACCCTGCCCGGCCCCTATAGGCTGCCGGCCTACGACATGGACGTACTGGTGGTGCAGACCCACAAGCCGGCGGTCATTCCCGTCCGTGGCGCAGGTTATCCGCAAAGCTGCTTCGTGATGGAGCGACTGATGGACCGGATTGCGCGCGAGCTGCATCTGGACCGTGCCGAAGTACGTGCCCGCAACCTGATTCCGGCCGATCGCTTTCCCTATGAAATGGGTCTGCGCAACCGCGCCGGTGGCCCGGTGGTCTATGACAGTGGTGACTATCTGGCCTGCCAGGAAAAGGCCCTGGCGCATGCCGACTATGCGGGGTTCGCCGAGCGACAGCAGGTCGCACGCACCGCCGGACGCCTGATCGGGATCGGTATCGCCCACGGTGTGAAAGGCACCGGGCGAGGCCCGTTTGAGTCAGGCTCGGTGCGAATCACGCCGGCGGGCAAGATCGCGGTGTATACCGGCGCGCTTGCCATGGGTCAGGGCATCTGCACCGGCCTCGCGCAGATCTGCGCCGAACAGCTCGGTGTGCGCGCCGAGGATATCGAAGTGATTGCCGGCGACACCGGTTATGTCGCGCTCGGTCTGGGGGGCTATGCCAGCCGCCAGTTGATCACGGCAGGCACCTCAGTGCTCATGGCCGCCCAGGCAGTGCGCGACAAGGCACTGACGGTGGCCGCCCATGTCATGGAAGCAGCCGTTGACGACCTTGAGCTGCGCGATGGCCGGGTACAACTGGCTGGCGTCCCCGAACATTCGATTGGTCTGGGCGATATCGCCAGTCGCCTGCGCGGGCTGCCCGGTTACGCGTTTCCGGAAGGCGTGGAACCAGGTCTTGAGGCCACGGTCAATTTCAGGATCGATGCGCTCGCCTATGCCAATGCCTTTCATGTGGTGGAAGTTGAAGTCGACCCAGGCACCGGCAGCGTCACGATCCTGCGCTATGTCGCATTGCAGGACGCTGGCAAGATGGTGAATCCGCTGATTGTTGAAGGCCAGTTGCATGGCGGCATCGTGCATGGCATCGGTAACGCCCTGTATGAATACATGGGCTACGACGCGCAATCTCAGCCGCTCACCACCACGTTTGCCGATTACCTGTTGCCAGGTGCCGTCGAGATGCCATCGTTCGAGCTGCTGTTCCACGAGACACCCTCGCCGATCAATCCACTGGGGGTCAAAGGGGTTGGTGAAGGCGGCACGATCCCGGCGGCAGCCGCTGTCGCCTCGGCGGTAGAGAACGCGCTTGCGCCTTTTGGCGTACACATTCAGAACATTCCAATCCAGCCGAGCTACCTGGTGGACTGCCTGCGCAGGTCCTGAGGGCGAGAGCATCGGCGCAGCGGCCAGCGCCGGGCGCGCATCCAGGGCGACGCGACGCCGGGCGGTCACCGACCGCCATCGCGGTACTACAACGGTGCAATACCGCTCAGGACCGCAGCATCGCCAGAGGTGCGAGCGAGAACCAGGGAATGTAGGTAATCAGCATCAGCACGCACAGGTAGAGCAACAGGAGTGGTAGCACGCCCTTGTAGAGCGAGGGCAGCGGTACGCGGAACAGCGCGTTGACGGCAAACAGATTCAGGCCAAAGGGCGGTGTGAACATGCCGATGGCCAGGTTCATGGTGATGATGATGCCAAAGTGAATCGGGTCGATACCCGCGGCCTGCACCACGGGCAGAAATAGCGGCGTCAGGATGAGAATGGCCGCCGGTGGTTCGACCAGTGAGCCCACGACCAGCAATAGCAGGTTGAACGCGACCAGCAACTGCCAGGTAGGCAGCGAGAGTGCCTGCACCTGCGCGACCAGCGCCTGTGGCACGCCGCTGGTGGTCACGAGCCAGGAATACAAGCCGGAGGCTGCCACGATGATCAGCACCTGCGAGCACAGGTACATCGAATTGCGGGTGACCCGCCACAAATCGGGCCAGCTCAGTTCGCGATAGACATAGCGCGACACCAGGGTGGCATAGATCACCGCGACCCCGGCCGCTTCGGTCGGTGTAAACACCCCGCCGTAAATGCCACCGAGGATGACCACCGGAGCACCGAGCGACCAGCTCGCATCGCGCGTGGTATGCCAGATATTGGCCCAGCGCGCCGGATCGGTGAGCGGCACCATGCGCACTTTGGCATATACCAGCACATAGCCTGCGGCAACCACCGCCAGCATGATGCCGGGCAGGACACCGGCAAGGAACAGCGCAGGCACCGACTGCTGCCCGGCAATGCCGTAGATGATCATCGGTATTGACGGCGGGATCAGCACGTCAATGGCCCCGGTGGCCGCGATCAAACCGCCGGAAAAGGGCATGCTGTAGCCGGCCGAGCGCAATGACGGGTACAAGATGCGCCCGATCGCCGCGATGCAGCCCACGGCCGAGCCTGACATGGCGCCGAACATGGTCGATGAGCCCACCGCAGTCAAGGCGAGCGACCCGCGCACGCCACCAATCATCGACATTACCCAGGCAATGAGCCGCTTGGCGAGGCCGCCCTGCCCCATGATGTCACCGGCCAGCACGAACAGAGGAATGGCCAGCAGCGGAAAACTGTCCAGCGCGCCGAATACCACGGTCTGCATCGACTGCCAGGGCAGATCCGGGTGAGTGCCAATCGCCGCGACCGCGGTGAGCATAAGAATGACGTACACCGGAATGCCAAAGGCAAGCAGCGCGACCGGTAGTACAAAATACAGAAGCAGTCCCATCGGTATCGCTCAGCCCCGCTCAGAGGAATCAGCCGCGGCACCGGCTGGTCCAGCGTGAGGATCCTCCTCGTCCGCTGCGCGCGTCCCGCTCGCCAGACGCACCAGCAAGGCGAGCGCTACAAGTGCAAAGCTGAGCGGAATGACCGACTGCGGTATCGCCACCGGAATGCCAGCCGCATCACTGGTCTGACCGAATTGCGCGAGTGTCCACACCACCTGGACGCCAACCCAGGTGAAGATCAGTGCTACGGCAATGGTGAGCAGATCAGCGCTGATCTCCAGAGCGCGGCGTGCAGCGGGGGGCACGCTGCGCATCAGGATATCCATGCGGATGTGCGCCCCATCGAGGGTGATGCCGATGTTGGACAAAAACACCCCGCCGATCATCAGGAACAGCATCACCTCTTCGGCCCAAGGAATCGGGCTGGCAAACACATAACGCCCGGCCACATTGACACCGTTGATGAGCACAATGGCCACCAGCATGAGTCCGGCGATGATCTGCACCGCATCGGCAATCGAGCGAATGAGACGACCAATCATGCGCGCAACCCGTGCGGTTCGACAGGCGCCACCGCTATTGCGCGGTGCGCTGCACGGCGCGCACCAAGGTGTCATACATGGTCTTGTCCGCGGGACGTTTGACCGTCACCTCCCCGGCGATCGGCGCCATCAGGCGAGTGACCTCGGCGCGTTCTGCCTCGGGCAATTGGTTGATCTCCGCGCCATTCTTGATCCAGGTCTCCTTCGAGCGCAGGTAGTCCTCGTTTGACCACGCATAGATCTCGTGGCCGGTCTTCTGGCCGACATCGACGATGACCTTTTGCAGATCAGCAGGCAGCTTCTCAAACCAGGCAAGCGACACCACGTTGACCACGGTAATCATCGCATGATTGATTTCGAGGTAATACTTGGCCGAATCATAGTAGCGCAGACCAACCATCACCGGCAGGCTGCTCATCACACCGTCGATTGCCCCCTGCTGCAAGGCGGGCAGCACCTCGCCAAGGGACATCGGCACCGGCGTGGCTTTCAGGCGTCGCATCTCTTCACGGTCCATGTCCGCGGCGAGCACCCGGATCTTGCGACCCTCAAGATCGGCCAGGCGGGTGATTTTCATGCGCGTTCCAAATCCGGTCGGCCCGGTGACAAAGAGGCCGATCCCTTTCAACCCGCGATTGGCACCCATGGCAAGAAACGCAGCGTTGAACTCCGGATCCTGCATTGCGCGCTGCGCGTGGGCGGCATCCTTGAACAACCCCGGTGCGGATAACACTTCGTAGCGCGAATCGATGCCGGCCAGAAATTGCGGTGGACCGTTCCAGACCTGGATCGACCCGAACTGCGTCCCTTCGATCTGCCGTGGAATCGACCCAAGCTGGCTCGCCGGATAGATCTCGCCCTTGATGCGCCCACCCGACTCCTTCTCAACTTCGGCCGAGAAGCGCTTGTACCACTCGTGTTGCACGTCGTTGAGCGTTGCGGTACTCATTTTCATCACGATCGGGCTTTGCGCTTGTACCAACGCGGGCAGAAAGCCCAGCAGACCGATGGCAACCGCCACGCCCAGCGCACGGGCAACCTTGCTCCGAAGGGCATTCTGGCTACACTGCACGCCGGATTGCATGTACTCACCGCTGGTGCTGCACGTCATGGCAATACGCTCCTGAATCGGGTGCTCAGTGCCGGCCCAACCGATGCGGTTGGCCTTTCCCCCGGGCTGTTGATCGCCGGAGTCGACATCATAGCGTGCTACAAACAAGCATAAAGCGCGCCCGCGCGGACGACATGAACGGACGCCATGACCGGACGACTTAAAAGGGCGGCAAGGCGAGCGCCGCGTCGACCAGGCTGGTGGCATCGGCCATGTTGTAGGTGCGCAGCATGTTCTGCTTGACCAGATACGACGCACCGCCGTAGAACTTTTCGTACTGCATGTGGCGTCCGCCGAACTCGCTGCCGATGAGATCCCACGCCAGTCGCATCAAGCCGACCCGTTCACGGGCCGTGGCATGGGCTGAATGCACATAGCGATCGATATCTGCGGCGATGTCTGGATTATCGAAATCGCTGAGGGAGGATGGTTGCATGATGAGTGAGCCACCCGCCATTTCGCGCACCATGTCCACCATGCGCGGATATTCCTCGGACTGCAGCGACATCACCGCATAGAGCGTTGCCACCGAAGGCCACAGCACACCCTCATCATCCATGCTGGACATCGCCTCCTGCGCGTGCAGCATGGATTCGATGGTCTGAACATGCGCGGCGAGCTCGCCCATGGCGACGTTCACGGCCGGGTTGCCGGCGTTGCCGGTCATCTCGTTCAAGCGCTGCGCGATACCCAACAGAAACTTCATTTTCACCGCGTAACGCGTTTGCGCCTGATGATTACCATAGGCATGTGCCGGGGTCTTCCACCACTGATCGCGACAGATTTCGATATTGCGATAGATGAACACGTGCTCCCAGGGGATGAAAACCTTGTCCAGCACGAGGAGCGCATCGGTCTCATCAAAACGGCCGGTCAGCGGGTAGTCAAAACTGTTGGTCGCCTGCTGCGCGAACGCGCGCCGCGAATAGAGTTTGACCCCGGCATGGCGGGTCGGCACGACCACATTGAAAGCGTAATTCTCATCACCCGGTTGCAATGGCTGAATGCAGCTGATCTGTATCCAGTCAGACAATATCGAGCCGGTGCCCAATTGCTGTGCTCCCGACAAAACGATGCCATCGTCGCGCTCTTCCACCACGCCCGCATAGAGTGTGGGATCGGACTGCCGGTGTGCCGGTTTGCTGCGATCAATTTGCGGCGGCACGATGGTGTAACTGACATATTGGTGCGTGTCGCGAATGTGTTCGTAGAAGCGCTGCAGATTCTGCGCGAAATGCGCACCGCCGCGCGCAATGACACTGGGCTTGGCAGCGTAGCCGCAAAAGAATCCGGCAACGTGATCCGGAGTACGTCCCATCAGACCACAGGTTGCACGCGCCCATTGCTCGTGGAAAGCGCGCCGCGCTGTCAGGTCCGCTGCACTGTGGGGAATCTGGAAACACCGCAATACAGGCCCGCCGGTACTCGGCGACGTAAAGGTCATGCGCTCGCGGTTGGCCGGGTCAGCGGCAATGTCATAGAGCCGGCCAATCGAGGCCACCGCCCCGCGGAAGGCCGGATGGGTGGTCACGTCATCGACCCGCTCGCCATTCACGAACACCGAGCGGCCATCTGCCTTGATGCTGGCGATATAGTCAGCGCCAGTGCGCAAAGGCGTGGAAGTCATTACATTCTCCAGCGGGCAACATTGAATGGAATACGGGGGCGTGCCGCTAATTCTGCCGCAGCTGTGCCTGCCAGCGTTGGGCAATGTCCTGCGCCTCACCAGTGGTGAGCGCTGAAGCACGCGGAAACCGCTCGCGCCATGTAAATGGCCGGCAGGCGTCAATGATCATCTTCGAGTTCGAGGTGACGCCTATGGCCTTCTGCTCAGCCGCAATCCTCGGATCGAGTGCCGAGCTCCAACCGTTGCGGATGATGTCGACAGACTCAGATGGTTCACAGCGGGTTGCCAGCGCCCACAACACATCATTCATGTTTGACGGATCAATGTCCTCATCGACCAGGATGATCCAGCGTCCCATATAGGCGTTGGCCGCTGCCACCAGACCGGCGCGCTTGGCGTGACCTTCATAGCGCTGACGAATCGACACCACGGTCATCAGCGAGGACACGTGCTGCCAGACGCCCATCACATCAGTGATTCCGGCGGCATCCAGATTGGCCCAGATGCCTGCGCCGCGAAACGGCAGCCCCATATGAAAGCGCGGTGGCTTGAGGGGCGGTGAGCCAAGCAGAATCGGGTTGTCGCGATGGTGCACCGCATGGACTTCCATGACCGGACCCGGCCGCTGGTCGGCCGCGTAGTAACCGGTGAATTCGGCAAACGGGCCTTCCGGCAGTGAGATTTTCGCCGGATCGAGCAGCTCGCCTTCCAGTACGAATTCACTGTACGCAGGTATCGGCAGCCCGGTTACCGGCCCAGCCACGAGTTCAACCGGGGCGCCACGAATCGCACCCGCAAAAGCAAATTCCGACACCCCCTCGGGGAGCGATTCAAACCCTGCCACAAACAAGGCCGGATCGTCGCCATTGACCACCGCCACCGGACAGCTGCGGCCGGCATCCCAATACTTTTTGGCGATGATTGCGCCGTGTCGCCCCAGATGATCAAACTGGACAGTGACCCGTTGCGGCCCGTGAACCTGCACGCGGTAGATCGAGGCGTTGATCCAGCCTGTCTCGGGATCGCGCATCACCACCAGGCTGCCCGAGCCGATATAGGGACCGCCATCATGTTGATGCCAGGTCGGCACCGGATAGCGAGTCAGGTCGACTGCGTCCCCGCGCGCACTGTGATCAAGAAAGGGCCCTGCTTCAATCAGACGCGGCTCCTGCGGAGCAAGACTGCGACGCCGCACCATCCATGCCTTGAGCATTTCCACCGGGCGCTGTTGCGGATCGAGGCCCAGGGCGATGGCCGCCCGCTCAGGACTATTGAGCGGATTGGTAAATACCCGGAACGGCAGTTGCGCGCCCTTGATCTGTTCAAACAGAAGGGCCGGACACTCGGGCATCCCGGCCGCCACCTCGGTAATGCCACCCAGTTCCAGATACGGGTCGGCACCACTGATCACGCGCAGCCGGCTATGAGTTCGGACTTGTTCAATGAAATCACGCAGGTCGCGACGACTCATTGCGCCCACGCCTTGCTCAATTCCGGCGATACCTTGCTCGGGCAATCCGAGTTGCTGGTCGATCCGGCTAACTCCCCGCCCATACGCTCACGGTCCTGGTTCATTCCGGTCGAATACCGGCAAATTCGATCACTTTGCGAAAATGCGCCACATCGCCGAGCATGTCCTCGCTCATCTGCGCCGGACTGCTGGGGGTGATGTCCAGGCCGGCGGTAGTCAGGCGGCGGCGCACATCGGGATCGACCATGACAGCGGCCACATCGTGTTCGATCTTGCGCAAAATCTCGGGCGGTGTGCCGGCCGGCGCCATCAACCCATAGGACACGCTCGCTCCGTAGTCGCGCAGCGCGGCGATGCCCGATTCACGAAAGCTCGGTACCTCGGGCACCGAGGGCGATCGATCGCGCGATGTCACGGCAATGGCACGCAAGCGCCCGGCCCGCGTGTGCGGCAGGATCACCGTGACCGAGGCAATGACGATATCGACCTGTCCTGACACCGCATCGACTGCGGCGGCCGAGCAACCGCGATAGGGAATATGCAGGGCGTGAACACCGGTCAGAAATTTGTACAACTCCATCGCATAATGCTGCGCGGTGGCCACGCCACAGGTGGCGTAGTCGTATTTGCCCGGATGCGAGCGCAGCAGCGCGGTGAACTCAGCCAGATTGGTCGCCGGCACACTGGGATTGACCGCCAGCACATTGGGCGAGGCGGTGAGATACCCCAGCATCGTAAAATCCCGCGCGATATCAAACGGCAACTTTGGATACAGCGCGGCGTTGAAGGCGAGTGTGTTCGATCCCAGCAGCAGGCTGTAGCCATCGGGCGCCGATTTGGCGATCAGATCGGCCCCGATATTGCCGCCTGCACCGATACGGTTTTCCACCACCACCTGCTGGCCCCACAGACCCGATAGCCGCTCGGCCAGCAATCGCGCCGTAAAGTCAGCCGATCCGCCCGTGGTAAAGGTCACCACGATGCGGACCGGTTTGGCCGGATACGGCCGCTCCGGTGACGCTGTACCTTGCGCGCGCACTGTCTGGACCGGCAGCAGCAGCGCGAAGACGATCACCGCGGCGCCAACCGGGACGCCCATCCAGCGAGTGGCAATCGCTGTCACGCAATGGATCAGCGCCCTTCGGCAAGGACCCGGCCGTCGCACAGAATCGACGAGCACAACCGCTGCACTCACTGGCATCGGACTCGCCATCCCCATCAGTTGACCGCGCGCTCTGAACGGGAAGGCAGGAAGCTCGAATTGAGCATCAGTTCAAGATTGACCTTGTTCTTCAGGTTGAAGCCCCACTGCACAGCATCCAGGCCCTGCTCGAGGCGCACCTTGTTAAAGGAACCCAGTCCCGCACTCTTCACATTGGGGGTGACGACATAGTTATCGAGCGCAAGCTTGAGGCGCTTGAGCTCGATCGTCTCGTCAATCACCGCGTCATGCGCCTTCACATACTTGATCGCAGCGGCTGGATCGGCGATGGCGTCCTTGATGCCCTTGTTCACCGCGCGCAGGAACGCAGACACTGCAGCCGGATGGTCACGCGTGAATTTCGGGCTGGCAAACAGCACATTGCCGTACAAGGGCACACCGTAGTCGGTGTACTTGAACATCACCACATCCTCGTCCTTTACCCCACGCGCGTTGAGTGAAAGCAGGCCCGAAAAGTGATATCCGGCAATCGCGTCAACTTCACCACGTACCAGCATCGTCTCGCGCAACGACGGTTCCATCGAGGTCCATTTCACCTTGTCGACATCGATGCCAACGGTTTTCGCGAAAATCGGGAATGCCTTGCGCCCGCCGTCAAACACCGGGGCGCCAATGGTCTTGCCTTCCAGATCCTTGGGCACCTTGATGCCGGACTTCTTCAGCGCGAACACCATCGCCGGCGACTGCTCGTAATACACGTAGATCGCTTGCATCCGGGCGTCGGGATTTTGCTGGTTGTTCGAGGCAAATTCGAACAGTGACGTGATGTCGCACAGGCCGATATCGTGGGTCCCGGCGGCAACACGATTCACCGCAACCGGAGAGCCAGCGCCAACGTCGAGTTGCACATCGAGGCCTTCCTGACGGAAGTAGCCCTTGTCCAATGCAAGCAGAAACGGCGCCGAGGGTCCCTCAAAACGCCAATCGAGCGTATAGCGCACCCGGGTAAGGTCCTCGCTGAACGCAGCCACCGGCAGCAACGCGGCCGCGAACAGGCCCAGCACAGCGGCCACCGCCGCGTTTGACAAAGAAAATCGACGAGCAGTCATTGCATCTCCCCAATGGATCTCAATAATCTTGAAAGTCTTGCACGCACCTGAAGCCTTCAGAACATCATTCACCCACTTGAAATCTTGAAATCGTTCAATGAACTGAAGATATCGATGGCCTGACCAGCTCGCCTACCGCCGCGAGCCCCTCGACATCAACTGTGAAGTGTGCCGCAAAAATCGGACCCATGCGGCAAGCCGCACCGCAATTGGGCTTGCCGCCTGCCGGTCCGCACGATCACAATGCACCATGAGTATCGATCGAACGGTTCGCTGCGATCACTGCGCCGCCTGCTGCTGCCGGCTGGAGGTCATTCTGATGGCGGGCGATGACGTTCCGCACCGATTCATTGAAGTCGATGCGTGGGGCGGCTCGGTAATGCGTCGTGGTGACGATGGTTGGTGCAATGCGCTGGATCGTGCCACTTTGCGGTGCACGATCTACGCGCGCCGCCCTGGCGTGTGCCGCGACTACCCCGAAGGCGGCGCCGATTGTCTCGTTGAACGGGCACGCCACGGCTATCCTGGCGCGCGCTGACCATCAGCCTGCAAGCCAGCTAATCAGGCAGATCAAACGCGCCGCTGCGCATCACATGAACCGGCATGCGCACGCCCGCCGCGCCCATCGCCCGGGTCATCTGCTCGGCACGGGCGCGTCCCTCAGGGGGCAACCAATGGCGCACATGCCCCCACAGACTGGGACTGGCGAGTTCTTCGGCGACCCAGGTGTCCGGATCGATCAGGCGGCCGGCCCAGCCCAGTTCAATCAGCGAGCGATCGGGCGTGCGCACGTAGAACGAGGTGACATGGTCATTGAGGTGACGCCCCAGACTCACACCGATTGCATCGGGCCTGGCGAGGGCCAGGTCATAGGCACGGCCCAGATCATCCAGATGGTGATACTCACACATGATGTGATGGATGCCCGGGGCACCCTGCGTGCCGATCAGGCCGATCGTGTGGTGACGCGCATTGACATGCAGAAACTCGGCCGGAAACGGTTCGCCATGAAAGTCACTCAATCCGCAACCGAGCACCTCGCGGTAGAAGCGCGACTGCGCGGCAAACTGGCGTGTCAGCAACACCGCGTGGCCAAAACCCAGGCTCGCCGTGTGTTCGGTGCGAAACCCACCAATCGGCCGCCCCGGCTGAAACACGTCTGTGGCAGCGGCGAGCCCGCAATAGAATTCGACCCGGTGACCTTCCGGATCCTGAGCGTAGATCAAGCGATCAACCGAGCGCCCGGCACGCTCCGCGGCACTGCCCGCATTCACCGCGAAGCCAGCCGATTCAAGGCGTGCGCACATGGCATCGAGCGCCGTCGCATCGTCCAGCTCGAAGCCGAGCCAGCCCAGACCGGCACTGTCCGCCTTGCGAATCATGAACCGCTGGGCCTTGCCATCCATGCGCAAGGCCACCGTGCCATCGGATGACGGCCCTCTGGCCTGCATGCCAAGCATGTCCTGCGCGAAACCGATCCAGGCTTCGGGCTGAGGCGAATCCAGCCCGATATAGCCTAGCGACCGGATCAGGCCCAACATCGCAATCGGTTCAGATCACGCTGCGCAGGCCGGCACGACGTCCCGCCGCGTCAGCATCGGCACCACCCTCGCCGTCAGCCCGGAATTCAGGCAGATCGGGCTTCGAGCCCCACATGCAGAATGACTCGTTCTCGAACGGGAACTGCCGCGGGCGATACGTGGCTTCCTGCTCGGGCATGATGTGTTTCACACCCACCGAGTACTCATACACCATGCGATCGGGGCCTTCGAAATACAGCATGATCGCCGAGGAGAGCGGATGGCGGCCAGGGCCGAACACGATGCGCACGCCCTTTTCCTTGAGGAAATAGTACGAACGCATGATGTCATCGACGTCTTCGACCTGATGATTGATGTGCTGAATGCCAGGGTGCGGCGACGGAAATAGCGCGAGCGTGTGATGGGCCGTATCGACGCGCAGCAAAGGCGCATCACCGATCCAGTCGGACACCCGGGCATTCATGATCCTGGTCCAGAAGGCCTCATCACGGCCTGCATCGGTGGTGCGCAGACCGATGTGGCTGAAGTGAGTGATACCTGAGTCACGCCCCGGAAAATAGCGGGTACCGGAGTGATACGGACGCGAAACGATCTCAATCCTGTTGCCGCTCGGGTCTTTGAAACTGAGCATGCGTTTCACCCGACGCAATTCGCATTCCTCACTGGTCGCCAAGGTCACCGGATAGCCGGCGTTATCAAGCTCGGCACCAATGCGATCGAAATCCTCCGGGTTGCGCAGGTCAAATCCGGTGGCGTGGTCTTTGGGGTCGCCCTCGAAATAGACCAGAGTGTGATCGCGCGTATCACCACGTACCTCCACCTTGTCACTACGAAAATACGCGGCCTTGCCCACGCGCGAAACCAACTGCAGGCCGACGATTCTGGTGGCAAATTCGATGGCCGACTCAAGGTCGGGTGTGCCCATACGCAGGTAGCGGATATCGAATAGATCGATCATGGTCTGTCCCCTCTGATTCGCCCTGTTGGCGCTGATTCTGAAGTCCCTAAGGTTAGCGCAGATCGGGGCCCTCGTGAGAGACTGCGCGCCAACCCGACGCGTTTTCCCAGGATAGCCATGGACCAACCGA
Organism: uncultured Pseudomonadota bacterium; assembly: GCA_903921325.1. Lineage (GTDB taxonomy): Bacteria > Pseudomonadota > Gammaproteobacteria > Burkholderiales > SG8-39 > CAIXPL01. Next base: position 73,223 of record CAIXPL010000035.1, read on the forward strand.
GCGCCCCGACCCCTTCCTCTGCCTCTGACTGTGCGTCTGCCTCGGCTGGTCGCGCCGCGCCAGACCTGAGCGCCCCATCGGCCGTCGCCTGGCGCGATCTGCGCGAGTGGATCGATCTGGTTGAATCCCATCAGGGGCTCGCGCGCGTGCGCGCCGAAGTGGACCCGGTTGAGGAACTCTCGGCCATCACCCTGATGGCGGCCCAAACGCCCGAGGCACCGGCCCTGCTGTTTGAGAACCTGCGCGACAATCCGCTCGGTGCCCGCGTGCTGTCAAATATGCTCGGGTCGAGTGCGCGGCGCTATGCACTCACCGTCGGCTTGAATCCCGATCTGTCATTGCCCGAGATGATCTCGGCCTCGCGCGCCTTGCTCGGTCGTACCCTGCCACCGCGCTGGGTAGACCGCGCGACCGCGCCGGTCAACGAGATCGTTCTGCGTGGCAGCGGCATCGACATGACGCAGTTCCCGGTGCCCCAATTCTGGCCTGCCGATGGCGGACGCTATATCGGCACGGGCGACATCACCTTCACGCGTGATCCGGCCAGTCAGCGCATCAATGCAGGGGTCTATCGGCAGATGCTGCATTCGGCCGACCGGATCGGGCTGTACTGCTCGCCCGGCAAGCATGGGCGACTCGATCGTGAGGCCTGGTGGGCGCAGGGCAAACCCTGTGAGGTGGTCGCCGCCTACGGCATCGACCCGGCCCTCTTTATGGTTGGCGCGCAAAGCTATGCGTTCGGCGAGTCAGAGCTCGATGCCGCTGGCGGCATCACCGGACGGCCGGTTGAATTGTGTGAGGCGGAAACCGTCAGCCTGCCGATTCCGGCCAATGCCGAGATCGTGATCGAAGGCATCCTTGAACCCGGCGAGACCATGCCCGAAGGGCCGCTCGGTGAATTCACCGGCTACTACGGCAACCCGCGCTCACCGCAGCCGGTCATTCGCGTGACTGCACTGCACTACCGGGCACGGCCGATCATGACGGCGGCGCTGATGGCACCCTACCCGGCCTGCGAAATCGGTGCCTACTACGCCATCATGCGCTCGGCCAAGATCTGGTCCGATCTGGAACGCTTCGGCGTGCCTGGCCTGTGCGGGGTGTATGCCCATCCGGCCGCCGCCTCGGGCTGGGGCATGCTGGTCGTATCGGTGCGTCAGCAATACGCCGGGCACGTTGCACAGGTGCTCGCGCTGGCGGCGCAATGTCCGGCTGCCGCCTATTACACCAAGTGGATCATCGCAGTCGATGACGATGTTGACCCGACCGATCTGAATCAGGTGCTGTGGGTGATGAGCACGCGTTGCGACCCCAGTGCCGATATCGATCTGCTGCGCACTACCCTGTCGACCGGCCTCGACCCGAGCAAGGGCCCGAGCGATGAGCGGCCCTATGGTTCGAAAGCGCTGATCAATGCGTGCAAACCGCACCGTCACATGCATCTGTTTCCGAAGCGCACCGCATTGCGCCGATCGACCTACGACAAGGCGCTCTCGCGCTGGAGTGAGTACGGCCTGCCAGTGCCCGCGCCCACCATCAAGGTCTTTGAGCCAGAGGATAAAGCCTAGCCAGGCAGCACTCGTACACAGGGTGAACGGGGCTCGCTGCGCCGGACTGTGCCCGTCACAGACGAGGATGAAGCCCACGCGGTCCCTGATGAAAAGCCGCTGCGGCGGGCCGCGCTCGGATCAACCCTGGTACTGCGCTACTGGCTGTCGGCAGTGAAGCCCGAGGCGCGGATGATCGGACCCCAGCGCTCAAAATCGCTCGCCACCACCGCGGCAAACTCCGTGGCTGAATAATCGCGGCTATCCAGATCAAGTGCGCGCAGACGCTCGCCCACGGCCTGGGTACGGATCGACTTCATGATGATGTCGTTGTAACGATTGACCAGTGCCGCGGGCGTCCCGGCTGGTGCAAACAGACCAAACCAGCCGTCGATTTGCAGACCCGGAAACCCCTGCTCGGCGAAGGTCGGGATATCCGGTGAGACGACCGAGCGGCGGGTTCCGGTGTGCGCGAGGATGCGCATCTTGCCGGCGCGCGATTGCGCCACCATCGTACCCAGGGGCAGCGCGACGGCCGGAATTTGCCCCGCCGTCACATCGGTCAAGGCAGGTCCGACACCGCGATACGGAACGTGAGTGAGTTCCACTGTGCTTGCCTGAGCCAGCATCAAACCCACGAAATGCAGTGTCGAGCCGGCCCCTGCCGAGCCGTAATTGGCATGCAGTGGATCGGCCTTGGCCCAGGCCAGGTAGGCCTTGAGATCACCGCTCGGAAAGGCCGGTCCAACGCCGAATCCGATGTCATAGTGACCCAGGTAAGCGACGGCCACCATGTCGGTGCGCGGGTCATAGGTGGGTTTGCGCACGGTATGCGGATAGACCGTGATGTTGGCATCCGGTGCCACCAGCAGCGTGGCCCCATCGGGCGCTGCAGCGCGCAGTGCCTCCACGGCGATCAACCCACCGGCGCCGGTTCGATTGTCCACCAGCGTGGGGCGCCCGGCGCCTTCGGCCAGGCGCTCGGCAAAGACCCGCGCGAGAATGTCCACTGCGCCACCTGGTGGAAAACCCGACAGCACCTTGATCGGGGTCTGTGCCAGCACTGGCATCGAAGCGCAGCCGAGCACAACCACGACCGCAAGTCGCCTTCTCTGTGATTGAGCGAGCCGAATCAATGCCGCGGACAAGACCATTGATGTGCGAGCAAGCAGGACGAGTGTCAGTGGCAAGTCCGGTCGTGTGCGAGCAAGCAGAACGAGTGCCGCAGGCAGCCTCGCAAGCGTGAAGATTCGGTGGGGCATCGTGCTGTCTCCGTCAATTCCTTTAAGGTCGGTCCGCTGGCTTGCCAGAGCGCTCACACGCATGGCCAGGGCCGACTCGGGTGCGATGCTACCATCCCCGCCCACACACCCCGAATCGGCAGGAGACACACGCAATGGATCTTGGTTTGGCAGGCCGGCAGGCCCTGGTCACCGGCAGCTCGAAAGGTATCGGTTTTGCCGTGGCGCAGCGGCTGGCTGCTGAAGGGGTGCACGTCACCTTGGTCGCGCGATCGGCCGATGAACTGGCGCAGGCCGCTCAACGGATTCGCAGTGCCTATCCGGTGCAAGTCGGCGTGATCGCCGCCGACTTGAGCGATCCGGTCGCCCGGGCGCGGGTCATTGCCGAGCGCGGTGGCGTCGACATTCTGGTGAATAGCGCCGGCAGCATTCCGGCCGGCACCATTGAAGAGGTCGACGACGAACGCTGGCGTGCCGCCTGGGATCTGAAGATCTTTGGTTGCATTTCGCTCTCGCGCGCCTGCTTCACGCAAATGAAAGCACGCCGCAGCGGCGTGATTCTCAATGTCATCGGTACCGCCGGTGAACGGCTCGATGCCGGGTACATTGCCGGCAGCACCGGCAATGCCGCATTGATGGCCTTCACCAAGGCGCTCGGTTCCACCAGCGCCGATGTGGGTGTGCGGGTGGTCGGCATCAATCCGGGGCCGGTTGAGACCGATCGTCTGGTGTACCTGCAAAAGGTAAAGGCAAGGAAACGTCTGGGCGATGAATCGCGCTGGCGCGAACTCTATTCAGCCATGCCCTTTGGCCGCGCCGCCACGCCCGACGAAGTGGCAGCGACAGTGGTGTTTCTCGCCTCGGATCTGTCCGGCTATACCACCGGCACGATCGTGACCATCGACGGTGGCATTGCCAATCGTGGCACGTTGCCGTGATCGTCAGCGCGCTCTGAGGCCAGGCAAACCTGTCGCATCGCGCTCGACACGCGTCGGCGCTCGCCGCAGGGACGCTGCGTCGACGCTCAACCGGTCTTGGCGCTCAGCGCCCCTTGGCCATTACCGCGAGTGCCATTTGAACAAGCGCGCCCTCATGGTCGCCAAAGGCTTCCATGATTTCGAAGTGATTGATGCCGGCCAGATCGCGAAAATCGGCCAGGTGGCCGGTCGCGCGCAATCCATCGGCGTACGCGCTGCTCTGACGACGAAACTCATCGGTGTCGTATTGCGCTCGCGCCAGAGCCACCGGACAGCGCACTTTTGCCACCTGCGCCTGCGGACTGTACTGAGGGACTTCGGCCGGCTCCAATTTCACGTAAGCACTGCGTGCGCTCAGCATCACCGGGTCCATGTCATACGGACCGCTCGCAAACGCAGCCGAACGGATCAGATCGGAGGGCAGACCGCGCGCTGCCCAGTCGGTGGTGAGGCATAGCGCCGCGAGGTGTGCCCCGGAGGAGTGCCCCGACACATGAATCTGCGCGCAGTCACCGCCAAACGATTCGGCATTGCGCCACACCCAGTCAATGCCGCGGCGGATCTGCTCGACCATCTCCGGCATGCGCACGGTCGGCAGCTTGGTGAAATTGAGCATCACCGTGTGTATGCCCGCGGGACAAAACCCGTCGGCGACAAAGGAATAGTCCTCTTTGGTGAAATTCACCCACCGCCCGCCGTGTACGAACACCTGAATCGGTGCGAGCGCGCCGGCGGGCTGCGCTGCCTTGAACACATCGAGCCGCTCATCGGCCGAGGGGCCGTAGCTCACATCGCTCAAATGCGCCCAGCGGGTACGTGCGGCGGCGGCCCGTGGTGCATAGCGCGCGATTACCTCATCAGCATTGTCGATCCAGCCGCGCTGGTCAAAATTGCGATCGAGTTCATCTTTGCTGTAATGCAGAAATATCGGAGTGCTCATGAGAAGTCTCAACAATTAAAGGCGCGATAAGGGCAGTCAAACGGCGCAACACAGTCAGAGCAACGCGGCCACGGCAACACGGTCATTGCTACGCGTTACCGTTCGCAATGTGCGCGATTATGCGACATGACCAATCGGCACGGCATTTGCTGCGCCGCTCGGATTGGGCTAGATTGCCCGCACGAGTCTAAACGGGAGTGGTTCGGCATGGATTGGTTCGCACTGGCAAGCTTCAAGAAGGCAGGTGACGTGTTACCGGGCATCGTCGTCGGCGACCAACTCTACGATCTGCGCGCAGCCCTCAAGGCCAGTCGCAGCGGCCTTCCTCCAAGCCTTGCCGCGCTGGGCGTTGAAGGTCTCATCAGTCACTGGCAGGACCACGCTGTCGCACTGCGCAAAGCCGCACCGACCCTGGTGGCTGCCATCGAGTCAGGACGGGTGCCTTCGCTGGGTGCCGCGGCCAAGCTGGTTGTCGCCCCTTACCGGCCAGCACGCATCTACTGCGCGGCATCGAATTTCATTGAGCATGCCAATGAGATGGCGAGCCTGCTTGCCTCCAAGAAAGACAGCAAGCCATATATGTTCCTCAAGCTTGCCAATGCAGTCATTGGACCACGCGAATCGGTAAAAAAACCGCCTGAGACCGCCCAGCTCGATTGGGAAGTCGAACTCGCCGCAGTGATTGGCCGCGGCGGCCGGCGCATCCCGCTCGAGCGCGCCCTGTCGCATGTGGCCGGCTACACGGTGGTGAATGACGTGTCGGCGCGCGATCTGAACAAGCGCAGCGACTATCCCTTCAAATTTGACTGGTTTCAAGGCAAGGCGCACGACACCTTTGCCCCGTTCGGTCCATGGATCGTGCCGGCCTGGCTGATCCGCGACCCGCAGACCTTGCAGATGACCTTGAAGGTCAACGGCGAAACCCATCAAAGCGATTCGACTGCCAACATGATCTGGTCGGTACGCGAACAAATCGCCTATCTGTCCACCATCGTCACTCTGCAACCGGGCGATGTCATTGCGACCGGAACACCGGCTGGCGTCGGCGCGGGCAAGGGCGTGTTTCTGAACCCCGGGGATGTCATGGAGGCCACCCTTGAACGCATTGGCACACTGCGCAATCCGGTGGTCGCCGAGAAGGTCCGCAAATGAACCCGCGCATGGTTTGGTTGCTGGGTGCAATGCTCTTGTGCCTGGGCTCAGGCGGGGTAGGTGCCGAGGAGAAGCTCACCTATAACCAGTCCTGGCTGCCACAGGGCAGCCAGATCGGCCCGATCGTCGCACTGTCAAAAGGCTGGTTTCGTGAGGCCGGCCTGGATGTCACCATCGTGCGCGGCTATGGCGGGCAGCGCACCGCGAATGAGCTCGATCAGGGTCAGTTTGAAATTGGCTACGTTGACCCGATCAGCCTGGTCCTCACCCGCTCCAACGGTGGACATATCCGGTTGGTCGGTGCCATCAACACCCAATGGCCGGCCTCCATTTGTGCGCTCACCGAACGCTTCCAGTTGCAGTCGATTGAAGACCTCAAGGGCCGCGTGCTCGGGGGTGGTGCCTCATCGCCCGTGCACAACGTGGTGCCGGCGTGGCTCGAACTCAATGGCAAGCCGCGCGATTTCATTCGTCTGGTGCGGCTCGATCCGGCCGTCATTCCCACTTCGCTCATCGAAGGCAAGATCGATCTGGTCGAGTGCTGGAAGGGCAGTGACCGCCCGGTAATGGTCAATCAGGCGGCCAAAGCGGGCATGAAAGTCAATTGGCTCAGCCTCGCTGAGAACAAGCTCGATGCCTATGGCAGTGGCTTTGCCGTGAGTGAAGACACCCTTGCGAAGCGCGGCGACGCGGTGCGTTCCTTCTTGCGCGCAGCCTATCGCGGCTACGAATTTGCCATCGCGCAGCCGGCAGAAGCAGCCGACCTCCTGGTGAAGATGTATCCGCTGGTGGATCGGCAGATTGCCCTGGATCAGATTCGCGAAATCGCCGAACAGATTCAGGATCCGGCCGCGCGTGGCAACGGGCTTGGATTTCTGCGTGCAGAGCGCATGAAATCAACGCTTGCCTTTGTCGACCGCGCATTTGATCTGAAGGGCAAGGTGGCCGTCGAGGATATGTACAGCAATGCCTTCCTGCGCTAGCGCAGGGTTGATTGCACGCCTGCGCCCGGTCATCGATCCGGCGCTCGCCTTCATCCTCCTCGCAGTGCTGTGGGAGTATGGCGCGGCGCTGTTTCACCTGAAGGCGTATTTGTTGCCCCCTTTATCCAAGGTGCTTGCCACCCTTTGGGATAACCGCGGTACGCTGCTCTCCGAGTCACTGGTCACTTTGCAGGAAGTGGCCCTCGGTTATCTCGCAGCGCTCGCCGGTGGCCTGTTGCTCGGCCTGTTGATTTTTGCGATGGCGACCGCGCGCCGCGCCCTCTACCCGGCTATCGTCCTCTTTCAAGGTTTACCCAAAATAGCGCTGGCCCCCTTGCTGGTGGTCTGGTTCGGCATCGGTCCGCTATCGAAGGTGGTGATGGCCTTCCTGTTTGCTTTCTTCCCGATCGTGATCTCCACACTAGGGGGCCTGGCGAGCACGCCGCTGAATCTGGTCGAGCATTTCCAGGCGATCGGTGCCTCGCCCTGGATGAGCTTTCGGCGCCTGCGATTACCGAGCGCACTGCCCTCGATTGTCGACGGATGCCGCATGGCCGCGCCACTGGCGGTGATCGGCGCGATTGCCGGTGAATTTGTCGGTGCCGAACAGGGGCTTGGCACCGTCGTGCTGATGGCCAATGCCAATGCTCGCACCGATTTGCTGTTTGCCTCCCTGATTGCCATTTCGATTCTCGCAGGACTGCTCTACTGCCTGATCGAGTTGATTGCCCGCCGGGTGTGGTGGCGTGGCCTCTGAACCCACGACCCGCGATGTCACCGAGCGCTCCACGTCCCACCGCGGGGGCGTGGCCTCTGAACCCGCCGCCATCGAAGCCACCGAGGTCTCCAAGACCTACCCGGGTGATGTGCGCGCCCTCGACCGCCTGAGCTTTCGGATTGAACGCTCGGAATTTGTGTCAGTGCTCGGCCCCAGCGGTTGCGGCAAGAGCACCTTGCTGCGCATTGTCGCCGGGCTGCACGCTGCTGATGCAGGCGGTGCGATCCATGTGCTGGGGGAACCCACCACGCGCCCGCGCCCTCAGACCGGTATCGTGTTTCAAAAGGACAATCTGCTGCCCTGGTTGACCGTGCGTGCCAATCTGCGCCTGGCGGCCGAGGCCCAAGACATGCCTCGTGTGCTGATCGAAGCAAGAAGCGCGGAAGTGCTCGCGACCCTGGGCCTGAGCACCTTCGCTGAGCGCTATCCGCACGAACTCTCAGGCGGAATGCGCCAGCGTGCGGCATTCGGACAGATGCTGTTGTTGCATCCGGACATATTGCTGCTCGATGAGCCCTTTGGTGCGCTCGATGCCCTCACCCGCGACCGGCTCAATGTCGAGCTGTTGCGACTGTGGCAGGTGCGCCAGCAGACCGTGCTGCTGATCACCCACAGCATTGCCGAGGCGGTGTTCCTGTCCGATCGAGTGCTGGTGATGAGCGAGCGCCCCGGCCGTATCATTGCCGATCTTAAAATACGCTGTGCGCGGCCGCGTGACCCGCAGAGCACTCGCGCATCCCCCGAGTTCACCGCCCATGTCCTGGAACTCTCACGCATGATGGGCGTGGTTTGAGTCAGTCTGAGTTGCAGGCCCCCGATTTGAATCGACGTACGGTGGTAATTTTCTGCTTGAGTCACCCTGCTTGAAGTTCACCAGTGCAGCTGAGCCTGCGCATGCCCACCTCTTCCCTATCGTCAAGGAGACACTCAATGACCGACATCCGCATCATCAATCCGCCCGAGCTGGGCAAACCGCTGGGGCAGTACTCGCAGATCACCCGCGTGAGGGCCTCCGAATACCTGTTCATCGCCGGGCAACTATCCGGCGATGCGAGCGGAGCGGTGATTGGCGTGGATGATTTCGATGCGCAATGCGCCCAGGTGTTCAAGAACATCCAGACCGCGCTTGAATCCTGCGGCGCCGGCTGGGGCAATGTGGTGCAGTTCACCACCTACCTGGTGCACTCGCAGGACATCCCCAAGTTCATGGCGTTTCGCCTGCGCGAATTTCCGCGCATGTTTGCCAACGGCGTCTATCCGCCCAACACCTTGTTGATGGTCGACCGGCTGGTGCAGGAACCCTTCCTGGTCGAAGTGCAAACGATCGCTGCGCTATGAGCGCAGCGCCCGGCGTACTGCTGGTGGGCAGCATCCCGCTGGACACCAGTGAGGCAGTATTCGAGATGTTCGGTCGTCCGCTGGGTGCGCAGCTCTCAACGCTGCCCGATGGCGAGACCGGCCCGCGCCGACACTGGATCAGTCGGGTGCATTACCAGGTGTTCGCCGGGCATCCGGATTTTGAGGTGCTGCGGCGCCCCGCACCCGATGATGGCATCGAACGTCTCAACCCGCGCAATGCCGGCGACAGTTGGCTATTCAAGGTGCGCGATGGTGTGTCCAAGGTGCGCTTTGGCGATCCGGGTTGGCGCCTGGGCTATGCGCGTGAGGCCATTCAATCCTATTTTGTGTTTCGCTCCCTGCGCGATAAAGGGGCACTGCCAGCGCACCTGCGCTTTCAGGTATCGCTCGCCTCGGTCAACAGCGTCTTGCCGCCCCGCGTGTTTCCGGTCGCAGGTGATTTGGACCGCATCCGCGAGGGCTACGAGGCGGCGTTGCGCGCGGAAATCGAAACCATCGTGGCGCATATTCCGGCGCACGATCTGGCGATCCAGTTTGACTGTGCCACCGAGGTGCAGGATGCCTATGGCGGCATCGCGCAACTGGACCCAGCCACGATGATTGAACGCAACTGCGGCCAGATCCGCAGACTCTCGCAAGTGATCCCCTCCGAGGCGTCGCTTGGCATCCATCTGTGCTTTGGCACCCTTGGTGGATGGCCGCGGTTCAGCCCTGATGATCTGGGACAGACGGTGGTGCTCGCCAATGCCATGGTCGAGCAAACGGAACGCTCGATCGAGTGGCTGCACATCCCCACCCTGGATCGAAGTGACCTGGCGTTCTATGCCGCACTGGCTGATCTGCGCCCGCGTTCAGCACAAGTCTATCTGGGCATGATCCACCATATGGACACCTTTGCCACGCGACTGCGCGTTGCCCGTCAGGTATTGCCCGGGTTCGGATTGGCCGCGTATTGCGGCCTGGGTCGCAGCCCCGCCAGCGAATTGCCCGGCGTTCTCGCCGAGCACCTGAGCGCACTTGCGCAGGCAAGCGCATGACCCCTCGAACCAAAACGTTCAGGAGCCTCCGCCGAGCCTTTGCGCCGGGTGCCGTGGCCTTGATGGTCGGATCGCTGATCGTGGCGTCAAGTTCTTGCGTGTCGGCGCAATCCTGGCCGCAACGGGCGGTCACAATCGTCGTGCCAACCGCCCCCGGTGGCGCGATTGATACCATCGGACGCGTCGTGGGGGATCGCCTCGCTTTGATCTGGAATCAGGCGGTGTTGATCGAAAACCGTGCCGGTGCCGCCATGCGCATCGGCGCGAGTGCCGTGGCGCGCGCGCAGCCCGATGGCTATACGTTGCTGGTCGCCCACGATGGCACCATGGCGATGAACCCGGTGGTCTATCCCGATCTTGCCTACGATCCGCAGAAGGACTTCGAGCCGCTTGCGCTCGCCGCATCGATCCCTGAGGTGCTGGTGCTGGCCAATCGCATTCCGGCGACCAATCTGCCCGAACTGCTTGAACTCCTGCGCCGCCAGCCCGGCAGCATCGATCACGCCTCGGGTGGCACCGCCACCCTGCTCGCCCTGGAGCTGTTCAAATCCATGGCTGCGGTCGATATCCATGACGTGCCCTACCGCGGTGGTGCGCCCGCGGTCGCTGCAGTGATTGCGGGCGATGTGGGCCTCGCGATCGCCGATATCGCCACTGCCAATGCGGCCTTTCACAGCGACCGGGTACGGAAAATCGCAGTCACCTCGCTCACCCGTTCCAGGGCCCATCCGGAGATTCCCACGGTTGATCAGTCCGGGGTGCCCGGCTATGAAGTGAACACCTGGATGGGGTTCTTCGCGCCGGCCCGCACGCCACCAGAAGTCGTAGCAAAAATCGAGCGTGATATCCGCTCGGTATTGCAGTTGCCTGAAGTACGGACCAAACTACAGTCGCTCGGTATGGAGATTCGCAGCGGCACCGCACAGGAGATGCGCCAGGTGCTCGCAGCCGACATCGCCAAATGGGGCACCCTGGTGCGCACGCGCGGCATAAGGATAGAACAGTGAATGCTCGAATGGGATCGATTCGTTTTCGTGCTACGGTCGCGCTCCTTGCCTCTGCCCTTATCTTCCTTCCCTATTTGACTGGATGCAGCATGAACACAACCTTGTCGAGCAGCGCACGCGAACAACTCGCCCCCGGCGGCACCATGCGTGTAGGCCTCAATATGTCAAACTTTCTGCTCGTCAAAAAAAATGAGGCCAGCGGCGAATTGTCTGGCGTGGCGATCGATCTGGCCCGTGAACTGGCACGGCGCCTTGGCGTTGCGGTGCAATTTGTACCCTACCCTTCACCAGGAAAAGTAGCCGAGGCAGCCCCTACAGGGGCCTGGGATGTGGCATTCCTTGGCGCCGAACCCCAGCGTGCCAACGAGATCGCCTTTACACCGGCCTATCTGGAGATCGAAGCCACTTACCTGGTACCGCCGGGTTCAAAGTTCCAGACGGTAGCCGATGTCGATCAACCAGGGGTGCGCATCTCGGTATCGAACAAAAGTGCCTATGAGCTCTACCTCACGCGCTCCCTCAAACATGCCGAGCTGCAACGCGTCGATGGTGTAGAACCTTCGTATCAGCATTTCGTTGATGCCAGGCTTGACGCCTTGGCAGGCCTGCGGCCCCGTCTGGTCAGCGATGTCGAACGCATTCCAGGCGCCCGCGTGCTGAGCGATCGCTTCACCGCCATCCAGCAGGCCATGGGCACGCCCAAAGCGCGCGCCGAGGCCTACCCGGTGCTGGAGGCTTTTGTGGCCGATGTGAAGCGCAGCGGCTTTGTTGCCGCTGCCATCGAGCGCAACGGCGCGCGTGGCGCCACCGTCGCCCCCTGATCAGCGCGCCCCGGGCAGGTGATCGAGCTTTTTCTTCACCCGCTCATCAAAACGCTCGACATGCACCACGACCCGTTCGTGGCGGCCATCACCGATCAACTCGATCTCATCGAAGGCCTCAAGGGTGAAGCGTATCGTTCGTCCCTCAACGCCGCTCACCCGCGCGCGTGCAGTCACCCGCATGCCGACCGGAGTGGCAGCGATGTGGCGGATGTCGAGTACCGTCCCCAGACTTTGGTAACCCGCGGGCAATAAATGCTCGCAGGCGGCCAGCGCCGCGGCCTCGAACAGGTTGATCATCACCGGGGTGGCTAATACGTGCACTTTGCCGCTACCGATCCGCGGCGCGGTATGTTCGTCAGCCACAATCAATGTGGCCTCGCCGGTCATGCCTTCTTTGACCAGGTCATGCAAAATGAAGCTCACCGGTGCCTTCCTCGCGCAACGCGCAACAAACCTCTGGACGCGCCCACCCTGGGTCCCGGGTGACGCCGCGCTCGCGCACGGTTTCGCGCGCTTACCCGCAGTCTAGCGCGCGGGCGGCATAAACCTGTCCAGGCATCGCCTAGTCAGCCGCCACCACCCGGTTGCGCTGCATGCCAAGACCCTCGATCTCGGTTTCCACCAGATCACCGGCTTTGAGGAATTCCCCCGTCCCCTGCCCGACCCCACCGATTGTTCCGGTCGCGATCAAGTCGCCCGATTCCAGGGTCATCATGCGCGATACATACTCGATCTGCTCTTCAGGGGAATAGATCATTTCACCCGCAATACCGTTTTGACGAATGCGCCCGTTGACCCGTAACTGGATATGCAGCGCACCGTGTTGCGCGACGAAGGCACGCGGAATCATCAGCGGGCCACAGGGGGCAAAGGTGTCAAACGATTTCGAGGCCAGCCAGTCGGTACGCAGATTGGGGCGGTCAGCCCGGAACAGCAGATTGCGGCACGACACGTCATTGAAAATCATGAACCCGGCGATGTGTTCAAGGGCCTTATCGACGCTCACCTTGCGCGCTGGCCGACCGATCACCACACACAGCTCGGCCTCCCAGTCGATTTGATCCTCAGGCCCGGGCAGCACGATATCGTCATGGGCGCCAATCAACGCGCTGGGTGCTTTCAAGAACAGGTAGGGCTGCGCGCTTGACTTGTCGCCCTTGTAAATCGTCGACGGGTCGACATTGCCACCGGTGACGGTGTATTGGCGCATCTCAGCCAGGTGCGCGCTGTAATTGGACGCGCAGTTGAGAATTTTTGACGGACGGCGAATCGGTGGCAGCGGGCGCAGACCACCAACGGCATGCGCGAGTGCGCCAGCTTCCGCCGCGGCCGCCGCCCCGCGCGATTGCGAAGCGCCGCCCGCAGCCCGATCAAACCCTTCGTCGTGGGCGAATTCAGCCATCGCCTGCAGAACATCAAAATGCCGATCCCAGTCCTCAACGACTTCAAGGATGTCGCGACAACCGCTCAGCGCACCGGCACCTGCTCGGGCGCTCTGCCGATAGCGTTCGTGCAAGGGCTCCAGTTCAATCGCCAGCTCGCCCATCACCAGAGCGCTGAACGTACGCGCGCCATCGGTGTAGCGTCCCAAACCAAATCGCAATCCACTCATGCCCACGCTCCTGCATTCAGTCCATCAGATAAGAAGGGTGCCCGGATTTCACATAAAAGGGGTGCCCGGTTTTCAAATAAAAGGGGTGCCCGGATCAAGGCCGAACGCGACCCGGCCCCAGGAAGTCGCCGCAATGTCCCATCCCAAGGCGGCATGCGTACTCATCGCGCACATGTCGCGAAACTTGCGCTGCGCTACATGGCTCTCAAACAGCCCGCGCGACCCGGCCGCTGCGAACAAGCGGTCAACCGCGCTGCGACACAGCTTCACCATATAGGCCTGGTCGCGTCGATTACGAATTTTTTCTTTGAGCGTGAGGATGCGACCCGCCTCCACCGCTGCCATCGCCTGCTCGGTATCGCGTTCGAGCAGTTGGCGCGCACAGTCGATCTCGGCGGCCGACTCTGCCACATGAATCTGCAAGGCCTGAATGTCGGCCAGCCGCTGGCCGCGTGACTGCGTCTGTTTGATCGCAGCGATCATCGCATCGAGCAGACTCTCGGCGATCCCAAGGCCTGTGGCTGAGAACATGAATGGCACCGTCGAGACATGCGGCAACTGATAGAGCGGCGTAACGGTCCGGCCATTGGGCACGCGATCGCCGTTCGCGTCAGTCAGGGCCAGCGTGCGATGGACTGGCACATGCACCCCATCGACGCGGATGTTCTTGCTACCCGTGCCACACAAACCAAGCACATGCCAGTTGTCCTCGATCTCGACCTCTTTGCGCGAGACCAGGCACAGGCTGGGGGTTGGTACACCGGTCGCATCGGGCAACAGGCTGCCCAGGAGCAGCCAATCGGCGTGATCGCAGCCGCTGGCAAAGCCCCAGGTGCCGGCAATTTGCCAGCCACCTGGCACCCGCTCCACCGTGCCTGCGGGCATATATCCTGCCGAGATCAGTGCGTCAGGCGTACTTCCCCACACCTCATCGGCGGCCAAAGGGTCAAACTTGCCCAGCAGCACCGAGTGATCGGTATAGACCGAGGCCACCCATGCGGTCGATCCGCAGGCACGCGCCAGCGTCGAAATCACCGCAGTCGCCTCGGTGAGGGGCGCTTCGGCTCCGCCATAACGGCGCGGCTGGAAGAGTCTCAATAATCCGGCGGCGCGCAAGTCCGCCAGAGTCTCTGGCAGCATGCGTCGCTCGGCTTCAGTGCGCTCGGCCCGTGCGGCGAGGCGATCGCCCAGCGCGGCCGCCCGCGCGACACTTTGAGATTCATTCACGGCTTTCTCCTTGACCAGTGCCAGGCAGTATCACGAGTTGCCTGCGGATCGGAAACAGGCTCAAACCGAACCGGCTCTCCACCCATCCCCACAGGCCACGCTGGGCACGCAGCATGACAACCACGGCGACCGCTCCGAGCAGAATCAGATACCAGCTGCCGTAATCGGCCAGCCACTCGCGCAGTCCGAAATACAACAACATGCCAACGATCGGTCCTTCCATGGTGCCGATACCGCCGATTACCACCATGAAAATGACCACCACGGTCCAATCGTTCACATCGAATCCGGAGGCAGGCGATATGCGCAGTTTCAATAGAAAGATGAACGCTCCGATCACTCCGGTGCACCCGGCAGTGACGACATAGATAAACAGTTTGGTGCGCCAGGTATCCACCCCAAGACTGCGCGAGGCGCGCTCTGAATCGCGAATCGCGGTGAGCGCGAGTCCGTGGCGCGAACGCAGGACCGCATAGACCGCGGCGGTCACAGCCACTGCGAGGGCGAGCGCAATCCAGTACAGCACTTGATCGCGCGTACCGCGATCCGCCGCGATGGATCGCACGATGGCCGGGGTCAGACTGTAGCCCGAGCCACCGCCCAGGCGCGGCACCTGGGCAACAAACAGTTGAAAGATCTCGGCCACCACCCAGGTGCCCACCGCAAAATAGGCCCCGCGCAAGCGAAACACCGCCAGCGCAACCGGCACCGACACCAGAGCCGCCATGAGCCCCGCCAGCGCAAGCGCCCAGAGTGGATGCACGCCATACCAGTCGGTCAAGGCAAACAGGGTGTAACCACCCAGGCCGACAAAGGCCTGCTGCCCGACCGAGACCAATCCAGCATAACCAGCGAGCAGATTCCACAACTGCGCGAGTGCGAGAAAGTAGGCCATCTCGGCGATCAGCCGCATCGGCCCGTTGTCGGCCCACCAGGGCAGGCTTATCAGAGTAATCAGTAGAACACCGAGCGCCGCACTGAATAGCCGGCTCGACCGGGTGCTGCGCGCTACCCGGTAACTCATAGGGCGTAAGGTTGGCGAGTCACCCTGATCGCCGCGATCGGATGACGTGGCCGACTCGTGCTGATCGCTGCGCGTGCGCGATCCGGCGGAGTGGGTCTGTTCGGGCAATCCGGTTGAGCCAGTGGGTTCGGGCAATCGGCTCATGTTCAATCCTGAGTGCGCGGAAACAGACCATCGGGCTTGAGCACCAGAATGATCATGAAAGCAATGTGCCCGGCGAGAATCTGCCACTCAAGGGAGATCGCTGCACCGATCGACTGGGCGATGCCCAATACGACCCCACCGAGCAGCGTGCCCCACAGACTCCCCAGTCCCCCAATGATCACTGCCTCGAACGCGAAGATAAGGCGAATTGGCCCGGAGGCTGGATCGAAGGTGGTGCGGATGGCGAACAGGACGCCAGCCAGCGCGGTGAACGCCAGCGCGATACCCATGGCAAGGGCATACAGATGCCGGTTGTCGATGCCCATCAGCTCGGCCGTCTCCGGGTCATCGGAGGTGGCGCGGAATGCCCGGCCCAGCCGCGTGCGATAAAGCAGATATTGCAGCGCCCCCAGGCAAATCAGCGCGGCCGCAAACACGATGAGTGGAAACACCCCGATGGCAATGCCAGCGGGCAATTGCAGACTCGCGGTTTCAAGGTTGCCCACCGGCAGCCGACGGATGTTGGCACCGAAGACCTCAAGCAGCACATTCTGGATGATCACCGACAATCCAAAGGTCACCAGCAGCGGCGGCAAAATCGAATCGCCCAGCGTGCGATTGAGTAAACCGCGTTGCAGCAGATAGCCGAGTGCAAAGAAAAGCGGCACGACAACACCGAGGGCCACGAACGGCGAGATCGCCAAGGTATCGGTCACCACCAACGCGGCAAAGGCCGCCAGCGTGATCAGATCACCATGCGCAATATTGACCACGCGCATGATGCCGAAGGTGAGCGACAGGCCAATGGCAAACAGCGCATACAGACCGCCCAGCAGCGTGCCCTGTATGAGGATCGTCATGACGTTCATGCGCGCTTGCTCACAGTCCGAAATAGGCCTGGGTCAGAGCCGCCCGGTCCACCGTAACGGTGCCGCAGGCCCCGGCCAGTGAGACCCGCCCCTTTTGCATGCAATAGAACCGGTCGGCCGATTCGAGTGCGCGGCTGATGTCCTGCTCCACAATCACCAGTGTGGTGCCACTGGCGGCCACGGTGGCAAGGCGCGCGTAGATCTCACGCACGATGATGGGCGCCAGACCCAGGCTCAGTTCGTCACACAGCAATACACGTGGATTCGATAGCAGCGCGCGCCCGATTGCCACCATTTGCTGCTCGCCGCCTGAGAGCAGCGTCGCCGGACTGTCGCGACGCTCGGCCAGTCGCGGGAAAAGCTCGTAGACGCGCGGCAATGTCCACGCCCCCGGCGCAAGAAAATCCCCACCGAGTCGTAGATTCTCCTCCACGCTCAGACTGCGAAAGAGTCGCCTGCCCTCGGGCACCAGCGCCACGCCACGGCGTACCAGATCATGTGCCGGCAGATTGCCCACCGGCTCACCGTCCAGACGCACCATGGCGGGTGCGCTTGGCAGCAAACCGATCATGGCGCGCAACAAGGTCGATTTGCCGGCGCCATTGGCGCCGATGACTGCGACGGTTTCGCCACGTTCGATGTAAACGTCAACACCGAACAGAGCCTGAAAATCACCGTAATGGGCACACAGGCCATGAGTGGACAGCAGACTCATGCGGCAGCGATCCCCATATAGACCTCTTGTACCCTGGGATCTGCCATCACGGCGTGAGGTTCACCATCGGCAATCAGCTGCCCGTAATTCATCACCACCAGACGTTGCGCGACCGACAGCAACGCATGCACGATATGTTCGATCCACACGATGGTGGTGCCGCGCGCATGGATGGACCGAATGGTCTCAACCAGCGCCTGACACTCATGGTCGGTGAGCCCGCCGCCGATTTCATCCAGTAGCAGCAGGCGCGGCGAGCTTGCCAACGCGCGCGCCAATTCAAGGCGCTTGCGTTGCAGCAAGGTCAGTGACCCGGCCGCCCGATTGGCCACAGCGAGCAGCCCGACCCATTCAAGCACCTGGGCACAGTGCTCATAGCTTGATCGCTCGCTGCGACGGCCCGCAAATATCGCCCCGACCAGCAGGTTCTCGAATACCGTCATATTGGCAAACGGATGCGGTATCTGGTACGAGCGCCCCATGCCCAGGCGGCTACGTCGCTGCGCTGGCAATGCCGTGACATCCTCGCCAGCAAAGCGGACCCGGCCCGCGTCGGGCCGCACATCGCCCGTGATCAGATTGAACATGGTCGACTTGCCTGCCCCATTGGGCCCGATCACGCCCAGCGCAACGCCTTCCTCTACCGCGAGGGTCAGTTGATCAGAGACCTTGAGCGCGCCATAGGACTTGCTCACCCCATCCAGCTCCAGCAGGCTCGCCATGGCGCGCTACAAACCTCAGGTGTAGATGATCGGCTGAATCACGCTATCGGGCTTGATCGATGGCGCACTTTGGCTGTTGACGATGTCCAGGTCATACGGGAAGGACTTGCCCTTGCGCCATTGCCCACCCACCAGCGGCGTGAGACAGACATTACGCACCGGCCCGGTCTTCCACTGGATCGGACCCACCAGCGAGTTGTAGTTGGTCTCGGCAATGGCATCGCGAATCGCCGCGGCCTCGAGCTTCTTCGCACGCTTGAGCACGTCAATGGCTACCTCAAGCGTGGCGTGCTTGAAGCCCAGCGGCTGGGTCCATTGGCGCTTGGTGACGCGGGTATATTCGTCGCAGAACTGCTGCGCGGTTTGACCGGTCAGACCGGATTTGAATGGATGATGCGGCGACCACCAGACTTCGGTGGTGAGGTTGACCCCACGCGGGCCAAGGGCCGCCACCGCTGAGGGAAACAGCACCGCCTTGGCCGGCGTCACCAGCTTCGGGCGAAACCCCTGCTGGCCGCACTGGGTCCAAAACGTGGCAAAAGCGGGCGGGGTGAAAATCCCCATGACAATCTCGACATTGGCTTTCTTGAACTGCGCGATTTGCGCCGAGAAGTCATCGGTGGTGGCGGTATACAGACCGGCAGTGGTGACGGTGAATCCCATCTTGGCAAACACACCGGGCAATTGCTCATTGGCAGCGATGCCATCGGGGTCGTTCGAGAACAACAAGCCGAGTGACTTGTTGCTCGGCAACGAGTTCCACATATTGGAGAACACTTCAGCAATGTTCTCAAAGCCCCAGAAGAAGTGATAGGTCCAGTCAAAGCCCTTTTTGGGGTCGCCTTTGCGACCGAAGAAGTAGGCTTGCCAGGGGTCATCCGAAGTGACACAAGGCACGCCCGCGAGTTCGCACTGATCGGCCACCGGGTTGACGGTGTCGGAGGTCGACGAGGCGAGCATGATGTCGACCTTGTCATTGTTGATCAGCTGTGCCGCCACTTCGGCGGCGCGATTCGGGTTCGACTGGCTGTCCTTGTAGATGATCTGCACCGGATGTTCGGTGCCCGCCACGACGATCCCTTTGCCAAGTGCCTTGCGCACGCCATCCAGAATGAAGGTATCGGCTTCGCCAAATGCGGCAATCGGTCCGGTCTGCGGACTCACAAAACCAATCTTGATCGGCCGACCGGCCGCCTGGGCTGGCTTGATCATCAGCGCTGGCGCAGCGAGCGCACTGGCGCCACTCACGGCAAGGGAACGCAATACGCGCCGGCGTCCGATCCCGTCGATCGTCATTAGGTCCGCGGTGTTACGCTCATCTGACTGACTCATTGATGTCTCCTCGTGGTGCTGTGTGATCCGGTCTGATGCCGGAGTGATTTACCCGCTGCACGGCATCACCCGATGCAGCGGACAAGACAGGGTTCTCGCGCGTGCTCAAATCACCGGCGAGTTGGTCGGCAGTCCTAACACGACCCGTCCATAGGTCTCCAGATTGGTCGACCAATTGAGCAGACCGTGCATATTGAGTGCCCGTACATCCCGCGCGGCACGTTGTACCTCGTTTGATTCTGCTAGGGCACTTCCGCCCGAAGCGTAGACCAGCAGTTCGACCGCCTCAAGGCACAAGCGAACCGCAAACGCGCAGTCCATGCGGGCCTTGGCTCGTCGCGCATAGGGCATCACCGCGTGAGCCCGCGCATACCCTTCAATTTCATCGACCATTGAATGCAGTACGACATGGGCCGCATCAATGCGGGTTGCCGCCTCGGCCACCTGCGCATGAGTCAGGGCCGAATCAATCTGCGGCTGGTCAAAGGTGTAGGCAATCAGCCGGCCCGGCAGGCGTTGCTTGAACGCCTCAAGCGCGTGGCGCGCCATCCCCAGCGCCGGGCTGCAAATGAACAGTGCCAGTACCGGCACCGGCGCGCTGTAGTACAGATCACTCGAATGCAGCCCTGCGCCCGGCGAGTGACCCTCGCCCGCCTGCGGCAAGGAGAGGAAGCGATGCGCAGGCACCAGAACATCCTTGGCCACCACGCTGTTGCTGCCGCTGCCTGTCAGACCGGCTGCGTACCAGTCATCTTTTACTTCCAATGCACTGGCGGGCACCAGAAACACGCCCGAATCGGGCACCGTCGCAGCCGGATCCTCTATATGCGCGCCCAGCAGCACCCATTGCGCTTGGTGTACGCCAGAACAAAATGGCCAGAACCCGCTCAGTCGATACCCATCAGCCGTGCGCATGGCGCGCCCACGCGGGCCGATGACGGCGGACACAAGCGTATCGGGATCGCTGGCATAGACATCGTCCTGCGCCCTGGCATCGAACAGGCCGAGCAGCCATTCGTGGGCCTGGTAGACCCCGAGGCACCAGCCGGTTGAACCACAGCCCTGGGCAATGGCCGCCACCACGTCGATATGCGTATGCAGGCTTTGCTCCAGGCCGCCAGAGCGGCGCGCCTGCAGCACCCGATTGAGTCCTTCCCGTTTGAGCAGCTCGACATTGTCGCTGAGCACCCGGCGCGCGGCGATGGTCTCACCGGCACGCGCGGCCAGTTGCGGCGCCAGCGCCCGCGCGCGCTCAACCCACTGCCCCCCCGTCGCTGCGCCCGTCCCCTCAGCCATTGCGTCTCCCCTTTACCAACACGCTTTTTTTGTTCATTTGATTGTAGAGCATTCCCACGCGCATCGGCACCGGGCCACAACGACGGCAGCGCGCTCGCTCGACCGCGCGAGTGACCGGTGCGTCGCGCCGCCTGAGGTTAGAATCAAGGCTTGGCATGTGCGCGAATGAACGAAGGAACAGGAGACCGATGCAAGTGTTAGCGACCAGGGCCGCTTGTCTTCGTTTCATTGTCACCGCGCCTGCACGGTTGATCATCGCATGCGCATTGGCAAACCTGCTGCTGGGCGCCGCCCCGGCGCACGCGCAGGCCTGGCCCAGCAAGCCGATTCGCATCGTGGTACCGACCTCACCGGGAGGCATCACCGATGTGGTGACCCGGCTGTTTGCGCCGGCACTGTCGGCCCATTTGGGCCAGCCGATCGTGATTGAGAATCGCCCCGGTGGCGACAACGTGATTGGCACCCACTATGTTGCACGTACCCCACCGGATGGCTACACCCTGCTGGCCGTGTTCGACAATTTTCCGATCAACCAGTTGCTGCGTCACGATGTGCCCTATGACGCGCGGCGCGATTTCGCGCCGATATCACTGTTGATCACCGGTGCCCAGGTCCTTATCGTTCCAGCCAATTCCCCAACGCGTGATCTGGCCGCGTTCCTCACGACCATGCGTACCCGCGGCAGTGAAGGCAACTACGCTACCGCCGGTGTCGGATCATCGAGTCACCTGGGTGCCGAACTGCTCAAACTCGAATCGGGCATTGCCCCGGTGGCAATCCACATGAAGGGCGGTGCGCCCGCAATGGGCGAACTGGTCGCCGGCCGGGTCGACATGATGATGATCAGCCTGGGCGGTATCGCATCGGTGCAGATCAATGCCGGGCGTGTGCTGCCATTGGCCTTTGCATCACCCAAACGGCATCCGGACTACCCTCAGGTCCCGGTTCTCGCCGAGCGTTTTCCAGGGTTTGCCACGGGCGCATGGATGGGGTTGGTTGCGCCAGCCGGAACCCCGAGTGCCGTGGTACAAAGAGTCTATGCAGCCGTCGAGGCAGCGAGCAAGGATCCGGAGGTTCGCAACCGCCTTGCCGCCCAGCAATTTGACATCGTTGGCAGCACGCCGGAGGCCTTTGGTCACTGGATCGTGGCCGAACATGACAAATGGGAACGGGTGATTCGCCTGCAGCACATCAGCGCCGAATAGAGATAGCACGAGCACGACTGAATCGTTAACACTGCAACAATCTTTGGAGCCCGGCATGTTTGATTTTTTCTTTCCAACGCATCCCTTTGGTGGCCAGACACTCAGGCTGGTCGCCCAATCAACACAGGGCGGCGGCGACGTGTTCGATATCGCGCGCACCTGCGCGCGTATTGAACAGGGTGACAAGGATGGCTGGGAAAGGGAGTGGCTGAAGACCGCCCATGCCACCGAGGCACGGGCCCGCGCAGCGCTCGCCGCAGGCGACCTGCTCACCGCGAAGAACTATTTCTATCACGCCAATCAGTACTTTCGCATGTCTGACGTGTTCCTCACCTATGCGCAAAATGAGCGCAAGGCCGAGCGCTTCGCCAAAGCGCAATCACTGTTTCGCGAAGGTGCCAAGCTTGCCAGCCCGAAGATCGAGACCATCCAGGTGCGCAATGGCAATGAGACCTATGACGGCTACTTCTGCCATCCCAACAATCCCGCGCCCGGACGCTGGCCGGCCATCCTGTTCATCGCCGGGGCCGACGCCTACGCCGAGGAAGTCTACTTTTCAAGCAAGCCGTTTATCGATCGCGGCATCGCCGTGTTGCACGTCGATGGCCCCGGCCGCGGTTCATCGATTTACCTGAAGGGCTATCCGACCCGGGCGGACTATGAAGTACCCGGCAAGGCCTCGTTTGACTACTTGTTCTCGCGACCCGAGATCGACCCGGATCGCGTCGGACTGGTCGGGATCAGCATGGCGGGCTACTACGCACCCCGTGTTGCGGCGTTCGAGAAGCGCATTCGCGCCCTGGTGGGCTGGAGTGGCTGCTACAGCATCCTCGATGATCTGTATGACTTCTGCGGACATCTGCAACCGACATGCCAGCGACTGCTTGGCGGAGTGAGTCACGAAGAAGCGCGCAAGCGCCTGGCCGCGTTCACCATGGAAGGCATTGCACAGAACATCACCTGCCCGACGCTGATCTCGCATGGCGACAAGGACACGCTGATGTCGGTCGCAGGTGCCCGGCGCCTGTTCGAGGAAATCGGTGCCACCGACAAGACGCTGCGCATCTACGATGAGAACGATGACGGCGGACGCATTCATTGCAGCCATGACTACTGGGGCCACAACGTTCCCTTCATGGCTGACTGGCTGGTGTCGCGTCTGGCGCCACGCTGAGCCAAGTGCTGCGACACTCGATGAGCAGAACAATCACAGGTCGCCGATCGGCGACCAGCGATACGCCGCTCGCTCGTCGCAGCGACAACTGACAACTGACAACTGACAACTGATAACTGATAACTGATAACCCATTTTTTACTTTATTCGACCGAAGGAAGCTCCATGAAAATTTGTCATTACCATGATCGGCGTGCTGGTGTGATCGACGAAGAACAGGTCTGGCCGCTGGGCGATGCGCTCGTCAATTACGGTTTGCTGCAGCCTCGCCACACCATGCTCGAGGTGATTGAGCTACTCGCCAACGACCCACGGGCCATGGACATTGCCCGTGACACCCAGACTCTGGGCTCACCAAAGCCTCTGGCCGATGTCAAATTGCTGGCTCCTATCACCAATCCCCCCTCGATCTGGGCGGCGGCCGCCAACTACCACGCTCACCAGGCCGAAATGAAGGAACGGGTCGGCTCCTATGATCGTGCCGAACTGAGCGCCGATGATCTGATGGCCGAGTTCTTTTTGAAGCCAACCTCCTCGATCATCGGACCCGGCGGCCCGGTCGTGCTGCCGCGCATCTCCAAGCATGTTGATTTCGAATGCGAGCTTGCGGCCATCATCGGCAAGCCGGCGCGTTACGCCACCGAAGACAATGCGCTCGATCACGTGTTTGGGTATCTGCTGTGCTGGGATTTCAGTCAGCGTGACCCGTGGGCGCGCGGACGCCATAACACGCGCAACATTCGCAAAGGCTTTGACACGTTCACTGGCCTGGGCCCCTATATCGTGACCCGCGACGAAATCGCCGAACCGCAGGATCTGCATATCCGCGTCGAGCAAAACGGCAAACTGGTCATGGAGGCACACACCGCCGACATGATCTGCGGCCTGCGTCAACACATCCGCTTCCTGTCTGAAGTGTTGACGCTACGCACCGGTGATGTGCTCACCACCGGTACACCGGCCGGCGTTTCGCAGCTTGCCCCCGGCGACACCCTCAAAGGCAGCATCACGGGCCTGGGTGAGATGGAAATCGGCGTGGTCGGCGATCCACGCGACGCCTGAGCGTTTCATCGGCTCGTGATGTCGTGCCGGCCTGTGGCCGGCACGACATCAGTGGAGATCAGTCAGACAAGCAGCGACGACTGCGCGTCGGCGACATCAGCATTGATCAGTTGCAGCGTGTCGGCGTTTGATGGGATCAATCCGCCAGGAACGCGCCGGGCTGAAACAACTCCACGGTCGTGCCGTCCGGATCACGAACGTAGACGGTGAGCCCGTAGATGCCGTCGTGCAGACCCTGACGAAAGCTCACGCCAGCTGCCTCACAGCGATGGGCTAGATCGCGCACATCGGTCACGCTGAATGCCAGGTGGTCGATCTGCAAGGGTTCGCCCGGCCCACCCGTGGTGAGCGCCAGCCCCTGGTTGAAGGGCACAAACGGGCGTCCATCGGCCAGTGGCTTCGCGTTGCGAACAGTGAATCCCAGCGTGTCTCGATAGAAGCGACACGATGACTCGATGTCCTGCACCTGCAGCAGCAGGTGGGCAAACGCAGCGTGCCCGCTCATCGCGCGCCGCCAGTGCCTGGGGACCGAGCGCCCGCGGCTGAATCCGGTTTGATCGATTGCAGTTCAGGTTCGCTCACTGCCCGGCCGGATTCATTCAGTGCCGTCCCGGGGTCAACCGGCACAGGATCGGGTTCATTGTCGATACCCAACCGCCCGGCACGTCCCCAGGAGTCCTTGGGCACATCCTGGATGATCACATGCAGATGATCGGGTTTGCAGTCGGCGTGATCGATCATCGCCTGAGTGATGGCGGCCACCAGCCGCCGCTTTTGCTCAACAGTGCGACCCGACCACAATTGCACAGTCACCACGGGCATGCGATTAGTCCTTTAAAACCATCCTGATTCGGGGACAACGCCCAATCATGCTGATTTGGAAGCAATGACCAATCATACTGATTCGGGGGCCATGCCCAATATCGCCTCGATCCGCGGCCGGATGCCACTCCATTGACTGCGCCCGACCGTCACCGGAGCACGCGAACCCATGCCCCGCGCCCAGATAAATCGAAGTCCAAGGGATTTGGCGATTTCACGATCAATTCCGCCAGGCGGTGCTGCCAGATCGACCAACAGGGCATGCGCAGGCAGTGCTCCGAGTACCGCGGGGCCGACCAGCTGATGTGGCACCGAGGAGATCAGGATATCGAGTCGAGCGGCCTCTTTCTCGAGCGCCTCGAGCGAATAGCTCTGCGCCCCGGCAGCATAGGCCTCTGCCCGCTGCACTTTGTTACGCGCAAATACCGAGACACGGGCGCCCAGCGCAATGAGGGTGCGGGTAACAAGGAACCCGATCGTGCCCTGCCCCACCACACCGATTTGCGCCTGATGAATGGTGAAATCGGTGTTCTCTATGATTACCCGCAACATGCCCTCGACAATGGCAGGCCCGCGCAGCAGCATCAGATCCTTGTCCCATTCATATTCATGAAACGTGATGCCCAGGTCCTGCGCGGCGGTTTTCAGGTGCGCATCGGCCCAGCCCAGAATGATGGCGCGTGGTTCGCGCATCGCCACCAACATATCGCGGGTCGGAATGATCCGCTCGGTGAGAGCCTGCGCAAACAAGGCCCCGTCAGGCGCAATGCCCGGAATCGGAAAAAGCGCCACATGCGCACCGCTGAGCGCCGCTGCCGCAGTGTCGGCATGCACCACACCCTGTATGCCCGCATCGGGCCAGGGGAATCCATAGGCCTGTACCCGCGCGCCGGTCAGTGCCGCCTGACGCGCAATTTCCTGTTCCCTACGATCACCGCCTACCACCGCGATGGTGCATGCCTGCCAATCCATCAATCAAATCCTCTCAGCGGCGCTCATTGCAGGGCGCACATTGTCGATTGTAGGGCCTGGCTCATTGCGCCTTGATACCGGCTACTTTTACCACCTGCGCCCAGCGCTCGTAGTCTGCGTGGACAAATTTCTTCAAGGTAGCCAAATCCATCGGCATCGGTTCGGCCCCCTGTTTTGCGAGTGTCTCGCGAACGTCGGCCTTCACCACAAGTCGATTCACCTCGGTGTTGATGCGCTGAAGAATGGCCAATGGGGTCTGTGCCGGCGCAAGCAGAAGATTCCAGATGAACACGTCATAGTCCGGATAGCCCGATTCTGCGATCGTGGGCAGCTCGGGCGCAGCAATCGATCGCCGCGCTGAGGTGGTGGCAATGAGTCGCAAGCGCCCTGCCCGCGCATGCGGCATCACGGTCGGTGCGGCGGCAAACATCACCCCGACCCGCCCGCCCACCACATCATTGACACCCGGTGTGCCGCCCTTGTATTGAATAGGCACCATGCGAAACCCGGCCTGCATCATGAGCAACTCTGCGCCCATGTGTGCCGGTGAGCCATCGCCCCCCGATGCATAGTCAAGGTCGCCCTTTTTTGCACGCGCGTAGGCGATCAGTTCCTGCAGTGTGTTGACCGGCACCACGGTGGGGTTCACAAAGAGAAACATCGGGTTGACTGACAGCATGGCCACTGGCACCAGATCGGTGAGCGGATCCCAGTCGAGTTTGAACAGCAAGGGGTTGGTCGTGATATTGGCACTGCTGCCGACAGTGAAGCTGTAGCCATCGGCAGGCCCACGGGCGACCTGCTCAGCACCGATATTGCCGTTGGCCCCCGGCCGATTTTCGATCACGATCGGCTGACCGAGCGCATCGGAGAGCTGCTGCCCCACCACACGTGCAGCCAGATCGGCGCCACCTGCGGCCGGAAAGGGCACCATCCACTTTTGCGATCGCACGGGCCAGGTCTGCGCGATCGCCGTGCTGACACCGAGCAGAACGGCAAGCGCGCATGCCGCGACAATCCGTTGACGTAACACTGCACTCATCGAAGTCTCCTCACGATCCTTGTTTGCCCTGCCGCGCTTAGTCCCTATGCTGCGCGCTATACCCATGGTGCCACGCAAGGACACGCTGTTCGATCAGCAGGAACAGCCAGTTCAAGCCGTAGCCCACCGCGGCCAGGGTGATCACTCCGGCGAACATCTCGCGCACCTTGAACCCGCGTTGCGCCGCAAGTACAAAATAGCCAATCCCGTTGGAGGCAGCCACCATTTCGCTGATCACCATGACAATCAGCGCGACCGCGAGGCTAACCCGCATGCCGGTAAAAATATAGGGGGCCGCCGCCGGCAACACCACCTGACGAACCAGGCGTGCACCGCGTACGCCGAAGGTCTTGGCCGTCTGCAACAGCACCGGATCGACCGCGCGCACGCCACTGTAGGTATTCAGCAGCACAGGAAAAAATGCCGAGAACGCGATCATGAATATCTTCATTTCATCATCGATCCCGAGAAACAGGATGGCAATCGGCACATAGGCCGGGCTCGGAATCGGTCGCAGGATTTCGGTGATCGGTTCAAGCAAATTGTAGATTGCCCGGAATGATCCCATCAGTACCCCGACGATCACACCCAGCAGCACGCCCAGCGCGTAGCCCAGTGCCATGCGCCACAGGCTGGCACCCAACTCGCTGAGTAGCTCGCCGCTCGCAATGAGCTGCCCGAGCGTTGCTGCCACCGCGCTCATCCGCGGCCAGGACATCGCAGGCAGCCATTCCAGGCGGGCACTGAACTCCCACAGCGCAAGCAGGACGAGCAGAAGCACGATCCCGGAGCGGCGGCCGCGCAGACCGTGTGCGAACCATTGCCTCATGAGTGCACCGCCCCGCTGGCAATCCCTTCGTCGGCGAACAACTGTGCGAGCAGACGATGGCGATAGTCAAGGTAATGTACATGCTCGCGGGTGAGGATGGCATCGCGCGGATGATCGAGGGCAATCGTCAGATCAAGCCCCACATGGGCCGGTGGCCGACTCAAGGCAACGACCCGCGTCGACAGGTAAATCGCTTCATCGACGTCATGGGTCACAAAAATCACGGTCAGCCCCAATGACTGCCACAGGTCAAGCAGCAACTGCTGCAAGCCCACCCGGGTCAACGCATCGACGGAACTGAATGGTTCGTCCATCAGCAAGACATCGGGAGCACAGGCCAGGGCGCGCGCAATCGCCACCCGCTGCTGCATGCCGCCAGACAATTGCCACGGATAGTGATTTTCAAAGCCCTGCAGCTTCACTTTGGCAATGGTCTGTGCGGTGCGCTCGGCAATGTCAGCCGCAGACAGTCCGCCACGACTCTCAAGGCCATAGGCCACGTTGCGCTGCACGTTCTTCCAGGGAAACAGCGACCGCGTGTATTGCTGAAACACGTAGATCATGTCGCGTGGCGGTTCACGCACCGGCTGACCATGCAAGCGCACCAGGCCATCGGAGGACGGCACCAGGCCGGCCATGATTTGCAGCAACGTCGATTTGCCACACCCTGAGGGCCCGACGATAGACACAAATGCGCCTTTCTCAATCACCAGATCGATGCCTGCCAGGGCGGTGGTCAGCCGCCCCTGCGCATTCCAGGTCTTTTTAACCCCGCTGAGCTCAATATAGGCTGCCGCTGACATGAGATTTAACAGCGATAGGGATTCAACGGCGCTGGCTTGTGGTCAGGATCGATGCTGCCAACGCGACTCAGGTCCGCTCAGCGCTGCGCCAGCGTGCGATTGGCCAGATCAACCGGTTGCTTGAGCAGTCCGTACTTGATCATCAATTCCATGGTGCGCTCGATTTGCGCCATGTTCACCGCAGTACCGAAGCGCGGCAGCAAGACGCGATCCTTCAGGGCCGGATTGAGATTGGTGAACTGCTGATTCGCTTCGCGCACCGCCGCTTCGTTGCCTTGCAGATACTCATTGGCACGCGTGATCGCGCGGGCGAATCGAACTGCCACTTGCGGGTTCTTGCTCACCCAGGCACGCGTGCTCAAATACTGCGTAATGTCAGCATTCGGTTGCGCCTCGACATAGGAGTAGCCCAGCACGTCGACCTTGCCCGAATCAAGCAGCACGGTCCGAAACGGTTCGACTTGCGCAATCGCATCGATCTGCCCGGCGAGCAGCGGATCATTCATCTGCGGAAACGGCACCTCGAGCATGCGCACCTTGCTGCGATCGACATGGTGGACATCGAGATAGGCAACCAGGTTTAGCCACGCCGAACTGTTGATCACATTGACTGCGATGCGCTTTCCTTCCAGATCTTTGGGCGATTTGATCGCGCCCTTGAGCACCATCACTGCCGTCGTCGAATCCTCGCCGCTGGCGCGCGTGATCGCTGCCGGTGCAAGGATCACGCCCTGCAGCCCCTGTTCAAGCGCCTGCAGGGTCGAGACGGTATTGCTGAGCGCAATATCGAGCTTGCCCGCCTGCAGCAGCGGCAGGGAAAGCGCGCCGCTATTGAACTTTGACATCTCGACTTCAATACCTTCAGCCTTGAAATAGCCTTCGCGATCGGCAATCACCGCACCCAGGGCCTCCGAGAAAGGCAGGATGCCCAGGCGGATCTTGTCTTGCGCCTGGACTGCATTGGTCAGCATGCAACCGGCCAGCCACAAGAGCCCCATTACTAGTACACGCATCGACGCCATCACAAAGATTCTCCCTGATTGACTGGATTCACGATCGAGCACGTCGCACGATCTATTCCAACCCGTCGCACGCTTGATTCGAGCCACTTGACGCGCTTGATTTGAGTTGCGCAACCTGAACTGCTTTGAGCGGCGCAGCCTGAATTCATGCGCGCCGCGTGGTCTCGCTCCACCAGACATTGCACGTCAAGCATGGTATCTCAGCCAGGACGGCCAGGCTCAATCCACTGAATCGAAAATCCTTCGCCGGCACGCACGATCCTGCACGCATGCGGGGCGGCGAAATGGGTGGGCAGCAGCAGCGCCCCGCGCTCGGCACACTCGTCGAGCAGCGTCCGGCGGGTACGAATCCCCATCTGCGGGTCATCGTCAAAGCTGGTATGCCAATGCGGGTAGTAGACCTGCAGTGGCACATGCATCACATCGCCACAGAAAATCGCTTCCTCGCCGCCAGCACTGAGGCGCACCTTTACATGCCCCATCGTGTGCCCGGGCGCCGATTCGACGGTCAGTGCGTCATCCAGGCGGTGGCCCGCGTCGATGGCCTGCGCGAGTCCCGCCTCGATCACCGGCGCGACCGAATCCTCCCACATCGGATCACGGGGTTCACGCAGATCAACCTGCCCGCCTGCGGGATCCCAGCGCGCGAGCTCGGGCCGGTGAAACAGGTAGCGCGCCCGCGGGAATGTCGGCACCCAATGCCCGTCAACCAGGCGCGTGTTCCAGCCCACATGGTCACAGTGCAGATGCGTACAGATCACGTAGTCGACCTGCGCCGGCGCCACCCCGGCCGCCGCGAGGCGCTCGAGCCAGGGATGCGATTGTTGATGAAATCGCTTGAGCACCGGCCGTACCTTGTCATTGCCACCACAGGCATCGATCAACACCACATGATGCGCGGTGCGCACCAGATAACCATGTACCGAGGTGCGAAAGCGCCCCTCGCGTACATCGTAGTGTTCCGGAATCAACCAGTCTCGGTGCCGCTCGAGAGAGTCTGGTTCGAAGTCTGGAAACAGAATGCTGGGCACCAGGCTTGGCCGGATCGATTCCTCGATCCGCGTGACGCTGACACCACCGATAGTGGCAATCGGGGCCATCAGCGGCTAGCGCGCAGCATGTTCGTGGGTTTTGACAAACAGGTCTTCCACCGCCAGACGCAGCGGGATGACACCCTGGTTGTACAGATTGTCCAATAGTGCCTCGAGTGTTGGACGATTGGCCTCGATGCCATAGGGCCAGGGATCACCGCCAAACACCTCGTCAATCTCATCGAGGTCGGCGGGCAGCCACGGCTGCATATAGCGCAACGCACCAATAAAGCGCATCCGTTCCAGGGCAATTGCCTTTGCCTCGAGGAAAGCATCAAACAGACTGGTGGCCACAAACGGAAATTTCTCATGGACGTCGCGGCGAATCGCCACGATGTGCATGATCGGGAAAATCTTGGTGCGCCGGTAGAAGTCCTTCTCGACTTCGCGGTAGTTGGGGAACAGTCGCACGATGTCCGGATTGTGGCGCATCGCATCGGGCACATCGGTGCCGATGATGGCGTCGATCTCGCCGGCGTCCATCAGATCGGAGAGCGAGCGACCGGAACGGTTAATTTCGATTTCAACCGGCCGCGCCATCGGCAGCACGCTGGGGGCACCGTGCGATCCGCCACTGTTGGTGGCCCCTTGAATCCAGCGGATGGTGTTCAAGTCCACGCCATACTCGGTCTGCAGATGACCACGGATCCAGATCGCTGCACTCATGGTGTAGAGCGGCACGCCGATTTTCTTGCCCTCAAGATCCTTCGGACTCGTGATGCGTTTGCGATTGACGAAGATGAAGCTGTGACGAAACACCCGCGAGGCAATCACGGGTAGCGCAACAAAGGGGCAGCGCGGACCACCATTGCGCTCGGCTGCGAGCCGGCTGATGTATTCCGAGCTCGACATTTCGGAAAGATCAAATTCCTGTGCCCCGCCCATGCGATCGAAAATCTGGCGCGGGTCTTCAAGCACAATAAAATTAAGATCAATGCCCGCCGGCTTCACCTCACCGGTGTAGAGCGGCAACATACGGTCATACAGGCCGCAGGCAAAGCTCAATTGGATTCCAGCCATCGTGTTATCCCCTTCCCTTTAGGTCAAGCAAAGCGCGCACGATCATGCGGTGCGGTGAAATCGGCCGGCGTGCCGCGCGGAATGATGCCCGACGGATTGATCCGCTGATTCGACCAGTAGTTCTCCACATAGTAGCGTGGGGTCACGGTCCCGGCGATGCCCGGTACGCTGTACAGATCGCGGGTGTAATTGGACAGATTGGGGAAATCGCTGATCCGGTTCCTGTTGCAGCGAAAAAGCGAAAAATACGCCACGTCGAATCGAACGAGTGTCGGGAACAGACGCCAATCGGCCTCGGTCAATCGATTGCCGAGCAGATAACGCTGCCGCGAAAGACGATCTTCCAACTGATCAAGTGTGGCGAACAGCCCGTCGTAGGCCGCGTCATAGGCCGCTTGCGAACTGGCGAATCCGCAGCGATAGACACCATTGTTGACGGTGCGATAAATCAGATCATTCAATCCGTCGATGGCCTCGCGCAGTTCGGGTGGATAGAGCAAGTCTTTCGATCCGGTGATGTCTGCAAACTCGCTATCGAGCATGCGGATGATTTCCGATGACTCGTTGTTGACGATGCGCCGGGTCTGCTTGTCCCACAGCACCGGCACTGTCACCTTGCCGGTGTAATCGGGACTGCTCAGGGTGTACACCTGATGCATGTAGCGGCAGCCATTGACGGTATCCGGTGTGCAGTCCGGATAGCGCGGATCATCGACAAACGTCCAGCCCTGCTCGCGCAGCCCTGGGATCGAATAGGACACAGAAATCACGTCCTCCAGACCCTTGAGCACCCGATAGATGAGGGTGCGATGCGCCCACGGACAACCGTGCGCGACATAGAGGTGATAGCGCCCTGCTTCGGCCTTGAAGCCGCTTGCGCCGTCTGCGCTCACCCGGTCACGAAAGACGCTCTCGATGCGTTTGAATTCACCGTTGGGTGCGCGTTCCTGCGGCAAATCCTGGTCTGTCCATGCGCCATTGATCAATACACCCATTACTTGGCCTTCCCGTGATTGTGCTCATCGTCATGGTCGTGGTCATGTCCATGGCCGTCACCGTGCACATGGTCATGCCGATTGGAATGTTCATGGGCGTGGCCGTGCTCGTGCTCGTGCTCGTGCTCGTGCTCGTGCTCGTGCTCGTGCTCGTGCTCGTGCCCGTGCTCGTGCTCGTTCTCGTGGTAGTGCCCGTGCGCATGTCCGTGGTCGTGTCCGTGGTCGTGTCCGTGGTCGTGTCCGTGGTCGTGTCCGTGGTCATGTCCGTGGTCATGGTCATGGTCATGCCGCCCGGCGCCGCGCGCTGCGCCATGATCAGCATGCTCGTGCCGCGGGCCGCCCGCCTGTGCTGCCTGCTCATAGTGCTGGCGTAGCAGATCGCGGCCGTAATCATTGCCATTCGGCGTGCGCACGATCGTATGCACGTGGAATTGCTCTGGCTTCGGATTGGTCAGGTAAACCCCGGCATGGTGATCGAATTCGATCAGCAGTACCGGGCTCTGGACGCGGTAATAAAAGGTGCTTTCCTCACCGGTGCCACCAACCCAGCAAAAGCGCGTGGCGTTCAGATGCCGCTCGATCTCATCGATGCGCGCCGCGAGCGGCCCGGCAGGCAGTGCCATGACATGCTCGCTCACCAGATCAAGCAATGCACGCCGCTGCAGCCGATCCATCGACAGGCCACGCAGGCCCTCCAGCGGAATGATCCGATTGTCCTGGTAAGCCGCCGCCATTTGCAGTCCGTCTGCGAAATGACGCCGGCCTGGCGGCAGACCCGGACTCAACAAGTCATCTGCCAGGATTGCAGTGGCGCGCTGCGCAGCCGAGAGCTTGCGCATCAATTCAAGACCGAGCCTCTGCTCGTCCTTGAACAAGTGAATGCCCGCATGCGGTCCACTGGGCTCCACACAGGGTTCGGCCCCCATGAAAGTCGGGCTGAGCACCATTTGCTCACCGATCAGCAGACAGTTCAGACTCAGGTGATGGCCAAACAATTGCCAACCCCAGGGCGCATCGGCCCCCGGTGTTCCAAACAGGCAGAACGTATAGCTCCACTGCCCCATCACGCCCGGACCGCCAACCAGTTCGCCCAGAAACGCATTGAACTGCATTACCCGGACAACACGCTCCAGGCCCCGCTCGCTCAGACTCAAACGCAGCAGACGCATGACCGCATCGCGTAATGGAACCTCGATTTCATCCAGGCGCAGGCCGTGCTCCTCGACCAGCAGTTCGGTGTTCTGCCAGCGCCGCCAGAGTTCCGAGTCAACCGGGAACACGGCGCGCTGCCGCTGTGCCGGGGTGAGCGACTCGAGGAGCGCTCCTGCTGCCACGCGCATGGCGAGCGCCGGTGCGCCATTGGGCTGCAACTGAAACAGTCCGTGCTGCAAGACCCCATCGGGTGTCACGCCACGATAAGGCTGGTGGAACAGTGACTCCCAGGTTGAGAACAGCTCCTTCGCGCGCGAGGTGGCGAGGCGCGCTTGCGCATGCTCGCGTGCGCCCGCAGCGGCGATTCGAGACTGTCCCGGAGCCGGAACGAATTGACGAAAATCTGGCAGCGACAAGGATCAGCTCCGATGAGGGAATGCCTCAGCGGCCGGGACCCATGACCGCATCAGCAAGCGAGGTGGCAATACCGGGGAAGATGCACAGCACAATGATACCGAGCAACATCAACCCGACGAATGGTAATACACCGAAAATGACATCCCGTAACGGGATGTCCGGCGCGATGTTCTTGATCACAAACAGGTTCAATCCAACCGGCGGGTGAATCAGGCCCAATTCCATCACGATGGTCATGATGACCCCGAACCAGATCAGATCAAAGCCGGCCGCGCGCAGCGGCGGCAGGATGATCGGTGCAGTCATGAGGATGATCGAAACCGGTGGCAGAAAGAATCCCAGCACGACCACCATCGACAGTATCGCGGCAAGCAGCGCCCAACGCGACAGTTGCATGTCAACGATCGCCTGCGCGACCGACTGGCTGATATGCAAATAACTCATCACGTAGGCGTACAGCAACGACATGCCGATGATCAGCATCAGCATGGTCGATTCGCGCAGCGTCACGCTGAACATCGGTGCCCAATCGCGGGCTCGCCAGGTCCCATAGATCACCGCGATCAATCCAAGGGCCAGAATGGCACCCAGCCCGGCGGTCTCCGAGGGGGTGGCATACCCACCATAGAGCGCGAACATCACCCCGGTGAGCAGCACCAGAAAGGGCAGCACGCGCGGCAGGGCCGAGAGCTTCTGGCGCAAGGTGAATTCATCACGCGCCAGCAGCGCCGAGCGTGCGCCACCGGCAGCTTCCACCACACGGGCCTGGGTGCATTCCACGTGATAGCGCCAGACCGCATAAAGGGCGAACAGCACCACCAGCATGAGGGCTGGCACGATCGCCGCCAGAAACAGCCGGCCGAGCGACTGCTCAGAGGCGACAGCGTACAGAATCATGGTAATGGACGGGGGCAACAGGATACCCAGGGTGCCACCAGCTGCAATCAATCCGGCGGCAAAGCCCGGCGAGTATCCGCGCTCGCGCATCTCGGGAATACCTGCCGATCCGATCGCCGAGCAGGTTGCCGGCGACGATCCGGCCATCGCGGCGAACAAGGCACAGGCAAATACGTTCGCGATGCCCAGTCCACCCGGCACCCGGTGCAGCCAGGCATGCAATGCGCTGTACAGATCCTTGCCGGCGCGCGAGCGTCCGATTGCCGCACCTTTAAGAATGAACAAGGGGATCGACAACAGCGTGATTGAGGCCATCTCCTCGTAGACGTTCTGCGCAATGGTGTCGACCGACGCTGCCGGCATGAATATCATCATGAACAAGGTCGCCGTCGCGCCGAGCGCGAAGGCAATTGGTATACCGCTGAACATCACCAGAAGAGTGACAGCGCCATAGGCAAATCCCAGCCACGTGATGCTCATGCATGTCCCTCGTTGACCCTGTCCGGCGCTGTGCCCGGCATCAGTTGCAGCACTATCTGCACGGTTAGCAGACTCATGCCAAGCGCCATGAGCGAATACGGGATCCACTGTGGCGGCGCCCAGTTGGATGAAGTCCGGTAACCCTCGGTGAGCGCCTCGTCGAAGAGCGTCCACGATTTCCAGCTGAAGAACCCGCAGAAAAGCGCACTCACCAAATCGGCAACCCATTGCCGCAGCCGATTGGCGCGCACCGGGAGAATGGCCGCGAGCGCATCAATGGCCACGTGCCCGCGCACTGACTGGACTTGCGCGGCCGACAGAAACATTGCTCCTACGATCAGGAACACCGAGATCTCATCCTGCCAATCGGTCGCCGCGTTAAAGAAATAGCGCGACACCACCCCATAGGTCATGACCAGGGCGGCAAGCAGCAAGGCAACGGCCGACAGACGCGCAATGAGACGCTGCAAAGCAGCGTTCAGCGCATTGACATACTGCAGCGGGTGCGGGTGCTCAGCGGGTGACATCGCCGCGTCTGCCTAGGCGAGTGAGTCAAACAACATGGCTCGATTCTCGCACTCAGCCGACTGGAATCTTCTCGGCCAGCTCCAACATCTCAGCGGCCAGCGCGGAGCGTGATGCATAGTCCTTCCAGGCGGTTTCGCGCGCAATGGCACGCCACTTGTCCACAATGGCGTCGTCCAGATCGCGCACCACCGCACCCTTCTTGCCATAGACATCGGCCACCTTCTGATCGTCTGCCATCGCCTCTGTGGTGCCAAAAGTCTCCAGCTCCTGTCCGAGCGCCATGATCATGTCCTGCTGCGACTTGGTTAATGCCGCAAAGACCTGACGTGACATGATGAGCGGCTCGAGCATGAACCAGTAGGACTTGCCGCGCCCGGTGGTGAGCGCCTTCGAGACTTCCTCAAGGCGAAAGGATATGAGGCTGGTCGATGAGGTGATCACCGCATCGCAGGCGCCTGTCTGCATCGCCGCGTAGGCCTCGTTCGACGGTATCGACAACGTCGCTGCACCGGCCGCCTTGAGCACCATATCCATCTCGCGGCTGCCGCCGCGGATTTTCAGGCCTTTGGCCTCCTCGGGCGAGACAATCGGAAGGTTGCGGCTTGCAACGCCGCCGGCCTGCCATACCCACGCGATGATGAGTACGCCCTTGGATTCGAGGAACTGGGCAAACTTGCGACCAAGCATGGAATTCTTCCAGGCCGCCCCTTGCTTATAAGAGGTCACCAGGCCTGGCATCAAGCCGATGTTCAGCTCAGAGAAATCGCCACCGGCATATGAAATCGGATAGAGCGAAAGATCGAGCGCACCTTTGCGCAGCGCGGAGAATTGCGCCACGGTTTTCATGAGCGATGAGTTGGCGTAGACCTCTGCCCCGAGCGCGCCATTGGAGCGCTGCCGCAGCTGGGCAGCAAACACACGGCACATCCGATCGCGAAAATCGCCGCTGTCGATGGTGCCGCCAGGGAACTGATGCGACACCTTGAGTAATTGCTCAGCGGCGGCGCGCTCACCCCAGCCGAGCGACACCATTGCCGGCAGCGCCAGCGCAGCCCCCACCACCTTGCGTCGATCTACGTTCAATTCCGCCTCTCCTCCACAAAAACCGCCTGCCTTGTTTGAGACAGGTCACGTGCACATCCATGCTGTCACAGCATCAGCTACTCAGGGCGCTGCCTGCGCCAGGTTTCCCCTATCGGGTCCCGTTGCAGAACAAGGCCGAGTTCGGACAGGGATCCCAATAGCTGTTGTACGTCTTGAGTATGGCTGTCTTCAAATCAAAGTTGAGATCGACACGCATCGGTGTGGTGATTTCCATCCAGCGATAGATCAGCGTCTCGTCGTTAGTGCTTTTGTAACTTGTCACCAGTCCAGGCGGACCCAGCGCATCCAGCGCCTGTGTCCGTGTCGTCACGCCCGGGACCAACGCTGTGCGAAAATGCGCCGCATCGAGCACCTGCCGAACCTCTTTGACGCGACTGTCGGCATCGAGCACGACACGCCAGGTCGTCCAACCGCTGGGCCCATTCACATAGTAGGCAGCAACCGAACCGTCAGGCAGTGACCTGCGCGCATCGGGAGCGCCGAGCAGTTTATCCACCTGAGCTGCCGTCATGCCAACCTGCACGGCGTGTCCCTCCAGGCGCGATTCGGTACAGGCACTCAGGGCCACTGCAAAGAGCAACAACGCGAGACTGCGGATCAGCTTATCCATCACGGGACTCCGGTGAAATGATTTCCCTGAATTCCTACTGATTTCTTTTTTATATTGATGTTGTGGGGTGGCTGATGGGACTCGAACCCACGACAACCGGAATCACAATCCGGGACTCTACCAACTGAGCTACAGCCACCACCGTATTCAACTTCCCAGCAAAAAACGCCCTGCTGGCCTGCCCGACAGGATTCGAACCTGTGACCCTCAGCTTAGAAGGCTGATGCTCTATCCAACTGAGCTACGGGCAGTCGATGCCGGACATCCGGTATCTACCCCCCGCCTGAACTCCGATCACTGGTCGGGGTGGAGAGATTCGAACTCCCGACCCTCTGCTCCCAAAGCAGATGCGCTACCAGGCTGCGCTACACCCCGGGCGGGCGTGATTCTACACCCGAAGCGACCTGCCGTGAGCGGATCAGCCAGCTGGCGTCATGGGCACTCTCTCGCCCGAGTCAGACCCGAGCTCGCGATAGATCTCAAGCGCCTTGTCGCGATTGGCAATGAGCCCCTTCACCATGTCCGGGTCGAAGTGGGTGCCACCGTGCTCAGCCAGGTACTGAAAAGCGACTTCGGTATCCCAGGCCTGCTTGTAGGGACGTCGCGTGGTCAGAGCGTCAAAGACATCGGCCACCGCAACGATGCGGGCCGGTAGCGGAATCTGTTCGGCCTTTACCCCATACGGGTAGCCGGTGCCATCGAATTTCTCGTGATGCCCGAGCGCGATCAATGCGCCCATGCGCACATATTTTGAAGCACTGTCACGCAGGATTTCATAGCCGATCAGGGGATGGGTACGCATCACCGCAATCTCATCGGGTGTGAGTCGTCCGGCTTTCAGCAACACGTTATCGGGCAGTCCGATCTTGCCGATGTCGTGCAGCGGGGCGGCCAACTCCAGCGTGTCAAGATCGTCTTCCGAAAGTGCCAGCGCCTCGCCAATCAGACGAGAGTAACGTGCCATGCGCAGCACATGGTTGCCGGTTTCCTCATCGCGAAATTCACCCGCGCGCGCGAGCCGCAGCAAGGTCTCCTTTTCGCGCTCGCGCACCTCCGAGATGGCCGTCTCTACCTGGTATTCCAGGTCGCGCCCGCGACCTTCGAGCAGCAACTGCTGGCGCCGCAAGGTGAGCAGGTTGCGACAGCGCGCCATGCACTCGCGCAAGTCCAGTGGTTTGGTCAGAAAATCGGTTACTCCGGCATCGAGAGCCGAGTAGCGCAAGCCGCGGTGATCAAATATCGTCACCATGATGATCGGGACATGCGTGTAGCCCGGCAGCGCACGCAAGCGACGGATGAACTCGACGCCGTCGATTTCAGGCATCCGGTAATCGGCCAGCACCAGATCGATCTGCTCGGTGGCCGCCCAGCCCAGAGCATCCAGCGCGCTGGCGAAGACCCGAACCTCGATGCTGCGATCGACGCCCAGAACCGCCTGCTCAAGCATCAATCGACCGGTCGACTGATCGTCAACAATCAATACGCGAGTCCGTCTGACAGGGGTGTCAAACATGGGGTCAGTGCCGAGTCGGCACGGCTCCTTCGACAAACTGGAAAAACACCTCATTGCGCTTGACCATGCCAAGCTCGCCGCGGGCGCGTTCCTCGATCGCCTCGTAGCCACTCTTCAGATCAATCACATCGACTTCCAGTGCGTCATTGCGTGCCTGCAAGGTCGCATTGTGGCTGCGCTGAGCAGAGACCTTGTGGTCCAGATCCCAGACTCTCATCCAGCCACCCTTACCGAGCCAAAGCGGGTATTGCAGCGCGACAATGAGCGCAGCCAGCGCAAGACTGAGCATTTTCACGACTGACGCCTCCTCAGGTGGTAGTAGGCCTCACGTCCCGGGTAATGCGCATCGTCACCCAGATCCTCTTCGATACGCAGCAACTGATTGTATTTCGCGGTTCGGTCTGATCGCGACAACGAGCCGGTCTTGATCTGCATTGCGTTGGTCCCCACAGCGATATCGGCGATCGTGGTGTCTTCAGTCTCACCCGAACGGTGCGAAATCACCGACGCATAGCAGGCCCGTTTGGCCAGTTCGATCGCCGCGAATGTCTCACTCAAAGTGCCGATCTGATTTACTTTGATCAGTATGGCGTTTGCAATATCGCGTTCAATTCCTTGCCGAAGTATGCGCGTATTGGTAACAAAAATGTCGTCCCCAACCAACTGGACTCGCCGGCCCAATCGTTCGGTAAGCAACTTCCAGCCATCCCAATCGCCTTCGGCCATGCCGTCCTCGATGCTGATGATCGGATACTTGTCGCACCACGCCGCGAGGTACTCAACGAATTCGGCACTGGAAAACGAACGCCCTTCGGCTTCAATATGATATCGCCCGTCGCGATAGAACTCCGAGCTGGCGCAATCCAAAGCAAGCAATACGTCTTCTCCGGGCACATAACCGGCACTTTCGATGGCACCCAGAATGAGGCCGATCGCCTCCTCGTTGCGGGCCAGACTCGGCGCAAAGCCGCCCTCATCGCCCACGGTGGTGGGCATGCCTTTGTCGGCAAGCACCTTGCGCAGCGTATGGAAAATTTCTGCGCCGCAGCGTAGCGCATCCCGAAAACTCTGCGCACCCACCGGAACAATCATGAATTCCTGCAGATCGAGGCTGTTGCTCGCATGCGCCCCGCCGTTGATCACATTCATCATGGGCACCGGCATCTCCAGGCTGCCCACGCCGCCCAGATAGCGATAGAGCGGCAGACCGGTTTCCTCGGCCGCGGCGCGCGCCACTGCCATTGACACCGCCAGCGTGGCATTGGCACCCAGACGAGACTTGTTGTCAGTGCCATCGAGCTCAATCAGTGTGCGGTCGATAAACACCTGCTCGGAGGCGTCCAGCCCGGCAATCGCCTCGGAAATTTCGGTATTGACGTGTTCGACCGCACGCAGCACACCTTTGCCGCCAAAGCGCGATTTATCGCCGTCGCGCAATTCGATTGCCTCACGGCTGCCGGTCGAGGCACCCGAGGGAACGGCCGCGCGGCCCATCACGCCGGACTCGAGCAACACATCGGCCTCGACAGTCGGGTTGCCCCGCGAATCCAGAATTTCACGGCCTACAACATCAACGATTGCACTCACTGACTGCCCCTCCGGTTGCGACTTGATGCAGCACGTCCGGGAAATTCGGCGTGAACCACCACGCCCCCTGACGGCCCCTCCTGTTTCCTGTTTCCTGTTTCCTGCTTCGTGCCGCGACTGGCTACAACCCTTGTTCGGCCAGCGGGCCGGCTTTGACCAGATCATCGAGCCCCTTGAGCACAGTGAGCAAACCAGCCATCTTCCCCAGCGGCCACGCATTGGGCCCATCGGACAACGCCTGCTCAGGGCGCGGATGCGTCTCCATGAAAAGTCCGGCAATGCCGACGGCCACCGCGGCGCGCGCAAGCACCGGAATGAATTCGCGCTGTCCGCCGCTGGCGGTACCCTGCCCGCCGGGTAACTGCACCGAATGGGTGGCATCGAATACCACCGGACAGCCGGTCTCGCGCATCACCGCCAGTGAGCGCATGTCGGAGACAAGATTGTTGTAGCCAAAACTCGCACCGCGTTCGCACACCAGAATATTGTCAGTGCCGGAGGCTTCACGCGCTTTCAGCACGACGTTTTTCATCTCCCAGGGCGACAGAAACTGCCCCTTCTTGATGTTGACCGGACGGCCTGCGGCGGCCACGGCATGAATGAAATCGGTCTGCCGGCACAAAAAAGCGGGCGTCTGCAGCATGTCAACCACACTGGCCACCTCAGCGATGTGATCGATTTCATGCACATCGGTGATGACCGGAACGCCCAGCTCACGGCGCACATCGGACAGGATCGCCAGGCCACGATCCATGCCTGGGCCGCGAAACGAGCGTCCCGAGCTGCGGTTCGCCTTGTCGTAGGACGCCTTGAACACAAACGGAATGCCCAGGGCGCGGGTGATTTCGATCAATTGCCCGGCAATTTCAAACACCAGATCGCGCGACTCGACCACGCATGGCCCGGCGAGCAGGAATAAGGGTCGCTCGAGTCCGGCCTCAAAGCCGCACAGCTGCATCACCTGCGTATCCGCGCCGCTCAAGCGAGCGCCACCTTGGCAGCACGCGCCGCCTGCGCCTTCACGGCAGCCTCGACATAGGCTTTGAACAGCGGATGGCCAGCGCGCGGCGTTGAGGTGAATTCCGGGTGGAACTGACAACCGATGAACCACGGGTGCCCAGGGAGTTCGACCATTTCAACCAGGCCACCGGCCTCGGTGCGTCCGCTCACCACCAAACCGGCCGCTTCCATCCGCGCAACGTACTGATCGTTGACTTCGTAGCGGTGCCGATGACGCTCGTTGATGGTCTCGCGGCCGTAAATGGTACGAGCGAGCGATCCGGCCACCAGCCCGGCGGGCTGTGCACCCAGGCGCATCGTGCCGCCCAGATCAGACTCAGCACTGCGCTGCTCGATGCGCCCATCGCGATTCTGCCATTCGGTGATCAGCGCAATGACCGGGTGCGGCGTGTCGGGGTCAAATTCGGTGGAATTCGCACCGGTGAGACCGCAAACGTTGCGTGCATATTCGATGACGGCGATCTGCATGCCGAGGCAAATGCCCAGATAGGGCACTTGGTGCTCACGCGCCCACTGCACTGCGAGGATCTTGCCTTCAATGCCCCGTTTACCGAAGCCCCCGGGCACGAGGACGGCATCGACTTCGGCCAGCGACTCGACGCCATCGTCCTGCAATCGCTCCGAATCAATGTAGCGCACATTGACCTTGGTGCGCGTGTGCAGACCCGCGTGGATCAGCGCCTCGGTGAGCGACTTGTACGATTCGGTCAAACCGACATACTTGCCCACCATGGCAACCGTGATCGAATGCTCGGGGTGCTCAAGCGAATACACCAACCGGTCCCACACCGACAGATCGGCCGGCCGGGCAAGAATGCCAAGCTTGTGGCAGATGATCTCGTCGAGCATCTGGTGATGCAGCATCGATGGAATCTTGTAGATTGAATCGACATCCCAGACTGAAATCACGCCATCGCGGGCGACATTGGAAAAGAGCGAAATCTTGGCGCGCTCATCCTCTGGAATCGGCCGGTCGGCGCGGC
Source organism: uncultured Pseudomonadota bacterium (assembly GCA_903921325.1). Taxonomy (GTDB): domain Bacteria; phylum Pseudomonadota; class Gammaproteobacteria; order Burkholderiales; family SG8-39; genus CAIXPL01. Next base: position 116,337 of record CAIXPL010000035.1, read on the forward strand.
ACAGCAAGGCATCGGCCTGTATGCCGATCTCGCGCAGCTTCTGGGTCGAGTGCTGAGTCGGCTTGGTTTTCAACTCACCGGCCGATGCGATATAGGGCACCAGGGTGAGATGAACGTAGGCGGTCATGCCACGGCCCAGTTCCAGACTCATCTGCCGCGCCGCTTCCAGAAATGGCAGCGATTCGATATCGCCCACCGTGCCGCCGACCTCGACAATGGCGACATCAAAGCCTTCAGCGCCACGCCGGATAAACAGCTTGATCTCGTCGGTGATATGGGGAATTACCTGCACCGTGCGACCCAGATACTCGCCGCGACGCTCCTTCTTGATCACACTCTCGTAGATCTGCCCGGTCGTGAAGTTGTTTGATCGCCCCATGCGCGCACTGATAAAGCGCTCGTAGTGACCCAGATCGAGGTCGGTTTCCGCACCATCATCGGTAACGAACACTTCGCCATGCTGAAACGGGCTCATGGTGCCCGGATCCACATTGATATAGGGATCGAGCTTGATCAGCGTGACCTTGATGCCGCGCGACTCGAGAATCGCCGCAAGCGACGCGGCTGCAATACCCTTCCCGAGAGAGGAGACAACCCCGCCCGATACGAACACATACTTGGTCATTTCAGATCGGGGAGTTGGGACGGCGAATGATACCGCAAGATGCCCTATGCCTCAAAGAGTGCAACCGGCAGCGCCCGCAGTTTCCGTACAATGCGGGTCTGGACAGCCCACAATGGGAGTAAGGTAATGAGCAAGGTATACCCCGACGCAGCCGCTGCGGTGCGTGATCTGCTGCGCGACGGCATGACCATCGCTGCCGGTGGCTTCGGCCTGTGTGGCATCCCCGAGCATCTGATTCAGGCAATTGTCGACTCGGGCGCGAAGAATCTCACCATCGTTGGCAATAACGCCGGTGTGGACGATTTCGGCATGGGCCTGCTGCTCAAGACACGTCAGGTTAAAAAGGTCATCGCCTCCTATGTCGGTGAGAACAAGGAGTTCGAGCGCCAGGTGCTCGCGGGCGAACTGGAACTGGAACTGACGCCACAAGGCACTCTGGCTGAGCGGCTACGCGCCGGTGGGGCCGGCATACCCGGCTTCTACACGCGCACCGGCTATGGCACCAAGCTCGCTGAGGGCAAGGCCGTGCGCGCCTTCGATGGCATCGAGTATGTGCTGGAGCCGGCCATCCGCGCCGATCTGTCGATTGTCAAGGCATGGAAAGGTGATCACGTCGGCAATCTGATCTACCGGCGCACCTCGCGCAACTTCAATCCGATGATTGCCACCTGTGGCACGGTCTGCGTGGCCGAGGTCGAAGAACTGCTGGCACCCGGCGCGCTCGACCCCGACCAGATTCATACCCCGGGGATCTACGTCGACCGGATACTGGCCGGCGGGCATTTCGAGAAGCGTATCGAGTTTCGCACCGTACAAGGGGCCGCCGCCTCGAAGAAGGAATCACCGGTGCGCGCCATGATGGCCCGCCGCGCGGCGCAGGAATTGCGCGACGGTTACTACGTGAATCTGGGCATTGGCATCCCGACATTGGTGGCCAATTACATTCCCGATGGCATCAACGTGGTGCTGCAATCCGAGAATGGCCTGCTTGGCATCGGCCCCTTCCCGACCGAGGCGGAAATCGATCCTGATCTGATCAACGCCGGCAAGCAAACCGTTACCACCCTGCCCGGATCGAGTTTTTTCTCCAGCGCCGATTCATTTGCCATGATCCGTGGCGGGCATATCGATCTATCCATTCTGGGTGGTCTCGAAGTCGCCGAGAACGGCGATCTGGCCAACTGGATGGTGCCCGGTGCGATGGTGAAAGGCCCGGGCGGCGCAATGGACCTGGTGGCCGGTGTAAAAAAGGTGATCGTGTGCATGGAACACACCGCACGCGACGGTGCATCGAAGATTCTCAAGTCCTGCTCGCTGCCCATCACCGGCAAGGGCGTGGTCGATATGATCATCACAGACTTGTGCGTGTTCTCTGTCGCCGAAGGCGGGGGGCTGAGTCTGATCGAACTCTTCGAGGGCCACAGTGTCGAGGAAGTTGTCGCCAAGACCGGCTGCAGTTTCAAGATCGCGCTCTAAGCTCATCGACCGTTACCGAGCGCAGCCTGTGCGGCTGCGCGCACTTGCCCCGAGGAGCGCCGCGTGAGCCGGGAATCGATGCAGTACGATGTGGTGATCGTCGGCGGTGGCCCTGCCGGACTCGCCTGTGCGATCCGCATTCGCCAACTCGCCAGCGCAAGCGGCCATGAGCTGAGCGTCTGCGTAATCGAAAAAGGCTCGGAGGTCGGCGCGCATATTCTGTCCGGTGCGGTGTTCGAGCCGCGTGCCCTCGATGAGTTGCTGCCCGACTGGCGTGAGCGCGGCGCGCCGCTCAACACGCCCGTGAGCGACGATCGCTTTCTGTTGCTCACGCATAAGCGCAGCGTCGCACTGCCGGTGCCGCCCTCGCTTCACAACAAGGGCAACTACATCATCAGCCTCGCCAATCTGTGTCGCTGGCTTGGCAGTGAGGCCGAAGCCGCCGGTGTGGATGTGTTTGCAGGCTTTGCCGGTGCCGAGATTCTCTATGATGAGCACGGTGCGGTGCGCGGCGTGGCCACCGGCGACATGGGTGTTGATCGTCACGGCGAGCATACCGGCAACTACCAGCCTGGCATCGAACTGCACGCGCGAGTCACAATCATTGCCGAAGGTTGCCGCGGATCGCTTGCACGCGAACTGATGGAACGCTATTCGTTGCGCCAGGGCGTCGGGCCGCAGACCTATGGTCTCGGCATCAAGGAGCTATGGGAAATCGACCCGGCGCGCCATCGGGCCGGCACGGTGCTGCACACCATGGGCTGGCCGCTCGATAGCGCCACCTACGGGGGATCATTTCTCTACCACCTGGAGGGCAATCAGGTCGCCATCGGGCTCGTGGTGGGGCTCGGGTATCGCAACCCTCACCTGTCACCGTTTGAAGAATTTCAGCGCCTGAAGACCCATCCCGCCTTGCGCGACACGTTTGCCGGTGGCAGGCGTATTGCCTACGGTGCGCGTGCCATTTCAGCCGGTGGCTATCAGGCCATTCCGCGCCTGGATTTCCCTGGCGGCCTGCTGATCGGCGATTCCGCAGGGTTCCTTAATTTTGCCAAGATCAAGGGCTCGCACAGTGCGATGAAGTCCGGCATGGTGGCCGCCGAGGCTGTGCATGCGGCGCTGAGCGATGCCGGTGAAGCCACCCGGTCAGGGGCAGCTGTGCAGGTCACTGATTACCGTGCCCGCCTCGATGCGAGCTGGTTGATGCCCGAGTTGCACGCGGTGCGTAACATCAAGCCGGCGTTTCGCTTTGGTCTGTGGGCAGGCCTTGCGCACGCCGCACTGGACACCCAGCTGCTACGCGGACGGGTGCCCTGGACGCTGCGCCATCATGCCGACCATGAGCAATTGTTGCCCGCAGCAGGCTGCACGCCCATCGACTACCCACGCCCCGATGGCGTGCTCACCTTTGACCGTCTGTCCTCGGTGTTCATTTCAAACACCAATCATGAGGAGAACCAGCCTTGCCATCTGCAATTGCGTGATGACACCGTGCCGGTTGCCCTCAATCGGGCCCGCTATGACGGACCCGAGGCACGCTATTGTCCGGCGGGCGTCTACGAGTTCGTGACCAACGCCGAGGGTAGCGAGCGACTGCAAATCAATGCGCAAAATTGCGTGCACTGCAAGACCTGTGACATCAAGGACCCCACCCAGAACATCCGTTGGGTGGTGCCTCAAGGTGGCGATGGTCCGAACTACCCGAACATGTAGAACGGGATGGACGAACCTTTTTCCTTGCGGGTCGGCCCACCCGCCACGACACTGCGCAAAGGTCAGAAGACCCGCGATGCGATTCTCAACGACGCACTGGCACTGGCCAGTCAAGTCGGTCTGGAAGGCATCTCGATCGCCGACGTTGCCCAGCGCGCGGGGCTTTCCAAGAGCGGGCTATTTGCGCATTTCGGATCAAAGGAAGAATTGCAGCGTGCCACGCTGGCACGGGCCGAAGCCCTGTTTCGCGACCGCGTGCTTAAACCGGCACAGAATTTCCAGCACGGGCTGCCGCGGCTGCGCGCGTTATTCGATTACTGGCTTGCCTGGATAGAAGGCGGTGACGAGCTACCCGGCGGTTGCCTGATGATCAGTGCTGCGATTGAATACGATGACCGTCCGGGACCGATGCGCGAAGTCCTTGCCCATGGTCATCGGGAATTGCGCGGTGCGATTGCAAAAGTCGTGCGTGTTGCGGTGGAGCACGGCGAGCTCGCCGATGGCAGCGACCCCTCACAATTCGCCTTTGAGTTGTTCGGGATCGTGCTGTCGGCGTCGCATGAATGGCGACTGCTGAACGAGCGCCGCTCACTTGAGCGCGCCAGGCGATCATTCGAGCGACTGGTGCGTTGTTATCAGCAGTCCCAGTCTGAGGCCTGATCAGCAGCCTCACACTGAGGGGTGACAAGCGATCTGAGTCTGAGCGGTGATCAGCGGCCTCAGGCGGCGGGGTGATCGGCAGTCTGAGTCTGGGCGTGCCTCAGAACGCGGACTCAGGCAGCGCCAGAACCGACTCGGCGCCGCGACAGATCTCAACCTGCAGGCTGGCGGAGCGAGTGAGGGCATGCTCGGCGAAATAACGCGCCGTGGTGATTTTCGCGCGCAGGAACTCGGCATCCCCATCACCTGCGGCGAGCAGGCCGGCGGCAGCCCGCGCCGAGCGTCCCAGTTGCCATGCACCGCACACCAGACCCACCAGATGCAATAGCGGTACCGCACCGGCGTAGGCGCTGCGCAGATCACTCGCGGCAGTCGCGATGAGCCAGTCGACCGTCGTGGACAGGTGTGACACGGCCACCCCCAGTTCACGCGAAATCACTGTGCAATGGCCGCAGGATTCGCCCTCGATGAGCGCGAGCGCGCCGACACATTCGCCAATCTGGGCAATGACGCCGCGCAAGGTGAGCGCCCCGTCACGCAACAGCTTGCGTCCCAGCAGGTCGTTGGCCTGAATTCCGGTGGTCCCTTCATAGATCGTGGTGATGCGGGCATCACGATAGTATTGCGCGGCCCCGGTTTCCTCAATGAAGCCCATGCCGCCATGCACCTGCACGGCGATGGAAGCCACCTCCTGGCCGGTTTCCGTCGACCAGCCCTTGACCACTGGAATCATCAGGTCAACGAAGGCCTGGCTGCGCGCACGTTCATCGGCGTCCGGATGCAAATGCGCGCGATCGAGCGCCGCGGCTACCACATAGGCCAGCGCGCGCATCGCCTCGACGCGTGATTTCATGTCCATCAGCATGCGACGCACATCGGGATGCCGGATGATCGGCACCGACTCGCCACCGCCGGACAGATCGCGTGATTGAATCCGCTCGCGCGCATAGTCGCGGGCACGCTGATAGGCGCGCTCACCCATGCCCAAACCTTCAACGCCGACGGCAAACCGGGCCGCATTCATCATGATGAACATGGTCTCGAGGCCGCGATTCTCCTCGCCCACCAGCCAGCCGATCGCACCTTCGCGTTCGCCGTATTGCATGATCGCCGTCGGGCTGGCATGGATGCCCAGCTTGTGTTCAAGCGACAGGCAGCGCAAATCGTTACGCTCACCGAGACTGCCGTCCGCGTTCACCAATATCTTGGGGACTATGAACAGCGAAATGCCGCGCACCCCAGGAGGCGCCCCATCGATACGCGCCAGCACCATATGGATGATGTTCTCGGCCAGATCGTGATCACCGTAGGTGATGAAAATCTTCTGACCAAACAGCCGATAGTGATCCCCGTGCGCCACCGCGCGCGTTTTAAGCAGCCCCAGGTCGGACCCGGCCTGCGGCTCGGTCAGATTCATGGTGCCGGTCCACTCGCCCGAGACCATCCTGGGCAAATAGAACGCCTGTTGCGCTGCCGAGCCGCGCAGCAGCAGCGCTTCGATGGCCCCGGTGGTGAGCAAGGGGCACAGCGAGAACGACAAATTGGCCGAGTTCCACATCTCCATGAGCGGCGTGCCCACCAGCCGCGGCAAACCCTGCCCCCCGATGGCCGGATCAAACTGCAAACCGTTCCAGCCACCTTCGGTGAACTGGCGATAGGCTTCACGAAACCCCCGCGGGGTTTTCACCACACCCTGCTCCAGCCGGCTGCCTTCCAGATCACCCGGGCGATTGAGCGGCGAGAGCACCTCGCTGCTGAAGCGCGCACTCTGGGCAAGAATCTCGGCCACCAGATCGGCGCTTGCATCCTCCATCCCGGGTAGCGCGTTCACATCGGCAAGCCCGGCGACATGCTCAAGCACGAACTGCATATCCGCGATCGGTGCGCTGTATTCGCTCATGCCTGCTGGCTCCTTAACCGAGCGCCTTCACAAGTTCAGGCACTTCCTTGAACAGGTCACCGACCAGACCATAGTCAGCGACCTGAAAGATCGGCGCCTCTTCGTCCTTGTTGATGGCCACAATGACCCGACTGTCCTTCATACCCGCCAGATGCTGAATAGCCCCCGAAATGCCTACCGCGACATAGAGCTCGGGGGCGACAATCTTGCCGGTCTGACCGACCTGCCAGTCATTGGGCGCGTAGCCCGCATCGACGGCGGCACGCGAGGCGCCCATGGCCGCGTTAAGGCGGTCAGCCAGCGGCTCGAGCACCTGGAAATTCTCAGCCGAGCCCATGCCGCGACCGCCCGACACAATCACCCGCGCCGCAGTAAGTTCCGGTCGTGCCGATTGGGTCAGTTCGCGCGACTGCAGTCGGGAGAGCCCAAGATCAGCCGGCACGCTCACGGGCTCGATCGCCGCATTGCCACCGCTGGGCGCCACCGCATCGAATCCGGTGGTGCGAACCGTGATCACCTTGATCGCGTCACCCGATTGCACCGTGGCCAGCGCATTGCCCGCATAGATCGGCCGCACAAAGGTATCGGGCGCATTGACCGCGATGATGTCGGAGATTGCCTGCATGTCGAGCAATGCCGCGACTCGCGGCGCGACGTTCTTTCCAAACGCGGTCGAGGGCGCGAGCACATGGCCGTAGCCCGCGGCGATCGACACCACCAGGGCCGCCAGATTCTCTGCCGCGCCATCGGCAAGCGAGGGCGCGTTGGCGAGCAGCACGCGCTCGACGCCGCTCACTGCCGCAGCAGCCTGCGCGCTCGCCTGGCACTCGGCCCCGGCCACCAGCACGTGAACCGGTCCGCCGATCTCGAGGGCAGCGGCGATGGTATTGAGCGTGGCCCCTTTGAGGGCCGCATTGTCATGCTCTGCGATCACCAGAATCATTGCACCACCTTCGCTTCGTTCTTGAGTTTATCGGCCAGAGTCTGCGCGTCGGGCACCTTGGCACCGGCCTTGCGCTTGGGCGGTTCATCCACCCGCAAGGTCTTCAGGCGCGGGGTGACATCGACACCGAGGGCATCGGGGGTGACCGGATCGAGCGTCTTTTTCTTTGCCTTCATGATGTTGGGCAAAGTGACATAGCGCGGTTCGTTGAGGCGCAAGTCGGTGGTGATTACCGCTGGCAGCCCCACGCGTATCGTCTCCAATCCGCCATCCACCTCGCGGGTAACCAGGGCCGACTCAGCCTCCACCACCAGCTTGGAGGCAAACGTGGCCTGCGGCCAACCGAGCAAGGCGGCAAGCATCTGGCCGGTCTGATTGCAATCATCATCGATGGCCTGCTTACCCAGAATGACCAGGCGCGGCTGTTCGCGATCGACCACTGCGCGCAACAGCTTGGCCACCGCGAGCGGTTGCAATTCGACGGCGGTGTCAACCAGGATGGCGCGATCGGCGCCGATCGCCAGGGCGGTGCGCAAGGTCTCCTGGCAGGCGGTCGTGCCACAGGACACCACGACAATTTCGCTGACCACGCCGGCTTCCTTCTGCCGCACCGCTTCTTCGACGGCGATCTCATCAAAGGGATTCATCGACATCTTGACATTCGCGGTCTCAACGCCGGTGCCATCGGAGCGCACCCGGACTTTCACGTTGTAGTCGATTACCCGCTTGATCGGGACGAGCACTTTCATCAGGTCTATCCTCGCTTGTACCTTGTACGCTGCTGGGCTCACATCTTTACCAGGCAGATTATAGTCGAAGGCTATCATTGCCCCTTTTGATGGAGAACCGCCGTGCCCCAGCCGCTATCGCATATTCGCGTCCTCGACCTGACCCGGATTCTTGCCGGACCATGGGCGGCACAGAATCTGGCCGATCTGGGGGCCGAGGTGATCAAGATCGAGCGACCCGGACCCGGTGATGACACGCGCAGTTGGGGCCCGCCCTGGCTCAAGTCCACCAGCGGCGAGAATACCCGCGAGTCGGCCTATTTTCTGTCGGTAAACCGCGGCAAGAAATCAATCGCCGTGGATATCGCCAGTGCCGAGGGCCAGGCGTTGATTCATGAACTGGCCAAAGAATGTGATGTGCTGATCGAGAACTACAAGGTCGGCGATCTGGATCGCTATGGCCTGGGCTATGAGCAAATCCACAAGACCAATCCGCAGCTGATCTACTGCTCGGTCACCGGGTTCGGGCA
>CAIXPL010000036.1 GCA_903921325.1 uncultured Pseudomonadota bacterium
GTCGGCGCGCAGAGCCTGTGCATGGGGGATACGTTGCACGCCACTTAAGCCCCGGCTCAGATAGTCATTGGCGCGTGCCTGGATCGGTCCGGTGATGGCCTCACCCGCTGGCCCACCGTGCGGTGGGTTGTATTTGAAGCCACCATCGCGTGGCGGATTGTGCGAGGGCGTAATGATGATGCCATCGGCCAGATGGCTCGCACTGCCACTACCCTGTTGGTGCAAGCGGTTGTGACTGACGATGGCGTGCGACACCGCCGGTGTCGGTGTGGGTTCGTCACCCGGTGCCAGCATCACATCGACACCATTGGCTGAGAGCACCTCCAGGGCGCTCGCGCAGGCGGGTGCCGATAGCGCATGGGTATCGATGCCAAGGTAGAGCGGGCCGTCAATTCCGAGCGATTTGCGCTCGTCGCAGATCGCCTGGGTGATGGCGAGCACATGCCATTCGTTGAACGACACATCGAACGCCGATCCGCGATGCCCCGACGTACCAAACACCACTCGCTGCGCGGGCACGCCCGGATCGGGCTTCTCTGCGTAATAGGCGGCGATGAGTCGCGGAACATCAATCAGTTGGCTCGCCTGCGGCCGAGTGCCGGCGAGCGGGCTGATGTGGCTGGATGCGGCGTTTGTGTTCGCGGGATTTGTCATCTGCCTGAGGGTTTGCGATCCGGCGCGCGTTGCGCGCGAACGGTGCCGCTGTGACCGCGCCGATAAGACCGCGCCGATAAGACCGCGCTCACGCACTGTGCTCGCCCAGCAGGACCGCGGTCGGTCATCTGGCGTACAGAGCGGGTCGGCAGCGCCGTGGCAGGTGCGATGAATTGCCCTGTCGGGTCTGGGGCAAGGAACGCTGGCGCCTACAGGGCGCAACAGCGCCCGTGCGTCATGCCGGACATCAAGGCGAGTCCGGCGTCCTGCCACTGCTTCCCTCGTGTTCACCACCGTACAGACCGTGCCCCCTTGCATCGCCTAAGGTCAGAGCCTGTCCAGCGCATCCGCGGCTTTGCAGCATCGGTCGTCTTGAATACCCGTAGCAACGGATGCCCGGTGGCACCTTGAGCGTCCGGGCAGGTCGGGAGGCCAGGATCAATCAAACACCTTGAGCCATGACCACCCAGACCCTGACGCCTGATCTGCTGCACAAGATGGACGCCTACTGGCGCGCGGCCAACTACCTCTCGGTAGGACAGCTCTACCTGTATGACAACCCCCTGTTGCGTGAGCCACTGACCCTGGCCCACGTAAAGCCGCTGGTGGTCGGCCACTGGGGCACAGTGCCGGGCCAGAACTTCATCTACGTGCATCTGAACCGTGCGATTCAGAAGTACGAGCTGAACATGATCTACATCGCAGGGCCGGGCCACGGCGGTGCCGCCCTGGTGGCCAACGTCTATCTCGAGGGCACCTGGAGCGAGGTATACCCCGAGGTGACCGCGGACATTTCGGGGATGAAAAGGCTGTTCAAGCAGTTCTCATTCCCCGGCGGCATTTCCAGCCACGTGGCGCCCACCACGCCCGGCTCGATTCACGAAGGCGGTGAGCTGGGGTATTCGCTCAGTCATGCCTTCGGCGCCGTGTTCGACAACCCCGATCTCATCGTTGCCTGCGTGATCGGCGATGGCGAGGCCGAAACCGGCCCGCTCGCCACTGCCTGGCATTCCAACAAACTGCTCGACCCGATCACCGATGGCGCGGTGCTGCCCATCGTGCACCTGAACGGCTACAAGATCAGCAATCCCACGATCCTCGCCCGCATCGAGCACGAAGAGCTCGATCAATTCCTGCGCGGCTGCGGCTGGGAGCCGGTTTTTGTCGAAGGTGACGATCCGCTCAGCATGCACCAGCTCATGGCCGCGGCCATCGACCACTGCGTCGAGCGCATCGAGCAACTACAGGACGATGCACGCAACCGGAGCGTGACCACGCGCCCACGCTGGCCGGTCATAGTGCTGCGCTCCCCCAAAGGCTGGACCGGCCCGCGTGTCGTCGCTGGCCTGCCGATAGAGGGCACTTTTCGCTCGCATCAAGTGCCGCTGCTGGTGAGCGCCGAATGCCCCGACCATGTGGCACTGCTGGAAGCCTGGATGCTGCGCTACCGGCCGCATGAGCTCTTCGATGCAAACGGCAGGTTACTGCCTGAGCTCGCCGCACTCGCCCCAAAAGGGCAGCACCGCATGAGCGCCAATCCGCATGCCAATGGCGGCCTGCTGCTGCGCGATCTGCAACTACCCGAGTTTCGCGAGTATGCGGTGCCCATTAGCGCACCCGGGGCCTGCGAGAGACAGGACACGCTGGTGTTGGGGGACTACCTGCGTGAGGTCATTCAACGCAATCACGACGCGCGCAACTTTCGCATCTTCGGGCCAGATGAAACGCTCTCCAATCTGCTCGGGGCCGTGTTCGAGGTCACCAACCGCCAGTGGGACGCGCGGACCGTGGCAGGGGATGAGTTTCTGCAGCCCGAAGGCCGGGTGATCGATTCCATGTTGAGTGAGCACCAGTGCCAGGGTTGGCTCGAAGGGTATCTGCTCACCGGCCGTCACGGGCTATTCAATAGCTATGAAGCGTTCATCCGTATCGTCGACTCGATGGTGAGTCAACACGCCAAATGGCTCAAGGTCACCCGCGCACTGCCCTGGCGTCGACCGATTGCCTCGCTCAACTACCTGCTCATCTCACATGTCTGGCAGCAAAATCACAACGGCTTTACGCACCAGGACCCCGGGTTCATTGACCACGTGGTGAGCAAGAAAGCCGTCATCGTCGCGGTGTATCTGCCACCCGATGCCAACTGCCTGCTGTGGGTAACCGACCAGTGCCTGCGCAGCCGGAACGGCATCAATGTGGTGGTGGCTGGCAAGCATGCCCTGCCACAGTGGCTCAGCATGAACGAAGCGGTGGCGCATTGCGCACGCGGCATTGGTATCTGGACCTGGGCGAGCAATGACAGGCCCGCAGAGGGCGATGTTCGCTCGACTCCCGAACCGGATATCGTGCTCGCCTGTTGCGGTGACACCCCGACGCTTGAGACATTGGCCGCCACCGCCATTCTGCGCGAACATTTGCCCGCTCTGAAAGTGCGGGTCATCAACGTCGTTGACCTGATGACACTGCGCGCACAGACCGAACATCCGCACGGTTTGAACGAGGCTGACTTCGATGCCCTGTTCACCAGAGACAAGCCGGTCATCTTTGCGTTCCACGGCTACCCAGGGCTCATCCACCAGCTCACTCACAGCCGCAGCAATCGTCACTTTCATGTCCATGGCTATCGCGAAGAGGGCACCATCACCACCGCATTCGACATGCGCGTGCAAAACGAACTGGACCGATTTCATCTGGTGCAAGACGTGATCACCTGCCTGCCGCAGCTTGGCAGCGAGGGTGCCTATCTCAAGCAGATGACGCAAGACCGCTTGACCGAGCACACGCACTACATCGCCGAGCACGGTGAGGATCTGCCCGAAGTGCGCGACTGGCAGTGGAATGCGAACTACCATGAAGCGGCGGCGTGAAGTCGTCCCAATGTATGAAGTCGTGCCAATGAATGATTCCCAAGCACTGCTCGACCCGGTCCGTGCAAACGGCAGGCCACTCAGGCTTTACTTTATCCGCCACGGCGAAACAGCCTGGTCAGTGTCCGGGCAACACACCGGGCGCACTGATCTACCGCTCACGCCCCGTGGCGAGGCAATGGCACACCAACTGCGAGTGACACTGCAGGGTTTGGCATTTTCACTCGTACTCGTCAGCCCACGGGTGCGCGCTCGCGCCACCTGCGCCCTGGCCGGTCTCGGTGCTGACGCCCAGGTTGAGCCGCTGCTGGCCGAGTGGGACTACGGCAACTATGAAGGGTTGCGTACTGCCGGGATTCACACGTTGCGTCCCGCCTGGAATGTGTGGGAGGACGGGTGCCCGGGTGGCGAGATGCCAGCCGATGTCAGCGTGCGTGCCGACCGCCTCATTGCCCGTCTGTCCGGTCTCGCCGGCAACGTTGCTCTGTTCTCTCACGGTCAGTTCGGCCGTGCGCTGGCCGCTCGATGGATTGGCCTGCCGGTGGCCCAAGGGCAACACTTTGCGATTGACCCGGCCTCGATCAGCATGCTCGGCGTCGAGAACGAGCACCCGGAACGGCGGGTGATCTCCCTGTGGAACGCAACCGCTCTCAATATGGAAACTGCCGCCTAGCCCTGTTGGCCATGCGGCAGTCCCGTTCGTTCAGCGCTTGATTCGACTCGACGGCCAAGCGGGACATACCCGCTCGACGCGTCGGCCCGCGCGAGCGCTTAGCGCTTGATACGAGTGATCTTGGTGCCTTCGAGGCTCAGGCTTGCCATCAGGCCTTCCTGATCGGTGATGAACGCATAAGCATCATCTTTGAGCGTTGATGTCGACAGATTCTTGGCAATGCCTTCATTGACGGCAACCACGGTCGGGCCGACGCCAAATTCCCAGCCGTTGGATTTGGCCAGGTACGCCTCTGCCTTGTCGCTCATCAGAAAGACAACGTAGGCGTAGCTCTCGGCACCCACCTGCCAGCCCCAGGATGCTGACACCGTATTGTAGTACTCGGTGACTTTCGCCCCGTGCAGCAGAACCCCTTCACCGTAACTGCCACCAAACACCAGGCCTGCCTTGATCACTTTCGGGAACACCAGGATTGCATGTGCCTTCTTCGCGATGGTCTCTGCAGTGGGGTTCTTTTTGTAAAGCGTTTGCAGTGCCTGCGCTGAATCACGATCGAGGTCTTCGGCGCTGGCGGCCAGAGCCTGCCCGCCCAAAGCACCCATTGCAATTGTCGCTGCCACGGTCAGCAGCATTTTGTGGATATCACGTCGCGAGGAATTCATGTTGTTGTCCTTTTAATCGGCCCATTGCCGATGCTCAGACTAGGTGACCGACTGTCAACGCGTCTGTGCGCAATCGAACGCAGTTCGCTTGCGCACAGACGCCGCCACGCATTTCGCGCAGGCTGCGCGGACCTTGATGAATACAGAGCAACACACATGAGCACCGACTTGCAGCCGGCTCCGGCTGCGGGGACTGCCACAGAGCGCACCGTCAGCGCGCTTGAGGCCATCGTCGCCGATGGACTCACCAAGTCCTTCGGTGAGGGTGAGGCCAGAATGACCGCGGTAGACCGCGTGTCGTTCGTCGCGCACTTCGGTGAAATGGTCTTTATTGTCGGCCCATCGGGCAGTGGCAAGACGACCTTTCTCAGCATGATCTCGGGCATCCTGCGGCCCGATGCCGGTACGGTGAAGGTGAAAGGTGTCGATATCTGGACGATGACCAACGACCAGTTGGCTGACTTTCGCCTGAACACGATTGGCTTTGTGTTCCAGGATTACCACCTGTTCCCGCGCCTGACTACCGCCGAGAACGTTGCCATCCCCCTGATACTCAAGCAGCAAGACTGGAACGCCTCGATTGCCGAAGCGAACAAGTACCTCGCGGTCGTGGGATTGCAGGGGCGCGGTGAAATACTGCCGGTCAAGCTATCCGGCGGTGAGCAACAGCGCGTCGCCATCGCCCGCGCGATCATCGGCAGCCCGCAGATTCTTATCCTGGATGAGCCGACGGCATCACTAGATGGTGACACCGGCAAGATGATCATCGCCTTCGTGAAAGAGAAAGTGCTCGATGCACATCGCTGCATTCTTATCGTCACGCACGACGCACGGATCAATGAGTACGCTGATCGCATCGTGCACATGGAGGACGGCCACATCACCGGACTGGATAAGGGCACGCAATGAGAAACAAGATCATCCTCGGTTTGGCCATTCTGGGAATCGTGGCCGGTCTTGCCGCGGCCTGGTACTTTGGCATCGAGCACAAGGCGCAGCCGCCCGCGTTTCCACCAGTGAGCAGCCCCTATGCCAGCGCCATCTACGCCAACGGCATCATCGAGAGCGACCAGGCGGGCGGCTCGAATATCACGATGTATCCGGAAGTCTCGGGGGTGGTCACCCAAGTGCTGGTTCACGAAGGCCAGCGGGTGAAGGCCGGAGCGCCGCTGCTGAGCATCAATAACGCGGTACAGAGCGCCACTACGGCACAGCTCCACCTGCAGGCCGAAGCGGCCCGGGCGCTACTGGCCGGGTTGCGTGCACAGCCGCGCGCTGAAACGCTGGCGATCGCTCAATCCCAGGTGGCACTGGCCGCCGCCAACCTCAAGCTGGCGCGCGATCAGTACGACAAGCGCCGTGCCAGCTTCGAGATCGACGCCCGATCGGTGAGTGCGGACAGTCTCGATTCGGCCCAGAACGCGCAGCATCAAGCGAGCGCGGCGCACGATGTGGCGCTGCGTCAATTTGAACTGACGCGTGCCGGTGCATGGAGCTATGACATCCTGAATCAGCAGCACCAGGCCGAGGCATTGCAGCTTGCCTATGAGGCCGCGCTCGCGCTACTGCACAAGTACACCGTGAAGGCGGGCGCTGACGGCATTGTCCTGTCCATCAACACGACCCCCGGCAGCTATGTGTCGCCACTGGGTGCCTATGATGCCTACACGCAGGGACAGAACCCGCTGGTCGTCATGAGCGGCGTGCAGGACTATCTGGCGGTGCGCTGCTACGTCGACGAGATTCTGGTTTCACGCTTGCCAGACGCCGCGCACATTCAGGCACAGATGTCGATTCGCGGCACCGAGGCCAAGGTCGCACTGGAATTTGTGCGTATTCAACCGTATGTATCACCGAAGATCGAACTCTCCAATCAGCGTCAGGAAAAGGTCGATCTGCGGGTCCTGCCGGTCCTGTTTCGCTTCAAGATGACCACGCCCACCCTGGCCTACCCGGGCCAGCTGGTCGATGTCTACATCGGGACAAAGTAGGCATGCTGGCGATGACAACTTCGTTGCCAATGGCAATGTCCTCACCCGTACCAGAGACCGTCGCACGGTCACGGTCACGGTCGCGGTCGCGGTCGCAGTCGCGGTCACGGTCGCGGTCGCGGTCGCAGTCGCGGTCGCAGTCGCGGTCGCAGTCGCGGTCGCAGTCGCGCTCGCAGTCGCGGTCGCAGTCGCGGTCGCAGTCGCGGTCGCAGTCGCGGTCGCAGTCGCAGTCGCGGTCGCGGTCGCGGTCGCAGTCGCAGTCGCAGTCGCCACCGGCAGATTTTTCGGCGACGATGACAGCTGCCGTACCGCTACCGATCGGCAGGGCCAGCACACTTCAATTCCTGCCGCGCACTCGTCTTCTGGTCGTCTGTGCGTTCGTCCTCGGTGGCTGCGCCGTGGGCCCGGATTTCAAGCCTCCCGCAGCGCCTGAAACAGCGCGCCTTGCACTCGCGCCGCCGCAGGCCGATGCGGGCAGCGCGCAGGGGCTTACCCAGCACTTTGTCGTCGGTGCACCGCTGCAGGCCGATTGGTGGCAGATGTTCAAATCGCCCGCCCTCGATCAGGCTGTTGCGCACGCTCTGGCCAACAACCAGACCTTGCAAGCGGCTGAAGCGAGTCTGCGGGTGGCACAGCAAAATCTGAACGCGGGCGAGGGCGTGTTCTATCCGCAGGTGAATGTCGGCCTGGCAGCCCAGCGGGCTCGTATCGCCCCGGGGCAGTCGACATCTACCGTGCCGGGATCGGCACAGCAGGGTTCGGTTTCCTCGGGGGCGATTTTTAACCTGGTCACCTTGAGTGGCACCATCAGCTACCCATTGGATATTTTCGGTGGCGAACGTCGAGCGGTGGAGTCGCTCGGCGCGCAAGTCGATTTTCAGCGCAATGCGGCACGCGCTGCTTATCTGACGCTGACTGCCAATGTCGTTAACGCGTGCATTGCACTCGCGGCCTATCGCGCGCAGATTCACTCGACCGAGGCGCTGATTGCGCTGCAGGCCGAGCAACTGCGCAGCACCCAGGCGCAGGTGCAGGCGGGCACGGCGCCGTATTCAAACACGCTCACCCAGCGCAGCCTGATCGCGGCCAGTCAGGCACAGCTCGCCCCGCTGCGGCAGAAAGCAAGCGCAGCCGAACACCTGATCGCTCTGCTGCAGGGCGATCTCCCCTCGCAGTCCGTCGCGCCAGCCGTCGATTTCGATGCATTGACGCTGCCCACCGACCTGCCGATCAGCCTGCCCTCGGCCCTCGTACATCAACGCCCGGACATTCTGGCCTCCGAGGCGCAATTGCATGCCGCCAGTGCAAATATCGGCATCGCCACCGCAGCGCAGTACCCCAGCCTGACCTTGAATGCCACTTACGGTCGAGCAGGCTCAAGTGAGCCCAAATTCTTCGGTCCGGCCGCCACGTTCTGGAGCATTGGCCCATCCTTGATCGCCCCACTTTTTCATGGCGGCACCCTGCGCGCGCAACGGCAGGCGGCCCTCGAGGCATTCGATGCCGCCCAGGCCAACTACCGCCAGACCGTGCTGGCTGCCTTTGCGCAGGTCGCCGACGCAATGCAGGCACTCGAGCATGACGCGCAGGCCCTGCAAGCTCAGGCCGAGTCGGAAGCATACGCCCGCGAGGCGCTCTCGCTGCTGCATGCAAACTATCGCGCCGGACTGGTGGCCTTTCTCGACGTGCTGGTGGCCGATGTCCAGTACCACAGTGCGAGCATCGCCACGCTACAAGCGGTGGCCCAGCGCGAACAGGACACGGTGGCACTGTTCGCCGCCCTGGGCGGTGGCTGGTGGAATGCATCGGGTGCGGTGGCGACAGCGCATTCGCCATGATGCCACTGCACACCGACCGCCCCGATGGCAGCTATCGCGTCATGGCTGCCCTATGAAATACAGCGGCATCATGCGCATCGGCTTCAAACTGCTGATCAACGACAAGGCCAAGTTCTCGGCCCTGCTGATCGGCATCACCTTTGCTGTGTTCCTCATGATGCAGATGACCGCGATGTTCGCCGGCATTCTGAATCGCGCCTATTCAACCGTCACCAACATAGGCGCAACCATGTGGATCATGGACCCTGCGGTCAACACGGCGTCATCATCGTTTCCGCTGCCGGCCTATCTGCTCGATGCAGTGCGCAGCATTGACGGTGTGCTGTACGCAGTGCCGCTATTCATCGGCGGTGCGCAGGTGCGCCTGGCCAGTGGCACCTACCAGTCAGTCGCCGTCATCGGTCTGGATGACACCAGCCTGTTCGGCCGGCCCGCCCTTGAGCAGGGCAAGATCGAGGACATCTTCGCCGAGAATTCCTTCTTCGTCGTGCGGGATGCCGAGTTCGAGAAACTCGAGAATCCAACCATTGGCACGACGTTCGAGCTGAACGACCACCGCGGCGTCATTGTCGGAATTGCCAAGGTGGCGGCCAATGGGCTGAACGGTGTGCCAACGCTCTACACCACCTTCAGACGCGCCACGGAATACATTCCGACGACCCGCTTCACCATTTCCTACATATTGCTGCAGGCGAAGAATGATGAGGCCATCGCCGGCATCAAACAGCGGGTGGCCGCGCTGGGGTATGTCGCAGTCACAAAAAACGAGTTCGAAAGCCGCATCGCGGATTTCTATACCTACAAGACTGGCATCGGCACCAACATTCTGATGATGACCGTGATCAGCTTTCTGGTCGGACTATCGATCTCGGGGCAGACTTTTTACAGCTTCATTCTGGAGAACCTGGAGAAGTTCGGTGCGCTTAAAGCGATCGGCGCCAAGAGCCGCGAACTGGTCTACATGATTCTGTTCATGGCGACCTTTACCGCGATGACTGGCTTTGGTCTGGGGATCGGCCTGGTGACCCTCATGATCTCGATAACTCACGTAAAGCTGCCCAACTACGCGGCCATCATCACCTTCGGCAACCTTGGAATGGCGTTTGTCATGGTCATTATCATTGCGGCAATTTCAAGCTGGTTTGGTGTGCGCCGCGTACTGCAGATCGAGCCATTCGATATCTTCCGGGGCTGACCTTAGAGAACGCCAAACAACGCCCCCGCCCCGGCCGTGACGGCCATCGCTGCGGCGCCCCAGAACGTGACCCGCCAAATGGGCTGCCACAGCCCTGCCCCTCCGGCCCGCGCCGAGAGCGCGCCCAGCCCCGCAAGAAACACCAACGATGCGAGCGACACCCACAGAATCAGGTGCGTAGAGGGCACGGTGGCGACGACCGCAATAGGCAGCGCGGCACCGACCGAGAAGCTGGCGGCCGAGGCGACGGCAGCCTGCAGCGGTCGCGCGGCAGTCGCATTGGACAAGCCTAGCTCGTCTCGCGCGTGTGCGCCGAGCGCGTCATGGCGGGTCAACTGGGATGCCACCTGAATGGCCAGGGCGCGGTCGAGGCCACGCTTGACATAGATGGTAGCGAGCTCGCCTTGTTCTCCGAACGGGTCTTGCCTGAGCTCGGCACGCTCGCGCGCCAGATCGGCGTTCTCGGTGTCTGCCTGTGAATGGACCGAAACAAATTCGCCGGCCGCCATCGACATGGCGCCGGCGATCAAACCCGAGACACCGGTCAGCAGGATCGCCTGATGCTCGGCGCCCGCTGCAGCCACCGCGAGCACCAGGCTTGCGGTTGATACGATGCCATCGTTGGCACCGAGCACAGCGGCGCGCAACCATCCAACGCGCTCGCTGAGGTGGTGTTCCAAGGGACGCCCCATGGCCGTACCTGTGAGGCTAGCGCGCGGCTGGCAAGTCGGATCGAGCTGACCATTTCCCGGTCAACTCGTGGCCGAGCTGATCGACTTGCGCAGGCGGGCCGTCGCTGCACTGACATCGGTCTTGAATTCCTTCCAGCGCACGGCACCGGCCTGCTTCATTTCGCTCAGCTTGCCTTCGGCTGACTTGACATCGACCTCAAGTGCCGTGATCTGCAGATCGATCTTAGCCTTGGCGTCGGTGGCTGCCATGCCGGCCTTCTTGTCGAGATCAGCAAGCTTCGCACGCCCGGCCGCGATGTCGCGATCGGCTGTTGCGACGAATTGGTCACGCTGGGTAGTGTCGCTGGCATACTCGAATTCCGCCATGCTCTTGATACTGTCCTTGGTCGCGCCAGGCATGACCAGCTTGCCCCCCTGGTCCTGAATCTGCGTGACGGGAATCGCCACATTGTGCCGACCAATGCCGACAAAGCCGCCGGCGCCGACGATGACATAGGTGACCGTTCTATCCGGCGAGATGATCAGATCTTCGATCTTCCCGATCGTCTGACCGGAATCATTGTGAATGCTCTTGCCCATCAGCGTCTTCTTGACACTCCAGCCAACGGCAATCTTGGTCGTTTCGGTGACCGTTGTATTGACCGTCGTGGTGCCGCCAGCGACTTGCGCCAACGTCGGCCCGGCGCTGAATAGTGAACTGATGAGCGCGATCGTCGCGAGGTTCAGGGTGGTGCGTGTGGTATTCATTTTTGCATCCTTGTGTTGGGGTGCCACCATGCAACCGGGAGTGCTGATTGCCTGGAACGGTTGTAACGGCATCGGCTGATCACGTCTGTTCGATAGCGCACGGCTTCGCCTGTCCGCTGCCACCTGGCGCGTGACTATTGCCAGCCGAAGTGGCGGATGTACACGCGCTTCATCAGGGTCGTCAGCGTGCAGTAACCCACGAGGATCGCTATCAACCAGCCGTAGTAGGCCACCGGCAAGGCCTGCAGCTTGAAGTAGCCCGCGAGCGCGCCTGCGGGCAGCCACAGACCAATCACCATGATGGCGAGCGTCATTGCCGTCAGCGGCCACGCCGCGCGGCTCTGCACGATGGGCAGCTTGGGCGTGCGCAACATGTGCACGACCAGGGTCTGGGTCAGCAGGCCCACCACGAACCAGCCCGACTGGAACAGGGTCTGGCTGGCCACGCTGTTGGCACCAAATACCCACCACATCAAAGCGAAGGTGAGGATATCGAACAGCGAACTCAAAGGACCGAAGAACAGCATGAAACGACCCAGATCGGTCGGGTTCCACTTGAGCGGGCGGGTCACCAGATCGGAGTCGACGTTGTCGAACGGAATGCCCGTCTGTCCGATATCGTAGAGCAGGTTCTGGATGAGCAATTGCAGCGGTAGCATCGGCAGGAAGGGCAGAAAGGCACTGGCCACCAGCACGCTCAGCACGTTGCCGAAGTTGCTGCTGGCGGTCATGCGGATGTACTTGAGCATATTGCAGAAGGTGGCGCGACCCTCGACGACGCCCTCATCGAGCACCAGCAGACTCTTCTCGAGCAGAATGATGTCGGCGGCCTCTTTTGCAATGTCAACCGCGCTGTCGACTGATATGCCGATGTCGGCGGCGCGCAACGCCGGTGCATCATTGCTGCCATCACCCATGAAGCCCACGACATGACCGCGCGAACGCAATGCGCGCACGATGCGCTCCTTGTGCAGCGGCGTGAGCTTGGCAAAGATGCTGTACTTTTCTGCCGCGAGCGCCAGGTCGGCATCACTGAGCGCCTCGACTTCTGTCCCCATCAGAACCGCGTCAGCTGGCACGCCTACCTGGCGGCAGACATGTACGGCCACCAGATCGTTGTCGCCGGTGAGCACCTTGACTGTGATTCCGTTCGCAGCAAGTTTCTGTAGCGCCGGTGCTGCGGTTTCCTTGGGCGGGTCCAGAAAGGCGATATACCCGATCAGCGTCAGGTCGACCTCATCGGCCACCGAGTAGGTCGCCTGAGTCGGTGGCAGGGTCTTATAGGCCACCGCTACCACGCGCAGGCCCTCGGCGCTCAGCCGTGCCGTCACCGCCTGGGTGCGAGCGCGCAGTTCGGTATCCAATGGCACCGCCGGGATCACCGGATCGCCTGCAAAGCCGGGGTCAGCCGGAGTCTGTGCGCGCACATGCGTGCAGGCGGCCAGCACCTCTTCGACTGCCCCTTTGCAAATCAGTTCGTGCCCCCGCTCCTCGCCTGCTTGCAGCGTCGCCATCACAACCGACATGCGCCGGCGGACGAAGTCAAAGGGAATCTCATCGACCTTCTTGTACGCATCTTTCAGCTTCAACTCTGTGGCCAGTTCGACTCGCTCGAGCACGGCACGGTCAAGCAGATTCTTGAGTCCGGTCTGGTAGAAACTGTTGAGGAAGGCGAAGTTGAGCACCTCGTCGCTGTCCTCGCCGTAGGGATCGGCGTGGCGCGCCAATGCAATGCGGTCTTGCGTCAGCGTACCGGTCTTGTCGGTGCACAGGACGTCCATGGCACCAAAGTTCTGGATGGCATCCAAGCGCTTTACCACCACCTTCTTGCGTGACAACTGTACGGCACCCTTGGCAAGCGTGGTGGTGACAATCATGGGGAGCATCTCGGGGGTCAATCCCACTGCCACTGACAGGGCGAACAGCAGAGCCTCGATCCAGTTACCCTTCGTGAATCCGTTGAGCAGAAAGACGATCGGCACCATTACTGCGGCGAAGCGGATCAGCAGCCAGCTCACGCTGTTGACCCCTGCCTGGAACGCATTAGGCCCGGCCTCGGTCGCCGATGCGTGCGCGGCAAGCGTGCCGAAATAGGTACGCCCGCCAGTAGCGAGGACCAGCGCGGTAGCGGTTCCGGAGACAACATTGGTGCCCATGAATACGAGGTTGCACTGGTCGAGCGGCCCACCGGCAGCGGCGGGCGCGCCACCAGGGTGCGTCGTCGCAACGAATTTCTCCACCGGCAACGACTCACCCGTCATGGCCGATTGCGCGATGAAAAGGTCGCGCGCGGTCAGCACACGGCAATCCGCAGGGATCATGTCACCTACGGACAGCGCCACGATGTCACCGGCCACCAGGTCGCGCTGAGGGATCTCGCGGGGCTTGCCCGAGGCAGCTGCGGTTGCATCTGCCGCAAGTGTTCGTCTGAATACCGAGGCGGTGTTACTGACCAATGCACGCAGACTGTCAGCGGCGCGCTGCGAGCGGCCTTCCTGCACAAAGCGGATGCCCGTGCTCAATGCAACCATGACCCCGATGACCACAGTGGCACTGGCGTCGGCGCTCACCAGCGATAACGTCGCGAGCGCAGTCAATAACAGGTTGAATGGATTAAGGTAGCAACGCCACAGGCGCAACCAACCCGGCAGGGGTGCCTCACGATGGACTTCGTTCGGGCCGTCTCTGCCCAGGCGACGGGCCGCTTCCGCGTCCTCCAGTCCATCAGCCTGCGATTGCAGGCGTGCCAGCGCTTGCGCGGGCTCTTCCCTGGCGGCGGCCAGCAGAAATGATTGCTGAACTGCCGCGCCCGGGCCACTTGCTACCCCTGCTGATGCCGCGGCGGCTGTCGAGGCCAGAGTCGACAACAGCGGACCGCGCTCGAAGTGCCACAACGCACGACGGCGGCGCAGGAATGTCGTGAAACCCTGAGTAAACGACTTGATCATGTCAGGTCAGCCGGTAGGTCGACCCGACATCACGTTGACAGGCGCGCGGCCCCACCGCCCTGCCCGCAACACCTCATGCGTGGGAATGCGGCCGCGAACCTAAAGGGCGCGAGGACTGCGCGAAGTCAACGGCCGTTGGGCCAGAAACAAGTGATCAGACCGCCTTATTGTGCGCGCCGTCACACATGGGCGGGTGGCCGGTGGCCTTGCAGCCGCAAAAATACACGGTGGCGCTCTCCGTGGCCGTGTACTTGAGCGGCACGAACACGCCGGCTGCCTTGTGCGAGCCATCGCAAAATGGCTGCGCCTTGCTCAGCCCGCACGCACACCAGTAATAGTCTTTGCCCTTCTCCACATCGACAGCAAACGGCGCATCAGAGGCTCGAACAGGTGATGTCATGGTGTATCTCTTGGTTAATCCACGGGAAGACCATTCTATCTAGCGGAATTGCAGTCGACAGTGCGGCAGCGAACACGAAACCAATTCAACAAACTCGAAGGGCGTTCGCTGTCGCACAGACTGGGGGCCGACTGCACGCGCATGGTCCGTGCTCCTCAACGAAATGGAGCAACGACGATGAAATCCGATTCGCAACTGCAGCAGGATGTAATGGCTGAGCTGAAGTGGGAGCCCTCGGTGCATGCCGCGCAGATCGGCGTCGAAGTCAAGAACGGCGTGGTGACCCTGGCGGGCGAGGTCGGCAGCTACGCCGAGAAGTGGAATGCCGAACGCTCTGCCCAGCGAGTAAATGGGGTCAAGGCGCTGGCCGTCGAGATGACCGTGAGGCTGTCCGTATCAGGCAAGCGAACCGATGCGGAAATTGCCCAGGCCGCTCACAGCATTCTGGCGTGGACGAGTTCATTGCCCGAAGATGCCATCAGCGTGCTGGTCGAGCGCGGTTGGCTGACGCTGACCGGCGACGTCAACTGGCAATACCAGCGTCAGGACGCCGCTGACAGTGTGCGCTACCTTCCGGGGGTCACCGGTGTGAGCAACCAGATCGCGATCAAGCCCTTGCTGTCGCCCGCTGTCGTCAAATCCGATATCGAGGCAGCGCTCAAGCGGCGTGCCGTTGCGGATGCCTCCAGCATTGCCGTTGAGGTGAGCGGGGCCGATGTGACCTTGACGGGCACCGTGCATAGCTGGTCGGAGCGTGACCTGGCCACCCGGTCGGCCTGGGGTACGGCAGGCGTACGCCATGTTGTCGACAAAATGAGTCTGGTGTACTGACCGATAGCGACATTCGATGCAAACCGGGACACCTGCGCGCCTTTTCGGCGCGAATCCGGCTTGATCCAGATACCTTGTCGTGCGCAGACGCACAGACCGCTCGGGGTGCCCGGGACCACCCTGAGAGCCCCTCACCACATCAGGAGTACCAAAATGAAAACCGATAGCCAACTACAGCAGGACGTCAGCGCCGAACTCAAATGGGAACCCTCGGTACACGCTACCCAAATTGGCGTTGAAGTCAAAGATGGCGTTGTCACTCTGGCAGGCGAGGTCGGCAGCTTTTGGGAAAAGTGGAACGCTCAGAGCGCGGCCCAGCGCGTCGCCGGCGTCAAGGCGCTGAGTAGCGAAATCACTGTGCGTCTTAGTGGTTTGAGCAAGCGCACGGATACCGACATCGCCGAGGCTGTCGAGAACCGGCTTGAGTGGACCTCCTCACTGCCCTCTGGCGCGATCAAGGTGATGGTCGAGGCAGGCTGGGTTACGCTCACCGGCGATGTCGACTGGCAATATCAGCGCCAGGTCGCCACCGATAGCGTGCGTCAACTCCTGGGCGTGACCGGCGTGAGCGACCAGATCGGCATCAAGCATTCATTGTTGGGCGCAGTCGTCCAGTCAGACATCGAGGCGGCGCTCAAGCGCACATCAATCAGCGAAGCCAACAAAATCTCCGTCAGAGTCGAGGGCAGCGCGGTAACGCTCTCAGGCACCGTGCACAGTTGGAACGAGCGTGACACGGCAACCAACTCGGCCTGGGGTACTCCGGGCGTGCGCACGGTGGTCGACTTGATGACGCTCGCCCATTAGGCTGCCACTGACTTGGTGAAGCGGCACCTCGCGCTCTTGGCGGGGGCCGCGACGCGCCGTTGCCGGACTGCCTGCGGGTGCGGCGGGGTGCGGCGGGGTGCGGCGGGGTGCCGAGGCCTGGTGTGCGCCGCCCCGGCGGCGCGCTACACCGCCGTCAAATCAGGCAGCAGCCGGTCGTATTCCTTCTTTACCACCGCGTAACATTCGCAGGTACGTCGTTCCAGACCCGGGCGGTCGAGCACGGTGATGTGACCACGCGCGTAGCGGATCAATCCGGCGCGCTGCAGCGTCAACGCGGCCTCGGTGACCCCCTCGCGGCGCACGCCGAGCATATTGGCAATCAACTCCTGGGTCATCACCAGTTCGTTGCCCTGCAGCCGATCAAGACTCAACAACAGCCAGCGGCACAGTTGCTGGTTGAGTGAATGATGGCGGTTGCACACGGCAGTCTGCGCCATCTGCGTGATCAGCGCCTGCGTATAGCGCAGCAGCAGGTGCATCACCGGGCCGCTGCGATTGAATTCGGCCGTGATGAAGCGCGATTTGAGGCGAAAACCGCGCCCGGCGCTCTGCACCACGGCGCGGCTGGGCGTTGAACCGCCACCCATGAAAATCGATACTCCCACGACACCTTCATTGCCGACGATGGCAATCTCGGCAGATGCCCCATTCTCCATCACATAGAGGAGGGACACGATCGCGCTGGTCGGGAAGTAGACATTGGTCATCGTCCCACCGGACTCGTAGATGACCTCGCCCAATGGCAGATCGACACTCTCAAGCGCGGGCTGCCAGCGCTGCCACTCGGCCTCGGGCAAAGCCCAGAGCAAATGATTTTTTCTGGGATCGGCGACCACCGCACGTACCTCCGGGTAAAAAGCCAGCACAACAGAACGATGAAGTCCGCGCCAGTCCGCGCGCTCCGGCGCGGTCACGCGCCGGATGGCTGCATCTTCTCAGGCTACCCGCATTGCGATCTGTGCGCTATCAGACAGACCCAATTAGGTTGCGTCAAGCAATGGCAAGAGAACAAAAGTGTCGCGTTCAGCGCTTGCGCGAGAAGAAAAACCCCAATGCCACTCCGACCGTCGCGGCCACTCCGATCGAGCGCCAGGGGTTTTCGGTCACGTAGGCTTGCGTCACGCGACGGGATGACTCGACGCTTGATTGCAGGCAGCCGCGAGTTTCAGAATAAGTCTCGCGCGCGGCGCTCAATTTGGCAGTCAGAGTATCCAATGCGAGCGCGACGCCGGTCTCCGATAGGCCCATGACACTGCGCACCAAGCCTTCCGCATCGGTCACGATTCCATTGATATCACGCATCAGTCGCTCCTGGCAGTGGTTAAACGCTGCCTCGGACTGCGAAGTAGCGCCGTTCGTGTGTGGTGATGAATTGTTCATGATCAAATCCTCAGTGAGCCCGCACCCGGAGCGACTGCCCGGATTGCCTTCTTTTTTAGACCATACGCAGTGCATGGTCTGTGCGCAGGAACACCGAGCGGCAATGATGTCGAACGCAACACCGGCGCGCGGCGACGGTTGGCGACCATCACCAGCGACCATCACCAGCGACCATCACCAGCGACCATCACCAGCGACCATCAGTAACGACCATCAGTAACGACCATGGCCAGCGACAACCTCACCTGATCTGCGCACGCGAACAATGGATCCGATCGTTGCGCAGTCTTCCAGGTTCACCAGTGTTCGTTTGCGAACAGACGATACCGACCTGGCGCGGCCACGATGGATGCGCAGCAAAGTGGCGGTGGTCTGTATCCGGGCCAACGCCGAATGAGAGCGGTGAAAGCCAGCATGCGCCGACGCCGCGGGACCAGCGCCCATGAGGTGATCAGATGGATGACTCTGGCCGAACGTAAGAGGCGGGGCAGCGTTGCACCGCCATCACCTGGAGCGTCACACCATGAAACAGATAGCTACCCCGACCAGCAGTTCCCTGAGCAGCATCGACGAGGACGCACTGGCTGCGTCGTTTGATGACAGGAAGCCGACGCGTCGCGAAATTCGCCATGCATTGCTCGATGCCGATCTGGACCTTGAGGATGTATTCGACGACGAGATCGCCGAGACACGCGAGCCGTGGTGGGCCATTGTCCGCCACGACAGTTGACCGGGTGAGATCGCTGCGCTATGCGCTTGCTGCGCTCCTTATCGCTTTTTGGGGCGTTGGATTGCTCTGGCTATATGTGATGGGAAAACTCATTCACATGTTGTTCGTGGCGGCTTTTGCGCTGATCCGAATCAATCTCATCGGCACACGGCGATCGCCTGCCGCCCTTGCGCGCGATGCGCGCGAGCAATGAACTCTCTGCGAGCCCTTTGCTCGCTGAGAGACTCGATCTGACTGGTTGCGATCATGGCTGCGAATCGACGCGTGAGATGAGTGCGCAGGCGCACCGACATTCTTTACCTTCGCGCCCATGCTGAGCTCTACAGCGTCGACGCGGCGCCACGACGAGACTGGCAACACGCCAGTGACGACTCCGGCGCCGCGTTGTGAACGCTCGAAATGTTCCAAGGACATTGTCATGCAGAATCAACTTCGACGAATACCTCTACCTCGCAGTCGCACCGCCATGGTCTCGCTGTCGGTCGGTGCCATTGCACTTGCTTTGAGCGCATGCTCGAGCGCACCACCAACGGCAGAGATGGCTGTCTCGACCGCCGCAGTGAATCATGCCGCGGCCGCAGGCGGGCCAGAACTCGCACCAGTGGCCATGCTGGCTGCCCGCGAGAAGCTCGCGCTCGCCAATACGGCGCTTACCGAGAAGCATTACCACCGTGCCCGCGAACTCGCAGCAGAGGCACAGGTCGATGCGCAACTGGCCGAATCGCAAGCAGGGGCGATGCGTGCACGGACTGCAGCAGACGCGGTCGGTGCCGGGCAGCGCGCGCTGAAAGACGAACTTGATCGCAATGCACGATAAGCGAGGCTCCCAATGATCATCAAAGGATTTCCCATGAAAACGCATCGACTGATTCCAGCCTCGCTCATCGCTATCGCCGTACTGGCAGGTTGCAATTCCGTTCCCGAGCCAAACGCGGCACTCGATCAAGCGCGCAGTGACTTCAATGCCGCACAAGCAAACCCGGTGACCAGCGCAATGGCCGCCGGTGAGCTGAAGCAGGCCGGTGAAGCGCTGGCTGTCGCGGAGACATCACTCACCAAACATGACTCGACCCGAGAGGTGGATCATCTGGCCTACCTGGCCCGGCAGCGCGTGGCCATCGCAAACGAGACAGGCAAGCGGCATCTGGCGGAGAAATCCATCAGCGATGCAGCGATGGCACGCGATGCGATGCGCCTGGCCGCCCGTACCAACGAAGCCGACGCTGCCAATCTGAACGCCGCGGTCTCCAATCGCAATGCCGCGGCATCCGATCGCAGCGCGGCGAACGCCAAAGCGACGGCGGCCATCGCCTCGGCCGTTGCGGTTGACTCGATGCAACAGGCCGACCAGGCGCGTGCGCGCAACACGCAGCTCGAAGGCGAGTTGAGCGCGCTCAACGCCAAGAAGACCGACCGCGGCATGGTAATCACCATGGGCGATATGCTGTTCGATACCGACAAGTCGCAGTTGAAGGACGGTGCCATGCGCAATG
The DNA here is from genome assembly GCA_903921325.1 of uncultured Pseudomonadota bacterium. Classification (GTDB taxonomy): domain Bacteria; phylum Pseudomonadota; class Gammaproteobacteria; order Burkholderiales; family SG8-39; genus CAIXPL01. The sequence continues at coordinate 19,930 of CAIXPL010000036.1, forward strand.
TTGACCGCCTCGCCGCGTTCCTGAAAGAGTATCCGCAACGCAAGGCCGCCATCGAGGGCTTTACTGACAGCACCGGATCGCAGGGCAGAAATCAGGAACTGTCTGAACAGCGCGCGGGCGCCGTGCGTACCGTCCTCATCGATCAGGGTATTGCGCCTGAACGCGTGTCGATGCGTGGTTTTGGCCCGGCCTATCCCGTTGCAGGCAATGACAGCGCTGGCGGTCGTCAGATGAACCGTCGGGTCGAAGTGCTTCTGTCTGATCAATACGGCGTCATCACGCCGCGTTGACGCATCGGTGGCCGGTCCTCATGGCAGTCGCTTTCCCGAGTGATTAAACCGGCTCGCGCCACCCTGTGATGCCCCGCTGGCCGATCCTCTTATCAGGGACCGGCCAGCAGCGGAATCGCGAAGCAGGTCTCGGCTTCGAGCGCGGTCCACGTCAGGACTGCGCCAGGTTGCAGGAGTCGGGCGCTCCACTGCGCCGTCTGCCGCAGCGTCTCAGACTGCCCTGCCCTCACCAGAATGAACCGCATCGATCGGGTATCACGACGTAGCGTCAGTTCGGCCCGCGCCCAGTGCGTAGGCAGGCACGGCGCGAAGCTCAGACTGTGAGCGTCCACGTGCAAGCCGAACAGGGCCTCGATCGCCGCGCGATGCATCCACCCGGCTGCACCCGTATACCAGCTCCAGCCACCGCGTCCGGTATAGGGTGGCTGGCTGTAGACATCACCCGCCATGACATAAGGTTCGATGCCATATTGCGCGCCATAGCGGCTATCGGCGGCCCGGTGCGCCGGACTCAGATAGGTGAAGTAACGATAGGCAAGATCACCATCGGCGCTCGCCGATTGAGTGTATGCAGAATCGCGTTGCGCAAGCCCGACACCATTTTGTGCTCCAGACCGTGCGGCGGCATCGACATCGGCGCTCACCGCCAGGGCATGCCCTGAGTCCGATGGAGTGTCGGCTCGCGGCACGTCCGCGCGGGCAGCCACATCGACGCCGAGGTTCGCCTGCGCAATGCGTGCCTGCGCGATCAGCGCCCACACGGCGGCATGCGAATACTGACCGCCATTCTCGCGTACGCCTGCCGGATAGGCCTGTATGTAGCCCGCGCTGGGCACGCTGTGAGCAAAGGGTGGATCGAGCAATCGCACCAAGCCAGCCGCCGGGTCCACCAGCATCGACTCCACGGCGGCCATTGCGGCGCGCTGCCGCTCAAGCGGTGCGGCATCCGAGATCACCGACCAGGCCTGTGCGATGAGGTCAATGCGCCCTTCGTCATTCAGATGTGAACCGAGCGCTTGTCCATCATCAAAGAATGCGCGCTTGAACCAGCCCCCGTCCCAGGCCGGTCCGAGCAAGGCGGCCTTCCATCCCAGCACGGCCGCCTCCCAGCCCTGCGCACGTGCTGCCTCGCCACGCGCGCGCGCAAAGGGCGCGAAGCGCGGCACCAGGTCACACAGAAACCAACCCAGCCACACCGACTCGCCGCGCCCCAGGTGCCCAACCCGGTTCATGCTGTCATTCCAGTCCCCGGTACCGATCAGCGGCAACCCGTGCGCGCCCACGCACAGACTGCGATCGATTGCGCGGGCGGCATGCTCGTAGATTGACGCCGACACCACACTCACTGTGGGTATGTAGTAGGCATCCTCCGCACCACCGGCCACCGCCATGCCTTCGATAAACGGCACCGTTTCATCGAGCAGGGCCAGCTCGTCGGTCAGTTCGATATAGCGCGCACATGCATGCGGCAGCCACAGGAGATCATCTGACACATGGGTGCGCACGCCGGCACCGGTCGGTGCATGCCACCAATGCTGTACGTCCCCTTCCGGAAACTGTCGCGACGCGCACAGCACAATCTGATCGCGCAACATGCCTGGGGCCGCCCAGCCGAGCGCCATGGCGTCTTGCAACTGGTCGCGATAGCCGGTCGCGCCACCTGCCTGGTAGAAAGCCGCCTTGGCCCACAGTCGGCATGACACCGTCTGGTACATCAGCCAGCGGTTGACCATCGCATCGAACAGAGGATCGGGCGTCTGAACGCTCACCGTGCCCAGCAACTGATTCCACATAGCCTGCACCTCGTCGATTCGCTGGACGGCGGGGAGCCCGACTGCCGCCACCGCCAGGGCGCGGGCTGCCTCCGGATCGCTCGCGTAACCGAGCAGAAACTGGCGCCCCGCGCGCGCACCGGGCGCCAGACGCAGCGGCACCGCCAGCGCCGCACAGGGATCAAGATCCTCGCCGCAGCGTTCACCAAAGTAGGTTGGCAGCAGCAGCTGGCCGTGCGCATCGAAGCATTCGCGCCGATCGCAGGTCCAGTCCACCGACAGCTCACCTGCGCTTGCCGGTTGTGAAACAGCAAAAAACGCGGTGCCATTGCCGAACCCTGATGCACATTCACGCTGCGTGGCCAGCAGCACCGTAACCTCGCCATCATCGTTGTGGTGTTGCATCTTTGCGGTATGCACCGTGGCACGACTGACGCGGCGCTCACCCATCATCCACTCGGCAACCGCTACCACCCGGATGTGCAGCGTGCGCGAGCCGCGATTGATGAGATCGATATGCACCTGTTTGACCGCAGTCTTCAGATCGACGCACCAGGTTACGAGCGTCTCCAGATCGCCGCGTCGATGCGCGATGGTGCTCGTGCCCTGGCCATGTGACACGCGATAGCGCAGCCGCTCGTCGCCCCAGGCGCACGGCGACACGCTCCAGGTGTCGCCACTGCGGATATCCTGCAAAAGAAACCACTCTGAGGGCGGATCGGCTACCGGGTCATTGGACCAGGCGGTCAGCTGGTTGAGGCAGCTATTGACTGCCCAGGTAAAACCGGCACCGGCCTCCGAGACCTGAGTGCCGAACTGATGATTCGCGAGCACATTGATCCACGGACGTGACGGGCGCATATCAGCACCCGCGTCAAACATGAACGTGCCGTCATGGGCATCAAATACGCCAACCGGTGCGATGACCGGGACATTCATCGTGTGTGTCGTCGGAACGACAGTCGCGGGCCGTGCACGACGCCGCTCACGCTCCTTGTCGTGCGCCGCCGCCCACAGATCAACATGATAGGCAAGCGGACGACCATCGGCATGCAATCGCACGCGCGCCAGGGCGCGCAAGGTATAGAGGTCTTCGGCGTCCAGCGTATCAGCGCGCAGCAGGTGGAATCCGATCGCAGCGGCACCCACATCGCGTGTCCTTGTATCACCCTCTGCCCAATGCGGTTCGCGCAGCGCCTCAATTTCGCGCTGCAATCCCATCTGATAGGACAGTGGCTCGCCATTGACCACCACCAGATCGCACGCAATGCCACTCCATGCCCAGCGCCGCAGTGCCTGGGCGAGTGAGCGCAGCATGCCCAGCGACTGCGGCGAGCTTGCATTTACCAATAGCAAGGGCCGGTCACCCGAGATGCCAAGGCGCCACAGGCGCCGCCGGTCGCAGGCGCGCGGACCGCTATCGCAGGACACTGCGTCAGGTCGCGATCGCGCCAGATACATCACCATGGCGGTGGTGAGGATCTGGATCGCAGTGAAGTTCTCCACGGTCAGATTCATCCCCCGCAGTTCAATGCCGGTCAGCGTTGAGGACATCAGGGCAGCGCGCTGGACATGGCTTGTTTGCCGGTATTTGTCGACAATCGCGTGCAGGACGCCACGATTGACCGAAGCCGCCGTTGCAAAGGTGAGACGCGCGGTCTGCCTTGGCGCGACGCGCATGCCCACCGCGATCACGCAAACCGGATCAAGGCCTGTATCGAGCAGTTGCGGCGCCGTGCTCGCGGTTTCGCTCAGCGCGGTGAGCGATGCCTGTGGACGCGCGGTGCCCTGATTGCGTCCGCGCCAACGCGCGCGGTCGGTCTGCCCTCGAACGCTGACAACCTGTGCATCGGTCTCGGTGAGAAAGTGCGCAAGATGCAACCCTGGTTCACTATCGAGCCGCGGCCTGCGCTCGAATACAAGCGCCTGGTCTTCTGCACGCCAATGCGCCTGCACAAACATGCCGCTAAAAGCCGGGTGCGCCTCATCGGCGCGCGGATCGCACAAGGTGACCTCGAACGCCGACAGCAATTCAATTTCCATCGTCTCATCGCTATGGTTATGAATGTCGATCTGGCGAAATTCGATGTCGTCCTCGGGGCTTACCCATACCGTGGTGTGTGCCTGCACGTCCTCCCACAGCGCATCGAAGCAGACACGATCGGGATGGAAGGTGCACTGGTAGCGGGCCTCCGGGTCAGCAGCCGGATGCTGAGTGATTGACACGAGGGCAGGCCGCTTCGCCCAGCGCAGATAAAAGAAGCTGCCATCGGCATCGCGCAGCGCATCATCGCGGCTGCGCGTGATGCCGACCTGACCGAAATTGCTCCAACCCGCTCCGTTCGCGCGTAATGCCACGCTGTACATGCCGTTAGAGAGCAGTTGCGTCGGTTCGATTGCACTGGCACCCGGGGTCACGGTGCGCTGCAAGCGTGGCGGCTGCCGCTCGATAGCCGGGTGCAAGGCCGATTGCGCGAGTGCGGGCAGACGGGACACGTCGCCGGGTGCCCGCTCCTGCATCAGTGAGCTCACCGCCGCCACCCGCGGATTGGCCATGCCCCAGCGCGTGCAGGCACGATCCTGTAACAGATTGGTGAGCGCCGCGATGCTCATTGCCTGGTGATGGGCCATGAAGGTCTCGACCAGCGTGCAGCGATGCGTACCGCTCTGCCGCACGGCAGAGAAGTCGAGCGCTTCGATGAAGCCGTAGCGCCCGCGCCCGCCCAGTCCTTCGAGCACGCCTAGATTGAGTCGCGCCTGCTGCGGCGCGATTTGCGCGGCCAGGGCAGTAGCATAGGGTGCAATCACCATTTCATCGGGCGGCGTGCGCCGCAGGGCAAGGCGCGGGACGCCGTGCGGGGCATATTGATAGGCCAGGGTGTGGTCGCGCCCCGCGTAGGCCGACTCTGATATGCCCCACGGGACAGCGCGTAGCCGCGCGTAGCGTTGCTGCTCGTCGAATGCGACCAGGCATGCATCGTGCAGTGCACTACCGCCGGGCTCCTCCAGCACAAGGCCTGGCATCAAATACTCGAACATCGAGCCAGACCACGAGCGCAGTCCAGCCCGACTGCCCACCGCAAAATAGGCGCGCCCGAGCGCCGCCCAATGACGCACCGGCACATCGCCCTTGGCAATTGCCAGAAGACTGGTCAGGCGCGCTTCGGACGCAAGCAGATCATAGAACCCCGTATCGAGCCGCTGCTCAGCAACGCGATAGCCGATATGAAACAGTCGGCGTCGCGGGTGATACAGAAACCCGAACTCGGCCTCCCAGGCCAATTGCTCGAAGCCATTGGCAACCTCACGCAGGCGGCGTGTTGCGTTGGCTGGCGCTTGCGCGGCGGACGCAGCCTTTTGATCGCGCAGCGCCGAATCGCGCGTTGCCCGGTGGTCTGCGAGCAGCGCCCGCAACGCCTTGCGATTGATCGCGAGACGGCGCACCGGCAGTGCAAGCAATGGTCGGATACGCGCGGCCGATTGTGCGAGCGCACGCTCGCTTGCCGCACCGTCATAGGGGGTCGCCGCTCTCTCGCGGCAGGCCGCAGCAACGGCCAGGAGTTGCCCGGTCAGATTGCCGCTATCGACTGTCGAGACATACAGCGGCTGCAACGGCAGGCAGGTCGTGGTGTCGTACCAGTTCAAGAAATGTCCACGATGGCGCGGCAGTCGCGCGAGCGTGCGAGCGGTCGCCTCCAGGCGATCGAGCATCGTCTGTGTCCCGATCCAGCCGAACTGACGTGCGCAGGCGAGTGCGAGCAGATAGAGCCCGATATTGGTCGGCGATGTCCTGTGCGCAAGCGCCTCGATCGGTGCGATCTGCAGATTGTCAGGGGGCAGATGATTATCGAGCTCGGTCACGCAGCGCTCGAAATAGCGCCAGCTGTCGCGGGCGACCCCGCGCAACCAGTCGGCATCGACATCGGCTAGCGCCGGCTCGTTCTGCCAGGTGCGTGGCGCGCTCACCCACCATGTCCACAGAGGCGAGGCGGCCCACAGCGCGCACAGAGCGCAACTGAGCAAGGGCTCGGGGGTACCCACGGCGAAGAGTCCGCCGAGCAGGCCCAGCGCCGCGCACGCAGCCCCCAGGTGATTGCGTATGAGCGCGGCAAGGTCGTTCTGCGCCGCCGACTTGGCCGCCGCAGCGGTTGTCCATTGCATCAGTCGACGATGACTCACCATCATGCGCCAGAGCGTGCGGATGATCGCATCGCAGGCCATCAGCGCAAGCTGCAGTAGCTGGGCAATATTCCAGAGCGCACCGGCAAGGCTGCGTGCGAGCTCGGTGAATGACTGCGCATAGTGACGGCGACGCGCGAGATCGTCGCAGCCGGTAAAGAAGCTCGCGAGCGAGCCAAGCAGCGTGCCCGCGGCGAACGCGGAAAAGACGATCGCCAGAGCGCCCAGCGGGGTGATGAACTGGCCCGACAAAGCAAGCAGCAGCAGGCCGATCGACATGGGCGCCACCAGCGAGCGGCGCAGGTTGTCAGACAGCTTCCAGCAGTTGAGCGCTCCCAGACGAGATCGCAGCGGGCTCAGCAGAACGGGCAATAGCTGCCAGTCGCCGCGCGTCCAGCGGTGCATTCGCGATGCGGCAACATCGGCATGCGAGGGGGCATCCTCGATCAGCGTGACATCGCTCACCGTTGCGCAACTGGCCAGCGCGCCCTCGATCAGATCGTGACTGAGGATCTGACATTCAGGCAGTGCCCCGGCCAGTACGGCATGCACGGCACGCACATCGAGCAGTCCTTTGCCGATGAAGCTGCCGGCACGGAACAGATCCTGATAGACCTCGGAGCTGGCCGCGCTGTAGGGGCCAATGCCACACTGACCGGCAAACAGCCAGTGATAGGGCGTGTTCTCGTGCGGCTCGGGAAGCGGCGTCACGATGCGCGGCTGCAAAATGCCATAACCGGCCACCACTGAGCGCCCATCGGCAGACAGACGCGGCCGGTTGTGCGGATGCAAGGCCACCCCCACCAGCGCGCGCAGTTGGTCTGGTGGCAGCACGGTGTCGCTGTCCAGAGTCAGCACCAGTGTCGTGCCGGCCGCGATTTGCGACTGTCGGTCCAGATTGACGAACGCGCCGGCCGTACCTGTCGAGAGCGCGGCAACGAGTTGCTCGAGCTTGCCGCGCTTGCGTTCCCAACCGATCCAGCGCTGCTCGGTCTGACTGAATTGGCGTGCTCGATGCAGCAGGATGAATCGCGGTGCAAGACTATCGGCCTTACCCTCAGAGCCCACCGGATGCTCGACATTGAGCTGAGCGATGGCGCGTGTCGCTGCATCAAGCTGCTGCTGGTCGGAGGGCATGCATTCGCCATCGGCATCGGCCCAGTCGGTAAGCAGCGCGAACTGTGCCTGTGGGTCAGGATTGGCGAGGAAGTGCAGTTGCAGGCGGCGCGCGAGCGCAGTGATGACCGCATCGTCTCCGAGCATGCAGGGGATCGCCACCATGACACGGTGATCGGCCGGAATGCCCGTGGCCAGGGCCAGGCGAGGCAGATGTCGCGGGCGTACCGATTCACTCACCAGGCGATTGACCACCGCAATGACTGCTTCCGAGAGCGGAAACACCATCAATAACGCGCCGAGCGCATGCACCCAGGGCGATGATGTCGCCTCGCTTGGCACAATGGCCGGATGGGTCAGTGCGGCGATAAGCAGGAATGCCGTGCCGATCGCGAGCGTCCCCAGGTACAGGGGCAAGGTCATGGGCCCGCCATGCGGCCATGCGTCCACGAGCGAACGCCATTTCACGCCCTTTGACAAACCGAGCGCACCGACCAGTGCCGCGCTGCCCGGGCCATAGAGCCAGTCGGTTGCCACCGCAGGCGGTGCGCCCGGGGTCTCGCTTGCCTGCATCAACCCAAGCAGCGTCTGCGCCACCACCAGTTCACTCAGCGCACCGCGCCGCGCCAGCCGCTCGATGCCATGCAGGGTATCGTCGCGCGACAGTGTGTCTTCGGCCTCGAACACGCTCGAGGCGAGCATGATCCGCATCAGCCCGCTGGTGCGCGCCACGATGCCTGGCCAGTCGGCATCGGCGATCGCACGCAGCGAAACAAGGGCGTTGCTGACGCTCAGGTTATCGGCCGCATCCTCGGCATTCTGGCGTGCCCGCGCTGCCCCCGGGTCAGGCAGCGCCCGACTGAGCCAGAGTTGCTGCGCGTCGCTGAATCGCGCGCCCGCCACGGCCGCGTTATCCAGGGCGCGTTCGGCGCACTGCACCAGGAATACGCCAAGAACACCGCGTTTACCCAGCAGTTCAGCCATCTCGGTCAGTTCGCCAATGCGATAGGACTCGATGCGATCGCAGCAGAGGTTGGCCAGTTCGAGCGCCGCCGAATTCGCCGCGACCCGCTCGGCCAGACGACGCAAGTTCTCAATGAGCACAACCCGCAAGGTTGTGGGCAGGGCCCATAGTTCGCCCAGGTTGAGCGAGCGACTTTCCTGGTAGGCAATGAGAAACTGCACCAGCAGGTCTTCATCGAACGCCGAGTCTGTGTGAGCGACAAAGGCCCAGGCCACGCCGTATACGCGCGGCAAGCCTGCCAGCGGCCGGTCGAGCAGCACGGGCAGCGTCAGGAAGTAGCGGCGCGGCAGCCCCTCGTGGACCTCTTTGAGCTGGTCCTCGACCAGGTGAAAGTTGTCGAGCAACCATTCACCCGCCGGGCTGATGTCATAGCCTGCCGCCGACTGCGCGCCAATGTAGCCGAAGGCACTGCGCAGCACCCGGATGTTGCTCTGCAGTCGCGGGAAAAACGTTGCCGTGCCCAGATCCGCAGCACCGGCGCGATGAGTCTGACCCAGACTGCGCCCGTGTTCAGCGAACCGCTGCGCACCGAACAGCTCAGCACGGATGGGCGGTTGGACCGCACCCTTGCCGACCGCCAGCATGTTACAAAGACCCTTGGGCGCCCTCGGTACGCGCTGCTGCCACCCCAGAGCCGACATGCGCTAGGCGAGTAGCGCGGCAACTGCGCACAGGGCGAGCAGCGCGAGAAGCGTGGTCACCAGACGGGCGGCAATGAATCCGCGCACCGAGTCGACCGTGCAGCGCACTGCAAACAGACGCCCGCACAATCCCGTGCACACATGCAGATGTTCGGAGAGCGCGGACAGTTCGCGTGGCGTCAAGCTGGCTGCGCCCCCCAGTGAAACGGTACTCCATAGCGGGCTTGGCGAGATCGATCGGTTCAGGAGTTCCATGGCGTTTTATCCGGTGATGGCAGTGTAGGCTTGCACTGATCATCTTTTAACGTGAGACGCCCTGGCAGTCTGTGCGATCGCGTACCTAAGCGATGCAGGCGATCCGCGCGAATGCTGCACGAATCAGTCTCACTCTCGCGCTGTGTACGGCTGCGCACAGACCAGTCCTGCCATCAGGCCTGAGCGGAGTTCGCAGTGAAGTCTGATGGCGCGATCGGCTTCACGTAGCTTTCTGTTCTACGGCTCTGCAGAATGCGGCGGGCGCCATCGCGACGCGGTGAGGTCTCGGCGCTCGCGGGTCTGGCCACGATGTGGCGGGACATATCGATGTAAATCGTCTTGCCGTACCAGTCGATATCACTGATCCACTGGGGTGCCACGAGCAGATTGGGGCCGACCCACCAGGTGCTCGTGTCCACCACCAGGTAGCGTATGCCGAGTGTCTGATCATCGACCAGAATCTGCTTGATGCGGCCAATCTCGCGCTCATCGGTGCGCACCGAATAGTTCGCCAGTTCACTCATCGATCTCAGCATGCTAAAGGCTCCCAATTGATGTCAAATCGTTCTTGCGGCAGGTTGCGTCGATCATCGCGATCACGTTGCAGCATGCGTGCGCGTTCGGCGCCTGTCCGTATCGCTCTGGTGCGTGCGGGCATTGCGCGACTGCCTTTCACGCGAGCACCGCCGAATAGGCGTTGCAGTCCGCGGCATAACAACAACAGGCGGCGCGCTCCAGACCGGCGCGGTCAAGTACGGTGAGTGCGCCGCGCCGATAGCGGATCAAGCCTTCGCGTTGATAGGTACTGGCCGACACGGTGATTCCGACGCGGCGTACCCCCAGCATTGCTGACAGGCACTCATGGGTGACCAGCAAGTGGACGGAATGGGCGCGGTCCTGGCTCATCAGCAACCAGCGGGCGAGGCGAGGACCCGTCTGGTGAAAGCGCATGCAAAAGAGCGCGCGGGCCATCTGCCCCATGCGTAAATACAGGTAACGCCCTACACGATCGCGCAACGCCGGGCTGCGCACCAATTCACGGCGAAAGGCGGTCGCCCTGATCCGCCACGCGCTACCCGATCCTTGGACCGATGCGCACAATGGTTGCGCCGCCAGGCCCAGTGCCAGGTGCCCGCCGAGAATGCCTTCGCGTCCAACCATGCCCACCTCGAGCCCCGGATGTCCAGCGGCCTCGATGGCCAGCGATATGAAACTCTCGATCGGGAAATAGACATAGCGAACCGGTCGGTTTGGCGCGTAGAGCGGGTCACCGACGTTCAGTTCGACCGACTCGCACAGCAACTGCAACTGACGGCGATCCTCACGGGGCAGCGATTCGATCAGGTGGTTTTCTGCTTTGCGCATTGGCGAGCGGGCTTTAGGCATTGGGTCGACACGACCTCGCAGGTAGCGACGGATGGGTCTTCATCGATCGGCTGTGATGAGCCACGGCCGGGCGGACCACTGCAATCTGCGCGGTTTGCGCGCGCTTCACCGTTTGGCAGCGCACACAGCAGCAAATGCCCGGCATTTGCACAATCGGCCCAATGGCGCACGCAGCATCAGCGGCCTTGCTGCCGCTACGAAGTGCATGCGCAGTCAGTTGTATGTGCCGTGCCGCACAGACGCCCTTCGAGCGTTCGCGCACGCTCTGGCGCTGACTAAAGGGGAACTGCCATGCTCTATACCGTCGCCGTCGTCTTGATTGTCTTATGGCTGCTCGGCATCGTGACGTCCTATACCCTGGGTGGGTTTATCCATGCGCTGCTGGTCATTGCGGTGATCGTGTTCCTGGTGCGCCTGATTCAGGGTCGAGGAATCTAGTTGTCCGTCCGGTTGATTCCGGATCGACCCATTTGCCTGCGGGTGCGATCAATGCAGGGCTGACGCACAGTGCGGTCGATACCGTTGATCCAGCGTTAGCAGGCGTGGCGCCCGGTACGCTCAAGCGCACTTCCATTGCCAGTGAGCCGATCGGAATACCAAGACGCGTGAACTCGGCACTGACTTGCTCGATGACAGCCGACAGATTCGCCTGTGCCAGTGTGAAATGATCAACACCGAACGAGAGCCGATAGCAGATCAACCCGTCAGAGAATCCGGTCGCTCGGGCAAACGGCGCGAATCCGGCTGTTGTCCCGGTCGTGGCTGACGCGGCGGCCTCCAATGCCTGTAGCACCTGCTTGACTGCAATCGAATGATCCACTGTGACGTCAATCGTGCGGATCTGCGGATCGTTCAGTCGGCGGTGATTGGTCACCGTGGCCTTGGCGACCACGCTATTGGGTATCACCGTCATTTCGTTGGCGCTCGTCTTCAGGTGGGTGGCGCGCCAGTTGATCTGGATAACCTGCCCTTCGACGCCGCCATTGAGCGTGATCCAGTCACCTGCGCCAAACGGACGCTCGATATTGATGGCCAAACCCGAGAAGACGTCCGCGAGGGTCGTCTGCAGGGCCAGACCCAGCACGATTGCAAGCACCCCGGAGGTTGCCAGTAACGCCGAAAGCGGCTGCTTGAAGACCGTGTCCATGATGCCGGCCATTGCGACCACATAGACGAGCACAGTGGCGAGATCAGCGAACAGCCGTTTGGCGTGGGGTTCGTTGTCATCTGGAAACATCGTTCGACGCAGGATCAGGTCGAGGACACTCGACACCAACCACGCTCCGAGTATCCACCAGACAATCCCGAACAGTTCCGATGGCAGGCGAGGCTTGCCGATGCTGCTGGAAAAGAGATAACGCCCAATCAGATTATCCGGCCGCGGGATGAGTGCGGTGAGCACCAGCAACAGCGCCGCTCCGAGCAGCAAGGAGCGGTAGGCCCTGAGGCGGGCAAAGAAGCAACTGATGAATACCGCGCCAGCAATGCCCAGAAGACCCAGTTCGATCGAGCCAAAGACGGAATGATCCATCGACTGCATATTCAGACTCAGGCGACCGCCAGTGCCTTCCTGGCACCGAGGACCGAGCGCACTCTGGCGGCATCTTCTTCGGTGCCGTGGACCATCAACACATATTTGTCGACCTTGAGTGCGATTTCGTACTTGATCGCTGCCTCCTTCGGTGCACCGAGCTGCGTGAGCGCAGCACCGATGGCAGAGACACCACCGATAACCACAGCCCCTTCGAGCACGCCGACCAGCGTTGACACCACCGGTCCGGCCATCGCAAGCAGACCAATGCCGGGAATGAAGAAGACGGCCGGCGCAAGCAACAGACCCCAGATGCCCCCCCAGAAGGCACCGACACCGCCCCAGGATTTGACCCGGTCGCCCAGCGTATAGAAGCCAAGGGGATGCTCCTCGGTGTGATAGCCCTTGCCAACGAGCGAGAGTTTTTTCACATCGAATCCGGAGCGACTGAGCGTCTGAATCGCCTCTTCGGCCTCGACATGGGTGTTGAATACATAGAAGGGAAGATCATCGTCGGTCATGGTGTTCCTCGCACGGTCGCAGTGATCCCGACCGAAGCCGATCAGGGTGATGGCGCGAGCATGGAAGGTTCGACCGGCGCGGTCTGTGCGCTGGCGATCAGTCGCGCAAGATCTGGCGTCGTCAGACACCTAGGTGCGCTACGCCAATGAAGCATCGTCATTGCGGGGGCGACCTATGTGCGAGGATCACACCTCATTGCAGGGCGCTGTCGGTGGCGCCGCTGGCCGCGCTAGGGTAGAGTAAAACTCACATGAGCTCATCGGATGTTGGCGAACTTGCACCGACGTTTCTACTTCCTGGTCGCTGCCATTCTGCTTGGCTTTACCGCGTTGCCGGTAAGCGCACAGAACTATCAGATCCCGGTCGAGACACTCACCAGGCGGGCAAATGCTGCGCTCGCACTGCTGGCGTACTCGGTCGTCCCTGATCTGACGAGCAGTTTTCTATCGGTCAGCAAGTCGGGCAGCGACAAAAACGATATCTACATGACGCAGTTCGCCGGTGGCGGTACGGTGAGTACGGACATCCCGATCTACCTGGAAGGCGGCGTTGGCTACATGCGGTACGACCCGAACTTCGTTGCCTCGAATGGCAATGACACGCGGTCGATCCCGGCGAAATGGAACAATCTTGGATTCACCGGTGGCATCGGCTGGGATTTTCCCGTGGCTGAGAACCTGGTGTTTCGACCGATATTCAACGTGAGCGTGGGCGAGGTGGCAAGCGACCTGTCTTTGGCATCACGCTACCTCGCCTGGAAAACTGGCGCTGCCATCAATTTTCTCAACGGCGGTCAGATGAACGCCTACGGGGTGGGCGGCTCCGCGATGCTCGATTACGAAGTCAGGCGTCCGGATCACGACATCGATATCGAATGGCGCTATACCGATATCCGCCTGCAGTCATTTGCCGGTTCGAGCATCCAGGGCTCGGCTGACGCGCAGACCACGAGCCTCTACGCGCGCTGGCGAGCCCCGACCGGCCTCACCGCCTTCGATGGCCCGCTGCGCTATGTTCTGGAAGGCGCTCACACCACCTACTTCGGTGACCAGCGTGGGCTGCTGGGATTCAATTATCTGAGTTCAATCGGCGCCGGCGTCGAATTCGACACCAGCGCGCACGATATGTACATCACGCGCACGCGCCTCGTGTTTCGCCTGTCCTTCGGCGATAACGTCCGCGGCGCCGCCCTCGGGCTTGCCGTTTCGTTCTGAACGAGCGGCGACGCGGCGTGAGAATGAGGCCGCTCAGCGGCGCTGCTCTGCCCGATCGTAGGTATTGCGCAGCTCGCGCTTGAGCACTTTGCCGATGTGACTGCGCGGCAGGCTCGCAATCACCATCACCGCGTGCAGGCGCTGCAGTTTTCCCAGTCGAGCGTTCGCCCATTCGCGCAATGCGTCGGCGTCGATGATCACATTGGCGCGCGGAACGGCGAACGCGACCGGCGTCTCGCCCCATCGCGCGGACGCGACGCCGACCACAGCGACCTCGAGCACGTCAGGGTGCTCGCGCAGGACACTCTCGAGGTCGCTCGGATAGACGTTGAATCCGCCTGAAATGATCATGTCCTTGCGACGGTCCATGAGGACGAGGAAGCCGTCTTCGTCGAAGCGGCCGATGTCACCGGTGCGAATGAAGCGCTTGCCGTCGCGGTCGTACCATTCGGCAGCCGCGGTCAATGCCGGAAGCCGGTGATAACCGGTCATCATCGCCATCGAATGGCCTACGACTTCACCCATCACACCAGGCGCGCACTCCTGCCCCTGCTCGTCGATGATGCGCATGTCGCACAGCGGCGCGGGCACGCCGACCGTGTGCAGCTTGTCGGGCCGCTCGTGCCCGAGCAGCACGCACGTGCCGCCGCCTTCGGTCATGCCGTATAACTCGACGAGCCCGCCCGGCCAGCGCTCGAGCACCTCACGCTTGAGCGCTGCCGGGAACGGCGCACTCGTGCAGAACTTGGCGCGATACGCGGACAGGTCGAACCGGTCGAATTCCTCGAACGCCATGATGCGCTGGTATTGCACCGGCACGAGCATCGTGTGCGTGACCCGGTGCTGCTCGGCCAGCGCGAGATAGCGGCCGACGTCGAATCGGGCCATCAGGACCACAGTGCCGCCCAGGGCGAGCGCGGGAAGGATCGAGGCGAGCGTGGTATTGGAATGCAGCGGCGTCGAGATCAAGGTCACAGCCTCAGGTCCGTAGCCGAAGCGCACAGCGCGCGCAATCTGCGTCCAGCGCATCCTGTGGGGCTGCACGATCCCCTTCGGGACGCCGGTGGTGCCCGATGAATAAATGATGTTGAATGGCGCATCCGGGGCGATGGCGACGACCGTGGGCGCTGATCGTTCGGGACCCAGCCAATCGTGCAGCCCCAGCCCGGTGTCGCTCTCGTCGAGCGCAATCAGGCGCACCGCGATCGGCGGTTGCACGGACTCGAGCGCACGCGCCACGCCTGAATCCACGAACAGGTGGCGCGCACCGGTGTCGGCGACCATCGCCGCCAGCGCAGCGGGCGCCGCGGATTGCGGTACCGGCGCCACCGCGGCACCCGCGCGCAAGGCTGCGAGAAACACCACGACGTATTCGATCGAATTCGCCGCACAGATGGCCACCGCGTCGCCGAGCCCGATGCCATCGCGCTGCAGGGCCGCGGCGACACGGTCTATGCGGGCATCGAACTCGGCATAGTCGATCGACCGTTCGTCACACGTGAGTGCGACGTGGCGCGGACGGCACGTCGCGTGCGTTGCCACAAGATCGGCGAACGTCGTGAACGACTGCCCGGCGAGTCCGGAGATGCCAGGGATATCGGACACAGTCACGGCAACGCTCGCCTGTCGCGCGGTGAGGTCGCCCTCCACGGCGGCCATTTACCCGATTCGCCCGATTCGCCCATGTCGCGTTATGCTAGCCGCATTGTTCTGGACCTACGATGGACCTTGACTACTCCCCCGACGAGCTCGCCTTCCGCGACCTCGTGCGCACTTGGCTGCGCGCCAACTTGCCCGCCGACCTGCGTGACAAGGTAACCCACTATCGGTCACTTGTCCGCGACGACTACCTGCGCTGGCAGCGCATTCTAGCCGCCAAAGGTTGGGTCGCGCCAGCCTGGCCGACCGAGTGGGGCGGAACGGGCTGGAGCATCATGCAGCGTCATATTTTCGAGGAAGAATGCGGTTATGCCGGCGCGCCGCCGATCGTGCCGTTCGGTCTACTGATGTGCGGCCCGGTTCTGATCAAATTCGGCTCCGCTGCGCAGAAGCAGCACTTCCTGCCGCGCATCTATCGCGGTGACGATTTCTGGTGCCAGGGGTATTCCGAGCCAGGGTCTGGCTCCGACCTCGCGTCCCTGCGCATGGCGGCGGTCCGCAAGGGCGATCACTATGTGCTGAACGGCCAGAAGATCTGGACCACGTTCGCCCACATGGCGGACTGGATCTTCTGCCTCGTGCGCACGGGCGCGGAATCCGATCGCCGGCAGGACGGCATCTCGTTCCTGCTCGTTGACATGAAGAGCCCCGGCATCACCGTGCGACCGCTGGTGCTCATGGACGGCGGCCACGAGGTCAATGAAGTGTTCTTCGATGAGGTCAAAGTGCCGGTCGCCAACCGGGTGCACGAGGAAGGCAAGGGCTGGACCGTCGCCAAGTATCTGCTGGGGCACGAGCGGACGAATACCGCGCGCCTCGGGACCTCGATGCGCGAGTTCGAGACGCTGAAGGCCTACGCCGCGCGACAACGCAAGGATGGCCGCCCATTGAGCGACGATCCGCGCTTTTGCGACCAGGTTGCCCGCCTCGAGATCGAGCTGCTCGCCCTGTCGATCACCAACCTGCGCTTCCTCGAGGCCATCATCAGCGGACGCTCAAACGGCGCGGAGGCCTCGATCCTCAAGATCAAAGGAACCGAGATTCAGCAGACGCTGACCGAACTCATGATGCAGGCGGCCGGTCCATCGATGCAGGCGATCGCGTCCGCGGATGACACCGCCGCTGCAGACGACATCACGGGGGCACTCGCGCGCCGCTACTGCAACTACCGCAAGACGACGATCTACGCCGGGTCAAACGAAATCCAGCGCAACATCATCGCCAAGCAGATGCTTGGACTGCCCTCGTGAAATTCGCCTGCGACGAAGAGCAGAGCCTGCTCGCCGACTCAGTCCGGCGACTGCTCGCCCATGACTACGGGTTCGAAGCACGGCGCGAAATCGTCACCTCCACCACGGGATACAGCGCGAGCGTATGGAAGGCATTCGCCGACCTGGGTCTGCTCGGGCTTGGTATTGTCCTCGAGCATGGCGGCTTCGGCGGGGGGGCGCTCGCCTGCGCGCCAGTTCTGGAAGCATTCGGTGAGGCACTCGTCGTCGAACCCTACCTGGCGACGGTGACGGCCGCTCAGCTCGTCGCTCGCGGCGGCACCACCGCGCAACGGGAGACTATCCTGCCCCGTGTCGTTGAGGGCACTCTGCGGCTCGCGTTCGCCCAGACCGAGCCCGGCGCGCGATACGACCTCGCGGAGGTCTCGACGCTCGCCCGCGCGAGCGGCGGCGGCTACGTCATCGACGGCCAAAAGTGCGCAATCGTGCACGGCTCGTGCGCCGACCTTCTCGTCGTGTCGGCTCGTACGTCGGGGCAAGTTCGCGACCCCACTGGCATCAGCCTGTTTCTCATCGATCCGCGGGCGAACGGGGTCACGATGCGCAGCTCGCGTACACTGGATGGTTTGCGGATCGCTGACCTGTCGCTCGCCGGCGTGCAGGTCGCTGCCGAAGCCCTGGTGGGATCGGCAGGCTCGGCGCTGCCGCTGATCGAATCAGTAGTCGACTACGCGACCGCGCTCCTGTGCGCCGAAGCCGTCGGCGCCATTGCCTCGGCCAATGCGGCCACGCTCGACTATCTCAAGACCCGGCGGCAGTTCGGTGCACCGATCGGGTCGTTCCAGGCGCTGCAGCACCGCATGGTCGACATGGTGATCAGCCACGAGCAGGTCAAGTCGATGGCCTGGCTTGCCTGCACGAGTGTTGATTCCGAGCGTGATGAAGTCAAGCGCAAGCGCATGGTGTCCGCCGCCAAAGTCAAGGTCGCCGAGGCAGCGCGCCATGTCAGCCAGGAGTCGGTCCAGCTGCATGGCGGCATGGGCATGAGCGACGAGCTCAAGATCAGCCATACGTTTCGCCGCCTGACGATGATCGCGCAGCTGTGCGGTGACGCGAATCACCACCTCGAGCGATTCACGCACTCGAAACGATGATCGCCTCTTTCGCCACCCGGCGGCTAGCTTGTCCTTACACTTCGAGCCATTCGCGCCTGACCGCCGCGTTATCGCGCAGCTGCTGCGCAGTACCGTCGAACACGATCCGGCCATGGCCCATGACATAGACCCGGTGTGAAATTTCGAGCGCTATGGTGAGCTTCTGCTCGATCAGAAGGATGGCCACCCCGCGCGCCGCGATGGTCTCGAGCAGGTCGCTTACCCGCGCGATGACCTGCGGGGCGAGGCCCTCGGTGGGCTCATCGATCATGATGAGCTCGGGATCGCCCATCAGCGTGCGGCAGATCGACAGCATCTGCTGCTCGCCACCGGAGAGCACTCCGCCGGGCGTGTCCGCGCGATCGCGCAAATTCGGAAAGAGCGTGAACATGTCCTCGAGCGACCAGCGCCCGCCCTGCTGCCCCGGCTTCACGCCGAGCGCAAGGTTTTCGCGCACCGTGAGCGTGGGAAAGATGTCGCGATTCTCAGGAACATAGCCAAGTCCCCTGCGCGCGATCAAATGCGGCGCGAGGCCGTCGATGCGTTCGCCCTTGAATTCGATCGCACCGACCGGTGCGACCTCGCCCATGATCGTCTTGACCGTGGTCGAGCGTCCCGCGCCATTGCGGCCGATGAGGCTCACGATTTCTCCTGCCCCAACCCGGAAAGACACGCCCTGCAGGATATGGCTCTTTCCGTAATAGGCATGCAGGTCGCGCACCTCAAGCATGTGCCGCTCCGAGATACGCAGCCTGGACCTCTTCGTTGGCACGGATGGCCGCGGGCGTGTCGGTGGCGATCAGCTTGCCGTAGACCAGCACCGAGATCCGGTCGGCGAGATCGAACACGACGCCCATGTCGTGCTCCACGATCAGCAGCGTGCGATCCTGCGTCACGGAGCGGATGAGCGCGACCGCGCTGTCGGTTTCGCTGCGACTCATCCCGGCAGTGGGCTCATCGAGCAGTATCACGTTCGCGTCACCGGCGATCGTGATGCCGATCTCGAGCGCTCGCTGCTCGGCGTAGGTAAGCACACCGGCGGGCGTGTCGCGGTGCGCGGTCATCTGGATGCGTTCGAGCGTGGCCTCGGTGCGCTCGGTGGCATCGGCGAGCGCATCGGTCCTGCGCCAGAAGTTGTACCTGTACCCGAGCGACCACAGCAGGCTGCAGCGGATGTTCTCGAACACGGTAAGACGCGGAAACAGGTTCGTGACCTGGAAGCTGCGCGCAAGGCCGCGCCGGTTGATCTGGTACGGCGGCAAGCCATCGATGCGCGCGCCGTGCAGCGCCATCGTGCCGCTGGTCGGTGCGGTGCGCCCGCTGATGAGATTGAAGAGCGTCGACTTGCCCGCCCCGTTCGGGCCGATGATCGCGTGACGCTCGCCCTCGCGCACATCGAGCGAAACGCCCCGGATGATCGGTGTCGCGCCGAAGCTCTTGTGGAGGTCATGCAGCGAAAGCGCAATGTTCATGACGCCTCCACCGCGCGGTGCGCGCCTGCCTCTTCACTCGCGCGTTCCCAGGCCGATGCCACACGAGGCCAGGTACCGCGAAAGCCAAGGAAGCCGCCCGCCAGCATCAGCACCGCCGCGAGCCACGGCCACACGCTGGCGGCATCGACTGCGATGCCCAGCAGGCGCATGCGGCTACCGAGCTCAGGCTGCGTCGACAGCCGATAGCTCATCTCGATCAGCAGCACGGCGCCGCACGCCATGACAAGGGTAGGCACCAGCGCAATGCCGTAGGACGCGAGCACGCGGCGAAACGACCGGGTGTGAAAGATCGGGCCGTGCATCAGAATGAGGCCGGCGAGGCCCCCAGGTGCGAACCGGATGGTCAACACGAAGAACAGTCCGAGGTACAGGAGCCACGCACTGGTGTAGCCGCTCAGACTCGTCTGCAGCCAGGTGAGCGTCACCGCGCCGAGGATCGGTCCGGCAAAGTGGCCCGCGCCACCAATGTAGGCCATCAAGAGCACGGTACCCGAGCGCTGCGCGCTGACCGCGTCGGCCGAGACGATCTCATAGTTGATCGCATGCAAACCACCCGCCAGTCCTGCGAACAGGGCACCGACCGCGAACGCAATGCAGCGCACACCGTGCGTGTCATAACCGACGAACTCTGCGCGTTCGGCGTTGTCCCGCACCGCGAAGCACATTCGCCCCACCGGTGTGCGTGCGAACGCCTGCATGAGCCCTGCCGCGATGAGAACCCACGCCGCGATGAGATAGTAGACCGCGAGCTGCGACCCGAGATCGAGGCCGAAGAGCGCAAACCCCTTGGTGCGGCTCGCGGTAATGCCTTCCTCGCCGCCGAAATAGCCCGGCAGCATGAACATCGCGGCATACACCAGCTCCCCGACGCCGAGCGAGATCAGCGCGAAGATCGTGCCGGCCCGCCGCGTCATCGCTGCGCCAAGAAGCAGGCCACAGAGCAAGCCGCCGGCTGCGCCTGCCAGCGGAACGAGCGGCATCGGGAGCGGAAGTCCGTGGTTGATCGCGCGCATGACGTGGATCGCGACGTAGCCACCCAGGCCGAAGAACACGGCATGGCCGAATGACAAGAGGCCGGTCTGACCGAACAGCACGTTGTAGGACAGCGCGAACACCACCGCGATGCCCATCTGGCTGAGCAGCGAGCGCCCAAAGTCACTGCCAAGTCCGGGGACGTGCGGCAACAAGGCAAGCGCCACGAGGGCCACCGTCCCAATTTTCAGCGCATTGAGCGGTCGCCGGGTGTTGCTCATACATCCCGCTTGCCGAGAAACCCGCGCGGGCGCACGATGAGAAAGAGCACGAGCAGCAGGTAGGGCACGGTCGGGGCCACGGTCGCGACCTTGATCGAGAGGAACTCGTAGCTCGGCGTCGAACGGGTGATGACAAAGCCCAGCGCGCGTAGCAGGTCGACCAGCGAATAGTCGATGGCGACCGCAAACGTTTGCAGGATGCCAATCAACATCGAGGCGATGAAGGCGCCGGCGAGCGAGCCCAGACCGCCGACGACAACGATCACGAAGACGATCGGTCCCACGGCGTGCGCCAGGGTTGGCTGCGTGAGCAGCATGAATCCGCCGATCACACCGGCCAACCCGGCAAGGCCGCTGCCGATCGCGAACACCAGCATGAAGACACCGGGGACGTCGTGACCGAGCGCGCTCGCCATGCTTGGATGCGAAAGGGCGGCCTGGATCACAAGACCCATTCGGGTCCGCTTGAGCGCAAGCCACAGAAAGACCAGCATCGAGACCGAAATCACCATCATCAGTCCCTTGTAGGCTGGAAAGGTGCTGCCAAACAACGTGAAGAGCGGAAAATCGACGGCCGCCGGAACGTTGTTCGCCACCGCGTTGCGGCCCCAGATCATCGTGACCAGCTCTTCAATCAGGTAGGAGAGCCCGAATGTGAACAGAATCTCGGCGACGTGCCCGCTCTTGTGGACGTAGCGCAGGCCATAGCGCTCGATGCCGGCGCCGACGAGACCGCACAGCAGCGGCGCGATGACCAGAGCGGGCCAGAAACCCACCCACAGTCCCACCTGATAGGACAGGTACGCACCCAGCATGAACACGCTCGCATGCGCGAAATTGAGCACGCCCATCATGCTGAAGATCAGCGTGAGGCCGCTGGTGAGCATGAACAGCAGCAGGCCGTAGACGATGCCGTTCAGGAGCGAAAAAGTGGCGAGTTCGAGCATCGTTCTACGCGCTGCCGCGGGAAAACCGCGCCCCAGGGCGTTGGCAATCGTACGCGTGGGCCATCATCGGCACCTTGTTGCCACCACCACCGTGGCGACCACCGCCATTGCGACCGCCGCCATTGCGATCACCAAAGTCGCGTTCGGGCTTGTGGCGATGCGCGTCAGCGCGGCCGCTCCATCTTGCAGCTCGTCGCGAGGGCGGTGTCCTTGCCCTCGACCTTGGCGTCACTCTTCCAGCCCAGGCCCGAGCCCTCGACGTCGTATTTCGGTGCCTTCGCCAGTGTCGAGACATAGAGCGGCTGCAGGATCTGGTGATTGTCGGCGCGCATTTCGACCTCACCGAGCGAAGTCTGCATCTTCATGCCTTCGATCGCCCTCGCCACCTTCACCGGATCGTTGGATTGTGCTTTTTTGGCCGCGGCGGCAAACATCTCCCACATCGTCTTGGCGCGCCAGTACGAGTACTCGTTCTCCTTGCCCGGATAGCGCTTGTCGAAGGCGGCTACCGTGGCGTCGAGCTCGGGCGTGGCGTTCTTGTGCCATTCCGACACCTGCTTCAGCGTATCGACGCCGGCCTCGCCGATGGCAGTCACGGACCCCGCGGTGCCGCCATAGTAGGTTTCCCAGTTCACCTTGAGTCCGGCGTCCTTCCCGGCCTTGATGAGGAGCACCATGTCGTTGCTCCAGTTGCCGGTGATCACTGTGTCAGCGCCCGATGCCTTGATTTTCGCCACATAGGGCGAGAAATCCTGCACCTTCTGCAAAGGGTGGAGCTCATCGCCAACGATCTTGATATCGGGGCGCTTTTCACCCAGCATCTTGGTGGCGGCGGCCGCGACCGCCTTGCCGAACGAGTAGTCCTGATTGATGAGGTAGACGCGCTTGATCCTGTTGTCTTTTGCGATGACGCTGGTCATGGCCGCCATTTTCATGTCGGCGTCGGCGTCAAAGCGGAAGTGCCAGAAGTTGCATTTGTCGTTGGTGAGATCGGGATCCACCGCGGCATAGTTGAAGAACAGGACTTCCTTACCGGGGTTGCGCTCGTTGTGCTTCAGCACGGCCTCGGTGATCGCGAGCGCCACCGCGCTGCCGTTGCCCTGGACCACGTATCGCGCGCCTTCGTCGATCGCTTTCTTGAGCTGGATGAGCGATTCCTGCGGGTTGACCTTATTGTCAAACGACATGAGCTCGATCTTTTCGCCGTTGATGCCTCCGGCGGCATTGATCGTGTCGATGTAGAACTGGTGCGTCTTCTGCGCCAGGATGCCCGTCGCCGCGCCCCCGCCTGATAAGGGATCGATGAAAGCGATCCTGACCTCCGCCGCCGCCGACCCTGCGAAAAGCGCCGCTGCAAGCGCGAGAGACACCACGCGGTGTTCGTGCCTGGCCATGTCTTCTCCTCAAAATGGTCGATACGACTCGACGGCAGGTCTTCACATGCCGCGCCTCGCGCGACATCGCCCGCCTGCTCTAGTGTGAGCACCGATCTTAGCCAGACACCCCTGCGTTTGCAAACACGCCTCGTTAATTTCGCTCAGGGGTGAATCACTGGCGGATCGGGTTTCCGGTCGCCTCGTTAAATGGATGGACCAAGCTCGCGAGCCACGCGGGCACAGGGGGCTCGCTCAGTCCTGGCGCTCCATCCTGTCAACCCATCGCATTTCCACTCGGCTTTGCTGGCAGACACCAGCGCCACCCAATCATCGGGCGGGTATCCGCGTTGCAGCATTTTCTGGAACACGGCGGACAGATCGCTCTTGCTACCTGACGAACGAAGGGTGCTTTGGTCGTTGACCCAGGCAAAGATGATGATCTTGGCACTGGAGTCAAACCGGAAGAACAGCCTGAACCGCCGCCCGATCTTGGCACGACGCCAATGCCGGAAAGTCGGCCCCATCGCATTGCCTTGCCGGTATTCCTCGCGATTTGCTCCCATGTGTTTAGATCGCCTTGGGTGGTAATGTGCGTCGGCGCCAAAGCCGTTGCCAATATCGAGCATCGTCTCCAGAGCAGAGGTTGCTTTCAAAGTTGGAGTCCGCGAGACCGAGTTCGATATGTCTGAGGCAGACGCGCTCGACAAATTCGCGGACGGCCACCGTTCGGTGAAAATCACCCGGGTATCGGCTGAGCAAATGTTGGCTGATGACTGTCGCCACCCGTTCATACCCCGATGGGGATTGCGCGCGCCTGGCGAATGTAGAGTGATTCCGTCGATTCATGCATCCGGAAGATCACGCCCGCGAATTCGTAGGTGATTACATCAGCGGGGCTGTGCCTGATAGCAAAAACTGGCCCCCCGCTAAGTCCACCCAGGCTCTCAGGCTCCGGCTCAACGGAACTCTGGACCCAATGTTCACGCTCGAATTTACAGGTAATGTAATCCGCATGAACATCGGTCACGCGGCATGCCCCGCTGCTGTAACTGCCGAAGCTAAGCTCGGCGAATGAGAGGCGCTGGCGCAGATCACCAGGAAAGCCTCCAAAGGTCACGAAATCATCCACGTTTGCAGCAGACGGCGGCCATCCACCAAGTTGGTAGAACGCCTCGCCCATTCCATTGCTCTTGCGAGTTATCTCGGCCCCCTGCTCTGCCGTAAGCCGGAGCACCGCCACATCGATCGCGCGATCTTCGGCAACGATTTGCGCCAGCGGGTCAAAATAGCAGTTGCCAATCGCGAACAGGCAGCGCCTGTCCTCATCAAGCTTGCGACGATAGCCTTCGATGACGTGTTGACAGGTGACGGCCAGCAGGTCGCCTCGTAGATCAAGCAAGGAGGCCGTGCCATTGTTGACCACGACGGGATGTTCGCGCGACGGCGGGACACCAAAATAGGCCGGCTTGCAAAACCGAAGGGGGAACACCTCCATTTGCCGGCCGAGCGGACCGGCAACAAGCTTCTTCGCCTCCTCGGGCGTCCTGTTCATTCGCGTCAGGACTCCAACGCTGCGTGCCTCACTTCTGATCGACGCACCTTCACCGCCACTTCAACACGCGAGCCGAGCCCGTTGATCATCGCCATGAGGCGTTCGACGCTGATGCGCCGGAAATCCGCGTTTCGAACGCGCGAGAAATCTCCGGCATCGATCCCGGTGAGGCTCTGCGCCTTTCTTACTGTGAGCTCCTTTTTGTCGAGCGCCTTGATGATCTCTGCCGCCAGGATCGCCTTCAACTGGCGAACGTCGGCATCCGGGACATCAAAGTCCCGATAAATGTTTCCGCTCCCGCGGATAAGCTCAAGCGGTTCCTTTTTCATCGCAACATCTCCTTCAGTCGCTTCAACCGGTCCTTGATCAAGTCGATCTCGTGTTTCGGTGTCTTGATGCCTTGCGTCGACTTTTTCTGAAACGCATGGACCACCCACAGCTCGTCGCCAAGCTGCACCGCATAGACCACCCGAAAGGCATTGCCGCGGAACGGCAACGCAACCTCAAACACCCCCGACCCGAGGCCTTTCATCGACTTGGCGATTCCCGCCATGCCACCTTCGGCGGCAACGCTCAAAGCATCGACACTATCTGCCGCGCGCCATCGGGAAACGCCCCAAAGGCTTTTCGCGCAGGCGCGAGCCAGGATACCGGCCGCGTTGGTCTCATTCTCTTCTGCTCATTTCGCGTCAAATGTTGGCAGATTTACCAACATCCGTCAAGTGGATTGCAAATCGCATTTCCTTGGCCAGTCGGTCGTGCGAGCACCCTAACGACATACGCAGCGAAGAATCGTATTCGGACGTGCGACCGGCTTGCTTGCGGCCGGGTCGATCAGAGTATTGCGAGACATTTCAACTTTTCGCGCAAGTTTGCGGGCCAACACATCACTGGCACGCGCCTAGCGGATAGGGCAAATCCAGTGGCCCATCGATGCGCCGCCTTCAGTGAGGTGCATCGGCTGGCGGTTGCGTGAGGCATAGCGGATCAACTGCCGCATGCCTTTGCCACCTCTGAATCGGGAAACATCCACTTGGGCGAGCATTCTCCTGTTCTTGTAGTGCCTCAGCGCTCGCTCATCAAGCAGCGCCAGCGTGCGCATTTGTGTCTCACTGCCCATGTAAGCGGCGTAAAGATCAGGAGACAACCAGCCAAGCAACTCAATGATTCTGTCGTGTAGCAGTCGCAGCCTCGCCAGTGCGTCCGCCGGCGTCGCCGGTGCAAGAGCCACGATCGCCGGCACAGACCCCGGCCGGGCGCGAGCCTCCTGCAGTAGGGGGCCAAGCTTCCAGATAGGCTCATGGTGTGCGATCCGGTTGCGCAACTCATTACAAAGATCCAGCCTGGCGAAAAACTCGTCTTGGTGTTTCTGGCGGATCCAGTAACTTGGCAGGGTGTATCGATGCCCTGGCAACATGGCCGCTAGCAGGTTGCCCCATGGCACGCGATGACCGAGTGTGTCATGTGTGGCGTCCAGCAGGTGCGGCCAAAAGCCAAAGGTGAGTTTGGACACCACATCGTCGGGCGAAGGTACTGGCGTGCGAGGGATCTGAGCCGCGCCGCGCCGACGAAACAGCACCTTGTCGACGTTCTTTTTCGAATCCGTTGTAAGGCGAACGTGCAGATACCAGTCCCGCGACCCGGCAGTTCCGGTCACTCCGTAGCTGTTGCTGAGCTGGCGATGGAACTGGTTTCGCAGCACAATTTCCACCAAGGAAATCGTCCTGAACAGACTCGCTGACAATTCCTCGTTCCACGCGTATAGGCCGAGAAGCTCCGCATCGGAAAGCGTGCCAAAAAAGCGCCTATAGCTGCTAAGCCGGGCGTGTGAGAGGGCACCAATTACAGGAGTTGGGCTCAGGTTGCTCAGGATAGGCATTTGAGATATACTACACCGGTACGCGCTCGGATCAAGGGCTGGATGAGCTCTCGAAAGACAGACTCCAGACGCCGAGACGCAAAAGAGGAAAATGGCCGCGCAAGCGGCCATTTTTCTTTGTGCGCCCGGCAGGGCGCATGCACTTGGTGGTGAAAGTCCCGACCTTACACAGTCGCGCGAAAGTACTATCAAACCGCGACTATGGCGGAACAAAGATGTCGGTCCCGTCCCTACCAGGCGTCAACAGCACACGATATGAGACCAGGCAAAACTGACCTCGCCAGATGACCCGTGCTAGTCGGAGCATCAATGCAGACTCACCGCGCATTCCCGCGCTTCAATGAAATGAGTACATCAGCGGTGCAGGCCGATAACAACTACAAACAACCATTATATGAGGACTGGGGGAGCTACATAAAGACTGGCGGAATTAACGGAATCACTTGAATGAGCGGAGAAACCTCCGATTTCGCCCAACTTTGTGCATGTGTCGCGCCGCCAGGGATTTTGCGGCCCACCGTTCGATTCCGCCCTCGACAACCAGTTGTGTAACTCGAACGCATTTTTATCCGTGCGGCTTGAGTCGTATCTCCGCGGTGTCACGCGCTTGGGCTCTATTCGCTGAAGCGAGGTAATGAACGGTGCAGTTTAAACCATTTGCAAACCAACCCATCACTTTTGGGCGCGCAGGCGCTCCTATTCCCTTCCTCGATGACCGGCCTTTCAGCTAAGTGCGGAATCGAGCGCAAATGCGACCAGGAATTGCACCAAAAGCCTGCTTCTGCGCTGCGCTACCAGGAAGCCGGTTTGGAAAAAGCGCCGTGCTGGTCTGTGAGTTGATTCGGGAATTGCGCAGCCTGGAGTGCGCCGTGTCGGATCTGTTTGATGAAATCAATGTGGGGAAGAATGGCGCGGCTCGGATTTTTCTGGGGATTGAGCACCCCCACTTTTTTGCCGAGTTCGTTGCGCACGATTTTTATGGGGCCCAAGAGATCTGAGTCGTTGGACACCACGACGGCAATGTCAAATCGATTCATGTGCGCATCGTGCAGGAGGTGAGTCGCCAGATTTACATCCGAGCCCTTTTCCTCTGTCTTGATCACCTTTGCATATTGCTGCGGTTGCCCAGGAGCGACGACCAGAGGCATCATTACTTCATGAACGAGAAAGTGCCCGAGGTGGACTGATACTGATGGAAGGGTGCCCAGCGCACGCAAATAAAGTTGCTGCCGTTGAGGCTGCGTCGGATCGTTTGGTCGTGCTGAAACAAGCGCAGTGAAGTACTTGATGTCCTGGATCGTATTTTTTGGAAGCAGCAGTTTGAACAGCGCGTCGAGATTTAGCCAACGGTACGGCGTCTTACGGACCGCGCCGTAATACAGATTGAAGCCGTCGACATAGACGTTTGTTCGCATTCGGACTCCAGAAATGCAGAAGCCACCCGAAGGTGGCTTCGCGCCCAGCCACCGAAGCGACTGGGGAGATATGCGATCAATTGTACAGAAAACCTACTGGACTGGTCAATCACTGGAATGTTCGATCAGAGTGGCCAGGATCGGCCTATTCGCCGTTCAGCGAGCATCGCGCGGCCCGATCCCCGCCACTCTGATTTCGCCCTCTACAGCCAATTCGATTCCGTATTCCGCAACCGAACCGCCGGCCCATCCGAGCAACGATCGTTGGAGCATCAGGACCTCGAGTTGGCCGATGCGCCAAATCCCGCTGATCACTGAAACTTGACCTTGCTGTGCCGGCACATCAAATGCAGCGCGCAGTTTGCGGATAAGCCAGTCTGGTTCGAGCATCCAGCTGCGCGTGTCCTGTTGTTCCAGTGGCACGGAACCACAGTCAGGACATTGGCATTCCAGACTCGCCACGCCCTGGACGACGGGCCCTCGCAGCAACTGGCAGTAGGGACAGAGCGCGAATCGCAGGTCGACCTTGTGTGGTTTGGCCGCCTTCAGATCCATCAGCGTCGCGAGCCCGCGGCGCTCGACCTCCGAGAGCGTGGATTCGAGCGTCGGCCCCTCCTGGTCAAATAGCCGGCACGCGAGTGTCCACGCGATGGTGTTGACTGAACGCATCATTCACCGTGTTCATTGACCAGGTCAGTCGATTCGCCGCTGGCCTCGATCTGCACGGACAGAGTCTGCTTCTCCTGCAGGATGCCGATCTGCACCAGATAGCGCTCGAGCTGTGCGCGCAGTTTTTCGTCGTACTTGTGCAGATTCAGCCGACCGCGCCGCGTCACCTCGACCGTCACAACCGGACTCCGCAATTTCCCCGGCGGCGGCGCGTAGTAGAGATTGATGCTGGCCGCGTTGACGAGCCAGTGGTGCGCGAGCGGATTGTCGTGCGGCAGTTTGGCGGCAATTAACTCGGTCACGCACTGGTGCTCGCTGCTGGCCATCGCGGTGAATTCCGCCTTGAGATGAGTGTCCGGACTCATCAGCGTGATGGACTTGACCTGCAGCGCGACAAACCCGTCGGCGGCCGCCTGCGGCACCTGGAATCCCAGTTTGAGGGGCGAGAGATCGAGCGTCGGCGGTTTGATGCGCGTTGCGGCGACCTCGATGCCGAGCAAATGACGTGTGAACGCCTGTGCCAGCATGTCGTGGAATTTCGCGCCACCCCGGATGATGGTGCGCACCACACCGGTCAATTCCGAATATTCGAGAACCATGTGGATGTTCGGGCTGCCGACGCGGCGGGTCAGCGTCATGCCTTCAAACTCCAACCGCAGCATCGCCAGATCCTTGGCGTGGACGGTCACCAGCTGCGTGCCCTGCGCGCGATCGAGAATGTGCGCAACACAAACTTCCCCACATCCCAGTTCGAGTTTGTAGAACGTCTTGATAGCCTCGCAGAATCCGGCCATCGACGCATCGTCGCGGCGCACTGGCACTTTGGTGCCGAGGTCGTGCTGCTGGGCGTGCTGGACGTGACTGTCGACATACTCGATTTCGGCTGCCTGCTCGAAGAGCGCCGGGTGGTGGACGAAGAGCCAGAAGGCGCGGTGCTGATCGGAGAGGCAGGCGATCAAACCGATCAGTGCCGGGCCATTTTGGGATCCGACCTGGAACATGGCCTGCTTGCCGCGCGGGTGGGCCAGTTGCGTGCTGACCTGCAGGCCGGCGACGATCTTGTCGCGCACGCCCGGGTCCGAAAAACTCTGGATCGCATCGATTAGCGCGGCGGTCGTATTGGTGTCGTCGGCCCAGTTGAAGTCGGCGGGCAAGGTCAGCCCCTGGTGCTCGAGGTAGGTGCGCAGCGTGGCGTCGATGGGCAGATTGAGCAGAACTTCAGCGTAAGTCTTCATGCTTTTTGATCCTTATATGCTGTCGTCGGGTGGCTCAATACCGTCAAAATGGCGCTGCTGCCGGCGGCGACTGGGTTTCGACAAAAGAGTCCTGTACCGATAAAAAGTAAAGTCACACGATACCGCCGCCATTTACCCGCGCACTTCCGCTTGTCAATCAATAGGACATATCTTCACGTAAATGGCTCTCTTTGCTATACTTTCAGGCTGAGTCATCAACGAAAGTGCCCATGCCAACCCCATTCGGAATACGCCTGCGGCAGTTCCGGGAGGCCAAGGGGCTGACCCTCCAGCAGGTTGCAGACGACGTCGGCTGCACCAAGGCATACATCTGGGAACTGGAAATGCGGGAGGGGCAACGCCCCACGGCGGAGCGCCTGAACGCTATTGCCAAACTGCTAGGCGTTACGGTGCAGGACTTGCTCGGTGAACCCATCGGCGCGATGGAAAACCCGACGCCCACCGACGTCGCGTTCTTCCGCGAATACGCCGGAATGAGCGAAGAGGAAAAGGGGCGCTACCGGGACGCCATGAAACTCATGTTTCCACCCAAGCAGGACGAGGAACAAAAATAGTGACCGTCGAGGCGCTCACCCCTTCCAAGGCCGCGTCCCACATCATTAAGTGGATGCGAGCCTACCTCGGTGGCGACGTGCCGTTGGTCACGGACCTCGATCTCGTTCGCAAGATGCTACCCAGTACACCATATGGTAAAGGTGTGAAGGAGATCAAAGCGCCCATGCCGGCAACGTGGTCTGGTTGTGAGGGCGCGCTTGTTCGTAATCCCGTCGATGTTTCTGAATGGGGCATCTTCTACAACCCGGACGCCCGGCTTGAGCGTCGGCGGTTCACCGTGGCGCATGAGCTCGGTCACTTCGTCCTTCACCGGGACAGCAACGACGCGTTCAACTGCAACAAGGCGGCGGTCTACTCCGGATCCGACACGCTCGCCGTCATCGAACGCGAAGCAAACGTGTTCGCCAGCAACCTGCTGATGCCAGGAGATGTCTTCGGTAAGGCTATCAATGGCTCGCGTATCGACCTGCGCTTCCTGAGTGATCTGGCAAATAAATTCGAGGTGTCCTTTGAGGCGCTGTGCATTCGGTTCATTCAGTTCACCGACCAGCGTGCAATCCTTGTCTGCTGGGACAACGGCTTCCTCAACTACGAATGCCGAAGCTCGAAGGCCAGGATGACGCGAGCCAGGATCCATCGCAGGGATGATCCGCAAGAACCGTTGCCAGGAACTCTGGCGGCTGACGACGATGTCGCACAGGAATGGGAAGGCGCTGAAATGTCGGCCGCGATCTGGTGCCCCGAGGAGGCACCACACA
The DNA here is from genome assembly GCA_903921325.1 of uncultured Pseudomonadota bacterium. GTDB lineage: Bacteria > Pseudomonadota > Gammaproteobacteria > Burkholderiales > SG8-39 > CAIXPL01. The sequence continues at coordinate 51,055 of CAIXPL010000036.1, forward strand.
TGCAGCTGCGCGAGTTCAAGCACAGTTACAGCGAGCGCGAGCGAGTGCTGAGCCTGCTGATATTGGAGTCGGCCGAGCCGCGCCCGTGGGACACGTCATGGCACGACGAGGAAACCGAGGATAGCTATGACCGGTTCATCTCCAAGGGACAGTTGCCCGTACGTTGACAGGGGGCATGCGTGGCGGAAAAACATGAGCAACATTGTTACTGACATCAATCAGATCCTGCACAAATACGGGATCCACACGATCATCACGGAGCAGGACCTCTCGGTCACCGACAAGACCGTCAGTGACATTGCAAAGCCGACTGCCCGCCTCTCTGATGCGATCACCGACCATCTTTGGCCAACGGTTTCTGTCGCGCGTGTCTATCACTACACATCGCGCGAGGCGGCCGAGAGCATTCTTTCGACGGGGCTCTTTCGGCTGACCAACATAGAAAATCGCTATGGTGAGGGGGAGATCGAAACATTCTGCAAGACCCACGATTTGCGTGGATACCTTGAACTAGATTCGAGCGGTTCGCCTTGCTACAAAGCATTGTTGATGCCGCAGACGTTCTACGCATCTTTCACCGATTCAAATCTTGGAACTAGCGACGAGGAGTACTTCTGGAGGACCTTCGCGCAATCAGACGGTGTTCGCCTAACTTTGGATATCAAGGCGAACAACCCGAACTTCAGAAAAATCCTGTATGAACCAACGCCAGGTAAGCCCATACCAGTGCTGGCAGAACTCACAACGACAATCCGACAGAAGCACGGACGTGAATTCGTCCTACAGGGGATCTCCCGATTGTGCGCGTTCTACCTCTGCGGCCGCACTTACGGCAAGGAAAAGGAATACAGGGCGTTATACAAAACTTGGCCTGAGTGCGGGCCTCAGCCTGTGGGCGTTGGGCCAACGTCATACTTGGACGTCCCGCTGGACCGGATGGCGGAGTCGGGATACCTATTGCAGGTCAGAGAGGTTGTCGCTAACAGCCGTCCAAAAATGCCTGGCCACTATACGTTCATTCAGCGGCCAGCAAGTTTGTAGCAACGCCACTACGTCTCGTATACCAATTTAGGCGACTTCAAACCGGGTCCAAACGTGAAATTTGCCCTCGTAAATAAACAACGCCAAGAAGCTCAGCCCAATCTTGCAGGCGAGTGTCCTGTCTGCGGAAGACCGATGGTTGCAAGGTGCGGAGAAGTCCGAGTTCCTCACTGGGCTCACAAAGGACGTCGACTTTGCGATCCGTGGTGGGAGAACGAAACTGAGTGGCACCGAGCGTGGAAAAACCAGTTCCCCTCTGATTGGCAAGAGATTGTCCATCATGCCGAGGACGGTGAACGACACATTTCAGACGTGAAAACTCATGATGGTTGGTTCATCGAGTTTCAACACTCGAAAATTGAACCTGATGAGCGCCGATCTCGCGAGGCCTTTTACCAAAGCCTAATTTGGGTGGTGGATGGAATCAGGAGAGGGAGAGATGTAGTTCAATTCTCGCGAGCGTGGAGCTCTGGCGAATCGCGTGATCCGCTTTCGTCCAAGCGGCGAATTCCCTCGCCCGCGGGTGCGCTGCTACGGGATTGGGCATGAAGCCGCGCGCACGTTTTCTTTGACTTCGGCGACGGGCGCGACCTTTGGTGGCTTTTCCCTGAGAGCGACGATAGGCGAGCGTACGTCCAACGAATTTCGCGCGCGCAGTTCGTCAGAACCCATCGGGAGAGGTGCGCACATGGACCAAGCGAATTCGATTCGCTTGTGGAGAACTTCCACGCATTCATCGCGCACTACGAGTCGCCTCCAGCCACACCTCGCCCTCGGAAGTTGCTAGAGATTCCTCCGGGCCCGACCCGCGCGCCAATGATTCGGAGAAGTTTTCGGCTTTAGGACACCTCTTAATTTCGTCGGTCTGGCCGCCTTAGATTGCGTGCAGGATGGCTTCCCCGTCGCCAGCTAGTGAAAATTCATAGTGCAGCACCTCATTCCTCCGCACTAGCCCCATAAAACGAGTTACTCCGCATAGGGTCGGCCAATAGCATGGATAGCGTTTTCCATCAGGAGCGCTACCCATGTCAGAAGTCGAATCACCCTCTACCGTTCGCTGCCCCCCCGACGATGTGCGCGTCCGGCATCCGCACCGCGAGATTGCAGAATTGCTGGCCACAGCGATTGTGCGTGCACGCATCAAAAACTTTCCCCTTCTTGCCACCACCGAGCGCGAAGTTCGCCTTGGCTTTAGTGGTGACCAGCGCGTGAATACGTAAGCGTCCGTCCAGAACCCTTATTGCCTGATCGAGGCAGAGTACACAAGATAGTGTCCACCAAAAACTTGGTGGACACTTCATGGATAGAGAACCGATAGAGCGAATCGAGCCGATCACGGTGACGCGCAACGGCAGGCGATACTTTAGCCGCGAACACAAGCGCAAGGTGGTGCAGGCGTGCCTGGCCCCTGGCGCATCGATGGCTGCGGTGGCGCTGGCCTACGGATTCAACGCGAATCTGGTCAGACGCTGGGTCGCCGAAGCGCAGCAAGGCAAAGCGTGGCATCGTCCAAGACTGGTTCCGGTGGTGCTCGATGATGCCGGCGCATCGATGAGCAGCCTGAGTGCGAGCTCTGCTCAGAGCGATAGTGCGCGATCAACCGGTAAAGACTTGGCCACACTGGGCACCATCGAGTTGCAGGTGGGAAGTGCCCGACTCAGTGTGCGCGGCTGCGTCGATGAGCATGCTTTGGCCGTGATGCTCAAGGCGATGGCTGGTCTGAGATGATCGGGCTGGTGCCCGCTGGCACGCGGGTGTGGCTGGCCGCTGGCGTCACCGATATGCGAAAGGGTATGGATGGCCTGGCGGGTCTTGCGCAGATGGCGCTGCGCGAGGATCCGTTCTCGGGTCATGTGTTCGCCTTCCGTGGCAGACGCGGTGATCTGGTGAAGTTGCTGTGGTTCGATGGCGATGGACTGTGCCTGTTTACCAAGCGTTTGGAGCGTGGTCGATTCGTCTGGCCGCAGGCCGATCGAGGCTCGGTGGCCTTGAGCGCGGCACAGCTCTCGATGCTTCTGGAGGGCATTGACTGGCGACGACCCAAGCGAACGCAACGACCTGAATTAGCAGCATAAAATGATCCATTGTTGTGAACTGATTGGCAGTCATTGGGTCTAAGTAGACATAGGCAATAATGAGAATCACCCGTCCTGCTCATGGCCCTGGAAACCAAGCGCGCGATTCCTGATGATGTCGACCAGTTGAAGCAACTGGTGGTGGCACAGTCCGCGCACATCGAGCACCTGAAGCTGGTGATCGCAAAGTTGCGGCGCATGCAGTTCGGTCGCTCATCGGAGCGAGTGGACCAGGAGATCGATCAACTCGAACTCCAACTGGAAGAGATGCAAGCGGCCGCTGCAAGCAGCATGACGGTGCAGAGCAAAGCGAGCGTTGAGCCCAGCATACGCAAGCGCGAACCGTTACCGGATCACCTGCCGCGCGAGACCGAGACGTTGATCCCTGATTGCGATTGCCCGGACTGTGGCGCGCAGATGCGTGTGATCGGCGAGGACGTGGCCGAGATGCTGGAACATGTGCCTGAGCACTTCAAGGTGATTCGCATCGTGCGACCAAAGTACGCCTGCGCGCACTGTGCCAAGATTGTGCAGCACCCGGCGCCCTCGCGCCCGATCAGCCGCGGGGTGGCAGGGCCGGGACTGCTTGCCCACATTCTGGTATCGAAATACGCCGACCACTTGCCGCTGTACCGACAGTCAGAGATCTACGCACGCCAGGGCGTCTCGCTTGAGCGCTCGACCATGGCGCAATGGGTGGGAGAATGCACAAGGCTCGTGGACCCATTGATCAAAGCCCTGACCCGACACGTGCTCGGTGCAAAGAAGCTGCACGCCGATGACACCCCGATACCGGTGCTCGATCCGGGACGCGGTCGAACGAAGACCGGCCGACTATGGACCTACGTGCGAGACGATCGACCGTGGGGCAGTGCCGATCCACCGGCGGTGTTGTTCCGGTACTCACCGAACCGGCGCGGTGAACACCCGCAGGCGCATCTGGCTCAATTCCGCGGCGTTCTGCAGGCCGATGCCTATGCAGGATTCAAGGAACTCTATGCCAGCCCGGGTAATCGGGTCAGGGAAGCGGCCTGCTGGGCGCATGCCAGACGCGGGTTCTACGATCTGCATCAGGCCAATGCTTCGCCGATTGCAGCCGAGGCCCTGGCACGCATTGCCCAGCTCTACGAAGTGGAATCGGCCATCCGAGGGCGCTCACCGGAGGAACGCCGGCAGGCTCGCCAGGCGCACGCCCTGCCGGTGCTCGATGATCTGCGCGCATGGTTGCGTGAGACGCTCGCTCGAGTGTCGAAGAAATCGGAATTAGCAGCGGCCATCGGCTATGTGCTCAAGCGCTGGAGCGCACTGACCCGCTACACCGAGGAGGGCACGATCGAGATCGACAACAATGCGGCCGAACGGGCGCTGCGCACCGTGGCCCTTGGTCGAAATTATGCGAACTTTGTGTTTATGTGAAGTCTGTATTGACGACGAGTGTTGATGCCCACGACTGCACGCGTGTTGTGCAGCCGTGGCGGTTCACATAATTACAGGGATCGCAGGAATTCGAGCAGTGCCTTCTGGGGTCGGTACCGCGCCTGCTTCACCTTGGGTTCTTTCAAGCGTGCGAGCGCTCGTTCCTTCATTGCCAGGTCTGCCTCGACGTACATGTGAGTCGTCGATGGGCTTTCATGACCAAGCCACAATGCGATCTCGCAAGGATCAACACCCGACTGCAACAGACCCATCGCCGTCGAATGTCGAACCATGTGAGGAGACACGCGCGCATTCTTTAGCGCCGGGAATTGTGCCGCTGCAGCCTCAACGGCCCGCGCGAGTCGCCGCGCCACATTTGCCCGCGTCATTGGCCGGCCATCTCTCCTTGGCAGCAGCGGCATATCGCCGCGAAGCTGCGGATTGAGCTGCAGCCAGTCTCGGGTCGCCCGCGCGGTGCTCTTCCATAGCGGCAGTGTGCGCTGCTTGCGCCCCTTGCCGTGGAGACGGATGCTGCTGCTCGGGCCGAGCACCACGTCAGATACACGTACGTCGATGATCTCCGAGACACGCGCGCCGGTGTTGAACATCAGAGTGAACATCAGGCGATCCCTCTGTCCAACCCAAGTGTCGGTCGCGACGTCGATGACCGCATGCATCTGCTCACGCGGCAAGAAGCCCACCATCTGGCGCTCAAAGCGTTTCATCGGCACCGCCAGCGCCTGCTGAATGACAGCAAGGTTGGCGGGATCGCGCCGCGCAGCGAACTTCAGAAATGATCGCACAGCCGCGAGCCGCACGTTGCGGCTTCTGACGGAGTTGTGGCGCTCGGATTCGAGATGGTCCAGAAAACCGGCGAGGAGCTTCGCGTTCAGATCGGCCAGTCCGAAGCTGTGCGCCGATAGTGCGTGGGATTGCTCAGAGTAGCGCAGCAGCAGCACGAATGTGTCGCGATAGGACGCCACCGTACGCGGACTCAAGGACCGCTGCTGAAGCATGTAAGACCCGAAGAACTCCTGCACCAGTACGGCGAAGGTTGGCGCGGTTTGGTGGCTCATGATCGACCTCCCACAGCGGCGAAGCGCTCGAATCTCGCACCGATGGTGTTCATCAGCTCCGGGACGCCCGTGAGATACCAATACGTGTCAGAGATCTTGGCGTGGCCAAGGTATGTGCACAGCCAGAACAGCGCGTGATCGACGGACTGGCCCTCTTCACGCCATCGCTGCAGGCGCCGCACCGCGAACGTGTGGCGCAGGTCTTGGATGCGCAGGAATTGGTAATCACCGCGGGGGAGCCAGCCCAACGCAGGTTGCATGCGCCGGAACACATTCTCGACTGTTCTCTTTGGCAGAGTTGAGCCTGCCGACGAGACGAAGAACGGCGCGCTGCTGTCGGTGGGATAACAGCGATCGCGGGATCGTCGGTACGAGTCCAGCGCCCGAACCACGCTGCTGTGCAGCGGCAGGCATCGTGATTTGCGGAACTTGGTCTTCTGGATCGTGATTGAGCCAGCAACCACGTCGACGTCGCCAACGGTGAGGTTCAATGCTTCGGACAGACGCAATCCGACCGCCGCGATGAGGCCGAACAACGTGTAATAAGTTAGTGGCCGTAACCCGTCGAGAGGTGTTAGGCGGCCCGCTGCCTCAATGAGTTGGGCGACCTCCTGGTCCGTGTAGATGTGCGGCACGAGGCGTCGGTGCCCGCGACCAAGCACGTTCGACGGAGGAATCTCGGTAGCCGGTTCGAACTGGCGGTAGTACGCGGCGAAGGGTCGCGCGATTTCGATCCGACGTGCGGCGGTGACGGCGCTCGTACGGTTGACGTGTTCCCGAGCCCAGCCGAGGATCAGTTGCTGGGTCAACGGACCACTGTGCCCGCGTGCATCGGCGTAACGGGCGAAGCGAATCAGCTCGGTGCCTGCTGCGTTTAACGCGAATCCCAACTGCCGGCGCTCAGCAAGGTACTGATGCACGGCCGCCATCATGGAGGTGCCGGCACTCATGTCTTGCTCCCGGGCCAAGGCATGGCGACCGCCTTCAACCGGACAAAGTCCACCTTGGCATAAATGAGTGAGGTGTCGAGTTCGCGATGCCTCAGAACATCGGCAACCTCCTTGAGCGTGCCACCAGTGTTCAGCAGGCGACCTGCCAAGGTGTGTCGAAGAATATGGACACGGGTGTGCGGCAGGCCCGCACGCAGATATGCCTCGCGAACGGTTCGCCGGGCGACACCAGCGGCGATTGGCTCTTCCACCGGTGCCACATGTCGTACAAAGATCCGCCTGCTCGTGGCCTGTGGCCGTTCTGAGCGAATGTACGCGGCGATGGCTGCCCCCGTCGTCTGAGGCAGAGGCAGAATGTCGACTCGCCGCGACTTGGCCTTACAGATGCGTATGGTGCCGGCCGCCCAGTCGATGTGATCTAGCTCAAGGCCTATGACTTCGCTACTGCGCAACCCAAGATCAACCAAGCATCGCACGATCGCGTATCCGCGCAGATGCGAAGGAACGGTTGATTGGAAAGCACCGAGCAGACGCTCGACCTCGGACGCGGTCAGTGTCTGAGGTAGCGGCGCCAGGCGCCAGTTGGCCGGCGAGGCGACGATCGCCAGCAGTTGCTCGACACGTTCACCTTCGAACGCTCGGAAGCGAAGATAGCTGCGCACAGCAGTCGCCGTGACGCCACCGCTGGCCGGGCTGACGCGTGAGAGCTCCTGGTTGAGGAACAGCCGCAATTGGTTGGCGGTCGGCAATCCGCCGGCCTTCGTGACGAGTGCAAGAGGTTTGACGATCGCCACCCTGCGGCGACGGGTGCTGGTGGCCAATCCCTTCATTCGCACAAGATACTGATCGAATCGTTGCAGTTGCTCGTCTGCCGGGCCAATCAGATCAGCGTCGAGTCGCACGCCGGCGTCAATGACGGTAGTTCTGAGATGACCAAGTGCTGACCTGACCGATTGTGCGGTGCGTTGAACAGGAGCGACGCACCGACAGCGGGGCAAGTGCTGCTCAATGAAATGCTTGATGTGCTGATCGAGAGATGCAAGTTCGAACTTCCTGCGGATCGACCAGTACGCGAAATGCGCAAGGCAATTGAGGTATAGCCGAATCGTGCTGCGTGCGTACCCTTGACCGCACATGCGATCCCAGTAAGGCTGGGCAAATTGACCAAAGACACTGGCTCGAAGGCGACACGCTGCCAGCGGCGTCAATGCATCAAAAACATCCATAAAGTTCTCCTGAAGTGGCGTTGCCACAACAGAAGACTCGACTTCTTATGCGAAGTCCATATGCGACCCGTAATGGGAGACACCCTCGGCGAACGGCAGAAGCCAGACGCCTCGGTTCGCATAATTGCCGACTTCGCATAATTTCGATTATGCGGAGCTACGCATAATCGAAACAATTACCTGTTCGCCGGTTCTGACGCAGGCGGTGAACGCGCCGCCGCGATGTACAGTCTGATCGGTACGGCAAAGCTCAACGGTCTGGATCCGGAGCGCTACTTGCGCGAAGTGCTCACCCGCATCGCCGACCATCCGGTGAACCGGGTTGCAGAACTGCTGCCCTGGAACCTGGCTGCCGAAAAGACCGATACTACCGAGCAGCGGCTGGCTGCCTGAGACTCACGCCGCCGTCAAGAACGGTGCTGTACGGACGCTTACGTGAATACGAACCCGTCTTACACAGAAGGAGTTCGAGAATGACAACACACGCAAGTACCGCCATTGCAAAAATTGCGCAGCTGCCAAATTTGTCGATGGAAGGCCTCTGGGCACTGTGGGATCAGCTGTTTGACCGCCGTCCTGGCCATCACCAGCGCACCTACCTTGAAAGCCGCATCGCGTACAAGCTGCAGGAACGAGAGTTCGGAAGCCTGCCAACGCACGTCCGGCGCAAACTGGAACTGATCGGTGAAACCGGCGAAATCCCCAACCACAAGCGCCGCGCCGAAAGCGAACTTGCGCCCGGCACAACGCTGGTCCGTGAGTACAACGGCATCACCTACCGCGTCAGGGTACTGGACGACGGCCGATTTGACCTCGACGGTCGCCCGTTCAAAAGTCTGTCGGCGGTGGCACGCGCCATCACCGGCACCCAATATTCCGGCCCGGTATTTTTCGGGCTGAAGCCAACCAGCCGTGAAAGAAAGGCGGCACTGGTATGAAAACGCCGACGAAGCCGCTGCCGGCGGTGACAACCAAAAAGCGTTGTGCCATCTACACCCGCAAGTCCACCGACGAAGGCCTGGATCAGGAATACAACAGCCTCGAGGCCCAGCGCGATTCGGCGCTGGCCTTCATCAGCAGCCAACGCCATGAAGGCTGGATTGCCGTCGACGATGGTTACGACGATGGCGGGTTTTCCGGCGGCAATACGAATCGACCCGCGCTCAAGCGGTTGCTGGCGGACGTCGAGGAGGGGCGCGTCGACGTGGTGGTGGTCTACAAGATCGACCGGCTGTCACGCTCGCTGTCCGACTTTGCCAAAATGGTCGACCTGTTCGACGAGCGCGGTGTCACGTTTGTGTCCGTCACTCAGCAGTTCAACACGACCACCAGCATGGGGCGATTGACGCTCAACATCCTGCTGTCCTTTGCCCAGTTCGAGCGTGAGGTCACAGGCGAGCGGATCCGCGACAAAATCGCCGCCAGCAAAGCCAAGGGAATGTGGATGGGTGGTACGCCGCCCCTGGGGTATGACGTCAAGGATCGCAAACTCGTCGTCAACGAGCCCGAGGCGCAGATGGTCAGGGACATTTTTGCGCGATACGCCGAAACCGGATCGGCGGCCCAACTGGTGCGTGAACTGCAGATCGAGGGGCGTACCAGCAAGGCGTGGGTCGCGCAGAACGGGCGTCGCCACGAAGGGACGATCATCGATCAACAGCGTTTGTTCACGATGCTGCGCAATCGCCTCTACCTTGGCGAGATGACTCACAAGGGCAAGGTGTTTCCTGGCCAGCACGATCCGATCATCACGTCGGAGTTGTGGGCGTCTGTTCACGCGATCATTGATCGCCGCAAGCAGGGCCCGCGCACAAGGTACAAAAAGGAGCCGGCGCTGCTGACTGGTTTGCTGTACGCGCCAGATGGGCAGCGGATGTTGCCGACCTACACCCAGAAGAAGAACGGCAAGCGGTATCGGTACTACGTTCCCTACTTGGAAAAGCGGCAGGCGGCGGGTGCGACCTATGACCCTACCCGGGGCAACATCGGATCGCTGCCAGCTTTGGAAATCGAAAATGCCGTGTTGGCGCAGGTTCACAAGGCGCTGCAGGAACCCGAGATGATCGTCGGCGTGTGGCAGGCCAGCATGGCACTGCGCGAGCGGCAGGAATTGGACGAGCCGATGGTACTGGTCGCCATGCGACAGATGAGCCAGGTTTGGGAGAACCTGTTCCCGATCGAGCAGAACCGCATCATGCGGCTACTGATCGAGCGCGTCCAATTGCACGAGGATGGACTGGACATCATTTGGCGGGATGACAGTTGGCAACGGTTCAGCCGGGAATTGGAGCGTCACCAGTTTGTGGCCGAGCAGCGCGCACCGACAAATGACATCGACATGGCCAGCGAAGCGGAGGCCGTCTGATGAGCACTTCCACCAAGGACATGCCGGCCAAACGCCGCGTCGAAATCACGCCAACCGGTAGACCGCGCCAATTTGAAACGGGTGGGCGGTCGGTGACGTTTGTGCCGCTGGCGATCAAGCGTCGCCACTGCAGCAAGGTGATCGTGCCGCCCACCGGCGTCACGGTTGTGAAGACCACCTCGTCATTCGACCTGCCGTTGATCCGCACCCTCGGCAAGGCGTTCTACTGGCAACGGCTGATCGATACCGGGGAGGTGGCCAACGCCACCGAACTGGCGCGCCGCTTTCGACTTGAGACGGGTTGGGTGTGCGAGGTGCTGCGCATGACCATGCTGGCTCCGAACATCATCCGGGCGATCCTGGATGGCCGGCAGCCACGGCATTTGAACCTGCATGCTGTGCGTGGCCGACAGGCCGAGGTGCCAGTGGATTGGCATGAGCAGCGGGTCTTATTTGGATTCATGTCTTGAACTCGAACGATTGATTTCTGAAGCGACCTAAGCTGCCGAAATTCGACGCCCCTACCTGCCCTCTCCTTCCAATTATTCCCAATGGGGGTATCCTAATCCCATAGGAAGGGAGGTCCTCTATGGGTGACTATTTCCACAAGCTGGCGAAACAGCTTGGATTCGCACTGGCAATAATTGTCAGTCTACACACCGGCCTGACATCAGCTGCCACCGGATCGGGATACTGGGAAGCAAAGAAGCTTGCCGAGTCATCTGCTCCGTATATGAAATTGCTGGATGGAAACCAGCAGGTTGTCGCAACGGTCTCTACCGCCCAAATGCGATCGCTCATGCAAATTAAAGAGCGAATTGAGGCAATTGCCAGGATAGACACGACGCTGCTTATTCAAGGTGACCAGCGGGTGAATGCTTTCGCCACCAATGTTGAAGGGCGAAACATTGTGGCCGTCACGCTCGGCATGCTGAAGCTGACTGATGGCAATACTGATGAACTAGCAGCCGTAGTGGGTCATGAAATTGGCCATCTGGTGCGAAACCACCTCCAAGAATCGGCAAGCCGCGATGCGGTAATCAATCTCATAGGTGCCATTTTTGGGGCGGTACTTGAGTCGAAGTTTCAAGTGAAATATCAAGTCCAAGGCCTCGGCTTGAATTTGGCTGATCTGGGAACGCGAGCCATTTCCACGACGTTTTCTCGTGACCAAGAGAGGGAAGCGGACGCCCTCGGCGTTGAGTGGATGATTAGTGCGGGTTACAACCCGGAGGGAGCAAGTCGGCTTTGGACAAAGATGCTGAATCGCCAAGGCGATTCCATTTTTGTGTTTCTTAGCACGCATCCCAATCCGTCCGAGCGTGTTGATAATGTTCGCAAGATCGCTCAGGAAAACAGCGCACGTATCACGCAACTGGCCAGTGCATCTAAACCGACGCCACCGGTGGCTGTCGCGTCGGCTGGAACTAGCGCGCCGCGCACCACTTCTCTTGTTGCAATTTCGTCCGAAAACACCAGCAACTCGGCGTTTCGTCGAGGACTGGCGTCATTTCAAAGGAAAGACTATCAGGGCGCGCGCACGGAGTGGGCCTCTGAGATCGGGCAGAAAGACCCACGCTCGCTCTATGGAATTGCGGCACTTTATTTCAAGGGATTGGGTGTGGAACAAAGCAATGCCGAAGCGATGAAATGGTTTCAACGCTCGGCCGATGAAAAATTTTCTCCCGCCATTACTTCGCTTGGCATCATGTATCAAATGGGGATGGGCGTGCAGCGTGACATGAAGAAGGCGGTATTGCTTCTTGAGGAAGCCGCGCTACTCGGCGACCCAACGGCAGAAGCAGCGCTTGCACCACTTTATCTTTGGGGACTGGGCACCCAACCCGACCCGGTCAAGGCTCGAACGTACGCAGAACAGGCCGCCAGGAAGGGCAACGTAAGCGGCGAATATATAGTTGGACGAGCCTATGAGCGAGGGCTGACCGTGAGCGTCGACTACGCGATGGCAAAGGAATATTTTGAGCGTGCTGCCGCCAAGGGATTTCAGCCTGCAACTGCGCGGCTCGGTGTTTTATACGAAAAAGGCCTCGGTGTAACGAAAGACGAGTCTGCTGCCATCAACAATTACAAAAAGGCGGCAGATGCCGGGGATTCGTCCGGACAGCTTTATTTGGGACGCGCTTATCTGAATGGCGTCGGGGTAGAAAAAAAGGCTCTATGCCGTTTAGTGTGGAATTGGACTTATGTGCAAACATGGTGCAAGCGATCCAGGCCGAACGGCTTGGCAGGGATGAATGGGCTCTGGGGCA
>CAIXPL010000037.1 GCA_903921325.1 uncultured Pseudomonadota bacterium
ATCATGGCCAAAGGCAAATTTGAACGGACCAAGCCTCACGTGAACGTGGGGACGATCGGACACGTGGATCATGGCAAGACGACGCTGACGGCGGCGATCACGACGATCCTGTCGCGCAAGTTCGGTGGTGAGGCGAAGGCCTATGACCAGATTGACTCGGCGCCTGAGGAAAAGGCACGGGGCATCACGATCAACACCGCGCACGTGGAATACGAGACGCAAAACCGGCACTACGCGCACGTGGATTGCCCGGGGCACGCTGACTATGTGAAGAACATGATCACGGGTGCGGCGCAGATGGACGGTGCGATTCTGGTGGTGTCGGCCGCTGATGGCCCGATGCCGCAGACGCGCGAGCACATTCTGCTGGCCCGTCAGGTGGGTGTTCCGTACATCATCGTGTACATGAACAAGGCCGACATGGTCGATGACGCCGAGCTGCTTGAGCTGGTCGAGATGGAAGTGCGCGAGTTGCTGTCGAAGTATGATTTTCCGGGTGATGACACCCCGATCATCATCGGCAGCGCGCTGAAGGCACTCGAGGGCGACACGTCGGACATTGGCGAGGGTTCGATCTACAAGCTGGCCGAGGCGCTCGATACCTACATTCCGCTGCCAGAGCGGGCGGTGGACGGTGCGTTCCTGATGCCGGTGGAAGATGTGTTCTCGATCTCGGGCCGTGGCACGGTGGTGACCGGCCGGGTGGAGCGCGGGATTGTGAAGGTGGGCGAGGAGATCGAGATTGTTGGCCTGAAGGCGACGATCAAGACGGTGTGCACCGGGGTGGAAATGTTCCGCAAGCTGCTCGATCAGGGGCAGGCGGGGGACAACATCGGGGTGCTGCTGCGCGGCACGAAGCGCGAGGAAGTGGAGCGTGGTCAGGTGCTGGCCAAACCTGGCTCGATCAACCCGCACACGAAGTTCGAGTGCGAGGTGTACGTGCTGTCGAAGGACGAGGGCGGTCGTCACACGCCGTTCTTCAACAACTACCGGCCGCAGTTCTACTTCCGTACGACGGACGTGACTGGCGCGGTGGAGTTGCCCGAGGGCACCGAGATGGTGATGCCGGGTGACAACATCAAGCTGGTGGTGACGCTGATTCAGCCGATCGCAATGGAACAAGGGCTGCGCTTCGCGATTCGCGAAGGTGGCAAGACCGTGGGCGCCGGTGTCGTCGCCAAAGTGATTCAGTGAGACCCTGATGGCAACCAAGACCGAAAAGATCCGCATACGCCTCAAGGCGTTTGATTACCGCCTGATCGACCGGTCAGCGGCCGAAATCGTCGACACGGCGAAACGCACCGGTGCAGTGGTAAAGGGGCCGATTCCCCTACCGACCCGCATCGAACGGTTCGACGTATTGCGCAGTCCGCACGTGAACAAGACCTCGCGTGATCAATTCGAGATCCGGACTCACGTGCGCCTGATGGATATTATTGACCCGACTGACAAAACGGTTGACGCGCTGATGAAGCTCGATTTGCCGGCCGGGGTGGATGTGGCATTGAAGTAACCAGCAGCAGGCAGGACGGCTTGTGCCCCGATTGTTTCAGGGCGCCTGTCGGTAGCAACCGGGAAGTACCAGATAGCATGGCCGACCGATCGTAGTCGGCACCTCGAAGAGGGAACAGAATATGACACTCGGACTCGTCGGCCGTAAGGTCGGCATGACCCGTATTTTTACCGATGACGGTGCATCGTTGCCGGTCACGGTAGTAGATGTTGCCGATAACCGGATTGCACAGGTGAAGCGGCCGCAGACCGACGGCTATTGCGCCGTGCAGGTGGTCTATGGCAAGCGCCGTGCATCGCGGGTGAACAAGTCGCTGGCCGGTCACCTGGCCAAGGCTGGCGTCGAAGCAGGTACGTTGATCAGCGAATTTCGCACCACGGAAACCGAACTGGCCGATCTGGCCGCCGGTGGCCGAATCTCGGTCGAGCTGTTCAAGACGGGCCAATTCGTCGACGTTTCCGGCACTACGATCGGCAAGGGGTTCTCTGGCGTTATCAAACGTCACAACTTCTCGTCCAATCGTGCCAGCCACGGTAACTCGCGCTCGCACAATGTGCCGGGCTCGATTGGTCAGGCGCAAGATCCTGGTCGTGTGTTTCCGGGCAAGCGCATGCCAGGCCATCTGGGCGATGTCAGCGCGACGGTGCAGGGTCTGGAGATCGTGCGCATCGACGTTGCACGGCAACTGCTGCTGATCAAGGGCGCAGTGCCCGGAGCGGCCGGTGGACATGTCGTGGTGCGTCCTGCAATCAAGGTGAAGCGCGTGCCTCAGGTGCAGGTGCAGACCAAGCCGACCAACCCGGCCAAAGCCGCGAAGAAGTGAGGCGGGGAATGGAACTCAAAATCATAGATGCAAACGGCGCCAGCTCGGCGACCCTGACCGCAGCCGACACCCTGTTCGGCCGCGATTTCAACGAAGCGCTGGTGCACCAGATCGTGGTGGCCTATCAGGCCAATGCACGTCTGGGCACTCGCAAGCAGCTTGGCCGCAGCGAAGTGGCCAAGTCGAAGAAAAAACCGTGGAACCAGAAAGGCACCGGTCGCGCTCGTGCCGGTAAGGCTTCCAGCCCCTTGTGGCGTGGTGGTGGCCGGATTTTCGCGTCCTCGCCGGATGAGAATTTCGAGCAGAAAATCAACCGCAAGATGTATCGCGCCGGTATGGCTTCGATTCTCTCGCAGTTGGCGCGTGAAGATCGGCTCAAGGTGGTTGACGAGTTCAGCCTCGAGGCGCCCAAGACCAAGTTGCTCGCGCAAAAAGTAAAGAGCATGGGGATGGAGCAGGTGCTGGTGATCACCGACGATGTCGATGAAAACCTCTGGCTGTCTTCGCGCAATCTGCCCAACGTGCTGATTCTCGGCGTGCATCAGGCTGACCCGGTCTCGCTGGTGCATTTCGACAATGTGGTGATGACGCGCAAGGCGGTGTCGAAAATCGAGGAGATGTGGGCATGAGCACTGCGAATGAACAAAAGCTGATGCAGGTGCTGCTCGCGCCGATCATTTCCGAGAAGAGCACGCTGGTTGGCGAGAAGCACAACCAGTATGTCTTCCGCGTGCTCGATCGTGCCACCAAACCCGAGATCAAGGCGGCGGTCGAACTGATGTTCAGCAAGAAAGACAGCCAGATTGAGGTCACCGGCGTGTCGGTGGTCAATGTCCACGGCAAGCACAAGCGTTTCGGTCGCCAGATGGGCCGTCGCGTGAACTGGAAAAAGGCCTATGTGACGCTGAAGGCCGGCCAGGACATCAACTTCCAGGCCACGGAGTAAAAGCCATGCCTCTAGTCAAAGTCAAACCCACATCGCCCGGGCGTCGTGCCCTGGTCAAGGTTGTCAACCCAACCTTGTACAAGGGACGTCCGCACGCAGCGCTGCTCGAACCCCAGTCGAAGAAGGCCGGTCGCAACAACACCGGTCAGATCACGGTGCGGCACCAGGGCGGCGGTCATCGCCAGCACTACCGCATGATCGATTTCCGTCGCAACAAGGACGGGATTGCGGCCAAGGTCGAGCGCATTGAATACGATCCGAATCGCAGTGCGCATATTGCCCTGTTGTGCTATGCCGATGGCGAGCGTCGTTACATCATCGCCCCTAAGGGTGTCGCCGCTGGGGCCCAGTTGATGAGCGGCTCCGATGCGCCGATTCGACCCGGCAATGCGCTGCCACTGCGCAATATCCCGGTCGGGTCCACCATTTTCTGTCTCGAGATGCGGCCAGGCAAAGGTGCGCAGATTGCGCGTGCGGCTGGCACCTCGGTGCAGTTGCTGGCACGTGATGCCACCTATGCGCAGGTTCGCTTGCGCTCAGGCGAAGTGCGCAAGATTCATGTCGATTGCCGCGCCACCCTGGGTGAGGCGAGCAATGAAGAGCACAACCTGCGCTCAATCGGCAAAGCCGGTGCCATGCGTTGGCGCGGTGTGCGTCCGACGGTGCGCGGTGTGGCGATGAATCCGATCGATCACCCGCACGGTGGTGGCGAGGGCCGTACTGCGGCGGGTCAAGACCCGGTCAGCCCGTGGGGTACCCTCACCAAGGGGTATCGAACCCGTAGCAACAAGCGCACGACCAGCATGATCGTCACGCGCCGTTACAAGAAATAGGTAGACAGCCATGGCACGTTCGCTCAAGAAGGGACCGTTCGTCGATCACCACCTGTTGAAGAAGGTGGATACCGCGCGGTCGACCAACGACAAGAAGCCGATCAAGACCTGGTCGCGCCGCTCCACTGTGATTCCGGATTTCGTGGGTTTCACGATTTCGGTGCACAACGGCAAGCAGCACATTCCGGTGTTCGTCACCGAGAACATGGTGGGTCACAAGCTCGGCGAATTCGCGATCACCCGGACCTTCAAAGGTCATACCTCGGACAAGAAGACCTCTTCTCCGGCGCGCAAGTAGGAGCGATCGATGGAAACTCAAGCAAAATTGTTCGGCGTACACCTCTCGGCCCAGAAAGGCCGCTTGGTGGCCGACCAGGTGCGCGGACTGCCGGTGGAGCGCGCGCTCAACATCCTTACCTTCAGCCCGAAGAAGGCCGCCCATATCATCAAAAAAGTGCTCGAGTCGGCGATCGCCAATGCCGAGCACAATGATGGCGCCGATGTCGATGAGCTCAAGGTGAGCCGGATCATGGTCGAGCGCGGCACCATCCTCAAGCGCTTTTCGGCTCGTGCAAAAGGCCGTGGCAATCGCATATCCAAGCAAAGCTGCCATATTTTCGTGACCGTCAGCGACAGTCCGAAAGGCAAGTCGGTCTGATATGCGCGCCCTCGACTGCGTCTCGTCTTACTAAAGGTACCCCATGGGACAGAAAATCCATCCGACCGGATTCCGGCTCTCGGTTAACAAGGCCTGGACCTCGCGCTGGTTTGCGACCAACCGCAACTTCTCCTCGATGCTGAACGAGGATCTGCGGGTGCGCGAATACCTGCGCAAACGCCTCACCCACGCGAGCGTTGCACGCGTGATCATCGAGCGTCCGGCCAAGGACGCGCGGATCACGATTCATAGCGCCCGGCCTGGTGCAGTGATTGGCAAGAAGGGCGAAGACATCGAGGTCATCAAGGCCGATCTGCGTCGCATCCTTCATGTTCAGGCTGTGCATGTGAACATCGAGGAAGTGAAGAAGCCCGAAATCGATGCCCAACTGATCGCCGATTCCATCGGACAGCAGTTGGAAAAGCGGATCATGTTCCGTCGCGCGATGAAGCGCGCCATGCAAAATGCCATGCGCGCCGGTGCCCAAGGCATCAAGATCATGAGCGCGGGCCGCCTGAACGGCATCGACATTGCCCGTACCGAGTGGTATCGCGAAGGCCGCGTGCCGCTGCACACGCTGCGCGCTGATCTGGACTATGGATTCTCGGAAGCCAAGACCACCTATGGCGTGATCGGCATCAAGGTGTGGGTCTACAAGGGCGATGTGCTGGAGCGTGGCGAATTGCCGGCGCCCAGCGTGACCGCCGCCGAAGACGAACAGCCGCGGCGCAATCCGCGCGGCCCGCGTGGCCCGCGTGCCGATGGCGATAGTCGTGGTGATGGTGCTGCGCCGGCAGCCCCGGGCTCCGACAAGCCACGCGCACCCGCATCACGAGTCCGTGTCCGCCGCACCGCCGCCGAGGCGAAAGGCGACATTGGTACTGCCAAACCTGAAGGTGACAAACCCAAGACAGCCGCGGCCCCCGCCGCGCCCGCTGCGGCGCCCGTTCGCCGCGCGGTGAAGAAGACGACAAAGGGTCCGGACGATGCTTCAACCATCTAGAACCAAATACCGCAAGCAGCAGAAAGGGCGGAACACCGGCATCGCGACACGCGGTTCCAAGGTGTCTTTCGGCGAATACGGACTGAAATCGGTGGCACGCGGTCGGCTCACCGCGCGCCAGATCGAAGCGGCCCGTCGCGCCATGACCCGTCATATCAAACGGGGTGGCCGCATCTGGATCCGCATTTTTCCGGACAAGCCCGTTTCGCAAAAGCCGGCCGAAGTGCGTATGGGCGGAGGAAAAGGCAACCCCGAGTACTGGGTGGCCGAGATCCAGCCGGGCAAGGTGCTCTACGAGATGGACGGCGTGGATGAGGCTCTGGCCCGCGCAGCGTTTGCGCTGGCGGCAGCGAAGCTCCCGTTGAAGACCATATTTGTTCAGCGGCAGGTGGGGTGAGGCGATGAAAATGACTGAACTGCGCGCCAAGTCGGGCGCCGAATTGGACCAGGAACTGAGCGCGCTCCTGCGTGCGCAATTCTCGATGCGCATGCAGAAGGCGACCCAGCAACTCACCAATACCAGTGCGCTGCGTAACGTGGGCCGCGACATCGCGCGCGTACGCACCCTGATCACCGAAAGGGCCGGACAGAAATGACAGAACCCCAGAAAAAGGTCACGCGGGCGCTCACTGGCCGCATCGTGAGCGACAAGATGAACAAGACCGTCACTGTGCTGGTCGAGCGTCGGGTTACCCACGAGCTCTACGGCAAGGTCATCAAGCGGTCTAACCGCTATCACGCCCATGACGAGAACAACGAGTATCACGAGGGCGACCTGGTGACGATCGAACAATGCCGTCCGCTCGCCAAGACGAAGTCATGGCGCGTTGTCGGTCTGGTAGAGCGTGCCAAAAGCGCCTAAGGTGCTTGACGCTTTTGTTTTTATCATGCTAAAGTCTTGGGTTCCTCGTTCTGCTGTTCAACGCAGACGCCTTCCGTAACGGAATCCAAAACTGACCGAGCCTCACCCCTCAGGTGAGCTTCGGAGAAGTTGGAGAGAAGCAATGATCCAGATGCAGTCGGTACTTGACGTGGCCGACAATACCGGTGCGCGTGCAGTTATGTGCATCAAGGTGATGGGCGGTTCGAAGCGGCGCTATGCCGGCATCGGCGACCTCATCAAGGTCACGGTCAAGGATGCGGCCCCTCGCGGCCGTGTCAAGAAAGGCGAAATCTACAACGCGGTGGTTGTGCGCACCGCCAAGGGCGTGCGTCGCCCTGACGGTTCGCTGATCCGGTTCGATGCCAATGCGGCCGTGCTGCTCACTGCCAAGTTCGAACCCATCGGCACCCGCATCTTCGGCCCGGTCACCCGCGAATTGCGGTCCGAGCGGTTCATGAAGATCGTGTCCCTTGCACCTGAAGTCATCTGAGCGACGGTCAATCTCATGGACAAGATTCGTAAAGGCGATGAAGTCATCGTCATCTCTGGTAGCGACAAAGGCAAGCGCGGTGCGGTACTGCGCCGTGTGGACGAAACCCATCTGTTGGTCGAGGGTGTCAACCGCGCCAAGAAGCATGTCAAACCGAACCCGATGAAAGGCGATGCCGGTGGCATCGTCGAGCGCGATATGCCGATCCATATCTCCAATGTGGCGCTGTACAACCCGCAGACCCAAAAGGCTGACCGGGTAGGCATTCGCACCGTGGGCGAGGGCGAACAGGCACACAAGGTCCGGTTCTTCAAGTCAAACGACGAACTGGTCGACACGAAATAAGGGACGAGGACATGGCGCGTCTGCAAGAGCAGTACATCAAGGAAATCGCCCCGGCGCTGAAAGAACAGTTCAGCTACAAGTCGGTGATGGAAGTCCCGCGCATCACCAAGATCACGCTGAACATGGGCGTGGGCGAGGCGGTGGCCGACAAGAAAGTGCTGGAGAACGCGGTGGGCGATCTGATCAAGATCGCCGGGCAGAAGCCGGTCATCACACTGGCCCGCAAGTCGATTGCCACGTTCAAGGTGCGCAAAGGCTATCCGGTCGGCTGCATGGTCACCCTGCGCGGTAACCGCATGTATGAGTTTCTCGATCGTCTGGTGACGATTGCGATTCCGCGTATTCGTGACTTTCGCGGTATTTCACGGCGTGCGTTCGACGGCCGTGGCAATTACAACCTTGGGGTGCGTGAGCAGATCATTTTCCCCGAGATCGAATACGACAAGATCGACGCGCTGCGCGGCATGAACATCAGCATCGCGACCACCGCCAAGAACGATGACGAGGCGCGCGCCCTGTTGGCCGCGTTCAAGTTCCCGTTCCGGGCAAGCTGAGGAACCGACATGGCCAAACTGGCTCTCATCAATCGCGAAGCAAAGCGCCGTAAGACGGTGGCGCAATTCGCCAAGAAGCGCACCGCTCTGATCGCCCAGGTGGCCGACCAGAGCCTGTCAGAAGATGACCGCATGGCAGCTCGCGAAGCCATCCAGAAGCTGCCGCGCAATGCCTCGCCGACGAGGCTGCGCAATCGTTGCCAGATCACCGGTCGCCCGCGTGGGGTGTACCGCAAGTTCGGGCTTGGACGCAACAAGCTGCGTGAGGTCGCGATGCGTGGGGAGATCCCGGGCGTCGTGAAGGCCAGTTGGTAAGCGGCAACGCATTTCCAGGAGCATGTGACTAATGAGCATGACCGATCCGATCGCCGATATGCTGACGCGCATTCGCAACGCGCAGACAGCCGGCAAGACGAGTGTCGCAATGCCGGCTTCGAAGCTGAAGTCTGCGATCGCGCAGGTGCTCAAGGACGAAGGGTATATCGAGACGTTCGCCCTTAAATCCGAGGGCAACAAGTCCGAAATTTCCATCGAACTCAAGTACTACGCCGGATCGCCGGTGATTGAGCGCATTGACCGGGTCAGCCGCCCGGGCCTGCGCATCTATCGCGGCGTAGGCGACATTCCGACCGTGATGAACGGTCTGGGCATTGCCATCGTCTCCACCTCGCGCGGTGTGATGACCGACCGGGCAGCACGCGCCTCCGGTGTCGGTGGCGAAGTCCTGTGCGTCGTGGCCTGAGCGAAGGAGAACAGTCCATGTCACGCGTAGGAAAGAATCCGATACCCGTCCCTAAAGGGGTGGAAATCACCATCGGCGCCGATAGCGTTGCGGTGAAAGGACCGTTGGGCACCTTGTCGCAACAGTTCCTCACTGGCGTTGCGCTCAAGCGCGACGGCGAGCAGATTGTGCTCGAGACCACCAACGACACCGCTCTGGCCAATGCCATGTCGGGCACCATGCGGGCGCTGGTCGCCAATATGGTGACCGGAGTGAGCAAGGGCTTTGAGAAAAAGCTGACGCTGGTCGGGGTGGGCTATCGCGCCCAGGCTCAGGGTGACAAGCTCAATTTGCAGGTTGGTTACTCGCACCCGGTGGTGCATGAGATGCCGGCCGGTGTGAAGTGCGAGACCCCAACGCAGACCGAGATCCTGATCAAGGGTACCGATCGTCAGCGGGTGGGCCAGGTGGCTGCTGAAGTGCGCGCGTATCGACCCCCGGAGCCCTACAAGGGCAAGGGCATTCGTTATGCCAACGAGCAGGTCATCATCAAGGAAACGAAGAAGAAGTAAGGGCGCCACGCCATGACCGATAAGACAATTTCCCGACTGCGCCGTGCACGGCCGACCCGAGCCAAGATCCATGAACTCGGAGTGCCACGGCTGTCAGTGCATCGTACCAATCTGCATATTTATGCCCAGGTGTTCAGCGCTGACGGTGCCAAGGTATTGGCAAGCGCCTCGACACTGGAGAAGGATCTGCGTGGGCAGGTCGGCAATGGCGGCAACGTAAAGGCAGCCGTGCTGATCGGACAGCGCATCGCGGTTGAGGCCCAGAAGGCTGGCATCGATCGGGTCGCATTCGACCGCGGTGGCTTCAAATATCACGGCCGCGTCAAGGCATTGGCCGATGCGGCTCGCGAAGCCGGACTGAAGTTCTGACACAGATAGCGAAGCGCGCATGCGGTGAACACCTCGTTCCCGCATCGCTCAAGGAGCCCATATGGCACGAGTGCAAAAAGTACAGCAGCAGGAAGATCGGGGCGACGGACTGCGCGAGAAGATGGTCGCGGTCAACCGTGTCACCAAAGTGGTGAAGGGTGGTCGCATTCTCGGTTTTGCCGCGTTGACCGTGGTCGGTGATGGCGACGGTGGCGTCGGCATGGGCAAGGGCAAGGCACGCGAAGTGCCGGTGGCGGTGCAAAAGGCGCTGGAAGAAGCACGCCGCAAGATGACCCGTGTCAGCCTGCGTAACGGCACCTTGCATCACGCCGTGGTGGGACAGCATGGTTCATGCAAAGTGCTGATGATGCCGGCCTCGGAAGGGACTGGAATCATTGCCGGTGGTCCGATGCGTGCAGTGTTTGAAGTGATGGGTCTCACCAACGTGCTGGCCAAAATCATCGGCTCAAGCAATCCGTACAACGTGGTGCGTGCCACCCTCAACGGACTGCAGTCGATGAAGACGCCCTATGAAATTGCCGCCAAGCGCGGCAAGACCGTCGAGGACCTGATGGGCAACGCGTAAGCGCTGACTCAGGCAACAGGAGAGATCGACATGGCAGAAAAGACTATCAAGGTCACGCTGGTGAAAAGCGTGATTGGCTGCAAGAAGGCGCATCGTGCCACGGTGCGCGGACTCGGTTTGCGTCGCATTCGGCATACCGTCGAAGTCATTGATACGCCAGCAGTGCGCGGCATGATCCGCACGGTGGCCTATCTCGTCCACGCAGAGGGCTGAAAGCGATGAAACTCAATACCTTGAAACCCGGTGTCGGCGCACGGCATTCGGACAAACGCGTCGGACGCGGTATCGGTTCGGGTCTGGGCAAGACCGCCGGTCGCGGTCACAAGGGTCAAAAATCGCGTTCGGGCGGATTCCACAAAGTCGGCTTTGAAGGCGGTCAGATGCCTCTGTATCGCCGTCTGCCCAAGCGTGGCTTTACCTCGCTTGACCGTGGTCTGACCGGTGAAGTGCGGCTGACCGATCTGGAACGGCTCGGTGTCGATCAAATCGATCTGGAAACCTTGAAGGCGGCCGGTGTCATTTCGCGGTTGTCGAACCGTGCCAAAGTGATTCTGTCGGGCGAACTCAGCCGCAAAGTGAACCTGGTCGGCATTGCTGTCACCAAAGGCGCACGTGCGGCAATCGAGGCGGCCGGTGGCACGATCACCGAGCCTGAAGCCGCTGTCGCGCAAGCCTGAGCAGCCGAATACCCCGAACCCCGAACACTGAACCGGATAAGTCGCAGCCAAACTGATCATGGGCACCCGCCACACGCCACCCGCCAATGCCGCAAGCCATGCCGACCTCAAGCGTCGGCTGTGGTTTCTGCTGGGCGCGCTGGTCGTGTATCGGATTGGCGCGCACATTCCGGTGCCTGGTATTGATCCCAATGAACTGACCTCGCTGTTCCGCAGTCAGCAGGGCGGCATACTGGGTCTGTTCAATATGTTCTCCGGTGGCGCGCTGTCGCGCTTTACCGTGTTTGCCCTTGGTGTGATGCCCTATATCTCGGCCTCCATCATCATGCAATTGCTCACCACCGTTTCGCCGCAGCTGGAAGCGCTGCGCAAGGAAGGCGCGGCCGGGCAGCGCAAGATTACTCAATACACCCGCTACGGCACGGTAGCACTGGCCCTGTTTCAGGCGACCGGCATTTCCGTGGCGCTCGAGTCGCAACCCAATCTGGTGCTCGATCCAGGCATGATGTTTCGCATC
Source organism: uncultured Pseudomonadota bacterium (assembly GCA_903921325.1). Classification (GTDB taxonomy): domain Bacteria; phylum Pseudomonadota; class Gammaproteobacteria; order Burkholderiales; family SG8-39; genus CAIXPL01. The sequence continues at coordinate 11,491 of CAIXPL010000037.1, forward strand.
ACCAGTGTGGTGACGCTCACCACCGGCACCATGTTCTTGATGTGGCTGGGTGAGCAGATCACCGAACGCGGTCTCGGCAACGGTATCTCGATCATTATCTTTGCCGGTATTGCAGCCGGATTGCCCAATGCCATCGGCGGCCTGTTCAGCCTGGTCGGCAATGGCGCGATGAGCCCGTTCACGGCCCTGGTGGTGTGCATCGCAGTGGGCCTGGTGACCTGGCTGGTGTGCTTTGTCGAGCGCGGTCAGCGCAAAGTGCTGGTCAATTACGCCAAACGACAGATCAACGCCCGCACCATGGTGGGTGGTCAGACTTCGCATGTGCCATTCAAGTTGAACAGCGCCGGTGTGATTCCGCCAATTTTCGCGTCCTCCATCATTCTGTTCCCGGCCACCATTGCCAACTGGTTTGGCAGCCATGACGGGGGCAACTGGCTGAAGGACGTCGCCGCCGCCTTGTCACCGGGGCAGCCGATCTATGTCATGTTCTACGCTGCGGGCATCATTTTCTTCTGCTTCTTCTACACCGCGCTGCAATACAACCCGAAGGATCTGGCCGAGAACCTGAAGAAGTCGGGTGCCTTCATTCCCGGCATCCGGCCGGGCGAGCAGACCTCGCGCTACCTTGAAAAGATTCTGATGCGCCTCACCCTGGTTGGCGCGATCTACATCACCCTGATCTGTCTGTTGCCCGAATTCCTTATTCTCAAGTGGAACGTGCCGTTCTACTTCGGTGGCACTTCGCTCCTGATTATCGTGGTGGTGACCATGGACTTCATGGCCCAGGTACAGGCCTACCTCATGTCACACCAGTACGAAAGTCTGATGAAGAAAGCCAATTTCAAATCGCTGGAGCGCTGACCGCAAAGCATGTCGAAAGAAGATGTGATCCAGATGCAGGGCGAAATCGCCGAGGCTCTGCCTAACGCCACCTTCCGGGTCAAACTGGAAAACGGGGCGATGGTGCATGGCCATATCTCGGGAAAGATGCGGATGAATTACATCCGCATTCTGCCCGGAGACAAGGTGACGGTAGAGATCACGCCTTATGACGTGAGTCGGGCGCGCATCGTGTTCCGCTCAAAGTAGGGGCAGTAGAAGGGCGAGGTCACGGCGTAATAACTTGACCTGTTTGCCAAGTGACTGGTGAGCAGGGCGTCAGGCAGGAAAACGGCAGCCTGCGGGCTGCAGGAACAGCGCTCCGCAAGGGGCGCGAGGAGAGCACCATGAAAGTCCGAGCATCAGTGAAGAAGCTATGCCGCAATTGCAAGATCATCAAGCGCAACGGTGTTGTGCGAGTGATCTGCAAGGAACCGCGTCACAAGCAACGTCAGGGCTGACCCTCACCGGTCGTCGTGATGCGCTTGTTACTGTTATAATTGCCAGTTTTTATCCGAGGCCCCAATGGCTCGTATCGCGGGAGTTAATATTCCCAATCATCAGCAGGCCGATATCGCGTTGACCGCGATCTACGGCATCGGGCGTGCGCGTGCCCAGGTCATTTGCACTCAGACCAACATCGTTCCGACCCGCAAGATCAAGGATCTGACCGATGGCGAAATGGATCGCTTGCGTGAGGCCGTAGGCCGCTTCACGGTTGAGGGCGATTTGCGTCGCGAAGTGTCGATGAACATCAAGCGCCTCATGGACCTGTCGTGCTATCGCGGCATGCGCCATCGGCGCGGGCTTCCTGCACGCGGACAACGCACCCGCACCAACGCACGTACTCGCAAGGGTCCGCGCAAGGCCGCGATTGCTGGCAAGCCGCAACCCGGCAAATAAGCCGCGCGCATAACGAGAGAGTCATGGCTACCAAACAACAGCAACAAAACGCCGCGGCCGCAGCAAGCCGTGCGCGCAAAAAGGTCAAGAAGAACGTTGCAGAGGGCATCGCCCACGTGCATGCGTCCTTCAACAACACCATCATTACCATCACCGATCGGCAGGGCAACGCATTGTCCTGGTCGACCTCGGGTGCCAACGGGTTCAAGGGCTCACGCAAGAGCACGCCGTTTGCCGCCCAGATCGCGGCCGAGCATGCCGGTCGCGCAGCACAGGAATGTGGCGTGAAGAACCTCGAAGTGCGGATCAAGGGTCCCGGCCCCGGCCGTGAGTCGGCGGTTCGTGCGCTCAACGCGCTGGGAATGAAGATCACCAGCATTTCCGACGTGACTCCGGTCCCGCACAACGGCTGTCGCCCGCCCAAGCGGCGTCGCATCTAACCAAGGAGCTCGAAGCGTGGCTCGTAATCTTGACGCCAAGTGCCGTCAGTGCCGCCGGGAAGGCGAAAAGCTTTTCCTCAAAGGCGAGAAGTGTTTCACCGACAAATGCGCGGTCGAGCGGCGTAGTTACGCCCCTGGCCAGCATGGTCAGAAATCCGGCAGCCGTCTGTCGGACTACGGTAAGCAATTGCGCGAGAAGCAAAAGGTCCGCAAGACCTACGGCATTCTCGAGCGTCAGTTCCGGCGCATCTACGCCGAAGCCGATCGGCGCAAGGGCATTACCGGTGACAACCTGCTGCAGTTGCTCGAATCGCGTCTGGACACGGTGTCCTACCGCATGGGCTTTGGCGCCTCACGGACCGAAGCACGTCAGGTGGTGCGGCACAACGGCATTCTGGTGAACGGCCGTCGCGTCAACATCCCTTCGTATCTGGTGCGTCCGGGCGATGTGGTTGAAGTCGCTGCCAAGACCAAGACCCATCTGCGCGTGAAGGGTGCTGCCGAGGCCGCTGAGAGCCGTGGCTTCCCGGAATGGATCGAGGTGGATGTCAAGAGCCTCAAAGGGACTTTCAAAGCCCTGCCGCAACGCTCGGAACTGCCCTCGAACATCAACGAGAGCCTGGTCGTCGAGCTGTATTCGAAGTAGTCGCACCGCGGTGCGACCGGGCCGCTGCCCTGCGACAGCCTTCAGGCTGCTCGGGGATGGCAGCGGCCTCTACTCATAGTGTGAGGATCGTCAATGCAGAGCATCGGATTTCTGAAACCCCGGATCATCGACGTCGAGGCCCTCGGCCCCTTCCATGCGCGTGTGCTGATGGAACCGTTCGAGCGCGGCTATGGCCATACCCTGGGCAATGCGCTGCGTCGCGTACTGCTGTCCTCGATGCCCGGATTTGCCGCCACCGAAGTGCAGATTGCCGGTGTGTTGCACGAGTACTCGACCATTGAAGGCGTGCAGGAAGATGTCGTTGACATCCTGCTCAACCTGAAAGGCGTGGTATTCAAGCTGGCGAGCGGCAACGAGGCCACGTTGCATCTGATCCGCGAGGGCGAAGGCCCGGTGCGCGCGAGCGATATTCAGCTGACCCATGATGTCGAGGTGATCAACCCCGATCACATCATTGCGCACGTGTCCCCCGGTGGCAAACTGGAAATGACCATTCGCGTCGAGCGAGGCCGCGGCTATCAGCCCGGCAACGTGCGAGTGCTGCCCGACGAGGGCAAGACCATCGGCCGCATCATTCTCGATGCCTCGTTCTCGCCGGTGCGTCGTGTCAGCTATCTGGTTGAAAGTGCGCGTGTTGAACAGCGCACCGATCTGGACAAGCTGATCATGGACATCGAAACCAACGGTGTGATCGAGCCGGAAGAGGCCATTCGCCATTCCGCACGCATTCTGGTTGACCAGTTGTCAGTGTTTGCCGCGCTGGAAGGCACTGCGCTTGCACCCGAACCCGAGAAGAAGGAAGTGGTTGATCCGATTCTCATGCGTCCGGTCGACGATCTGGAACTCACTGTGCGCTCGGCCAATTGCCTGAAGGCTGAGAACATCTATTACATCGGTGACCTGATTCAGCGCTCCGAGAGCGAACTGCTCAAGACCCCGAATCTGGGTCGCAAGTCGTTGAACGAGATCAAGGAAGTCCTGGCAGCGCGTGGTCTTACCCTGGGCATGCGTCTGGACAACTGGCCGCCGGCTGGTGGCGATCCGTTGCGCGGCTAACGTCTTACTTCAATCATCACGCGTCGCATTGCGGCGCATCTAAGAAAACGGTCCTATCATGCGCCACGGTCACGGTCTTCGAAAACTGAATCGCACCACGAGCCATCGGCTTGCGATGTTGCGCAACATGACGAACTCGCTACTCGGGCACGAGCTGATCAAGACCACGCTGCCCAAGGCGAAGGAACTGCGCCGCGTGGTCGAGCCCATCATCACCTTGGGCAAGGCCCCGAGTCTGGCCAACCGCCGGCTTGCGTTCAATCGCCTGCGTGATCGCGAAATGGTCACCAAGGTGTTTGAAGTGCTCGGCCCGCGCTACGCCAATCGCAATGGTGGTTACCTGCGCATTCTGAAGTGCGGCTTCCGTGTCGGTGACAATGCGCCCATGGCGCTGGTCGAACTGATGGATCGCCCGGACGACGAACCGAAGGCCTGAGCGAACGATCGGTCGGCAAGAGACCAAGCGTCACACGCTGAGCGCTTGCTCAGCCCGACCCGGAAGCAGAGGGGTCGCGTCAGCCCAGCACAATAGCGCGCACCGCGCGCTGGAGTGCACTGGCCGGATTGGCCAGATGGTCCAACAAGGTGAAGTGATTGGCCTCCGGAATATCCGGGTGTGACCGATGCACTGCTGGCCACGCTTTGGCAATCACGCGGTTCTGGATGTGAAAGCCTGCATTCTCCTCCGCACCGACGAAGGTGTGGAGCGGCGCCCGGGTGGCCGGGGGTATCAAGGCAGGGCTCACCTGGCGCGCCATGGCATCGGTCAGACGTACTTCGTTATTGATCGAGGCCACCTTGATGAGTGGCCGCACGTCATAGACCCCGCTGAATGAAATCCCCGCACGCACCACCTGCGCGGGCAGGTCGCTTGCATAGTGAGGCCACAGTGCGGCCATCATCATCGCAGTCAGATGCCCGCCCGCTGAATGCCCGGATACGGTCAGCGGGCCGGCCGGCGCACCGAAATGGCGCCCATTGCGATACAGCCAGGCGGTGGCACGCAGCATCTGGCGCACGATGTCGGCCACGGTGACGGCAGGGCACAGCGAATAATTGGGCATGGCGAGCAAAATCCCCGCCTCGGTAAACGCCGGTGCCAGAAAGGCAAAGTCGCGCTTGTCATTGGCGCGCCAGTATCCACCGTGGATGAACATCAGCTGCGCTTTGATCTTCCCCTGGGGAATATAGAGATCAAGCGTCTCCATCGGATCGCCGCCATAGGGGATATCGGGTAAAAAGCCTGGCCCGGCACGGACAGCCTCCGATCGCTTATCCCAGGCCGTAGCAAGTTCAACGCGATTGGTAACGGTGGTGCGTGGGTTATAGCGGCGTTCGTGATCAATGGTCATGAGAAGTTTTCCTTGTCGGCTAGACACTAGCAAACGTGCGAGTAAGTCCGTTCAGGCAATGTGTGGCGGGATGGCGCTGCCTCGAGTCTGCACTTTGGGCGGTGGGTGCCGCCACGACAGCGGTGCCTGCGTGCTCCTAGGCCGCTCGCGGCAGCACCGCTGTGACTTCAATCTCCACCTTGGCACGCGCTTCCATGAGCGCACTGACTTCCACCGCGCTCATGGCAGGAAAATGGCGTCCAATGACCTCGCGGTAATGGCTGCCGATCTCCTTGCCGGCAGCCAGATAGTCGCTGCGGCTCGTGACATACCAGGTCATGCGCACGATGTGCTCAGGGCCAGCGCCGGCCTCCTTGAGCACCGCGACAATATTGACCAAGGCCTGCCGGACCTGCCCGGCCAGATCATCGGAGACAAACTCGCAGTGCTCATTCCAGCCTATCTGGCCCGCGACATGAATGCTGACCCCGTCAGCCGCGATACCATTGGAATAGCCGCGAGGCTTTGCCCAACCGGGCGGTTGCAGTATCGTCATCAACTCTGAGCACCTTGTCTCAATTGAACGGTAAACCCATGGACTTCTCCCTATTCTATCTGCCTACCTGGCGCCGCGAATACACGAGCACGCTGACCGAGTACTACGAGGAGCTGATCGAATCGGTGCGCCTGGCCGACCGCCTTGGTTGGGCCCGGGCAATGAGCACCGAGCATCACTTTCATTACTACGGTGGGCCGGTGCCCAATCCGGCGGTGCTGCTCGCGGCGCTCGCACGCGAAACCACAAGGATTCGCCTGGCCGCCGGGGTGTCGCTGGTGCCATTGCGACATCCCCTGCAGGTGGCTGAAGACTACGCCATGGTCGACCAGTTGAGCGGTGGGCGTTTCGACATGGGCATATCGCGTGGCTTCGTCCCCCATGAATTCGAGGCGTTCGGTATCGATCGGGCCGAGACTGCAGAGCGGGTGAGCGAGGCGATTGACATCATCCAGCGCTTTTGGAAGGGTGAGCCATTTGAATTTCAGGGGCGCTTTCATCAATTCAAGCGCCTGATGCCCTGGCCGCGGCCGATTCAGTCCGCTATTCCGATCTGGATTGCGGCATCCAACGACCGCTTGAGCTTTGAGCGGGCCGGGGCGGCCGGATTGCCACTGATGATGAATCAGTATCCGATGAGTCTTGAGTCACTGGCCGAGAAGCACCGCTGGTATTGCGATGCCTATGCTGCGGCCGGCCATGATCCGGCGAAGCGCCGCAGCGCGGTTGCCTTCATGACCTGCATCGCCGATGATGAAGAGACTGCTGTGCAGCGTGCGGGGCTGCCGCTTGCCGAGCATGCCGATGCGTTTGTGAAACTGATCGGGCACCGCGAATGGGACGATGAGTATCCGACCGATCTGAGCGGGCTTGGCGGACTTGCAGGCGCGGGCGATCCGCTTGCTCTGGTGCGCGAGCGTACCCTGCTGTGCTCACCGGCACAGGCCGCCGAGCGGCTGGAACGCTACGCTCACCTTGGTTTTACCGAGGCGATTTTTGCCACGCGATTCGGCGCAATGCCTGCTGAATACTGCACGCAGACCATGGAACGTCTAAGCCATGAGGTGCGGCCGCTCCTTGAGGGGCGGCTGAGCCGTCGTTGAGAACCACCGCGTACAGACCTGTGGCTGCGGTCATGCAGCGACTGAGCCCCTCGAGTGCTGGCGCGACGGTCGTTCCCCAGATCCGTGACCGCGCGCCGGCCCCTCGCCGCCGCCGGCGCGCGAGCCAATTCGATGTCTGGCTAGACCTGCTCGCGCCACAGATCGAGTGCCTGCTGCACCGGGCGATCGGAGAACGAGAAAATCACGCTCTCTTCATCGGCATCCAGATGCCAGTGACGCCACGAGGGGGCGATGAACACATCCTTCGGACCGTAGGCAAACGACTGTCCGCCGCAATGGAAGGTGCCGCGGCCTTCCATCACACAGAATGATGTGGCATCGGTCGAGCGATAGTCCTGGCCCTTGAAGCCCTTGGGCAACAACTGCAGGAAGGTAGCGATGGTGGGCATCGGATAGCCCCCATTGCCCGGATTGGCATAGCGCAGCTTCCAGCCCTGTGCGGGATCGACAGGCTCGGCCTTCGACAGCGCATGCAAGGCTTCGCGTGAGCGATCGTAGGGGTACCAGAACAGCGGTGAGGTGTGGCTCGTGGTCTTGTAATTCACCGGCAACATGGTGGTGGCGAATCGGGCAAACGATTCACCTTGGGTCTTGCTGGTGCTCTGCACGCGCGCTTCCGGGCGTTCCAGAAACTGTGCATCGAACAGTTCAACGATGGCGACATCGAGTCCGTCCATCCAGACCACCGGCTCATTACCGGGATTGCCGTGGTCATGGTAGGTCCATGACGGGGTGATGATGAAATCCCCGGGTGCCATGAACACGCGCTCGCCATCGACTGAGGTGTAGGCGCCATTGCCTTCGATGACGAAGCGCAACGCCGACTGACTGTGCCGATGCGCCGGTGCGACCTCGCCGGGCATGATCAGTTGCAGGCCGGCATACAGGCTATTGGTAATACGTGACTTGCCACGCAGACCCGGATTTTCCAGTACGAGCACGCGCCGCTCGGCCTCCTCGGCACTGATCAATTGGCCCGCTTCCATCAACCAGGGACGCATCTGCGCCCAGGGCCACAAAAAGGGTTGGGCCAGCGTATTGGGTTCCTTGATGATCAGACCATGCAGCACTTCCCACAGCGGCGTCACATTGCGGCTGTCGATGCGGTCGTAGAACGCTTTGCGTTCGGCCTGAGTATCGGGCTTCGGGACGGCGGACATGAGGGGTCTCCTTCCATTAGGGGCAATGACAGTGTGTCATTGTCCTAGATCAGGAACCAGATTGCCACGGCAGGCGGCAGGAATCCAGCTTGCTATTATGATCAAACTCAAAAAATGTGATCGTCGGAGGTGACATGAGTGCATCCACCGCACGGCCGGGGAGTGGCGCGGCCCGATCCGCGGCGCTGAACGGCCGTCCACCTTTTCGTGCCGATCACATCGGCAGCCTGCTGCGTCCGGCAAGTTTGCGTCAGGCGCACCGCCTGCGCGCATCCGGCGCCATCAATGCACAACAGTTTGCACAGGCGCAAGACGCAGCCATTGAGGAATTGATCGCTTTGCAGGAAGGCTGCGGGTTGCCCGTGGTGACCGATGGTGAGGCGCGCCGCGGCTCCTACTGGAGCCGGTTTGTCGAGCGGGTGCAGGGCTTTCGCGTTGGCCCGGCAGCATTCCGATTCCGTGATGAAAACGGTGCGGAAGCCGAATTCACCGCGCCTTTCATCGCGGCACGGCTACGCCGGGTGCGCCCCATTGCCCTGGACGAATTCGAATTTCTCCAAGCACACACGAGCGTGATGCCCAAGATCACTTTGCCCTCGGCGCCGACCATGCAGTTCTATGGCGGGCGCCAGGCGATCGATGAAGATGTGTACGTCGATCGTGAAGTGATGTTTGCCGAACTGGGGCAGGTCTACCGCGAGGAGTTGCAGGCGCTCTACGACGCCGGTCTGCGATACGCCCAGATCGACGATGTACCGCTTGCCATGCTGTGTGATCCGATCATTCGTGACCGGGTGGCAACCGAGGGCGATGATCCGGAATATCTGGTCGACCTGTACATCCGGGCGATCAATGAGTGCCTGCGCGGATTGCCTGATGATCTGATCGTCGGTCTGCATCTGTGCCGCGGCAATTTCAAGGGACGTTTCCTGTCGGTCGGTGGCTATGACCCCGTCGCTGAAAAGCTGTTCAGCGAGGTCGCGGTCAACCACTTCCTGCTTGAGTACGACAGCGACCGTGCGGGGGACTTCGAGGCCTTGCGCCATCTGCCGGCGGACAAGGGCGCAGTGCTGGGGCTGATATCGAGTAAGCGTGCCGAGCTCGAGTCGATTGGCGCGCTGCGCCGACGTGTCGAGCAGGCGGCGAAAATTGTCGATCTTGGTCGTCTGGCATTGAGCCCGCAATGTGGTTTTGCCAGTACAGTGGCTGGCAATCCGGTGAGTGAGGACAATCAACGGACCAAACTAATACGGGTCGTTGAAGCAGCCGCTGCAATTTGGGGGAGCGAGGCATGACGTGGTTGAAGACAGGCGTGATCGGATGGGCGCTGCGCGCGCTTGCTGCGCTGATTGCATTGCCGGGCGCGGCGATCGTGTTGCCGGCCGCAGCGCAGTCGTACCCGACTCACCCTATTCGCTTGATCGTTCCGTTTGCACCCGGTGGCAGCTCGGAGATTGTCGCGCGCACGTTCATCGCGGAGATGTCGCGTGGATTGGGCGAACAACTGGTGATCGAGAATCGTCCCGGGGGTGCCGGCAATGTGGCGATGCAGGAAGTCGCGCACGCCGAGCCCGATGGTTACACCATCATCCTGGGGCATGTGGGTACGCTCGCGATGAACCCCTGGATGTTTGCCAGGCTGCCGTATGACGCGGAGCGTGAATTCACACCGATCAGTCTGCTTGCCAAGGTGACAACCATTTTTGCGGTGAACGCTCATTTTCCTCCGCGCGATCTGCGTGAATTCATCGTGGCAGCCAAGCGCGATCCCGGTCGCATTTATTACGGTTCGGCGGGTAACGGCAGTGCCGGGCATCTGGCATTCGAATATCTGAAAATGGTCTCGGGCATTGATGTGGTACACGCGCCTTACAAAGGCACGGGACCGCAGTTGACCGATCTGCTGGCCGGTCAGACCCAGGCCACTTCGGCCGGTGCCGGACCGATCCTGCCGCACATACGCTCAGGCAAGGTGCGGGCGATTGCGGTCGGATCACCACAGCGGATTGCGGTGTTGCCAGACGTTGGCACCGTGGCCGAGCAGGGATTTCCAGGCTTTGAAACCTCGCAGTGGTATGGCCTGATTGCCCCAATCCGTGTGAAGCCCGCGATCATCAACCGTCTGGCCACAGAGGCAGCGCGCGCCGCCAGATCCCCCGCCGTGCTTGACCGGTTGGCCTCCGACGGGACGCTATCGGTCGGTGATACCCCAGCCCAGTTTGCCGAATTTATCAAGTTGGAAAAGGCACGATGGGGCGAGGTGGTGACGCGCACCGGCGCGCGTGCCGAGTGATCGGCTGGTGACTAATTGATGCCATTGACTGAAATGGTGAAAAAGCTCGGTTTGCCATTGGCCGCATAGGTCGAACCGGTCATCGACCACCCCAATCCTGTGATGCCTACCCACTCGTTGATCTGGGGATTGGTGAGGCCGGCACCCACCCCGACCTGGGCCGCAAAAGGGCGCCAGATCAACCCGGGGTAGGGCAGGTTGTACCAGAACGTGTCTGTCGTCGAGTTTGCCCACCCGCCATTATTCGCGTTGACCGTGACGTCGTCTTTGCGAGTCAGTCGGACTTGGGTCTTGTCCGTATTGGGCGCTGCCAATGCGGTTACCGCATAGGTCTTGACGAAGGGTTGATTGCCCAGAGTAAAGTTGCCGTTGGAAAACACACTCTGTACCTGCCAGCTGAAGTTAGTCCATTTGTCGCCGACAGCGCGGATCGGGAACGGGGCTACACGTTTCGCGGCAATCGAAAAGCTCGATGAGTCATAGGGGTTGGTACCGAGGGCCGCTGTGTTCGAAACGGCGATCATGTCGCCGTTGGGTGATTTGTACACCGCCAGGTTGAGTGTGGCTTCGGATGTGGTTAACTGGAACTGTCCGGTTGCTGACTTGGAAACTGTTCCCGAAGTCGAACCAAACGCGACATTGCCAGAACAGTCCAGGCCACTGCTGCCAGCCGACATCAGGGTCTGCGTGACGCAGGGCGTCAGGGTGAACGTTCTCGCCGCGCCATCAATGACGACCATTGAAAAGCTGTTGTACCACTTACCCGGCGTGGTGATCCCCCCCGAGCGCGACGTCAAACGATTGATTGCGCCATAGGATGCGACATACCACGTGCCGGTCAGTGCACTAAAGGGCACGGGTTGTGCAGGCAGCACCAGGAATGAATTCTGGCCTGTCGTCGTGGCGTTTACGAAGCCGCTCGCCAAGCCGCCTGGGTAGCTGAACGGCGCCCCGCCAAACGCCAGTCCGGATTTGGAAATCTGGAACGCGTGAAGCGACCCGTCTGAGCTCCGCACATTGAACTGGCATGGCACCACATTGCCGTTTCCGTCCGTGCTTGTTGATATCGTCGCGGTATCAGTGTTGCTCACACCGTCCGCGTCGGCGATTGTTGCGGCGATTGGCGATCCGTCGGAATTGAAATTCACGGTCAGGCTGCGCAGGTTACTCCCGGAGCCGTCCCCATTGAACACTGCAAGCCAGTACTTTCCCGCTGGCAGATAGGGGCAAGAGGCAAGATTGGTGGTTGGCATCCCCGTGTTGGTGACGATCGCGCTCGCCGCGCTCGACGCCGCCAATCCTGCCGAAGTCGACGACGCCACAACACTGGACAGGCTGCCGACGGTAGCCCCCGCCATGGCGGTTTTTGCCATTAGATTGTCGACCGCAATGTCCACTGCATCTCCACTGCTGACATCTGTTGCTGGCTTGTAGCTACCCGACAAAACGTCAGTCGTCGATGGCAAAGTCGCACCGAGACTCGTCATTACCGATGCGACGTAGGTTTTAGCTGTGGCCACCGAGCTGGGCGTGACACCACTGGCCATTGACGCTGAGGGCGTGAAGCTGGTGCCGGATGGGTCAGTTCCCAGAGCGGCAGCGACCACCAGGTGGGTAACCGGTGAGACGTTCGCCACCGTTTCGCCGGCCGGGAGTGCTGAATAGAACGTCGTACCGCCATCTGCCGTGGTCACCTGCACCAGGCAGGGCGCACTCGCGCCAGGAATGCTCACGGAATAGCTTCCGTCCGCGGCCGTCGTGGCAGTGCCTGATCCACCCTGGCACACCACCGTTACTGATCCGCCGGTGATGGCAGCACCGGTAGCGGCTGCACCAGAGGCGTTCAGCGCCCCGGACGCACTGCTGCCGCTACTGGTCGAAGTGGCGCCACCGCCGCCGCCACACGCCGTCAACATAAGACAAGCGAGCAACGGCCCGGCGACGCACCGGTAGGCAGTTTTACCGATCATGCGATCTGAAATCATGGCTTTCCTCCGATCCTTACCCTTTCACCGGGTATTCCCGGAAGAGTCTAAATGGCACCGCTCGAAGCGCCTGCCCACTATGTCACGGGCTCAGAAAACTGACGGTTTGCCGCGCCAGCTCACGGATTCTCTGAACAGCGCCCCTTTTTACTCTGTGTTCCGGCTTAAGCCGGCCGCGAGTCGGGCCGATGCTTACCGCTGTGAACCCGTTGTGACAAACCTTCCTTTTCGGATTCTGTCGCACCCCAGTCTAGAGCCAGCCTGCCGATATGATTTCTTGTACGTCGACATTCGATTCCCCGCCGCCGGTATGTGCATAACCAGAAACGGACAACGCAATGGATAACAGCAAACCTCTCTCCACCAGCATGCTATTGGCACTCGGCTTCGGTGGCCTGGTCGGGCTTGTCGTGATCGGCACCGCCATCGGCGTCTACGTCGTGAGCGACATCGCCCGCGGCAGCGAGGCGACCGCGCGGGCGGCAATCGCGGTCAAGGTGTTCATCGGGTGCGGACTGTTCGGTGTCCTCGCCTCAATTGGCATCGTCGTTTGGATCATCCGGCGTATTTCCAGGCCACTCAAGCTCGCGGTGAGCGCAGCCAGCGATGTGGCCGAAGGGCGGCTGAGCGAGACCATCGTGCCAAGCGGCACGCTCGAGACGGTACATCTGCTTTGCGCTATAGACCGCGCTCGGTCTACGGTACTGCGCATGCGCGACGCCCAGCTTGACATGGCAGCACGGCATGACCGAGGCGAAATTTCTCATCGCATCAGCCTTGCTGAGTTTCCTGGCGAGTACGCGCAACTGGCGGCCAAGGTCAACGACATGATGGACCGCCTCAGCCAACTCGTGGTCGGCATCCACACGCGAGCCGAGACGATCAACACCGACAGCCGTGAGATCGCGCAGGGCAACGCCGACTTGTCGATGCGAACCGAGGAGCAGGCGAGCAGCCTGGAGCAGACAGCCACCTCCCTCGAGCAACTGACCGGAACGGTACGCCATAACGCCGACAACGCGCGCCAGGCAAGCGAACTGGCGGCGGCGGCATCACAGAAGGCTGCCGTCGGCGGGGAGACGGTGAAGCGGGTAGTGGTGACGATGGAGGAGATTGCGCAGTCCTCCAGACGCATCCAGGACATCATCACGGTCATCGACGGGATTGCGTTTCAGACGAATATTCTGGCGCTGAACGCGGCGGTGGAAGCGGCGCGGGCAGGCGAGCAGGGCAGGGGCTTCGCCGTGGTGGCCACCGAGGTAAGGAATCTGGCGCAGCGCAGCGCCGGGGCGGCCAGGGAGATCAAGGAGCTGATCACCGAGAGTGTGGGCAACGTCGACAGCGGGACGAACCTGGTGCAGGAGGCGGGCGCGCAGATGCAGGAGATCGTGCAGTCGGTGTGCCGGGTGACCGACATCATCGCAGAGATCTCGGCGGCGTCGGACGAGCAGGCGCAGGACATCGAGCAGGTGAACCAGGCCGTCACCCACATGGACAAGATGACGCAACAGAACGCGGCGCTGGTCGAGCAGGCGGCCGCTGCCGCCGAGAGCATGCAGGAGCAGGCGATCGGGTTGGTGCGGGCGGTTGGCGTGTTCGGGGTCGCCAGCGGCGCGGCGCAGAGCCCCCGGGCGAAGCCGGTAGCGGCTGCAGCCGCGCCGCGCGTGACGGAGCGGCGCGGGCCGAATCGTGCGCGCAACGTGACCCGGATCGCACGCCACGATGGCGCGCCCATGAAACCGACCAAACCGGCCCAGGAGGCGACTCCGAACGCGTCGGCAGGGGTTCAGGCGCGCAAGGCGTCCGGCGGTGAAGACGACTGGAGCGTGTTCTGATCAATCGAGCGTGATATGTCGCTCGCGGATCACCCGGCCCCATTTGAGCGCTTCGGCATTGAGCCATTGACCAAAACTGGCCGCAGTACCACCGACCGCTTCATAACCCTGCCTCAGGAATTTGTCGCGCACCTCGGGTCTGAGCAAGGCACGGTTCACCTCGGCATTCATCAGCTCGATGATTGTGCCCGGCGTGTGAGCGGGCGCGAGTAGCCCGACCCAGGCTTGCGCTTCAAACCCAGGGTAGCGCTCGGCCACCGCAGGTACATCGGGCCATTGCGCCGAGCGCTGTGAAGACGTCACTGCAAGGGCAGTCAGTTTGCCGCCGTGCAGATGCGGCGCGGCCAGGCCAAGCGGTGTGAACATTGCATCGATCTGACCACCGAGAATGTCGTTCAGGGCCGGACCGCCACCTTTGTAATGCACGGGCATCAGTTCAACCCCGGCTGCGATCCGGAACAATTCCCCGGTCAGATGACCCGAGGAACCCGCTCCCGCACTGGCGTACTGCAATGGCTGCTTGCTTGCTTTTGCCTGATCGACAAATTCCGCCAGCGTGCGCGGGGCACCTTCTCGCAGCGGCACGATCAGCACTTGCGGACTGCGCATGAGCAGAACGATCGGCGCGAAATCGCGCACCGGGTCGTAGCCCGCGTTGCGGAACAGGTAAGCGTTGTTGCTGAAATTGTCGAAGGTTGCCAGCAACTGGTAGCCATCGGCAGGCGCGCGGGCGACCGCGACTGTTCCAGTCATACCGGCCGCGCCCGGGCGGTTGTCGACGATCACCGGCTGCCCGAGACGCTCGGCGATTGATGGGGCAATCTGTCTCACCACCAGATCGGTGACGCCTCCAGGCGGGTAGGGGACAACAATGTGCACTGCCCGTTGCGGCCAGGTGCCTTGGGCGTGCGCCGCAGCAGGCAGCATGAATCCCGGACCGGCTCCCAGAATGCTGAGCAGGGTGGGGAACACGGGGCTGAACAGGGGGCGGAGCAGGGGGCGGAGCAGGGTGGCGAATCGTTTTGCTGCGGTCGCGAATGGACCGCACTGTGCCCAAGGCTCAGTGAGCAGACTTGCTTGCGATCCGGCCTGGCGGGCCGCCGGGTTGGTGTGCGGCGTCATCGATCAGCGTCCCGCAGAACTGCGATGATCGGCACCAACCGCCTGTGTAACCGAGCCGAACCCGTCGGCCCGCAGTCGTTCGGCCAAGCCCAGCTTGATCTCATTGGCCAGGCCCGGGCCTTTGAATACCATTGCCGAGTAAAACTGCAGTAGCGAGGCGCCGGCGCGTATCCGCGCATAAGCCTCGGCTGCGCTGTCTATGCCGCCGCTGCCAATCAAGGGCAAGCGCCCTCCCGTGAGGCGATAGACCTGTGCCAGGCGTTCGCGCGCCAGTGCGGCGATGGGTCGGCCGGAGAGTCCGCCCGGTTCATCGCGGTGAACACTGTGCATCGCGGGTCGCTCGGTGCTGGTGTTGGCCACTATCAGCCCGTCCACGCCGCTCGCGATTGCGACCTCGCTGATGTCCTGTAACTGGTTTTCGGTGAGATCGGGGGCAATCTTCACCAGCATCGGGGGTGTGCCGGCCGCGCCCTTGCACGCTTGCGCGCGCGCCTCCAGCGAGCGTCCGATCAGTTCCGCGATCTGCGCACGTGCCTGCAAGGCGCGCAGTCCCGGGGTGTTGGGCGAGGAGATGTTGACGACCAGGTAATCGCACGCGCGTGCCACCCGCCGGATGCAGGTCTCGTAGTCGGCGCTGGCATCGGCGCTTTCCTTGTTTTTGCCGACATTGGCCCCGACGATGCCCTTGCGCGTGCGCGCCTCAAGGCGGCGCGCAACCACTTCGATGCCTTCGCTGTTGAAGCCAAGCCGGTTGATGACCGCCTCGTCTTCCATCAAACGAAAAAGGCGCGGTCGCGGATTGCCAGACTGTGGCAGCGGGGTCACCGTGCCCGCCTCGGTAAATCCAAAGCCCAGTGCCAGCAGGGCATCGCAGACCTGGGCACCTTTGTCAAAACCGGCCGCCATGCCAACCGGGTTCGGAAATTCCAGACCCCATACCTGCGTAGCGAGAATCGGATCGTCAGGCGCAGGACGCACCGCAGCGCACACCTGCACCAAACCGCTGGACAAGCCTTTGATGGCCAACCCATGAGCGGTCTCGGCATCGATGTGTCCGAGCAATGGAAGTAACAGCGAATAGGGGGTCATTCATGTACTCCAATCATTCAATCATCCGGGTTGCCAGTCGCTGCGGTGTCGCTGCAGGGACGCGGACACGCTTCGGCTGCTCCCGGGGCAGCATTATCAAGCCTTCATGCCGCTTTCAGACGGCCAGACCATCATGCCACGGGCCCAGCGTGCGCAGCACCCATGCTGCCATCGCAAGCACGCGCTCGTCGTCACCGAAACGGCCGATTACCTGAATGCCTACGGGCAGGCCACTTGCCCCGCGATGGGTGGGCAGGCTGAGCGCAGGCAGATGCAGGAAGGTCCACAGTTCCTGGAATCGCGGATCACCGGTTGAGGTGAGGCCGAGCGGCGCTTCGCCCGTTACACAAGGGGTCAACAGGAGGTCAACCTGAGTAAAGGTTTGATCAATCCGGGCACGTTGCGCCCGTGCAAAAACAACCGATTCAAAGTAGCGATCAGGTGTGATCGCAAGACCGGCCGTGATGCCCTGGCACAGTTGCGTGCTCAACTTTTCGCGATGGCGCGACCATTCATCGGCCATCGCATGCGCGCGCTCGCAGGAGGCGAGCACGGCGCGTTGCGGCGTGATCTGGTCAAATCCGGGTAGTGGATCGACATCGATCAGTTCTACGCCCGCAACCGCGAGGCGCCCGGCTGCATCCTCGATCGCTGTCTGGGTGTCCTCAGATGCCAATGCCCACAGGTGCGTGCGGCACAGGCCGACGCGCAACGGCTTGCGCGCTGAGAGCGCCGCCCAGGGCCGTCCGCTCAACACCGCATCGATCAGGTGCATGTCCTCGATCGAGCGCGCCAGCAGACCGAGAGTGTCCAGGCTGTCAGCTGCCGGTTTGACGCCCGTGCGGTTCCAGCGGCCAAAGCTGGGTTTGTATCCAACCACGCCACAGAATGAGGCAGGGCGCAGCACTGATCCGCCGGTCTGGGTGCCCAGCGCCACTGCGGCCATGCCCAGGGCAACAGCAGCGCCGGAACCACTGGATGACCCACCAGGGGTATGTAATACGTCGTGCGGATTGACGGTCGGGCCGGGTGTGCTGCCGGCAAATTCCGCCGTTACCGTCTTGCCGAGGATGAGCGCGCCTGCCGCGCGCAGCCGTGCCACACAGCTGGCATCGTTGACCGGTTGATGGCCGACATAGATCGGCGAGCCCATCTGCGTCGGATGATCATAGGTATCGATCACGTCCTTGACCGCGATCGGCACGCCATGCAGCAGGCCTTGTATCGGTGCGCGATCCAGCGCGCGTGCCCGCACCAGGGCCTGCGCGGGATCGACATGCGCCCAGGCGTGCGCGGCCCCTTCCAGCAGTTCAATGCGTACGGTGTACTCGCGCACGGCCGCCTCGACGCTGCGCGTGCGGGCATTCAGATCGTGCGCGAGCTGGGTTGCGCTATCGGGCAGGCGCTCGCCTGGTGCGACCAGCGCGTGCCGCTGCCTGCTCGCGACAGCCGGGTTCACGGCAGTCGGATCAGGCATCACCCAGCGCGCCGGCGGTGCCGCCGTGCGCTTTGGACCATGCGCGCGGGTCGCGCATGAACTGCTCGGCTTCATCCAGCGTGCGCTCATCGAACAGCTTTTGCGCACGGGCATAGGCGAGCACATCCCACCACGTGGCCAGCCAGTGCATGGTCACACCCATCTCCTGCAACAAACGGGCTCCGTCGGGGAAGATGTCGTAATAGAACACGACAAAGACGTGATCAACCTTGGCACCGGCCTCACGCAGGGCGCGGCAAAACGCCACCTTGCTGCCACCATCGGTCGCCAGATCTTCAACCAGCAACGTGCGTTGACCTTCAATCAGATGGCCTTCAATCTGCGCATTGCGCCCAAAGCCTTTGGGTTTCTTGCGCACGTATTGCATGGGCAACCCCAGCTTGTCCGACATCCAGGCAGCGAACGGGATCCCGGCAGTCTCGCCCCCGGCCACCGCATCGAACTGCTCGAAGCCGACATTGCGCAGAACTGTGGCGGTGCCAAAGTCCATCAGGGTCTGGCGTACGCGCGGAAACGAGATCAGGCGGCGACAGTCGGTGTACACCGGACTGGCCAGACCAGAGGTGAAGATGAAGGGCTTGCCGTCGCTGAAGCGCACGGCATCGACTTCGAGCAACATCTTCGCGGTGAGTTCGGCAATGACCTTGCGGTCAGGAAAACCAGCGACCTGTGACATTCGGGATACTCGCTAAGGCAGGCCGTTCAGCCCGCAGATTTCAGGAACTTCTCCAAGCAGTCGTGCCTGCGGATTCTAGGGGATTTCGCGGCACTTGCCGCCCCGACGATTCAAGACGCTGATCCGGATTCATCGCAGTCCCTTGCAACGGATCGGCGGGCTACCGGCACGGCCGGTGCCGGGGGCTGATGCGATGACTCAGCCCAGGGCGGCGCCTGCCGCGACATAGGTATCGGCCGGGGCTTCATCGATCATCGCCCCGGTCAAATCGGCGACGCGGGCAACGCCGTTGCGTTCACACCAGGCGGCCAGACCATCAATCAACGCGGGCATCACCGTTGGATTGCGAAACGTGGCATAGCCGACCTGGACCGCGGTGGCACCGGCGAGCAGGTACTCGACCACGTCCTCGACTTTCACAATGCCACCCACGCCGATGATGGGAATGTTCACCGCCTTGGCGCACTGATACACCATGCGCATGATGATCGGCTTGATGCCAGGGCCGGACAGGCCACCGAGCTTGTTGCCAATCGAAGGACGGCGGCGGTTCACGTCGATCTTCAGTCCGAGAATGGTGTTGGCCACCGTGAGGGCATTGGCACCACCGGCCGCGGCCGCTTCGGCCACACCGACCACATCACCCGCATTGGGCGAGAGCTTGGCCCAGATCGGCTTCTCGGTACGGGCGCGACACATTGCCACCACCTTGTGGGTGTGCTCTTCATTCAGCGCAAAGTTGCCACCGCCTGGCTTGCGCGTCGGGCAGGAGATGTTGAGCTCGATCGCATCGACGCCGGGCACGCTGACATCGGCCACCATATTGGCGAAATCATCGGCAGTTTCTGCCGATACGCTGCAAATGAGCGGCGGTTTGAAATGCTTGTACTCGGGCAACTGGGTTTCCAGAAAATGCCGCAGTCCCTTGGTCGGCAGCCCGATCGAATTGATCATGCCGCCTTCGACCTCTGCCACCCGCGGTGGCGGATTGCCGCTACGAAAGTCCCGCGACACGGTTTTTGCGACCATGGCACCGAGTCGATTGATATCAATCACCTGACCGATTTCGGTGGAAAACGTGCCCGAGCCATGCATGATCGGGTTGGCCAGTTCAAGGCCGGCCACATTGACGCGCAGATCTACCATTTCACTACTCCTGGGCCGATGCGTTACGCTGCGGCGTGTCTCGTGGGGCCGCGGGCCAGCTTACCAGCCCAGACATTCCTGCAGATCGAATACCGGGCCTTCGACGCAGACCCGCTTCAATTCCTGGCGACCATTCACATTGAACGTACGCACACAGATATAGCAGGGTCCAAGGCCGCAGGCCATTACCTGTTCCATCGCTGCCTGCCCGGGAATGTTGTGTCGCGCACCCAGGTCTTTCATCAGCATCAACAGGCGATTCGAACCGCAGGTGAAAAAGGCATCCGCGCGACCTTCGGTGATCAGTCGTTCGATCAGCGTGCTGACATTGTCGACCGCGCTCGAGCCATCGGAGTCAAGCACTTTGACCACATCGCCTGCCTCACTGAACAGATCCGCACCCATGGCAAGCTCGGCGCTGCGCGCGCTCAGGATGGCAGTCACCCCGATGCGATGCGTCCGGGCAAGTTGCGAGATTGGACCCAGTGTGGCCAGACCGACACCGCGGCCGAGTACCACGACGTTGCGCCAGGACGGATCAATCCGGAATCCCACACCCAGAGGCCCAAGCATATTCAGCATCTGCCCGGGCTGCAGTGACGCAAGACCGCGCGTGCCGCGTCCGACCACCTTGTAGAGAAATTCCAGCCGCCCGGCGTCGCTATCGATCCGGTACACGCTTTGCGGCCGCCGCAGCCACAACTCGCCTTCATCCGGCGAGGGACACAGCAAGTTGAAGAACTGCCCTGGCTGCACGGTCAACGCCCGTGGCGTGGCTTGCACGATCAGGTGCTTGTATTCGTCATTGACCCATTCGTGCGAGATGACTTCCGCAAGACTCTCTTCAACCGGCAGTGAGGCGCAGCTTGTGCCTGCACGAGCTGCGGTCGGTTGACCTTGGGTGTCAGCGAGTGTGACGGGGGCCTGCGCGTAGGGGACGGGTTCCATGAAGTTGATTGGATCATGGTAATGTCTAAAAATCAAGACATTTTCTGTTTTTTGAGAAATCGCCATCGTCGTCAGCCGTGCGGCCGGTTTGCCCGGCAGGAGAAAGGTCTGTCGTCGCACACAAGACGTTGCTGCACCCCAGAGACGTCTATCACTTTCCCGAAAGCGCGGCCGCTCTTCGCCAAGGCGCGCGCCGCCCCCGTCAAGGCTGCTGCAACAGACCGCGCAGGAATTTCGCCGCAGCGCTGCCTTTCCAGGCACGTCGCCACATTTCATCGGCCGCTTTCTGATGCAGTGCGAGCGCCTCTGGTGCCGAGGTGATCATGGCCACACCGACCCGTACATTGGGTTGTGAGCCGAGGCGAAACGGGCTCAGCGAGAGCACCTGCCGATCGGGTTGGCGAAAAATCTGAAAACTCGCATGCGGCAGCGTGTCGGGAACGATGCCGATCTGGACACCCATCGGTTGCTCTTCGATCACACGCAGAAAGTGTTCAAGCTCCTCGCGGGCGAGGGCACGTCGTGCGCGACCAACGCGCTCGGGCAAATCGTCCCGGCCGATCAAGCCTGAGCGAAGAAAGCGCTCGATCTCGGCGGCCGAAATCAGGTTCACCACCGCGGGTTGACGGCGCCGGTAGGTGGCCTTGCGGTCGCGCAGGATGTTGAGAATGTCTTCTATGTCTTTCGCCGCCCTGGCTTTTTCACTGGGTGCAGCAGGCAGGTTTTCGCGCAGCAGATCTGCGAGCGTCTGATCGAATGCATCCGAGGCGAGCAGGTAGGAAATCGGACCGGCCAGCACCACGATGTGTTCGGCGGTCTCCTCAATCTGGCGCATGCGCTCGAAGTAGGCCACGGCCGAGCCAATGTATTCGACTCCCACGCCCAGCAGGGTAGGCACCGAGACGCCCAGCAGATCGGAGAGCTTTTCGAGCGTATCAATCTTGGCCAGTTCGCCTTTTTCAAAGCGATACAGGGCGGCTCGGGATATTCCCAGGCGTCGTGCAATCTCTTCGGCCGACAGACCCGAGGCGAGCCGGAATGCCCGCAGTCGGTGGCCGATGTCATCGAAGCGCAGAGCCATGATCGCGGCTACTGAACGGTAAAGCCGGTGACTTGCACGACCCGCGCCCATTTGCTGAGTTCGCCGCGGATGAAGGCAGCAAATTCGGCCTGCGAGCCGGCCTCTGGCACGAAGCCCAGAGCATCGAGCCGCTGCATCACTTCGGGTGCGCGCAGCGATTCGCGGATTGCCCTGTTGAGGCGCTCGGCGATGACAAGCGGCGTATGGGCGGGGGCGAAAAAGCCGACCCAGGAACTGTTCTCAAATTCCGGAAATCCGGCTTCGGCCAGTGTGGGAACACCCGCGAGCGCGACCTGGCGGCCGCGCGCCGCGACCGCCATCACGCGCAATTGCCCCTGACGCACATAGGCACCGGCTGTCGGTAACGTAGTGGCAGCCAGATCAATCTGCTGCGCAATCACTGCGGTGACCGGACCGGTCCCCCCCTGGAATGGCACGTGGGTCGCATCCAGCCCGCCGACACTGCGAAATACGTATTCAGCGGTCAGATGCTCAGTGGTGCCGATGCCGGCAGTGGAGTAGCTGAACCGACCGCCGCGCGTCGTGCGCAGAAAACCGAGCAGCGTCGGGTCGCTCACCGAATGGTGAACCACGAAAATGGTCGCGGCACTGGCGGTGTTGGCAATCGGCAGCAATTGGGTGGTGGGGTCAGGGGCTTGCGGCGAGGCAATCGCATTGACCGCAATCGCCGTTGTGTGGGCAAGCAAGGTGTAGCCATCGGGTCGTGCTGCGGCGACGACATTGGCGCCGACCGTGCCACCTGCGCCAACCCGGTTTTCGATCACCACCGGCTGCCCGAGTTGTACCGACAGGTGTTGCCCGACAGACCGCGCGATGGTGTCGGCAATGCCGCCGGCGCCAAAGGCGACGATCACGCGAATGGTGTGATCCGGATAGTCGGCGGCGTGCCCCGACGCACTGATGAGCACGCTGCTCATTGCCAAGAGGAGCCGGGCGCCGCAGCCGATCAGGCTGCGCGGCTGGATTGGCAATCGCGTTAGTGATCGAACCAGCATGTGAACCAGCAATTGGGCAATTGATCGAATGGGCGATCGGGTGAGCATTGCCGAAATCAATCGGGCAGCCATCGGGTCAGGCATGGGACCAGACAGTATCGACATCAACGCACACTGGCCAGGCGAATCTTTGCAACGATATCCACCGGAGAGATGGGCGCATGCGTGATGCGCACACCCAGGTGGGCCAGCGCATCCTCAACCGCCGCGATGACCGCTGCGGTGGCCGGGATCGTGCCGACTTCGCCGGCGCCTTTGACCCCCAACGGGTTGAGCGGGCTGGGTGATTCGCGGTAGACCAGATCGAAGTGCGGGATCTCGGTGGCGCTCGGCAGCAGATAGTCAGCATACGTTGTGGCCAGTGGCTGGCCCTGGTCGTCGTACCGGGTGTGTTCAAACAGCGCATTACCTATCCCATGCGCAATGGCCCCATGCACCTGACCATCCACAATGAGCGGATTCACCAGTCGTCCGCAATCCTGCATTGCGGTGTAGCGCACGATGTGTACTTCTCCGGTGGCCGGGTCCACTTCGACCTCGACCACCTGACAGGTGTTGGAATAGGTAAGGGCATCGGTACGGAAATGGAATTCAGCGTCCAGACCCGGTTCCACCCCAACCGGGAATCCATACCCGGGGCCACCGCGCAGCACCCGAGCAATGTCACCGAGCGGCACCGCCATTTGCGGCGCACCGACTACCCGCACGCTGCCATCGACCAGCTCAAGGTCGGCCTCGGCAGCTTCGAGCAATTCAGCCGCCACCTTGCGCGCCTTGCCGGCGACTTCACGTGCCGCCATCAACACCGATGAGCCGGCGGTCACCAACTGCCGGCTGGCAAAGCCGCCCAGTCCCATGCGCGCCCGTGCAGTGTCACCGGCAATCACGGTGATGTTCTCGATCGTCACGCCCAGTTCGCGTGCACAGATCTGCGCGAGCGCCGTGCCCAGGCCCTGTCCCATCGCGGCCGCGCCCGTGAACACCGACACGCGGCCATTGGTGGCGACACGCACGATTCCCGATTCAAAGGGGCCGCGGCCTGTACCTTTGACGGCATTGGCCATGCCAATGCCCAGAAGCCGGCCCTGGGCCCGTGCGCTTGCCTGCCTTGTCCGAAACCCTGCCCAATCGGCAGTCTCGAGTGCCAATGCCTGCGACGCGGGATAGTCCCCCGAGTCGTAGGTGATCTGCGCGCCCGAGCGTTCCTTGAACGGTTTTACATAGGGCATCTTGTGCCCCGGAATCATATTGCGCGAGCGCACCTCGGCCGGATCAAGACCCAGTTCGCGCGCCACCCGGTCGAGCAGCCGCTCGGTGACAAACACCGGTTGCGGATAGCCCGCCCCGCGCACCGAGGACACCGGCACCTTGTTGGTCCGTGCCACCAGTAAATCAACCGCAAGCGCCGGCACGATGTAGGTGCCCGAGAGCGAGGTGGCCGAATTGTAAGGAATGTTGATGTCCTGATAGGCGTAGGCACCCTGATCATGGATGAGCTGGCCGCGCAAGCCGCGGATGCGACCATCAGCGTCGACCGCGATCTGCATATCCCACAGCTGGTCGCGTTCATGCACCGCGCTGACAAAATTCTCGCGTCTGTCTTCTATCCATTTCACGCTGCGGCCAAGCAGCCGCGCAGCGGCGCAGACCGCGATGTCCTCGGGATAGACGATCAGCTTGGGGCCGAACCCGCCGCCCACATCGGGCACCGCAACCCGGATGGACGATTCGTCCAGCCCGAGACAATCGGCAATCGACTGCAGCAGATCGTGCGGCTTTTGCGTTGAGGCGTGAACGAACAGCGATTCGTCGCGCGCGTTCCACTCCGCGACCAGGCCGCGCGGCTCGATGGAGTGGCCGCTGCCGCGTTGAATCGAGAGGGCTTCGCTGAAGATGTGCGCGGCACCGGAGAACGCCTGACCGATATCGCCATAGCCCACTTGCAAGAGCGGCAGAATGTTGCTTTCAGCCTCAAGACGTACCCTGGGCGAGTCTGCGTCGACTGCGCGACGGCAGTCTGATACCACTGGCAACGGTTGATAATCGACCTCAATGAGCGCAAGCGCGTCCTCGGCGATGCGCCGGGAATCGGCGAGCACCATGCACAGCGTCTCACCGACAAAGCACACCTCATCGCTCGCCAGTACAAACGGGGTGATATGCGGTGGGCGCCGTGCTGCGCGCACCATCGCGCTCATGCGCTGACGGACGAGCACCGGGCCGAGATCGGCCAGGGTATAGACCGCGTGCACGCCCGGTACGGTGCGAGCCGCCGTGCAGTCAATCGAAACGATGCGTGCATGGGCGTGGCTGCTGCGCAGGAACGCCGTGTGCAACACCCCGTCCGGGGAGATGTCATCAACATAGCAGCCGGCACCCGTGAGAAAGCCGCGATCCTCGATGCGCGGAACCCGTGCTCCGACCCAGCGTTCGGTGGCGGTGTTCATGCCCTGCTCCGGATGCGCGTGCGTGCTATCAGTCGATGCGAATTCATGTCGGTCAAACCTGTCAGGCGCTAGCCAGAATGATAATCGGGTGCTTGTTGGCCCCGTGACGATGCCGGAACGATATCATGCGTGTTTAGTCCTCACCCCGGGCTCGTTGCCGATGAAGCCGGTCGCGTTCGAATATCACTCGCCGCACAGCCTTGATGAGGCGCTGGCAACCCTTGCGCGCGTGGCGCCGCTCGAGGGAAGGGTGATTGCGGGCGGGCAAAGTCTGGTCCCGGCCATGGCCTTTCGCCTGGTGCGCCCCGGCCATCTGGTCGACATCAATGGTATTGCGGGTCTCGATCATCTGCGGGTTGAGGCCGATGAGCTGGTGATCGGTGCCTGCGTGCGGCACGCAATTTTTCATCGGCCGGTGGTGGCGGGCGTGCTGGGGCGCGCGCTCACCGATATTGCCGCGCATGTGGCGCACTATCCGATCCGGATGCGCGGTACCTTCTGTGGCAGTCTCGCCCAGGCTGATCCGGCCTCCGAGTGGTGTTTGCTCGCGATGACTCTGGGCGCGCGCATGATCGTACGTAGCGTCCGTGGCGAGCGCTCGATCCCTGCGCACGCTTTTTTCCAGGGCGTGATGAGTACCGATATTCAGCCCGACGAATTGCTCACCGAAGTCCGCATTCCCTTGCCGCACGCGCAGGCCCGCATCGGGTTTGACGAGTTCAGCCGCCGGCGGGGTGATTTCGCGCTGGCTATGGCGCTCGTTCAGTTTGACCTGCTCGATGGACGCATGAAGGCGGTACGGGTTGGGGTGGGCGCGGTGGAGGCAACTGCCCGGCGCATTGAGGCGGCCGAGCAAACGCTGGAAGGGGGCATGCCCACCATGGATCGGTTTCAGGCAGCGGCACGCGCAGCGGCCCAGGCAGTCGATCCGTCCGACCAACCGCAGGTGCCCGCGGTCTACCGGCGCGAACTCGTTGAGAGTTGCGTGCGCAGAGCCCTGGAACGCGCGTTAAGCGCCACCTTACCGAAGCTGCCATGAAACAGCCCATCACTTTGCAGGTGAACCAGAACACCTACGACATCGAGGCCGAGCCGCGGCGCACGCTCGCCGATGCATTGCGCGAGGACTGTGGCCTCACCGGCACTCATTTGGGCTGCGAGCATGGTGTGTGCGGCGCCTGCACGGTGATCGTCGACGGTGACCCGATGCGTGCCTGCCTGATGTTTGCGGTGCAGGCCGAGGGTCGCGCGATCCGCACTGTGGAGGGGCTGGCCGCCGGCGCGACCTTGCACCCTCTGCAGCAGGCCTTCATCGATCATCATGCGCTGCAGTGCGGGTTTTGTACGGCAGGTTTTCTCATGCTCGCCACCTCGCTCATCGAGCGCGCCGATCCGCCCGATGACCAGGAACTGCTGGATGCCTTGTCGTCCAATCTGTGCCGCTGTACCGGCTACAAGAACATCGTCAACGCGGTTCGTGCGGCCAGCGTCGCACTACGGCAACGCTGAGCGAGGCGGGACGACAGATGGATGCGCGCTCAGAAGCCAGTCTGATTGAATCGAATGCCACGGTGCCGAAAACAGCGGCGCTGCGGACTGAATGGATCGAAACCGCAGCATTGGCGTTGGCAGAGCGTGCAGCTCGGCCTCCCGCGGCAGCGGTGCCGGACACGGTTACACCAGAGCGCATACGTGAAGAGACTGGCACCAGCGATCCGGTCGGGCGTGATCCGATTGGTCAATCGGTGACCCGGCTCGAGGATCTGCCGCTGGTGCGCGGTCAGGCCCGCTTTGCCGCTGACCTGTCGTTTCCACGCTCATTGCATATGCGCATCGTGCGCTCCAGCGTACCGCATGGCCGCATCGCATCGATTGATGCGAGCGCGGCACTGGCGCTACGCGGGGTGGTCGCGGTGTGGACTCATCACGATGTCGCTGACATTCCCTGCATCCCTCTGCGCGAAGGCAAGTCGGCTGAGCTCGATCCTTATCTGCAACCGATACTGGCCGACGGGATCGTGCGCTATGTCGGCGACCCGGTGGCCGCGGTGTTCGCGACCGATCCCTACCTGGCCGAGGACGCGGCCGAGCGAGTGATCGTCGACATTGAATCGCTCCCGGTGATTACCGAGGCGACCGCCCCCTTGGGCGAATTCCTGCCAGGACTGCCCAGCGAGCCGACCATCGTGCGCAAAGGCTACGGCGATGTGGATGCCGCTTTTGCGCAGGCCGACCTGGTGGTGGAACTGGAACTGGCGATCGGGCGGCACTCTGGTGTGCCGCTTGAGACCCGCGGTGCCATCGGCCGCTATGACGCCAGCCGTGATGTGCTCGAGCTGCATGGTGCGGCCAAGGTGCCGCATCGTAATCGCGATGCATTGGCGCGCATGCTGGGCCGCAGTCCTCATTCAATACAACTCTTCGAGCTACACGTTGGTGGCGGGTTTGGCGTGCGTGGCGAGATCTATCCGGAGGATGTGCTGGTGCTGCTTGCGGCCATGCGCCTCGAGCGGCCAGTGAAATGGATCGAGGATCGCTATGAGAGCCTGCTGGCAACCAATCAGTCGCGCGAACAGTTGCATCGGGTGCGCGCCGCGGTCCGCGCTGATGGCTGGGTGCTTGCAATGGATGATGAGTTTTTCCATGACCAGGGTGCCTATGTGCGCACCCACGGCGACCGTGTGGTGGACATGACAGCGGGCATCCTGCCAGGCCCTTATGTGCTGCCCAACTACCGCGTGGCGGGGCACTATCGCCTGACCAACAAGACACCGGCGGCAACGTATCGCGCCCCCGGGCGATTCGAGAGCACCTTCGTTCGCGAACGTCTGTTTGACGCCATTGCCGAACGGCTCGGAATGGATCCGATCGAGCTACGGCGGCGCAATCTGATCCAGCCGCAGCAGATGCCTTTTCCGCGCGGGATCGACACGATCTCTGACACCATCGTGTTCGATTCGGGCGACTACCCGCTGTTGCTCGACAAGACACTGGATGCGCTGCATTGGGAAGACCTGAAGGAGAGTCTGCGTCAGCGCCGCGCCACCGGTGAAACGGTGGGCGCTGGACTGGCCTATTTCGTGGAAAAAAGTGGTCTGGGTCCGGCCGACGGGGTGCGCATCAGCGTGGATTTCACCGGCGCGGTGGAAGTGGTGACAGGCGGTGCGTCGGTGGGCCAGGGCTTCGAAACAGTGGTGGCGCAAATCTGCGCAAGCACGCTCGGCGTCGACTATCGGCGGGTGCGCGTCATTCACGGTCAAACCAATCGCATTCAATACGGCATCGGTGCGCATGCCGGCCGCGCCACCGTGATGACCGGATCGGCCACGCATAACGCGGCCTTGAAGGTGCGCGCCAAAGCGCTCGAGATGGCGGCCAGCCTGCTTGGCGCAAGTGCGGACCAACTCAGCGTTGTCGACGGGCAAGTGGTGTATGCAAGCGGTGATGTTGCAGGAGCGGGCCGCACCGTGTCACTGGGCGACATTGCCAGCGCCCTGGCCCCCACCGCGCCAGCACGCGGCGGACGCGAGCCGGGTCTGAGTGCTGAGGGTTGGTACGAGACGCACAGCATGACCTATCCCTATGGGGTGCATGTGGCGGTGGTCAAGGTCGACCGGGACACCGGTGCGCCGCGGGTCGAGCGCTTTTTTGTGGGCTATGACGTGGGCCGGGCAGTGAACCCGATGCTGGTTGAGGGACAGATCGTGGGCGGCGTGGCGCAAGGACTGGGCGGCGCATTGCTTGAGGAGTTCAGCTACGACGAGCGCGGTGAACCGTTGGCGGTGACCTTTGCCGACTACCTGCTGCCCACACTTGCCGATGTGCCAGCGGTCGAGGTGATGCTCACCGAGGATGCGCCCAGTCCGCTCAATCCGCTCGGTATCAAGGGGGCGGGCGAGGCTGGAATCAATGGCGTCGGTGCGGCGATTGCCGCCGCCATTGATGATGCGATCGGTCAACCAGGCGCAGTGACCCGGCTGCCGGTGTCGCCGGCACGGCTCAAGGCCTTGTTACGGCGACGTGCGAGCTGATCTGCCGCCCATGCGCGCTCGCTGGCATGGCCCGGGGCCACGCCAGCGCCAACTGCCACGTTGTGTGCCAGCGCACGCGCCGGGCTGATCGCCTGCGGACTGAATGGCGAGGCGCATGGTATCTTTGCCCACCGCTTGGCTGGCGGGGGCGCGTTCGCAGTGGTTCGTCGCTGCTCTAACTCATTGGGTCTGATCGTCCATGGAAACTTTCGATGTTGTGATCGTCGGTGGCGGCAACGCCGCCATGTGTGCGGCGTTGTCGGCACGCGAGTCCGTATCCCGCGTCCTTTGTCTTGAGCGCGCACCGATCGATGAGGCTGGCGGCAACTCAAAATTCACCGCCGGCGCGATGCGCGTGGTCTACAACGGCGTGGATGATCTGAAAAAACTGATGCCTGATCTCACCGATCAGGAAATCGCCAACACCGATTTTGGTACCTATACCGCCGACCAGTTCTTCGATGACATGGGTCGTGTGACCCAGTATCGCTGTGACCCGGATCTGACCGAACTGCTGGTGCGGCGCAGCCTCGACACCATGGTCTGGATGCGCGGCAAAGGCGTGCGCTTTGCACCGATCTGGGGACGGCAGGCGTTCAAGATCGATGGCAAGTTCAAGTTCTGGGGCGGCCTCACGGTAGAAGCCTGGGGCGGTGGCCCTGGCCTGGTCGATGGGTTGACGACCGCCTGCGCCAAGCAAGGCGTCGAGATCTGGTATTCATCGCGGGCTTTTGAGTTGATCGCCGACGATGACGGTGTGCATGGCGTGCGCGTCAAGCGCGAAGGCAAGACGATCGAGGTGCGTGCCAAGGCGGTCGTTCTTGCCGGTGGTGGCTTCCAGGCCAATCCGGAATGGCGTACCCGCTATCTTGGACCCGGCTGGGAACTGGCCAAGGTGCGCGGCACCCGGTTCAATACCGGCGATGCCATCCAGATGGCACTCACTGTGGGTGCCGCACCGGTGGGTAACTGGTCAGGCTGTCATGCGGTGGGCTGGGAGCGTAATGCGCCGGAATTTGGGGATCTGGCGGTGGGCGATCAATTTCAGAAGCACAGTTACCCGTTCGGCGTGATGGTGAATGCCGAGGGCAAACGGTTTGTCGACGAGGGTGCTGATTTTCGCAATTACACCTACGCCAAATATGGCCGTGTGATTCTCAATCAGCCCGGGCAGTT
Source organism: uncultured Pseudomonadota bacterium (assembly GCA_903921325.1). Lineage (GTDB taxonomy): Bacteria > Pseudomonadota > Gammaproteobacteria > Burkholderiales > SG8-39 > CAIXPL01. Next base: position 41,950 of record CAIXPL010000037.1, read on the forward strand.
TGCCTGGCAGATCTTCGATGCCAAGGTAAAGCATCTGCTGCGCGATGAGTACAAGATCAAACAGATCACCAAGGTGACCGCCAGCAGTCTCGAGGAGCTGGTGACGAAGCTCGATGACGTCAACCCCGAGGCCGCGCTCAAAGAGCTGCATGCCTATAACGTCGCGGTGCGCACCGATGTGCCATTCAACCCCAATGTGAAGGACGGTCGCAGTACCGAGGGGCTGGCAGTGAACAAATCGAACTGGGCGAACCGGCTCGATACGGCGCCGTTCGAGGCCTATGCGGTGACCTGCGGTGTGACATTCACCTTCGGTGGTCTGCGCATCAACACCGATGCCAATGTCATGAACACCGACGGTCAGGCCATTCCTGGCTTGTATGCGGCCGGTGAACTGGTCGGCGGGATTTTCTATTTCAATTATCCCGGCGGCAGTGGTCTCACCAACGGTTCGGTGTTTGGCCGCATCGCCGGTGCCAGCGCGGCGCGTGAGGTAAACGCACGGCAAGCATGACCGCTGCAGTGCGCAAGGCAAGCGTGTGCCAGCCGGGCAAGCACGCATGGCACGCACGGCACGCAAGGTAACTGCAGCTGGTGGCACGGGGGTACGATGAGCAAGGTGAACGCGCAATGAGTGAGCTTGCAGTCGATCTGACGGCGGTCAATCTGAATGACTGGGTCGGCCGATCGGAAACCGTCAGCGACCACATTACCCCGACGCCTTATGCCGCACTGTCGGCAATGCTTGACCGCGCGCCTGAGCGGCCGGCAGTGGGCGCCGAGCTGCCGGGGCTGTGGCACTGGTTGTATTTTCTGCCGCTGCATCGACAAAGCGAAATCGGCCCCGACGGTCATGCGCGTCGGGGCGGGTTTCTGCCACCGGTGCCCCTGCCGCGCCGCATGTGGGCCGGCAGTCAGTTCCAGTTCCATGCGCCGTTGCGGGTGGGCGACACCATCACCCGGCGCTCGACCATTGAACGGGTCGATCAGAAGACCGGCCGCAGCGGTGCGCTGGTGTTCGTGCGGGTGCGTCATGACATTCATGTTGGTGAGACGGTCGACACGCCGGCGGCGCTGACTGAATTCCATGACATCGTCTATCGCGACGCCCCGCGGCCGCAGGACGTGGCAGCCCCCCCGGTGGCCGCGCCGCTCGTCGATGCCGCGCATGGCGCGTGGAGCCACGAATGGGTGCCCGATGATGTGCTGTTGTTTCGCTACTCGGCGCTCACCTTCAACGGGCATCGCATTCACTACGATCGGCGCTATGTCACCGAGACAGAAGGCTATCCAGGTCTGATCGTGCACGGGCCGCTGATTGCCACGCTGCTGGTCGATGGTCTGCGCCACCAGCATCCGCTGGCACGGCTGTCACGTTTTGAGTTTCGCGCCATGCGACCGATATTTGATATTCATCGGTTCAATATCTGTGGCGCACCGCAGGCCGATGGCAAGACCTTCCGGCTATGGGCGAGCGATCACGAAGGCGCGCTCGCGATGGATGCCACCGCGGTGATTGCTTAAGCGAATTGTCTCAGGCGCCGGTTGGCGTTGGGCAGCAGCCGCAGCCACCCATATGCCGATAGCCCTGGCCAGCGCCAGAGAGTGCGCCGCCACTGATGAAGCGCGGGCCGGTGAGCGCCTTGGGCGATTCGGTGCCGCATTCCGGGCAGGGCTGTGGCTGATCGTGCATCGCCATCGAGCGAAAGGCGCTGAAGCGGCCACAGCGGGGGCAGGTGTAATCGTAGAGAGGCATGGACAAAGTATAGCGTTAAGATGCGCTGTCATCCACGCTCGCCTGAACCTGCCATGCTGACCCGCCCTTTCGGCGCTTCCTCACTACACCTGCCACTGATCGGCCTGGGCACCTGGCAGAGCTTTGACATCGGCACCGATACCGCCACGCGGGCGGCGCGCACCGAGGTCCTGCGAGAATTCGCCGTACTCGGTGGCACGATGATCGACTCCTCGCCCATGTATGGCCGTGCCGAGACCGTGGTCGGTGATCTGGTGCCCGCAGTGCCACCGCCCTGGCGGCCCTTCATCGCCACCAAGGTGTGGACTCGCGGCAAGCGTGAGGGCATCGCGCAGATGGAAGACTCGATGCGCAAGCTGCGCGCACCGGTGATCGATCTGATGCAGGTGCATAACCTGCTCGATGTCGATCATCACCTGGCGTCACTGGCTGACTGGAAGGCAAGCGGACGGGTGCGCCTGGTCGGGGTGACCCACTACAACGAAAGCGCCTATGGCGAGGTTGAGGCGGTCTTGCGCAAGCATCGGGTCGATGCGCTGCAGATCAACTATTCGGTGGCGGAGCGCGCGGCCGAGCGGCGCTTGCTGCCGCTGGCCGCGGAGCAGGGCATTGCGGTGATCATCAACCGGCCATTTGCCGGGGGTGATCTGATCCGGCGCATTCAGAGCCGCGCACTGCCGGCGTGGGCGGCTGAGCTGGGTTGCACCAGCTGGGCGCAACTGTTGCTGAAATTCGTCGTGTCTCAACCGGCAGTGAGCTGCGCGATCCCGGCCATGTCAAGCGCGGCCCATGTGCGCGACTGCATGGCGGCCGGGCTGGGGCCGCTGCCCGACGCCGCGCAGCGCGCCCGCATGATTGAAGCAGCGCGGGGCGCTTGAGGGCATCTTCGACGGTGACGGTGGTTCTCATGGAAAGAGTCTCGGTACAAAAGTAAGCAAGCGCCATTGAGCGATTGCGCTTGAGAAAATCCGGATACTGTATAAATATACAGTATCTCGTCTTCTCTCAAGGCCATCATGCCGCCTCGTCCTCCTGCCGCATCACGCAAGGCGTCTGTCGCCCGATCGGACAGTGCCGCCGAGCCGCTTGCATCCCGGGTCAGCCCCTCGCTCACGGCACGCCAGGCGCAGATTCTTGCCCTGATCCGGCGCAATATCGATCGCACCGGACTGCCGCCCACCCGCGCCGAGATTGCCGCCGAGTGTGATTTCCGCTCGGCCAATGCGGCCGAAGAGCATCTGCGTGCCCTCGAGCGCAAAGGGCTGATCACCATCCTGCAAGGCACTGCGCGCGGGTTGCGGCTGACCGCCAGCGGCCGTGCGCAGGGCAATCGATCGGGGCTGTCGTCCGGCGCCCTCGCTCAGGCCGTGGCCGGGCATTTGGCCAACGCCGCCGCTCAGGCTGTCACCGGGCATCTGGCCGGTCTGCTGCCCCTGCTCGGGCGGGTCGCCGCTGGTGCGCCGATTCTGGCAGTCGAACATGTGGTGGGCCATTACGCGGTCGACCCGCAACTGTTTCGGCCAGCCGCAGACTATCTGCTCACGGTGCGTGGCCTGAGCATGCGCGATGCCGGCATCATCGAGGGCGATCTGCTGGCGGTGCATCAGACCGCCGAGGCGCGCAGTGGCCAGATCATCGTGGCGCGCATCGCCGATGAGGTGACCGTCAAGCGCTTGCAGCGGCACGAAAACCATATCGAACTGCTGCCTGCCAATCCGGATTTCGAGCCGATCATCGTGTGGCCCGGTGAGGACGGTTTTGCCATCGAAGGTCTGGTGGTCGGGTTGATTCGTGATGGATTGGCCGGTGCACCATGAGCACCCAGGCGCGGTCATACCCGGCGGAATACCACGATGCCGCAGACCGCACCGTGGGTGTGCCCGGCAGCGTAGCGTCGCTATCGTGCGAGGCGGCGCTTGTGCCTGCATCGCCACGATCACGCGAGGCGGTGCTCGCGCAACTGATGCAGGGTTCAAACCGGCTCTGGCGCGGACGCGATCTGGCCGCAGTCACAGAGCCTGGTTGTGCCACCGGGTTTACCGCACTGGATGCGCAACTGCCAGGTGCCGGCTGGCCGGCGGGGGCACTGACCGAACTGTTGATAACCTGCCCTGGCGTGGGCGAGATGCAACTGCTGCTGCCGGCACTTGCCCGGTTGGCACGCGCTGGCAAACACCTGCTCTGGGTGGCGCCCCCGCAGCGTCCGTATGCGCCGGCGTTGCACCAGGCCGGGCTCGATCCGGCTGCTCTGGTGGTGGTGCAGACCAACCGCCGCCAGGATCTGTTGTGGGTGGCCGAGCAGGCCCTGCGCAGTGCCACCTGCGCGGCAGTGCTGCTATGGCCGGGGGCAGTGAGCGATGCCAAGCCTTTGCAGTATGCCGAGCTGCGGCGCCTGCAACTGGCAGCCGAAGGCAGCCGCACCCTGGTGTTTCTATTCAGACCTCTGGCCGAGGCGCTGGTGAGCTCGTGCGCCGCGCTGCGCCTGCAACTGAGCGGTCGTGAGGACGGCCGGCTTGAGTTGCAGATTCTCAAGCGCCGCGGCGCCTTGAGCACTACCCCACTGGTTCTCGACCTGGGTCGTGAACCGCTACGCAAGGAATCAATCCATCATGATCTGGCTGGCCATCCACTTGCCGCACCTCCCGGTCGAATCAATCGCCGCGGCGAATTCATCACCTGAGCGGGCCTGTGCGGTGATCGAGGGCCAGCGCGTCATCGATGTCGATGCGGTAGCGCAGGCCGCCGGAGTACGCCCCGGTCATTCGGTGCCTGCGGCCAGCCTGCTCTTGCCTGAGCTGCAGTTCGTGCCGCGCGATCTGCTCGCTGAGCGTCAGATGCTCGAAGCACTGGCCGGTTGCGCGAGTACGCATACCCCGCGCATTGTGCTGGCCGGCCCGGCCCAGGTGCTGCTCGAGCTGCATGGCAGTCTGCGCCTGTTCGGGGGGCTGGAGGCGATCGTGCGCCGCTTGCGCGAGATGATCGCGCGACTGGGGTTGCGCGCGCATCTGGCCAGCGCCCCCAACCCCCGGGCTGCATTGTGGCTCGCGGCCGTGCACGAGGAGATTCACCCGGCCGATCACGAGTGGCAGCAGGCGCTCGGGCGCCTGCCGCTGAGCGCGCTCAGGATCGATGACACGATCAGCGATGAGCAGACCTTCACTACCCTGGGGCTGATCGGGGCGCGCAGCGTGGCCGATCTGGTCGATCTGCCGCGCACCGGATTCACCCGGCGCTTTGGTGCCGATCTGCTGGCGCGGCTCGATGAGGCACGCGGGCGCCGTGCCGCCGCACAGGCGTTTTTTGTGCCAGCCGAGCGCTTCACGGCACGCAGCGAGCTGACCCACGCGGTTGATGATGCTGCGGTTCTGTTGTTTGCCGCGCGCCGCCTGCTGGTGCAACTGGAAGCGTTTCTGCTCGCCCGTGCGGCGGCCACCGATCGCATCCGGCTTGAACTGCGTCACGACGAAGGCCCGGCAACCGTGCTCATCATCGACATGGGCCTGGCCCGGCGCAGTGCCGAGCATTTTGCCTTGCTCACCCGCGAGCATCTGGAACGACTCAGTCTGCGCGCCCCGGTCGTCCTGATTGCCATCGAGGTAAGCGATCTGTGCCGCATGCCCGAGCCCAGTCAGAGCCTGTTTCCCGATGCGCCGGGCATTGCCCAGGATATCGATCGGCTGGTCGATCGCCTGCAAGCCCGCCTGGGGCCGGATGCCGTGCAAACCGTTCACGTGGGCGATGATCATCGCCCCGAGCAGGCCTCGCTCAACACGCCCTGGCGGCAGCGCGACTGGCGCGAGCAGGCGCAAGGTACGTTGATGGCAGCGGGGCGCCGCCCGGTGTGGTTGTTGCATGAACCAAGGCCGCTGCGTGAAGTGGACAACCGCCTCTATCCGGATCGCCAGAGCGGCTTTGACAGTCAGACGCCGCTACGCCTGTTGACCGGACCTGAGCGGATCGAGTCAGGCTGGTGGGATGGCGCCGATGTGCTGCGCGATTACTTTCTGGCGGCCAGTGCCGATCATGCCCTGCTGTGGATTTATCGCAGCCGCAGTGTGGATGCGCACTGGTTTTTGCACGGCGTGTTTGCGTGATGCCCGTGGCACAGGCGGGCGGTCTGCCGGCGTATGCCGAGTTGCACTGCCTGTCCAATTTCAGTTTTCTGCGTGGCGCCTCACACCCCGAGGAACTGATCGAACGGGCACAGGCATTGGGCTATCAGGCGCTTGCCCTCACCGATGAATGCTCGGTGGCTGGCGTGGTGCGCGCCCATATCGCCTGTCGCGACACGACGCTGCAATTGATCATCGGCACCGAGCTGTGTCTTGCCGATGGACTGCGGCTGGTGTTGCTGGCAACCGATCGTACAGGCTACGGTCAACTGTGCGAGCGCATTACCCGGGCACGGCGGCGTTGCGTGAAAGGTCGCTATGAGCTGCATCGAACCGATCTTGAGTCCGGTATGGAAGGGTGTTTGGCCCTGCTGCTTCCGGCCAGGCTTGAGGTGAGTGATCCGGCCCTGTCACAGGCACAGTGGCTGGCACAGACCTTTGCCGGTCGTGCCTGGATCGCGGTCGAATTGCATGGCGGGCAGACCGACCGTGCCGAGTTGCGCCGGCTCAGACAACTGGCGCAGGCAGTCGGTCTGCCGCTGATGGCGGCAGGCGATGTGCATATGCATGTGCGCTCGCGCCGCCGGGTGCAGGACACCTTGAGCGCGGTGCGTCTTGGTCTGCCGCTCGCGCGCTGCGGCCGGCAGTTGCTTCCCAATGCCGAGCGTCACCTGCGTTCGCGCGTGCGTCTGGCGCAGATCTATCCGGACGAGTTGCTTGAGCAGACTCTAACGATTGCACGGCGCTGCCAGTTCTCACTGGATGAACTGCGCTACGAGTATCCCGATGAGATCGTCGAGCCGGGGCATAGCGCCGACTCCTATTTGCGCCTGCTCACTGAACAGGGCCTGCTGTGGCGCTACGGCCCGGGCGGTGCCAACGCGACCGTGCGCGCGCAAATCGAGCATGAACTCGCACTCATCATCCGCTTGCGCTACGAACCGTATTTTTTGACGGTGTATGACATCGTGCGCTTCGCGCGCAGTCAGGGGATTCTGTGTCAGGGGCGCGGCTCGGCGGCCAATTCGGCGGTCTGCTATGCGCTGGGTATCACCGAGGTCAACCCGGCCACATCATCCTTGCTGTTCGAGCGCTTCATATCGGAAGAGCGCAATGAACCGCCCGACATCGATGTCGATTTCGAACACGAGCGGCGCGAAGAGGTGATCCAGTACATCTATGGCAAATACGGTCGTGAGCGTGCGGCGATTGCAGCGGCGGTGAGCACGTATCGACCACGCAGCGCGGTGCGCGATATCGGCAAGGCACTGGGTCTTGATCCCTTGCAGCTTGATCAGTTGGCGCGCTCGCATGTCTGGTGGGACGGTCAGGCGGTGCAGGCCGAGGGGCTGGCCGCGCAGGGCTTTGACCCGCAATCACGGGTGATCCGGCAACTGGCGAGTCTGGTGAACACGATCACCCGTTTTCCGCGTCACCTGTCGCAGCACTCCGGTGGGTTCGTCATCTCGCGCGGACCACTGTCGCACCTGGTGCCGGTAGAGAATGCGGCGATGCCCGGTCGCAGCGTCATCCAGTGGGACAAGGACGATCTGGACGCCCTGGGTTTGCTCAAGATCGATATTCTGGCGCTGGGCATGTTGAGTGCGGTGCGCAAGACCGTTGATTTGCTCAATGGCTACTACCCGGGTGCTGGCCGTGCCGGGTTAGCACTGCCCGCGTGGTGGTCGGCCCTGGCAGGCCGCGTATTCACGGTGGCTGATGTCCCGCAGGATGACCCGGCGGTCTACGCCATGATCTCGCGCGCCGATACGGTCGGGGTGTTCCAGATCGAGTCGCGGGCGCAGATGTCGATGCTGCCGCGGCTGCAGCCGCGCGAGTTCTATGATCTGGTGATCGAGGTGGCCATCGTGCGGCCCGGCCCGATCCAGGGTGGCATGGTGCATCCCTATCTGCGCCGTCGTCAGGGTAAGGAGCCGGTGACCTATCCCAATCCCGAGGTCGAGCAGGTGTTGAAGCGCACCCTCGGGGTGGCCATTTTCCAGGAGCAGGTGATGCGCCTGGCGGTGGTTGCGGCCGGGTTCAGCCCGGGTGAGGCCGATCAGTTGCGCCGCGCGATGGCGGCCTGGCGCAGAAAGGGCGGCATCGAGCCTTTCGAGCAGCGGCTGTTGCAGGGCATGGCGCGGCGGGGCTACCCGGCTGAGTTTGCGCAACAGGTCTATGCGCAGATCCGTGGCTTTGGTGAGTACGGGTTTCCGGAATCGCATTCGATCAGCTTCGCCTTGATTGCGTATCAATCCGCCTGGCTCAAATGCCATGAACCGGCAGCCTTTCTGGCGGCCTTGCTCAATAGCCAGCCGATGGGCTTTTACGCCCCGGCACAACTGGTGCAGGATGCCCGTCGCCATGGGGTCGAGGTGCGCGCCGTGGATGTGGCGGCCAGCGGCTGGGATGCAACGCTTGAGTACACCAGCCAGACGCTGCAGCCGGCGGTACGGTTGGGTCTGTCACTCGTCAAAGGGTTTCCGGCGGCGGCGGCTGCGCGTCTGGAGCAAGCTCGCGCGCAACGGTCCTTTGCCTCGGTCGATGATCTGGCCGAGCGCGCTGCGCTCGATAGTGCAGAACTCAAGTGTCTGGCGGCGGCGGCCGCGCTCGATTCATTGAGCGAGCATCGCCGCGCGGCCTATTGGCAGGTGGCCGGCATCGAGACCCGCCCGCCCTTGTTGCGCGAGGCACCGATCGAGGAGATTGTGCCGCGCCTGAGGTCACCGGGTGAGGGCGAGAATCTGGTGGCCGATTATGCGAGCACGGGGCTCACGCTGGGGCGGCACCCGCTTGCCTTGCTGCGTGAGCGCTTGACGGGTCTTCGCATCGTGACGGCAGCCGATCTGCGTCAGATGCCGCAAGGTCGTCTGGCCCGCGCGAGCGGTCTGGTCATCGGGCGGCAACGTCCGGAGACCGCTGCCGGGGTGGTGTTTGTCACCCTGGAGGATGAGACCGGGCAGATCAATGTGGTGGTGTGGCGCGCACTCGCTGAGCACCAGCGACGCGAAGTGCTGGGGTCACAGCTGATGACGGTCTATGGGCAAGTCGAGCGGGAAGGGGATGTGGTGCATCTGGTCGCGCAGCGCGTGGTCGACCACAGCGTCTGGCTCGGTCGGCTCAGCGCACGGTCAAGAGATTTTCACTGAGTGCCGGGTCTCGCTCATCGGGCGAGACCGAGGAATGCGACCAAGCGACACCCGACCAGCCTCATTGCACCGGGACGAAATTTTCCATTTGAAGGGCGCATCGCTAGATGCGTAAAAAAATCTTACTAATTACAATATTCTTATTGATTTCAATATTCTTACTGGACACAATTGGCGGGAATTCATACCCTGCTGGAGGCAACCATGTTGGCCACCGTCACAGACAAGGGGCAGGTGACTGTCCCGAAGGAAATTCGCGAGCAGACCGGCATCGTGCCGGGCAGCCGACTTGATTTCGCAGTTCAGGCTGATGGCACCTTGCGGGTGCGCGTACTCACGCGCGGCGCTGACAATCTGTTCGGTCTGTTGCATCGGGCAGGTCTCCCGGCACGAAGCATCGAGCAGATGGACCAAGGTATCGCGGCGGCAGTCAGCGTTCGTAATCGACCGGTGCGGACGTGATCGCTCTGGATACCAACGTTCTGGTGCGCTTGCTCACTCGTGATGACGAAGCACAGGCGCAGCGAGCCAGGGCGGCATTCGAGGCGCACGCAAACGAGGATGGTGGTTTGTTTGTGGCCGACATCGTGCTGGCCGAGCTGTGCTGGACATTGGCGCGCAGCTATGAACTGTCGCGGCAGGACATTGCAAGTGCGCTCCGTGCGCTGCTCGATAACGCCAGCATCGTTCTTGAATCGCCTGACGCAGTGAAGACGGCCCTGAACTATTTTGAAGCCGATAGCGCGGACTTTCCCGATTGCCTGATCGTTGCCAAGGCGCGCCAGGCAGGCAGCAGTCGTACTTTCAGCTTCGACAAGCGGATGCGCCTCCTGCCCGGTGTCGAGCTGCTTTGACCGGTATCGCCACGCAAAGTCCTGCGTGCGCCCGTTGCAACAAGGCCTTATGACCGATGTGCGACCGGGCGCCCACGGCATTCACCGTCCTATTTGAATTGTGTCGGCGAATCGCCGATACTGCGCGCCGCCGCGGCGCCGTGCCCGGACCAAAAAAATGATCGACTCAAATCGCGACTCAGGGAGACCCGATGAAGCACATGACTGCGCTCGCTTTTTTCGCGGCAATGTTTCTGACAACCGCCGCCCAGGCCCAATCGGCTGACAACGATGCGCTGATCGCTCGCGGCAGTTATCTGTCCGAAGGGATCGCCGCCTGTGGAAATTGCCATGCGGTGCGCGAGCGCGGCCAGATCGTTCCCGAGAAGGGGCTCTCGGGTGGCCAGGTCATTGAGGATGATGCTTTCACGGCGATTGCGCCTAACATCACGCCGGACCCCGAAACGGGCATTGGACGTTGGACCGCTGCCGAGTTGCGCCGCGCCCTCCGTGAAGGTATCCGTCCTGATGGCACTCTGATCGGCCCGCCGATGCCGATCGAGTTTCTGCGCTCGGTGTCAGACGCTGACCTTGCGGCCATCATTGCCTGGTTGCGCGCACAGCCGCCGATAAAGAACCAGGTCGCGAAATCGACCTACAAGATGCCCTTGCCGCGCAGCTATGGACCGCCGATCGCTTCGGTGAGTGCGCCACCACAGTCCGATCCGGTTCGCTATGGCGCCTACCTGGCTGAAATGGGGCACTGCATGGAATGCCATACCCCTTTTGGAAGCGGACCGAGTGACACGGCCCACGTGGGCGCAGGTGGGCGAGCTTACAAGGGACCCTGGGGCGTCAGCGTGTCGCGCAACCTGACTCCGCATGAGTCAGGTCTGAAAAACTGGAGCGATGCGGAAATTGTCCGGGCCATTCAACAAGGGGTGAGTCGCGACGGCACGCGACTGCGCCCGCCAATGGGCTTCGAGTTCTACGCCAGGGTGAATGCGAGCGACATGGCCGCGCTGGTCGCCTATCTGCGCACGTTGCCGGCGCAACCGTTTGGCGGGCGACCCTGATCGAGCGTTTCGCTTTGCACGAACAATGGCTGCATCCCGTGACGCGATGCAGCCGTTGGTGAGTGCAACTGCGAACAGATCAAACCTCGTGCCCGGATATCAATCCACCTGAAGTTTCACCCGCTCCACGACCTTCGCCCAGCGCGCTGACTCGGCGCGCACGCGGGTGAGTGAATCAGCAGCGGTGGTTGCAAGCGGGGGCAGATCATTGGTGATCATGCGCTCGCGCACCGTCGGGTCCTGGAACGCGCGTGCGAGTTCCTCCTGCCACTGACGCATGATCGTTGCCGGCGTTCCCGCCGGCGCGAGCAGGAATTCGCCGAAGGTGGCGTCATAGCCTGGCACACCGGCCTCGCGCGCAGTGGGAATCTCAGGTGCCATCACTGAGCGGTTGGCACTCGACACGGCGAGCGCTTTGATCTTGCCACCCTTGACCTGCGGCACTACGACCGATGTCGCCAGAAAGCCGCACGGCACCACACCTGCCATCACGTCCTGCATGGCCGGGGCCGGCCCCTTGTAGGGGACGTGAGTCATCGAAATTCCGGTCATCGACATGAACAGTTCCATCGCGATGTGACCCGGTACGCCGGCACCGCCCGAGGCATAGTTAATCGGCTGCGTCCTGGCAAGAGTGATGAACTCGGGGACATTGGACACTGGTACAGCGGGATTGCAAACCAGAGTCTGCGAGGTGCTGGTGAGATAGGTTATCGGCACCAGGTCTTCGGCCGGATTGAATGCGAGCTTGTGGAAGATGTGCGGGTTCACGGTCACCACCGTATCCGTGCCCACAAACAGCGTATATCCGTCGGGCGCGGACTTCGCTACAAATTCGGTGGCGATGTTGCCACTTGCGCCGGGCCGATTTTCGATCACATACGTTTGCTTCGACGCGGTGAATACTTTGTCAGCGACGAGGCGCATCACAAACTCGCCAGGAGCGCCGGGCGCAAAGCCGGTGAGAATGCGAATAGGTTTGGTCGGATAGGCCTGCGCCGCGGCAAGCGAGGATGCGAGCAGGGCCGCGGTGGCGGTCGCGACTGCAGCCGCGACCGCGCCTGCACGACGTGGAATGGATCGGTTCACCTTGACTCCTCCTTCGTAGGGTCGCGCCGATATGCCTTCGGTTTTGCGACGGGGCTTGCTACATGACTGTCTGATGGTAACGCCTATAGCGGCTGCGCCAGAATTTTCGCGTGCAGTTCGATCAACCCGGGCACCGAATCGGCCGGACGCCGGCCGAAGCCGCATTCGGTGGCGATGCCAAAATCCTTTACATGACGTTTGGCCGCGGCAATTCGGCGCAATGTGCCCGGCGTGCCGTCGCTGTCGTGCACCAGTCCCAGGTAGAGCTCGGTCTCAGGACGCAGAGTCAGCGTTGACAGCGCTGCATAGAAGGCGTCGTCATCGCGCTCAGCAGGCACCGGCATGTGCATAAATTGCACGCTTCGCGTGATCCCGGCCAACAACGCATTGGTGAGTGTGGCCATCGCGCCGCCATCCTTCGGTTCAACGAAATGCCGACCACCGAAGCTGCCGTAGCAGAGGTGGTAGCCCAGTTCCACATCCTGCGGCACTTGCTCACCAAGGCGCACCAGGCGCTCAATGATGCCTTCCTTCGCCGGTGTGAACCAGGGCGTGCGGGCGCCATCATAGGCCTGCATGTCGTGGGCACAATCCCATTGGATGGACAGGTCGCTGTGCGGTATCGCGGCGCAAATCTCCGCCAGTTCCTCCAGCACGCGGGCTTCGTAGGCGATTTCCACTGCGACACGCGATTCCTGTGCGATGCCCCATGAAATCACGTTATAGGGTGAAGGCAGGGCAACCATGAAGCGGATGCCCGGGCGCACCGCGCCACTGGCACGCAGCATTTTGAAATCCGCATAGGACTGGATCGCACTCTGTGCGAAGCCGAGCGCGCCGAATGCGGACGCATCGATCGATGCGCCAAGGCGCAGCCGAAACTGCGCATTCGCTGCTTTCTTCGCGGTCGGATTGCGCCAGTCAAAGTCGCCTTCCACTTTCTCGAGCGCCGGCATGCGCTCGAACACGCTTTCCTGGAACTGCAGCCAGTTGGTGCGTTCGCCGGTCTCACCATCAGGAATCCGGCGCAGCGCGGCACCGAATGCGCGGCCAAGGGCGCCGATCACGGCACTTGCGTTGGCCAGCGGTACGCTACCGACGAAATGCACATGTCCGGAGGCACACCCCGACGCTGCTGTCATTTCTGTTCCTTTTTGTCGTGTTCAGCCGCCAGCAATTTGTCCATCAAGCGCTCGGCCAATATACAGCCCCCGTCATTGCGAATGGCGACCGGCTTCCAGTCCACCGGTTTGCAGTCGAGCAGCACTTGCTGCTGCTCGAGGATCGCCAGGTCCTCGAAAAAAGTTTCCCGGTTGAGCGTTTGCTGCGTCTCGGTGACTGACTCGTCACCCAGCGCGAAGTTACGCATGAGCCCCCAAAAATAGTGCGTCGAGCGCTCGTTCTCTGGCGTGAGCGCGTTGAGCACATAAAACTCTGCCGAACGATTTTCGCCGCTGCCAGCGACCGAACTTACCCGCGTATTGATCACCACATGGCACGGCGGGGTGAAGTCGATTCTCTGGCGGTGGTCGACACGACCGGTGAATCCGCCCATGCGTTTGAAAAACGGAGATGGCTCGATTCCGGGCATCTCGCGGGTGACCCGCACGCCGCGCCCATACGTTTCGGTGCGGATCGGGTGGTCGGTGACCGCCGCGGTACCGAGCGTCTTGCGGTGCACGTAGCGCGCGTGAGTCAAGTCGAGCAGGTTGTCGCGCACATAGCCGTAATTGGCTTTCACCTGCAGGTATTCGCTGCCACCTACCCAACCCGGATCGGCGAGCCAGTGATAGTCGGGCAGGCGCGATTCGTCGGCCCGATTTGCATCGCCCATCCAGACGAACACCCAGCCCCAGCGCTCAATGACGGTGTAACTGCGTACCCGCGCTCGCGCCGGGATCGTCGTCATCCCGGGGATGTGTATGCAGGTACCCGAGGGGTCAAACGTGAAGCCGTGATAGCCACAGGCGAGCGATTCGCCGCAGACTTCACCCGAGGACAGCGGGGCGCCGCGATGCGGGCAGCGATCTTCCAATATGACCGCGCGGCCGGATGTGCTGCGGTAGAGCACGAGCGGTTCGCCAAGCAGCCAGCGCTGCACGGGGCGTTCGACGAACTCGCGGCTGAACCCCGCCACATACCATTCGTTACGCAGAAACATCAGCGCTGTGCCCTCTTACCAGACGCCAATCGTCACGCCGCCCGCCGCCGCCGGGCTGGGGCGCCGTGCGACTGCTTCATCGGTCATGCCAATGCGATTGCGTCGCTCGCGCATCCAGTCAAACAGCAGGTGGTAGAGCGCGTCACGTGCATTTGAATAGATCGCGCCACGGTCGCGGCCGCGGTCAGCGAGCTCCAGCGGGTCTTCCTGCAAGTCGAACAGCTGTGGCGGGAAATCGCGCCCGAAGTGCACGAGTTTCCAGCGCTCGGTGCAGGTCATCACCATGCGCGCTTCACGCGGTTGCAGACCGAGCTTGCGCGCGGTCGGGTAGATCGCGAAATCCAGTTCCGCAAACGCTGCTTCGCGTACTTTGGCGGCAGTGCCGTGCAGCAGTGGCAGGATCGAGCGCCCCTCGATGATGTGGGTGGGGATCTTCAAGCCCAATGCATCCATGAAGGTGGGCACCAGGTCTACCGCCTCGACCAGCGCGTTGCAGACCGCGCCGCGCTTCGCCTCCGGGCTGGGATCGACCATGATGAAGGGCACCCGCACCCCCTGTTCGTACATGAACTCCTTCTCACCCTGCCAGTGGTCGCCCTGGTAGTCGCCATGATCGGCGGTGAATACGATCATGGTGTCCGCAAGGCGCCCCGCCTTGTCGAGAAAATCCATGACGCGGCCGAGGTGGTCATCGATCTGTTTCACCAGACCCATGTAGGTCGGCTGCATGTTCAGACGGACTTCGTCCTTTGAAAAAGCCACCGACTCGGGATGTTCCTGAAAGCCGCGGAAGATCGGGTTGGCGTCATCGCTGCGCTCGGCTTCAGAGCGCACGGGTGCCTGAGCATCCTCGCGCCCGAACAAGTCGTGGTACGGCGCCGAGGCGATGTAAGGCCAGTGCGGCTTGATGAAGGACATGTGCAGGCACCAGGGCTGCGCGCCCTGTTCGGTAATGAACTCGATCGCGCGCTTGGCAGTGTAGGCGGTCTCGGAGAACTCCTCCGGCAGGCGTGCCGGACGGTGCGCATTGCGAATCAGCCAGCCACTGGCGAGTGCCCCTTTTTCGTCCAAACCGGAATTCGCCCATTCATGCCACGGGTTCTTGCCGGCAAAGCCGTTGGCACGCAGGTACTCGTTGTAGGCAAGATCGTGCGGGGTGTTCGGATCGGGGTGGATCCCGTCATCACGCCAATATTCTTCAAAGCCGCCAGTGCTGATGAGTCTGCCCACGCCTTTGTCGGGAGACAGGCCGAGCCACGCCATGCCGTCCACATCGGGTTCGTGGTGCGTCTTGCCTACCACTGCGACTCGCACGCCGGCGGGGCGCAGGTAATCGCCCAGAGTACGTTCGCCGACGGGCAGTGGCACAAAGTTCCAGGTCGCGCCGTGAGAGAGCGTGTAGCGCCCGGTGTAATAGGACATGCGCGAGGGACCACACACCGGTGCCTGCACATAAGCGCGCGTGAAACGGGTTCCGCGAGCCGCAAGCGCATCGATCGCCGGGGTCGCAATGCGTTTGTTCCCGTAGCAGGACAGATGGTCTGCCCGCAACTGGTCGCACATGATGAAAAGAATGTTCTTTACTTTGGACATGAAGCTTCGCTCGTCGTGGAGAAACGCTGTAGCGGCGGGTCACCGCCCGTCCTTGCGCGCATTTTTGCATGATTGCGCATCTGAATACCGATTGAGGTCGCATCACGATTGAGTGCGATTGAGCCCGAGTGTGTGCGAGTGAGTGCACCGCACCGGGTCGCGGTGATGCGATGCTCATGCTAGCCTGCCGGCCGACAAGGCATCAGCGCCCGATGGCTCAGGCGGCAGACGAAACGCGACATGAGGAGGCGGCAGGTGAAACAGGTTGATGTGCCGGTACTGATCTGCGGCGCGGGTGGGTGCGGGCTTGGTCTGACTATTCTTCTTGCCGATCTTGGCGTGCACAGCCTTGCGGTCGAACGTAATGCTCAAACCACTGATCATCCACGCGCGCACATTCTCAACACCCGCACGCTTGAGATCTTTCGTCAGCATGGACTCGCTGACGAGGTTTATCGCCAGGGCACGCCGACCGCGGGAATGGAGCGCATTTCTTTTCGCACCTCACTCGGTGGTGATGGGCCATTGGACCGGCAACTGATCGGCAATCTTGATGGCTACGGCGGGGGGGCACTCAGGGCTCGCTACGAGGCCGACAGTGCCTGCCGCGCCACCAACCTGCCACTGATGCAACTTGAACCTTTGCTGCGCGCTGCGGCCGAACAGCGCGCTCCGGGCGGCACGCGCTTTCATCACGAACTTGTTTCGTTCGAGCAGGATGAAGCGGGCGTGACCTCTCGCATTCACGACCATGATTCGGGTGAGGAGTACATGGTGCGTTCGCGCTACCTGATCGCGGCCGATGGCGGCAAGACAGTCGGCCGCGCGCTTGGCGCCGAGATGGAGGGGCCGCGCCATCTGCGCAAAATGGTGAATACATATTTCGTGGGTGATCTCTCATCGTGGATCGACGATGACGGCGTGTTGATCTATTACTTCATCAATCCGGACGGCCGCGGCCAGTGGGCTGGTGGGGGGCTGGTCAAGACTGGACCAACGCGCTGGGACAGGCACTCGGAATCATGGGTGTTCATGCGCGAACTCTCGCCCGATGATTCTGATGAAATGGACGAGATCAACGTCGTCGCACGTATGCGCGAGTTGCTGCGCCTGCCAGAGAGCTTCCAGCCTGAAGTTCGCAAGATTGGGCGCTGGGACGTGCAGGGGGTGGTGGCAAAGAAGTATCGCTTTGGTCGGGTTCTCCTCGCCGGCGATGCCGCGCATCGTCATCCACCGGTGAGCGCACTGGGTCTCAACACTGCCTTTGGGGACGTACACAATCTGGCCTGGAAGCTGGCGCTCGTGCTCGATGGCCAGGCGCCCGATGCGCTGCTTGAGACCTACGAGTCAGAACGCCAGCCGGTGGGTGCACGAGTGGCCGAATGGGCGCTGCATGGATTTCGCATGCGCAGCCTGATCGATCAGTCGATCGGCCTCGCGCCAGGCCAGACCGAAGCCAATCGCAAGGCGTTCGAGCGGCTCTACTCAGATACGCCCGGTGGTGCCACCGCACGCGCCATTCTCGCTGAGGCGATGAATATTCAGCGCATCGGTCCGCAGGCGCATGACATGGAAATCGGCTATGCGTATGAACACGGAGCACTGGTGCCCGATGGCACCCAGTTACCAGCGCGAGACCCGATGGCTGGCATCTATTACCCGGTGACCCGACCCGGCAGCCGCCTACCCCACGCGGTGCTCGAACGCGCGGGCAGGTGCCTGGGTACACATGATCTCGTCCGTCCCGGCGCCTGGACGTTGTTCTGTCACCGTGCACGCTGGCGCGCTGCTACTCGCGCGGCCGCGAACGTAACGGGCATCGCAATTGATGTCGTGGTGATCGGTGGGCAAGGTGACTACCAGGACGTCGAGGGTAGCTGGAAGCGTCTATGCCAGATCAATAGCGGTGGTGCGGTGCTTGTGCGCCCGGACACCCATGTTGCGTGGAGAAGCAAGGACATACCAGTGAGACCGGCCGCGGCGCTGGAAGACGCAATCAAGATCGCGCTGAAGCGCTAAAGTCTCACTGATCAAATCAGGAAAACGCCTCCGCCCACAGCGCCCGTGCCCAGATCCAGGCCCGCTCGGCATCCTGTTCGGTTGCCGTCGCTGCGGTCTGCGCAGTGCCCTTGCGCGTGATCATGGATCTGATCGCTGGATCGTAGTCGTGGGTCGCGCTCACATGCCCGGCCCGTTGCGCGTTCACAAAGCTATAGCAGGCACTGTCCATCACCGGCGCCGGGTCGAGCGGTCGTTCGGTCAACTCGGCGACGATCGCGGCGGCAGCCACTCTGGCCTGCTGAGCGGCCATGGTCGCCGACTTTGGCATTGCCGATGCTGCCAGCGTGGCATCGCCCAGTACATGGACGCTTTTCACCGCGACCGATTCCATGCTGAGCCAGTTGACCCCGCACCAGCGCTTGTTGGCGGTGATGAGATGACTGGCGCGGGCCAATTCACCGGCGTGCTGCGGTGGTATCAGATTGATGACATCGGCTCGCACATCATCGAATACGAGCTTCACGGTTTTTGTCGCCGGATCGATATCGGCCAGTTCGCTATTGGGTCGATAGTCGATCATGCCTTTGTATTGGTCGCGCCACGCGCTGCTGAACAGGCTCTTCTCAGCCGTGAGCTCCGGGTTGCTGTCGAGGACGATGATTTTTGAGCGCGGCTTGTTGCGTTGAAAATACAGTGCGATCTGGCACACCCGCTCGTAGGGCGCGGGCAGGCAGCGGTACGGTGCAGTGGGAATGTGGATCGCAAACACGCCCCCGTCGGGCATCGCATCGAGCTGGGCTTTCAGCAGCGTAGTCTGCTCGCCCGCCCGCCAGGCATGCGGGATGCCTGCGCGGGCAGCCGGGTCTTGTAGAGAGGGGATGTCCTGATAATCAAAATCCACTCCAGGGGAGACCACCACCTTGTCGTAGGGCAGCACCTGCCCGCCATACAGGCGGACCTCGCCGCGATCAGCATCAATGGCAATCGCCGCGCCTTGCACGACGCGTACGCCCCGACGTTGCAGGCCACTGAACTCAAAGCGCAGGCTGTCGAGGGCAATCGAACCCGAGTACACCAGATTGCTCATCGGGCAGGATACAAAGGCCGCTTGCCGCTCGACCAGGGTGACGTCGATGTGCGGCGCCAATTGCTTGATCAGATTGGCTGCCGTGGCACCACCGAAGCCGCCACCGATCACCACCACCCTTGCGAGCGCCGCAGCGCGCGAGGACGATGGCCGGAGCGCTGGCCCAAGCGCTGCGAACAAGGCCACGGACTGCAGGAAGGAGCGGCGACTGGGACCGGCAGCGGTCATTCGAAGTGCTCACAAAAACGGACGCCGCTGCAGTATAGCGACAGGGCGTTTTCGCGCCACTGAGTTATGCTCTCCCAGGACATCGAATGGACGACACATCAGGCGCCCAAAGGAATTTCAACGGAGGCGCCGCCGGCAACACGCAGACGCTGGCGCAAGCGAAAATCACGCAGACACAATGCAGGCAGGCAAAAAATTACGCGGGCGGGCAACTGACCCGCAGGCAGCAAGGGGGCAACAATGAGCGAATTGATGAAAAAAGACCGGTACCGATCGCACCTGTGTGATGCGTTCAATGGTCCGCGCGCCCTGGCCCTGGCTCTGGCTCTGTGCGCCGTGGCGCTATCGACAGCCCACGCTCAGGCGCCGGCGCCGGCCAGCGGTTCACGCAACCTGCTGATCGGTGAAATCACACCGATGAGCGGCCCTGCCGCAACGGTGGGCACCCGGTTGCATCAGGTCAATAAACTCTGGGTGGATGATCTGAACCGGCTGGGGGGGGTGAATGGCCAGACCCTTGAGTTGCTCACCTGTAACGACGAAGCGCGCCCGGAGCGCGCGGCTTCCTGTACCCGGGATCTGATCGACAAAGGCGTGAGCCTGCTGTTACTGAACGCGTTGACTGCGGGTGTGCGTGCCGCTCAGCCCTTGCTCACCAATGGGCCGATAGCGCTGGTGCTCACGCCCAACATAGTGCCTTCAGCCGATAGCTTCATGTTTCAGGTAAGTCCCTCCGAGGTCGATCTCACGCGTGCCATCGCGCGCTGGCTGAACGCCGGATCGGCCCGTTCGCTGGCGGTCGTTGCGGCCACCGACGCCAGTGGCGAGAGCGCGGTCGGTGCGGCGCGTCAGGTCTTTCCCGGTGCGGGTATTGAACTGAAACTGGCCCGTATTGACCTGCGTGCGACCGATGCGTCCAGTCAGCTTGCGGCCGTCGCCGCCGGTGACGTAAAGGCCATCTACTCCGCGTATTCAGGTGGTGGTGCCAGTGTGGTCGTGAAGGGGTATCACAATCTCGAGCTCGCGCAACCCCTCATCGTGAGCTACGCCAACATCAATGCCGCATTCGTGCGCATCGTGCGCGATGAATTGCCCGCGCGCTTACTCGGTACGAGCATTGGTGCCCTGGTGCCCGACGAGTTGCCGCAGGCCGACGCGCGCGAGCGTGCGCGGGCTTTTGCGCGACGCTATCAGGAGGTCTATGGCGAAGCGCCCGACATGCTCAATCTGATCGGCAAACTCTCGGTGGATACCGCCGAGTCGATACTGCGCCACGTGGCCAACCCGGGTGACGCCAAGGCCGTCAAGCAGTACCTGGAGAGCACGCCGATCGAGAGTTTGCACAGCATTCGTTTCTCGCCACAAAATCATGTCGGGCTGGGCCTCTCCGATGTGATGCTGGTCGAACTGAAGGCCGGGCGCTGGGTTAAAGCAGGGCCGGTCCAATGAGCGCGCCCGATCAGGCCCTGCTCGCCGATCTGGCCGAGCGCTACGATCCGTTTCGTGACCCCTTGCTTGCGGACCCCTATCCGTTTTTTGCCGAAGCTCAGCGGGCAACGCCGGCGTTTTTCAGTCCGCAGTTGAATTACTGGGTCATAACGCGCTATGCCGATGTGCGTGAGGCCTTGAAGAACACCCAGGATTTTTCTGCCGCGAATACGCTTGAGACGCTCAAGCCGCTGTGCCCGCATGCACGCGCGGTGCTGATCGAGGGCAAGGTGCAGCCGCCTGCGGCGCTCACCAATAATGACCCGCCTTCGCATACCCGGGTGCGGCGCGTGGCCAATGGTGCGTTCACACCGCGCCGGGTGGCCGTGATGGAAGATTTCATTCGCACGACGACGCGTACGTTTCTTGATGAACGATTCCGTGATGGATCAGCCGACCTCATTGCCGATCTGGCCTGGGAATTGCCGGCGCAAGTGATCTTCCGCGTCATTGGTCTGTCCAATGACGAGGTGCGGCGAATCAAGGCGGCAGCGCAAAACCGCTTGCTGTTCAACTGGGGCTTGCCGAGCGATGCGGAGCAGGTGGCCCTTGCCGAAGACACCGTTGACCTGTGGCATTTCATCCAGGGCTTTGTCGCCGACCGGGCGCGCTCACCGCGCGATGATTTCACCAGCGATCTGCTGGCTGCCCGCGATGAGGGTTCACCGGGATTGAGCGAGCCCGAGGTCTGTTCGGTGTTGCTTGCCTTGCTGGTCGCTGGACATGAAACGACCACGTCACTGATCGGTAATGCGGTACGCTGGCTGCTCGCTGACCCACGCGACTGGGCCGCGATCGCCGCCGATCATGCGCTGCTGCCTGATGCAATCGAGGAAGTGCTGCGCCTGGAGCCCTCGATTCATACCTGGCGCCGTCGCACCCGTCATGCGGTGACTTTCGCCGGGCAGGAGCTGCCGGCCGGGGCCAACCTGCTCTTGCTGATCGGGGCTGCCAATCGCGACCCGAGCGTATTTGCAGAGCCCGATCGATTTGATATCCGGCGCAGTAATGCGCGCGAGCACATGGCGTTCGGCTACGGTTCACACATCTGCCTGGGCGCACCGCTTGCGCGCCTGGAAGCCCGGGTCGTACTCGAAGAATTGAGCCATCGCTATCCGCGCTTGCGTCTGGCGGGCGATCAGCCGATGCGGGTTTTGCCGACCGTGTCCTTTCGCGGACCGCTGGAGCTGCAAGTGACCTGGTGAGCCGGTTTATCCAACGGCAATCGGCGGGAAGCCCGGAATCCCCCGACTTGCTCGGGTGACCGGAACGCCGTACCGACTGGCCAACGCTCGGCAGCGCGATTGTGTACCGGCCAGCGGGTTCGCCGTCGGCTAGCGACCCGCAAATCGTGGTTTACGTTTCTCATTGAACGCGCGCACCCCTTCCAGCCGATCCTGGGTGCCGACCATGCGTTGGTAGGCTTCAATCTCGAACATCATCCCTGAGCGCAGATCCATCTGCAGGCCGTAGTGGATGGACTGCTTGGCCTGGCGGACCGATATCGGTGCGTTATCAGCAATGCGCTGTGCGATCGCCAGCGTGTCGCTGAGCAACTGCCCCGGCTCACTCAGATGATTGACGATGCCCCAGGCGTGCGCGTCCTCGGCACTGAACGGGCGGGCTGACAGAATGAGTTCCTTGGCGCGTCGTTCACCGACGATGCGCGGTAGCGTCTGGGTGCCGCCACCGCCCGGCATGATGCCCAATGACGTTTCGGTCAGGGCGAACCGCGCGGTGCGCACGGCATAGGCAAAGTCGCACTGCAAGACGAGCTCAAGACCGCCGCCGTAGGCCGCGCCATTGATCGCGGCGATCACCGGTAGCGGGCAATTGAGCACGTAGCGAAACGCCGACTCGAACAGTTCATGTTGCAACACCCACTGCTCGTCATTGAGCGTGTTGCGCTCTTTCAGATCGCCGCCGGCACAGAATGCCTTGTCACCGGCGCCGGTGATCACCACGCAGCGGTACTGCCGGAAGTCATTTTCCAGTGGCTGGAATACCGCTTTCAGATCGTGCCCGCACTGGGTATTGATGGCATTGGCCACTTGCGGCCGGTTGAGTGTCACCTGCAACACGCCAGGGACTGGCTCGGTGACCGCGAGGGTTTCATAGGTCTGGTTCATTGCTGTGCTCATCGATGGGCAAAAAAGAACGCAAGGCATCCCGGGGGCAGAAAGTGCAAGGCGCATAGTATGCTGCCGAGCCGCTTCGCTCGCATCATGCGCAGTCGATCAAAGCGGACTATCCGACCGTAACCAATGGCAATCAAAATGATGACGGGCAGGGTTTTGATCCATCGAGTGCCGATCGAGGCTGGGTCTGGATGCGCCGCCGTGAACAGAACATGATGATGCCCCGATGGGTGCTGGTCGCGCTGACCGCGTTGATGCTTGCAATACACAGTCTGGCCGCGCCGGCTGAGACCGAGACTTATACGCTCGATAGCCATCGCGCCACGCCCGGCTTCGCAATACGCCTTCTTGGCATCTGGACGGTCAAGGGTCGATTCCAGCAATTGACCGGTAGCGTCAGTATTGATCGAGAGGCGCATGGCCTCGAGGTTGACCTGCTGATCGACACTGCCTCAATCACCACGGTCAATGATGCCGAAGAAGGCACGCTCTCGCGGGCCCGTGATGAAACCTTGCGCTCGGCGGATTTCTTCAATGTGAAGCGCTATCCGCGGATGCACTTCCACTCAACGTCGGTGCGTTTTGAGGGTGAGCGGCCGGTCGAGGTCATTGGCGAGCTGACCCTGATCGGTGTGACCCGCCCGGTGAATCTCCTGCTCTCGCGGTGGGACTGCACGCCGCTCATGGCAGAGGGCAATACACCCTGTATGGGCGAGGCAACCACGACGGTTCGTCGTTCGGACTTTGGCATGACCTTCGGACGGCCAGCCATCGGAAATGAGGTGCACCTGACGATCGGCTTCGCTGTGCCGCGCTAAAGTCAGGCGGGTGCCAGCCAGCCAATCAACCTTGATTCAATGGCCCACCGCAGCCGATCAAACCAGTCCGGGTTCTGCACAACTTCGGCGCGGTAGAACGAGGGGCACAGCACGGCAGCGTGGGCTACTTCACCGCACAGCCCGCAGCCCACGCAGGCCTGATTGACCTGCACGATCGGATCGACTTTCAGCGGATCGCCTGAATCCGCCAAGCCAAGCGATGGGCAACCCGAGAGTCGGATGCACGAGTGATCGCCCGAGCAGACATCACCATCGACGCCAAAGCGGGTGCGGACCACCCGGTGGCCGTCGCGCAGCAACCGCGAGAACAGTGGCCGGATGCGCCGTTGCCGTTCCAGCTGGCATTCGCCTTCGGCGATGATGACTTTAAGCCCGCCCTGCGCGGTGGTGAACGCCTCGCGCAGGGTGTCGACCATTTGACTGACCCGATAGGTGTGCACCGTGCGCAGCCATTGAATCCCGGCGCCGCGAATGGTCTGTTCGATTCGTGTGTCGGCGTGCACTGAGCTGGCAGCCTGCGCACTGGTGCGAGCCGCCTCACCGGGCGAGGACAGCACATCCTGCGTTCCGGTGGCCGAGGTGTAGCCGTTTTTCATGATGACCAGGATCGAGTCGTCCTGGTTGAGCAGGGCCGAAGACACGCCGGACAAAAAGCCGTTATGCCAGAATCCGCCGTCACCCATGATCGACAAGGTGCGCCGGGCCATCGCAGGCCCAACCGCCGCCGCACTGGCGAGGCCCATGCCATAGCCCAATATCGAGTTACCGACTGAGAACGGTTCGAAGGTGGCAAGCGCGTGGCATCCAATATCTCCGGCGATATGCGGTGTACCTACTTCGCGTTCTACCAGCTTGATGGCTGCGAACACCGGCCGTTCGGGGCAACCCACGCAAAAGGTGGGCGGCCGCGGCGGCATGGCCGTACCAAGCAACTCGTTTGCTCGTTCACGCAGCCGGTCAACGCTCGCAACCCATTGGGTCGCAGCGGACATATCCAGATCAACCGCATGGCGGGCGAGAAACTGGTGCAGACCGCGCAGGATCACTTCACTGGTGTATTCCCCGGCCAGTGGCAGCATGTCTTTGCCATGCAGCGTGGTGCGTGCCCCGGCACGACCCAGCATCAAGGCGATTTCCTGCTCGATGAATTCTGGTTGTCCTTCCTCGATCACCAGAACGGCTGAGCGACCGACGCAAAACTCGACCAGTTGCTCTGGCACCAGCGGATAGACCACATTCAGAATCAGCATCGGCACGGTCGTGTTGCCAAAATCATCAGCCAGGCCGATCTGCTGCAGTGCGCGTATCAGGCTTGCGTGCAAACCGCCCTGCACAATGAGACCGATATCATCGCGTCCCCCCGCCTGCACTTCATTCAGACCGCGCTCCAGAATATGCTTGCGCGCGGCCGGCATGCGCACATCGGACTTCAGCTTTTCCTGACGGAACGTGGCTGGCGGGTGCGCCAGTCGGTCATAGAGAAATGATGCCGCCTCGGCCATTGGCAGGCGGGCGGATATCGCGGGCGCGCGGTTGTCATTGGCGATGAAGCTGCCCTGCATATGGCAGGCGCGAATGCGCAGTTCCATCATCGCCGGTGAATTGCAAGCCTCGGACAGTTCAAACGCCTCCTCGACCATGCGCACGATCACGGGCAACGAGGGCCGCGGATCGAGCAGGCACATGGATGACTTCACTGCAAAGGCATGCGAGCGCTCCTGGATGACGCTCGCCCCTTCGCCATAGTCCTCACCGAGCACGATCAGCGCGCCGCCCTTGACGCCCGCGGAGGCAAGATTGGACAGGGCATCAGAGGCGACATTGGTGCCGACAATCGACTTCCAGGTCACCGCCCCGCGCATCGCATAATTGATCGAGGCACCGAGCATCGCTGCGGCCGAGGCTTCGTTGGTACAGGCCTCGACATGCACCCCCAGCTCATCGAGATAGTCCCTGGCCTGCACCATGACATCGAGCAGGTGTGAAACCGGGGCACCTTGATAGCCACCGACATAGGACACACCGGATTGCAGCAGGGCCTTGGTCACGGCCAGAATGCCTTCGCCCTGAAAGGTCTCACCAGCGCCTAATTGCAGGGCACGAATTTCTTCCGTAAACAGGCGTTCCATGGTGTGCGTGAGTCGCAGTCAGTGGATGAGTCAATGAATGGATGAGTGGATGACTGAATCAGTCAATCAGTGAGTGCGTCGATCAAGCGGGCAGAATCAATAGATCAATGTCGAGCGCACTCGCCGTTCAGCTGCGCGGGGCGCTGCCAGCTCCCGCCGCAGGGGCCCCGGGGCGGGCTATGGTGGGTTTGCGCATGAACTGCAGCGGCTTCGCCCTTGGCGGCAGCGGCGTCACACCCACCGACGACAGGCTGCCTTCAAGCTTGCGCCCTTCCGGATCGGCCAGCGCGGCTTCGCGTGCATTGCGGATGGCTTCACGCCGCTCCGACTCGCTCATCGGCAAGGTCGGTGCGACGAGCGTATCCATGATGCGCAGAAAATTACCTCGACCGCGGGCATAGGTGTCGCCATAGCCTTTGATCAAGCGCCCCAGCAAGGCAATTTCAAGTGCAAGGCCGAGCCCAAGCGGGGCGGCAGCATGGATCGCCTCAAGCCAGCGCTCGATGGTTTGCTGCTCGATGCCATAGCGCAGGCTCGATCGACGCAGCGGGCGCAGGGTGGCCAGGAACCGCATCAACAAAAAGCCGACGATGCCGGTGGTGCGGATATACATACCTTTTTGCAGGCGCAAGCCGCGTTGCTTGGCCCATGACTCGAGCGCATGACCGAGGCGCGCGGGCAGGATCGCCGCAATCTCCTCCACGCCCGGCTTCAGGTATTCGACGATGTGGACGGGTTCATTGGCTTTTGCCTGCACCTCGGCGCGCACCCGCTCCACCCGGCTGCGCCGCGTCTTCAGGTCGGCCACGCGAATGACATCCTCGTAACACATCCACAGCGCCAGAAAGCGCGCAGTCTCCAGCGTGAGGCGATAGCCGCCGGCCCCGCCGCCTTGCTCACGGTCGAGTTTGGCGACGGCCTCAACCCGATCCAGGTAGAGGGCGGCGTAGCGCGCGTTCTGGAAATCGAGTGTTCGCGCGGCGCCTTCTTCGGCAATGCGCTGCACCTCGCCGGGGAGTGTTGCACGCACGCGCTCGTGCGGGTGCGCAGCCCAGCGTTTGATCGCCTCGGGTGAGGGTTGCTGTGCCTCACCGGTGGCGTGACGCCAACCGAGTTCAAAGCCGCGCAAGCTCGCCTCGACGCCCTTGCCAGATGCACGAATCACCTCTTCACACACCGCACGTGCCAGCGGCAGCACGCCTGAACCGGCCATGGCACCAAACAGCACCGCGCTGATCACCGTGCCTGACTGCTGTGCCAGTGCGGCCATGTCAAACAGCAGTGCCTTGCGCGCGAGAGCATCGGCGGCGCGCATGATGCGCTCGCCATCGATGCGCCCGTCGCCCATTTGCATTTTCTCAAGCGTGGTGTAGATGCGGTGCGTCGAGGCCACCAGCGTGGTGCGCTCGGGGCTGACAAAACCGTTTTGCATCGCACGCCCGGCCTCGATGAGTTCGGAGGCCACCATCAGATCGACATTGCCCGGTGAGGGGGTGAGTGCGAGCACGGGTTGCTTATCGCCGAGTTCGCTCCGATTGACCGGATAGATCTCGAGGTAATAGGTGGTGGCGCCGGTGCGCTGTGCGACCCCGGGGATCGACGTGCTCTGCACCGGAAAATGCAGCCGGGTCGCGGCCGCGACCAGCCAATCGGCCAGAACCCCGCCGCCTTCGCCTCCCAGGGCAGCGATCAATACGGTGAGTGGGCGCTCGGGTAGAGGGCTCATGCAGAAGGTCTCCGGGACAGATTGGCGCTCACGCGCGTTGCAACACACTGATGACGGCGCGGTTGAGCAACCACTGCAAGCGGTCCCACCAACCAGGGTTTTGCACTACTTCGGCCCGATAAAACGACGGGCACAGCACGGCGGCATGGGCTACTTCGCCACACAGACTGCAACCGACACAGCCGTTGTTGACATGCGCGACGGGGTCGACCTTCAGAGGGTCGGAAGATTCGCGAATGGTGAGTGACGGACATCCTGACAGACGGATACAGGAGTGATCACCCGAGCAGGTATCCTCATCAACGCCAAAGCGTGTGCGGATGACCCGTTGTCCGCGTGCAAGCAAGGCATTCACCAGCGGGCGCAGCCGCCGCTGCTTTTCCAGCTGGCATTCGCTCTCGGCAATGATGACCTTGAGACCGGCATAGGTTGAACTCATCGCCTCGGCCAGCGTCTCCTTCATCTGCGAGACCTTGTACGTGGTAACGGTCTTCACCCACTTCACCCCGACGCCCTCGAGCGCCTTGCGCAGCGACATGCCGGTCATCTTGTTGTCGGGCTGATGCGGCGATGAGGGGATGTGCTGGGTGCCGGTGGCCGAGGTGTAGCCGTTGTTCATGATGACCAGGATGCCATCGTCCCGGTTGAACATCGAATTGGCAATGCCTGAGGTGAGGCCGTTGTGCCAGAACCCGCCATCGCCCATCACGGTCACGGTACGCCGGCCAAACAGCGGATCAATTGCCGCATTGGAGGCCAGCCCCAGGCCATAGCCGAGCACGGTGTTGCCGATATTGAACGGCGGCAGCGTGGAGAACAGATGGCAGCCGATATCGGCCGAAATATGAAACGCGCCGCTGTCACGTTCGATCAATTTCATGGCCGAAAAGACCGGTCGCTCAGGACAGCCGACACAAAAGCCCGGCGGCCGGGTGGGTACCGGACCGCCGAGCAATTCGCTGGCGCGGGCCTTGGGGGCCGTGAGTCGACTGTAGCGGCTCTGGATGTCATCCAGATTGAGCCCGGTGGGCGCCGCAGCCTGTACAAAGCGCAGCATGCCGGCAAGCACCGTTTCGCCCGTGTATTCACCGGCCATCGGCAGAACATCCTTGCCATGCACGATGGATCCATTGATATCGGCGCGGCGCAGGGCAGCCAGAATCGCCTCTTCGATGAAGGCCGGTTGTCCTTCCTCAATCACCAGCACATGCGTGCGACCGGCACAGAATGTGGTGATTTCCTCGGGGATTAATGGATAAGTGACATTCATGCAGTAGATCGGGATGCGCGAGTGCCCAAAGGCATCGGCCAGACCCAATTGCTGCAATGAGCGGATGGTGGCGTTGTACATCCCGCCCTGACAGAGAATGCCCAGTTCGGTGATATCACCTGGGAACACTTCATTCAGATGGTGGTCACGGACATAGGCGATCGCATTGGGCCAGCGCACCTCGACCTTGTGCTTTTCCTGCACATAGCTCGATGGGGGCAGCACGATCCGGCCGTAGTCGAACTCCGGGGCCTGCACCTGGGCATAGGTGGATACTGCGGGGCGCTGATTGTCGCGGGTCTGAAAACTGCCGTGCACATGGCAGGCGCGGATGCGCAGTTCAAGCATTACCGGCGTGCTGGAAGCCTCGGACAATTGGAATCCGTGCTCTACCATGCTCACAATGGTCGCCAGATTCGGTCGCGGGTCAAGCAACCAGATTTGCGATTTCATCGCAAACGCGTGACTGCGCTCCTGCATGATCGAGGAACCCTCGCCGTAGTCCTCACCGATCACAATCAGCGCGCCGCCGCGCACGCCCGCCGATGACAGGTTGGCCAACGCGTCGGAAGCGACATTGGTGCCTACGGTTGACTTCCACGCCACTGCGCCGCGAATCGGGTAATTGATCGAGGCGCCCAGCATGGCGGCGGCCGCGGCCTCTGACGCATTGGTCTCCAGGTGCACGCCAAGCTCATCGAGCAGATCCTTGGCATCACTGAGCACATCGATCAGATGCGAAATCGGGGCGCCCTGATAGCCCCCGACATAGGACACGCCCGATTGCAGCAAGGCTTTGGTGACGGCCAGGATGCCTTCGCCGACAAATTCATCACCGGTACCGAGCCGAAGCGACTTGACCTCTTCCGTGAACGAGCGTTCCATGTCGAGCCTTCGTCAGTGGTTGCCTCTGAGCGAGGCAAATCGATCAACGGGTGGGCAGACCTGCAGCCCGTGTGCTGCACCGGGCCTGCCCGGCGCGTAAATCGGCCGTGGTGTTCATCCCAGCCAGGCTGGCAGCCAGGTGGCTACCGGTGGCCAGAAGAAAACCGCAAGCAACATGATAATGCTGATCGCCACATAGGGCGTCACAGCGCGAAAGATGTGCAACATGGTGACCTCGGGCGGTGCAACGCCTTTCATGGTCATCAGCAACATGCCGTGCGGCGGCAGCAGCAAGCCAAGCTGCATGCAGATCAGGAACATCACCCCAAACCAGATCTGGTCAATGCCAAGGGTCTGCACAACCGGCATGAAAATCGGCAAGGTGATCAGCATCATGCTCACCTGGTCGACAAAAATCCCCAGAAAGATGAGCAGCAACATCATGCCCATGATGATGACCATCGGTGGCAATCCTTGCCCGGTGATGATCTCCACCATGCCGTTGCTTGCTCCCGAGAACGACAGGATCTGCGCAAAGGTGGTGGCACCGATGATGATGAACAGGATCATCCCGGACACCGCCACCGTGCCCTTGAGCGATAGCAGCAGATTGCGTATTGAGAGCGCACGATAGGTCATGGCGAGCACGATAGTGGCGAACGCACCGATGGCGGCTGACTCGGTCGGGGTGGCCCAGCCGGCGATCATCGCACCGACCACGATCACGAAAATGGAGACCAGCGGCAAAACATACTGAAACAGCGGGCGCAGCTTCTCCCAGCCGCTGAATTCCTCAAATTCACTATTCGGTGCGAGCTCGGGGGAGAGCTTCACCCGGGTGATGATGTAGGCAATGAACACCACCGAGAGAATCAAACCCGGGACGATGCCGCCGATGAGCAGCTTGGAGATCGATATCCCCGACAGACTGCCCAGCAGCACGGTGAGTGCCGATGGGGGAATCAACATGTCGACGGCACCGATGGCCATGATCGGACCGGTTGCCATGGTGGGGTGATAGCCGCGCGCGAGCATCACCGGCACCATGAGACTGCCGAGCATCGCCGTGGTGGCGATGGTAGACCCCGAGATTGCGGAGAAGATGGTGCCGGCCACCACCGCAACGACGGCCAGGCGTCCGGGCACCTGACGGATCAATCGCTCAATGCCATCGATCACCTTGACCGCGAGTCCTGTGTGAAACAGCACTTCGCCCATCAGGATGAATAACGGTATCGGGGTGAGCGAAAAGCTGGTGACCGAGACCACGCAATTGCGTGTGAGCTGCGCAAGGCCGGCTTCACCACCCAGGAACAGCCAGCCGCCGACAATGTTGATCACCAGAAAGGAAAACGCCACCGGCAAGCCCAGAAAGAGCAATACCGTCGAGCCACCCAGCAACAACCACGCCGCAGCCTGCCAACTCATCATGTCGATCGACTCATCTCAGGCGCTCGAGACCGCGTCGTCGCGCGGACCGCGCGGACCAATCAGCAAGCGGTGCAGCCGGAACAGAACTTCGATTGCCAGCAGCAGGAATGCGACAGGCAGTGGAATCAGCGACCACCACTCGGGAGTGATCAGCGTTTTGATGGTCAGCGCCCCGGCCTGAATGCTCGACAGGGTGGCCTGCGCGCCGAACCACGCAATCACCAGGCAACAGGTGAACGCGAGCAGGTCGACCAGGATTTCGCAACGCCAGGCCAGCAGCCGCGGCAACACCCGCAACACAATGTCGACGCGGATATGCTTGCCCTGGCGCAACAGCCAGGGTGCGATACACAGCGTCATGAGGTAGAGCGCGTATTCGGTGAGATCGTTGCTGGCGGGAAACCCGCGCAGCCCTGGAATCAGGGAAACGTTGCGCAGCAGCACATCGATACAGATGATGAGCATCATCACGAACAGCAGCAGGCTGCCGATCAGCGCGAGCAGGTCGAGCACCTTGCCGTAGGCCGATTCAAGCGTGGCAACCGTGCGTTCCGAGGGCAGCAGACTCACCGAGGCGTCCTAATGCTTGACTGAGAGAAGCGTGCGCAGCCGGCCGGCCACTTCGGGGCTGGCCTTGATATGGGCCGCCCAACCCACGTCATAGGCGCGATCGAGAAATTGTCGCGACTGCTCGGGGTTGAAGCCGATCACCTGAATACCAGCCGCGCGCTGGCGCTCGGCTTCCTCTTCGGCATATTTTTTCCAGATGCTGTTCTGCGCTTCCAGGGCGAGCATCTGACGTTGCAGGAACTCGCGCTGTGCTGCGCTCAGCCGGTTCCAGGAGGCCAGATTCATCAACAACGACACTTCGGCGTCATAGAAGCCCGGATCGACCCGGTACTTGGTGTGGGTTTGCCAGTTCAGATCAAAAATCCCACCAATCGGCCAGCCATAACCGTCCACCATGCCGCGTTCGAGCGCGGTATAGACCTCGCCCGGCGCGGTGGTCACGATGTCAGCGCCCAGCGCGCGGAAGATGTCACTGTAGACGGTGGTAACGCGCAATTTGAGCCCGCTCAGGTCAGGCCGATCGATGCGCTTGTTCAAGTACAGATGAAACGGCTGGTATTCGACAAAGCGGCCCAGGTAGACGATCCCTGCCTTTTCCTGCCAGACCTGATTGATGTAGTCGTAGGCACCGTTACGGCGTTGCTCGGCAATCGGAATCTCGGCCAGTTTGAGTGCATCGGCCACCGGCAGCACGTTGGTGTAGAAGGCACCGGCCGACATTGCCAGATCCACCACGCCGCTTTTGACTGCATTGCCGACCTCAAAGGTGGGAATTGCCCGTGGCCCGCCGACAAAAGTGATCTGCAGCAGACCCTTGCCTTCGCTGTTCAGTTGCGTCCACCAGCGCTCGAGGTGCTTCACGTACACATTGTTCTCGGGGAAGGCCGAGACCAGACGCAAGGTAGTCTGCTGCGCGCCCGCGCTGCCAGCGGTCATTAGAGCGGCACAGGATGCGAGTACCAGGATGGTGGCGCGCAGGACAATCGCTTGGCGTATCGTGGTGCGCGGTCGAGCCATCAGTCGCAGGAACGACGCGACAGGGTTGAAGACGATGCGGCAGGTGGGCAATGCGGGGGGCAAGCGGATCATGAATGCTCCAACAAGGTTTGAAGTCTACCAGCGTGCGTGGCGGTTTTTGGTACAGGAACCCTCTGGCGCCGCAGCGTCGCGTCGCTGCGGTCAGTCGACCCGCGCGCCCGCTGCCTTGATCACTGTGGCCCATTTGGTGATCTCACTGCGGATGAACTCGGCAAACTGATCTGGCGTGCCCGCGGCCGGTTCGGCGCCCTGGGCCGATAACCGCTCGCGGGTCTCAGGCGATTGCAGGCCGCGCACGATCGCACCATTGAGTCGATTGACGATCTCGCGCGGCGTACTGGCGGGGGCAAGTACGCCGAACCACGAGCCTGCTTCATAGCCTGGCAATCCGGCCTCGGCAATGGTGGGCACCTCGGGCAGCACCGGTGCACGGTGGGCACTGGTGACCGCGATGGCGCGCAGCCGGCCAGCGCGCGCCTGCGGCAGTGACGATGGCATGTTGTCAAACATCACTTGCACCTGACCGGCGACCAGCGCACCGATGGCTGGCCCGCTACCGTTGAATGGTACGTGCACCATTTGCACATTGGCCATCGACTTGAACAGCTCGCCCGAAAGGTGAATCGAGGTGCCGTTGCCACTGGAGGCGTAATTGAGCTGTTCGGGGTGCGCGCGTGCCAGATCGATCAGCTCGCGCACCGTATGCACCGGCACCGAAGGGTGCACCACCAGCAGATTGGGGACGCTTGCGACCAGGCACACGGGAGCAAAGTCGCGCACCGCGTCATAGGACATTTTCGAGTAGAGCGAGACATTGATGGCATGGGTGCCGACCGTTCCCATCACCAGGGTGTAACCATCGCCAGGGGCCTTGGCGACAATGTCAGCGCCCAGATTGCCACCGGCGCCCGGACGATTTTCGACCACCACACCTTGCCCCAAAATGCGCTGCATGTCATTGGCCACGGCGCGCGCCAGAATGTCAGTGGCACCGGCTGGCGGAAAGGGCACCACCAACCGGATCGAGTGGGTCGGAAATTCATCGGCGGCATGGGCGAGCGAGGTAACGGCGCAGAGCAGCGCCACGGCCAGGGGCGCGAGCAGGCGCACTAACGTTGACGTTGCGCAGCGGCAGTTTTGAGTCACGCGGTTGGTCACTGTCTCCCCCTGTGAAATGAAATTCTGTCCGGAAGCGATTCCGCGCGGCAAAGGCTAGCAGATTCCCCCTGCGACTGCCTGAATGCAAAGGGCTGTGTACCATTGGCGCATGTTCACTCGCAACAGGTTGCGCATGCGCACGATCACCTATGGCTTGCTGGCGCTACTGTGCGCGCTACCGGTCCACGCGGACGAGTCGTCCACGTTTATTTTCGCCTCGCAGATCCCCGACGAGCCAGTGCCACTTGTGCGCTGTGCCGCTCCTGTTGCTCCTGTTGCTCCCGACGCCGACGGCTACAGCGCGCTTTACATTGCTGCCGAAGCCGGCGATCTTGCGTCTGTCGAATGCCTGCTTGCTGACCATACCGATGTGCGCCTTGCTTCGCGTGATGGCAACACGCCGATGCATGGCGCCGCACTGGGCGGTAGTGTGCCGGTGATTGAGAGGCTGTTCGAGGCAGGCGCATCGGTGCGTGCAAGCAACCAACACGGTGAGACGCCCCTGTATTGGGCCGCCGGTGCCGGTGCACTCGATGCCGTTCGCTGGCTGCTTGAACGCGGCTGCCCTGTTGACGAGGTTGATCGCGATGGCAACAGCGCCTTGCATCTGGCAGCTGCGTCGGGCTACCCGGCGGTGGTCGGGCTACTACTCGAGCACCGCGCGAATCCGGCGCTCAAGAATCGTGCCGGACAGACCGCCCTGGAACTGGCCCGGTCGCTCGACCAGGCGGAGACCAGTCAGTTATTGGCCGGGCGCTGAAGGGGTCAACTCAAGTCGCCGCGCCACAGCGCAAAGGCGACCAGGGCCCAGCCCGCCATGAATGCACTGCCGCCGATCGGGGCCAGGTGGGCGATGGAGTGATCACCCCCCAGTGCCACCGCGTATACCGATCCGCAAAACAGCAGCAATCCGGCAATCATCATGATGGCGGCCATGCGCAGCGTATTGACTCGACGGGCACGGGCGGCCAGTAGTCCGATGAATATCAAGCCCATGCCGTGGTAGTACTGGTACTCAAGGGCCACCCGAAAAAGGTCCAGAAAGTTAGCCGTCAGGCGGGTGGTCAGGATGTGGCGCGCCAAGCCGCTGGCCATCACCGCAAGCATCAGAGTGAGCGCGCCGATCAGGCAACAATTACGCGCAAGACGGGACATGGCGGCAGGCTACCTCAAGGGTGACGTCGTGGGGCCGACTCGTCGCGTTCCAGATGACTTGGGGCAGAGTTCTGCGCGAGTGGAGAAAACTCTAGCACCAGCGAATCCGGCGTAACCTTGATCGCAGTCAATTCCATCATGGCCATTGCGAACTGGAGTCGATTCTCGGGGATGGTAGCCAGCGCAATGCCATCGGTGTGGTTGAACAGGATGCGTTGTGCGACAGATTCGACGAGTTGTATCGATTCGCGCGGCAGGCCGATGGATTGAAACGACTCGAACCTCACCTGTTCCAGAACGATGCCGCGTGTGGCTGCGCGATAGGTCGGTACCGCAGAGATCACCATGCGGCCTTGCAGCGGCACGGCCAACGGCACGCGCAGGCGCACATCGAATGCACAGATCACGCGCGAGGCCGCAGCATCCAGCTCGATCCCGGCATGGTCGATTTCGAGTTCGATCAGGCCGGCAATCTGCGAACGCCAGGGCAATTTGTCTTGCAGCGCCGCGAGTAACTCGGGCCGTGTAATCCGATATTCGTGCGGATAAAGCCCGAGGGCCGTGCAGCCGCCTAGCAGCAGGATGAAGACGGCTGCCAGTCCGCGCGATCGTGACATCCGAGTGACCAAATGCGGCGCCTTGATTCGCTCACGGCGCCAGTCGTTCGATGATCCACTGCCCCCCCGTGCAGTGATAAGCGATGCGGTCATGCAAGCGATTTTGCCGTCCCTGCCAGAACTCGAAGCGATCTGGATTGAGCCGGTAACCGCCCCACGCGGCAGGCCGAGGTACGCTGCCAGGGTGTGCTGCTTCGGCCTGTGCGTAGCGCTCCTCAAGCACAGCCCGGCTCGCGACGGGCGCGCTTTGCGGGGATGCGATGGCACCGATCTGGCTGCCGCGCGGGCGTACCGCGAAGTAGGCATCGGACTGCGCCGCGGGGACCTTCTCGGTGAGACCTTCGATGCGTACCTGCCGCTCAAGCTCTGGCCAATAGAAGAGCGCTGCCGCCTGCGGGTGGGCGGCAAGTTCGGTGCCCTTGGCACTCAGGTAGTTGGTATAGAAGACCAGACCGCTGGCGTCGCAGCCTTTGAGCAGCACCACGCGCGAAGCAACCCGCTGATCGGTGCCCAGTGTGGATAGCGACATTGCCGTGGGTTCGGGTACCTGGGCAGCAAGCGCCTGTTCCATCCATTGCGCAAACTGCTGCAAGGGATCGCTTGCCACATCGTTCGCATCAAGGCTTGCCCGGGAGTATTCACGGCGCAGGTCGGCAAGGGCGAGTTTCATGTCGTGGTGCAGGTCGAATGAAGACCGGTTCATTCTACCCTTGGGCCCGATGCCCGCCCGCCTGCGCGATTGGTCTTGCATCAAATGCAGAGCAGATAAGCAATTCCAGAGGGAAACGAGGCTTGCTTTCCCTCTGAAACATCATTGACAAACGAAATTCACGAAGGCATTCTTCGACCGCCCCTTGCGTTGGTGCGTAAGGTCCCCGGCAAACGCGGTTCTTCTATTGGAGATTCCTTTACATGGCAACCAAGAAAAAGGCAGCAAAGAAGGCCCCGGCCAAAAAAGCGCCGGCGAAAAAAGTCCCTGCCAAGAAAGTCCCCGCAAAGAAAGTCCCGGCCAAGAAGGCCCCGGCAAAGAAGGCAGCGAAGCGCAAGCCCAATGCTGCTTTCATGAAGCCGCTGACGCCCTCGGCTGAACTGGGTGCAGTGGTTGGTACCAAACCGCTGCCGCGGACGGAAGTGACCAGCAAGATCTGGGAATACATTCGCAAGAACAAGCTGCAGGATCCGAAGAACAAGCGCAACATCAATGCCGACGCCAAGCTGACTGCGGTGTTTGACGGCAAGAAGGTTGTCAACATGTTCGAGATGACCAAACTGGTGAGCAAGCACCTGTCGTAATCAATCAGGGCTGCTTGGAAGAAACCGGGGAGGCAGGCTTCCCGGTTTTTTTTGCTTGTTTCTTGCCTGCTCTTTTTTTCGTGTGCGCCGTCCGGGCGCCCGCTGCCCACAGCGCAGCCGTGTCAAATCAGCGCGCCGAGCGCTCGTGCTTCTGGTGGCGGCGGATCAGTTCACAGCCGATGAATTGCAATGCCGCCAGAGTCCAGAATACCGGTGTCATGCCCAGGGCCGAACCCAGTACGCCAAACATCAGTGGCAGACCGGTTTGACTGGTGTTGATCAACATCGAGCGTAGCCCGACCGCTTCACCGACGCGGCCTTCAGGCGTCTTGGCATGCAGCAACGCCATCACCATCGGTTGCGCGCTGCCCAGACCGAATCCGAGCACAAAGGACAGCACCATCAGCAAGCTGGTCTGACTGGTGAACGGGAACAGAAAATAGACCAGCGCACTCACCGCCAGTGCCAGGCGCAACATCTGCCAGGCATTCATCCGGTGCAGGATGAGCGGCATCACCAGGCGCACCAGGAAGGTGGCGAGGGCAAACATTGAGATGACCACACCGATGCGGGTGGCCGACAAGCCGATGTGCGAGCCGTAGATCGGCATTACGAAGCCATACAAATCCCAGGCCATTGCGACCAGACCTGTGCTCAGAAAAATGAACCGCAATTCGCCATGCGCGAGCAACTCGCCCAGCCGCCGCCGCTCGGTGGTCAAACTGGCTGGTAGCGCAGGCAAGTCCGGAATGCCGCGCGCCAGGCAGGCCGCAGTAACCAGTGGCAGCCAGCCAATGGCGGCGAACGTCCAGACCGGTCCGATTTGATCAATCAGCGTGCCTGCCAGCAGCGGGCCAAGCAGATTGGAGGCGGAAAAGCCAAGCGCCGTCAGACTGAAATTCATGGCGCGCTGGTCGGGTCGGCCAATATATCCGGCCGCGTTTTGCTGGGCGATCTGAAACAGCATGAAGCCCGCACCGATCAGCACGGCGGCGACAAACAGAACTGCCAGACCGGGAAATAGCGGCACGCTCAAGGCACCGGCGCTTGCCATCAATGCACCGGTGATCATCGGTTTGCGGACCCCGATGCGATCGATCACCCGCCCGGTGGTCACCGACAGTAGCATCGGCAGCGCACCGAACAGGCCGAGCAACACCCCCACAGTGGCGGGCGCGGCGCCCAGTCTGAGCGCATAGAGCGAAATGGTGATCCGCGAACCGTTGAAGACCATGTGGACCAGAACGGTGAGCACGATTAGCGCGATCAACGAACGCTTGGCGGCAGCGTCCAGGTGAACGGCAACAGGGATAGGGGATTCGCGCACCCCGCCATTTTCCCCCGAAATGGCACGAACCGCCCAGTTGGCAGTCATCGGCCCTGGCGCGCCCTCATTGGCGGTCTGGTTCAAGCCGGTGCTTGTCCCGTGCGATCAGAGGGCAGGATCAATGCGGTGTTGCCGCTACCTCCGGGTCCGCTGGTTTCAAGCCGCCGCCGCAAGCGGGGTTGCTCCACTTGCGTCAGCCGGTGGTGCGCAGGCCGATACACCGGTTGCGGCGAGCCCATCCGGCTCGACCATGGCGCGCACCCGGTCCACCCGGGTGTTGAGCAGCGTAGCAATGGCAAGGAAATCATCGGGCAGCGCCGGATTGTGCCAGCCAGTCGCCGAATGCCGTGCCAGATTGACCGCCTGTAACACCAGCAGTGCCCTTGGGTGGGACGTCGCCGTTGCGTGCATGGCCTCCTGGTAAAGCTCAGGCAGTTGCCACGCTTGCGCCAGTTCAAAGCGCAACTCGTCGAGTTCGACATTGAGCACGCGTTGCTGTGCAGTACGGCTGCGCAGGGTTGGGTCGGCGCGTTGCATGGCCGCTATGCGCAGGGCCAGGTCAGGTGCGCTCGCCCAGAGCAGGATCTCGATGAACTCATGCAACAGGGCTGCCGTCGCCATGGCGCTGGCGTCATGATCATTGCGCCAGGCGGCGAACCGCCAGGCGAATCCGGCGGCGCGCCGGGCGCGGCGCACCACGCGGAGCAGGCCGCGCATCGCCTGCGGCTTGCCGCAAAGCTCGCTTTCAATTTCAGGCGCACCCGAGAACTGGTTGAGGACCGGGGGCACGCCGCTCATGACAACAGCCCCCTCCACGCTGGTGATTTCGGTCAGTTGCCGCTGGCTGCGATGCTGCGCCAGATAGGCGAACAGCCGGGTGGTTGCGAGCGGATCGTCAATGATGAGCGTGGCGACATCGCGCGCACTGATCGCCTCTTCGTCACCGGCGAAGGCAGCCAGGGCGCGTGCAGTGCGACGCAAAATCGGAATTTGCAGGTGGGCAAAATAGCTTGTCCAGTCTCTTACGCCACCCAGGGGGTCGGCCAGCATGGTCATGCGCTCTACATTTATTCCATACGTCGGTTATCGGCAAGGACGCCGCGCTCTTGAGCGCGTCCTCTCCTGCAACGTGCGAAATGTCACGCTCAACCCAGTGATCGGGTGATGATCTCCTGCAGATCGCTGGAGAGGCCTGATTGATTCTGGATTTTTGTCAGCGCCAAGCGTGCGTTGGCCTGATGGGCGGCATCAAACCGCCGCCAGCGGTCAAATGCGCGTGCCAGACGCGAGGCGACCTGCGGATTGAGCGGATCGAGCAGCAGCACCTGCTCGGCGCAGAACTGATAGCCCGCACCGTCGGCCGCGTGAAACTGCTGGTGGTTGCCATGGCAGAACGAGGAGATCAGCGCACGCACCTTGTTCGGATTGCGTAGATCGAAAGCAGGATGCTCGAGCAGACGCCGCACGTCGCTCAACGTACCAGGGCGGCGTGACATTGCCTGGATGCTGAACCATTTGTCGATGACCAGCGCCTCGTGCGCCCAGCGTGCATAAAATTGATCGAGCAGACCCTGGCGGTCCGGGTGGTCGGTTTGCGCAATCATGGCGAGCGCTGCGCTGGCGTCGGTCATATTGTCTGCGTGGTTGAACTGCCCGACACACAAGTGCGCTACCTGCTCGTCCCCGGGCAGATCCATCAACAACCCCAGCAACGCATTGCGCAGCGCGCGCCGGGCGGCCGATCGGGCGTCGGGAGAATAGGGCACGACCGGGACCAATTGTTCATGGATCTCGAGCATACGGTTGCGATGGGTCGCGGCGATCGAGCGTCGCAGCGCAAGGCGCGTCTGATGCAGACGGTCAGGATCGACCGGATCGATCTGTTCGGCCAGAGTTGCTTCGGAGGGCAAGCCAAGGGCTTCGGCGGCAAACGCGGGGTCACGCAGCGCATCATCGAGCACGCGCCCGATCGCATGCAGAAACGCCTGCTGCGCTTCGTCCATCGCATTGGTATTCAGCAGAATCGTGCTCGCCAGTTGCTGTCCTGCCTCCCAGCGTGCAAACGCATTGACGTCGTAGGCCATGCGATGTGCAAGATCAGCTGCACTTTGGGCGTGTTCCAGAATCACCGGGGCGGAGAAGTCGCGCAGCAGGGACGCGACGGGACGCTGCGCGATGCCCGAGAACACAAAGGTCTGATCGGCCGCGGTGACTGACAGCACCCGCGTGCGCTCGACGCGTGGTGTGCCGTGACGATCCGCGGCACCGTTCGACGCATCGGCCTCGCCGAGTGCGGCTGATTCACGCGATTGACCAGGCGACTCAGGCGCATGCCCGCTTGCGTGTCCGGTCCTGCTCTGCGCTGCCGACGTTTGCTCATCGACCAGGCGCAATTCCAGATCGTTGCCCTGCGGATCCAGCAAACCGAGGGCGAGCGGAATGTGCAGTGGCGCTTTGTCATGCTTTGAATCGGCTCCTTCCCGCTGGTCATAGGCCGTGAGCGGGCTTGATTGGCGCAGCCGCAGACGATATGTTTGCGTGAGCGGATCATGGGTTTCCTCGACACTGACTCGCGGTGTTCCGGCGCGGTGATACCAGCGAGCAAACTGGGTCAGGTCCACCCCTGAGCCGTCGGCCATTGCCGCCAGAAAATCTTCGGTCGTGACGGCCTCGCCGTCATGGCGCTCGAAATACACATCCATGCCTGCGCGAAACTTGCTGGCTCCAAGCAGGGTGTGGATCATCCGTACCACCTCGGCGCCTTTCTCATACACGGTTGCCGTGTAGAAATTGCTGATCTGCATATAGGCATCGGGCCGTATCGGGTGTGCCATGGGGCCGGCATCCTCGGGAAATTGCGCGGCGCGCAAGGTGCGCACCTCCTGGATGCGTTGCACGGCGCGCGAGTAGTGATCGGCGCCGAATTCCTGATCTCGATAGACCGTCAGGCCTTCTTTCAGCGACAACTGAAACCAGTCGCGACAGGTCACCCGGTTACCCGTCCAGTTATGAAAATACTCATGCGCCACCACCCGGTCGATGTTCTCGAAATCCTTGTCGGTGGCGACATCGGGCCGCGCCAGAACATATTTCGTGTTGAATATGTTCAGACCCTTGTTCTCCATTGCGCCCATATTGAAGTCACCTACCGCCACGATCGAATAGCGGTCCAGGTCGAATTCGCGGCCGAATACCTGCTCGTCCCAGCGTGCCGCTTTCTTGAGCGCTTCCATGGCAAAGGCGCACTGATCGAGCTTGCCCGGTTCGACGTACACATACAGTTCGACCCGGCGACCGGACGCGGTCACATAGTGATCGGCAAGCACATCCAGGCGCGCGGCCACCAGAGCAAACAAATACGAGGGTTTGGGGAACGGGTCCACCCAGCGGGCCCAGTGGCGGCCGCCGGGCTCATCACCCGCGCCGTCGGCGTTGCCGTTTGACAGCAGCACCGGGTGCGTGGCGTGCGCGGCGTGCACGGTGACCCGGTAACGCGACATCACGTCGGGTCGATCCAGCGCCCAGGTGATGCGGCGAAACCCTTCGGCTTCGCATTGGGTGAATAGGCCGTCCCTGGAGGCATACAAGCCCATCAACTGGGTATTGGCGGCAGGATCGAGCCGGGTGCGGATCGTCAGCTCGCACGTATCGGGCAAGTCGCTGATCCTGAGCTGTGTGGCACTTATCTGCCAATGCTCGTTCGCCAGTGTTTTGCCGTTGAGCGCGATATCGATCAGTTCAAGCCCGTCGCCATCGAGGGTCAGGGCGGCCTGCGGTTGTCCCGCGACGGGATTGCGTACAAATCGGGTGCGTGCGCTCGCGATTGTGTGATCCGGGAAGATATCGAAATCAAGATCGATCGCGGGTGCAAGCCAGGCCGGTGGCTGGTAGTCAGTCAGTCGAATGATGTGAGCTGCAGGGTCACGCATGATGATTTCCTCGGAGAACTACTCAGTATGGGCGCGCTCGCGCAAGAAACGGTCAAGAATGAGGGCCGTGTGTGAGCGGGTAATGAGGGTGCGCACCAGTTCCGGCGGCCCTTCAGCAACGACTTCACCACCGGCCGCACCGCCCTCCGGGCCCAGATCAATGACCCAGTCAGCGCTTGCGATTACATCCAGGTCGTGCTCGACCACAACCACCGTGTTGCCAGCGTCCACCAGCCGATTCAAAACCCGGATCAGCTTTTCCACATCGGCCATGTGCAGCCCCACCGTGGGTTCGTCGAGGATATAGACCGTATTGCTGGCAAGGGTTGCGCGGGCTGATCGTGGTCCGGGTTCGATGGCATCGGTGCGTACCTTTGATAACTCGGTCACCAGCTTGATGCGCTGTGCTTCGCCGCCAGAGAGGGTCGGGCTGCTTTGGCCCAGGGTGAGATAAGCGAGCCCGACATCACGCATCAAGGTGAGGGCATGGTGGATGGCACGGTGCGCTGAAAAGAACGGAATCGCCTCCTCAACGCTCATCGCGAGCACATCGCCAATCGATTTCTCACGCCAGCGTACCGCAAGGGTTTCACGGTTGAAGCGCGCACCATGGCAGGCATCGCAATGCACGCGCACATCGGGCAGAAAATTCATCTCGACGGTCTTCATGCCCTGGCCCTCGCATTCAGGGCAGCGGCCATCGCCGGTGTTGAATGAGAAGCGCGCCGCGCTGTAGCCGCGCATGCGCGCCTCGGTGGTATCGGCAAACAGCCGCCGGATGGCATCCCAGAATCCGACATAGGTGGCCGGGCACGAACGCGGTGTCTTGCCGATCGGGGTCTGATCGACCTCGAGCACGCGGGCCATCTGTTCGTGGCCTTCCAGCGCACCGAGTCCGTGTGCCGGGCGATCGCGCGGATCGACCAGAAACGCTTTCAGCCCGGCGAGCAGTACGTCGCGTGCAAGGGTCGATTTTCCTGATCCCGACACCCCAGTCACCGCCACCAGCCGACCCAGTGGTATGCGTGCGCTGATCGATTTCAAATTGTGCAGCGATGCATCGCGAATGCGGATCGAACGAGTGGTCGGTTCGACATTGCGGCGCGGCGCCAGCGGGTGGCGCAAGGGCGAGCGCAGGTAGCGCCCTGTAATTGACGCGGGCTGCAGTTGCAATTCGGCTGCTGTGCCGGTGGCAATCACCTGTCCGCCTTGCGACCCTGCACCGGGCCCCAGATCGATGACATGATCGGCGCGCCGTATCGTTTCCTCATCATGTTCGACCACCAGCAAGGTGTTGCCACGCGCCTGCAGCCGGGCCAGGGTGGTGAGCAGGGCCTGGGTGTCACGCGGATGCAAGCCGATGGTCGGCTCATCGAGGACATAGCAAACCCCCCGCAGATTGGACCCGAGCTGCGCGGCAAGGCGGATGCGTTGCGCTTCGCCGCCAGACAAGGTGGGTGCGGCCCGATCCAGAGCGAGATAGCCCAGGCCGACGTCATTCAAGAAACTCAGGCGCGAGCCGATCTCGATCATCAGATCGCGCGCAATGTCAGCCTCGCGGCCGGCGAGCGACCAGTGCGCAAGTGACTCGACAAGATCGCTCACCGGTTGCGCGGTGAGCGCACCGATCGAAAGTCCGCGAAAGCGTACATGGCGTGCGGTCGCGTTCAGGCGCTCGCCCTGGCAGTCAGGGCAGGGTTCGGGCGGACCATCGCGTTCATCGGCCCAGGTGGATTCCTCGCCACTGGCTTCGGCGTCAAAGCCGGGCAGGCGCAGGCCGGTGCCAAAGCAGCTTGTGCACCAGCCGTGCCGCGAATTGAACGAGAACAGCCGTGGGTCCAATTCCGGGTAGCCCGTGCCACAGTGCGGGCAGGCGCGGCGAGTTGAGAATGTCGCCGAATGCAGTTCGGCACTTGTGCCGCGCAGATCGCCCTTGTCGATCGCCTCGCGCAGGCGTTCAAGCGGGTTCAGTATGTGCAGCACGCCCTTGCCAAGATCGAGTGCGGATTGCAGCGCGGCACGCAACTGCAGCTCAGACTCAGGTGTAACGATCAAATCAGCGACAGGCAATTCGATGCTGTGCTCGCGAAATCGATCCAGTCGCGGCCAGCGCGCCGTGGTCAGGAATTCACCATCTGCCCGCAGGTGGGTGTGGCCACGCGCCGCCGCCCATTTGGCGAGCTCCGGATAGATGCCTTTGCGGTGGGTGACCAGTGGCGCGAGGATGCCAATATGTTGCCCGCGGTAATCACGCTGGATGCGCGCCGCGATCATCTCGAAGCTTTGCGGTTCGATCCGTGTACCGTCGAGCGGGCAATACTGCACGCCGAGCTTCACGTAGAGCAGGCGCAGAAAATGATAAATCTCGGTGAGCGTGGCCACCGTGCTTTTGCGCCCGCCGCGGCTGGTGCGCTGCTCGATCGCCACCGTCGGCGGGATGCCGAACACGGCATCGGCGTCAGCACGCGCGGCCGGCTGGACGAACTGCCGCGCGTAGGCGTTGAGTGATTCCAGATAGCGGCGTTGACCTTCACCGAAGATCAGATCGAATGCCAGTGTCGATTTGCCGGACCCCGAGACCCCGGTAAGCACGGTGAATTGGTGGTGCGGAATTTGCACACTGATGTTCTTGAGATTGTTCTCGCGTGCGCGCACAACTTCAATGAACTGACGCGGCCGCGGCACAGGCACTGGAG
Organism: uncultured Pseudomonadota bacterium; assembly: GCA_903921325.1. Lineage (GTDB taxonomy): Bacteria > Pseudomonadota > Gammaproteobacteria > Burkholderiales > SG8-39 > CAIXPL01. The sequence goes on from CAIXPL010000037.1 coordinate 86,724, forward strand.
TGGCGAGCGCAGCAGTGGAAGCGGGCACATGACTGGCAGTGCGATTAACTGTGGAACCCGCAGTGAAAGCAGCAGTGGCTACAGCAGTGGAAGGAGCCGCGAAGCCCGTAGCCGAGCCCGTAGCCGAGCCCGTAGCCGAGCCCGAACCGGACTCGATGCTCGGCAGCCCTGCTGCAGCATAGTCACGCAAGGCCAGTTGGTGCTCGATGAGTGAGCGTCCGGTGGCAGACACCGGGCAGGCCATGATCGTCGCGGGCGTGCCGCACACCACCAGCTCGCCGCCTGCTTCACCGCCTTCGGGCCCCAGTTCGATGATCCAGTCGGCCGCTGCAATCACATCCAGATTGTGCTCGATCACGACCAGGCTATGTCCGGCATCGAGCAGTTGATCGAAGGCCCCCAGCAGCTTCGCCACATCATCAAAATGCAGTCCGGTGGTGGGTTCATCGAACAGGAACAGCTTGCCCCGCGTGTGGCCGCTGGCCACGGCACCCGACCGCGCTTTTGCGCTGCTGCCCAATTCGGCCAGGTAACCAGCGAGCTTGAGGCGTTGTGCTTCACCGCCTGACAAGGTCGGCACCGGCTGACCCAACCGCAAGTAGTCGAGCCCGACCTGCACGAGGGGTCGCAGCCGCGCAAGCACTTCATGATCACCCTCGAACCACGCGATCGCCTGCTCGACGGTGAGATCCAGCACATCGGCAATCGAGAGCATGCGCTGATCACCCCGTTTGAGCGTGATCTCGAGCACTTCGGGCCGGTAGCGCCGACCGTCGCAATCCGGACAACGCAAATAAACGTCGGACAGAAACTGCATTTCCACATGTTCAAAGCCATTGCCGCCACAACCCGGGCAGCGCCCGTTGCCACTGTTGAAACTGAACATGCCGGGGCTGTAGTTGCGCGAGCGTGCGAGCGCGCTCGCGGCAAATCGGTTGCGAATGGCATCGAATGCGCCCACATAGCTGGCCGGATTGGAACGGGTGGTGCGTCCGATCGGCGCCTGATCGATCATGATCGCTTCATCGATCAACTCGTCGCCTGCGATGACCTGATGGGCGCCGGCGTGGTCGGCAGGCTTGCCATTTTTCTTGCGCAAGCCAAGATAGAGCGTGTCCTCGATCAGGGTCGATTTTCCTGAACCCGATACCCCGGTAACACAGGTGAGTGTCCCCAGCGGCAACTCGAGGTCAATGTGTTTGAGGTTATTGGCGTGGGCGTCGATGAGGCGTAATTGGGGGGCCTGATCGCACGCGCGCCGCGCCCGTTGGCTGACGACCCGGCGGCCCGACAAGTAGTCGGCCGTGAGCGAGTCACGGCTCGATGACAGCTGAGCGGAGGGGCCGAAATACACAATCTGACCGCCACGCTCGCCAGGGCCTGGGCCAATATCCAGAATCCGATCAGCGGCGAGCATGATTTGCGGATCGTGCTCGACCACGACCAGCGTATTACCCGCATCGCGCAGGCGCTGCATCACCTGAATGACCCGTCCCATGTCGCGCGGGTGCAGTCCGATGGAAGGCTCGTCGAGCACAAACAGGGTATTGACGAGCGAGGTGCCCAGGGCACTGGTGAGATTGATCCGCTGGACTTCGCCCCCTGACAGGGTGCGCGACTGCCGGTCCAGCGTCAGGTAGGACAGCCCGACGGTGTTCAGATACGTGAGGCGGCTGTGGATTTCGGTGACGATCAGGGCACTGGCCTCATCGAGCGCATCCCGTGCGTGCCATTGCTCGACCCAATCACAGACCCGTTTGACCGGCAACATCATGAGATCGTGCATCGACCAGCCGGGCAGCGTGGCGAGCGCCTGATCGCTCCAGGTCACCCCGCTCGGGCGAAATGGCGCGGCTTGTGTCGCCTCGCGCGGTACGGCACCACCAATACGCCAGAGCAATGAATCGGGTTTGAGGCGAGCCCCCTGACAGGCGGTGCAGGTACTGTAGGCGCGATACTTCGACAGCAGCACCCGGATATGCATCTTGTAGGCTTTGGTCTCGAGCCAGGCAAAGAAGCGTGCAACGCCATACCACTTGCCATCGCGCCAGCGGCCTTCACCCTCGAGTACCCAGGAGCGCTCGTCCGCACCGAGCTCACGCCAGGGCACATCCAGCCGGATGCCGCGTTTGCGAGCCATGGTTTCCATGTCGCTCTGGCACTCGCTATAGCTTGGGGTCTGCCACGGACGCACCGCACCGGCACGCAGCGACTTTGATTCGTCAGGTATGACCAGGCCGTAATCCACGCCGATGATGCGGCCAAATCCGCGGCAGGCGTCGCAGGCACCCAGCGGAGAATTGAAGGAAAAATGCGAAGGTACTGGCTCCCGGTAGTCGATATCACAGTCAGCGCAGTGCAGCTGGGCCGAATAGCGCCATGGCGCCGCGGGCACGGAGTCTGCCTGCGTGGCCGCAACTTCGCCCTCGGGGTAGACGCTGATGCGGCCTTGACCCAAGCGCAGCGCGGTTTCGATCGCCTCGTTCAGACGGCTTGATTCGTCGGCCGCGATGCGCACGCGGTCCTGCACGATCTCGACCTGCCCGCGACGCCGGGCATGCACCCGGGTGTAGCCCTGCTGCGCGAGTGAGTGCAGTACTTCTTCTTCGCTGAAATTCTTCGGAATCGTGACCGCGAAGGTGATGGTGAGGCGGGGGTCGTCGAATCGGGTGGCGCGCTCGCGCACCGACTCACTGATCGACTGCGCGGTATCGCGTCGCACCGGGCGTGCGCAGACCCGGCAGTACAGCGTGCCCGCACGGGCAAATAGCAGCTTGAAGTGATCCGCCAGCTCAGTCATCGTGCCCACGGTTGAGCGCGAGGTGCGCACCGGGTTGGTCTGGTCGATGGCGATGGCGGGCGGAATGCCATCGATGCGGTCCACCTGGGGCTTGTCCATGCGGTCCAGAAACTGGCGCGCGTAGGGCGAAAAGGTCTCCACATAGCGCCGCTGGCCCTCGGCATACAGGGTGTCGAATACCAGCGACGATTTGCCCGAGCCGGATACCCCGGTGACCACCAGCAATTCGCCGGTTGGAATATCCAGATCCAAGCCTTTCAGATTGTGCTGCCGCGCTCCGCGGATACGGATGGCGTCGCGCAGATAGCTGTCGTCGGACATAGGTTCAAGGGATCGATGGTGATGGGGTCGGAAAAGGGCCTGCTCGGCGGGCCGCAGATGAGGTAGCAATGCTTGCAGAAAGCGGGGTCGCACGGCTGGCGCCGAGGCAGACCAGGCGCACGACGCTTCCGTTGCGAAGGTGGATGGCCAGGCATGATGGCCGACACGCCGATGCTTCGGTCGATCGAAGGTTATTCTATCGGAATGAGCAGTCTGCCCCGTCCCCGTCGAATCCTGCATCTGGATATGGATGCATTTTTCGCCTCGGTCGAACTGTTGCGCCGTCCTCAACTGCGCGGCCAGCCGGTGGTCATTGGCGGCCGCGTCGATCCGCGCGAGGATCCGCGCACCCGCGGGGTGGTGTCAACGGCCACCTATGAGGCGCGCGCCTTTGGCGTTCGATCGGGCATGTCATTGCGCGAGGCGCTGCGGCGCTGCCCGCATGTGCATTTTCTGCCGGTGGATTTTTCCGCCTACACCCCGGTGTCGGCGCAATTCAAGCAGATCATGCGGGATTACTCCCCGTTGCTCGAGGATCGCGGCATCGACGAGGCATATCTCGACATCACCTCGCACCCGCTGCCTTCACTCGCGTTGGCGCGTGCCTTGAAGCAGGCGATTCTTGATCGCACCGGACTCACCTGTTCGATTGGCATCGCACCGAACAAGCTGCTTGCCAAGATCAGCTCGGAACTGGACAAACCTGATGGCATTACGCTGCTCGATGCGGGCGATGTGCCCCTGCGGATCTGGCCCATGCCGGTGCGTACGCTGCCCGGTGTCGGACCGAAGACCGATCAGGTGCTGCGCGCGCATGCGATCAGCACGGTCGCTGATCTGGCCGCCGTGCCATTGGGGCAGCTGAGCGCAATGCTGGGGACGGCGCACGCGGCCTGGCTGCATGCTGCCGCGCACGGCGAGGACGATCGACCGCTCGCCACCGCGCGCGAACCGCGATCGCGTAGCACAGAGCGAACGTTTGCGGAAGATGTCAGCGAAAAGCGCGAAGTGGCCCGCAGGCTGGGTGTGCTATGTGTCGATCTGGCCGCTGAGCTGACTGCCGAAGGTCTGGTTGGACGCACCGTCGGCATCAAATTGCGCTTTTCAAACTTCGTCACCCAGACGCGGGACATGACGTTTTCCGGCTGGACGGCCGACCCTCGGGCGCTACGCCGCGCGGCATTTGATTGTCTGCAGCGGATTGACATGAACCGATCGGTGCGACTGGTCGGTGTACGGGTCAGCGATTTACGCCGATCGAGTGCTAGTGACTCTGGCGAGGACATCCATCCCGGCCTTGATTTCGGGCCGTAGATGCCCCGGTCTGATCGGATTCTCCGGATTGGATTGATCGGGTCGGATTGATCGGGTCAAGGGCACTCAGCCGACGTGAATCGGCCGATGGCAGATGTGCCTCAGCCTGCGGCGCGGCCCCACGAGTCGCGCAATCCGACGGTACGGTTGAATACCGGGCGATCGCCCGTGTGATCAACCCGATCGGCGACGTAGTAGCCGTGACGCTCAAACTGAACGCGCTCCTCGGCCACAGCACGGGCCAGCGCCGGTTCGCCCATCGCCTGGCTGATGCCGACGGAATTCGGATTCAGGTCGAGCAGAAAGTCGCGCTCGCCTGCGCCGGGGTGCGCGACCCCGAACAAGCGGTCATACAGGCGCACTTCGAGTGGCACGGCATGGCGCGTGCTCAGCCAGTGAATATTGCCTTTGACCTTGCGTGATTCAGCGCCCGGAGTCCCCGAACGGGTGTCGGGGTCATAAGTGCAATGTACCGTGGTCACCCGGCCGCTGTCGTCTGTTTCGTACCCGACGCAGCGAATGATGAAACCATAGCGCAGCCGCACCTCGGCGCCTGGCGTGAGCCGGAAAAACCCTTTGGGCGGTGTGATGCTGAAATCATCCCGCTCGATCCACAACTCACGGGTAAGCGGCATATCGCGCACCCCGAGCTCCGCATGTTGCGGATGATTGGGGGCATGGCAGATCTCGGTCTGGGCCGGCTCGAAGTTGTCGATCACCAGCCGGATCGGGTCAAGCACCGCGACGCGGCGCTGTGCATGCGCGTTCAAATCCTCGCGCATGCAATCCTCGAGCACGCTGAAATCAATCCACGAGTCGGCGCGCGCCACGCCGATCCGTTCGGCAAACAACCGAAACCCGGCCGCCGTGTAGCCGCGCCGGCGGGCGCCGACCAAGGTGGGCATGCGTGGGTCATCCCAGCCCGCAACGTGGCCTTCATCGACCAGCTGGATCAACTTGCGCTTGGACAGCACCACATAGGTGAGATTGAGCCGGGCGAATTCGATCTGCTGCGGCATCGGTCGCTGCAGATGGCCCAGATCGACCAGGCGGTCGAGCACCCAGTCATAAAGCGGCCGGTGGTCTTCGAATTCGAGCGTGCAGATCGAATGGGTGATGTTCTCCAGTGCATCGGAGATGCAGTGGGTGTAGTCATAGAGCGGGTAGATGCACCAGGCATCGCCGGTGCGATGGTGGTGTGCGCGGCGAATCCGGTAGATGGCCGGATCGCGCATGTTCATATTGGGCGAGGCCATGTCGATACGCAGGCGCAGCACCCGGCTGCCATCGGGAAATTCACCCGCGCGCATTCGACGAAATTCTTCCAGGTGCTCGCCGGCGGCACGATCGCGATCAGGACTGGGCCGACCCGGTTCGGTCAGCGTGCCGCGGTTGGCCCGCATCTCATCGGCATTTTGATGATCGACATAAGCCAGGCCCGCCGCAATCAGCGCTTCGGCAAACTGGTACAGAGTCTCAAAATAATCGGAGGCGAAGTAGCGATGCTCGGTGTTGCCGTTGGTCCATGAGAATCCGAGCCAGCGCACCGAATCCACGATCGAATCGACGTATTCCTGCTCTTCGCGTGCCGGATTGGTGTCATCGAAGCGCAAATGGCAGACACCCTCATAATCCCTGGCAAGGCCAAAATTGAGGCAGATCGATTTGGCATGACCGAAGTGCAAATAGCCGTTCGGCTCAGGCGGAAAGCGCGTCCGTATGCGTGCCGGATCAGTGGGCGAGAGCGCCTGTTCGCGCGCCGAACCCGGGTGACCCGACCAGCGTCGCAGCGCATGCTTGCGAGATGCCAGATCAGCCTCGATGATCTGGCGGATGAAATTGCTGCCGTGTGCGGGCAGGCCAGCGTTCGGCGCCGATGCCGCCGATGGGGACGATGCATTAGATGACATGCGATGATTGTAGCCTAGCTCGCAGGAATCCAAGATTTTCAAGGAGGTGCCATGAGTCAGCAATACCTCATCGTCGAAATACGCGGCCGGGTCGGCCTGATCACCCTCAATCGCCCGCAGGCGCTCAATGCGCTCAATGACGATCTGATCGATGAACTGGTGGCCGCGACTGCACGGCTCGATGCCGACCCCGCAGTCGGCGCCATGGTGATCACAGGGTCGGCCAAGGCGTTCGCGGCGGGCGCCGACATCGCTGCGATGCGTGATCTAACCCATTTGCAGGCCTACAGCAGCGACTACATCAGCCGTAACTGGGACCGCCTGCGTCAGGTGCGCAAACCGATCATCGCTGCGGTGGCTGGCTATGCCCTGGGTGGTGGCTGCGAGCTGGCCATGACGTGCGATTTCATTATTGCCGCCGATACGGCTCGATTTGGTCAACCCGAGATCGGCCTTGGCATCATCCCGGGTGCCGGTGGCACGCAGCGCTTGCCGCGGGCGATCGGCAAGTCGAAGGCGATGGACATGTGCCTCACCGGACGCATGATGGATGCCGCAGAGGCCGAACGCGCCGGTCTGGTATCGCGGGTGGTTGCCGCCGAGCGCCTTGTCGATGAAGCGATTGCGGCTGCCGAGAAGATCGCCAGTTATTCGCGTCCGGTGGTGATGATGGTGAAAGAGACGGTGAATCGGTCGTTCGAATCCCCCCTGACCGAAGGTCTGCTGTTTGAGCGACGCGCTTTTCATTCTCTGTTCGGCACGAATGACCAGCGCGAGGGCATGACCGCGTTCCTCGAGAAGCGCCCGCCTCAATTCAGCCACGGCTAGCGGCCTCGCGCATTTGCCCTGGGGCACTGTTTCGGTGCTTTTTGGGGATAAATTGGGTTGCCGCGGCCAATATCGGCCTGCCGGTGGCGGCTTTATGCCCGATTTACGTGCATCAGTCGGCCGTGTCTGGTATACAGGGCGCCGGATGTTGAGGTTCGGGGGCCGCTCGCGGTCGGCGGGTACAGGGTGTCTCAGGCAGCGCGAGAGTGCGCCGGCCAGTTCCATCGAGACGCTGCCGTCATTTTTCTCTGAACGCTGCAAGGGTGCTAGATGCTCTATTCGCTTCACGATCTGTCGCAGACCTTGGTTGCCCCCTGGTCGGCCGCTGCCAGCCTGAATCGCAACCTGTTCAGCAACCCGATGAGCCCGCTGTCCTATATTCCCGGGGCGCGTCAGCTCGCTGCCAGTTCCGAGCTGTTCCTGCGCTTTACCCGGCACTACGACAAGCCCGCCTTCGGGCTTGACCAGACCGTCATTGATGATGTGCCGGTGGCGGTACACGAGGAAATCGTGCTCGCCAAGCCGTTCTGCGAGTTGCGGCATTTTCGTCGCGATACCCAGCGTAGCGATCCGGTGGTGTTGCTGGTCGCACCCTTGTCGGGCCATTTCGCCACCTTGCTGCGCGACACGGTACGTGCGCTACTGCCAGCGCACGATGTCTATGTCACCGACTGGGTCGACGCCAAGACGGTGCCCCTGACTGAGGGTCCTTTCCATCTGGTCGACTACGTGGACTATGTACGCGAGTTCATACGGCTGCTGGGTCCCGATGTCAATGTCATTTCGGTGTGTCAGCCGACGGTCCCGGTGTTGATGGCGGTGTCCCTGATGGCGGCCGACAAGGAGCCGGTACAGGCGCGCACCATGATCATGATGGGGGGGCCGATTGATTCGCGGCGCAGCCCGACAGCGGTCAACAATCTCGCGACGGAAAAGACGCTCGACTGGTTCGAGCATCATGTCATTCACCGGGTGCCGTTGCGCTATCCGGGGTATATGCGGCGGGTCTATCCCGGGTTTCTCCAGCACATGGGTTTTGTGGCGATGAATCCCGGGCGCCATGCCGAGGCGCACCGCGATTATTACAACCACCTGTTGCGCGGTGATGGCGACAGTGCGCATGCGCATCGGCAGTTCTACGACGAATACAACGCGGTGCTTGACATGGCCGCCGAGTACTACCTCGACACGATACGTGACGTGTTCCAGCAGCACCGGCTACCCAATGGCACGATGGAAATTCGCGGCCAACGCGTGCAACCAGAGCTCATCCGCAAGACCGCCTTGCTCACCATCGAAGGCGAGCTCGATGACATTTCAGGCAACGGCCAGACCGAGGCGGCGCATGGCTTGTGTACCGGGTTACCCAAGGCCATGCGGTCCCACTACATGGCCCCCGGCGTCGGTCATTACGGCATTTTTTCAGGACGGCGCTGGCGCGAGATGATCTATCCGCGCATTCACGATTTTATTCGCGCGCACTAATATCAACCTTCGGTGGTAAATCCGATCGCGCCGGAAATCGGCCGAGCCGTTGCCCGTACCGTGTCCGCCCACTGCACCTGCAGCCGCTCGGCAGGTGCCGACACTGACAGACCGGCAATCAGCGCGCCGGCATCGTCACGCACGGCCGCACCGATGCAGCGTACGCCCAGCTCGACTGTCTCACCGGTTCATGCGGCCGATCACCTGAATCGAACTCTTGCTTGCGGCCTCGGGCACGCTGGCGCCGGGTTAGTGGGAGGACGCGGCAGACAATGATTGATTTTACCCGTGCTAGCATCGCCGCTATGAATTCGCTCAAGATTAGCCGCCGCAGCGCTGAGCTCGGCACCGAAAATGCCTTTGTCGTGCTGGCTGAGGTCAATGCACTTCTCGCGCAAGGCCGCGACATCATTTCCTTTTGCATCGGTCAGCCGGATTTCCGGACCCCTGAGCATGTCCAGCAGGCGGCCATCGACGCGATCCGGCAGGGCAAGCATGGCTATACGGCCTCGGCCGGTATACCGGAATTGCGCCGCGCCGCCGCCCGCTATATGGGCGACATGCGTGGCATCAGCATTGATCCGGACGACGTGGTCATTGCCGCCGGCGCCAAGCCGTTCATCGCCTACACAATACTCGCTACGACCGATTACGGCGTCGGTGACGAGGTCATCTATCCCAATCCGGGGTTCCCAATCTATGAGTCGCAAATTCGCGGGCATGGGGCGGTGCCGGTGCCGCTCGCATTGCGCTCGTCGCGTGCCGGTAGTTTCGATCCCGGTGAGCTTGCCGCGTGCATTACCCCACGCACCCGCCTGTTGATTCTCAACTCGCCGCACAACCCGACCGGGGCGGTGATTGATCGTGCGACTCTGGAGGCAGTGGCTGACATACTGCGAGCGCATCCGCAGGTGTGGGTCTATGCCGATGAGATCTATTCGCGGCTGTGCTATGGCGAGGCGTTCGCATCGATTGCCTCGCTACCGGGCATGGCCGAGCGCACCATCATTGCCGATGGGGCATCCAAGACCTGGGCGATGACTGGCTGGCGCATCGGGTTTGCCGCCAACCACCTGCTGGCGCCACAGTTCATCCGCTGGGTCACCAATACCGAGTCGTGCGCAAGTCACATCAGTCAATGGGCGGCGGTGGCAGCCATTGAGGGACCGCAGGCGGACGCTGTGGCGATGCATGCCTCATTCCAGTCGCGCCGTGACCTGATCGTTCGCTTGCTGAATCAGGTGCCCGGGGTCTCCTGCCACGTGCCTGGCGGGGCGTTCTATGCCTGGCCCGATGTGACCGAGGCGTGCCGCCTGATCGGTGCCGAGGATTCCGAGGTATTTCGCAAGCGTCTGCTGCATGAGGCCGGCGTAGCGGTGCTCGCTGATATTCACTTTGGTGCGCGTATTCCAGGGGATGGTCAGCACATCCGCTTCAGCTATGCCGCATCGGAGCAGGCGATTGAGGCAGGCGTTGCACGCATGGCGCAGTTCATCGAACGCAACCGGCGCGGCTGAGGGCGCTCAGGCGATGGCGCGCGATGTCTGGAAACCCAATGTCACGGTGGCGGCCGTCATGGAGCGTGACGGGCGCTTTCTGATGATCGAAGAACGCGCGCAGGGCGAACTGGTGCTCAATCAGCCTGCCGGACATTGGGAGCCCGATGAGAGTCTTGTCGAGGCTTGCGTGCGCGAGGCACTGGAGGAATCCGGCCACGACTTTCGGCCGCGGGCTCTGGTGGGAATCTACCGCGCATGGGCAGCACCAGAAGAGGTCATTTATCTGCGCTTTGCGTTTGCCGGCGAGGTCGGCGAACGCGATCCGCGGCGCTCACTCGATCAGGGCATCGTGCGCTCGCTGTGGCTGACCGCGCAGGAAGTTCGCGACAGCCAGGCGCGCCACCGCAGCCCGCTCGTCCTGCGCTGTGTTGAGGACTATCTGGCGGGTCGCCGTTACCCGCTTGAGTTGCTCACGCATCTGGGTTGATCGCCATGAGTGAACGCATAGTCGTCGGCATGTCCGGCGGGGTCGATTCATCGGTGGCCGCGCTGCTGCTGAAGCGCGCCGGGTTTGAGGTCATTGGCCTGTTCATGAAGAACTGGGAGGATGACGACGATGGCGAGTATTGCTCGACCCGCGAAGACCTCGTTGATGTGGCCTCGGTGGCCGATGTGCTGGGCATCGAGCTGGAGGTGGTGAACTTTGCGCAGGCCTATCGCGAGCGCGTGTTCAGTGAATTCCTGCGCGAATATTCAGCCGGCCGCACCCCCAACCCCGACGTGCTGTGTAATGCTGAAATCAAGTTCCGCGCCTTTCTGGATCACGCGATCTCGATGGGCGCGCAGCGCATTGCCACCGGGCACTATGCGCAAGTGCGTGAACGTGGTGGGCGCTTTGAGTTGCTGCGCGCTGGCGACACCCAGAAAGACCAAAGCTATTTCCTGCACCGACTGAATCAGCAGCAACTCTCGCGCACCCTGTTTCCACTGGGTGACCTGCAAAAGCCGGCGGTCCGTGCGCTTGCCCGAGAGGCCGGGCTGGCGGTGCATGCCAAGCGCGACTCGACCGGCATCTGTTTTATCGGTGAGCGGCCGTTTCGCGAGTTTCTCAACCGCTACCTGCCACGTTCCCCCGGATTGATGCGCACCCCCGAAGGCATCACCGTAGGCGAGCACATCGGGTTGATGTTCTACACCCTGGGACAGCGCAAGGGGATCGGGCTGGGCGGCCAGCGTGAAGGAACGGGTCTGCCCTGGTATGTGGCCCACAAGGACATGGCGCGCAATGAGCTCATCGTGGTGCAAGGTCATGAGCACCCCTTGCTGTGGCGCGACAGTCTGCTGGCCGCCGATCTCGCCTGGGTGGCGGGTGAGGCGCCCGTGCCGCATCCGGCTGACAGTGCCAAGACCCGTTACCGTCAGACTGACGGCGCGTGCTCAATCGCGCTGCAGGCCGATGGTGCGTGCGCGGCGCAGTTTGCCACTGCGCAGTGGGCGGTCACGCCGGGTCAGTCGTTCGTGTTGTACAACGGCCCGGTTTGCCTGGGCGGCGGGGTGATCCAATAGCGTGGGCTGAGATCGGTCTCGTGCGACGTGAATGAGATACAGCTTCGTGCGATGCAACCTCAGCGGGATTTGACTTCAATCGAACAAGGTTCGCGTCGCTTCACGCCGACGGCGGCGTGTCCTGGAACGATGCGCGCTCGGACAGACGACTGACCAGCCGATCGAGACTGGGCCGCGTCGCGCGCCAGGCAACCTCAGGAAAGCGGAATTCAAGCCACAGCACCGCGCACCCGACCGCGATATCGGCCAGCGTGATGGTGTTGCCGCAACACCAGGCGCGCGTGCCGAGTTGTTGTTCCATCGCGTCGACGCCGGCATGCACTTTGCCCAGTTGACGGTCGATCCAATCCTGGCTGCGCAGGGCGGGTTCGCGGGCGCGTTCAAGGCGGGCCAGGACACCGGAGGCAAGCGTCTCATCGGCGAGCGCTTCCCAGCGTTTCACTTCAATGCGTTCACGCGGTTCATGCGGGATGAGACGACCGACCGGCGATGCAGAGTCAAGGTACTCCGCAATGACCCGTGAGTCATACAAGGCGGTCTCGTCTTCCAGCAACAGCACCGGCACCCGGCCAACCGGATTGGCTTTCGGCACGCCGGTCGTGCTGCTCCACGGGTTGTCAATCTGGAATTCCAGATCGATCTTCTTTTCGATCGCAGCAACGCGAACTTTTCGGGTAAACGGACTGGCAGGTGTACCGATGAGTTTCATGGCGGGCAGAAAGGGACATTGAGAGCAGGAATGCCGGGCGCGCAGTATAACAATCCATGACAGGCGCACAGCCGCCGCTGTGCTTGGTGCGCATTGGGACAGTCCGCGCCGGGCGGATGAATTGAAAGCAGCGCCGTGCAGGTGTGAAGTGTGCCATGCCAGAAGCCGGGCGCATTGCTGCGTGTAGAATCCCGCCTGCCTATTGATGAGCCGCACCCGCGAAGCCCTGTCGCCTATGGACAGCCCCACCCTAGAAGCTCTCTCGCCCCTGGACGGCCGCTACGCCAGCCAGGTAGCGCCACTGCGCGCGCTTTTCAGCGAGGCGGCACTCATACGCTATCGGGTGCGGGTCGAAATCGAGTGGCTGATCGCGCTGGCCACCGAACCTGGCCTCGACGGAATTGGACCGTTACCGGCCGATGCAGTCGCCCGGTTGCGCGCACTGGCCGAGCACTTCGATGCCACGGCAGCAGCGCGGGTGAAGGCGATAGAGCGCACCACCAATCACGACGTGAAGGCGGTTGAATATTGGTTGAAGGAGCAGGTGGCCGAGCATCCCGTGCTCGGGCCGGCGGCCGAATTCATCCACTTTGCCTGCACCTCAGAGGACATCAACAACATTGCCTGGTCACTGATGGTGCGCGATGCGCGCGACACGGTGATGCTGCCGGCCATCGATAGCGTCACTGCGCTGGTCCGTGCGCTCGCGCATGAGCATGCCGATCTGCCCATGCTCTCGCGCACCCACGGCCAGCCGGCAACCCCGACGACGCTTGGCAAGGAAATGGCCAACGTGGTGCAGCGCATCGAGCGCGCCCGCGCGGCGCTCGCGGCGGTGACATTGAGCGCCAAGGCAAATGGCGCTGTGGGCAATTACAACGCGCACCGGATCGCGTATCCGGATCTGGATTGGCCTGAATTCTCCCGTCGATTCATCGAGGGGTTCGGTCTGGAATTCAATGCCTATACGATCCAGATCGAGCCGCATGATGCGCTCGCCACGCTGTTCGATGCGCTATCGCGTGCCAACACCATTCTGATCGACCTGGATCGTGATCTGTGGGGCTATATCTCGCTGGGGTATTTCCGCCAGCGACTGGCGGCGGGGGAAGTCGGCTCATCGACCATGCCGCACAAGGTCAATCCGATTGATTTCGAGAATTCCGAGGGCAATTGCGGCATTGCCAATGCGCTGCTGCGCCATCTGGCTGAAAAACTCCCGGTGTCGCGCTGGCAGCGCGATCTCACCGATTCCACCGTGCTGCGCAACGTCGGTGTGGCCTTCGGTCACAGTCTGTTGGCCTGGGCGTCATGCCGGCGCGGATTGTCCAAGCTGCAGGTCGATCGCGAGCGTATCGTTGGCGAGTTGGATCTCAACTGGGAAGTATTGGCCGAAGCGGTGCAAACCGTCATGCGGCGTCACCGTGTTGAGGGGGCCTACGAGCAGTTGAAGGCCTTGACCCGCGGCCAGCGCATCGATCGCGACATGCTGTTGCAGTTCATTGCTACACTGCCGGTCCCACAGGCAGACCGGGATCGGCTGGCCGCTTTGACGCCGGCCAGCTATCTTGGTTTCGCCAGTGATCTGGCAGCCTCCATCTAGCGTTTACAGGAGCATTAAATGAAGAAAATCGTTGCTGCAACGGCCCTGATCAGCGCGCTGATCGGTGCTACCGCTGTTCAGGCGCAGTCCTTTGCACCGGCCAAGGGCGAGGATGCATTGCGTTATCGCCAGTCCACACTGTTTCTCATGGGTCAGCATTTTGGCGTGTTGGGCGCAATGGCCAAGGGCGACCGGCCATTCGATGCGGCAAGCTTTGCCTGGAATGCCAAAGAAGTAGAGAATTTCTCGCATCTCCCCTGGGATTCGTTCTGGGTGGCCGGGGCCGACCAGGGCAAGCATCGGATGAAGCCGGAAATTTTCACTGAGAAAGACAAGTTCCTTGGCTATGCCAAGCAGTTGCAGGATGAGACGGCCAAGCTGGTGCAAGTGGCAAGCGGCTCAGATGTTGCGGCGGCCAAGGCTCAGGTGGCGGCAACGGGCAAGATGTGCGGGCAGTGCCACGACGCGTTTCGTGTGAAATAAGCGAAGGTACTTGCCGAAGGTGCTGGCAATGGCTGCTTCGTTGAGCAGTCATTGCCACACCAGGTTCACGCGGCTGGCGCAGGCAGTGTTCAGAACGTCGAGTGTCGACCGATCACGACGCTCAAGGGCACCGAGCTCAGACGGAATGCCCGCTTAAAGTACCTGGTGCCGCGTCAACCAGAGAACAATCGCCGCCACCACGATCAGCAGACCCAGTGCGCGCCGATTGAGCTGCGCGTGGTCGTTCGTGCTCAGCGGTGCGCAATCAAGCGAGATTGAATGGGTTACCTGCGCCGCGGTGGCGCTGGTTTCACTCGCGCCATGCGGCTTGTGACCGGTGATCATCGGACCCACCAGATTGTCTTTGCGTACGAGCCAGTAGAACGCGATGGCGGCCACGTGCACGCCCACCAGGATGTAGATCACAAGTTCATTGATACCGTGGATGTGGGTGAACCAGTCACTCAAGTCCTTGCTCACCTGGTTGGCCAGCGGTCCTTCAAAAGTCGCATCATCGTTGCTGAACAGTCCGGTGACTGCCTGTGTCAGCAACGCGGCCAACATCAGCAGCACCGAATAGCCGCCGAGCGGGTTATGTCCTCTTGATTTGGCACCGCTTACCGCGGGGCGGAACAGATCGCGGGCAGCCGACAGGACTGCGACCGGGCCGCGCACGAAATCGGTGAAGCGTGAATGACGACTGCCGACGAATCCCCAGACGATGCGGAACACGAGCAGGATGAGCACGGCCTGACCGCAGCGCTGATGCCAGACCATCCAGTCGTCGCCGATCTTCGCGGTCACGACCAGCGCGAGGACGAGGGCGAGCAGCAGCCAGTGAAACAGCCGCGTAGGCAGGTCCCAGACCAGTGTCGTGGGGGTGTCGCTGCGGTTCTCAGACAACGGCTTCATCCTTGCGTTTGGCCGGTGCACGAATCAGATCTTCGCGTTTTACACCCAGCCAGCGTACCAGCGGAGCCATCACCAGCACAGATGAGTAAATACCAAACAGGATACCTATGGTGAGCGCGAGCGCAAAGTAGTGCAGGGCGGCACCGCCGAAAAACAGCATCGAGGTGACCATCGCCTGGGTACAGCCGTGAGTGATGATGGTGCGCGAAATGGTACGGGTGATCGCGTTGTCGATCACTTCGGTCACCGAGGCGCGTCGCATGCGGCGAAAGTTTTCGCGGATCCGGTCGGCGATAACCACTGATTCGTTGACCGAATAGCCGAGTACGGCGAGCACCGCGGCGAGCACCGGAAGCGAAAACTCCCACTGAAACAAGGCAAAGAACCCGAGGATGATCACCACATCGTGCAGGTTGGCGATGATCGCGGCGACGCCGAATTTCCACTCGAATCGCAGTGCCAGATAGATGACGATGCCGATCGCGGTGACAAGCAGCGCAATCAGGCCATCCCGTGCCAGTTCGGAACCGACCTGCGGGCCGACAAATTCGGTGCGGCGCCGCTCAGCCGAGGGGTCGTCCTGCTTCAACAGGCTCAGCACCGAGGTGGCCAGGTCCGCGCTGGTCTGATCCCGTTTCACCGGCAAGCGGATCAGGACATCACGTGACGAGCCGAAATTCTGCACGGTGACATCTTCAAAGCCGGCCTTTTGCAGGACGCCGCGAATCCGATCCGTATCGGCGGCAGTTGCATAGGACATCTCGATCAGGGTGCCGCCGGTGAACTCGATCGAAAAATGCAGTCCGCGACTGAACAGAAAGAACACCGCTGCCAGGAACGTGAGCGCTGAAATGGCGTTGAACAACAGCGCATGCCGCATGAACGGAATGTCACGGCGGATCTTGAAAAATTCCATGGCATCAGTTCCAGGCAGTGTTGCCGATCGGCACGCCGACCAGACGGCGGCGGCGGCCGAAGGTGAGATTGACCATGGCACGCGACACGACGATGGCGGAGAACATCGAGGTGAGGATGCCCAGACAGTGGACCACGGCAAACCCGCGCACCGGGCCTGAGCCAATCAGCAGCAACGCGATGCCGGCAATCAGCGTGGTGACATTGGAGTCAAGAATGGTCCCGAACGCCCGCTCATAGCCCACCGCAATCGCTGCCTGAGGCGATGCCCCTTCGCGTAATTCCTCGCGTATGCGCTCGTTGATGAGCACATTGGCATCGATGGCCATGCCCAGGGTGAGTGCAATCGCGGCGATGCCAGGCAAGGTCAGGGTTGCCTGCATGATCGACAGGATGGCGAGCAGCAGCAGCAGATTGGTCGACAGCGCGAGTACGCTGAATACGCCAAACACCATGTAGTAGGCAATCATGAAGAGCGAAATCGCGACAAACCCCCATAACGTGGAGTTGAACCCCTTTTCGATGTTGTCACGGCCCAGGCTCGGCCCCACGGTGCGCTCTTCGATGATTTCCATCGGCGCGGCGAGCGAACCGGCGCGCAGCAGCAGCGACAGATCGGCCGCCTCCTTCGGATTGAACAGGCCGGTGATCTGGAAGCGGTTGCCGAGTTCTGACTGGATGACCGGCGCGGTGAGCACTTCGGGGACACCTTTTTCGACCAGCAGCACGGCCATGCGCCGCTTAACCGCATCGCGGGTGACATCGCGCATGATGCGGCCGCCCTGGGCATCGAGGTCGATATTGACCGAGGCACGCTGGTTTTGATCAAAACCGGCCGAAGCGCCGGTCAGCCGGTCACCGGTCAAAATGACTTGTTTGGACAGCAGCAGCGGTTCGCCGCGATCGCCACGGCGCGCATCGCTGCGCGAAAACCGCAATTCGGTTCCGAGCGGCACGGTGCCTTTCATCGCCGCCTCAATCTTGGCCGGATCGAAATCGCGTGAATCCGACCCGCCCGCGTGGGCCTCGACCAGACGAAATTCCAGGGTCGCCGCACGTCCCAGGATCTCCTTGGCGCGTGCAGTGTCCTGTACGCCCGGCAGTTGCACCAGAATGCGGTCGGCGCCTTGCTGCTGGATGACTGGCTCGGAGACACCCAGTTCGTTCACCCGATTGTGGAAGGTGCTGATGTTCTGCTTGATGGCGTCGTCCTGAATCTGCTTTTCGGCCTCAGGCCGGATGCGCGCCTGCAGACGCGACTCGCCCTCGACGTCGAGGGCTTCGCTGACCAGCTCGGGGAAGCCATCGCCAAGCAGTGCACGCGCCTTGTCCCGCGTGGCGGCATCGCGAAAGCGCAACACCAGAGTGCGACCCTCGCGACTGATGCCGTTGTGGCGCAGGGATTTGTCACGAAACTGCGCGCGGATATTGCCGCTCAACCCATCCAGACGCTTGACCAGTGCCTCGTCGAGATTGACCCGGTACAGAAAATGCACGCCGCCGCGCAGGTCCAGGCCCAGATACATGGGCAGCGCGTGCAGCGAACGCAGCCAATCGGGCGAGTTGGCCATCAGATTGAGCGCGATGGTGTATTGCTCGTCGCCCGCCTTGGGGTTGAGCGCGGCGCTCAGCGCGTCCTTGCCCTTGCCTTGCAGGTCGACATTGGCAAAGCGCACCCGCACCCCGGTCGCATCGAGCAGCACGCCGGTATAGGGAATCTCGGCGCGCTTGAGCTCGGTCTCGATGGCGGCCTGAGTCGCTTCATCGACTTTGATCGTGACGCGGGCGCTCGATACCTGCACCGCCGGCGTTTCACCGTAGAAATTGGGCAGGGTATAGAGCAGGCCAAGCGCCAGTGCCACGGCCACAGTGATATAGACCCAGATGGGATACCGGTTCATGAGCAACTCAGTGAGACGGACAGGACCGCGGCAGACACGCCACCGCGCAGGGGAGCAAACCTACTGCACATCAAGCGGCAGAACAACCGTGCTCAGAGGGACTTGAGCGTGCCCTTGGGCAGGACGGTGGTGACGGCACCTCGCTGAACGACGACTTCCACGCCGGTGGCGATCTCGAGATTCATATAGGCATCCTGAATCTTGGTGATCCGACCGACCATGCCGCCCGAGGTGATCACTTCGTCGCCTTTTTGCAGCGCCTCGATCATCGCCTTGGCTTCCTTCTGCCGCTTCATCTGCGGGCGGATCATGAGGAAGTACAACACCACGAACATCAGCACAATGGGCAGCACGCCCATGATCTGGCTTTCGGTGCTGCTGGCTGCGCCTGCAGCCTGCGCGTATGCGGATTCGATCAGCATGGATGCCGACTCCTTGTGCCTGGGGCAAAACCGCTAATTATACGCGCCCGGTTGGTGTCCGCGCCCGCTGTAAAAATTGTGCCGGAACGCCTCCAGGCCGCCTTGCTCGATGGCTGCGCGCAATCCGCTCATCAGTTCCTGGTAGTAGTGCAGATTGTGCAAGGTGTTGAGCATCGCGCCGAGAATCTCATTGGTGCGCTGCAAATGATGCAAATAGGCGCGGCTGAAGTTCTGGCAGGTATAACAAAGGCAGGCGGGGTCGAGCGGTGCGGGGTCGTCGCGATGGACCGCATTGCGGATGCGCACATCGCCTGCGCGGGTGAACAGCCAGCCGTTGCGCGCGTTGCGGGTGGGCATTACGCAGTCAAACAGATCAACGCCGGCGCATACCCCTTCGACCAGATCTTCGGGTGTGCCTACCCCCATCAGGTAGCGGGCGTGGTCAGTGGGCAGCAGCGGTGCGCAAAAGCGCAGCATGCGCAACATCTCTTCTTTGGGCTCACCGACTGACAATCCACCAATGGCGTAACCGTCAAAGCCGATATCGAGCAACCCGGCGAGTGATCGTTCGCGCAAGGACTCGAACATGCCACCCTGGACGATGCCGAACAGGGCATTGGAATTGCCCGCGTGGGCCTGGCGGCTGCGCGCAGCCCAGCGCAACGACAACTCCATCGACAGGCGGGCTTCGGTCTCGGTGGCCGGAAACGGGGTGCACTCATCGAACACCATCACGATGTCGGAGTTCAGCGTGCGCTGGATACGCATGGATTCCTCCGGCGTGAGGAACAGCCGGTCGCCATTGATCGGCGAGGCAAACGCGACGCCTTCCTCACTGATCTTGCGCAGTTTGCCCAGGCTGAACACCTGAAAGCCACCGGAGTCGGTGAGGATAGGACCGTCCCAGCCCATGAAGCGATGCAGGCCACCGTGGGCGGCAATCACCTCGAGCCCGGGGCGCAGCCACAGATGAAAAGTGTTGCCCAGCACGATGCGTGCGCCGCCCGCCGCCAGGTCGCGCGGCAGCATGCCTTTTACCGTGCCATAGGTGCCCACCGGCATGAATATCGGGGTGTCGACCACGCCATGGGCGAGGGTCAGGCGGCCGCGGCGCGCGTTGCCATCGGTGGCGAGCAGTTCAAAGGACATCAGGCAGGCTCCAATGGTGCACGCGGGTAGAAGGCCCGGGCTGGGTCGGGCTGCGCCGCGCACTTTGCACGGTCGGTTGATGAGTTTCGAATGACATTACCTGGGTTCTCGAGGCGCGGCGGCGAGCTCGGCTCGGACCGGTCCTGAATCTGCGTCGGATGCGACACGATCGATCAGCATGGCATCACCGTAGCTGAAAAAGCGATAGCGTTGCGCCACTGCATGGGCATAGGCGGCGCGAATGGCCTGAGACCCGCTGAATGCGCTCACCAACATGAGGAGCGTCGAGCGTGGCAGGTGAAAATTGGTCAACAGTCGATCAATCACCTGGAACTGGTAGCCCGGTGTGATGAACAGGCGCGTATCGCCGCTGAATGGTCCGGGCGCGCCCGCTGCGAAACCAGCGTGTTCAACGGCAGCGGCTTCCAGCGCACGCAGCGTGGTGGTGCCGATGGCCCAGACCCGTCCGCCGCGGGCCTGCGCCGTGCGGATCGCGTTAATCGTTTCCGCCGGAATCGTGTAGCGCTCGGCGTGCATGCGATGTTCGGCGAGGTTGCGCACACGCACCGGCTGGAAAGTGCCGGCGCCGACATGCAGGGTGACCCAGGCCAGTTGCGCACCGGCGCTGCGCAAGCGCTCGAGCAGCGCTTGATCAAAATGCAGGCCGGCGGTGGGGGCTGCGACCGCGCCCGGGTGCTTCGCATACACCGTTTGATAGCGCTCGGCATCGTCGCCCTGCGGGCTGTGGGTGATGTAAGGGGGCAGGGGCACTTCGCCATGGCGCTCGAGCAGGTCGACCCAACCCGGTTCGGCTGTTTCCAGCGTGAGCAGAAACAGATCCTCAGACCGCGACTCGACGCTGACCTCAAAGGCATCCGCCAGGCGCAAGCGGCGACCAGGCTGCGGGGCATGACTGGCGCGCACCTGTGCCCAGGCCTGCCGCGCATCGATGACCCGCTCGATCAACACCTCGACGGCACCCCCGCTATCGCGGCGGCCGTGCAATCGCGCGCGTACCACCTGGGTGTCATTGAACACGAGCACATCGTTCGCGCCAACCCAGCGTGGCAGATCGGTGATGATGGCGTCCTCGATGCGTGCTGCAGCCTCGCGCAGCGAACCGGCGCAAGTGTCGGCAGGGGCCGATTGGCGTTGCCCGGTTATACCGGCGCTGGCACCGTCACTCGTCAGCGGTTCAAGGCGCAGCAGGCGGCTTGCGGTTCGTTCAGCGGCGGGATGTTGAGCGATCAGCTCGCCGGGCAGCTCGTAGTCGAAATCATCCAGGGTGAGCGGCATGGCAAGAACGATGAACCTGGAGATATGGTGCCCAGAGTCGGACTCGAACCGACACGCTATCGCTAGCGGGAGATTTTGAGTCTCCTGTGTCTACCAGTTTCACCATCCGGGCGGTGGACCGATAATTATAGCCTGATGACAGCGATCTCAGCAGAGTACGAAATATTCCGACCAGCGTCGGTTCGGGAATCCCGGCCGGGCGCAGCAGAGCAGAAGCCTCGCAGTACCAACACTGGCAAGTTGAACCTAGGCTACTACTTGAACACCAGCGTTGGTTCCCCTATTGCCGCAGCTCATCGCGGCAGGTGATGGATTTGCCATTGAGTAACGGTTAAAAATTCGCCCGGCACCGCGCGCTGCAAAGTAGGTAGGGGTGAGTTTCCGGAAGAAGCGACCATGCTGCGTGCCACCTGAATAGCTAAATTGTCCAGCTCGGTAGTTGCCACCAAAATTCCGCTTGAGGCGGCCCGATCACAGGTGAGGCAGCATGCTCTTCGCTATACTGAGCCGAGTAGATTTCCAGGACGACCCCTAAGAGCCTGCTTTCCGCGCTCAGGATTCAAAGGATGAACAGAGACCCTTCCGTGGTGTCATGAGGCGCCACCTTAGATGTAGCTGAAACGCGAAGAATCGATACCGTTGGCAATCGACCATCCACAGCAACTGACAGCGCGCATAGCTCACATTGCCTTCACCCACAGCTGGCTAACGTAGCGAACGAAAGCATCAATGGGCCGTTACACGCAACCATGGCACTAGTTACGCGCTATCCACACGCACCAATCACTGAGGCGGTCATTGATATTCAATGCACATCCGGACGGAGCGCGGCCGAGTTGGAGAGAGTCAACGCTGAAGAGCAGTGCTACCCATTTACAGAACCGCTTTTCTCAGCGCAAGGGCAAATATCAATAGGGCCTGATTCAACCGCGATCGCTGAGGCAAGCGCGGAGGCTATAGGTTTTCTCCACCGCAGCAATGATCGGCTTCAAATTTATCAAACGCGAGTGAACGGATTCACCTTCAGCCGGCTCGCCGAGTACACGAGCTGGGTCGAGGTAAGTTGTGAGGCGCGCCGCCTGTGGGACAAATACCGAGTCATAGCAGCCCCTGTTGCCATAACGCGCATTGCACTGCGATACGTTAACCGGCTGGACATTCCGCTCCCATTGGACGATTTCTCCAGGTATCTGAGGACAGGACCGCAACTGTCAAGCGAGCTGCCGCAGGGGCTGTCAGGCTACTTCATGCAACTGCAAATTCCGTTGCCCGATGCCCGCACGGCCTGCGTAATAAACCAAACCATTATTGAACCGTCGAAGCTCAATACCGTCGCCGTAGTGCTAGACATTGATGTATTTCGCATGTCTGAACTGCCCAATGGCGACGGGGTATTGTGGGAGCAGATGGAACAACTGCGCCACGAGAAGAACCGAGTGTTCGAGGCGTGCATTACTGACGACGCAAGGAAGCTATTTCAATGACAACCGCGTATGCCCAACAGCCCCCCATTTTTGGCGATAGGCCGCCTACGCCAGTCTGTCGCCTGCGATTAGTCTCGCCCGCTCCTGGACAAGGCCGCGAGGCGCTCAAAGTGCGCGACAACGTGCGGGGAATCGGCATTGACACAAGACAAGGTCACAGCGCGGAGGCTGAGGCATTGGCCGCAATATTCCGAGACTTGACCGAAAGCATGGGTGCATTGCGCGATAGACCGCAAGACGCAGAGGTTACGATCTACAACCACGTCCCACTGAAGACGGCTTTTAGTGTGACGGTAACTTACAAACGCATGGGAAAAATGCCCCCCAGGCAACTGCCAGAGGTTGACTAAGGCCAATGGGCAAGGCGTTCTGGACGAAGGTAACAGGTAAAAGCCTAGCACAGGGCGACTTGCTGACGGACTGCCTCGTGCCGCAGTTTGGGGCGGACTTCGGAACGGCGCGCGAGGGTGCCACTGAAACCCTAGGGGTTAATGAATCAAACTTAATTGTCGTCACTCAGAGTTGTGACCTCGAAAACGGAAAGGTTGCACTCGTTGCCTTGTGCCCAACGCACACGCTCGATGAATTCGCGGGCGCAAATTCAAGGTACAAGAATCAAAGGCAATGGGACGAAGTACGCAAAGGGCGAGTTGAGGGACTGCACATGCTGGGTAGCCCATCAAACCCCGATGACAACAGCAGTGCGCTCGTCGTCGATTTTGGGCAGATTTTCAGCCTGCCCCCGTCCTACTTGGAAAAAAGGGCCGAAATTCTGGGCGAACGACTACGTCTCGATTCACCGTTTCTGGAGCACTTTTCTCAGGCCTTCGCGCGCTATTTCATGCGTGTAGGTCTGCCATCGCAGATCCCAGCCTTCAAGTAACTATCACAACTATCCGGCGCGGAGTGATCCCGCGGTGCAAAACCTGCGGCCGTAGAGTTTTGAGTCCGCCTTTCGCTTTTCCGTTAGATTCGGAAGCTCACCTTGTCCGTACCTGGCCCTCTCTGCAATAAGCTCCATTCGATGCGTTGAAATATAAACCCTACTGCGCATGAATATCGGCGCTTTTCACAACCTTGCCCCAGGTCACGTATTCGCGCGCAATGGTCGCGGCCAGATCCTCGGGCGTCGACGGTTGCGGCTCCATGCCATGCTGCAATAGCTGCTCGCGGACTTCCGGCGCTGAGAGCACCGCCACCAGCGCGCGATTCAGGCGCAGCACGATCTCGCGCGGCGTACGCGCCGGTGCAATGAAGGCATACCAGTTGGTCGCTTCGTATCCCGGATAGCTCTCGGCCACGGTCGGAGTGGTCGGGAAAAATGCCGACCGCGTGGCGCTGGTCGTGGCCAACGCCCTGATGCGGCCGCTCTTCACGTGGGGCACTGCCGAGGGCGCTGAGGCAAATCCGGAAGGAATCTGGTTCCCCAGCAAATCCGACATGGCCGGTCCGCCCCCCTTGTAGGGCACATGAACGATGTCGGCCTTGGCGATCTGGCGAAACAGCTCCCCGGCCAGATGCCCGGTGCTGCCTATGCCCGAGGTGCCGTAACCCATGGCGCCCGGCCGTGCGTTGGCAAGCGCCACATAGTCAGCCAGTGTGTTGGCCGGAACTGCGGCGTTCACCACGATGACATCGGCGAAGACCACGCCCATCGATATTGGCGCGAAGTCTCGCAAGGGGTCGTAGGACAGATTGGGCACCATATGCGGTGCCACCGTCAGCGGGCCGACCGGGCAGAGCGAGAAGGTGTAGCCATCGGGGTTTGCCTTGGCGATCATTTCCGCCGCGATATTGCCACCCGCGCCCGCGCGGTTCTCCACCACCACCTGCTGCCCCAGCACATCGCTCAGGCGGCGCGCCACGATGCGTGCCGAGGTGTCGGTGCCGCCACCGGGCGCAAAGCCCACGATCAGCAGCAAGGGATGATTGGGAAACGCCTGCGCCCATGCCGCGTCCGTTCCCGCTCCCGGTGCACCACACAGCGCAGCGACAACCATGGCCTTGACCAGGTTACCGAACCAGGAACCGGTCCGATGGGCCGAATTGCTTCGGCACCCAGCCGGTCTGTTGAGAGGAGCAGGGCGTGCCATCGTCGTCATGACCACGGCCGCAACAAAATCTTGCCGATAGTGAGGCCCGCTTCGATGCGCTCATGCGCCGCAGGTGCATCCCCTAGATCAAACTCCCGATCGAAACACGGTTGAATCAGCGCGCCGACCTGCGGCCACAACTGCGCCTCGATCGCTTCGGTCATCCGTGCCTTGCGCTCAATGGCAAGCGGGCGCAGCAGCGATCCGGTGACCCGTGCGCGCTTGCGCATCAGTGACTCAAGCGCAATCTGATACGTCGGCTCGCCGGCACTGGTCAGATGGGTAACACGCCCATCCATCGCGAGTGCCTGTAGGTTGCGCTCGGCATAGCGGCCACCGGCCATGTCCAGGATCACATCAGCGCCATGACCTTCGGTCACCTGCATGACCCAAGGCACAAAATCGGCGTCGCGATAATTGCACACCGCGAATGCCCCGAGGCTTTGTGCCACCGCGCATTTGTCATCACTGCCACACGTCGCTATGACAGGCACGCCGAGCCAGCGCGCAAACTGAATACCGATGCACCCCACGCCGCTGGTGCCGCCGTGGATCAACAGCCACTCGCCGCGCACAAGCGAGCACAGTTCGATGAGGTTGTGCCACAGGGTGTAGAGCGCCTCGGGCAGGCTGGCCGCAGCAGCAAAGCTCATCTCGGCGGGCATTGCCAGGCAGGTGCGCTCATCGGCCAGGCAGTACTGCGCATAGCCCCCGCCGTTCACCAGTGCGCAAACCCGATCACCCACTGCAAAGCGGCGCACCGCGCTCCCGCACTGGACCACTTCGCCGGCAATTTCCAGGCCGGGAATGTCGGTCGCCCCAGGTGGCGCGTGACCGCGCCGCCGCTGCCCGGTGTCATGCCGATTGACCCCGGCACGCGTGACTCGGACCAGTACTTCGCCTGCCGCCGGTACCGGCACCGCGCGCTCTATCAGCGCGAGCTGATCCGGTCCACCAGGGCCGAGAACGGTGACCGCTTGCATGAGGGTTTGTGACATGGTTGGCTGCGCAGTTAAGGGTTGTGCGGTTGCAGATCAGCACTGTGACGGCTTGCAATCCAGGGGTTTCACATCCGTCTCATTGTGCGCGGCGATTACGAATGACTTCCTGAGGCAATGATGCGAGGCACATCCACCGTTCTCAACGGCACACGTTGCCGCGCGCGCAGCCAGCGCGCCACCACCTCCCATACGGGTGGACCATCGGCACCGTCGGCGACAGGTGCCCATCCGGCCACCCGGTAGCGGGCATCAGCATCCATGGGCTTGCCCGCCAGGCGAAGCGAGCTGATGCGCGCACCGGCGGCGGCCTGCGGATCAATCGTGTAACTCATGCCACCGACCCGCACCATATCGCCACCTTGCTGATAGTACGGGTCCGGGTTGAACAGATTATCGGCCAGATCCTCCAGGATCGCCTTGATCTGTGCGCCGGTGAGTTCCTGTACGGTGGTCTGCGGATAGGTGATCGCGGTCTGCGCGAGCAGCGCTTCCATGGTGATCAACTCGCCGGGCAACAACGCGGTACCCCAGCGAAATCCGGGTGAAAACGCGATCTGGCAGGACTGCGTCTCCATCAGCGCATCGAGAATCAGTTGATCGAAACTGCCATTGAAATTGCCACGCCGATATAACAGGCCCTCGGTCTGGGCGAGCGGCTCGCGCAACTGCGCCAGATAGGGTTCGCGAATGCGCGTGATCAAGGCCGACATGGCCGCGTCGGCTGGCAGCAAATCAGGAAACACCGGCAGCAGCCGATAGCGAAAATCGCTCAAGCGCCCGGCCGGATTCAATTCAAGGTCAAGGCAACCGAGAAATTTTCCGTTCGACCCGGCATTGGTCACCAAGGTGCGGCCACCGCCGTTACTGACTATTACCGGCTGGGGCACCGCGTCATGGGTATGCCCCCCCAGAATCACATCGATGCCGGTGACCCGGCTCGCCAGCTTGAGATCGACGTCCATGCCGTTGTGCGACAGCAGCACCACGGTACGCGCGCCGGCCGCGCGAGCATGCGCCACCTGTTTCTGCAGGTTTTCTTCCTGGATGCCAAAGGTCCACTCGGCAACGAACCGGGATGGATGCGCGATCGGCGTGTAGGGAAACGCCTGACCGATGATGGCCAGCGCCTGCCCGCCTACCTCATGCAGGCGATAGGGTTCAAACACCGGATCATCAAAGTCGCGCGTGAGTACATTGTGGGCGAGAAATCCGATGCGATCGCCAAAGCCCTTGGCAATGATTTCGCGCAGCCGCTCCTCACCGTAGGTGAATTCCCAGTGTCCGGTGGTGTAGTCAACCCCAAGTTCGCGCAGCGCCTGCACCATGTCCTCGCCACGGGTCCACAGCGAGGTCGCAGTGCCCTGCAGGGCATCACCGCCGTCGAGCAGGAGGCTGGCCGGTTGATCAGCACGCAATCGGCGCACCAGAGTGGCAAGATGTGCCATGCCCCCCATGCGGCCATACAGCGCGGCGGCATGTTCAAAATCTATCGATGTGAAGGCGTGCGCTTCGCGTGTTCCCGGGCGAATGCCGTAATAGCGCAGCAGCGCCTTGTCGGTGAGATGCGGCGGATGACCACGCGCGGCGCCGGCCCCCAGGTTCATCGAGGGTTCGCGGTAGTACAGCGGCAGCAACTGGGCGTGCAGGTCGGTCAGGTGCAGCAGGCGCACGCTGCCAAAGCGTGGCAGCGCGTAATACTGCATGCCACCGCGCGCCGACCCGGCCCGATGCGTCGCCGACGGTGATGCGCCCCAGGCGGCACCGGCCATCAATCCCGGTGGCAGACCATGGACTGCTGCCAGGCAGAGTGCCTGGATGAAGTCGCGTCGATTGAGCGCCATGATGCTTTGAGCGTGACTCAGCGCTGATTGACTGGCGAGGCCGGATCGACCAGCAGTGCAACCAGATCGCGAATCTGCTCCTGAGTGAGAATGCCGTGCGCGCCAAAGCGCGGCATGGCACTGCACGCGCGCGAGGACTGCGGATTGTAGATCTTGGCGTAGACCAGCCGCTCCAGCTCACCGCGCGGCAGTTGCTCGCGCAGGCGGCCGTAGCCAAGCAGGCTGGGGCCGATCGTGCCGTAGGCGAGCTCGCGCGCTGATAACTGATGGCAGGCGTAACAGTTGCCACCGGCGGGGGCCTCTGGCGGATCGCTCCATTGCCGCCCAACCCCTGATTGCGCCACCCGCTCGCCGCGTTGCCAGTCGCCCGCCGCCAGGAATTGCGCGCTGGGCCAGGACACCTCTGCCGCCGCCGCACGTTCAATCTGTTCAGCGACCGCGGCACTGACCGGCTGGCCGGTGACCTCGGCCTCGGAACAGAGTCGTTGGACATCGTCCTGCTGCAACCGGTCGAGTCCTACTGCGCCGCGTGCAACAAACGAGGATTGAAGGGCTGTGCGCGCGAGGGCGGAATCTTCAGGCTGGCGCGCCGTCGCCGCTGTACCGGCCGCTGACAGACCACCGGCTGCCCCACCGCCAGCGGTCGCACCCGCTGCGGCATTGCTTCCACCGGCCGCCGCCCCAAGCGAGCCTGCGCACGCTACAAGCGCGCCGAGTAATCCGAGCGCTGCCACCCAGGCGAGTGCGCGCAGCGCGGTGATGCGAACCGGTGTCGTGCCCATGCTAGCGCTTTACCCCAGGTGCGTTCATCTCGGCACCGCGCGCATTGTTGGCCAGATAGCTCATCAGCGCGATCGAGGCCGGTGACCCAAATATCAGTTGTGGAAAACGCTGCTGGCGAAAGCAGTCGTTCAAACGCCATTGCAGGGTACGCATCTCGCCCTGCGACACCCGGTAGGCAGGCCAACTGGCGTAGACCGGGCGCGCCTGCGCCGGCTCACTCAGGTTTGGCAGCTCTTGCAGCCGGATGCGGCGGCCGGTCTCGCCATGGCAACTGGAGCAGGAGAAATCGTGCGTGCCACCGCGCTGATAAAAGAGCTCGCGCCCGACCCGATAGGCGGTTTGCTCGGCAGGGTGCGCGAGCGGCGGATTGATCGCGAGTCCGCGCGATTGCGCGGCAATCCAGGCACTCAGTGCCTCAAAGGCCGAGCGGCGCGGACCATCGCCAAAGGTCTCGCGCAGCAGTTGATCGCGCGCGAAACCTTGCAGCGTGACCATGCAATGAAGCAGGCGCGTTTCCAGGTCCATCACCTGTCCGACATCGGCAAACCAGCGCGGCAACCGGGCATAGGCACCGGCCACGACGCCCGGCCCTGCGCCGAGGTCGCAGCGCTCAAGGGACACCTGCCGCGGGCCACGCACTTCATTCCAGAGTGCCTCACCGCGGATTTCCCACAGTTCGCCCGGGCTGCTGTCGGCGACCGCCTCACGGTATTGTTCGATGGCCCGGCCCGTGTCGTTCGCTGCGGGTTGCGCCGACGCCGACGGCGTCAATCCACCGCCCGCCTGCGCTGTGCCAAGCGGTTGCGCGACCGCCAGGCTCACCGCGCCGAGCAAAATACCAGCGGTCAGTGCCGTGCGACGCAGCACATGCCAGCAAACGACCATCTGTTCATTGAACGCAGTGCGCACCGGTCCCCGTCGCGCGGTGCCAGGGCGCGCCAGGCCCCATGTTGCCGCTATTGGCTGCTCAGGCACTGACGCGTGCTTCGTCAGTACGCCGTTCACCGCGGGTGTCGACCCAGGTGATTTGAATGGCATCGCCCACCTTCGCACCGGTGAAACTGAACTGCAGAACTGGATTCTTGGACACCGCCGGGCCCCAGGTGGCGCTGAACACGACACGACCGTTGCTGGTGGCGGTGACCCGGTGAATGAACCAGGCCGGTATCAACTGACCGGTGGCGTCCTTGCGCTGACCGGTTTCCATCTCATGACTCATGAGCACGCGCACGACGCAATGCTCGCCCTCCATGCGGGCGCGGATACGCATCGGATCAGCCACCGCAGCCTCCGATCGTCACTTTGATTTCATGGCGGGCAACCAGCACTTTGCCCTCCTGTTTGATCAGGGCATACACAAACGAGGACTCACCCAGTTTGAAATTGGCTCGAAATGAAGGATCGGTGCCGGGCAGCACTTCGTACAGGGCAGCCATCGGATTGGGATTCTTTTCAATCAGAATTCCGATCGATTCAACTTTGGGCAGCGTGGTGCTGATCGCGATCGGCACCACCATGCCGTTCTCGGCGATGTCGGGCGTATTGCCCCAGGACACCTCCTGGGTTTCCACCATGGCCGCTCCGCCCAAGGCGCGCACCGCCTCGCGCACATTGCGCGCGGCAAACACCCCTTGCGCCCAATCCTGAGTCGGCGCGCTGGCCCCCGCCACTTGTGCGAATGCGTCAGCCCAGGGCGCACCCAGGCACAGTGCCAGGCCCGCGCACTGGATGAAACCTCTGCGAGTATCGTCCATCACCCTTCCTTTGTTACGGACCGCACCGGGCGTATTTTACGCCCGGATGAAGGCGCGCGGCCGTCTGCATCACCTGCCAACAGGCTATAGTCTCCGTTCCACTGTCCGGATGACAAAACGGGTAATCAAAGGAGACATGATGAGTCGATCTCTCGATTCCGCACCAACGCGGCGGCGTTTGCTGGGCGGTCTGGTTGGTAGTGCGGCGCTCGCCAGTCTGGGGGCACCGATGCGGGCGGCGCTCGCCCAGTCAACGATAGAGCAGCCCTTCGCTAACGGCCGGCGCAATTTGGTCGCCTACCCCGAGAAGCGACCGCTGATCGTTCTGACCTCGCGCCCTCCGCAGCTTGAGACCCCGTTTGAAATTTTCAATGACGGCTTGATCACGCCGAACGATGCATTTTTCGTGCGCTATCACAATGCCGGCATACCGACGGTGATCGATGCCGATGCGCATCGAATAAAAATCTTTGGCAATGCGGTGGGCAAGCCCTATGAGTTATCGCTTGCTGCACTGCGCAGCGAGTTCCGCTCGGTTGAGCTGGTTGCGGTCAATCAGTGCTCTGGCAACAGCCGCGGATTGTTCAATCCGCGGGTCACCGGAGGACAACTGGCCAATGGCGCCATGGGCAATGCGCGCTGGCTCGGCGTGCCCCTCAAGGATGTGCTCGCCCGTGCCGAGCTGAAATCGAGCGCACGCGAAGTGACGCTCAACGGACTGGATTTTGCCCTTGCGGGTGGCGGCGATTTCGTCAAGTCGCTACAGGTGAACCACGCGATGGACGGCGAGGTGATGATTGCCTACCAGATGAATGGTGCCGACATCCCGGTACTCAATGGCTATCCGGTCAAGCTGGTGGTTCCTGGCTATTACGGTACTTATTGGGTCAAGCATCTGTCTGAAATCGAAGTGGTCGATCAGTCGTTCGAAGGCTTCTGGATGAAGCCGGCCTATCGGGTTCCCGACAATGACTGTGCCTGCGTTGATCCGGGAACCGCGCCGGCGGCAACCCGCCCGATTGGCCGCTTCAATGTACGCTCGTTTATCACGTCAATCGGCGACGGGGGGCGACTGCCGGCCGGAGCTGACGCGCTGATCCGCGGTATCGCGTTCGACGGTGGTCAGGGCATTCGCGAAGTGGCTTATTCCGTCGACGGCGGGCAGAGCTGGCGCGAGGCGCGTCTGGGCGACGATCTGGGGCGTTACTCGTTTCGTGAGTTCACGTTTGGCTTCAAGCCAACCCGCGGCAGCTACGACCTGCGGGTGCGGGCATGGAATCGATCGGGGCAGAGCCAGCCGATGGAGGCGCTGTGGCAGCCTGCCGGATATATGCGCAATGTGGTCGAGTCGGTCAGGGTTACCGCGGCTTGAGGAGCAGCGTCATGCATCGAGATGAGTCAATGAACCGAAGATCAGCACGGCTGGCAGCTGTCCTCATGGCGCTTTTGTTGGTAACGGGACAGGCGGCTCAGGCGTCATCGAAATCGATCACACTGCCGCCGGACGGGGTCACGCTCAAAGCCAGCGATTTGCCCGGATATGCCAAGGCACAGGCAATCTGCGCAGCCTGCCATTCAGCCGAATACATGCAGTTTCAACCGCCCAACGCGGCGCGGCCTTATTGGGAGGCGATGGTGAATCGAATGAAAACCGTATTCAAGGCACCGATAGACGACGCCGACATACCGCTGATCGTCGATTATCTCGCGCAGACCTACGGTAATCAGCGCGCCCATTGACCGGCTCCGGTTGCACAGGCGCAACGCTGCGCGCCTGTGCACCGTGCCCGAACGCGGTCAGATCCGCGTGCTCAGCGACGCACCGCGATCACGACCTTGCCCAGCTGCGCATCCGAGCGCATATAGTCAACGGCGGCCGGCAGATCGTTGAAATCAAACACCCGGTCCACCGCGGGAACGATGCTGCCATTGGCCACCAGCGGCAGCACCTGCGCAGTCAGCCCGCGAATGGTTTGCGCACGCTGCTCGGCACTACGCAGCTTGTTGGACACCCCGAACAGAACCAGGCGCTGCTCATGTAACAGACCGATGTCGATGGTGGCCTCCATCGTGCGGTCCACGTAACCGACCATCGCCACACGACCCTGAAAGCCGCACGCCCGCATGCATTCGGCAAACACGGTGCCACCGACGTTGTCGATAACGAGATTGGCGCCGCGGCCTTGGGTGATCCTGTGTACTTCCGCAGCAAAATCCGCCTTGCGGGTAAGGATGCCGTGGTCCATGCCGAGTTTGGACAAGCGTTCGAGTTTGGCCGCAGAACCGGAGGTGCCGATGACGGTCGCTCCGAGCGCTTTACCTAATTGGACACAGGCCACACCAACACCGGACGAGGCACCGGTGACGAGCAGCGTGCCGCCTGAACGCAATCCGCCTTGTTCCACCAGCATGTCGAAGGTGACCGCAAAGACGAGAGGAAAGGCCGCTGCGTGAATAAAATCGGTGCTTGCCGGCACCGTGATGGCTTCGGCATGGTGAATGCGCGCAAACTGCGCAAAGCCTCCCTGCGCGCGCCCCATCACACGATCACCGAGGGCAAAGCCGCTCACCTGGGCACCCAGAGCAACGATGACACCCGCCGCATCGATTCCGGCTGGCCGCGCTGTGGCATTGCCATGCAGTCCGACACCGGCGATGAATTCGCCGCGATTCAACGAGGCCGCATGCACTTCGACCAGCACATCGTGATCACCGGGCACTGGCTGGGCTGTCTCGCGCTGCTCGATCGTCGGCTGTCCGTTGACGATCGTCATCCACCAAGCCTTCATTGTCTGCTCCAAGTCCTCGACCGGAACGGTCGCGCGCCGATTCTAGTCGGCCGATCGCGCATGCGACAATGAACCGAACCAAAAATTTCGAGTTCGGAGCAGGCGTGATCTCCACGGTGCCACTGCAGACCACTGAGCAATCCGCCCCGGTCAGCGCGGGCTGCTTCCATTGTGGTGAACCCGTGCCTGCTGCTGCCCCCTGGGGCGCGACGGTGCTCGGGTGCTGGCGTCCGATGTGCTGCCCCGGTTGTCAGGCGGTGAGCGAGGCGATCGTCGCCGGCGGGTTGGAGAGCTTCTACACACAGCGCGATGTGCTCTCACGTCCGGTCGTGCCCGCGGCGCTCACGACCACGCCCGCTGTTGCACACGCTCTCGACGATCCGGACTGGCAACTCGGGCGGGTGGTCAACCGCGGCGCTGAAAGCGAAGCTGTGCTGGCGATTGAATCGATGGAGTGTCCGGCCTGCGCCTGGCTGATTGAACAGCAACTGCAGCAGTTGGACGGCGTACGGCGCGTCGCGGTCTCCTACGCGACGCAGCGACTGACGGTGCGTTGGAGTGAACCGCAGACGCGACTCTCGGCCATCATCGGCGCCATCGCCGCGCTGGGCTATCGAGCCGCCCCGTTCAATGATGCAACCGCGCACGACCAGCGTCGACGGCAAGGCCGCGCCGCCATGTGGCGGCTGTTCGTTGCCGGCCTGTCGATGATGCAGGTGATGATGCTGGCGCTGCCCCTCTATGTCGCTGCGCCGGGGGATATGAGCGAGCAGAACCGGCAATTGCTGCGCTGGGCCGAGTTCGCGTTGACTGTGCCGGTCGTGCTGTGGTCGGCCGCACCGTTTTTTATCGCCGCGGCGCGCGATCTGCGCCTGTGGCGCCTCGGTATGGATGTGCCGGTTGCACTCGGGATCGCGACTGCGTTTGCGTCGAGCTGCGCGGCGCTGCTGCTCGGTGGCGAAGTGTATTTCGACTCAATCACCATGTTCATTTTCTTTCTGCTGACCAGCCGCTATCTGGAGATGCGGGCGCGCGAGCGGGCCGCACGCTGGATTGATCGACTGGCCTCGGGTTTGCCCGAACTGGCCGACCGGCTCATTGATCATCCGCACTCGATGGCGGTCGAATCGGTTGCGATCGAACGGCTGGTTGTGGGCAACCGTGTGCAGGTGGCGCGCGGGGCCACTGTGCCGGCCGATGGCCGTCTGCTGAGTGAGCGCGCCGAACTCGACGAGTCGCTGGTGACCGGAGAGAGTCGCCCGGTGTGGCATCAACGCGATGCGCTGCTGATTGGCGGTGCGGTCAACCGAGGCGAGCCGCTGGTGCTGGAACTCACCCAGAGCGCGGCCAGCGGCACCCGCGCCGACCTGGCTGCCCTGGTTGAACGTGCCTTGTCGGAGCGTCAATGGCCGCAACGCTTGGCCGACCGCTATGCCAGTGCCTTCACCCTCGTGGTCTTGCTTGCGGCCGCGGTCACCCTGGCATTCTGGTGGTCAGCCGGCATCGCGCAGGCAATGGCCGCCGCCACGGCGGTGCTGGTGGTGACCTGTCCGTGCGCACTGGCACTGGCGACACCGCTCGCCCTGCTGGCGGCCACTGCGCGGATGGCCACCGAAGGGGTGCTGGCCACCTCGGCCGGGGCGCTTGAACGGCTGGCCCGGGTCACCCGCGTGGCATTCGATAAAACCGGCACCCTGACCGATGCGCGACTTGAGTTGATCAAGGTTCATCCGCTGGCCGGAACGACCCGCGCGCAGGCGCTTGCGCTTGCCGCGGCGCTTGAGGCGGGCGCCACACACCCGGTCGCCCGCGCATTACGGGCAGCGGCCTTGTCGGATCAGGCGCAAGTCAGTCGTGTCACTGCGCAGCAGGGCGACACGCGCATCGAGTGGCCGATCGAATCGTCATCCGAAAATCAAAGCGGAAACGGGCTGGAGCGTGCAATGCAGAGCCCGGTTGAGGGCCGGGTTGGCAATCGCATCGAATCCTCTCACGGGGTAAGCGGAATCATTGACGATCGTCACCTGCGTCTGGGCAACCTGGCGCTGTGCGGGGAACCGGCCGGCGCGATTGAATCTGCGGTGTTTGCGCTTGCCAGTGAGCGGCCAGAGCACCTGCTGGCGATTCTGGCTGATGCCACCGGCTGGCTTGCCGTTTTTGTATTGCGTGATCATGTACGGGACGAAGCGCCGGGGGCACTGGAACGTCTGCGCGGGCTCGGCGTGCGCCTGCATTTGCTCTCAGGCGATCGTCGCGTGACGACCCAGGCAATGGCGGATACGCTGGGCATCGAAACTTGGGAAGCGCCGCTTGATCCAGCCGGAAAGTGCGCGGCGCTACACACTCTACAGGGACAAGGTGAGGTGGTTGCCATGGTCGGCGACGGGTTCAATGACGCCCCGGTGCTCGCCAGTGCCGACTGCGCGATTTCGCTCGCAGGGGCGACCAGCCTCGCGCGTATCAGTGCTGATCTGATTCTCCTGCGCGATGATCTGCGCGGCGTTCCGGCGGCATTGGCCATTGCTCGCCGCACCCGCAGCATCGTGCGGCAGAACCTGCTGTGGGCGCTACTGTATAACCTGGCGGGTATTCCGCTTGCCGCTGCCGGGTGGGTCGCGCCGTGGTTGGCCGGTCTGGGTATGGCGCTGAGTTCGCTCGTGGTTGTCATCAATTCGCTACGCTTGCTGCCACGAGGGCATTGATGGACATTTTGCTGCTCCTCATCCCGCTGTCGATCGTGCTGGTCTGTCTGGGCGCCTGGGCGTTCCGCTGGTCACTCGACCATGATCAATTCGATGACCTCGAACGGCACGGCCGCAGCATCCTCGAGGAGGATGGGCTGCCCGCCAATACGAGTGCCAGCGCGAGTGCGAGTGCAGGTGCAGGTGCAGGTGGAGGTGCAGGTGCAGGTGCAGGTGCAGCCGTCGCTCCGGTGGCGAGCGAAGAGAACACCCGCGCGGTAGTGCAAGCGCCCGCACGCACCGATCATTTGTCCGACGAGTATTGATCTACCGCAAATTGACTCAAGCGTTCGTGCGTTAATCTCGACGCACGATTGAACAATCGTGGGATAGGGCCGGGCAGTTTGCTCTGCACCATTCCTGCGTTTAGCCGGCAACCGGGAGGCGTTCATGGCGGGCCAAGCCCAGTACGATGATCGAGTCGTTCGACAGTTTGCTTTGATGACCGTGGTCTGGGGGGTGGTTGGCATGTTGGTCGGCGTGATCATCGCCGCCCAACTCGCGTTTCCCGATTTTCTGGGTGGCATCCCCTGGTTGAGCTACGGTCGCCTGCGACCGCTGCACACCAATGCGGTGATTTTTGCCTTCGGCGGCTGCTCGCTGTTTGCCACCTCGTACTATGTCGTGCAGCGCACTTGCCACGTGCGCCTGTTCGCACCGGCCCTGGCGAGCTTCACATTCTGGGGTTGGACGGCGGTGATCGTGCTGGCTGCGGTCACCTTGCCCCTGGGGTTCACCAGTGGCAAGGAATATGCCGAGCTCGAATGGCCCATCGACATCCTGATCGCGATCGTGTGGGTGTCGTACGCCATTGTCTTTTTCGGCACGCTTGCGACACGCAAGGTGAGTCACATTTATGTGGCCAACTGGTTCTTCGGTGCGTTCATCCTGACCGTCGCGGTACTGCATATCGTCAACAGCGCGGCGATTCCGGTAACGCTTTTCAAATCCTACTCAGCCTACGCCGGCGTGCAGGATGCGATGGTGCAGTGGTGGTACGGTCACAACGCGGTCGGGTTCTTTCTGACCGCCGGCTTCCTCGGCATGATGTACTACTTCATTCCGAAGCAGGCCGAGCGCCCGATCTATTCCTACCGGCTGTCGGTGGTGCACTTCTGGGCACTGATCTTCACCTATATGTGGGCCGGCCCCCATCACCTGCATTACACCGCACTGCCCGACTGGGCGCAGTCCCTCGGCATGGTGTTCTCGCTCATCCTGCTCGCACCCTCCTGG
Organism: uncultured Pseudomonadota bacterium; assembly: GCA_903921325.1. GTDB lineage: Bacteria > Pseudomonadota > Gammaproteobacteria > Burkholderiales > SG8-39 > CAIXPL01. The sequence continues at coordinate 123,559 of CAIXPL010000037.1, forward strand.
GGCGGCATGATCAACGGCATCATGACCTTGTCGGGTGCCTGGCACAAACTGCGCGACGACCCGATCCTGAAATTTCTCATTGTGTCGCTGTCGTTCTACGGCATGTCGACCTTTGAGGGACCGATGATGTCGATCAAGACAGTGAATGCGCTGTCCCACTACACCGACTGGACCATCGGGCATGTGCACTCCGGCGCCCTCGGTTGGGTGGGTCTGGTGGCGATGGGCTCGGTCTACTTCCTGATACCGCGTGTATTTGGCGCCACCGAGATGTGGAGCAAGCGGCTCATCGAAATCCACTTCTGGATTGCCACCATCGGCATCGTCATCTATATCGCCGCCATGTGGATCGCCGGGGTGATGCAGGGTCTGATGTGGCGCGCGGTCAATGATGATGGCACGCTGACCTACAGCTTCATCGAGAGCGTCAAGGCAACCTATCCGTTCTATCTGGTGCGTCTGTTCGGCGGCGTGCTGTATCTCGGTGGCGTGTTGCTGATGCTCTACAACGTGGCGCGCACCATCATGGCGGGCCGCATCCAGCCGGCGCCGATTCCCGTACCAGCCCACGCCTGAGGAGAGCTCCGTGGCATTGACTCATGACCGCATCGAACGCTCCAGTCCGTTGCTGATTCTCCTCGTGGTGTTGGTCATCGCGGTGGGAGGGCTGGTTGAAATTGTGCCCTTGTTCTTCCAAAGGAGCACCACTGAGCCGGTGACCGGCCTGCGCCCGTATGCTGCCCTGCAACTGGTGGGCCGGGACATCTACATCCGCGAGGGCTGCTACAACTGTCACTCGCAAATGATCCGTCCGCTGCGCGCCGAGACCGAGCGCTATGGACACTACTCGGTGGCCGGCGAGTCGGTCTATGACCATCCGTTCCAGTGGGGCTCCAAGCGCACCGGCCCCGATCTGGCCCGGGTCGGTGCCCGCTATTCCGATGAATGGCATCGCATTCATTTGAATAACCCGCGCGAACTGGTGCCTGAATCGAACATGCCAGCCTACTCGTGGCTGGCACGGGCGGCACTTGATCCTGATTCGGTCGCACCGCGCATGCGCGCATTGCGCCTTGTGGGAGTGCCCTACACAGATGAGGACATTGCCGGGGCGGCCGAGGCAGCGCGCGGTCATACCGAACTCGACGCACTGGTGTCCTACCTGCAGGTGCTTGGCACGGCGCTGAAGCCGGCCGGCGCACCTGCCGACGCGCCACCAGCCAGCAAATAGATAACGGGAGCCCGCGCGATGAATATTGATGATTTGCGTATCGGGATCGAAGTGCTGAGCCTGATCGTATTTCTTGCCATTGTCTGGTGGGCTTATAGCCCGCGGCGGCGTGCCACGCTCGATCAGGTGGCTCGTTCGGTACTTGACGACTGAAGGGGACGGTCTTGGCCGATTTCACTAGCAGTTTCTGGGGTTTCTATATCGGGATTCTGACGCTTGTCGGAATTTTTGCCTGCGCGCTTTTGCTCTGGCGAACGAGTTCGCGCAGGTCATCGGGCAAAGCGTCGACCGGGGAACCCGGATTCACCGGGCATCGATGGGATGAAACGCTGCTCGAATATGACAATCCGCTGCCGCGCTGGTGGATGGGGCTGTTCGTGATCACGATCGTGTTCGGCCTGGGCTATCTGGCGCTCTACCCGGGCTTGGGCGCATGGGGTGGATTGCTTGACTGGACTTCGCGCGGACAGCACGCGCAAGAGGTTGCCGCAGCCGACGCCCAGTACGGTCCGTTATTCAAGAAGTTTGCCAGCCAGCCGATCGAGGAACTGGCCCGCGATCCGCAGGCACGGGCGATCGGTGAGCGCCTGTTCCTCAACACCTGTGCCCAATGTCATGGGTCTGACGCACGCGGTGCCAAGGGATTTCCCAACCTGACCGATGCCGACTGGCTGCATGGTGGTACGCCGGCTGATATCGAGTCCAGCATAGCCAATGGCCGCCATGGCGTGATGCCGCCCATGCTGGATGCGCTTGGTGGTGCCGATGAGGTACGCAATATGGCCGAGTATGTGCGTTCGCTCTCGGGTGCCACGCATGACGCGCAACGCGCAGCGCAGGGCGCCGCGAAATTCGCGGTGTGCGCCGCCTGTCACGGTGCCGAGGGCAAAGGCAACACTGCCATCGGTGCGCCCAACCTGACCGATGCGACCTGGCTCTACGCGGGCAACATTGACACGATCGTTGAGACGATCACGCGCGGGCGGGACAACCAGATGCCGGCGCATGGTGCGGTTCTCGGGCCTGACAAGGTGCACCTGCTCGCTGCATGGGTCTACGGCCTGTCGGCTCACTGATGCCCGCCTGACACTGATATGAACGAGGGCGCAGCGGCCCAGTCTCCGCCACTGGTCGAGGATGATGCGGGCGAGCTTGAAGTCTCGCTGTATGAAACCCGCAAGCAGATTCATCCGCGCGCAGTCAAGGGCTGGTTTGCGCTCTCGCGCATCGCACTGGTGATCCTGACTCAGGCCGTGTTCTACGGGACAGCGTGGTTGCAGTGGAACGGTCGTCAGGCGGTGCTGTTCGATCTTGCAGCGCGCAAGTTCTACCTGTTCGGGCTGGTCCTGTGGCCGCAGGACATTGTCTATCTCACCGCACTGCTGGTGATAGCGGCCTTATCGCTCTTTTTGTTCACCGCGCTCGGCGGTCGTCTGTTCTGTGGCTATGCCTGTCCACAGACGGTTTACACCGAGATCTTCATGTGGATTGAACGCCACCTGGAGGGTGATCGCCAGGCGCGTATCCGCCTTGATGCTGCGCCCTGGGGCGTACAAAAACTCCTGCGCCGCGGCTCCAAACATCTGATCTGGATGGGTTTGGCGCTGTGGACGGGCGCTACCTTCGTTGGCTACTTTCTGCCGATTCGCGAACTGCTGCCGCAGATCGCCCATGGTGGCATCAGCGGATGGCCGGAATTCTGGATCCTGTTCTACTCCTTTGCCACCTATGGCAACGCGGGGTTCATGCGCGAACAGGTCTGCAAATATATGTGTCCCTACGCGCGGTTTCAGTCGGCGATGTTCGATCGCGACACGCTGATCATCACCTATGACCGATTGCGCGGTGAGCCGCGTGGTTCGCGCAGTCGCAAGGCGGACCGGCAGGCCTTGGGGGTGGGGGATTGCATCGATTGCGGGATCTGTGTCGAGGTCTGCCCGACCGGTATTGATATTCGTAACGGCCTGCAATACGAGTGCATCGGATGCGCGGCCTGCGTCGATGGCTGCAATCAGATCATGAAGAAAATGAATTACCCGACCGGTCTGATTCGCTATTCGACGCAAAATGCGTTGCGCGAGGGCTGGTCACGCGATCGGATCGTGCGGCGCATGCTGCGGCCGCGCACGTTGATCTATAGCGGGATTCTGATTGCCTTGATCACCGGCGTATTGGTGTCACTCGCACTGCGAGTTCCCCTTCGTGTCGATGTGTTGCGCGACCGCATTGCCCTCGCCCGAATCCTCGATGACGGCACGGTCGAAAACGTCTACCGGTTGCAAATCATGAATTCGGCCGAGGTGGGCGCGCATTATCGAATCTCGGTTCAGGGCATCGCGGGGATAACGATGAGCGGCACCGAGCTTGTCGATGTCAATCCGTCCAGCATGAAGACGCTGGTGGTGGCCTTGCGCGCGCCATCGGGATCATCAACCGGTTCACATCCGATACGATTTATCGTGCAATCGGAGGATGCCAGACGAATAAAAGTGAGCGAAAAATCGGTATTTCGCGTGCCAACTGCAATGCCCTGAGCAGCAACCCGTATTAACAAAGCGTCACGGTTGGCGCGTTGCGTGCACCAGCCCTGGGTTGCCAGACAACAGCCGTATTGCGGTATCAGTAGCCAGGAATTGAGTTCCAGCAGCTGTGATTATGGGAGGGACTGATCCGATGGACACTCTGCGATCTGCCACTGAAGTCGAGGGCGCCCGGGGACCAGCATTGCGCTGGTACCGCGAACCCTGGCCCTGGCTGCTGCTGGCTGCTCCCGCACTCGCGGTTATCGCCAGCGTGGCGACCGCCGTCGTGGCCTTCCGCGGTGCCGACAGCCTGGTGGCAGTGGACTACTACCGCAAAGGGGTGACAATCAATGAGGAACTGGCGCGCGGCGCGCAAGCGCGTGCGCTCGGTTTGCGCATCACTGCACATTGGAACCGCGCCGAATCACAGCTCGACCTGGATCTGCAAGGCGGCAGTGCGCGCGAGCGGCCGGCGGTGCTGGACGTGGCACTGATCGACCCGGCCAGGGCCGAATTTGATCATCGTCTGGAAGCGCGCCAGGTAAGCGCGGATCACTATCGCGCGAGCGTTGGACCGTGGGCGATGCGACACTGGACGGTCGTGGCCGAGACCGCGTCATGGCGACTGAGTGGAGTGTGGAACAATGATGAGCCCATCGAACTTCGCTGAACGCACGTCGCAAGGCACCGAAGACTTGCTGGTCAGTCTGCCCAGTGCGCCGCTGCGCGACCGCATGCTGCGCGCGCTATGGCCCTCTTTTCTGGTGGCGGGCGTTGGCGAGATAGCGTTTTTTAGCCTGGTTAATCCACGCGATCTGGTCTGGTTCTGGCAGCAGATGGAACTGTCCGAGCATGCCATCCACGCGCTTGGATTTTTCTTCTTCTGGGCCCTCGCCTACGCTGGCAGTGTGCTCAATTTATGGCTTGCCGGCGAGCCCGAACGCCCGGCGGCATTCTGATCGCGCTGGCCGGCACCGAGTGCGCACCTGCGCGCAGGCCGCGCCGCAGCGAGCCGCACGGTGCCTGCACTACCCAGGACCGTGGTGCGACACTCGTATCGAGGCGTTTAGCGCACCACCAGAACCGGAATTTTTGAATGCGTCAGCACTTTCTGGGTTTCGCTACCCAGAATCAGCGCCGACAAGCCACGCCGGCCGTGCGAGGCCATCACGATCAAATCGCACTTGCTGCGCGAAGCGGCGGCCAGAATCGCTTCAAACGGCGAGTTGGAGGCGGTATGGCCACAGGCGAGTTCAATTTCAAACGTGGCCGCCTGCTTCTCGGCCGCAGCGAGCACTTTGCGCGCGGCCGCTGCCTGCGCGCGGTCAAAATCGGCCCGGTTCATGTAGCCGGTAAACATGGCGCCTTCACTATAGACCGGGGTCGGAAATTCCGGCGTCACGTGCACTGCAGTGACCTGCGAGCCGAGCGCTTTGGCAAGGGTGAATGCGGTCTTCAGTGCTTTGATCGAGAGCTTGGAGCCATCTGTCGGTACCAGGATTCGTCGGTACATGATTGCGTTCCTTTTAATGATTCGACGCGCTGTTGGCACCACCCATCAGTCGATGCAATGCGGCCATGTCGAGAATTCTGACCTGCTTTTGCTTCACCTCGATCACGCCGTCATCCTGGAATTTCGAGAACGCGCGGCTGACTGTTTCCAGCTTCAGTCCGATATAGCTGCCGATTTCCTCGCGTGTCATGCGCAGGATGAAATCGGTGGCGGAAAAGCCGCGGGCGTTCAGACGCTGCGACAAATTCAGGAGAAACGCGGCCAGGCGACTTTCGGCGCGCATGCTGCCAAGCAGCAGCATGACGCCATGCTCGCGCACGATTTCGCGGCTCATCACAGTATGAAAATGGTGCCCCAGTGCCGGTGCCTGCACCGATAGTGTCTCCAACATCGCGTAGGGCACGATGCAGACTTCGCTATCCTCAAGCGCGATTGAATCGCAGGTGTGCTGCTCCATGCAGATGCCGTCCATGCCGAGCAACTCGCCGGCCATCTGGAATCCGGTCACTTGATCACGCCCGTCGACGGTTGCGGCACGGGATTTGAAAAATCCGCTGCGCACGGCAAACAATGAGCGGAACGGATCGCCGGCACGGTAAAGACTCTCACCTTTACGCAGTCGCCGTCTGGCGTGAACGATCTGCTCGAGACGGTTCACCTGCTCCTGATTGAGCCCGACCGGCAGGCACACTTCGCGCAGATGACAGTGAGAACAGGCTGTTCTCATGCGCACCACGTTATCTCCTGCATCGCTGCTGCTCGCCGAATTGACAATGGGTATTGCCGCGCGTTTGGGCTTGAGTGCATCGATCGGCATGATTCCCTCATGGTTTGGTCAAGGCATCACTGCCACGCTTGACCCCGGTCACAGATTAAGGTCGATGGCTCTGGTGTCCTTTGATCAGGATCAACCCGGCACCATCGGCCTTTTCTATGATCGACATCTCGTGGCGTGTGTCCATGACGAGTGGAGCATTTGCTACGTATACACCGTTTTTCGGCTCGGGTCGGTACGGCTGACCGGCGTTGGCTACCGAGCGCGCGTGAATCGGTTTGGGCGCAATGTCGCCGCGGCGCTGACCGTGGCTGCAGGGTTGTGACGGAGTCTCGCAAGACGATGGGAGCACGCAAAGAGTTGGATCGAGCGGCAGGCCGTCGGTCGTTGGCTGCCGCCAGCGCGCGGCGGGTGATGCGGCGCTTTGGCGTTGGCGGCTCCGATCACCTGACCTATCCCGCGCCAGAACGCTTTGTCGAGGCCTTCGACGGTGCCACGCTGCGCTCCCATCTCGCATTGCGTAGCCCCCTGGGTGCCACTCAGGCGTTGTCTCTGTTCATCAATATTCCGCCGCAGCGTCCCGTCGATGCGGCCAATCGGTGGGGCGCTGGCAGACCCTGCTCGGCTGAGCCGATCGATGCCTATCTGGGCTTGATCTACCGCGAACTCGACCTGCTGATGGGCCCGCTCGGTGATCGACGCGCGGTGAATCAGGTGTGGATCGCGGGCGGGGCTGGCAGGCTTTTTCCAGGCGAGAGCCTGCCGCAGCTGATGAGTGAACTTCGTTCGCGCTTTGAACTGTCGCGCAACGGCGACTTCGGAATTGATATCGATCCGGCGGCAGTGAGCATCGCGGATATCGCGACGATTGCCCAGTTGGGCTTCAACCGGATCGATCTCGGGCAAGTGGGTTTTGATCAGCGTACCGAACATCAGCCGCCAGACTCATCGGCCCCCTTCCAGCCGGACCGCACCAGGCAGTCCGGTCGGGCTGCCACAGAGGATTTCGCTCGCGTGATCACGGCCGCACGGCAGGTCGGTATACGTTCGGTGGCAACGGCACTGCACTATGGGGTGCCGGCACAATCGGTGGCCGCGTTTGATCGCGCCCTGTGTGAACTGATCGGACTTAATCCGGATCGAATCGTATTGCGCCACTATCCTTATCGCCTGCCAGGAATGCCGCGCACTGATCGGCGCGCGGACCTGCCCGATCTGGCGACTTGCGTTGACATGCTCATCCATGGCCGATCACTGCTGCACGCTGCCGGTTATGTGGAGATCGGCCTCGAACAGTTTGTTCGCCGCGACGATGACCTTGACCAGGTCGCACGGCGCGGTCTGCTGTTGCGCAGTCTGCTGGGGTTTTCCCGTTTGCCGGAATTTGATCGACTGGGTGTCGGGTTGGGCGCGATCAGTCGCATCGGTGGCATCTATGCGCAAAATATGGTTTATCTTGAGGACTATGAATCGTGTCTTTCCCAGCAGGTGTTACCGGTGATGCGCGGCATCGAATTGACCCGCGATGATCTGGTTCGCGGCGCAGTCATCAGCGCGCTGATCGGTCGTGGTGAAGTGTCGATCGAATCCATCGCAATCGCTCATTTGATTTCCTTTTCGGATCATTTCTCGCCGGAAATGGAAAAGCTCGCGGTAATGGAGGAGGCGGGTCTGGTTGAACTCTCGCCTGACTGGATCTCGGTGACACCGCAGGGGCGTCTGGTTGTGCGTGCAATATGTGCCCTGTTTGATCGCCATGCATCCCGTGCGCTCGAGCGCCGCGCGCTGACCGAGCTTAATTGATGCCGCTTGAGCTGATCACCGTTGCCGTGATCACCGGTCTGGCCGGTGGACTGCATTGCCTGGGCATGTGCGGCGGTTTGCTGGGGGCCCTAAGCGTTGGTTTCACTCCACGGATGTCGCCAACATTGCCTGCCGGTGCAGTCCGCGAGGGCGGCGGTCGCGCTGCATCAGAGGGCAACCGCGGCGGCGAACACCGCCGCGACCCGGTTCGAGCCGCCCCCCGGCACATCAGCGAAATCACGCGTGTCGTCGGCTATCACCTCGGGCGCATTTCCACCTACGCGATCCTGGGGGCGATCTGCGGCGCATTGGGCTCGATGGCGCTTCTGGCCGATGGCCTGCTGCCAATCCAGCAGGTGCTGTATCTGCTCTCGGCGGTTCTGATCATTCTGCTCGGACTGTGGCTGATCGGGTTGCCCAGTCCTCTGCTGGCGGCCCTCGAACGCGGCGGGGCGCGCCTGTGGGGGCCGCTGCGGCGGCTTGCCCAGGGAGCCATGGTCAAGCGCACGGCCGGTGCGATTTATCTGACCGGACTTGCCTGGGGTCTGGTGCCCTGTGCCATGGTCTACAGCATGCTGTCACTTGCCTTGCTGGCGGGCAATCCGCGTGACGGTGCACTGGTGATGGCGGCTTTTGGCCTGGCGACAGTACCGCACCTCACACTTGGGCTGATTGCGGTGCGCCATGCCGCACCGCGTTTGAAGCACCCCGCTGCGCGACGCATGGCGGGTAGCTTGCTCATCGTCCTGGCAGTGGTGGGCCTCGCCCACAGCGCCAACCTTCAACCCGCTCTCGCTGTGTTGAGCAGCTGGTGCTTCGGTTAGCAGCGCATGCAGCTCGCAGAGGCGTCGAGCGAAGGCAAAGGACGTACGGAGCGGTGCGACGCTCAGGCCGCCTCGATCAGACCGTAATCGGGCATGTTGGTGGGGCGTTCGCCATCCCACACATCAGTTGTTCGGTAGCTCTTGTCGAGCATGCGCGGCTGGCGTGCACCGTGCTCGGGGAACTCCTCCATGCCAAAGGTGTACTCAAGCGTAAACCCGTCGGGGTCGGCAAAGTACTGAAATACACTGCCCGAGGCCATGTGGCGACCCGGCGTCGGCGCCACCGTGATGCCGGCCTTTTTCAATCGATTGCGTCCGAACATCAGATCATCGAGGGAACGTACCGTGAACGCGATGTGGAAGAACGCGGCTTTGGGTGCTTCAATGATCGCGAATGAATGGTGATAGGGATTCGGGAAACAGCGCATGAAGGCGAAATAAGGCTCGCCGCTCGATTCATGACGAAAATCCGAGACACGGAAATTCATCACGTTGCGATAGAACTCCACACTCTTCTTGAATTCCGGCACTTTCACGACGGCGTGGCTCAGATGGCTCAGGTCGGCCGGGTGCGGCAGAAATTTCTGTGGCCGTGACACCATGCCTGAGAACAGTTCGAACGGCACGCCGTTCGGATCACGAAACCGCAGGGCGCTACCCATGCGCAGGCGCCCGCACTCGGCGTCACTTACCCGCTCGAACGCGACACCGGCGTCGGTCAACACCTGTTCTGCTACTCCTATCTGACTGGGATCTTCCAGCTCATAGGCAATGCGCTTCAGGCTCGGCGTGGCGGCCTGGACGAGCAGGATGTTGTGATGGTCAGCATTGCATGACATGAAGGCTTGCTTGCCTTCGTCGAGTTCGACAAGGTCAAGACCCGCATGGTCCCGATAAAACGCGACCGAGCGTTCCAGGTTCGATACATTGAGTGCTACATACCCCAGCTTTTTGTGCCGAATCATCGGAATGTCTCCTTATCAACCGATTGGATGAAATACCCGGTCGATGTCGACCGATTTCACAAAGCCCTGCTCGATGGCAAGTGCACAAAACGCCCGGATGGTCGCCTGATTGCGCTGCCAGCCATAGTGGTTCCAGCCCTCGCCCAGGGTGCTGTTGATGTCATCGAATTGCATGTCGGCAAGCGGCAGATACTGCGCGACATGATGGCCGACCTCATGATCACCGTATGCGAGGGCGGCGGAGAACAGGGCAAGCACCGCCTGGTCCAGTCCGGAGTGGGCAGCGAGCCACTCGCGCTTCACCGCGAGCACGTGGGTGATCGGGATGATGCCGGTGCGCCGGGTCAACGCCAGGGTTTCCTCGATCGGCTTACGTGCCAGATAGCGCAGACCTTTCAGGTCATCGGGCCGGCGTGCAAAGATGAAGCAATCGGCCTCGCCATTGCGCAACAGCTCGGAGGGCTTGCGACCGACCAGCGACCAATCAAAGTGGAAGGTGTCTGGATAGGGCATGCCATCGATCCGGTCACGCGCGAGCGGGCACCAGGTGACCGCATTGGCCGCCACACCATACTGCTGCAACGTCCAGCGGTGCCATAGAGCGGCGGTAACCCAGAACTGCGGCACCGCGATCCTGCGGCCCGCAAGTGAGCCGTGATCATCCAATGGCGCATCGGCACGGCAGAACGCGTACTGCGACACCAGCTTTTTGGCAAAGACCGGAAAGGCGACAAAGCGATTGTCGGTCTCGCAAATCTTCAGATACGTGGCCAGTGAGAATTCACCGGCATCGAAATCGCCGGCGATGGTGCGCAGCGTGCATTCATCGATGGTGCGGGTGACGGTCACGTCATAGGTCAACTCAGGCACGCCCACTGCCGCGTTGATGAGGGGCAGGGTGTGCAGGTATTGAGTTGTGCCGATTTTCAGATGGGCCACGTGTTGCTCTCCAGAATAGGCGGCCTTGCCACGATGGGTCCGGTGGCCCGGTGTGGGTGCGATAAGGACCAGACAGGGGGCAGATGAGTCGAACCCCGAAGCACTAGTTTAACAAGTCTGTCATTGCCCGCGGCGCCCGCCGCGCGCATTGACATTGATACGCATCGCATGCTCTGATCAGACGCAAGAAACCGCGAGCAAGAAAGGATCACACGATGAGTGAACGCACGATGGTCATCAACGACCCGGAGGGCTTTGATTTTCGGGTCAATCGGGCAGCCTTGGTCGATCCGGCAGTCCTTGAGCGCGAGCGCGAGCGCATCTTCGATCGTTGCTGGATCTATGTCGGGCACGAATCCGAAGTGCGCGCGGCCGGCGATTTTTGTACTCGTACGATTTGCGGTCGTCCTCTGATCCTGTGCCGCGACGATGAAATGCGGGTGCGAGTGTTTCTGAACAGTTGCCGCCATCGCGGCGCCATTGTCTGTCGCGAAGCTCAGGGCAATGCCACGCATTTTTCCTGCTTCTACCACGGCTGGACTTATGACCGCGCGGGGTGCCTTGACGGTGTGCCGGGCCAGTCCGCCTATCCCGATTCGTTTGACCGCAACCGCTTCCCGCTACTGGAGCCGGCCCATGTGGCGAGTTATCAGGAGTTTGTGTTCATCTGCTTTGATCCCGGCGCCATGCCACTTGAGGAGTACCTGGCGGGTGCTTGCGAGTACATCGACTTGATCGTCGATCAGTCACCCAGCGGCCGCATGGAAGTGATCCGCGGGGCGCAGGAATACGACATCGAAGCCAACTGGAAGCTGCTCGTTGAGAACAGTTTCGATGACTATCACCTGCTCACCACGCATTCGACCTGGCTCGACTATTTACGTCATTCGGGTGTGGAAATGAAGCGTCCCGAGCGCGGTCATCTGCTGCCGGCGCACGGGGTGGGCCGTGCCCTGGGTAACGGCCATGCGGTAGTCGACAATGTGAATTTTCGTGGCCGTCCGGTGGCCAAGTGGATACCGATTTATGGCGCGGCGGCGCGGCCGGAAATCGAACGCATCCGTGATGAACTGGTCGAGCGCCTGGGCGAGCAGCGTGCTGCGCGCGTGGCCGATACCAATCGCAATCTGGTGGTCTTCCCCAATCTGGTGCTGAACGATGGCTCCTCGGTGACCATCCGCACATTTCAACCCCTGAGCGCATCGCGCATGCAGGTGCGCGCCTGGGCGTTGGGGCCGGTAGAAGAATCGGCGCAAGCGCGTGCCATTCGCCTCGATAGTTTTCTGACCTTCTACGGGCCGGGCGGCTTTGCCACGCCCGATGACATCGAGGCCCTTGAGATGGTGCAAATGGGACTTGGCACGTGGCGCGAAATCCCCTGGTCGGTGATGACGCGGGGCATGGCCAAAGAGGGCGAGCAGTTGAACACCGATGAATTGCATCTGCGCGCGTTCTGGCTGGAATGGGAACGGCGCATGCAGACTGAACCGGCAGCGAGGCAAGGCGTATGAGTACGGTAATGGGCTCGAGCAATCCGGCGGGTAACCTGTCGAGTGCAGGTAGTAACGTAACAGGCGTGCGCGCTCAAGTTGACCTGGCAGGCGGCGCCCAAGGCCGGGTCGCACTGGACGCTGGCAACGCGGGTGCGCACAACCAGCCGGCCTTTATCAGCCGGGCGGCGGCTGAAGATTTTCTCTATACCGAGGCGGCCCTGCTCGACGACTGGCGCCTGGATGACTGGCTTACCCTGCTCACCGAGGACGCCTGCTATTGGGTGCCGCCCAATGACACGCCCGAGGCCGAGCCGACCACGACGCTTTTTACGATCGCTGATGACATCCGCCGCATTCGCGCCCGGGTGACCCGGCTGAAGGATAAAGCGGCGCACGCCGAGTATCCCCATTCGCGCACGCGTCGCCTGATCACCAATGTGCGCGTATTTGCCGCCGAACCATCGCCCGCGGGTGAACCGCAGGCTCGGGTGGAAGCAAACTTTGTGGTCTATCGCTATCGCCGCGAAGAGCGTATCCGCGAGTATGTCGGGTGCTACCGGCATACTTTGCGGCTGTGCGCCGACGGGCCACGCATCGCACGGCGCATTGCTGTACTCGACGCGCTGGAGCTGGCGAGCCTCGGATCGGTGAGCTTTATTCTTTAGACCTTGCTCAACCCCTTGGCGCGCCACAACTGCCACGAGCGCTGGTAGTCCTGGCGCACGAGCGATGCCTTCACTTCGCCATCGCTCAGATAGGTAATCTCGCCACCGGGGCCAGCCAGGGTCATTGCCTGCGATTGCAGACGCGCATTCATCTCCAGATAGATGCTGCGCCCCACCACCACCGGAATGTTCTCGGCGACGACAACGGCACCGTGACCGCGCATCAGCGCGCAGGGCTTGTTGCCGAGCGTCTTCGCCAGGGCCGCACCCAGATAGGTGTCGCTCACCAGCAGGTCGGTGTCGGTGCGCGAGTCGCGAATTTCGAACACCGGCACACCGAAGCCGACAAAGCCGGACATGTGATAGACCGGGCGCATCGGCTGCTGCGTGATGCCAAACGGTATCACCGACGGTGAGTGGTTATGCACCACCGCATTGACCTCGGGCCGGGTCTTGTAGATCTCGCCATGAATATAGCGCTCGGTGTACATCGGGCGCCCACGCTGATCGATCGGGTTGCTGTCCAGATCGAACTCCATCAGATCGGCCTCGGTGACCAGTTCCGGCGCGAGTGATCGCGCAATCCAGTAGCGATTCGGATTTTTCTCGCAGCGCACGCTGACGTGACCATAGCCATCGATCACGCCGTGCTCAGCCAGAATTCGGTTGGCTGCAACCAGGTCTTCTAACAGGCTCATGACAACTCCTCTTGTGATTGTGAGCGAAATGCCGGGCCGCGCCCGGCCAATGGTATGCGGTTCTCTCTGTCCTGCCCTGCCCACCAGCGCATGAATCGCATCGGGTGTTTAAAGTCCTCTATCGCGGTTTACAAAACAGTCAGTGCAGAGGTCTATCCCCTCTATGAGTCAGGCACCAATATCGGTTTGAGCGCTTCGCCACGCAGGATCAGATTGAACCCCTCAACCGCTTCGTCCAGCGGCAATATGTGGCTCGCAATTGGCCGCAGATCGACGCGGCCATCGAGAATGAGTTGGGTGGCGACTGGCCAGGTGTCCCAGATGCGCCGCCCGTGAATGTTGATCATGGTCGGACACTTGAGCAACCAGAACGTGAAATCGACCGCGATCGCGCTGGGTGGCGCACCGACCAGGCGGAAATCGCCGCCTTTGCACAGACTCTCGAATACCGCGCGAAATCCCGCTTCGGTGCCCGAGTACTCAATACCGACATCGACTCCCAGCCCGCCACTCAGATCACGCGCGACATGCACCAGATCTTCGCTGGCCGGATTGACCACACGATCGGCGCCCAGCCGCGCGGCCATCGCCAGGCGCAGCGGATTCGGATCGCAGGCGATGATCTGTCGCGCGCCGAGCGCGCGTGCCGCGGCAATATTCATGAGGCCGATCGGTCCGCAGCCGTTGACAAGCACGATCTGCCCGCTCACCCCTGAACCGGCCAGACTGGCATGAACCGCAATGCCAAAAGGCTCCAGCATCGCTGCAATCTCATGCGGTAGTTGCGGCGGGTTGACCCAGGCGATCTGCGCCGGCACCACCAGCCACGGCGCGAAGCCACCGTCGATGTCGACACCGGGGTAGCGCGTGTTCTCACACAAATGCGCACGACCGCGCAGGCAGGTCGGGCAATGGCCGCAATAGATGTGACTCTCAAGGCTGACACGATCGCCGCATTTAACCCGCGTGACGCCCGCGCCGATCTGGTCCACTTCGCCACTCACCTCGTGGCCCAGCACGCGTGGCACGCGCACGCGCCGCGCCATGCGCGGCGCCCACCGATAAATCTGCATGTCGGTGCCGCAAATGCCGGCGGCGGCCACGCGCACGCGAATTTCACCCGGACCGCTCGTCGGTGGGTCGATGTCACGCAACCCGATGCCACCTTCCTCGGCAGCGATCTTGCACAAGGCGAGCATGGTGGAGGTCTAGTTTTTGATCAGGCCGATTTCGCGGTAGAACCGGGTGGCGCCCGGGTGCGGCGGTACACCCTGCACCGGTTTGGCCATATTGGCTGGATTGAACAAGGCGAAAGGTGGAAACGTTGCAACCAGATCCGCCTTGCCCTCGTACAGCGCGCGCGCTGTGCGGTAGACGGTATCTTCGGCCACCTTGGCGTTGGCGACCATCACCATGTCAAAGGCAATGAGTTGCGTCGGTTTGGAGATGCCATCGAGCGCTGGTGCCGGATTCACGGTGATCACATACGATCCGGGGAGGATGACCTGGGTGCCTTGCAGTGCCTCGGCGCTGGTTTCCACTTCGATCACTCGCAAGCCGCCCACACTGGCCGATGCTTCCTTGACTGCAGCAGACCCCAGCGCAAAGAACAACACATCGACCTTGCCACTCTTGAAGTCATCGGCCGCGCGAGTGACATTCGGCGCCGGCACCCGGATCACATCCGTCCATTTCAGTCCGCCATTGGCGAGGTGCGCTTCGATAATTCGGGCGATGGTCTTTTGCGCATTGAAGCCGCTCGATAAGCGCTTGCCTTTCAGATCGGCGATGCGATGAATGTTCGAGTCCGCACGCACGTGCATTGCGACCCGGTAGGGCAGCAGGTTGGCCACATGGCGCATGGTGGATTTCGCGCCAAGGCCTTCGTATTCGCCGGTGCCGGTGGCAAAGAACGTGGCATCGAAGGAGTTCGATACATTGAAGTCGGCCGCGCCGCTATCGACTTCTTCAAAGCCGGTGCCGGCCTGGGCCTGGACGATGGCGCGCAGCTTGGCCCGTTCGACCAGCACCTTTGCAATCGCCGAACCGGCTGAATTCGAAAATGACCCGGCTGGCGTGGTGACGATGCCGACGGTTTGTGCCATTGCGGCGCTTGCGAACAACGCAGCCGCAAGTCCGCAGCTCACCCGGTTTATGATTCGTTTGTGTGCGCGCATGGCAGGTGGTCTCCGCGATTGGTTTATCACCGGCATTGTAGACGAGCAAGCGATGGAGACGGACCCGTGCAGACTTTGAAAAACTTTTTGGCGATCGCGCTGAGCGTACTGGCGGTGGCGGTTTCGGCTGATTTATTCCGGCTGGTCGGTCAGTGGACGGCGAGCCATGGGGGCGATGGTCCCATCGCGCAAGCCGTGGTGGCCATTGGCTCAGCCTACACCGAACAGTATCTCGCGGCGCTTGTGGCGATTGCGCTGCCCTTGCTGTTCCTGCACATACCGGCCAGCGGCGAGCGCGGCGTGAAGCGAATCGTCCCCTGGTATGACCTGTTCGCCGCGGTGCTGGGATTTCTGTGTGCGGCCTATGTTGCCGTGCGATTTCCAGCGCTGTCAGAACTGGTCTCACGGCGGCCGCTTGACGGACTGATCGTGGCCGCGGTTCTGATCATCCTGTTTCTCGAGGGGTTGCGCAGAACGACGGGCAACTCGCTCTTCTATACATCGATCGTTTTCATGGTGCTTGCACTATTCGGGGCAAACCTGCCCGGTGAGCTGGCGGCACGTTCCATCCCGCTCGATCGGCTGAGCTATTACCTGGTGTGGGATTCCACCGCCAGTCTGGGCATCACCATGAAAATCGTGGCGACGGTGGTGGTGGTGTATGTCCTGTTCGGTCAGATCCTGTTCAAGGCCGGCGGGTCGGCCTTTTTCACCGGCGTGGCGATGGCGCTGATGGGCCGCTATCGTGGCGGGCCGGCGAAGATTGCGATTGTCGGCTCCTCACTGTTCGGTTCCATCTCCGGCAACATCGTGAGTAATGTGATGACGGTGGGTACCGTCACCATCCCGTTGATGGTGCGCGCCGGATTCAAGCCGCATCTCGCCGCCGCGATCGAAGCTTGCGCATCGACCGCCGGTCAGATCACTCCGCCGGTGATGGGCATCGCCGCATTCATCATGGCTGAATTTCTACAGGTGCCGTTCTATGAGGTGGCACTGGCGGCCCTGATTCCGGCGCTATTGTTCTATATCGCTTTGTTCGTGCAGGTCGATCTCGAAGCCGCGCGCAGCGGTATCCAGCGCATGCCCGAAGAAGAAATACCGCGCCTGGGCACGGTATTGCGGCGCGGCTGGTTCTTTGTGCTGCCCTTTGTGGTGCTCATTTATGTGCTGTTCTGGCAGGGGTGGGAGCCTGAGGCGGCGGGGTTGCTTGCCATTGCGGTGACCCTTGTCATTGCCCTTGCCTGGCCCTTTGAAGGTAAGCGCATCACCTGGGCCGAATTTCTTGGAATGCTGCGCGACACCGGCCTGTCGGTGCTCGACCTCATCATGATCGGCGCGGCCTCGGGGATCATGATCGGCGCGCTGAATTATTCCGGAATTGGCTTCACCCTCACCATCGTGTTGCTGCAGCTGGCCGGAGGCAGTCTGATTGCGCTGCTGATCCTGTCGGCAATCGTCAACATCATCCTTGGGCTGGGCCTGCCCACGGTCGGGGTGTACATCCTGCTCGCGACCCTGGTTGCACCGGCGCTGGTGAAAATGGGTATCGCGCCGATGGCAGCGCACATGTTCATCATGTACTACGGCAGTCTGTCGATGATCTCGCCACCGGTGGCGATTGCTGCCTTTGCTGCGGCCAATCTGGCCGGCGCCGATCACAACAAGGCCGGTTGGGCGGCGATGGCGTTTGGCTGGACAATCTTTGTGATTCCATTCCTGTTCGTGTTCTCACCCGGGCTGCTCGCCAATGCGAGCCTGGCGGTGATTGCGATCGACAGCCTGGCGGCGGTCGTTGGTATCTGGATGATTTCGGCCTCGATCATGGGTTTTTCGGTTCGCCCGCTCGCCGTGGGCGCGCGGGTCGCCTATGGCGTGGCCGGTGTCATGGTGTTCCTGCCCTCAGTCATTGCCGGGCCGGGACGCTGGATCAACATGGCGGGATTGCTGCTCGCCATCGGTCTCTACGTGCGTGATCGCGCGCTGGCCGGGCGACCGATCGCGCTACTGTCCCGCCGCAGCTGATTTCGCCCCGGAGGCACGCAGCGCAATCATCACCAGCGATTTCCCGCTATTGCCGTGATATCCAAACGGGAAGGGCAGGGCCGACCCATCCAGACTCAGTCCCTCGCCGTCTCCACCGCCCTTGGCAAAGGCCGCTTGCAGGTCAGCCTGGTAGCCATAGGCCAGTGAATGCATCGGGCGCTCATAGTGTCCGTAGAGCCGAATCTGCCAGCCAGTCTGGCGCAGCACACGAAACGGTATGCCGGTGTCATCCTGGATCAGCAGATCGGCGCTATCGAGCAGCATGTCGCGGGTATGCGCAAACTGCTGATCATGCAACAGATAGGAGGCGGACTTGATGAACACGAGGGCCGGTCGATGGGCGGCGACCCAGGCGAGAAAGTCAGGATAGAAGGTCAGCGCCCGATCCGACGCGTCGAGGGAAAAGTATTGCAGGATGTGTGGCGGACCGCCACTGGCCGCCACGTAGTCGATTTGCATGCCGCGCAGGCGTTTGCGCGGACGTTTCAAGCCGATCGTGGCCCCGGCGTCGCCATAGGCAAGCGTCAACTCGGGAAACAGATCGATCTCGCGGACCGCGAGGATATGCTGATCGGCGAGCGCCATCATGGTGGCGATGATCGGCAGCACGCCTTTCAGCAACGGTGCGGTGAGCTGCCGGGTCATGTAGTCGGTGATGAAATAATTGCGCTGAAAAATGTCGCGCAAAGCGACCCGTACCGAGGCGAGCAACTGTGCAAAGCGCCGTGGCGAGATCGATTCCAGATCGGGCAGTTGCCCCGGATTCTCCAGACTGAAAAAAAGCATATTGCGATGCTCGGGGAACATCGCATGGGCATTGAGAAAATCAGGGCCGCTGAACGGGTAGATCACTGTGCGCTCGGCGGGCAGCGGCAGCGCGCGCGTGCGCCATTTCGTCATGGCATCAAGGCGAGCGGACACCTCGATCCAGTTGGCCTGCATGGCCTGCTGATGCTCCTTCCAGGGCTCTGAGGCTACCAGGCGATCGATCACCGGATCGCCTGCGGCCGGGGCAATGCCGGCCAGAATCTGCGCGGTGGCAGTCAACCGATGAGGATCATCGGCGCTCGCCCGGGCCCACGGTGCCACGCCCGCTGCCAGTAGCGCGATTGCGGCAATGGCGTGGCCGAGCAAGACGCGTGCATACGCAATCCGGCGGGTAGCAACTGGATTCATAGTACCGATCAAAGGGGGGCAATGCCCTGCCAGAAAGGGCGCTCATTAGCGGCGAGCGCGCTGGCGGACCAAGAATTCGCCTGAAGCAATCAAGCGGCGATTGTACCCCGCCAGGGCTTGCTCGCTGTGCCGGTCGGTTCGAGTCGATAGCCGTGCTGATAGACCGCCATCAATCGCCACCCATAGTCAGGCGACAGACCCAGCTTGCCGCGCAGACGGCTCATATGGGTGTCGATCGTGCGGGTGTTCAAGTTCGCACTATGCCCCCAGACCGCCTCCAGAATATGACCGCGCGAGAGCAGGCGACCCGGGTTACGCAGCAGGAAGGCGGCGAGATCAAAATCCTTTTGCGTCAGCTCGATCGGTAAACCGGCGCGCCACACGATCCGTGCATCCGTGTCGATCAGAAAATCGGCCAGGCTGAACTGGTTTTCGTCACCCCCGTGACTGTGTCGGCTACGGCGTGCCACGGCGTCAATTCGCGCGAGCAATTCGAGTTTGCGCAGCGGCTTGACCAGATAATCATCAGCGCCGCCGTTGAGGATGCGCGCGATGTCCTCCTCGCTGCCGCGTGCGGTGGTGAATATGACCGGGGGGTGATCCGGCTGATGGGTACTGATCCATGCGATGACCTCGGCCCCGCTGATATCGGGCAATTCCCAGTCGAGCAGCATCATGTCGAAGCTCTCGTGGGCGAGGGTGCGGATGAACTCGCGGCCAAATCCAAAGACATGGCTGCGATACCCTGATTGCGCGAGCCACAGCGTCAGCAGCTCAGCTTGCGCGGGATCATCTTCAAGGATGGCCACCCGCAGGGCAGCGCGCGCCGCCGCGGGGCGGGTGCGCCTCGATTGGGCTGCTGGCGGCTGTGGCAATTCGCGGGTCATCGTCATTGCGGTCTTCTTACAGGTAGGGCGAACACGGTGTCTCAGCGGTAACGGACTTGCACCTGATCAAGAAATTCCAGCAAGCGATCGCTCTCCAGAGTCGCGGTTTTTGCAGCACCGGCGCGGCAAGCCTGAACGATGCTGGCCCCGTGCAGACTGATCTGATCAAACCCGAAGGCACCACCAGCACCCTGCAGGCGATGGGCAATTCTGCGCGCCGCTTCAAGCTCGTTGGCACGTACGGCATCGAGGATGCGACAAATATCACGCCGGCAATTTCCCAGAAATCCCGGAATCAATTCGGCAACGGCCGGGTCAATGAGGATCGGTTCATTCATCGCGCTGACACGCTGCCAGAGCGCTCGCCAGCTCAGCGCGCAGATGCTCGTTGCTCACCGGTTTTTGCAGCAGCATGTCGCAGCCGGCAAGCAGCGCCCGGCTGCGCATTGATTCATCGGTGGCGGCGCTGAATCCGATGATGGGACGATCAAAGCCGCGGGTGCGCAGCACCTGTGCCGTTTCATAGCCGTCCATGACCGGCATTTCCATATCGAGCAGCACCAGATCGAAATGTTCCGCGGCGACCCGTTCGGCGGCCAGAAAGCCGTTGGCTGCCATGCCCACGGAGAGGCCGAAGCCGCGCAGCACGATATCGAGCAGGCTGCGCAGGTCGTCGCTGTCATCGGCGATCAGCACATGGCCCTTGAGGGCTGCACCGGGCTCGGTAACGGGTGCGGCGCGGTTGCGTCGCAGTGGCGTTTTGAGGGCATCGGCCGGCAGGGTCAGACTGAAGGTGCTGCCCAGGCCCGGTGCGCTGCGCACCGCAATCTGTCCTCCCATCAGTTCGATCAGTTGGCGCGAAATCGCCAGACCGAGGCCGGTCCCGCCAAAGCGCTGTGCAATGCCCGCATCGGCCTGCTGGTAGGGGTCCCAGATGCGCTCGAGGGCGGCCGGGGCAATGCCCGGACCGCTGTCACTCACCGCAATGTGCAACGTGCCCGTGTCCCAGCGTGCACAGATCTGCACTGTGCCCTGCGCCGTGAACTTGACCGCATTGCCGAGCAGATTGAGTAAGACCTGGCGCAGACGGCCCTCATCGAGCAGCAAGGTGCCAGGCATCGAGGCAGCTACCTGCAGGTCGATGCTGAGCGGCTTGCCCGAGGCAAGCGCCAGTGCGGTGTTAAATACTTCGCGCAGCAGGTGCTGCGGATCGTGGGCATCGAGATTGATTGCAAGGGCACCTGATTCGATGCGCGCCAGTTCGAGCCGGTCATTGATCAGCGCGAGCAGGCGCTCACAATTGCGCGCAATCGCGGCGCTATTGGCAATGCGTTGCTCGCGTCCCAGTTGATCGGTGAATTGATTGATCTTGTTGAATCCCATGATTGCGGACAGTGGCGTGCGCATTTCATGGATCAGGTGAGTCAGTGCCTCCGATCGCAGGCGATGGGCGCCACTGGGCGAGCGCGCCGAGCCAGGCGACGCGCGTGCCCCAGCCTTTGCCGGCGTGGCCGGTCCGGACGTGGTCCGTGCGCCGTTACCCGGTGCGCTGGCCGGCAGGGGGCTTGCAAACTGAAGCACCGTGCGTACTTCGGCACTCGCCGCATCGGAGGGGGCGGGGATCGCTGGATCGGCGGGCATGAGGGTTTCCATGATTTTGATTCTAGGTCGCAGCGCCTGACTTACCTGTGCAGGATGTTGCGTTGCGCGATGAATTCCCGCCCTGGAATGGTGTAGGCTGGCCTTTGTGATGTGGCACCCTGCGGCGGGTCTTGCCGCAAAAGGAGATGACTGTGAATGCGCGTGTTCCTGAGTTGGCACCGGCCGAGGCCGGTCGTTTTGTGTCGATCCATGGCCTGCATCATTGGGCCTGGCGCTGTCGTGATGCCGAGGAAACCCGGCATTTTTACGAAGACATACTCGGGCTGCCGCTGGCGCACCTGATTCGCGCCGAGACGGTGCCCAGCACCGGTGAATATTGCCCCTACGTGCATATATTCTTTCGCATGACCGACGGCTCGTATATCGCCTTTTTCGATCTGGGCGATGACATTGCGGCCGAGCCTTCGCCCAATACCCCGGCCTGGGTCAATCACATGGCGCTGAAGGTCGGATCGATGGCTGAGCTGCTCGAGGCCAAACGCCGCCTGGAGGAGAACGGCGTTGCGCTGATCGGTGTGACCGATCATCATTTCGTGCAGTCAATCTACTTCTTCGATCCCAACGGGTTTCGGCTCGAGCTCACCTACCAGAACGGCAGCGCCGATTACATGGCGGAAAAGGCGGCGAGCGCCCACGATGAGCTGCGTCACTGGATCGAGGAGAAGGCCCGGCGCCGTGCTGCGATTGCCTGAGCACGCGCGAGCAGACGCTTGGCGCGTGTGACGACCGGGATGTCAATCATCCGCCCATCGATCTGAAACGATGCGCGCCCTTCGCTACGTGCCTGCTGGTCGGCGGCAATGACGCGGTGCGCGTAGGTGATCTCATCGTCACTCGGGGTGTACGCCTCGTTGACGATGGCGACCTGTCCGGGGTGTATGCAACTGGCGCCATCAAATCCCAGCGTGCGTGAACGCTGCACCATCTGGCGAAAGCGATCCCAGTCGGAGAAGTCGGCGACGGTACCGATATAGCCCAGCGGCATCACGCCGGCGGCGCGCGCCGCAATGATCATTTGCTGTTTGGGCATGAACAGCGCTTCATCGCTGGGCGCCATCCCGCACGTCAGTGCGAAATCCTCACCACCGATGTTCATCGCCACCACACGCGGACTGGCCTGTGCGATTTCGCGCATGGAAAACCATGACTGGGGTGTTTCGATCATCACAATGAATCGGGTCTGACCAACCGGGAGGCCGGCGCGCGATTCGACCTCGCTCGCCAGTTCATCGAGCAGGCGTACATGAGTTGCCCCCTCGACCTTGGTGATCGCCAGCGCGTCGACGTCCGGGCCGATCACCTGCTCGATATCGCGCACCGCAAGGGACAGCGGACGATTGATGCGCACCACCACATCCGCACCGCCACGGCGCACGCGTGCCGCCGCCGCCGCTGTCAATTGCCGCGCGTTCGCCTTCTCAGAGGCTGGAACGCTGTCCTCCAGGTCCAGTTGAATGCAATCGGCGCCACGGGTATGCGCGCGATCGACAAAGCGTTCGACATTGACCGGGACGTAGAGCAGTGAACGCCACACCGGCAAGGGACGGGTCATGATGCAATTTCTCCATGAATGATGCCGGCGGCACGCAGTTGCGCGAGCCCGCTTGCGTCGATACCGATGCGGGCAAGCAGCTCGCCATTGTGTTCACCCAGCCGCGGTGCCGGGTCGGTGATGTGGCCGGGTGTGGCCGACAGGCCGGGCACCGGGCGATGCATGGGGATGGTGCCCATCTGCGCGTCGGCAATCTCGGCGAAAATGCCGCGTGCCAGCACATGCGGATCGTGCGCCAGCTGCGCGGCGTCCAGTATCGGTCCGACGGTGACCAGGGCGGCCTCGAAGAAGGCGACTGCGTCAGCCTGGGTTCTGGCGCCAATGAATTCGGCCAGCATGTCATCCAGGGCCTGCCAGTGCAGCAGGCGATCGCGATTGGTGCGAAAACGCGCATCCGTGATCAGATCGGGTCGGCCGATCGCCCGAAAGAGACGCTCCGTCATCTGCTGAGTAGAGGCTGACAGGCTCACATACAAACCATCGAGCGTTCGATAGGCATTGCGTGGCGCCGAATTGGTTGAGCGGTTGCCGCTGCGCGGTTTCACCGCTCCGGTGAGACGGTAGTTGGCCTGGTGCGGTCCGAGCACTGCAATCAATGGATCGAGCAGCGGCAGATCGATCACCTGACCGGTCCCGTGATTGATTTCGACCTCACGCAGCGCCATCAGCACCGCGCCGACGCCATAGAGACCGGCCACCGAGTCGGCCAGATAAAACGGTGGTAGCAGGGGCTCGCGGTCGGCAAAGCCATTCATGGCGGCAAAGCCGGACATGCCCTCGACCAGTGTGCCGAATCCGGGCCGCTGGCTATAGGGGCCATCCTGACCCCAACCGGAAATTCGCACGATGATCAGGCGTGGATTGCTTGCCAGCAGATCGGCAGGTGCCAGACCCATGGCCTCGAGCGTACCGGGGCGAAAGCTCTCGATGAGGCAGTCGGCCTTGTCAATGAGCGCGCGTAGCAGCTCGATTGCCCGCGCTGAGCGCAGATCGAGCGACAGACTTTTCTTGTTGCGTGCGTAGACTTTCCAGGCGGTCGCCACGCCCGCCACCGTCCACTGGCGCAGCGTATCGCCGGCGGGCGGTTCGACCTTGATCACTTCGGCGCCAAAATCGGCCAATTGCTGTGTGAGGATGTTGCCGGCGACCAGGCGCGACAGATCAAGGATGCACAGTCCGCACAGCGGACCCTTGGTTGCTCGACCGTTCGCCGACTGCGGGCGCGGTGTCTGCGCTGGCACGTTCTGCACGGATGATCCGTCCTGCTCGGATGGCGACGTACGGTGCGTGGCGGGCGGGTCGGACGGTGGGGTCATTGGCACATCATCATTTCAATGCGCCGGCCCCAAGAGGTGCCGGGTGCGGCGTTGCGGTTCAGTGGTTTGACTGCCCGGCTCAGGCGGGAACTGGCCCAAGAGGGTCACAGCAAAGCCAGCCGATGATACGCCAGCACCTGCGCCGAAATCGCGCCCGCCGCAGCTACAATCGGCGCATGAACGAGACTGACATCGATATTGATGGCTTGCGCGAGTGGATCGGACGCAGCGAGACCGTGGTCGATCATGTGACGGTACCAGCCCTCGCGCGTTTGTCTGCCTTGCTCGATCGCGATGACCCGGCGCCTCGCGCTGGCGATCCGTTGCCCGTTGGCTGGTACTCGGTGCTGTTTCCGCGCGTGGTGCGCCGATCTCAAATCGGCCCGGATGGTCACCCGCTGCGCGGCGATTTCCTGCCCCCCGTGGGGTTGCCGCGACGCATGTTTGCCGGGCGCCGCAGCTGGTTTCATGCGCCGCTCAAGGTCGGCGATGAGGCGGCGAAGATCGCCACGATTCATTCGATCAGCACCAAAGCGGGCCGCAGCGGTCCGATGGTGTTTGTCACGGTGCGCGCCGAGATTCACTCACCGCGTGGTCTTGCCATCGTGGAGGAGCAGGATATCGTCTATCGCGGACTCGATCAGGGACCCACTGCCGCGGGTGAATCGGGTAAGGCCAACGCTCCCGCGCCTCGCGCAGCAGTGCATCAGGCAGCGATGGAACCGGCCACCTGGACCGCCCCGTTCAGCGCCGATGAGCTCACCTTGTTTCGCTATTCGGCGCTCACCTTCAATGGGCATCGGATTCATTACGACTACCCGTATGTCACGCAGACCGAGGGCTATCCCGGGTTGCTGGTTAACGGGGGTCTGGCCACGCTGATGCTCTACGAGTTGGCACGCGTACATCATCCGGCGCCAATCGCGTACCTGGCATCGCGCAATTTGCAACCAATGTTTGCGCATCAACTGCTGTTGCTGCAAGGCGCATTGGCGGCCGATCGCGCCGGCGCGCAGTTGTGGATACAAAATGGGCAAGGGGCGCTCACGCTGAGCGCACAGGCACGCTTTGAGGACACGCCCGACATGCCGCGGCACGAGTAGCGATATGGCGGGCGGCCCTCTCGAAGGCATTCGCATCGTCGATCTCACCTCGGTCGTGGTGGGTCCGCTCGCCACGCAAATCCTGGCTGATCAGGGGGCTGATGTCATCAAGGTGGAAAGCCCGGTCGGCGATATCGGTCGCACGCTGGGCGGGCGTGGGCGCCACCCGGGGATGTCGCCTAAATTCCTGCACCTGAATCGCAACAAGCGTTCAATCGTGCTCGATCTCAAGCAGGCGGCGGCGCGTGAGGCCATTGCACGGCTGGTGGCCGGCAGTGACGTGCTGCTATGGAATGTGCGGCCAGCCTCGATCGAACGCCTGGGCCTGGATTATCCGCGGGCACGCCTGCTCAATCCGCGCCTGATTCACTGCGGCATGTTCGGCTTTGACCAAAGGGGGCGTTATCGCGACCGTCCCGCTTATGACTCGATCATTCAGGGGGTCGCGGGGGTGGCGGCCTTGCATGAGCGGGTGAGCGGCACGCCGCGCTATGTGCCCTATGTCATGGCCGACCGCACGGTCGGATTGATCGCGGTGCAGATGATCGTGATGGCCTTGTTCAGACGCGAACGCAGCGGTGTCGGCGAGGCGATCGAAATTCCGATGTTCGAAAACATGGTCACCCAGGTGTTGACCGAGCACATGTATCAGGCGAGCTTCGAGCCGCCGCTAGGTGGCTATGGTGATCCGCGGGTGCTCGATCCGGAAAATCGCCCGATTGCCACGCGTGACGGATTTGTCTGCATCTCGGCCAATACCGATGCGCAGGCGCATGCCTTGTTTCGTGCCATCGGTCGTCCAGAGCTGGCCGAGGATCCGCGGTTTGCGACGGTGGCTGCCCGCTTTGCCAACGTGCAGGCCTATTTTGCGATTCGTGGCGAGGCGCTTGCACAGAAGACAAGCGCGCAGTGGCTCGCCCTTTTTGATCAACTGGATATACCGGCAGCCCCGTACCACCGTCTGGAGAGCCTGCGTGACGATCCGCATCTGCAGGATGTGGGACTATTGCGCACCGTGGAGCATCCGAGCGAGGGCACCCTGTGGAATATCGAGCCGGCCAACACCCTGTCGGGCGGTTCGCGCACCGACTGGCGCGGGGCGCCGCGCCTGGGCGAGCATACGCGCGAGGTGCTGCATGAGGCTGGATTGTCTGGCAAGGAAATCGAAGCCTTGCTGGCGAGCGGTGCCGCGGTGGCCGGTGAAACCTAGTCGCGCTGCGGCGCTGGGCACGCTGTTGCTCAGCCTGGCCTGCCTCCCGGCGCTCGCACAAAGCCCGGGTGCCACGCGCTATCCGCAACGCGCGCTGCGCCTCATCGTCCCCTTCCCCCCTGGGGGCAGCACCGACATCCTGGCCCGTGCGATTGCCCAGTCGATGGCCGAATCGCTCGGCCAGGCGGTGGTGATTGACAACAAGCCCGGCGCTGGCGGTTCGATCGGTGTGGAGGCCGCTGTTCATTCCGCGCCCGATGGCTATACGCTGGTGATGGGCCATATTGGCACCCTGGCGGTGAACCCGGCGATCTACAGCCATTTGCCCTATGACCCGGAACGTGATCTGGCACCGATCGCCCTGGTTGCCCTGGTGCCCAATGTGTTGGTCGTGCATCCATCGATCGAGGCGCACAGCGTGCAGGAGCTGGTTGCGCTGGCGCGCCGCCAGCCAGGGGCGCTCACCTATAGCTCGGGCGGCACCGGCAGTGCCGCCCACCTCGCAGTGGAGTATTTCAAACTGGTCAGCCGTACCGACATTGTCCATGTGCCCTACAAGGGCACCGGTCCGGCGATGACCGATTTGATCGGCGGGCAGGTCAGTCTGACAATGACCGGATTGCCGCCCCTGGCACCGCATATTCGCAGTCAGCGGGTGCGCGCCCTGGCCGTGGCGGCCAACGCCAGATTGCCCCAGATGCCGGCGCTACCGACTGTGGCCGAGGCCGGTTATCCGGGGTTTTCCGCCACCCAGTGGTATGGCCTGCTCGCCCCCGCCGGTACACCCGGGGCGCAGATCGAACGGCTCAATGCCGAGGTTGAGCGTGCCCTGCAATTGCCCGCGGTGCGGACACGGCTCGACAGCGAAGGGGCGCAACCGGTCGAGAGCACGCCGGCGTCATTCGCCGCCTTCATTCATGGCGAAATCGAGCGTTGGGGCAAGGTGGTGCGGGAGGCGCATATTCGCGCCGATTGAAACGAAAAGTCGCAGCCAGTGCTTCCCCTCAGGCGCAAGGTGTCCTACTATCGGGATCTGTGCCGGTCGAGCTGGAATGCGCAGCGTCGAGTCAGGCCAAGATCCGCAAATGAGGGCAGGTCATGCAAAAAGACGATACGGGCGCCCCGCGTCGCGCACCGGGGTTTCGCTGGGAACCGACTGGAACCGTTCCGCGGGGTTCGCGGGTGGGTGCGTCAAGTTCCGCAGTGGCGAGCTTTCTGGTGCCAGCGCTGACCGGCGAGCTGCGTCCACCGCAGATTCGCCTCACCCAGGCCGAGTGTATGGGCATTACCCGGCACAAAACCGAAGACGACAGCACCGACCCTCTGGTCGTTCCCTCAGAATGGGGTGTGTACTAGAGAAAAGCGGTAACCCCGGGGCGTGGTCGACCGGGGCCGCCTGGGCGTGCCTGGCAGAGAACGGCGCGGCAATCGCGGTCAAACGGGTGGTGCGGGCGGTGCCAGGTGCTGCCTCACTCGCTCAGGCGCGCTGGACCGGTATGGCGTGTTGTTCGCCCACGATGCGGTTGATCGCATCGACATAGACCAGCGACGGCTCAAATTTCTGCAAGTCCAGCTCACTCATCATGGCGTAGGACGCGATGATCAGGAGATCACCCACCTGGGCCTTGCGCGCCGCGGCACCATTCACCGAAATGACACCTGAGCCGCGCTCGGCGCGAATCGCATAGGTGGTGAAGCGCTCGCCGTTGTTGATGTTGTAGATGTCAATTTGCTGGTATTCGAGAATATCCGCCGCTTCGAGCAGGCGCTCGTCGATCGCGCATGAGCCTTCGTAGTTCAATTCCGAATGAGTCACGGTTGCGCGGTGTATTTTCGACTTGAGCATCAAGCGTTGCATCTGACATCTCCTTGCATCGGCGCCAGCCGGTTCTGCCTGATCATCGTTCAACCTCAAGATTGTCGATCAGCCGGGTGTTGCCTATTCGCGCCGCTCCCAATATCACCAAGGCGGGATCCTGAGCGGACGGGGATTGTAGATCGCTTTGCTTGCGCACCGCAACATAGTCGGGCTGAAATCCGGCTTGTCGCAGATCGTCCTGTGCCTGCGCTTCGAGCCTGGCCAGATCCTGCTCACCGGCGCGCAGTGCTTCACCGAGGCGCTGCAGGGTTCGATGCAGATGCGCTGCGCGGCCGCGTTCCTCGCTCGACAGGTAGCCATTGCGCGACGACAGTGCAAGTCCGTCACTGGCGCGGACGGTCTCGCCGGTCACGATATCGATGGGCAGTGCCAGTTGGCGCACCATGTGGCGGATCACCAGGCATTGCTGATAATCCTTCTTGCCAAACACGGCAATCTCGGGGGCAATGATGTTGAAAAGCTTCGCCACCACGGTGGCCACGCCGGTGAAAAACCCCGGCCGAAACACGCCTTCGAGCTGATTGGTCAGTTCCGCCGGCGGTACCACCTTCAGAGTCTGCGGTTCGGGATAGAGCGTTTGCTCCTGCGGCGCGAACAACGCTGCCACCCCCGCTTTGCTCAGTGCCGCACAGTCGGCCTCGAAGGTGCGCGGGTAGCGCTCGAAATCCTCGCCAGGGAGGAATTGCAGGCGGTTGACGAACAGCGTGGCCACCACCTGCGGGGCGTGTTCGCGCGCGATGCGCACCAGATCGAGGTGACCCGCGTGCAGATTGCCCATGGTCGGCACGCAGGCAACGCGCCCGCCAGCGCGCCGCCAGCGGTGCATCTCGGGAATGGTTTCAATGATGTCCATCGGCAGGCCCGGCTAGATGTCTTCGGCGTTCAGATATTCGCGCATTCCGCGCATCTGAGTCATGCGATCGACCAGCAATTGAAAATGCGCGTCATTGTCAGCCAGATTGAGGTGCTCACAGTTGACGATGAACACCGGAGCCTCCTCGTAATTGTGAAAGAAGCGGTTATAGGCATCGACCAGACTGCCCAGGTAGCGCGCACCCGTGCCCTCGGTAAGCGAACGCTCATAGGGTCGCGAACGCCGCTCGATGCGCGCTTGCAGCACGCTCACCGGTGCTTGCAGGAACACCACCAGATCGGGTAGCGGAGCCTGCGGCTTGAGCGTTGCATAGATGCGCTCATAGAGCTGCAATTCGTCATCGGACAGGGTCAGACGGGCAAACAGCGGGTCTTTGTCGAACAGAAAGTCGGCCACTGTGCCGCTCTGGAACAGGTCGGGCTGCGCCAAGTCACGAAACTGATCGATGCGCTGAAACAGAAAGCACAGTTGGGTGGCAAGCGCGTGGCGGGCGCCTTCGGCATAAAAGCGCGCCAGAAACGGATTGTCATCGGGCTGCTCGAGCAGGAGCTCGGCACCCAGATGCGCAGCCAGACGGCGCGCCAGACTGGTCTTGCCAGCGCCGATCGCACCTTCGATCGCAATCAGGCGCGCTCGCGGTGCACTTGCCGCCACAGGTGCCCGCGGTTTGCTCAATCCGGGCATGGGTTCACGCTCAATCGTCAAGCAGGACAACGCGCTGTGCTGCCACGGCTGCCAGCGCTGCCTGCAGCCCTTGCCCGTCAGGCAGGCGCAGCTCGGGGGCGATCTCATGCAACGGCGCCAGCACGAATGCGCGCTCGGTCAGGCGCGGGTGCGGCACCACCAGATCAGGCTCATTGATCGTCTGCGACCCATAGAGCAGCATATCCAGATCGAGGGTGCGTGGCGCGTTCGGAAAGCTGCGCGCGCGCCCATGCCGGTTTTCAATGGACTGCATCACGGCGAGCAATGGGGCAGGACTCAAGGCGGTATCAATGGCTACCACCGCATTAAGAAAATCGGCCTGATCAAGGTAGCCAAGCGGCGCACTTCGATAATGACCGGATTGCGCCACCACGGCGACCCCCGGCGAGCGCGCCAATTCAGCCACCGCGTCCCTCAGGTGGCTGGCGCTGTCGCCCTGGTTGCTACCCAATCCGATATAGGCCCGAACCGTCGCAATAGCGGATTGCCTGTGCAGTGCAACTGCCCGCCCCGATCGATCAGAGAGCGTCCGGGCCACGGCTGGCTCCATCGCCCCGGGTCAGTGCGCCAGGGCCGTCTGCAGGCGGTTGATCCGCATTCGACGCCGCTGTGCCGGTGCTGATACCGCGCTCATCCGGTCGGGCACTGCCCGGACGGCGGCGGCGTCGACGGCGCGGAGCGCTGCCTGCGGTCTGCGGCAGCAGCATCTGCTCGCGTTCTGCGCTGCTCGCGATCTGAAACCGCGTCCACCAGTCGACCAGTTCAGCCGAGACCTCACCGCTTTCTGCACGCAGTGCAAGAAAGTCATAGGCAGCGCGAAACCGCGGGTGCTCGAGCAGTGCGTACGGGCGCCGGCCGCTGTTGGCCTCCAGCCGCGGTTGCAGCGCCCAGATCTCTTTCATCGTGGCGGTGAAGCGGCGTGGAATGGCCAGAGTGTCATTGTGTCGGTCGATCACCCCATCCATTACGTCCTGTATCGCAGGCACGGGACGCGCACCCTGGTCCATGGCGTCGTGCCAGGCGTGACGGACACCGTGCCACAGCACGGTGGCGAACAGGAACGCCGGCGAAATGGGTTTGTCCTCGTGCAGACGACGATCGGTCTGCGCGAGCGCGAGTTGCAGGAAGCGCTCGCTTTGCGCCTCGGCCGCGATTTCGTCCAGAATCGGCAGAACCCCGCGTTGCAATCCCTCTTCACGCAGTTTGCGTACACAGGCAACGGCGTGGCCCGATAGCAGCAGTTTGAGAGTCTCCTCGAACAATCTGGAGGCCGGCACATTCCTGAGCAGGTCCGTGAGCTCGCCAATCGGTTTGCGCGTATCGGCGGCGATCGAGAAATCGAGCTTTGCCGCAAAGCGTATGGCGCGCAGCATGCGTACCGGATCTTCGCGGTAACGCTGGGTGGCATCGCCGATGATGCGTACCGCCTTGCGTCGCAGATCGGCTACGCCGGCGTGGTAATCGAGCACGGTCTCATTGACCGGGTCGTAGTAGAGTGCGTTGATCGTGAAATCGCGCCGCGCAGCGTCTTGCACCCGGGTACCAAAGACATTGTCGCGCAGCACGCGGCCGTGCTCATCGACCGCTGCATCGTGGTCTGGCACCGGTTCGGCGGCGTCCTGGGTGCCGGCACGAAATGTCGATACCTCGACCGTTTCCGCGCCAAACAGGGCATGCACCAGCTTGAAACGGCGGCCAATCAGACGCGAGCGGCGGATCACCCGGTGTACCTGCTCGGGTGTGGCATCGGTTGCAACGTCGAAATCCTTGGGCTTTACGCCCTGCAGCAGGTCGCGTACAGCGCCGCCCACGACATAGGCGGCGTAGCCGCTGGCCTGCAATGATTCGCAGACTTTGCGCGCACCGTTGCTGATCTGATCGCGTGCGATGCCATGCTGTGCTGCGCTGAGCACCGTGGGATCGTCGCGGCGATTGATGCCGAAAACCTTACGGATGAGACGCTTGATCAACGCGATGGACCCACGGGCAGTTCAGAGTGCCGGGTTCGGGGTCGCCGGCGGTGGATCGGGGAATTCGGGCGGGTCAAGCGGATATAAGTTCCGTAGCGATGTTTCATCCAGCACTTCGGCCACTGGCCCGAGCGTGAAGTGCTTTGAATCATACAGTAAAAGAGCATGGGTACAGTAGCGCCGCGCCGCCGCCGGATCGTGCACGCTGAGGACCACCGTGCGCCCCTCGGCGGCCATCCGCTGCGCAAGATCAAGGGTCAGCTGCTGGTAGGCCGGGTCCAGATGATTGAGCGGTTCATCCCAGAGCTGCACCAGCGCCTGCTGGGCAAGGCACTGGGCGATCCGCGTGCGTTGACGCTCGCCACCTGAGAGCCCATGCCAGGGGCGTCCGGCGAGTGCGCCCAGATGCAGGCAGCGCAGTGCACGGGCAACGACCTCTGGGCGCCTCAGCAACCCGTCATCGCTTGCACCTGAAAAGCCGGGTGTGCGGCGCGCGCCCGGCGTCGCGCCGCGGCCACCGGCTTCTGTTTGCGGCAGACAACCCAGTGCGACATGGTCCGCCACGCTGCCCCAGTAATCGACCGGTTCGACCTGGGTGAGCAGGGCCACCGCGCGCGCGCGCTCAATGGCGGGCCAGTGCTGTATGGCTCGACCTGTGAGCAATACGTCGCCGGCGGCGGCTGGCCGTAGTCCAGCCAGGGTCTGCAGCAGCAGTGTCTTGCCACTGCCGTTGCGCCCCAGTAGCGCCCAGCATTGGCCGGCAGCCATCGACCAGTCGAGCCCGGCAACGAGCGTGCGGTTGGCAACGCGGATCGACAGGGCGCGCGTTTGCAGCATCAGCGCAGGCGCAGCACGAGGGCAAGCAGCACCGGCACTCCCAGCAGTGCCAGCAGGGCACCAACCGGCAATTCCGCCGGCGCCAGCATGCTGCGGGCGGCCGTATCGGCGAGCGTGAGCAGAATGCCGCCCGCCAGGATGGACAGCGGCAGCAACTGGCGATGCAGGTGGTGGCCGCTCAGGCGCACCAGATGCGGCACGACCAAGCCGACAAAACCCAGCGTGCCGGCGATCAGGACCGCGCAGGCCGTGGCAATCACGGCACAGGCGAGCGCCAGCCATTGGGTGCGCTGCACGGCGATGCCCAGGCTGGCTGCCTTGAGCGGCCCAAGGGCCAGCGCGTCCAATCCGCGCGCGAGGAACACGCTGACGACGCCGGCTGCGACCAGCACCAGCGCAGCGAGCGGGCTCGCTACGCTGGCCGACAGGTCGCCCATCAGCCAGAACAACATGCCGCGTAGCTGCCCCGGGGCGGCGAGCGCCAGCAACAGGCTCACGACGGCGGCCGTGCCACTGGCCATGGCCACGCCGGCCAGCAGCAGTCGATACGGATCGAGTGCCAGGCGGCGATGTGCGATAGACACGACCACGGTGGCACTGAGGGCCGCGCCGATGGTCGCGCCCACTGCCGGCGGCGTTCCGAGTGGCCACAGCATGCAGGCGAGCGAACCGACCGCGGCGCCGCCCGAGAGCCCCAGCAGATAAGGATCAGCCAGCGGATTGCGCAGCAGCGCCTGCATCAAGCCACCGGAGAGCGCGAGCAGGCCCCCGACGGTGAAGGCGGCCAGGGCTCTTGAGGCACGCAGTGTCCAGACGATCTCATTTTCCAGGGGCGAACCGTGACCGCTCAGAATGGGCCACCAGCGATCCGGGCTGATCGCTACGCTGCCACTGAACAGTGCCAGCATCAGGCAGGCCGGAGCACCGATCAGCAGACCCGCAATAGCCAGACGTTTCATGCGCTGCCATGCAGATGCAGCAGGGGCCAATCGCGCTCCTTGGCGATGGCCAGCAGGCGCGCATCCGGATCGACGGCCACCGGGTGGTCAACCCGGTCGAGCAAGGGCAGATCGTTGGCCGAATCACTGTAGAACCAGCTCTCGCTCACGGCCGGCCAGCCGCCACGCGCGGCCAGCCACTCCTCCAGTCGCCGCACCTTGCCTTCACGAAAAGAGGGCAGGCCGCGCGGACGACCGGTAAACCGGCCATCGGATTCTTCGATTTCGGTCGCGATCAGGGTCGGCACGCCAAACTCACGCGCAATCGGTGCGGTCACAAATGCGTTGGTCGCCGTGATGATCATGCACTCGTGGCCGGCATCGCGATGGCTCGCCACCAGGGCGCGCGCTGCGCTCGTGATGCTGGGCAGAATGCGCGCACGCATGAACTCCTCGTGCCACTGATCCAGTTGGGTGCGCGGGTAGCGTGCAAGCGGAGCCAGCTGGAATTCCAGAAATTCGTAGATATCCAGTGTGCCCGCCTTGTACTGCTCGAAAAACTCGTCATTGCGCGCTTCGTGCTCGGCGCGATCGAGGATGCCGATGTTGATCAGGTATTGTGCCCATTCATAGTCGCTGTCACAGGCAAGCAACGTGTTGTCGAGATCAAACAGCGCGAGTTTCATGAATTATTCCGGTTCGCCGTGAGGGGTGGGGGTGCTCGCCGTGCGCTGCTCGTCGAGTGCCTGCATCACCTGGCGCAATAGCGGCAGGGTGACGGCGCGCTGATCAACGAGCGAGCGGCGATCGAGCGCCTCGATGGTGGCCATCAGCCGGCCCATGTCGCGCGGCGAGTGTGACAGCAGATAGTCAAGCAGGCTCGCTGCGAGCTGCACGCCGGCGCCTTGCGCACGCGAGCTCAGCGCCGCGCGTTTGTCTGCCTCGTTCAGCGGTTCCAGCGGAAGATTGAGGCACTGCGCAAGGCGGCTGCGCAGATCATCGCGCAATTCAAGTGAACGCGCCGGTGCGCGTCCGCTCGCAAGCACCCGTGCGCCCAGGAGCAGGGCATGGTTGATTTGTTCAAAGGCCGCCTGCTGACCATCAACGTCGAGTTGATCTACATCATCGAGCAGCAGCAGGCGCCTGGCTGACGGTGGCGGCATTTCGTTCAGGGTGTAAACCGCAATGGCCTCGGCGCGTGCCGCCTCGGCGAGCGCCGACAGCAGATGGCTGCGCCCGGCACCGGTCGGGCCCCACAAATAGATCGAACGATCGCTTGCAGGATCGGCCAGAAAGCGGCGCAGCGCGTCAACGACCGTCTGATTGCGGCCGGGCACGAAATTATCGAGAGTGGGCGGCGGCGCCGGAGCGAGAATGAGCGGCAGTTGCTCCATCAGCACTGAGCACAATGGCGATCGATTAGAATGGCCCAAGACTATCACTGCTGTGGCCCACACCTTGAATTCTGACAGCCCAACCTCTGCGGCGAGCCCCTTGCACTATCGTGATGCCGGCGTCGATATCGATGCGGGTGACGAACTGGTACGCCGGATCAAGCCGCTTGCGCAGCGCACTCTGCGTCCCGAGGTGCTCACCGGCATTGGCGGATTTGGCGCGCTGGTCGAGGTGTCGAGCAAGTACCGTCAGCCGGTGCTGGTATCCGGAACCGATGGCGTGGGTACCAAGTTGCGACTTGCCTTTCGGCTCAACCGCCATGACACGGTGGGCATCGATCTGGTCGCGATGAGCGTGAACGATGTTCTGGTGCAGGGTGCCGAGCCCTTGTTTTTTCTGGACTATTTTGCCTGTGGTCACCTGGACGTCGAGCAGGCGAGCGCGGTGATCGGTGGCGTGGCACGTGGCTGCGAACTGGCGGGCTGCGCGTTGATTGGTGGCGAAACCGCCGAAATGCCCGACAGTTACCCGGCCGGTGAGTATGACCTCGCCGGCTTCGCGGTGGGCATTGTCGAGCGCGATCAGATCATCACCGGAGCGCGCATCGAGGTAGGCGACCGGGTGATCGGACTGGCCTCCAGCGGTCCGCACTCCAATGGGTATTCGCTGATCCGGCGCATCGTCGAGCGCGCTGGCGATGATCTGCAGATGCCCTTTGCGGGGCGCACGCTGGCCGATGCCCTGTGCGAACCGACCCGGATCTACGTGAAATCGGTGCTCGCGGTACGCGATCAGATCGATCTGCGCGGTGTGGCCCATATCACCGGGGGCGGCTTGCTTGACAACGTGCCGCGCATATTGCCCGAGGGTACTAAAGCCGTGCTTGAGCGCAGCGCGTGGCCGCGCATGCCGATTTTTGAATGGCTGCAACAAGCCGGAGCGGTGCCCGATGCAGAAATGCACCGCGTGTTCAACTGTGGCATCGGCATGATCCTGGTGGTACCCCCGGCCGCTGTGGCCAATGCCCTTGCGGCCCTGCGTCTGGCCGGTGAGACCGCGTTCGACATCGGCCGTATCGAGCCGTGCGGACCGGGCGAAGCACAGACCGAAGTGCGCTGACCCGCGATGCCAACTCCGGCCTTTGTACACCTGCGGCTGCATTCGGAATTTTCGGTCACCGACAGTACGGTCCGTATCGACCGGTTGATTGCAGCGGCGCAGGCCGATGGGATGGCGGCACTTGCCTTGACCGATCTGGCCAATCTGTTTGGCATGGTCAAGTTCTATCGTGCGGCGCGGGCCGCCGGTGTCAAGCCGATCATCGGGGTGGACTGCTGGATCACCAATGAGAGCGATCGGGACAAGCCCGGCCGGCTGCTGCTGCTGGTGCGCTCGCGCGCAGGCTATTTGCGCCTGTGCGAGCTGCTGAGTCGAGCCTGGCTCACCAATGCGCACCGCGGGCGTGCCGAGATCCGCCGCGAATGGCTGGCCGCATCGAGCGACGGACTGATCGCGCTGTCCGGTGCCCAGGCCGGTGACATCGGCGTGGCTCTGACCAGTGGCCAGGATGCTCTGGCCGAGCGCCTGGCCGCTGAATGGGCGGCCATCTTCCCCGATGCGTTCTATATCGAACTGCAGCGGGCCGGCGCACCGGGCACCGATGACTATGTCGATGGTGCGATCAACCTGGCGTCCCGGCTCGGTTTACCGGTAGTGGCAACCCATCCGGTGCAGTTTCTCAGCGCCGATGAATTCAAGGCGCACGAGGCCCGCGTGTGCATCGCCGAGGGCCATGTGCTGTCGGACCGCCGCCGTGTGCGCAATTGCACGCCGCAGAGCTGGTTCTACAGTCAGACCGACATGCAGAGTCTGTTTGCCGATGTGCCCGCGGCGCTCGCCAATAGCGTGCAAATCGCGCAACGTTGCAATCTTTCGCTGGAACTGGGCAAAAACCGTCTGCCCCTGTTTCCGACGCCGCCCGGGGTAACCCTGGAAGATTTTCTGGTGCAGCAGGCCGAGCTCGGTCTCGCGCGCCGTATGGAAGCGCTCTACCCGCTCGCTGCGGATCGCGCCGAAGCGCTGCCGCGCTATCACGAGCGACTGCATTTCGAAGCAAAAACCATTATTCAAATGGGGTTTCCAGGCTATTTCCTGATCGTCGCTGATTTCATCAACTGGGCCAAGCGCAACGGTGTTCCGGTCGGACCCGGGCGCGGTTCCGGTGCCGGGTCATTGGTGGCCTATGCCCTGGGCATCACCGATCTTGACCCGCTGCGCTATGACCTGCTGTTTGAGCGATTCCTGAATCCTGAACGGGTATCGATGCCTGATTTCGACATCGATTTCTGCCAGGCGGGGCGCGATCGGGTCATCGACTATGTGAAGAAGAAATACGGCGCGGAGTCTGTGTCGCAGATTGCCACCTTTGGCACCATGGCGGCCAAGGCGGTGGTGCGCGATGTCGGGCGAGTGATGGACTGGAACTACGGCCGTACTGACGAGCTCGCCAAGCTGATTCCGTTTCAACCCGGCAAGCTCATTACCTTGCAAATGGCGCGCGAGATGGAGCCGCGGCTGGCCGAGCGTGAGGCCGAAGACGAGGAAACCCGTGAGCTGCTGGTGCTCGCCGAGCAGTTGGAGGGTCTCACGCGCAATGTCGGTATGCACGCGGGTGGTGTGCTCATTGCCCCTGGCAAGCTGACCGATTTTTGCCCCCTGTATGCTGCACAAGGTGCCGACAGCGTGGTGTCGCAGTTTGACAAGGATGATGTCGAGGCGATCGGTCTGGTCAAGTTTGACTTTCTGGGTTTGACGACCCTCACCATTCTTGACCTGACGCTGCGCTTCATCGAACGGTTGAATGCGGGCAATGTGATCGCCCTGGAGACGCTCCCGCTCGATGATCCGGCCGCGTTTCGGATATTTGCCGAGGGCAATACCACCGCCGTGTTCCAGTTCGAATCGCGCGGCATGCGCGACCTGCTGAAGCGGGCGCGTCCTGACCGCTTCGAGGACATCATCGCCCTGGTCGCCTTGTACCGGCCCGGCCCGATGGATCTGATTCCCGAGTTCATCGACCGCAAGCATGGCCGCGAGGTGGTGACCTATCTGGACCCGCGCCTCGAACCCATCCTCGGCCAGACCTATGGCGTCATGGTCTATCAGGAACAGGTGATGCAGATCGCCCAGGTGATTGGCGGTTATTCGCTCGGTGGCGCCGATTTGCTGCGCCGGGCCATGGGCAAGAAAAAGCCCGAAGAAATGGCCAAGCACCGTGACATTTTTGTTGCCGGTGCCAAAGAGAAGGACGTTGAAGCGGGACGGGCGAGCGAGCTGTTCGACCTGATGGAAAAGTTTGCCGGCTACGGTTTCAACAAATCGCACGCTGCGGCGTACGCCCTGGTGGCCTACCAGACTGCGTGGTTCAAGGCCCACCATCCGGCACCATTCATGGCCGCCAATCTGTCGGCCATGATGGATGACACCGACAAGGTCCATCAGTTTGTCAACGACGCCAAGTTGCTTGACCTGCAGGTGCTCGGACCGGATGTGAACGCATCGGAATATCGCTTTGTGCCAGTCGATGCGCGCACGGTGCGTTTTGGTCTGGGGGCGGTCAAGGGCACCGGCGAGTCGGCCATCAATGCCATCGTCGCGGCGCGTGCGGCAGGGCCGTTTCGCGACCTGTTTGATTTCTGCCGACGCATCGACAGGCGCGCAGTCAATCGGCGTTCGATTGAAGCCCTGATCCGTGCCGGCGCGTTCGACACCTTGAGCGACCACCGGGCACAGCTGCTTGCTTCCGTCGAGCGGGCCATCGCGGCAGCCGAGCAAGCCGAGCGCGATGCGCAGCAAAACAGCCTGTTTGGCGATGACCAGTCCGCGACAGGCGGTGGTGGTGCAATCGATCTGGTGAGCGCACCGCACTGGGATCAGCGGGTGCGTTTGCAGGAAGAAAAAGCGGCGCTCGGCTTTTATTTCAGTGCGCATCCGTTTGACATTCACGCGGCAGAACTGCGCCAGGTGGTGCGATCGCCACTGAGCGCGTTGCAGCCACGGCCCGAGCCGGTGATGCTCGCCGGGGTGGTTGCCAGTTCACGCATTCAGATGACGCGGCGCGGTCGCATGGCGGTGATCGTGCTCGATGATGGCACTGCGCAGATCGAAGTCATGGCGTTTCAGGAGTTATACGAAGCACATCGCGAGCAGATTCGCGATGATCGGCCGCTGGTGATCCAGGGCAAGGTGCAACGTGATGACTTCTCCGGTGGGCAGCGGGTGACGGCAGAGCGTTTGCTCGACCTGGCAGCGTTTCGTGCCCGCTACGGCAAGGGACTGCGGCTGTCGATGAATGGCGAGGCCAATACGCGCCGCTTGCAGGAAGTGCTCGGTCCGTTCCGTCAGGGCGCGTTGCCGGTCACCATCGCCTACCATCGCAATGGCGCGGCCTGTCTGGCACGTCTCGGGGCCGAGTGGCAGGTGACACCGGATGAGCAATTGATTGACCAGCTCAGGGCCTGGTTACGGCCGGAGAACGTGCGGGTCGATTACGCCTGAGCGGCTATTTGATGCGCATGCCCGGCACCGCGCCGCTATCGGGTGAGAGCAGAAAGATGCCCGCAGGGCCACCGGCGCCTGGCTCGGATGATGCGGCCAGCACCATCCCTTCGGAGAGACCGAATTTCATTTTGCGTGGTGCCAGATTGGCCACCATGACCGTGAGCCTGCCTTCCAGCTGCGCCGGATCATAGGCACTCTTGATTCCGGCAAACACGTTGCGGGTGCCCGATCCGATGTCGAGGGTGAGTTGCAACAGTTTGTCGGCGCCCTCGACCGCCTGCGCGCGCACGATGCGCGCGACCCGCAGTTCGACGCGGCTGAATTCATCGATCGATATCGTGGCGCTCGCACTGGATGCACCGGCCACGGCGGCCTTGTCCGGGGCCGCTGCCGTCGCCGGGGAGGCTGCCGCAGCGGTAGCTGCTGCAGGTGCAACTGGCGCATTCGTTTCGTTCGCAGCCGCGAGCGTCGCAGCGCTGGTGGCAGCACCTGGCGCTGCCGTGCTGCCCGGGGCGGATGATGGCATCGGTGTCTCCTTGGCGACAGGCAGGTCAAACAGCGCATCAATGTGCCGCGACTCCACCCGTGACATCAGGTGGCTGTACTGGCCGATCGTCTGCGGCCGCTGGTCGGCATCGACCCAGCGCAATGCGCCTACCTGGAGAAATTGCTCGGCGGCCTGTGCGAGCGCCGGCAAGACCGGTTTGAGCATCAGGGTGAGGTGATGAAATGCAATCAGGCACTCGCTGCACACTGCGTGCAGTTGGGCACGTACGGCCGCCTTGGCGGCAGGGTCAGCGAGCGCCGGATCACGTTCCAGCCGCCGTGCCAGCTCCCACGGACGATGCAGATCGACATACTGATTGACCCGGTCAGCGTAGGCCATGGTGGTGCGGATTGCGCGCCCGTACTCGCGTGTCTCATAGGACTCGCGCACCGCTTCGATCATCTGGGTACAGGTCTGCGCCGCATCGGCGCCATCGAGCGCCACGCCGGCCGCCTCGATCGCCTGCGGCGAGGCGAGTTGGCCATTGAAATGGCGGGTGATGAACGGCGCGGCACGGCTGGCGATGTTGACGTATTTGCCGATCAGATCGGCGTTCACCCTTGCCACAAAATCGTCCGGATTGAAATCGACATCCTCGACATGGGCGTTGAGCTTCGCTGCGATGTAATAGCGCAGCCACTCGGGGTTCATACCAATGTCGAGGTAGCGAAGCGGTGAGATGCCGGTGCCGCGCGATTTCGACATCTTCTCGCCCGACACGGTGATGAACCCATGCACATTGATGGCATCGGGCACCTTGTAGCCGGCAAACTGCAGCATGGCCGGCCAGAACAAGGTGTGAAAATAAATGATGTCCTTGCCGATGAAATGGATCATCTCGGTGCCGGCGGCCTGCGCGCGCTCAGGGTCGGTGAACTCGGCAAAATCAAGCCCGGTGCGGTCGCAGTAGTTCTTCAGGCTGGCAAAATAGCCAATCGGCGCATCGAGCCAGACATAAAAATACTTTCCCGGGGCATCGGGAATCTCGATGCCGAAATACGGCGCGTCGCGTGAGATGTCCCAGTCACCCAGACCCTGTGGCCCGTCGAGCCATTCACGCGCCTTGTTGGCTACCTGCGGTTGCAACTGGCCGCGATTGACCCAGTTACGCAGGAAGGCGATGCATTGCGGATCGGACAGGCGGAAAAAGAAGTGGTCGGAGCTGCGCAACTCAGGCACCGCGCCGGTGAGCGTGGAGCGGGGATTTTTCAGCTCGGTGGGCGGGTATACGCTGCTGCAATTCTCACAGGCATCACCATACTGGTCTTGCGCGCCGCAATTGGGGCATTCGCCCTTAATATAGCGATCGGCCAGAAACATCCCCTTGACCGGATCGTAGAACTGCTCGACCGGGCGCGAGCTGATGAATCCGGCCGCCTTCAGGCGCTTGTAGATGCCCTGCGATAAGGTGGTGTTCTCGGCCGAATGCGTCGAATGCCAGTTGTCGAACTGAATATGAAACCCGTTCAGATAGCGTGGACGTTCGGCAGCGATACGCGCCACCAGCGCCTCGGGGGTGATGCCTTCGGCCTCGGCCTTGAGCATGATCGGTGCGCCATGGGCATCGTCGGCACCAATGAAATGCACCTCATGGCCGGCCATGCGCTGCGCACGCACCCAGATATCGGCCTGGATGTATTCCATGATGTGCCCGATATGGAACGAACCATTGGCATAGGGCAGGGCGGTGGTGACAAACAGGCGGCGAGGTTTCATGGGGCGACATTGTAGCGGTTCAGGATCGCCCGACGAGGTCGGCGCAGAGCGGGTGCTATAGTTTACGGCTCTG
The DNA here is from genome assembly GCA_903921325.1 of uncultured Pseudomonadota bacterium. GTDB lineage: Bacteria > Pseudomonadota > Gammaproteobacteria > Burkholderiales > SG8-39 > CAIXPL01. The sequence continues at coordinate 165,610 of CAIXPL010000037.1, forward strand.
TCATCATCAAGGATTCCTGCATGGCTGTCACCGAACAGGCAGTGCGCGATGCGCTGGCGCAAGTGATCGACCCGAACACCGGGCGCGATCTGATCAGTGACAAGTCGGTGAAGACGGTGCGCGTTCAGGCTGACCGCGTCGCGGTCGATATCGAGCTGGGCTACCCGGGCCGCAGCCAGTTCGAGGGCTTGCGCCGGCAGGCGACTGAATCATTGCAGCGCATCGGGGTCAACGCAGCCGACATCGCGGTCAGTTCGCGCATTGCAAGCCATGTCGTGCAGCGCGGTGTGAACCTGGTGAGCGGGGTAAAGAACATCATCGCGGTGGCATCGGGCAAGGGCGGGGTAGGGAAATCGACCACGGCGGTCAATCTGGCCCTTGCCCTGGCCGCTGAAGGGGCCAGCGTTGGCATGCTCGATGCTGACATCTATGGACCGTCGCAGCCGACCATGCTCGGCATCACCGGGCGGCCCGAGTCGAAGCAGGAAAACACCATGGAACCGATGATGGGCCATGGCATCCAGGCCAGTTCGATCGGATTTCTCATCCCGTCGAGCGACTCGCCGATGGTGTGGCGCGGCCCCATGGTGACTCAGGCACTCGAGCAGTTGCTGCGCCAGACCCGCTGGCGCGATCTTGACTATCTGGTGGTTGATCTGCCACCGGGCACCGGCGACATTCAGCTCACCTTGTCGCAGCGGGTGCCGGTGACCGGTGCGGTGATTGTCACCACGCCGCAGGATATTGCGCTACTCGATGCGCGCAAGGGCCTCAAGATGTTCGAGAAAGTCAACATCCCGATTCTCGGTCTGGTCGAGAACATGAGCATGCATGTGTGCTCGCAGTGTGGTCATGCCGAGCCTATCTTTGGTGCCGGCGGTGCACAAAAGATGTCGCAGGACTATGGCGTCGAACTGCTCGGTCAGTTGCCGCTTGATATTCGCATTCGTGAGCAGGCCGATTCCGGCACCCCCACGGTCGTGGCCGATCCTGACGGGGCGATCGCCCAGACCTACCGCACCATTGCGCGCCGGGTTGCCGTGAAAATTGCCGACATGGATCGCGACATGACTGCCCGTTTCCCCAAGATCGTGGTGCAGAACACATGAGCGTCAAATCCGACCGCTGGATCCGGCAGATGGCCGAGCAGCACGGCATGATCGAGCCGTTCGAGCCCGGCCAGGTACGTGCGCTCGCCGGTGAGCGCATCATTTCATACGGCACGTCAAGCTATGGGTACGACGTGCGCTGTTCGAGTGAATTCAAGATATTCACCAACATCAATTCGACCATCGTTGATCCCAAACACTTTGACGAGCGCTCCTTTGTCGATGTGCAGGGACCGGTCTGCATCATTCCGCCCAATTCCTTCGCGCTCGCGCGTACGGTCGAGTACTTCCGCATCCCGCGCGATGTGCTCACCATCTGTCTGGGCAAGTCGACCTATGCCCGCTGCGGCATCATCGTGAACGTGACCCCGCTTGAGCCCGAGTGGGAAGGGCATGTCACCCTGGAGTTCTCCAACACCACCCCGCTACCGGCGCGCATCTATGCCAACGAAGGCGTGGCGCAGTTCATTTTTATCGGCGCCGATGAAGTGTGCGAAACCTCCTATCGTGATCGCGGCGGCAAATATCAGGGCCAGCGCGGCGTGACGCTACCGCGCACCTGAACCGATCGGGCACGCCGCACCTGCATCGGGTGCGCGCGTGCTACCGCGACTGGCAAGCAGACCTGTCGCCCTGAGCTGATCGAGCACGCCGCAGGCGCATGGGAGGGCAGATTGGCGGCGGCCGCTTATGTGAAGATTTAGGCGTTTTATCCCAATCAGTGGTCGAATTGATCGCAATGGGGTCGAATTCCCCACTTGTTCGACGTTCAGACTCGCCCGCTGCACGGTACTCTGGCACAGTGATTATCCGCTTCCCTGTGCAAATCGAGTAACGTCCGTGGCGAAGATCCTTGTCGTCGATGATGACCCGACCGTGACCCACCTGGTCGGTCTCCACCTGGAGACCGCCGGCCATGAGGTGTCCACGGCCGCCGATGGCGAGCACGCACTGACGCTGGCGCGCGCCGAGCACTATGATCTGGTGATTGCCGATCTGAGCATGCCACGCATGGATGGATTTGCATTGCTCGAAGGCCTGCGCGCGACGGCGGCTACCGGTCTGGTACCCGTCATCTGCTTGAGTGCCATGGAAGGACGCGAGCCGTTTCGCCGCGCGATGAACCTTGGCGCAGATGATTTTCTGCCTAAACCCGTCGAGCGTGCGGAACTGTTGCGGGCCGTGTCGGCGCGCATCTCGCGCGCGCGCAGCCTGCGCACGCCCGAAGGTCGCGCGCACACCGAGCCGTTGTCACCCGGTGGCGTTTCGCGGTTTGCCCGGACCACTGCGAATCTGACTGAGAATTGCACCATCCTGCGACTGGTCCTGCGTCATCCGGCGGGGGTCGGCGATCCGCTGAGCGCGCTCGAGCGCGAGCAGGCGCAGGCGATCTGGCAGTCTCATCTGACCCATGCGATCGAGTCCGAACAGGGGCGTGTGCTGCGCTACCTGCCGCAGTACGGTCTGGCGTGCTTTGATTCTCTGGGGCCGGGCCACCTGACGCATGCCGAGCGCGCGGCCCGCGCCGGTCTCGCCCTGTTGCTGGCCACGGAGCAGGTAAGAATCGATCTCTCGGAGCGGTTCGGCGCACATGCCGATCCGGGTGTGTCGATTGGCGTGGCGATCGGCGCCTGCCCGGTCGATGGTCCCAATGGGCGCGCGAGTGATGAGGCAATTGCGGCCATCGTCGAGGACTTGATTCAAGTCGAGCGGCAGGTTGGGCCGGCGGGCTGGTCGATTGCGGTTGATCCGGATACGCTGCGCGCCGCCGGTAAAGGATTTCTGGTCGGACGCGCCGCGACCTTTACCCTGGCACGTGACGACCGCTTGCGCACCTTGATTGAAATTGCCGGCTTCGAGCGCAGCGCGGGCCAGTTCTCCAGCGGGTCGGACGTGCACCTGGCATTGCATGAGGCAATTGCCGGTAATGAATTGCGCGCCTACCTTGCGTACCCGGATGCCGCCGGTGATGCTCAGCACAGGATGGCGCATCAGCCGCGCAGTCAGAATGCCTTGCCGCAGGTCGAAGGCTATAGCCAGCTTGCCATGCTGGGCACCGGCGGGATGTCAAAGGTTTATCTGGCGCGTCATGACGAAACCGGTGAGACCCGGGTGCTCAAGATGGTCCCGATCAATACCGATGAGGACATGTTGCAACGGTTCTTGCAGGAATATGCATTGATTGCTCAGGTACGTCATCCAAACGTTGCGCAGATTTATGAGCAGGGCTTTGCCGAGGATGGTGCCTACATCGCCATGGAGTACCTGTCCGGCGGCGATCTGGGCGAGCGCATTGCCGATGGCCTGGGTGCCGATGAGGCGCTGCACTATCTGAGCCAGATTGCGCTCGGACTGACGGCGATTCACCATCGCGGCATTATCCATCGCGACCTGAAACCGGAGAACCTGATGTTTCGCGCCGATGGCATGCTGGTGGTGGCCGACTTCGGCATTGCAAAACAGGTGTCCACCCGGCTCACCCACACACAGCAAGGACTGGTCTATGGGACACCCTATTACATGAGCCCGGAACAGGCGCGCGGCTGGCCGGTCGATGCACGCAGTGATCTCTACAGTCTGGGCATCATTTTCCATGAGATGCTCACCGGCAAGCGCCCTTACACGGCCAGTCGCCCCGAGGCAATCATCTATCAGCAAATCCATTCGCCGGTGCCGCGCTTGCCTGCCCGCCTGTCGCATGTGCAGGACGTGCTCGACCGTCTGCTCGCCAAGCAGCCGGTCGCGCGCTTTCGCTCGGCGGTCGAACTGCTCGGCGCGCTGCGCAGCCGTGTCAGCGTCACGCTGCCGCCGGCCCGCGGATTGGCCGCCAGCCCGGTCGGCCCGTGAGTGCCGGTACCCGTGGCATTGGATGATTGAATCATGGAGCGAATCTATCGGGTCGAGGTGATGGGCTTCAACACGACCGAGCGCATCATGCTGGGGAGCGTGTTCAATCTGTCATTGCGGCGCAGCCCCAGCTACCGGCGTGCAGAGCCCGGTGAACAAGGTCATTTGTTGCTGGTCGACGGTGCCCAGGCCGAGTGCATTGCCGAGGCGAAGGCACGACTCGCCGCGACCCCGATCAACGTGTTGCTGGTTGCCGATACCGAGCATCCCGAGGGCTGGCCCACCATTGCGCGTCCCCTGCATTGGGCGCGGTTGTTCAAGGCAATGGACAGCGGTCTGGGATTTCTCACCCACGGGGTGGCGACCCAGCAGGCCGGGGCGCGCCGCGCCCCCTTGCTCGGCACCGAGGAAACTCAAACCCTGCCCACAATGCGCACACCTGCCCAGCCCGCCGCTGGCGGTCAGTCGCCGGCTACCGCTGCCACTCGGTCTGCGCAGACCATTGCCAGCCGGGCGCGGCCGCTATTGATTGTCAGCGCGATCACCCAGTCCGAAGGTCAGCCTGATCCGGCCGCACCTGAGATCGCGCTGCGCCCCAGTGGACACGCGCTCGATTGTGTCGACACACCCGAGCGTGCCATGGCACGGCTGATCGAGCGCGACTACGCCTGCATACTGATCGATCTGACCTTGCCCGATGGCGCAGCGTTTACGCTTTCACGCACCGTGGGGACCCGGCTCGGCCCGGGAGCACCGGCGCGCATTCTGTATGCGCCGCAGCCCTCGGCAGTACAACGCTGGCGTGCGCACCGTGCCGGTTGCGAGGCGGTGGTCGCAACTGCCACGGATGGTGCAGCCCTGGCTGCGGTCGTCACGCGACTCGCCGGTGTGCCCGGTGAGTCGCGCCTGCGAGGTGAACGCGTTGGTTGAGGCTTTGCCCACCGCATCCCTGATCGCCGGTCTGTTGCTGGCAGCGGGAGCGGGCGCATGCGTTGCCTGGCTGGTCGCCCGCAGTCAGGCGGCCCGGCGCGAGCGCAGCCAGGCCGCCAATGCCGAGCAGGCGGCGCTTGCCCTGCGCGCGATCGACTCAGGCATATGGGACGTGAATTTCGTCAGCGGCGAGGTGTATTTCTCAGCCCGCCTGCGCGAAATCCTCCGTTATCCGCCACAGGCTGACCTGACTGCCCAGATGATTTTGGAGGCAAGCCTCCATCCGGCCGACCAGGTGCGCATGCGCGAGGCGCAGCGCCTTCATCTGGATGATGACGTGCGTTTTGATCATGAGTATCGGTTGCGTGCAGCCGATGGTTCCTATGTCTGGGTTCATGGCCGGGCAACCACGGTGCGTGACCAAGGCGGCGAACCGCTGCGCTTTGTCGGGATGATCACCGAGATCTCGCAGCGCAAGGCATTGGAGCGTGATCTGGGTTTGCGCGAGCGCCATTACCGCGAACTGGTCGAGACATCCAATCACCTGATCTGGGCACTGGATGTCAACGGCCGCTTTACCTTTGTCAATCGGCGCGGAGCGTTGGCGGTGCTTGGCTATGAGCCAGCCGATATGATCGGGCGGCACTTTCTTGATTTTGCAGCCGGGCGCGATCGCCACCAGGATGCGATCACGTTTGAGGAGCTGCTGCACAGCGCCGGGGTATGGAGCTCACAGACTCTGTGGCGCACGCGTGATGATCGGCGCGTTTTTCTGGCAGTCACGGCGACCGCAACCCGCGATGCGCGCGGACGTGCGCTGGGTGCGCTGGGCAGTGCAACCGATGTCACCGATCGGGTCGAGCGCGAAAAACTCTTGCAGCAAACAAATCGCCGTTCGCTTGAGGCAGCGCGCGTGAAGTCGGAATTTCTCGCCACCATGAGCCATGAAATCCGCACGCCATTGAATGGCGTGATTGCCACCACGTCGCTATTGCTCGAAACGCCTTTGTCAGATGAACAACAGGAATACACCGAGATCATCCGGACCTCGGGTGAGAGCCTGCTCGCGCTGATCAACGACGTGCTCGACTTCTCCAAGATCGATGCTGCCCGCCTCGAACTGGAAGCAATGCCCTTCCTCATCGATCGCGCAATGGAAGACGCCATCGACATTCTTGGCGGCCGTACGCGCAACAAACGACTCGAATTGCTCTACGTCATCGATCCGGCTGTACCGAAGCTGCTGGTTGGCGATCTTGCGCGGGTGCGGCAGGTGCTGCTTAACCTGCTGTCCAATGCCATCAAATTCACCGAAAGTGGCGAGGTGGTTGCCCGCTTGCGCCCGATCGCCCGCAACGGTACGCGGATCACGCTTGAGTTCAGCGTGAGCGATACCGGGATCGGTATTGCCTCTGACAAGATCGACCGCTTGTTCGAACCTTTCACCCAGGCCGACTCCTCGACCACACGGCGCTATGGCGGGACGGGACTCGGACTGGCGATTTGCCGCCGGCTCGCCCGCATGATGGGAGGTGATGTCACGGTCGAGTCAGTGCTTGGTAAGGGATCGGTGTTCACCTTCCGTGCCGATCTGGGCGTGGCTGATGCGCCGGCGGTGGCTGGCACGGCCGTGGCGGCGCTGCCTGTGCCCGGTGGGGGGACCTTGCAGCTGGCGGACCCTGCCGCGATCACGGCGCCGCGACCGGTGGTTACCAGCGCGCAGATGCTGTTGGTGGAACCCAACGCGACGGCACGTCAGATCCTCGTTCAGTGGGCGGCTCAGGCCGGCCTGGGAACCACCGCCGTTGGCGATGTCGCGCAGGCCCTGCAATGCATCGATGAGCATGGACTGCCCGATGTTTTGGTGGTCAGCATTGCCGGGCAGGCGCAGGGGAGTGAGCCCTTGATCGGCCGAGTGCGCGGCAGCCCGGGTGGTGAGCGCGTGCGTACGGTATTGCTCGCCACCCTCTCCAAGCGGCAATTGGGGCTGCTCGCCGCCGGTTACGATCATGTGCTGGTGAAACCGGTGAAGTCGTATGCCTTCACTGACGCGTTGGCCGGGATCGTGCCGCCGGGGCGCGCTGGCCGCACGTCGCAGGGCATCACCACACCCGCACAGGACATGCCGGCTGAAGCAAGCGCAGCGGACACTGCGATCGTAACGGACGCAGCAAGCGCAACAGGCGCGGCAAGCCCACCGGACACCGCAAGTGCGACGGATGCAGCGAGCGCACCAAAGCCAATGAGCGCACCGGACACGACGCGCACAATGGGCCCAATGGGCGCGATGAATGCAGGCAACGCTGGTGCTGCAGTGATCGCAGCTAATGCCGGTAATGCAGGAAATGCTGGAATTTTAGGAAATGTAGGAAATGTAGGAAATGCCGGTAATGCAGAAGAACGTGTACTTGTCGTCGGTCATGCGCCCCCCGCACCATCGAACCGCCCTTTGCAGGTGTTGCTGGCCGAAGACCACGAAATCAATCAACTGCTTGCCCGACGCATGCTCGAGCGCCTGGGATGTGCGGTGGAAGTGGTTGGCACCGGTCTTGAGGCGCTCGCCACGGTGACCCGCGAGCGGCCGGACTTTGTGTTCATGGACATGCAAATGCCGGAGATGGACGGACTGGAGGCGACCCGCCGGATTCGTGAATTGCCTGGCTGCAGCGCTGCCGAACTGGCCATTGTCGCGATGACTGCCAATGCCATGGTCGAGGACCGCAACGCCTGTCTGGCTGCCGGGATGAATGACTTTTTGACCAAACCGCTTGAGCGCCTGGCCCTGCGCGCGATACTGGATCGCTGGAGTCCGGCTGAGCGGGGTCAGCGTTCCGACGAACGCAGAACACCCATGGGTGTGCGCCAGGTGGCGCCGAGCGGTCGCATGAACACTGCCACCGGCGCGACCGCCAATTTTGATACGACTCCGCCCATTCTCAGCGAGCGGCGCATGGCCGAACTGCTGCTGATAGGTGCAACCCAGCGCGCTGAACTGGTGGCCGTTTTTGGTCGCGAAGCACGTCGCGTCATGCATCGCCTTGACCAGTCGATCGCGGCGCAAAACCGGGTCGAGGTGCAGCGTGCCGCGCATTCAATCAAGGGCCTCGCCCTCAATCTGGGCGCCGTTCGGGTGGTCGATATTGCCGGGGCCATCGAGCGCCAGGCAGGCGAGGCGGCGCAGCGGCGCGATGAACTGGCGGCGGCGATTGACGAGGCACGCGGCGCTCTGGAGCAGACCTACACCGACACGGTTTGAGCGAGGTGCCGCAGCGTCAGGGCGCGCGCCGGCGCACGTAGTCTGCAAAAGCGAACTTGAAACCGGCCGCGCCTTCGGCGCTGTGCGGCTCGTGGCTGACAAGCTGCCACTGCTCCGGCTCGATCGGTGGAAACCAGGTGTCACCATCGAATTCGGCATCGATTTCGGTCAGGTGCAGAATGTCCGCCAGTGGTAAGGCAAGCGCATAGATCTGCGCCCCACCGATCACATGCACCTGGGGTGCCGGTTGCGCGAGCGCGAGCGCCTCCTCGATCGACTGCGCCCGCAGACACCCCGCGCAGACCTCGGCGTGCCGTGATATGACGATGTTGCTGCGACCGGGCAATACCCGACCGATCGCTTCCTGCGTCTTGCGACCCATGATGATGGGCGCTCCCAGGGTCAATGCTTTGAAGCGGCGCAGGTCTTGCGGCAGATGCCAGGGCATGGCATTGCCGCGTCCGATCACCCGATTACGCGCGAGTGCCGCAATGATGCTGATCTGCGGCCGGGTGCTGCTCATACCGCAACGGGTGCTTTGATATGCGGATGCGGGTCGTAGTTCTCGAGTTTGAAATGCTCGAACTGGAACGCATCGATTGACTGCACTTCTGGGGCAATCTGCAGCCGGGGCAGCGCCCGCGGCGCACGTTGAAGTTGCAGGCGGGCCTGGTCGATGTGGTTCAGGTAAAGGTGGGCATCGCCCAGCGTGTGAATGAATTCACCGGCCTGCAATCCGCATACCTGCGCCACCATGTGCGTGAGCAGGGCGTACGAGGCGATGTTGAACGGTACACCCAGAAAAATATCGGCGCTGCGCTGATAGAGCTGGCAGGACAGGCGCCCGGCGGCAACGTGGAACTGAAACAGCGCATGACAGGGCGGCAGGCGCATGCGCGGAACATCCACTGGATTCCACGCCGAGACGATCAGCCGGCGCGAATCCGGATTGCGGCGTATATCGGCAATCACCTGGGCGATCTGATCAATCGTGCCGCCATCGGGTTTGGGCCAACTGCGCCATTGATGACCGTAGACCGGTCCGAGATCGCCATCGGCATCGGCCCACTCGTCCCAGATGGAGACGCCCTGTTCCTGCAACCAACGGACATTGGTGTCGCCGCGCAGAAACCAGAGCAGCTCGTACAGGATGGACTTCATGTGCAGCTTCTTGGTGGTGAGCAGCGGGAAGCCGGCATTCAAGTCAAACCGCATTTGCGCACCAAAGACCGACAGCGTCCCGGTGCCTGTTCGATCAGATTTCTCATGGCCAGCATCGAGCACATGCTGCATCAGTTCAAGGTACTGTTTCACCGCACCTCCCCGGTGGCGACCGGCCGGGCCGGGTCGGCGCACCATTCGCTCCAGGACCCTGCGTACAGTCGGCTGCCACGCAAGCCCGCAAGCTCCATGGCAAGCACATTGTGGCAGGCGCTCACACCCGATCCGCACATATGGACGACCGCATGCGCGTCCTGCCCGCCGAGCACGGTGAGCCAGTCGGCGCGCAAGTCTGTGGCACTTTTGAACCGGGCGTCAGCAAGATTGTCGACGAAGGGCCGGTTGATGGCTCCAGGCACATGCCCGCCGACCGGATCGAGGGTTTCGTTTTCCCCGCGAAAGCGCGTCGCGGCGCGCGCATCGACCAGAAGGAATCCGTCCGCGCTCGTCGCGGTGCTGGCGCGTGCCTGCAGATCTGCAAGCACTTGATCGCAGCGCACCACCCATGGACGCAAGCGAACGACGAGCGGTGTGGTGCTCACCTGGCGTGGCGTGGGTGAACCGGGTTCGAGGGCAAGGCCGGCCGCCAACCACGCCGGCAGGCCGCCATCGAGGACCGCAACAGCGTCATGGCCTATCCAGCGCAGCAGCCACCACAAGCGCGCGGCCATCATGCCGCCATGGGCATCGTAGACCACCACCTGAGTGTGCGCACCGATGCCGGCGGCGTTCAAGCGGCTGACCAACTGGTGCGGGTCGGGCAAGGGATGTCGGCCATTGCGGCCATCGGCGGGCGAGGATAGATCCTCGTCCATATGCATGAACGTCGCCCCCGGAATATGCCCGGCCTGAAAGGCCTCACGGCCGGCCTGCGGTGCACTCAAGTCATGGCGGCAATCGACGATGATCCAGTCGGGATCACGCAGATGAGGCGCCAGCGCCGGCGCACTGATCAGGGTGCCGGCCATGGATCGCTGCGCCCTGCCGCTGCCCCGAGCCGTGGGTGGCCACCGAGCTTGCGTTGCAGATATTCATGGAAGTGCAACATGCCGTCTTCCATGGGGGACTGATAGGGACCGGCGTCGTTCAGGCCTGCGCGCATCAGGGCAAGCCGCCCGCCATCCATGCGCCGGGCGATTTCATCGTCCTCGCTTGCCGTCTCGGCATAGGCGGCCTGCTCGGCTTCGACGAATGGACGCTCGAACAGGACGATTTCCTCGGGGTAATAGAACTCCACGATATTGGTGGTGAGTTGCGGGCCGCGCGGGATCAGGGTGCTGACAATCAGCACATGGGGATACCATTCCAGCATCACATTGGGGTAATACAGCATCCATATCGCGCCATCGGCTGGTTGGCGATCGCCGCTGAAGCGGCGCACTGCCTCGTGCCACTTGGCATACACCGGGGTGCCTGGCTGATCGAGCCCGCTGTTGACACCGACGATCTGCACGGAATATTCCTCACCGAATTGCCAGCGCAGGTTGTCGCAATTCACGAAGCTGCCCAGACCCGGGTGAAACGGGATCACATGGTAGTCCTCGAGGTAGACCTCGATGAACGTCTTCCAGTTGTGCCGGTATTCCTTGACTTCGATCCGATCGAGCATATAGCCGGAGAAATCGAATCGATCGGCGCAGCCCAGACTGGCCAGATCCTGTGCCACATTGCGTTGCCCGGCAAACAGCAGCCCGTTCCATGACTGCAACGGCCGCTGGCCGAGAGAGACACAGGGTTGCGGCTCAAAATGCGGTGCGCCGAGCAGGCGCCCGTCCAGCCCGTAGGTCCAGCGGTGCAGCGGGCACACGATCGCGTTGGTGTTGCCGCGCCCCTCGAGCATCAAACTCTGCCGGTGGCGACAGACATTGGACATGAGCGCGACGCCCTCGCGGTTGCGCACCAGCATCTGGCCGTGATCAGCCGCCGCCAGGGTGCAAAAGTCCCCCACGCCTGGCACCATCAGCTCGTGCCCGACGTAGCCGGGGCCGGCGCGGAACAGCACCTGCCGCTCGTGTTCGAGCAGCTGCTCATCAAAATAGGCAGAAACCGGCAATTGCGGGCTGCTACGCAACAGTTGGGCAGGACTGCGAGGCAGCTCGGACATCGAGTGCAAACCTCCGGTCGGCGCGATACAAAGATGGTCATTTTACCCCGCATGCTCGGGCCCGGGGGGTAATTGGCGGGTGTTTCATTTGACCGTGATCGGAGCGGCACGCTATTCTTGTCGGCTACGCGCCGACCGCGGCCCGGATGTACCCATGCCCAAGACCGCCGCTTCAAGCCTCCCGCCCCTCCCTACGGTGACCACTGACGGGGTGCCCTTGCCGGTCGATTTTGAGTCAGCTCTGGCTGAACTTGAGCAACTGGTCAATGCGATGGAGGGCGGCGCACTCACACTGGATTCATCGCTCGCTGCCTATCGTCGCGGTGCCGAGCTGGCGCGCCTGTGTCAGGACAAACTCAGTGCTGCCGAGCAGCAGGTGAAGGTACTGGAGGCTGACGTACTCAAGCGGTTTCAGGGGCCGGGCGACGATGATGCCGGTGCCTGAATCGCCGTGTATTGACGACGGAATTGAGCGCACCGGCGACCAGGTGGACTTCAAACACTGGAGCAGCGCGATCCAGCAGCGCATGGAACGCGCGCTCAGCCGCGCTGTACCCGGTCCTGCGCTGGTGCCGAGCGGTTTGCACGAGGCCATGCGCTATGCGAGTCTGGAGGGCGGCAAACGGGTTCGCCCCTTGCTGGTATTTGCCGCGGCCGGCCTGTGCTCGGGTGTCCATCAAGCGGCCGAGCAGGCGGCGTGTGCCGTTGAATTGATTCATGCCTATTCGCTGGTGCATGACGACATGCCCTGCATGGACGATGACATCCTGCGCCGGGGTAAACCCACCGTGCACAAGGCCTACGACGAGCCGACCGCGTTGCTGGTGGGCGATGCATTGCAATCGCTCGCTTTCGAGCTATTGGCCGCGCCGGGCCTGCTGCCCTCCGCGCAGCGGCAGTTGCAGATGGTGGCCTGCCTTGCGAGCGCGGCCGGTTCTCAGGGGATGGCGGGTGGTCAGGCAATCGATCTTGATGCGGTCGGCAAGACGCTCGATCTCAGCCAGCTGGAGACCATGCATCGACTGAAGACCGGCGCATTGATTCGCGCCAGTGTGCGTCTGGGTGCCTTGTGTGGCGCGGCCGATGCTGCTGACCTTGAGCGGCTCGATCACTACGCCAGCCGGGTGGGCCTTGCCTTTCAGGTGATCGATGACGTACTCGATGCACAGGCAAGCACGCAGACTCTGGGCAAGACGGCCGGCAAGGATGCGCAGGCGAACAAGCCCACCTATGTATCGCTGCTCGGTCTGGACAAGGCGCGTCAGCTGGCCGCTGACCTGCGCAGCGGCGCTCTGGCGAGCATTGCACCGTTCGGACACGGCGCCCATCGCCTGGCTGAGTTGGCCAATTTTGTCATTCAGCGGGCATTCTAGTGCGCGATCCAGGCTCAGGCACGACCGTCCAGTTCGATCTGCTCGAAACGATCGACAGCCCGGCCGATCTGCGCCGTCTTGATCGCCGCCAACTCGATACGCTGGCCGGCCAGTTGCGCGAGTTCATTGTCGAATCGGTTGCCCGCACTGGCGGGCACTTGTCGTCCAATCTGGGCACGGTCGAGCTGACCCTTGCCTTGCACTATGTGTTTGACACACCACACGATCGCATCGTGTGGGATGTCGGACATCAGACCTACGCGCACAAGATTCTCAGCGGTCGGCGCGAGCAGATGAACCGATTGCGCATGTACGGTGGAATGTCCGGTTTTCCGCGTCGTAGCGAAAGCGAATACGACGCCTTTGGTACGGCCCATTCGAGCACATCGATCAGCGCCGCTTTTGGCATGGCACAGGCTGCGCGCTTGCAGGGCGAATCGCGCCATGCGATTGCGGTGATCGGTGATGGGGCGATGTCAGCCGGCATGGCCTTCGAGGCGATGAATAACGCCGGTGTGTCCGATGCCGACTTGCTGGTGGTTCTCAATGACAACGAGATGTCGATCTCGCCGGCAGTCGGAGCGCTCAATCGCTATCTGGCGCGTCTCATGTCTGGCCCCTATGTGGCGGCGCGCCGTGCCGGCAAGCGCATCCTCGAGGTCATGCCCGAGCCGGTGGCATCACTCGCCCGGCGCGCCGAGGAACAGCTCAAGGGCATGGTGGTGCCATCGACCCTGTTCGAAGCATTCGGATTTACCTATATCGGACCGATTGACGGTCATGATCTGGATTCCCTGATCCCGACACTGCGCAACATTCGTGATCAGGGCGGACCGCGTATGCTGCATGTGATCACCCGCAAAGGTCAGGGCTATAAACTGGCCGAGGCCGATCCGGTGCTGTATCACGGGGTCTCAAAATTCAAACCCGCCGATGGGCTGGCGAGCGCGCGTGCACCGGCGCGGCCCGCCTACACCCAGGTTTTCGGTGACTGGCTGTGCGATCTTGCGGCACGTGACCCGCACGTGGTTGGCATTACCCCGGCGATGCGTGAGGGCTCGGGTCTGGTGCGCTTCGAGCGCGAATATCCCGAGCGCTATTTCGATGTTGGCATCGCCGAGCAGCATGCAGTGACATTTGCTGCGGGCCTCGCCTGCGATGGCATGCGGCCCATCGTTGCCATCTACTCGACATTTTTACAGCGAGCTTACGATCAGCTCATTCACGACGTTTGCCTGCAGAATTTGCCGGTGGTGTTTGCAATCGACCGTGGCGGACTGGTAGGGGCTGATGGCGCTACCCATCACGGCGCGTTTGATCTGAGTTTTTTGCGTTGCCTGCCCAATATGACAGTCATGACGCCGGCCGACGAAGACGAATGCCGGCAAATGCTCTTTACTGCCTACAGCCTGGGTACGCCGAGCGCGGTGCGTTATCCGCGCGGCGCCGGACCCGGCGTCATGCCACAGACCGAGATGAACGCACTGCCGATCGGTCGTGCGGTGGTGCGACGCGAAGGCACGCGGGTGGCCCTGCTGGTGTTTGGCAGCCTGCTCGATACGGCGCTCAGAGTCGGTGAAAGCCTGGATGCCACCGTGGTTAACATGCGCTTTGTAAAGCCGATCGATCGGGAAATGGTGCTGCAACTGGCCGCCCGGCACAGCCTGTTGGTCACGCTGGAGGAAAACGTGGTTGCCGGTGGCGCCGGCAGTGCCGTGGGCGAAGTGCTTGCCGCGGCCGGCAGCACGGTGGGCCTGTTGCAGCTCGGCCTGCCCGATTGCTTCATTGATCACGGCGATCAAACACAGTTGCTGGCCGAGGCCGGACTTGATGAGACCACCGTGCGTGAACGTATTCTCGCCCGCCTCGCCTGAACACCGGTCAGGCTCGCCTGAGCGCGCGTGATAAAATCCGCCGATGAATACTCGTGATCCGTTGCTGATGCCCGATGTGCAAAGCGAGGCCGACGTGCGCCAGATCGCCATCGACCGGGTAGGTATCCGTTCGATACGGCATCCGGTCACGGTGCTCGAGCGATCCGGTGCCAGGCAGTCGTCCATTGCCCGGTTCAGCATGGCGGTGGCCCTGCCCCATCATGTGAAGGGCACGCATATGTCGCGCTTCGTGCGACTCCTCAATGAGGATCTGGGCGCGATCGACAGCGTGGAATTCTCGCGCGTGCTACACCGCATGCTCGAACAACTGGAGGCACGCAGCGGTCAGATCGAGCTCAGCTTCCCGTTCTTCATGCGCAAGCAGGCACCCGTATCCGGTGTCAGCAGCCTCATGGATTATGAAGTCACCCTGAGTGGCACCCTGAACGAGACCGCTGAACAAATCGAGTTGAAGGTGCTGGTGCCAGTCACCAGCCTGTGCCCCTGTTCCAAGGAAATCTCGGATCAAGGCGCACACAATCAGCGCTCGCATGTGACCCTCACCGTGCAGTGGCAACCGGGCGCGGGTCTGGCCATCGAGGATCTGATCGAACTGGCCGAGGCGCAGGCCTCAAGCGAGCTCTACGGATTACTCAAGCGGACTGATGAGAAGTATGTGACCGAGCGTGCCTACGACAACCCGAAGTTCGTCGAGGATCTGGCGCGTGATCTGGCCGCTGCCCTTGCAGCGGATCGTCGCATCAACGGCTTTCGGGTCGAGGTGGAGAACTTTGAATCCATCCACAATCATTCGGCCTGGGCGCAGATCGATTCGTGCGCCATTCCACAGCGGTTTCTGAACAACAACTGATCTGGCTGGCCGGTGCGTGCACCGCTTCTGGCGAGCGGTCGCAACTGATCCTTGTGGCGTCATTGTCACCAGGCGCATCGCAGTGACGCGGTACTGGCGGTCAGTATCGTTTGGTGAGAGTCATCGTGTCGCCATCGCGTTGCATGCTGGTGCGACCCAGAAAACTCATGCCGAGCAGTCCAAAGGGCAGGCCACCTTCGCTCACGATGGCATCGACGCCATGCAGGACGATGCCTCCCACGGCGACCGTATCAAGGCGCAGGCGATAGCCGCTACTCGTGCCGTTGGCCGTATTCGTGCCAACCCGGGGCGCCGACAGGTAGTCCAGGCCGAGCCGACGCGCGTCCTGCGCCGTAATGGCGAGCATGGTTGCACCCGTATCGACCAGCATGCGCAAGGTGCCGCCATTGATCAGAACATTGGCAAAGTAGTGTCCGCCGGCTTCGGCTCGCAAGGTTACCTGTCCGGCACCTGCATTGGCACCCGCTTCACCGACAAACGCCTGGCCGATCTGCAGCGTGCGCTGCTGGCCTTGTATTTCTACCACGGCGTTCTCGCTGCTCACAGCGAGCAATCGCACGCCGGCGACGGTCTGTCCGATGGCGAGGATACGCGGTGCGCCGCGGTCGATCGAGACCAGCGCGCGATTCGGAAACAACCCGACCAGGGTAACCTCGGGTGGCACGTCGGCGGCGCCGGCAGGTGCCATGAGCAATGCCATCAGAAGTGCCATCAGAAGTGCCATCAGCGAGGCGGCGAGGCGCTTCATCAATGGCGGTGCGAGGCAAGTCACGCGGGCTGGTTCGAGGCGCATTCGCAGGATCTTCGAGTTGCGTATCAGCGAGACCAGGGCACTGTGCATGATCAGGGTGATGCGACGCTGGCAAGCTTTTCAAAATCGATGCGCTCATCGACCGGTAATCCGAGCAGATGCCGGCGCAGGCAATCCAGCCCCATTTCAGCTGCGCCCAGTCGCAGCCATTCACGGCCGCCGACCAGGCGACTGGCGCGCTCAATCACACCGGCAGGCGTGGCAATTGCAATGGCTATCTGACCGCCAAAGTCGGTGCGGTCGGCACCCGTATCGGGCTCAACCAGAACGATCAGTGCCAGATCGGTGCCGGCGTTACGTGCGGCTGCTTGCGCGAGGTTGCATGCAAGCGAGTCTGGGTTCGACGGGCCCGACGCGGCAAGGCCGAGGGCATCCCTGAGTCCCTGTTCGTCGGGTGCGACGATCGAACGGCGCAGAACGCTGGCTGAATCCTCCAGCGCGGCAATCCGCGCGGCAATCCGGCCACAGGTGTAGTTCTCAACGATGCTGAGCGTGTGCCGCTCAGCGCGAAGGTGTTCAAGCAGGATCGATTCGAGTGTCTCTTCGTCCTCGGCAAGGATGAAATTGCCAAGGCGCCGGCGCACTTCGGCCTCGACCGGGGCCAGTCGCGCCTGCAGCGTGGCGCGATCGGGACCACGCAGGGCGAGCTTGGTTTCCAGTTGCGGGTAGTGCGCACGAAATCCCAGTTTCACGGTGCCCTCGGGGGCCAGTGATTCCACGCCGGCAAGCAGTGCGTCGACGCGTGATTCGCCCAGTCCAAAGGAATGGAATCGCTTGAGCAATACTGCACCGGGCTGGCCGCTGCGCGCGAGCACTCGCGGGATGACCTGTTCATCGATCATGCGGCGCATTTCACGCGGCACGCCGGGGGTAAAGAAGAAGCGCGCCCGACCGATGGTGAGTGCAAAGCCGCAGGCGGTGCCCACCGGGTTGTCCAGCACCTCGGCCCCCACTGGCAACACCGCTTGCTTGCGATTGTTCGGTGGCATTGCACGGCTGCGCAAGCGAAAGTGATTCGTCATGCGCTCGAGCCAGGCTTCATTCAACTCCAGTCCCACACCGCCCGCTTGCGCCGCCACCTCCTGTGACAGATCATCGACGGTTGGCCCGAGCCCGCCGTTCACAATCACCGCATCGGCGCGCTCGCCAGCCACACGGAACGCTTCGAGCAAACTGTCGCGATCATCACCTACTGTGGTTTCCGCGTGTACCGGCAGACCGGCATCGAACAGCCGCCGGCTGATGAAGCTGAAGTTGGTGTTGACGGTTGCGCCGCTCAACACCTCATCGCCGGTGCAAATGATTTCAATACGCATCGCCTGCGCTCACCAGCGATTGCGCAGTTCGCGCAATTTGAGAAATACAGTCTGTTGATCGGGCTGATCCGGCAAATCGGGAAAGGCATCGCGCAGACGTTCAATCACCTGCGCACTGTTCAATCGAAAAAACGTGTTGATCTCGCGTTCCAGGGCGATGGTGGTGACGCGGGCGGCGGCCGGGTCCTGGCCACTCACCGCCTCGAGCAGGCTGCCCGCTGCCGCATTGCCCGGTTCGCGGTCGAGGGTGAAACGCAGATTGTTTTCAATGTAGTCATGGCCGGGGTAGATCTGGGTGTCATCGGGCAACCCGGCGAGCTGACGCGAAAACGTTTCATACAGTGTCGCCGGATGGCCACCGTGATGGCAGTTGCCGGCGCCGGCATTGAATAGCGTATCGCCGCAAAACAGCGACGTCTGATCGCCGTGGCTGCGCAGGCACACATGGCACATCGTGTGTCCCGGGGTATCGAGCACTTCCAGCTCCACGGTCCTGCCGACGCGGATCAGATCCCCCGCGACCAGACCGCGCGCGACATTGGGGATGGCGGCACAGGCTCCGGCATGGGCGAGAATCTTCGCGCCGGTGCGCTCTGCCAGCGCGCCATTGCCATCGATATGGTCGTGATGCTCATGGGTGTTGACGATCGTGGTGATCGTCCAGCCTTCGGACCGCGCGGTTGCGTAACAACGCTCATGATCGAGCGGGTCGATCGCCAGTGCTTCGCCCGTCTCGCCACAGGCAATCAGGTAATTGAAGTTGCGGTAGGCGTTGCCGGTCCATATCTGGCGAATGATCACGGTCTGTCCTAGTCGCGGAAATTGCCGAATTGCAGGGGCAGGTCGGTGATCGATTTTTTCACCAGCGCAATCGCCTCCTGCAGATCGTCACGCTTGGCGCCGGTCACGCGCACCGCCTCGCCCAGGATGCTCGCCTGCACTTTGAGTTTTGCATCCTTGATCAGACGCACCATGCGCTTGGCGTTCTCGGTGTCCACGCCGTTACGTACCTTGATCTCCTGCTTCATCTTGTTGCCCGAGACCGTCTGCGGTGCTTCGGCGGTGAAGGCGCGCACATCCACCCCGCGCTTGGCACATTTGGCGTTGAGCACATCGGTGACCTGACGCAGTTTGAAATCATCATCGGCGTGCAGGGTCAGGACCAGATCTTTCTCTTCGATCCGGGCGTTGGAACCCTTGAAATCAAATCGGGTCGAGATCTCCTTGTTAGCCTGCTCAAGCACATTGCGCAGCTCTACCTTGTCGACTTCAGAGGTGATATCGAATGAGGGCATGCGGGTGCGTCCGGTGGCAAAAGAAGTTCGATTATAACGGCGGCGTAGCAGTCCCCGCAGGGCTCGATGGCCGCAGCAGCAGGGCGGCCACGCCGATCGCCGAGAATCCGGCGGTCATCACATAGGCCAGACCGTAATGACTCGATCGTGCCACCAGTGAAAATAGCAGCGGCCCGAGGATCAGTCCTGCCGAACTGCACAGAAAACTTGCCCCCGTGACACGACCGACTTCGCCCTTGGGGGACAGGCGGGCCACTTCGGCCAGATAGATCCCATTCCAGCCGCTGGCGGTCAAGCCACAGCCAATACACACTGCCAGCACCACGGTGCCTGGCGTTGTTGCGCTGAGGACATTGAGGGTGAGGCCCAGCACGGTCATGGCACAACCCAGGCCGATGAGCAGGCTGCGCGCGCGCAATCTGCGGCCGCACAAGGCACCCCACAGCAGCCGGCCGGCGAACCCGCCGATCTGGAATGCGGCGAACAGACGCCCGGCATTGACGAGCGAGCTACTGAGATCGCTCACCAGATAGGTCACCATGAAAGTGTTCATGCAGACCTGCGCGGTAATGAAACCGAACGAGGCAATCGTGATCCGCCGCAGCACCCGGTCTACCCACACCAGGCGCAGCGCCTCGCGCATCCCGAAGGTGCTGGCATGCGGCATCGGCGGCGGTTCGAGCTCGCGCCGCAGCCGACCGATCAGCACGATCAGCAGCACACAGGCAATGAGGGTGCTTACCAGAGCAGCACGCCAACCCAGGATGAGCAGCAGGGCAGGGAACAGGATGCCCGCAAAGATGCCACCGAGTTGCACACCGGTCTGCTTGACTGAAAACACCCAGTGCTGGCTGGCGCGCGGCGTGAGTTGCGCGAGCAGGGCCGAGCTGGCCGGGGTTTCCAGCCCCTGGCTCAACCCGATCAGCAAGGCGGCCAGGGCCAAGCCGGGTAGCCAGCCGCTGGTTGCACAGGCGAGGCCCGCAACGCACAAGGCAAGACACAGTTGCGATACCCGCAGCGCGCCATGGCGGCTGATCAGATGACCTGCCGTGGTGATGGTGAGGATTGAGGCAATCCACAGAATGGCGCTGTAGCCACCGAGCAGCGTCGGGCTGACCTCGAGGCTGCGCGCGAGTTCCGGTGCCATCACCGGAATGGCAAACACGGCCATCGAAGCAAGCAACATCACCGCGTTGAGCAGCAGGGCGGCGCGCCAGTGCGGGGCGAGAAAGTGGCCTTGAGGCAACGGCGCGCTCAGTGATTCGCTGGCGCGGGTTCGCCCGCGCCTGGTCCTGTTGTGGGCGAATGCGCGCCGCTTGGCGGTAAGGAGGACGCTGCACCCGAACCGGGTCGCGTGGTTGCGCGGCCAGCCGAGCCTTGTGGCGCTGGTGCCACTTGAATGCGGGCGGCGAGAATGTCATCAATGCGTGATTGCAATTCGGCGGCAATCAGCGGACTGAGGGCTGGTGAGGGTTGCAATTGCAATGCATCGGGGCGACGCAGGCCGAAGCTGCGTTCCAGGTCACCGCGCCAGACGGCGTCGCGAATGTCCGTTAGCGCCGCGGACAGCAGCAGCGCTGGATCGGATCGGCCACTGGCTACCAGCCAGTCGGGGTAGCTGGCGGGCCGAGTCGGCGCGTGACCGATCAGGCGCATGGACGCCTCCTTGAAGGCCGCAGCCACGGTCGGGTCGGCCGGGTCGACGGCTGCATATACGACATCAACATCGCGCTGCGCCAACGCAGGTATCCGGGCCACATCGACGGGGGCGCTGACAACGATGACATTCGGGTCGGCGTTGCGCGCCCCTGCTGTGAAGGCGCGCTCCGCGGCATCGGGTACGCCTTCTGGCAAGCCGCTGCGGCCCATCGCATCGGGTCCCCAGTCAGTCATACGGGCAATCCGGTGGCTGCGCGACACGCGCGCGGCCAGCCAGCCGGCGAGCCAGCTCAGATCTTCCTCGCGCAGACGATAGAGCGCGAGATTGGGGCGCAGCATGCGCCCTTGCAGTGAGGTGAAGCGCTGCCTGGGAAATTCCCAGGCAATGCGCTGTAACAGCGCATCGAAGCGCTCGCCCTGGACGAAGACCATGCGCACGTCGGATCGGGCCAGCGCACGCAGTTGCTCGCCCAGGTCCTCGATTCGATCCACGTTCACGATCGTGAACGTCACCTTGCGCGCGTCGGACTGCCGCTGCGCCTCGGCGCGCAATTGTGTTTGCTCGCTGCGGCTGCTCGCGCCATCGAGCAACAGGGCATAGGGTCCTCGCTCGGGTGCGTCGGCCACACCGCCGCAGCCGGTGAGGGCGGTAAGGGCTATCAGGCCTGCGACACCTGCTGCCCGTTGCAACCAGCAGCTTCGCGCAATTCGGGTCACGCGGATGCAGCCGACTGAGCCACCAGATCGCGCAACCGCAGGCTGGTGATCAGAAAAACCTGGTCAAGACACGCGCGCTGCTCAGTCGCGGCATCCTGGGCAAGCCGGCGCTCAAACTCGCTGAAAATGGTTTCCTTATTGTTCAGGCGTACCGCAATGATGAACGGATGCCCGAAGCGTGTTGCATAGGCAGCATTCAACTGGGCGACGCGTGCCATTTCGGCGGAACTCAGTGCATTTAATCCGGCACCTGCCTGTTCGCCGGCTGACTCGGCGGTGAGCGTGCCCGATTGTGCTTCGCGTCCGGCCAGGGCCGGGTGGGCACGCAGCAAGGCAAGTTGTTCGACTTCGCTTGCTGCCAGCACGGCGCTACGCATGGCCCCATGCAAGTCATCCACAGTGGCAAAGGGCCGTGCGGTGAAGGCGCGCTCGGCGATCCAGCCCGAGTGTTCAAAGACCCGTCCGAAGGCTTGCGAAAAATCGCTCGCAGTCATCTGATTGATCTGGGCAAGGGTCAGTGATGGTGCGGTCATAAAGGTGAGGGCAAGAAGGTGACGGTAAGAAGGTGACGGTATGAAGGTGAGGTTGGTGCGATAAGGTAAGGCGCCGCGGTCGCTGGTCGGCAGATGCAGACAGATTCAACGTGCAGGCAGGTGCTGCTGGCAGTCTTGCGGCTTGCTGCAAGCGCACGAACAGAACCCTGGTCTGCGGGAAATTCATTATAGTCGGCCGCTGGAGTTCTTGATGCCCAGAGGATTGACCATGCAGCCCTATCCGCGCGACCTGATCGGTTATGGCGCCCACCCGCCCCAGGCGCACTGGCCGGGCGGCGCCCGCATCGCGCTGCAGTTTGTGCTCAATTATGAGGAAGGTTCGGAGAACTGTGTGCTGCACGGAGATCCGGCCTCCGAGCAATTTCTGTCTGAAATTGTGGGTGCAGAAGCCTTCCCGGCACGCCATATGAGCATGGAATCGATTTATGAATACGGCTCACGTGCTGGCGTCTGGCGCGTGTTGCGGGAGTTCGAACGGCGCGGGCTGCCGCTCACCATGTTCGGTGTGACCATGGCCCTGGAGCGCAATCCCGACCTGGTGGCTGCAGTGCTGGCCGGCGGCCATGAAATTGCCTGTCATGGCTGGCGCTGGATTCACTATCAAAACGTGAGCGAGGCCATCGAGCGTGAGCACATGCGCATGGCCACGGCGAGCCTGCGTCAATTGACGGGCGGTCAATGGCCGCTCGGCTGGTACACCGGGCGCGATAGTCCGAACACCCGCCGGCTGGTGGTTGAGCACGGCGGATTTGAATATGACAGCGACTATTACGGCGATGACCTGCCGTTCTGGACGCAGGTGCGGCCGCTTGCCGATGGCGTGCCGGGCGATCCGGTAGCGCATCTGGTGGTGCCCTACACGCTGGATACCAACGACATGCGCTTTGCCACGCCGCAGGGTTTCAACACCGGCGAGCAGTTCTATACCTATCTGAAAGACGCCTTCGATGTGTTGTATGCCGAAGGTGCCGAGCAACCGAAAATGCTGTCCGTTGGTTTGCACTGCCGGCTGATCGGCCGGCCGGGGCGTTTTGCCGGATTGCTGCGCTTTCTGGACCACGTCGCGCGCCACGACAAGGTGTGGGTCTGCCGGCGCATTGATATCGCGCGGCACTGGAAGGCGACCTACCCGGCCCCCGTTGCATCCACCGCTTGACCTGAAGTCGACCGCTGGCCGGTCGCCGCCCGTCTGTCAGGCGCGTTTTACCGGCCAGCAGCGGGCGCATTACCCGCCCGGCATGACCCGCGTCGTTCAGCCCAGTTTGAGGCAAGCTGCACCCGGGTCACCGAATCAGCTCAGTTCGAGACCGACCTCGCCCAGATCACCGGGCCGACCGCGCAAGCGGTCACCGGCGTGGGCCAGAAAGAGGCCACTGCACGAGCCGGTCGTCACGATGTCACCGGCGCGTAGCGGCATTCCGCGCTGGGCCGCATGCACCGCCAGCCAGGGCAGCATGCGGCGTACATCGCCCGCTGTATTGCCGCCGCGACTGCGCACCACTTCACTGCCATTGCATAGCAGGATGGCCACCAGTTCAGTGGCATCGATCAGGCGCAGGTCGCGCACCGTGCTCGCAGGCCCGACAATCAGTGCGCCATGCGAGCCGAGATCAGCGCACTGCTCTGCGGCTGACCGCGAGCGCCAATCGCTATAGCGCGAACCGAGGATTTCGATCGCCGGATGAACGGCACCCACCGCCGCGAACACAAGGTCTGGCGTGCAGGCAAGGGGATCAGCGGGCAGGTCGCGCGCAAACTCAACCGCCACTTCCACTTCGATACCGCAGAACCCAAACCGCGTCGCAGCGAGCACGCTGCCATCGTCAAATATGCAACACGCGGGGAGGGCGCTGCAACCGGGCTCGGCACCAGCATTGGCCGCGCCGACTTTCCAGCCGCGGTGGCCACCCAGACGCGCTACCAATGCGCTTTGAATGGCGTAGGCCGCGGCCATCGACTCAGGGCGCAGACTCGCATCAAGGCCCGGCAGCAGAGTACCGGCGTGCCACGCCTGCGCCAGAACCTGGGCGGCCTGATCGATACGGCTTGCGTCCACGCCAGGAGTTACTTCTTGCTGCCGCGTTTGGCGCCCGCGCCGCTGCGCTTGGTTGCGGCGGTGCTGTGCTTCGCCGCCGCTGTATCGGGTTTGGTACCGGATTTGGTACGCTTCGGACCAGCGCCCGCACCCGCGCGCTTCGCGCCTGCCCCACCCCGCTTGGCACCCAGATTGGCTGCAATGCGCAGGCGCAGTGCATTCAACTTGATGAAGCCGGCGGCGTCAGCCTGGTTGTAGGCACCGCCATCATCATCGAAGGTTGAGATGGCTGGATCAAACAGGGAGTCGGTTGTCGATTCGCGTGCGACCACCAGCACCGTGCCTTTGTAGAGCTTGACGCGCACGCGGCCGTTGACACAGGCCTGCGACTGGTCGATCAGCGACTGCAGCAACAGCCGCTCGGGGCTGAACCAGTAGCCGTTGTAGATCAGACGGGCATAGCGCGGCATCAGGTCGTCTTTCAGCGCGAGCACTTCGCGATCGAGCGTGATCGATTCCATTGCGCGATGCGCGCGCAACATGATGGTGCCGCCCGGGGTTTCGTAGCAGCCCCGCGACTTCATGCCGACATAGCGGTTCTCGACCATGTCCAGCCGCCCGATGCCATGGCGGCCGCCGAGGCGGTTCAATTCGGTCAGCACTTCGGCAGCACTCATGCGCTTGCCATTGATCTCGACGATATCGCCGCGCTCGTAGCGCAGTTCGACAAATTCAGGTTTACCCGGCGCCTTCTCCGGCGACACCGTGATGCGCCACATCGACTCTTCGGGTTCGAAGTTCGGGTCTTCGAGAATGCCGCCCTCATAGGAGATGTGCAGCAGATTGGCATCCATCGAATAGGGCGCGCCACCCTTGCGCTTCTTGAAATCCACCGGTATGCCATGCTGATCGGCATACTTGAGGAGTTTCTCGCGCGATAGCAGATCCCACTCACGCCAGGGCGCGATCACTTTGACATTGGGCATCAGCGCATAGGCGCCCAGCTCAAAGCGCACCTGGTCATTGCCCTTGCCGGTGGCACCGTGCGAAATGGCATCGGCGTTGGTCTTGCGCGCAATTTCCACCAGCCGCTTGGCAATCAGCGGTCGCGCGATCGAGGTGCCGAGCAGATATTCGCCCTCATACACTGCATTGGCGCGAAACATCGGAAACACAAAATCGCGCACGAATTCTTCGCGCAGGTCTTCGATGAAAATGCTCTTCACACCCATCTGCAGCGCCTTGTCGCGCGCAGGCGACACTTCTTCGCCCTGACCGATGTCAGCGGTGAAGGTGATCACTTCGCAGCCATAGGTGTCCTGCAGCCATTGCAGAATGACGGAGGTGTCCAGTCCGCCGGAATAGGCGAGTACGACCTTCTTGATATCGCTCATGTGTTCTGCTTTCCCAGTACCAGAAATTCCAATAGCGCCTTCTGCGTATGCAGGCGGTTTTCCGCCTCTTCCCAGACCACGCTGTGCGGGCCATCGATCACGTCGGCGGCCACCTCTTCACCACGATGCGCCGGCAGGCAGTGCATGAACAGCGCCTCGGGCGCGGCCGCACGCATCATGTCGGCATCGACCTGCCAGTCCTGAAAATCGCGCAGGCGCTCTTCGTTCTCGGCTTCAAACCCCATGCTGGTCCACACATCGGTGGTGACCAGATCCGCCCCGCGCACCGCATCCATCGGGTCGGCAAACGATTCATAAAAGCGATCGTCATAGACCCCGGCGCGTTCAGCTTCGACTTCATACCCGGGCGGGGTGGATACATGCACATTGAAGCCAAACACCGTGGCCGCTTGCAGCCAAGTGTTGCAGACATTGTTCGAGTCACCAATCCAGGCCACGGTACGGCCCTTGATCGATCCGCGATGTTCGATATAGGTGAAGATGTCAGCGAGGATCTGACAGGGATGATATTCGTTGGTGAGACCGTTGATCACCGGCACCCGCGAGTTGCGCGCGAAACGCTCGAGGATTTCCTGCTCGAAGGTGCGGATCATGACGATGTCGGACATGCGCGAGATCACCTGCGCGGCATCTTCAACCGGTTCGCCACGGCCCAGTTGCGAGTCGCGGGTCGACAGAAAGATCGCCGCGCCGCCCAGCTGCTGCATGCCGGCTTCAAACGACAGGCGGGTGCGCGTTGAATTCTTCTCGAAGATCATCACCAGAGTGCGATCCTGCAACGGCCAATAGCGCTCATAGCGCTTGAAGCGGTCCTTGATCCAGCGGGTGCGGTCAAACAGATACGTGTACTCGCCCAGATCGAGATCGAGAAACTGCAGGTAGTGGCGACAGGGGCTCACTGCAGGCTCACCGGGCCAAGTATCGGACTGATCAGTGGCCTGCTGCGCAGCGGGCGGGCAACCAGGCTGCCCAACGTGCGCTCGACCGGGCAGCTCAATGAGCGATTCATTGCACTGCGTCCGCGGCAAGAAATCGAAGAATCAAGGGCAGCAGGCGCGCGACGATTTCCTGCGCATCACTCTCCGACAGGATGAGCGGGGGCAGCAGGCGGATCACATTGTCGCGGGTCACATTGATGAGCAAGCCGGCGGCAAGCGCCTGGCCGACCAACGGGCCGCAGGGACGATCCAGTTCAATTCCAATCATCAGGCCCATGCCGCGCACGGCTTTCACGCCGGCCTGGCCGTGCAATTCGCGCGCAAGCGTGGCGCGGATCTGGTCGCCACGCGCCTCGGCGTTGGCGAGCAGCCCGCTATCCTCCATAACGGCCAGGGTTTCGATGGCAGCGCGACAGGCAAGCGGCCCGCCACCAAAGGTTGACCCGTGGTTGCCGGGATGGAACAGGCCGGCAGCACGCCCGGCGGCCATCGCCGCACCGATAGGCACCCCGGAGCCAAGACCTTTGGCGAGCGTCACCACATCCGGGCGTACCCCGAAATGCTGGTAACCAAACCAGCGGCCGGTACGGCCAACGCCCGATTGCACTTCATCGAGCATCAACAGCCATTCGTTCTTATCGCACAGCGCCGCCACGCGACTGACATAGCCAGCGTCGGCAACATGAATGCCGCCTTCACCCTGCAACACTTCCATCAGGATCGCCACCACATTGGGGGTAGCGGCAAGCGTCGCTTCCAGGGCGGGGATGTCGTTATAGGGCACGCGCACAAAGCCCTCGGGCAAGGGACCAAAGCCCTGGCGTGCCTTCTCGCTGCCGGTGGCCGCCAGCGTCGCAATGGTGCGCCCATGCCATGCATGGTCCATCACGATGATATTGGCATGGCTGATGCCGCGCACATAACCGTAATAGCGGGCGAGTTTGATCGCCGCTTCATTCGCCTCGGCACCCGAGGAGCAGAAAAACACTTCCTGCATGCCGGACAAGGCACACAGCCGGTCAGCCAGTGTCTCCTGATGTCGCACGCCGTAGATGTTCGATGTGTGGATCAGTTGGGCGGCCTGATCGGCAATGGCAGCCACCAGCCGAGGGTGGGCATGGCCCAGGCCGTTCACCGCGATGCCGGCGAGCGCGTCGAGATATTGACGACCTTGCTCGTCCCATAGCCAGACACCCTTGCCGTGACTGAAGGTCACCGGTTGCCGGCCGTAGGTGTTCATTACATGCGATGTCATTGCGACCTCTGCAGCCCGCGAAGGGGAGGGGGGAAGAAAAACGGCACCAGGGGTGCGCATTTTAACATCGGGCCTTCGCGGCGCTCACCGATATAATCGGCGCATGCCTCATTCATCAGGATTTCCTTCAGCGTGACACCGGCCGATGACGACACGCACGTCCAGACCAGCGATTTCGTCATCTGCGGCGTGACGCGCGACGGTCGCGGCTTTCGACCCAGCGACTGGGCCGAGCGCCTGTGTGGTGTGATGTCCCAATTTGGCAGCGACGGCCGCATGAAATATTCACCCTGGGTGCAGCCGATCACCGCGGCCGGTGTGCGCTGTGTCGTGGTCGACGCGCGCCTGCGCGAGGCGCAACCGCTTGCGTGGAATTTTCTGCTGGGGTTTGCCCGCGACAATGACTTGCAGGTGCAGGATGGCGCGGTGATCGCACCACCGGACCAGCCGTGAGGCTGGTCAGTACGCCGTCACGGTGCAGCGACCTAGGCGAGCGCGCGAATCTGGCGCGCGAGCCGGCTCTTGTGCCGGGCAGCGGTATTCTTGTGCACGATGTCTTTGTCGGCGATGCGATCGATCACGCTGGTCGAGGCCTGAAACACCGTCTCGGCAGCAGTCTTGTCACCGGCAGCAATCGCTGCGCGCACCTTTTTGATCGTGGTACGCAGAGTCGAGCGCAGCGACGAATTGTGGCGACGGCGCTTTTCGGACTGGCGGGCGCGCTTGCGGGCTTGTACGGTATTGGCCATGGAGAATGAGCGGTTCGTGGCAGACGGATGCGAGGAACCGACCATGATATCGACCCTCACAACGATTTGCAAGCCCAATTGCGCTCAACCGCAGTTCGATCGGCGACAATCGGCCCGATGAACCTATTGCGAGCTTTGGCCACCATCAGTGGCATGACGCTGATTTCCCGGATTCTCGGGTTTGTGCGCGATGCGCTGATTGCGCACCTGTTCGGCGCGGGCGCCGCGACGGATGCGTTTTTTGTTGCGTTTCGCCTGCCGAACCTGCTCCGGCGGCTGTTTGCCGAAGGCGCATTCTCGCAGGCCTTTGTCCCCATTCTGGCGCAGACCCGAGAGCGCGAGGGTCCCGAGGCCACCCGCGTGCTGACCGATGGCGTGGCGAACCTGCTCGCCCTGGTGCTGTTCGCAGTCAGCATGGCCGGTGTGCTGGCCGCGCCGGTGGTGATTGCCCTGACTGCGCCCGGATTTGCCGCAAACCCCGACAAATTTGCGCTCACCGTGGCGATGCTGCGCATTACCTTCCCGTATATTTTCTTCATCGCCTTAGTGGCCTTCTCCGGCGCAGTGCTCAACACCCACAGCCGCTTTGCGGTGCCGGCCTTTACACCCTCGCTATTGAACATTGCTTTCATTGCCGGGGCGACCCTGGCCGCACCCTGGTTCGATCCACCCATCAAAGTGCTGGCGTGGTCGGCCGCGGCCGGCGGTGTGCTGCAGCTTGCCCTGCAGTGGGCGGCACTGGCGCGCATCGGACTGCTGCCGCGGGTGGTGCGAGCGCCCTGGCGCATTCCGGCCGTGCGCGCAGTGGTGCGCAATATGCTGCCGGCGCTGCTTGGCGTGTCGGTTGCGCAATTGAGCCTGTTGCTCAACACCGTCTTTGCGTCTTTTCTGGAATCCGGCAGCGTGAGCTGGCTCACTTATGCCGATCGATTGATGGAATTCCCGACCGGTATGCTGGGGGTGGCCCTGGGCACCATTTTGCTGCCCAGTCTCGCGCGCCATCATGCCGCGGATGACCGCGAGGGCTATGCGCGCCTGCTCGACTGGGGTTTGCGCATGACACTGCTGCTGGCGTTGCCCTCGGCGTTCGGACTCGCGCTACTCGCCACGCCCCTGATCGCCACCTTGTTCCTGCACGGGCAATTCGGTGCGCATGATCTGCTGATGACCCGCAGCGCGCTGATTGCCTACAGCATCGGACTGGTCGGCTTGATTCTGGTGAAGGTGCTCGCACCGGGCTTCTATGCGCGCCAGAACATCGCCACGCCGGTACGCATTGCGATTGTCAGCCTGGTACTGACCCAGTTGATGAATCTGGTGTTTGTCGGCTGGTTGCAACATGCCGGGCTGGCACTGTCGATCGGTCTGGCCGCCTGTGCCAATGCCGCGCTGCTCTGGGTGTATCTGCGCCGTCACGGTATCTATCAGGCGCAGCCGGGCTGGTGGACGTTTTTCGGCCAACTGGCGTGTGCGCTCTTGGCAATGGCCGCGGTGCTCCTCGTGGCGAGCCCGGATGCGACGTGGTGGGTGGCGGCAACAACGCTCACCCGGGTGGGTGTCCTGCTGCTATTGGTGTCAGCGGGAGCGCTGGCCTACTTCGCCGCCCTGTATCTGCTCGGACTGCGGCTGCGCGATTTTGCACGTCGGACGGCGACCTGACTCAGCGACCGGCGATGGTCATGCCATCGATCAGAATCGACCCGTTGGTGCGATTGCCGCGGGTGAGCGTGTCCTTGCCGACGGCAACGATATTGCGAAACATCTCACGCAAGTTGCCAGCGATGGTGAATTCCTCAACCGGGTAGCGAATCCGCCCGCCCTGCACCCAGAACCCGGCCGCGCCGCGCGAGTAGTCGCCGGTCACGCCATTGACACCCTGACCCATCAGCTCGGTCACGAGCAGGCCGGTGCCCATTTCGCGCAGCAACCCGTCCAGATCATGCTCACCGGCGCTCAGAATGAGGTTGTGGGCACCCCCTGCGTTGGCGGTGGTCTGCATGCCGAGCTTACGCGCCGAATAGCTACCCAGAAAGTAGCCCTTGACCACACCGTCGCGCACCACGTCGCGCGGCGCAGTGGCCACGCCATCGTCGTCAAAGTAGCAGGATGCAATCGCGCGTTTCAGGTGCGGTTCTTCGCGCAGGCTGACCACCGGTGAGAACACCTGAGTGTCGAGTGAATCCATCAGAAAGGAGGCGCGCCGGTACAAGCTGCCACCGCTCACCGCACCGACAAAATGACCGATCAGGCCGGAGGCAACCGGCGCCTCGAAAATGACCGGCACGCGGCGGGTCGAGAGGCTGCGACTGCGCAGCCGTGCGAGGGTGCGCCGGCCGGCATACTCGCCGATGGCGCGTGCGCTGGGCAGGTCAGCGGGCGCGCGGGCACTGCAATACCAGTCGTCGCGCTGCATGGCCCCGCGCTCGCTTGCGATCACCGCGCATGAGATGGAGTGACGCGACGTGCGGTAGCCCTGTTGCAGGCCGTTGGAATTGGCAACCACGAACTGATGGTGCTGGGTCGACACGCTGGCACCGTCCGAGTTATCCAGTCTGCGATCGAGCGACAGTGCGGCAGATTCGCACTCGCGCGCCATGGCGATCGCCTGCTCGGCGGGCAGATCCCAGGGGTGATAGAGGTCAAGGTTATGCACTTTGCGTACGATCAGCGCAGGGTCGGCGAGCCCGTTGGCCTCGTCACTGGCCGTATGGCGGGCGATCGAGACGGCGGCAGCCACTGTGGCGGCCACTGCCGGTGGCGTCAGGTCTGAAGTGCTCGCGTAGCCCGAGCGCTGACCGATGTAGACGGTGACTCCGAGATCCTTGTCGCGATTGTGTTCGATGGTCTCCACTTCACCCTGGCGCACGGTGACGGTCTGCCCGAACCCCTCGGACACGTGGAGTTCGCACGCACTGGCCCCTTCGCGCGTGGCGGCCTCCAGCGCCTGGGCGGCGATGCGACGCAGTTCGGGCAGCGAGGTGGCAAAACGGGTATCGGACATGATGGCGGGAGACTCCAGAGGCTTGCGCTATCATAGCAGTGCCGAAATCAGGAGCTCGTTCGAGCCATGCGTGCACAGACCAAGCGGCGGCTCATGCCCGACGGTGAACCGATCAGCGATGACACAGTGCCCACGCGCCCGAGCAAGACCCGGCGCAAGGCGGCCATGCACGAGCTGCAGGCGCTCGGCGATGCCCTGGTCGAGCTGACCGATCACCAGCTGTCGCAAGTGCCGCTGCCCGAGGATCTGCTCGATGCGGTCAAGGCCGCGCGCTCGATGCGCCGGCTCGATGAAGCGCGGCGGCGTCAGTTGCAATTCATCGGACGGCTGATGCGCGATGTCGATCCAGAACCCATTCGCGCCCGCATCGACAGCTGGCAGGGCCAGTCGCTCGCGGCTGCGCAGCGACTGCACGAGATTGAACGCTGGCGCGAACGGCTGCTCACCGATCCGCAGGCCCTCACCGAACTGGCAAGCGAAATCGGCCCCCACGATTTGCAGAGTCTGCGCAACGCGGTGCGCGAGGCGCAGCGCGAACGCGCCGCCATTGCGCGCGGCGAGGATAGGGCGCTGCGCCACTACCGTGAATTGTTTCGCCTGCTGCGCACGGCGCTGGAGGCCGGCAAAGAAGGTGATGCTGTCATGACAAGGGACCTCAATGATGACTAAGAGTGCAGAACCCGGTCGTGCACTGCGGATCGGGCTGCTGTCGATCAGCGACCGCGCGTCCGCCGGTGTGTACACCGACCAGGGCATTCCGGCTTTGTCAGAATGGCTGGCGAGTGCGCTGAGCACGCCATTTGAGCTGCAGACCCGCCTGATCGCCGATGAACAGCCGCTGATTGAGGCGACACTGATTGAGCTTGCTGACATCGGGGCCTGCGATCTGGTGCTCACCACCGGGGGTACCGGACCAGCGCTGCGCGATGTCACGCCTGAAGCCACGCTGGCTGTCGCCCACCGGGTCATGCCGGGTTTTGGCGAACAGATGCGCCAGATCAGTCTGCACTTCGTGCCCACCGCCATCCTGTCACGGCAGGTGGCGGTGATTCGCGGGCAGACGCTGATTGTCAATCTGCCGGGCCAACCGAAGTCGATCCGCGAGACCCTCGAGGGACTGCGCGCGGCCGAGGGCGCGGTCATCGTGCCAGGCATTTTCGCGGCGATCCCCTACTGCATTGACTTGATTGGCGGTCCGTATATCGAGACCCACGACGCGGTGGTGAAATCCTTTCGTCCCAAATCGGCGCTGCGCGCCAAAGGGGCTGCATGATGCGGCATGGTGAACGTGGTCATGCGCTGGCGCAGCGCACGCAGGCAGCCTCATGGATAGCGCAAGGCGCACGGGCGGGCGTATGAGTGAGCGCATGAGTGACCCTGGACCGAATAGCGCGTTGCTGCCCTGTATCGAGGTTGAAACCGGCGCAAACCCGCGCGCCAGTGTGATCTGGCTGCACGGCCTGGGTGCCGACGGGCACGACTTTGAGCCGATCGTTGGTGAACTCGCGCCTTTCTCGCAGCCGCTGCGCTTCGTGTTTCCGCATGCGCCGGTGCGCCCGGTCACCATCAATGGCGGCATGGCGATGCGCGCCTGGTATGACATTGTCAGCGCTGAACTCGATCGCCGCGAAGATGCCACCGGCGTGCTTGAATCGCAAACGCAGGTCGAAGCGCTGATCTGTCGCGAGAACGAGCGCGGCGTACCGGATGAATCCATTGTGCTGGCCGGGTTTTCGCAAGGCGGGGCCGTTGCATTGCACAGCATGCTGCGGCGTACCAGGCCACTGGCCGGGGTGATGGCACTGTCAACCTATCTGCCCATGGCCAGTCGGGCGCAGGCGGAGGCGACCCCGGTCGGTCGCACCATGCCGGTATTTTATGGCCATGGGCTGAGTGATGGTGTGGTGAGTCTCGCGCGGGCCATCGCCTCGCGGGATGCACTTGTGCAATTGGGCTGCCCGGTGCAATGGCACACCTATTCGATGGCGCATTCGGTTTGCGCGGCTGAGGTGCGCGACATCGCCGACTGGCTGCGCACGGTGCTGCCGGTGCGGTCAGGGGCTAATTGAACGATCAGGCACTGACTATTCGGCCCGAGGGGTGCTGAGACACCGTTGATCGGGTGAGCCTGGCCGTTGGTCGCGCCGACGGTGCTTAAGCAGTCGGGAAACATTACCTTACAGGCTATTCGGGTGGAAATACCCTGGGGGTTGATATGAACGGACGAGCGTACGCGCTGAAGTGTTGGCAAATCTGCGGGCAGATGTACCGGCAGATTGGTCTGAAAATGTGCGGCCAGGAACACCGGCCAATGCACGCACGGATGGCTTCGGCTGGACTCGCGCCGATGCGACACGCGTTACGTAACTCGGTGTCCGCGCTGATGCTGACGATCGTGGCGGGCGCGGCGAGCGCAGGTGTCAGCATTTCGCAATACCCTGTCTTTACCTCCTCCTCGCCGCCCTACGCGCCTAATCTGATGGTGCTGCTGGACAATTCCACCAGCATGATCATGGAGGTGATGCCGGCCAATGACTATGGCCAACCGTATCAATACGGCGATGGCGGGACGGGTAACCAGGTTGGATTATTTTCACCGGCGTGCAATCAGCTTTACTTCAACCCGAATTCGGGCGGGGCGGGTCCGGACAATGCGTATCCGCTGCCCTACCTGCCCGATGGCAGTGGCAATCAGTTTCCGCAACCCTCTTTCAGCTCCGCCCCGGTTGACGGTTTTGCTGCCTATCTGAGTCGCTCGGTCACGCCGCAGTACTCCCACTGGGGCCTCAATTACATCAATTGGGCTAATTATCAGGCGGGGACTCTCGCTACCCTGGCAGCTCAATATCAGCAGGGCACTTACAATCCCAACCTGAGGGTCGATCTCAACACCTACAACCTGTCCCTCATCGCCATTCCAAGCGGCTATCAAACCTTGCCGCAGAGCCTGGGCGCGGGCTACTATGCCTGGACACCGCTCACCGCGGGTCAGGCACCGAATCTGCCGTATGACTGTACGACGGCTGCCGCACCCTTGTTCGCGCAGGATGGCGTGACGCCTCTGTCACCGCCCTACCAGTGGCAGACGACGGTCGTCAGCAGCGTCCGCGTTTATGGTCATTTCGGCGGCACGTTCACGTGGGTGCCCATCGCTACGCAGAGCGCGTCGGTGAAGAACGCCTATGCACGCTGGTTCAGCTTCTATCGCAGCCGTATCAACACCATGAAGTCAGTGCTCGGCGGGGCACTCCATGGCATCGCAGACAATTCGCTCAATGCCGGTCTCCTCACCAGCACCACGACGTCGGTTGATGCGACCAATACCACCGTTCCGGGCGAAACAACGGGTGGTCGGGTGAGTACCTATGCGTTCATGCCGGTGACGCCGCTTGACAGTACCGGGCAGCAGACCTTTTTGAACAAGGTTTACAGCCAGATCATTCCCAATAACAGTCTGACCTATCTCACCACCGGTCTGGCCCGTCTGGGTCAGTATTATGCGGGCCTGCCGAGCACCGCATCCACCATCGCGGGGGGTACGCTCACCACGGGTATGCTCGACAGCAATGGTCAGCCCGATCCCATGATTGCTGCCTGCCAGCGCAATTTCAGCCTGGTGGTCACCGACGGTCTCTACAACGACTGGCTCGCCCGTTTGCCTGATGCGCAGGGCAATGGCTTTGGCTGGGGCACCTCGGGTGGCAGCTACTTTTATGGCGACCATGGGAGTTTGGGCACATGGAGTTGGGATACGCCGCCCGGTGTGCCAGCGTATCAAGGGCCGACCTATGGCCAAGCACCTACACTGGGTCCGACTAACGCAAACTGGGTTCAGCCTTTCGCGTCCCCGCAGGCTTATAAACCATTTGATGACAGTTTCGGCTCTTTTACCGTGTCATGCGAGACGTCGACGACCGGACACGGGATTGTGGCAGGGAATGGCACCGATTTCCTGTTTCTTAGTCACCCGAGCATCTGGGGGGGCATCTGGAACGTGGCGACTTTCTCAGTGCCCGCAGCGGGGAGCAGCAATTGGGGGGCATTGCCGCCCTATTCAACCTATTTGTGGGATGCCAACGGCAACGAGGTCACGCTCGGTCGATTGCAAGTGCCGGCGCCTGGATATAGCGCGCTTATGCAGCAGTACTACCCGGGGACAATAGGCGAGTATTGGTACGGCAGCTCATCGCAGGCCGGGTTTGGTTGGAGCCTTGCCTCCAATTATACGTGGTGGCCCTCCGGTGTAAATGCATCTCAGAATTGTTCCAATGGCAATAGCGCCCGAAACTCATACGCCGCTACCACCCCGTTCGATTGCTTCTGGGGCAACGCAACAGTGACGACCGCGAGCGGTACCGCCTGCAGCGGCGAGAGCTGCCAAAACGCGACGGTTACGGTCACACCTTATGCTTCTTGCTATTACACCGCAGTGATTCCGGCGGGCTCTGCGCTCGGTAAGCGAAACGACTGGGGAGTTACAATGCTCACCCAGAGCACAGGTAATTATTACGTCCCGAATTCTACCAGTAGTCCTTACCTGGGATGCACGGGCACCACCGGTGTCAGTTACCAGGTGGTGTGCTCCAGCCAATTACCTGGTCAGTCGCAGGTTTATTTCCGGGTGCCGAATTACACCCATACACAGGATGGCAGTGGTAATTGGACGCCTATCATCTACCGTTATGATCGGTCAACAGCGCGATCGCAGGCGGTCGTGTCCAATGCGCCTAACGGCTGGACCGGTTCGCTCTCCGATGTGGCGATGTACTACTACGAAAACGATCTTCGGCCCAATATGCCGAACGACCTGCAACCGGCGCCGATTGGCACCTCCGAGCTCTATGACACGAGAACGGCGCAGCATATGGTGACCTACACCATGGGGCTGGGCACATCCGGTTTCCTGACTTACAACAGTAATTACATGGACAACGCCCCTACGTTCACCGGGCCAAACTGCGATGATTTCTGCAAAATCGTGCAAGGGACCTATCAGTGGCCTTATAGCAACCAGGGCACGAACCAATACACGACCGGTGACTGGCACGCCGATGATATGTGGCATACCGCTGTCAATGGGCGCGGGCGCTACTTTTCGGCGGCAAATCCGGCCCAGGCGGCTGCGGGTATTGCGAGCGTGGTCGGGCTGGTGGGTAAATTCAATACCGATTATGGCAATGCACCCACTGCCAGGGATACCAACTTCACTGGCACCGGGGGCACCACCACGCTGTACTACACCCAGTATTGGCCCACTCACTGGGTCGGAGACTTGGTCTCGCAGCAGGCCACCGTCAATGTGACCTCTGCCACGCCGGTGGTGGTGTCAAGCGCAAACTCGGTCAGCGCCGGTGCGCAGTTGCGCAGTCGCATCGTGTATGACGCGTCGAGCGGCCTGTGGTGCGATGACCGCACCCTGAAAGTTATGGTCGGCAGTGCAAGCTACGACTTGAAATGGAATACACCCACTAAGTCAGGGGCGACCTGTAGTGCGGGCTCCGCCGGGTCGGCTTTGCCGGCAGCGGCGACCGGGTCGGTAAATCTTCAAACCGCGCTGTCGGGCACGGCGTTCAACCAGGGTCTGGATGCGGGTGCGCTGGTGAACTGGATACGTGGATCGCGCCTGAACGAAG
The DNA here is from genome assembly GCA_903921325.1 of uncultured Pseudomonadota bacterium. GTDB lineage: Bacteria > Pseudomonadota > Gammaproteobacteria > Burkholderiales > SG8-39 > CAIXPL01. The sequence continues at coordinate 202,594 of CAIXPL010000037.1, forward strand.
CCGGATCGGGGACCACCGCGACCCAGTCATTCCGCAGCCGGGTTGACAGCACCAATGTGTTCCAACCTCTGGGGGATATGGTCAACGCGCAGCCGGTCTACGTGGGCAAAGTGAGCATGGGGTACATGGACAGCGGCTATTCAAGTTTCGCGGGCTCGCGTCCGCGGACGGGCCGGCTTTATGTGCCCGCCAATGATGGTTTTCTGCATTCGTTCGATCCTGTCACTTTGCAGGAAATCTGGGCCGTCATGCCCAGTTCTGTAGCGGCTCAGCTTGCCGTCGAATCGTTGCCATCCTATTCCAGCGGCCACCAATTCATGCTCGATGGCACGCCGCAGACGAGCGATGTGTATAGCTCTGCAGACGGTACCTGGCACACGATCCTGGTCGGCGGGATGCGCGCTGGCGGTGCGGTGAGTGGCACCTCGGGGTATTACGCCCTCGACGTCACGTCACCTAGCAGTACGCCAACGCCGCTGTGGGAGTTCCGCCGCAATGCCAGCTCAAGTGACTGCCCGAACTCAGACTCAATGGGCGATTTCAATCCTGCCCCCGGGTTGTTTGAGAACTGCCAGCTCGGTCTTACCTTCGGCGCGCCGATCATCACCAAGCTTTCCACCGGGCAATGGGTTGTGATCGTCGCCTCGGGTTACAACAATCGCGACGGCAAGGGACACGTATTCATTCGTGACGCAATAACCGGGGCGTCGGTGGCGCGCATCGATGTGGCGAACTGCAGCTCGTGTACTGGCAAGCACAGTGGCGCACTTGAAGTGGGCCTTGCCCAGTTGCGCGAGGTGGTGGTCGATGTGTTCTCCAACAACCAGCTTGTTACCCTGTATGGGGGCGATCTCAACGGCAACGTCTGGCGATTTGATATGCGCACCCCGACGAGCGCCTCGACCCTGAATCCTACGTTGATGGCTACGTTGACAGATCCAAATGGTGGGTCGCAACCAATCACCACACGGCCGGTCGTCTGGACGCTAGGCAACGGTCAGCCGATCGTGGCCATCGGTACCGGTCAGATGCTGGGTACGCCAGACTTTGCAACGACCCAGGTTCAGTCGCTCTACGGATTGCTGGAGGGTGCCAGAGCAGGTACAGATGGTTCGGCGCCGCTCACCCGTTCGACCCTCGCTGCGTACACGACCTCCGGTTGCACAGGTGGGTTTGGTGTTTGCACAAACCAGTCTTCCAGGGGTTCTGGTACCAGTGGCGGGTTTGTAGTCGATCTGACGGGCACCTACACCGCCGGGGGGAGCACTACGCCGGCAGCCGAGCGCGTAGTCCAGGATCCGTTAATGGTCGGTAGCGTTCTGGGTGTCTTGGGGTTTGCACCGAGCAATGACCCGTGTCTGCCCGGTGGTCAGGCGTGGGCTTACACGTTCGACGTTGTTGCTGGAAAGCTGATCGCATCGGCTTCCACCCGAACGGCGGTCACCGCGTCGCCAACGGGCATAAACATGTTCACCGTCAACGGCACACCGATTGTGCAATTTGGCACAGGCAACGATGCCACCGGGAATGTCAACAATCAAAGCCAGAACAAACCGATTACTACATTCACGGGTGTGCGTGCCGCGTGGCATTCGCTCGATCAATAGACCGATAAGGAGAGGTGCCGTGACCGTAGCTCAGGCAAGATCGCATCGCTGTGCCGGGCACATCTTGAGCCGAAAGAAGGATGGGTGCCCGTCATCGCGAAACGGTTTCAGCCTGGTTGAGCTGATGATTACGGTCGCCATCATCGCGATACTTGGCAGCATTGCGGTGCCGCAATATATGACCTCCGTTCTGCGCGGTCGTTTGCCGGTCGGTACGCAGGCCCTTGCCATGTATCAGACGCAGCTGGAGATCTGGTATCAGGATAATCAAACCTATGTCACCTCACCGATCTGCACCGGCGGTCCGTTTTTGTTGCCGAGCGGGGTAACGGCGGTCAGGGTGATTTTCACGGTGACGGCTGTGTGCACCGCCGTCACGTACACGCTGACCGCGACCGGCAGTGCATCGATTGGCGGCATGACCTATACGCTCAATAATCAGGGTGTCAAAGGCACGCTGGCCGTGCCAGCAGGATGGCTGTTGCCGGCCGGCACGGCATGCTGGATATCCAAACCAGACGGCACATGTTGATCCTCCAGCGCGGACTGAGCCTGATCGAAGTGTTGATCGCTTTGGCGATTGTGGCGATTGGCTTGGCCATCGGTGGACCCGATCTCGGGGTGTACATGGTCAATAACAAGGCGCGCTCGCTCGCCAGTTCCTTTTTGAATGGCCTGCAGCTTGCGCGCACGACGGCCATCGCCCGCAATCGCCCGATGGTCCTCTACCAGGGAACAGGCCCCGCCAATGCATTGACCGGACTGGTAGCAATCTCCACCACGGGGGCAGACTGGGCGGTGCTTGACAGCGATCCGGCCGGGGTGGTGGCGCCGCAGACTGCACTGGTTGCCACCGACAGCGGCAGGAACGGCGGCGCAGCAGCGACCACGACGGTGACCCCATTGACACCGTTAGCCTACGGCGGGCAGGTCGAATTTAACGGCCTCGGACTGCCACTCGGAATGGTGGGCGGCGCGTTTACGCCACTGGCTGCCACGCTACAGATCAACTTTCAGCCAACGGCGATGCCCGGCAACGGTGGTGGCACGTGCGCGGCACCGACGGCGGGCTATCATTGCTATGCCGTGACCATCAGGACGACGGGTCAGGTACGGATGTGCGCACCGGATGTTGCCGCGCCCGATCCAAGGGCGTGTTGACATGAGTAATGTGCAGTTTTATGCCATTGGAATGCATGGCGTCATCACTCGCACGGCGGGACGCGAGCAACGCGGTTTTACACTGATCGAAGCGATGGTGGCGATGTTGATTTTTTCAATCGGCATCCTCGCGCTGGTGGGTATGTATACCGTGTCGGTCAATGCCAGCCGCGACGGTCAATACCGGATCGAGGCAATTAACTTCGCCTCGCAGATCATCCAGACGATTCAATCCGAAGTATGCATGCAGGCGACTTGCCCGCCGACTGCCGGTCTGGGAGCGACATCTGGCGTGGTAAACGCTACAGACTTTCAGCTGTTCAGGCATGCCGGTGGGGCGCCCTGCGTAGGTCCGATCGCGGTACCCTCCACCAAGCCAGCGGTGCTTAATTGGATCGCTCAAGTGCAGGCTGCCGGGACGAGCGGGTTGCCGGGTTCTCTCACCCCGGGTTACCAACAAATTGACACGACTTTGACCGCACTTTTTCCGGGGGTTAACCTCTACACGGTGACCGTGACCGTCTGCTGGATGGCACCCGACGATACCCTTCCTCATCAGCAATCGGTCGTAGGTTATGTCATCCCGCGGTTGTGACCGTCTGCTAGTGGACAACCGGTGATCCTCCCCTTCATCAGAAATCGGTCGTGGGTTATGTCTATTGAACGCGCACGAGGATTCAGTCTCTTCGAAGTGATGATCGCTTTGTTGATCGCCACGATCAGCAGCGTGGTGATCTTCCAGGTTCTCTCGTTGGCAGAATCGCGCAAGCGATCGGTAACTTCTGGAAGTGATGCCCAGGTGCAGGGCAACCTCGCGTTGTATGCGCTATCAAAAGATCTGTACGATTCCGGCTGGGGAATGCAGGGGCTTTCAACGATTCATTCGGCTGCCATGGGCTGCCCGCTGTCCGACCGCGGGATAGTGCAAACCTTCATACCGCTTTACCAGGCCTACGCGATTGACGGTGGCAATGACGCGCTGGGACGACCGTACCCTGATTCGCTGATGATCATGGAAAGCAGCAGTGGCACCCTGAGCGGGCCGGTGCAATATCTGGTTGGAACGGGCACCACAAAAACGACCCTCTTTAGTGTTGCCGGATTCAGCGTGGGGGACTTTATCGTCGCAGTGGATACTCCAGTAGCACCCATACCGACCCGTTGCGCCATGGCACAGCTCACTGCAGTCCCCGCTACACCGGGCAGCACATTGACGCACACAGACATGACTGCGGCGGGACTGGGTGCAAACGGCGTATTGATTGATTTTGGCGCAACGCCGCGTATTGGACTATGGAGTGTTGCCGGGGCGGGATTCTTGCAATACGCCCCCTTCTCGTTTGCCGTGGCGGCGCCGGCAACCTTGCAGGCGTCTTTTCCGGTGGGCAACAGTGTGGCCGACGGGATCGTGAATATGCAGATTCAACTGGGTTGCGACAACAATAACGATGGGGTCATCAATGATGCGACCGAATGGTTTGACCCGGGTGTAGCCGGTGGTTGTGCGTTTTATGCCAATTCCACGCTCTATTCCCAGTTGCTGGCTGTCAGGATAATCCTGCTCGCACGCAGTGCGGAACTGGAAAGCGCCGGCGTGTACTACTGCGGCGCCGCACCCGCGAATAATACCCCGGGCGCATCCGTGGCCACCATTGCCGAAGCTAATCGTCCAGCGCTGCCGGTGACGATTCCCGGTACGCCCCTAATTGGGACGCAATTTCACATTGGCGACAATGTGAGCGTGCTCAATCCCGACACCGCGATGGGAACCTGTAATACCGGTAACCCGGCTGACTGGCACAACTACCGCTATCGCACCTATGTCACCACGGTCAGTCTGCACCAGTGATGCACCGTGGTCGCTTTGACATTGAACTGAGATTCAAAGGAGGTACGATGAATATGACGACACACAAGCTGCGGCTACGGACTCGTCGCTTCGGTGCGCGCCGGCAAAAAGGAGTGGTCCTGCTGATTTCGATGATCGTCCTGGTAGCCCTGTCGCTCGCCGGTATTGCGTTGATGAATTCTGTGACATCCGGCATTCTCGTCGCCGGTAATCTGGGCAACCGCCGGGCCACGCTGCTGAGCGCAACTGTCGCGATGGAGACGGCGTGGGGTTTCCTTACGACCAATGCGGATCCCACGATAAACGGCGTACTGTTGACGGACTCGCAGGCCAATGGTTATTACGCTTTTTGGGGTGGCGTGCCGTCGCCCGACAATCCGGCAGATGTCACCGGGAAAATCGTGACGACACCGCCGTTGAACGGTATTTGGAAGACGCTGGTCCTTCCGCCCGGCTATCCCACGGTGAAATATGTAATCAACCGGATGTGCGACCCTGCCCTGCTAGCTTTCATACCCCCAACGTTAATGTTCCCGCCAAACTATTGGAACAGTTGCAGCATCGCGCCAACCGCGACCAAACCGGTTTATCCCAACACGGTCTTAAATACCTTACCGCCATTCATGTACCGCATCACCGCAGTGGTTCAGAAAGGTACTGGCTACAGTGCAGTACAGACAATGTTCTATTGATCCTCAGTGCTTGCATGGTACCGGGGGGGGACGTGGCAATCGTGCCGTCGGGCGATTCCCGGCCGGCAGCACCCTGGGTGTGGCCGCTGTCTCTCCTGCTGCATGTCGCGTTGCTGTTCCTGTTGCCTTCACTTCCGATCAGCCGGGGTGGTGCCGGCCGGCAGGATGAAATCACGGTGCAACTTGAAGGTTTGCGCTCGACCGGGCGTAAAGTCCCTGGCACTACCGTAGTTGACCGCGCGGTGGCTGACCGAGCGCAGGTTGACCAGGCAGCGATCAATCGACCGGTGATAGTCGGTGGTTCGCCTACCAGTCGCCCCGGTGCGCCCTCGCCCACGATGAGACCGACTGAACCGACCGGACCGAACCGGTCTGAACCCGCGCCGGCCGAACGCGCATCGGGCGATCTCGGTTTGGCCAGAGATCAGCGGGTTCAATCGATGCTTCCAACCGACGACCAGCGGCATGTCGGCGGTCTGCCCTCAGACCAGAGCCCCATCGCCGGCCTTGGGGTGGTTCTGGCAAGAGCGCTCGATAGCGTTCCCATCCCGCCCTTGGACGGCCTGCCCATGATCAACGATTGGCCACCTGGAATGCGCGTGCGGGCTCGGGTGTTGCTGCAACCCGATGGCCGCGCAGAGTCCGTTGAAATTCTCTTCGGCTCCGGGATTGTTGCCCTCGATGAGCTGATTCGAAGGGAGTTGCTCAAAGGGCCTTACAGCATGCCGCGGCAACAGGGGCGCCCGGTGGCAACCCAGATCGACTACGTGATTGAAGGGCCACAATTGCCGGCAGTCATGATGCCCGGGCCTGGCGGCAAGCACCCGCCAGGCGGATGGGGGCCGCCCGGCAGTCCCTTGCTCGGACCGCCACCGACACGCGTGTATGCAAGGCCTGATATCTCGGAATTACCCGTCCGGCAGTGATGCAGTCGCCGCACGGCCAGCGCCGGTCTCTGGCACTGACTTTTTAGCCCCACATAGCGTAGGGCACGTCGACACCACCATGATATTTTTGATCGCTTTCAGGCCGTGTCTAGCCCCAGACGTCGTGGGCCACGTCGACTACCTGCTTGAGTTTCGCCCACTGGTCGTCCGCGGTCACCTTGTTGCCTTCGATGGTGCTTGAGAATCCGCATTGCGGACTGAGGGCAAGCTGATCCAGTGGCACGATGCGCGCGGCTTCCTCAATCCGGCGACGAATCGAAGCGTTTGTTTCCAGCTGCGGCACTTTGCTCGACACCAGCCCGAGCACGACCAACGGCCCTCTGGGCATGAAGCGCAAGGGTTTGAAGTCACCCGCCCGTGCCGTGTCGTATTCGAGAAAGAAGCCGTCCACCTTCACTTCATTGAACAGCACTTCGGCCACCGGGTCGTAGCCGCCTTCGGCCAACCACGCACTTTGATTGTTGCCGCGACAGATGTGAATGCACACCTTCATGTCAGCCGGCCGATCGGCGATGGCGGCATTGAGCAGCCGGGCGTAGGTATGCGTGAGCTGATCGGGGTCCTCACCGATGTTTTGCCGCACCTGCTCGCGCAGCGCCGGGTCGCACAGGTAGGCGAAATTGGTTTCATCGATCTGCAGATAGCGGCAGCCGGCCGCGGCCATGTCCTTGATTTCTTCGCTGTAGACGCGCGCCAGATCAGCGAAAAACGCATCCATGTCCGGATAGGCCGCCCGGTCAACCGCGGCACGGCCGCCGCGGAAATGCAGAATCGTGGGTGAAGGAATGGTTTGCTTGGCGGTCACGCGGGTGACCGACTGCACGAATTTGAAATGATCGACGAAGATTGGATGCGGGCGGCTCAGGCGCCCTTCAATGCGAAGACCGGGCGGTGCGACCTCGGTATCGCCTTCTGTCGTATGAAAGCGCACCTTGATCTGCGAGGGCACCGAGCGCACGTTGGCGAATTGGCGGATGAAATCCATATGCCATTCACGGCGGCGGAACTCGCCGTCGGTCGCCAGTTTGAAACCAAGGTCTTCCTGCCGATGCACCGCCTCGCGTATCGCGTCATCCTCCACGCGAGTGAGCGCTTCGGCAGTGAGCTCACCGCGCTCGCGCGCGGCGCGGGCCTGAGTGAGTGCCGCCGGACGCAGCAGGCTGCCGACATGATCGGCTCTGAAAGGGGGGTCGCTGCGTTCAGCCATATGCGCTCCTGGTCTGTTATGCACACGCGAAGGTGTTGTCTGTGCACATCTTTTATCCAAGATGGCTCTTGACGTCAACTGACATCGGTTGCGCGCCATAACGACACCCACCTTGATATTCAAGCTGCGCTGGTGGCGATGTTGGCTCTACAGCAGTATCGACACCGTGCCGGCATCGATCTTCACCTCATATCGGGTTACGCATCCTTCATCGGGCGGTGCGGCGTTGCCGTCATGCAAGCTGATCGTCCAGTTGTGCAGCGGGCAGCTGACGGATGCGCCATGCACAATGCCTTGGGAGAGCGGCCCGCCTTTATGTGGGCAGCGATCGAGCAGTGCGAATACATCGTCAGTGGCCGTGCGAAACAGCGCGATATCGCCGCGTGCGCTGTTCACGACACGTGCCCCTAGCGGCGGGATGTCCTCCAGAGTACAGATCACGATCCATCCTGCCGGGTCGGCGTCATTCGACACCACGGCATCCGGTGGCAAAGGCGTACTCGCGCTCATACGCTCAGCGTCTCGAATTCCTGCTTGAGGGCACCGCGTGCGCGGTCTTCCCACGGATCGGTTTCATTTTGCAGCGCGTAGAGCAAACGTTCGAACAGCTCCCGACGTCCCGCGGCATCCTCCAGAACACGTTGCTTGACGTAATCGAGACCGACGCGGGCGACCCAGTGCATGGTGCGATCCAGATAGCGGGCCTCTTCACGATAGAGTTGCAGAAACGCACCGGAGTACTCAATCACCTCGCGAGCGGTCTTGACCTTGCACAGAAACTGCGCCACTTCAGTCTTGATGCCGCCATTGCCGGCGACATAGATTTCCCAGCCGGAATCGACCCCGATCACCCCGACATCCTTGATACCGGATTCCGCGCAATTGCGCGGGCAGCCTGACACCGCCAGCTTCACCTTGTGCGGGGCGTACATCTTCCAGAAGGTTTTCTCGAGATCGATGCCCATCTGGGTCGAATCCTGCACGCCGAACCGGCACCATTCCGAACCGACGCAGGTCTTCACGGTGCGCAGGGCCTTTGCGTAGGCGTGGCCCGAGGGCATGGCAAGCTCGGCCCACACCGATGGCAGGTCGGCCTTTTTCACGCCAAGCAGATCAATGCGTTGTCCGCCGGTGACTTTCACCGTCGGAATCTGAAACTTGTCGACCACATCGGCGATGCGCCGTAACTGCGCTGCGCTGGTGGTGCCACCGAACATGCGCGGCACCACCGAGAAGGTGCCGTCCTTCTGTATGTTGGCATGCGCGCGCTCATTGATGAAACGCGACTGCGGATCATCCTTCGCTTCGTGCGGCCAGGCTGACAGCAGGTAGTAGTTGAGTGCCGGCCGGCACGAGGCGCAGCCATTCGGGGTGCGCCATTCCATGAAGCGCATGACCGCGGGGATGCTCAGCAGATGCTGTTCACGGATCACCTTGCGCGCTTCCTCATGGGTGTGATCGGTGCATCCGCACATCGCTTTGAGGGTATTGGCCGCGGGCGCGTAGGCCCCGCCGACGGTAGAGGCAAGGATCTGCTCGACCAGTCCCGTACATGATCCGCAGGATGATGAGGCCTTGGTGTACTTGCGCACATCTTCAAGCGAGAACAGGCCCTTTTCCTTGATCGCCTTGACGATGGTTCCTTTGCATACGCCATTGCAGCCACACACTTCCATCTCATCGGCCATCGCCGCCGCGCTGTTTTGTCCCTGATGGCCCGCATTGCCCAGATGGGATTGGCCAAACATCAGGTAGTCGCGGATCTGCGCAATGTCGTGCTGGTCGCGCAGCATCTGGAAGTACCACGTGCCATCGACGGTGTCGCCATACAGCACCGCCCCGACAATGCGGTCATCTTTCACAACCAGCCTTTTATAGACGCCACCGATTGCATCGTGAAGCACGATCTCCTCGGTGTCCGCGCCGCCGTTGAATTCACCGGCCGAGAACACGTCGATGCCGGTGACTTTAAGTTTGGTGGACGTGACCGATCCCTGGTAGCGGCCAATGCCCATCAGGGCCAGATGATTGGCACACACTTTGGCCATCTCGAAGAGCGGTGCCACCAGACCATAGGCTATGCCTCGATGTGACACGCACTCCCCTACTGCGTAGATACGTGGGTCATAGGTCTGCAGCGTGTCATTGACCACCACGCCGCGGTTACAAAAGATGCCGGCCGCGCGCGCCAGATCATCGTTGGGGCGGATACCCACTGCCATGCAGACAAGGTCGGCAGGCAGTTCCGTGCCATCGGCGAAGCGCACCGCGCGCACCCGTCCTGTCTCATCGCCCAGCAGCGCCTGGGTCTGTGTCGACAGCTTGAACTGCAGTCCGCGCGCCTCCAGTGATGTTTGCAGCATGCCGGCGGCGATCCGATCGAGTTGCCGCTCCATCAGCCAGTCGGCCAGATGCACGACGGTGACGTTCATGCCGCGCGCCTTGAGGCCGTTGGCTGCTTCAAGCCCAAGAAGCCCGCCACCGATGACCACGGCCTGGGTGTACTGACCGGAGGCAGCTATCATGGCGTTGGTATCGCCAATGTCGCGATAGGTCAGTACGCCCTGCAAGTCTTTGCCGGGAATGGGCAGAATGAACGGGTTTGATCCGGTGGCGAGCAGCAGCCGGTCATAGGTGTGGGCTGTGCCATCTTCGGTAATCACCTGCCGGGCGCGCCGATCGATGCTTGCAATCCTGCTATGCAGGTGCAGCGTGATGTTGTTCTGCGCATACCAATCGACATCATTCAACATGATGTCATTGAGGGTCATTTCGCCCGACAGGACCGGTGATAGCAGGATGCGGTTGTAGTTGGCGTGCGGTTCGGCGCCAAACACCGAGATGTCGTAGAGGTCGGGGGCAAGTTTCAGCAGTTCTTCGAGCGTGCGGACCCCGGCCATGCCGTTGCCGATCATCACAAGCTTCAAGCGTTCCATGAGTGTCCTTTCGTGCCGCCTGCGCGTGAGGACACCGCGCCGCACCGCGCTGAAGAACGGTGTGCCCCAGTCCCGCAAGACCCTCGGGTTTGCCGGTTATTGTCAGCGCTGATTCGGTTGTCCATGTCCGCAAGACCTGCAATCCCCGTGCCACCCTCATGGCAGGCCGAAATCAACAGCGAATCAGTCCGTTATTGGATGGGTCGGCCCGCGAGGCAAACCATTCAGCCGATTCTCTGCGCACCACGACAGTGCGGCACTTCCGCGCGGCGCACGGTGCTGCGCACGTTCGTGCAACAAGCCGCAGGGCACGGCGCTCGTAGTGGTTGTGGAACAAACCGGTGCAGTACATGGTCGCCTTACGAATTAGCGGGCACCTGGCACGATGCGATTTCACGCACGGCACTGGATCCGATGGCACACCCCTTGCTCCGCATCAGCCCACATGGATGAGACCCGATCGACTTGCTGTTACTGCGGCGTAGGCTGCGGCGTGGTCATTCAGACCGAGGCAGGCCGCATCGTCGGCGTACGTGGCGATGAGGCACATCCGGCGAATTACGGCCGGCTCTGCACCAAGGGGTCAACGCTGCATCTGAGTGCGGGCCATGAGTCACGCGCCCGCTATGCGCACATGCGGATTTCACGCGAGCAGCCGCTAGAACGCGTGGGCTGGGACAGCGCGCTCGATCATCTGGCGCAGCGTTTCGCCGACACCATTCAAAAGTACGGCCCCAATAGTGTTGCCTTCTATATCTCCGGCCAGTTGCTGACCGAGGATTACTACGTATTCAACAAGCTGGCGAAAGGCTTGATTGGCACCAACAACATCGATACCAATTCGCGTCTGTGCATGTCCTCGGCGGTTACCGGGTACAAGCAGACCCTGGGCGCCGATGCACCACCGGCGTGCTACGACGATCTGGATCACGCCCACACCGTGTTCATCGCCGGCTCGAACATGGCCTATGCCCACCCGGTCTTGTTCCGGCGGCTCGAGGAGGCAAAAGCTGCGCGCCCGGACATGAAGGTCATTGTCGTCGACCCGCGTCGCACTGACACCGCCGCGTTTGCCGACCTGCATCTGGCTATTTTGCCGGGCACCGACATTGCCCTGTTCAATGCGATGTTGCATGTGATGCTGTGGGAGTCGCTCACTGATCTCGCGTACATTGCGGCGCATACCGAGGGGTTTGATGCGCTCAAGGCGGTGGTGCGCGAGTTCACGCCGGCAGCGGCGGCACAGATTTGCGGTGTGAGTGAGGTCGATATCGTCACCGCGGCAAATTGGTTTGCTGCGTCTCCAGCGACCCTGTCGCTGTACTGTCAGGGACTCAATCAGTCTGCGAGCGGCACCCACAAGAACGCTGCGCTGATCAATCTGCATCTGGCCTGCGGGCAGATCGGCAAGCACGGGGCCGGACCGTTTTCGCTAACTGGCCAGCCCAATGCGATGGGCGGGCGCGAAGTGGGCGGGATGGCCAATCTGCTGCCGGCACATCGCGACTTGGGTAACCCGGCTCATCGTGCCGAGGTGGCTGCGTTCTGGGGCGTCCCCGATGTCCCTGTGAAACCGGGAAAAACCGCGGTCGAACTGTTCGAGGCAGTGCGCCAAGGGGAGATCAAGGCGATCTGGATTGCGTGCACCAACCCGGCGCAATCCATGCCGGATCTCACCCTCGTGCAGGAGGCCCTGCGCAATGCAGAGTTGGTGGTGGTGCAAGAGGCGTTTGCCCACACCGATACGACTTCATTCGCCGATGTCATTCTGCCGGCCTCGGGCTGGGGTGAAAAGTACGGCACGGTCACCAATTCCGAGCGCCGCATCACGCGCCTGCATCCGGCGGTAATGCCACCCGGCGAGGCGCGCCACGACTGGGCGATCTGTGTGGACTTTGCACAACGACTGGAACAACGCTTGCCAGCGCGCAGCAGCACCAGCCTCTTCGATTTCCCCGATCCAGAGTCGATTTTCAATGAACACCGCGCGACCACGCGCGGACGCGATCTGGATATCAGCGGACTGAGCTATGCGCTGCTGGACGCGCTGGGGCCGCAGCAATGGCCGTTCCCGACCGGTGCGACCCAGGGCCGCGCCCGATTGTACGAAGACGGACAATTCCCGACGCCGAGTGGCCGTGCCCGCTTTGTGGTCACACCCTATCGTCCAGTCACAGAGGCCACCACTGCCCAGTACCCGCTTGCGCTGACCACCGGACGTCTGCGCGATCAGTGGCATGGCATGAGTCGCACCGGCGAGATTGCACGACTGTTCAATCATGTCGAAGAGCCATGGCTGTCGATGAATCTGCGCGATATGGAGCGGCGCGGTATCAAGACCGGTGACATCGTCCGGGCGCGAACCCGCCGCGGCGAACTGGTGGTGCGGGTAGAGGCCAGCGACAGCTTGCGCGAGGGCCAGTCCTTCATGCCGATGCACTGGGGCGCGCAGTTCATGGGTGGGCCGGGGGTGAACGTATTGATGCATGGCATGACCGACCCCTATTCCATGCAGCCGGAGTTGAAACACGCCGCCATTCAGATCGAAAAAATGGTGCTGCCCTATCGGGTGGTGGCGATGCGGCGTTTTGCCGCCGATGATGGCGCGGCCATGGTCGGTTTGCTCGCACAGCTGCGGCCCTTGATGAGTACGTTTGCCTACGCCACGCTGGCGCCCACCGGGCGTGACGATAGCGTGGTGGTGTTGCGCGGTTATGCCGAGCAAGCGCTGGCCGACGAGGTGCTCGACCGGATCGATGGGTTGATGCGGCTTGATGAACCGATGTCAACCATGCGCTATGTGGATGCGCGCAAGGGGATCGCCAAGGCGGCGCGCATTGTCGAGGATCGGGTCGACAGTGTCTGCCTGTCGGGGGAAACCGTCGCCCAGGATTGGTTGCGAAGCATGATGCTCGCGGGTGCTTCGGCACAAGCCTGCCGGCCATGGGTGCTGGCCCCGCTGGCAGCACCGCCCAATGGCAGCTTGAATCGCGGACCGATCGTGTGCGTGTGCAAGGATGTTGCGGCGAGCGAAATCGATGCCGCGCTGCGTGCAGGACTCGATTTGCCGACTGTCCAGAAGAAACTGGGCTGCGGCACCGAGTGTGGCTCATGCCTGCCGGAACTGCGGCGTCACGCGGCGATCGCTGCTTCCTTCTGATACAGAAAGCGCAGCACTTCGCTGCGCAGCGCCATGTAGTGCGGATCGGTGGCCAAGGTCAACCGTTGGCGCGGACGCGGCAGATCGATCTCAAGAATTTCACCGATTGTTGCGGCCGGACCATTGGTCATCATCACCACACGATCGGACAACAGCACCGCCTCATCAACATCATGGGTGACCATTACCACCGTACTGCCGGTCTTGCCCACGATGCGGATCAGTTCATCCTGCAAATGGGCGCGCGTGAGCGCATCGAGCGCGCCGAACGGCTCGTCCAGCAACAGCACCTTGGGTTCCATGGATAGCGCACGCGCAATGCCGACGCGCTGTTTCATGCCGCCAGAAATCTCATTGGGAAATTTCAGTTCGGCGTGCGTGAGTCCGACCAGTTGCAGCGCCTGCAACGATCGCTCACGCATTTGCGCCTTGCTCTCGGTTGAGGAGAACACGCGCTCCACCGCGAGATAGACATTCTCGAAGCAGGTGAGCCAGGGCAGCAGTGAATGGTTCTGGAACACCACGCCCCGATCCGGTCCTGGCCCCGCAATTTCGCGTCCCGCGAGGATCATGACCCCGGCACTGGGTTCGGTGAGACCGGCGATCAGGTTGAGCAGGGTCGATTTGCCGCAGCCGGAGTGCCCGATCAGGGCCACGAATTGGCCCTCACCGATGGTGAGATTGATCTCTTTGAGCGCGACGAATTTGCCTTTGCGACTCTCAAAGGTTTTTTGAACGTTCTCGATGGCGAGGAAGTGACTCATGCGTTGCCCTCGCCATGACTGAAGTGTCTGGCAGCGAGCAACAGTGCCTGCTCGAGCAGCAGACCAACAATGCCGACCGTGAAAATCGCAATGATGATGTGCTGGACATTGAGATTGTTCCACTCATCCCATACCCAGAAGCCAATGCCGACGCCCCCGGTGAGCATTTCTGCAGCGACGATCACCAGCCAGGCCACGCCGATGGCCAGGCGCACGCCAGTGAGCATGAACGGGAGTACGGCAGGGAACAGGATCTTGGTGAAGACCTTCCATTCAGACAGATTCAACACCCGCGCGACGTTCATGTAATCGCTCGGGATCTGGCGCACACCGACCGCGGTGTTGATGATCATGGGCCAGATGCTGGAGATGAATATCACGTAGATGGCCGCCGGATTGGCCGCCTTGAATACCAGCAGACCGATGGGTAGCCAGGCGAGCGGACTCACTGGCCGCAACAGCGAGATCACCGGGGCTGCCATGTCGGACAGAAAGCGGAAGCGCCCGAGCAGAAATCCGAGCGGGATGCCGAGCAAGGCCGCCAGTCCGAAGCCGATGCCCACCCGCCCCAGGGAGTTGAGAATGTTCCAGCCTATGCCCTGGTCATTGGGACCTTTGCGATAGAACGGATCGCTGAACACTTCAACCGCTGAGTGCCATGTCGAGATCGGACCCGGCAGGCGGTCGCCAGTCTTTGCGATGACCGACCACAGACAGATAAACAGCACCAGGCCAAGGGCCATCGCAATCACGCGCGTGAGCCACTCTGGCGCGCGAGTGCGCACATACGGTGGTTTCTCTGGAGCAGCGTCGGCCAGGGTCGCAGCAGCAGCCTCGAGCGTCCCCGGCGGGGCGGTGCGTTGTGCGTGCATCTCGTCCGGCACCGCCATCGGTGCGTCCGACATCGCCATCGTTGGCTCAGTGACTGCTCTATTGAAGGTGATCACAGTCATGGATTCACGCCGCTTTCACTTTAAAGGCTGCCGCATAGCGCTGCGGGTCCTTGCCATCCCATACCGTGCCGTCAATCAGCTTGGAGCTGCGCATGGGGTCCCTGGCGATGCTGGTTTTGGCAGCCGTAGCGGCCTCCTTGTAAACATCGATGCGATTGACTTCACGGGCGACTGCCAGATAGTCAGGATCGGTTTTCATCAATCCCCAACGGCGATGCTGAGTCATGAACCACATGCCATCGGACAGGTAGGGGAAGTTGACATAGCCATCATTGTGAAATTTCATGGCATTGGGATCGTCCCAGGTCTTGCCGATGCCGTTGTCATAGCGGCCCAGCATCCTCGCCAGAATCACGTCCTTGTCGGTGTTGACGTAGGCGCGATCGGCGATCACTTCTGCGGTTTTCTGTCGATTGGACAACGATGCGTCGATCCACTTCCCGGCCTCGAGAATGGCTGCGGTCATGGCGCGGGCGGTATTGGGATTCTTCCTGACGAATTCGGCGGTGGTGCCCAGGGCCTTTTCCGGATGATCCTTCCAGATGTCCTGAGTGGTTTCCACAGTGAACCCGATCTTGTCGACAATGGCCCGGTTGCCCCAGGGTTCACCGACACAGAAGCCGTCCATATTGCCCACGCGCATATTGGCGACCATCTGCGGCGGGGGCACGACGATGGACTTGGCGTCTTGCAGTGGATTGATACCCTGCGTGGCCAGCCAGTAGTAGAGCCACATGGCGTGGGTGCCGGTCGGAAAGGTCTGCGCAAAGATGTATTCGCGCTTTTCCCGGTCCATCAGCGCCTTGAGGGTGGCACCGTCCTTCACCCCCTTGTCGTAGAGTGCGCGTGACAGGGTGATGGCCTGGCCGTTGTGGTTGAGGGTCATCAGGATGGCCATGTCCTTCCTGGGGCCACCGGTGCCGGTATGCACGCCATAGATCAGGCCCCACAGCACGTGCGCGGCGTCCAGTTCGCCATTGACCAGCTTGTCGCGCACGCCGGCCCACGACGCTTCCTTGACCGGCACGATCTTGATGCCGTATTTCTTGTCGATCTCGAGCACCGAGGCCATCACCACCGAGGCGCAGTCGGTGAGCGGAATGAACCCTACTTTGACTTCCTTCAGTTCAGGCGCGTCGGAGCCGGCCGCCCACGCAACGGAGCGCAAGGCATCGGGTATGAAGGGGGCGACACCGACCGCGGTGGCCTGTTGGATGAACGTGCGGCGGGATCGATTGGGCCGGGGGGCGGTTGGGTTCTTTTGCCGGCTGCGCATGACCTGCTCCGTAGATTGGTGCATCGTGTGGCGACATGCCACAGGACGTGCTTTCATCTACGCAATCCATGTGCCAACCCGAAAGCGGACAATTAACACCAATGGATCAAGGGTCTACGTACAGCTTTCGGACCTCTGGTGTTGGCCTGGAATCAAGCGGGGGCACTGTTGCGGTGCAATGGGGAAGTTCGCGTGCACGAACCATGGCGGTAGAGACTTTCAATGATTCGGCAGATGCTCCGGTGCAGCGCTGCCTAACTGGGTGCGATAGCGTCAGCGCGCGAAAAGTCTCTTCATTCTTCGTTGACTTCGAGAAATCAGACTGCCGCCAACCTTTTGAGTCGCTTCATTTGGCGAAGCTCATCGTGCAGTTTTCCCTGTGCGTTCCATAGGTCAAACTGGTTCTGCATCTCCAGCCACAGTTGTGCTCCATTTCCCAAAACTGTGCCCAGGCGGAGCGCCATCTCGGCCGAAATCCCGCTGCGTTCGGCCAAAACGGCATGTAGCGTCTGGCGCGAAACTCCCAAGTTGCGCGCGAATGCGCTCACGGACATGCCAGGCAGGCTGGGCAGAACATCTTCCCGCAAGATTGCACCGGGATGAGTCGGCATGCGTTTACTCATGAGCCACTCCTAGTGATAATTCTCAAGGTCAACCCTGACGGCATTCTCTCCCTGCCACTCAAAGGTGATACACCACGGGCCGTTGACATGCACGCTGTACCGCTTTGGTTTGCCGCTCAGTCCATGAAAATCAAAGCCTGGCAGATTCAGCGACTCCGGTGTCGTGGCAGCGCTAATGGCATCGAGCCGTCGAAGCGCGCGTGCTGCCAACGCATCTTGCACTTTTGCACTGGAGCCAGTCTCAAAAAGCTCGCGAAGCCCCTTGTGCTTGAATGACTCAATCACGCGCCAAGCCAGAGTGTAAAGTACATCTTTTCACTTTGCCAACTGGCTAGGCAAAAATATCGACCGGCTCGCTACGCACCTCAAGGCGCCGCGGTTTGAAGGGTCGAATGCGATTCATTGTCGCGTTTCCTCTGCGTCGGCAAACCAGGCAGCGGGAACGCGCACTCGCATCTCGAGTGCGCGTTGACCATACGCTTTACCCTGTGGATCAATGCGTTGTGAGGCCATGCCACCGCCCCCCAATGCATTGTCGAGCACAAAATTAAACGCGCAAAGTCCTTGCGCTTCGTAACGCTCGACGAGGCCCAAGACCTGCTCGGCGAAATGCGAACCAATGCGCTCGGGCGTCAGCACCGAACGCAGATGATCGAAGTAGCGTGGCGAGCGGCAGAAGATGGCGATATTCGACAGATCGCCCTTGTCGCCGGAACGCGCGTGCGCAACCTTGATGAGCGGAACCTCAATCATCGACTCAACACCCATGGCCTCGTGCGTGGGCGCAGATTCATTCAATGCCTCAACGCGGTGGCTCACACCCGTCGGTACCGGCCCGATTAGGGCCTTGATCTGAGTCGAAGCGTTCGCACGTGCCGGCTTTGGTTGCCCACTGCTCGACGACGGAATATAACCACCTGAGCGCGGATTGCCCACCACGCTTGGTGGCCCATCGGCGATTTCGACGCTGATCGGCCCCAAGGCGGCCTTGTCAATCAGGAAGGTGTGCAGGCGCACGACCGGTGTCGGCTTCGGGCGTCCGCCAATCAGCCCGGTGGTGCCCTGCGCAAAGCTGATGCCGACTGATCCCAGTTCGCGGGCGAACAGATCGAGCGCCCGCGGATCGGCATGATCGACCACCAGGCGCAGAACCACCTCGCGTGCATCCTGCGTTCGGGACTGCGTGCCGTAACTTGCCTCGGCACCGAGCAGTTCGATGTGAACGGCGGTGAAGTCTGGTAACACGCGATCGGCAAAGTGCCGTCGCGCGCGGCTCACTAATGCCTGCGCGGTGCGCGCCGCTTTGTCCGCTGCCTGGGGTCCGACAATGCACAACATGGCGACCGCGCGCCAACCATCCTGCCAGGTTGCCGAGACTTTGAACTGTGCGGTCGGCGGACGACCGCGGGCACCGCTCACTTGCACACGATCGGGGCCAACCTGGGTCAACGTGACCTGCGAAAAATCAGCCGTCACATCAGGCAAGACATACGTCGCTGGATCGCCGATTTCATAGAGCGTTTGTTCGGCCACGGTCGCCGGCGTTATCAGACCGCCAGTGCCTGCCGGTTTCGCCAATACAAATTCACCATCGGCGCGGCACTCCGCGATCGGATAACCGATAGTGTCCCAGCCGGGAACCTCCTGCCAGTCAGTGAAACAGCCGCCACACCCCTGAGCACCGCATTCGAGCAGGTGCCCGACGAGGCTCCCCGATGCCAGCCGGTCGTAATCCTCGGCCTGCCAGTCGAATTCATGCATGAGGATGCCGAGCGCCAGGGCACTGTCGGCGCAGCGTCCGGTAATGACCATATCGGCCCCGTCGGCTAGAGCGGCTGCAATGGGCAATGCCCCGAGGTAGGCGTTTGCCGTGAGTACCTTGTCAGGCAACGGCGCGCCGCTACGCCACTCGCGGATATCCTGTGCTCGCAATTGATCGAGTATCGGTAGCAGATCGTCTCCGAGGACTACCGCGACGCGCAGGTCAAGGCCCAGCGCGGCGCCAGCGGTCTCCAGAGCGAGTTTGCAGGCCCGCGGGTTCACGCCGCCTGCGTTGCTCACCACCCGGATACCGCGTCGTTTGATCTCCTGCAGATGCGGTTTGAGGTAGCCGATGAAGTCCGGGGGGTAACCGGCCTGTGCGTCTTTTATGCGCGCGCGCGCCAGCAGCGACATGGTGACTTCGGCCAGGTAGTCCATCATCAAATAGTCGATCTCGGCACCGAGCAATTGCCCAATCGCCATCGGACTGTCGCCCCAGGCACCCGCGGCGCCACCGATGCGAACCAGCGCGCGGGTCATCTCGATGGCCCCCCCGGCGGCTCCGTCGAACCGGATGACGCAGCCGAGCCTGTCGCTACCGTCGATTGATTGGAACCAGTCGATGCCGTCGATGCCGTCGGTCCGGTTGGCCCGGTTGGTCTGGTTGGCAATGTTGCCCAAACAGGTTTGCGCTTTTCATTGAATGCGGCGAGTCCCTCGCGCGCATCCTCGGTACGGGAGACCAACGCGATCTGTGCTTCGGCGAACGCCAGTGCATCGTGAAAACCCATCGCATCCAATGCGTTGATCGCCGCTTTGCCCCGCTTCAGCGCGACGGGCGATAGTCCACACACCCGTTCGATCAGGCGTTCGACCCTCGCATCGAGCGCTTCATACGCTACGACTTCATTGACCATGCCCATGGCCTCGGCACGCGCCGCCGACACCAGATCACCGGTCAGACACAACTCATTCACATGACGCGGATGGATCATGCGACGCAGATACACCAGGACTTGCATCGGAAACACGCCTACCCGGGCTTCCGGCAGGCCAAAGCGCGCACGATCCGATGCGATCGCCAAGTCGCACAAGGCCATCAACCCCATGCCGCCGGCGACACAGTCGCCATTGATGCGGCCGATCATCGGGATGCCCAGCTGCCGCACCGCGCGCGCGAGGCGACCAAAATCCGTGGTCGGTTCATCGAGGCCATCGGCGAAAACACCGGTGCCACGGCTGAGATCGGCCCCCGCGCAGAACGCTTTCTGACCGACACCAGTGAGCACCAGCGCTCGCACCGTGGGGTCGCTAGCGGCAAGATTGACGGCGGCATGAATGCCGGCAATCACATCGGGGTTGAGGGCATTGCGGCGTTCTTCCCGATTGATGCGCATCCACAACGCCGGACCGCGTTGCTCAACAATGAGGGGTGCCGATTCTGTTGGCATGGAAAGGCCCCGCTTCAGTAGGACTTGGGCAAGCCGAGCTCGCGCTCGGCAATATGACAGAGGATCATCTCGCGACTGACTGGCGCCAGTTGCGTGGCCATCATTTCGCGGAAGTAGCGCTCGACATGGAATTCAGCCGCATACCCCATGCCACCGAGTGTGCGCATCGCGCGGTCGGCCGCATGAAAGCCCGCATCAGCCGCAAGGTACTTGGCGGCATTGGCCTGCGCGCCGCAGGGTTGCTGCGTATCGCACAACTGCGCCGCGTGCAGGGTCATCAGCTCAGCGGCATAGAGCTCTGACCAGCACTGCGCAAGAGGATGCTGGATCGACTGGTTCATGCCGATCGGTCGACCGAACACCACGCGCTCCGATGCATAGCGCACCGCAACCGCAAGACAACGGCGGCCCATGCCGATCACTTCAGCGGCATTCAGAATCCGCTCGGCATTGAGGCTATCCAGAATGTAGCGAAAACCTTTGCCTTCCACGCCAATCAGATGATCGAGCGGCACCTTGAGGCCGTCATAGAACACCTGATTCGAGTCCACCGCATGCCGGCCCATTTTGGGGATCTCGGTGATGCGCACCGTCGCCGGGTCAAGATCAGTAAAAAACAGGCTCAGTCCGTCGATCGGCCGTGCGCATTGCTCGATGGGCGTGGTGCGTGCGAGCAGCAGCACCTTCTGTGAATGTTGTGCGGTGCTGGTCCAGATCTTCTGGCCATGCACCACATAATGATCGCCTTCGCGCACGGCACGTGTTTTGATGCGCGCGGTATCCAATCCCGCATCGGGTTCGGTGACCCCAAAGCAGGTGCGCCACTGGCCGCTGATCACCTTGGGCAGCCAGTCGCGCTTTTGCTGCTCGCTGCCATGCCGGACCACTGAGTGCAGCCCAAAGATATTGATATGCACGGTCGAGCAGGCGGCGAATGCACCGGCTGACGCGCCGATCGTCTGCATCATGATTGCCGCCTCGGTCACCCCCAGGCCGGCACCGCCATACTCCGGTGGCATCGCGATGCCCAGCCAGCCCGCGCTCGCAATGGCATCGGCGAATGCGGCTGGAAACGTATGGGTGCGATCCAGCTCTGCCCAGTACGCATCATCGAAGCGATCGCACAGGCTGCGGATTGCTTCGCGCAGGGCCACTCGATCGGGCGTATCGGCGATGGCTGCGTAGCTCATTCCTTGCCCCAGCCGTCATCGAGCACTTCGCGGGTGTGCTCGCCCAATTGCGGTGCGAGTCGTCGTATGTCCGGTGGCGTGCGCGACCAGGTGCCCGGTGGTCGCGCGACGCGCAACGTGCCTTCACTCGGGTGATGCATTTCGGCCCAAAAGCCAACGGCTTTCAAGTGCGGATCGTCAAACAAGGCGTCAAGCGAATTGACCGGACTTGCCGGAATATCGGCGCGCTCGAAGAGCGCAAGCCATTGCGCGTTGGATTTGTGTTTCAGTTGAGCGGCAAGAAACTCACCCGCGGCTGCGGCATGGACGGTGCGCTGCGCGATGTTGGCAAAGCGCGCATCGTGGGCCACCAGGTCAGGTACGCCGATCATGACCGAGAACTTGCGCCAGTGCTCATCGGTGTAGACCACCACGCACAGATGTCCGTCCGACGTGGGGTAGGGCCCGCGCGTGGCTGACAGCAGACGCTGGTAGCCGGTACCGCCTTGCGGCGGAATAAATGCGCCGCCGCCCAGGTGGTCAGCCAGAAAAAACTGCGCCATCGTCTCGAACATCGGCAGCTCGATCTGCTGGCCTTCGCCGGTACGCGCCTTGTGAAATAGCGCCGCCAGCAGCGTGTTGGCCAGATACATGCCCACGGTGCGGTCGCACACGTTGATGGGCGCATAACTTGGGGTGCCGTTCACCTGCGCAAACAAGGACGACAGCCCGGAGGCCGCCTGCATGATGTCGTCATACGCCGGGCGGCCGGCATAGGGGCCGGATTCGCCAAACCCGAATGCCCCGCACAGGATGATCCCCGGATTGATCCGCACCAGGGATTCGTAATCCAGACCGAGGCGGCGCATGGCCTGGGGCCGGATGTTGTAGGCAAGCACATCCGCCTCGGGCACCAGAGCGAGCAGCGCATTCAGACCCTCGGGCGTCTTCAGATCGAGGACAACGCTGCGCTTGTTACGATTGGCTTGCAGGTAGAGCGGCCCCATGTCCTTGTGCGAGGAGTCGCTGAACGGGCCGACCCTGCGCATGGTATCGCCCGAGGGGGCTTCGATCTTGATGACATCAGCCCCCAGGTCACCGAGCATCTGGGTTGCGAACGGCCCCATCACCACCGTGGTGAGATCGAGAATGCGAACGCCTTTGAGTGGGCCGGCCATCGTCTACTCGGGCTGTATGCCGGCGCCCTTGATGACGCGGCCCCACTTTTCAATTTCAGCCTGCTGGAATTCGGCGAGTTCAGCAGGGGATGTTGTATAGATGTCGAGCACGGCGCGCGCAAACTGGAGTTTCACGGCGTCAGTATGGACGCCCTTGATGAACGCCGCGTTGAGTTGCCGGACGATGTCAGGTGGCGTGCCGCGCGGCGCGTAGACCGCGATCCAGTAGGACGATTCATAACCTTTGACACCGGCTTCGTCGATGGTAGGCAACGAGGCAAATGCCGACGTGCGTTTGGCACCGGTGTAGGCGAGGGCACGCAATTTGCCGCCCTGGATCTGCGCTTGCGCAGTCGCAGTGTCGGCAAACATGAGATCGATCTGACCACCGAGCAGATCGGTCAGCGCAGCCGGGTTGCTCTTGTAGGCGACAAAGGTGAGGTCGGACCCGGTCATCTGCTTGAACATTTCGGCTGCCACCCGGCTCGATGAATTGCCAGCCCCGAAGGTGAGTGACTTCGACTTGGCGGTGGCCATGAATTCCTGCATCGAGGTGATTGCACTCGCTGTGTTCACCACCAGAACCATCGAGCCTTTGCCCAGCGCGGTGATGGGCGCGAAGTCAGCCACCGGATCATAGGGCAGCTTCTTGTGCAGAGAGGGATTGGCCGCCTGGGTCGTGTTGGTCGTCATGAACACGGTATAGCCATCGGGTGTGGCGTGCGCGACGTATTCGGCCGCGATGATGCCATCGGCCCCCGGTTTGTTGATCACGATCACCGTGGCACCGTTCAGCTCGGCGGGAATTGCCTGGGCGAGGGCGCGCGCGGCCTGATCGGTCCCGCTGCCAGAACCGAAAGGCACCACCAGGTTGATGGGCCGGGCAGGGTAGCTTTGGCCCCACGCCGCCGTTGCGGCCATACCGGCCACAACAGCAAACAGCGCAAACGCTCGCACGATCATGATGTCTCCTCTGGCGCATTGTTTGCGGCGCCGATCATTGGACTTGGCCCTATTGTCGATAGTCGCTAGCCATAAGACAAATAGAATCAATTGATAGAATGCATAACCATCGTGACAGTGACTATGCGGACTCATATCAATTTGCGACAGTTGGAGGCCATCGAGTCGATTGCCAAACACGGCAGCTTCAGCGCTGCCGCCGGCCATCTCCATGTGTCGCAGCCGGCGCTGAGTCGCACGGTCCGGCTCGCTGAGGAAAGCCTGGGCACAAAACTGTTCGACCGCGGCGCGCGCAACGTTACGCTGACACCGGCAGGCGCCGAGTTGCTGCCGATCGCGCGCCGGGTATTGCTCGAATTCGGTGACTCCATGAGTGAACTTGCCCAGTTCATGGAAGGGCGGCGCGGCCGGGTTCGGGTGTCTGCGCTTCCTTCGGTTGCGCGTCCCGTGCTGGTCGAGGCCGTGTCCAGTTTCAGCGCCGTGCATCCGGAAATCGAATTCCAGTTGCGCGTAGACCCGGCCGAGACGGTGCTGCAGCTGCTCGATGCGTGCGAGATTGACATGGGCATCACGGTGCAGCCGCCACCGGATGGTCGCTTTCTGTACCAGCATCTCTACGATGATGAATATGTGCTGATTTGTGCTGCGAGCGATCCGGTGGCAACGCGTGCACCAGCCGGTCGACCGCTACCGTGGCAGATCGTCGAAGGCCGGCGGTTCATCGCGGCCTCGCGCGGCAGCAATACCCGTGGCGCGACCGATGCCGCGTTTACTCAGGCCGGCATTTCGCTGCGACCGGCGCATGAGGTGGCGAGCAGCGATCTCACCGTGATTGCCAGTCTGGTCGCCTCTGGCCTGGGTTTGAGCGTCTTACCGGCGAGCGCACTGGGCGCGCTCGATCAGCATGGGATCGTGTCGCGTCGCTTGCACAAGCCACGGATGAAACGCAAAGTGGGGATTGTCACGCGGGCCGGTCGCACGCTGTCGATGGCGACCACCCGCTTTCGCGACCAGTTGCTGAAGACGCTGCTTACGCGGGGCGGATGACCTGGGCCGGATTCTCGCCGTAAGGCGGGGCATAGACGACCAGCAAGCGCAGGCGTTCGCTCGTGACGCGGATCGAATGAAATACGCCCTCCGGAAAGAACAGCATGTCTCCCGGGCGCACCTCGTGCTCAACGCCGTCAATGCCCGCCAGGGCAGTGCCCTCCAGCACATACGCCGCCTGCTCGAGGCCGGGGTGTGCATGCGGTGCGGCGTTGCCGCCGCGCACGATGTCGCCGAGCACGATTTCCATGTGGCGGGCACCATTGTCAGGGCCCACCAGGCGCAGATTCGTGGTGCCTTCGTGATTGGCCGGGCTGTACCCCTGCATCTCGGAGGCTCGAATCACGGCACCTTTGGATTTCATTGCAGCAAGGCCCGCGGGCTGTGTCGTGGTGTCGCTCATTGCTGGTCGTCCCCTGGTCGTTCGGTATATGAGTGGCTGGTCAATGCTCTGGCGGTTGTACGTGACATGGCGTGCTAATGCACCGTGACTCGCGCGGGTTAGCGTGGCACATGGTAGGAATTCTGCGCTCGCGCGACAATTAGAATTAGCTTTGCGCAGTCATAACCGGAGCGAATGGCGGCGCGGTTACGCGGAGTCACCGCACAGCTAGGCCGCGGTCTTCAGCAGAATTGCGTATGCGGTGGCATACCGCAGCCATTGCGTGGCCGCCGCTGCGCGAGACAAACTATCAAAGGATATTCTATTGGTGCCGGTGAAAGGAATCGAACCCTCGACCTTCGCATTACGAATGCGCTGCTCTACCGACTGAGCTACACCGGCCTCGCTATCCAATGACCTCTAGCGACCCTGTTGCCTGCCCGCGGGCAAGCGAGAATCCAGGGGCCGCGAGTATACCGTAGCCGCGCGCCCCGACTAAGCCTGCGTGCTGCGCGCGAGGCCTTTGGGCAGGGGAAAGGACACGTTTTCCTCGATCCCGGCCATGCTGCGCACGGCTGCACCGGGGGCGAGTGCCTGCAAGCGCGCCACCACCGCCGCAACGACCACTTCAGGGGCCGAGGCCCCTGCAGTCACGCCCACCGTGTCAATCGATTGCACCCAGTCCGGCTCGATTTGATCCGGATGATCGACCATCCAGGCACGCCGGCCGGCCTGTATCGCCACTTCACGCAGGCGGTTGGAGTTGGAACTGTTGGGTGAGCCCACCACAATCACCACATCGCACTGTGCCGCCAGTTGCTTCACCGCATCCTGGCGATTCTGGGTGGCATAGCAGATGTCATCCTTTTTCGGTCCCACGATGGCCGGAAAGCGTCGCTTCAATGCGCCGATGATCGTTGCAGCATCATCGACGGACAGCGTGGTCTGGGTGACATAGGCCAGACGCTGCGGATCGCGCACCTGAAGCGACTCGACGTCGGCCTCCGTTTCTGCCAGATGCATGCCGCTGTCTGACTGTCCCATGGTGCCTTCGGCTTCGGGATGGCCACGATGACCGATCATCACGACTTCGCGTGCATCGGTGCGCATCCGCGCGACCTCGACATGGACCTTGGTGACCAGCGGACAGGTGGCATCAAAAATCCGCAATCCGCGCGCCTGTGCCTCGTCACGTACCGAGCGCGACACGCCGTGGGCGCTGAAAATCACGATGCTGCCCGCCGGTGCTTCGGCCAGATCCTCGATGAACACCGCACCCTTGCGCCGCAGATCGTCCACCACATGCCGGTTGTGCACGATCTCGTGGCGCACGTAGAGCGGCGCGCCGTGCAATTCCAGTGCGCGCTCGACGATGTCGATTGCGCGCTCGACGCCAGCACAAAAGCCGCGTGGGGTGGCGAGTAAAATGTCCATGGTCAGCGCTCGCTCAGGTTAGACGAGTCGGGTGTGCCCGCCGGTGCATCGCGCCCGACCGCCCCTGCGCGATGCTCGTGAGCGCGCTGCTCATCATCGCGACGTTCGTCAGTGCGGCCGCGCAAGCTGTCATAAATTAACAGCGCGGCACCCAATGTGATCGCGCTGTCGGCCAGGTTAAAGGCCGGGAACGCCCAAGCCTGATAATGAAACAGCAGAAAGTCCACCACTTCACCAATGCGTATCCGATCAAGCAGATTGCCAAGCGCGCCGCCCAGAATAAATGCAAGCGATGCGCAAAATAGGGAGTCTTCGCGCGCACGCCACAGCAGTACCGCAATGGCGATCACCGCGACCAGGGCGATGACGATGAATAAACTGCGTTGCCAGCCGCCGGCCCCGGCCAGGAAACTGAAAGCCGCCCCTGGGTTGTAGGCAAGGACCAGACTGAAAATCGGGTTATACGCGATGGCGCCGCCATCGGACAAATGCGCCACCACCAACGCCTTGGTCCACTGATCGAGCAGGGTGACTGCGCCGGCGAGCAGCAACCAGGGCAGCACTCGGCGCGAGCGTGCCTGATCAGGCATGGTGGCGTGCCTCACCGCTGCCAAACAGGTTGCTGACACAACGACCGCACAAAGCCTCGTGTGCCTTGTCCTCACCGACATCGTCGCGCCAATGCCAGCAGCGGGCGCACTTGCGGTGCTCCGAGGCGCGCACCGCGACTTGCAAAGGCGTGCCGGCTTCACCCTCGACAGGACGTGCTGCGGAGGTAATGAACACAAAGCGCAAATCGTCATCCAGTGACTCGAGCAGCGCAAGGTCCGCGCCAGTGGCGCGCACGGTCACTTCAGCGGCGAGCGATGAGCCGATGGCGCCAGCCACCCGCACCGCTTCGAGTTCCTTTTGCACCTCGGTGCGAATCTCGCGCAAACGGCCCCAGCGTTCAACGAGCGCCGCTTCGTCCGGTGCCGCGGGCAGATCGTGCCAGGTGTGAAAGAACACGCTGTCATCGGTCGCGCTCGCATCGCGCTGCTTGATGAACGGCCAGGACTCCTCGGCGGTAAACGAGAGCACCGGGGCCATCAGCAGTACCAGGGCGCGCGTGATATGCCACAGCGCATTTTGTGCAGAGCGGCGTGCCAGACCATCGGCCTTGGTAGTGTAGAGGCGGTCTTTCAGAATATCGAGGTAATAGCCACCCAGATCCTCGGAGCAAAAAGTCTGCAGCCGTTGCACGACGACGTGAAACTCGTAGCGCTCATAGGCCGCCTGCAGATCGTTCTGCAACGTGCGCACGAGGGCGAGCGCATGGCGGTCGATGGTCAGCCAGTCGGCCGGGTCGAGCGCATCGCGCTTTGGATCGAAATCGGACGTGTTGGCGAGCAGAAAACGCAGCGTGTTGCGGATGCGCCGATAGGACTCGACTACCCGGGTGAGGATCTCGTTGGACAGTGACAATTCGCCCGAGTAATCGGTGGCCGCTACCCACAGGCGCAATACCTCTGCGCCGAGGCTGTCGAATACCTTTTGCGGCGCAATCACATTGCCTAGCGATTTGGACATCTTGCGGCCTTGTCCATCGACCACAAAGCCATGGGTGAGCAGGGCCCGATAGGGCGCCACCCCATTCAACATGCACGAGACCAGCAGCGAGGAGTGAAACCAGCCGCGGTGCTGATCGGATCCTTCCAGATACAGATCGGCCGGGAACTGGCTGCTCTGTGCATGTGATCCGCGCAGCACGGTCTGATGCGTGGAGCCTGAATCGAACCACACATCCAGGGTGTCATTGATCTTCTCATAGTCAGCCGCAGCGGCCCCGAGTAGATCCTCGGCCCGGATCGACTGCCAGGCTTCGATGCCTGATTGTTCGACACGGGCTGCGACTGCTTCGAGCAACTCCGGCGTGCGCGGATGTAACTGTCCGCTCACCCGGTGCACGAAGAGTGCCATTGGCACGCCCCACGAGCGCTGGCGCGATAGCGTCCAGTCGGGGCGGTTGGCGATCATGCCGTGCAGGCGCGCTTTGCCCCAGGCCGGATAGAACTCGGTCGCCTCAATGGCGGCCAGGGCCTCTTCACGCAAGGTGCCGCGCGGGCTGGCCGCAGCGGCCGCGGGTGTGACATCCATACCGGCAAACCATTGGCTGGTGGCGCGGTAAATGATCGGCGTTTTATGCCGCCAGCAGTGCATATAGCTGTGCTCAAAGGTCTGGCTATGCAATAACGCGCCGCGCTCGGTGAGTACCTGCACGACGTGCGCATTGGCATCCCAGATCCGTTCACCGCCAAACAAGGGCAGCGCGGGGTCGTAGCGGCCATCGCCCATCACCGGGGTGAGAATGTCATCGTTGCTCATGCCGTAGCGCCGGCAGGACTGAAAATCCTCAATGCCATAGGCCGGTGCGCTGTGCACGATGCCGGTGCCGCTCTCCAGGGTTACGTAGTCACCGAGATATACCGGCGACAGGCGCTCGTACAGCGGGTGGTGAAAGGCGATTCTCTCCAGCGCCGCACCGGTGGTTGCTGCAATGGCCGTGCCATTCAAGCCGTAGCGCTTGAGGCAGGTCTCGCGCAGTTCGGCGGCCAGGATCAGCAGGCCGCGCTCGGTATCGACCAGCTCATAGCGATACTCTGGATGCACGTTGAGCGCCTGATTGGCCGGAATGGTCCAGGGCGTGGTGGTCCAGATCACGATGGCGGCGTCCGGCCGCGGCAGGTGCGCCAAGCCGAATGCGGCTGCCAGCCGCTCGGGCTCGGCAATGCGAAAGGCGACATCGATCGCAAGATCGCTGCGATCGGCATATTCGACTTCTGCCTCAGCGAGGGCCGAACCGCAGTCAAAACACCAGTTGACCGGCTTGAGGCCGCGAAACACATAGCCCGCGCTGATCAGGCGACCCAGGGTGCGGATCTCTTCGGCTTCATTGCCAAAGGCCATGGTGGTGTAAGGATGGTCCCAGTCACCGAGCACGCCCAGGCGGATGAAATCGGCTTTTTGCCGCTCGATCTGCACCCCTGCGTAGGCGCGCGAATGCGCCTGCACCTGGGCAGTCGACAGGCTGCGGCCGTACTGCTTTTCAATCTGGATCTCGATCGGCATGCCATGGCAATCCCAGCCCGGGACATAGGGTGCGTCAAACCCGGCGAGCTGGCGCGACTTGACGATCACGTCCTTCAGAATCTTGTTGACCGCATGGCCGATATGGATGTCGCCGTTGGCATAGGGCGGACCGTCATGCAGCACAAAGCGGGGCCGACCGCGTGATACCGCGCGGATGCGCTCGTAGAGATGGTTTTCCTGCCATTCGCGTACCCACACGGCTTCACGTCGTGCAAGATCACCGCGCATTGGAAACGGGGTGTCGGGCAGGTTCAGCGTGGCGCGGTAATCGGGCTGATCGGCGGACTTGTTTTTAGCCATGAGATGGGGCATTGCCTGCAGTGGGCTGGGGGGCGCGCAGAATGCGCAGGGCGTTGTCGCAGTCGCGAGCAATCGCCTGTTTCAATTCGTCCAGACCGTTATAAGTTTCCTCGTCACGTAGCTTGACGACAAATTCGATGTTCAGATGCTGGCCATACAGGTCGCCCAGGAAATCGAACACAAAAACTTCCAGTGACGCACGACGCTCATTGCTGACCGTGGGCCGATACCCCAGGCTCGCCACGGCGTCGTAGACTGGCGTTTCAATCACTGGTGTTTGAAGCCCGGTCGCCTCAGGTTCGTTCGGCTGCGCCCCGGCGCTTGGCGACCCAAGCGTCGTTCGCTGCGCGTTGATGCCATGCACCCTGACCGCATAGATGCCAAAAAGGGGCGGGCGGTTGTGCTTCAACTGAATGTTGGCGGTGGGAAACCCCAGCGTGCGACCAAGTTTCTGACCATGCACCACCTTGCCGCTGATGCTGAAGCGCCGGCCGAGCAGGTTTTGCGCACGTGCCAGATCGCCCTGTGCCAACGCGTCGCGGATCGCCGAGCTTGAGATGCGCTGCCCGTCCTGCAGGACATCCTCGATGACTTCCACGTCGATTGCACGCTCGCCGGCCAATTCCCGCAAACGCTCGACAGTGCCCGCGCGGCGTGCACCAAAACAAAAGTCGGCCCCCACCAGCACCCAGCGCGCGTGCAGCGTGTCAACCAGTACCCGGTCCACAAATTCCTGCGGCGACATCGCCGCAAATCGCCGCGAGAAACGCTCTACATGCACCCGATCAAGGCCAAGGGTCGCCAGACGCAGCAATTTATCGCGCAGCGCTGTCAGACGGGTCGGCGCGCTTTGGGCACCGAACACCTCGCGCGGATGGGGCTCGAAGGTAAGCGCCGCAGCCCCCAGACCGCGTGCGCGGGCAACCGCCACCGTGCGGGCCACCATCGCCTGGTGCCCCCGGTGCACGCCATCGAAATTGCCGATCGTGACCGCCAGCGGCCGGTCAGACGCAGAGGAGCCGTGTGCGATTTGCATGGGTGGGTGAAGCAGCACGCGGGGT
This sequence comes from uncultured Pseudomonadota bacterium, assembly GCA_903921325.1. Lineage (GTDB taxonomy): Bacteria > Pseudomonadota > Gammaproteobacteria > Burkholderiales > SG8-39 > CAIXPL01. The sequence continues at coordinate 233,644 of CAIXPL010000037.1, forward strand.
GATGCGCCCGGAATCAGACGCGCCCTGCTGAGGGGCACGCCGGCGAACGGGCAGGTATCGTTCCGCGCCGAAAGTGAATCGGTAACTGAAAATTATAGCGTTTTTCATGCGGACACAGGCGAGCGTGCGCGGCACGGACGGCTAATGTCATTAAAATGTCAGGCGAGATAAGGGGAGCAAGGGCATATGGGCACGTGGCTGCGCATGGCGCATGCGATCGACTGGCTGAGCGCTCGCTTCGCCGTGCTGGCAAGCTGGCTGATACTGGGCTCGTGCGTGGTAAGCGCCGGCAACGCGACCGTGCGTTACCTGATTGACAACAGTTCCAACGCCTGGCTTGAACTGCAGTGGTACATGTTCGCCGGCATTGTCATGCTGGGCGCGCCCTATGTGCTCAAGGTCAATGAGCATGTCAGGGTCGATATCATCTACGGGCGTCTGGCGCCCCGCTCACGCGCCTGGATCGACCTGCTCGGTCTGATCATCTTCCTGATGCCCGCCACGGTGCTCTTTCTGTATATGGCCTGGCCGTTTTTCTGGGAGTCGTTTGTCTCAGGCGAGATGTCCAACAACGCCGGCGGACTGCCGCGCTGGTGGGTGAAGGTGGTGATGCCGGTGGGATTTGCCATGCTCGCCTTGCAAGGGCTGGCCGAGATCGTCAAACGCATCGGCTACCTGCGCGGCCTGTACCCCATGGATACCCAGTACGAGAGGCCACTGCAATGAGCATAGGGTCGATGCCTCGGCTCTTGGCTGGTCGGGCCATGCCCGGCACCCGCGCGAGGCCACTGCAATGACCATGAGCCTGATGCCCCCGCTCATGTTTGGCGGCCTGGTGCTGTTCATGCTGATCGGCTTTCCGGTGGCTTTTTCACTCGCCGCGCTCGGACTGACCGCCGGCCTGTTTGCCATTCATTTCGGCTATCTGACCAGCGCGTTCTTTGGCAATCTGCCACTCAATATTTTTGGCATTCTGTCCAACGACCTGCTGCTGGCGATCCCGTTTTTCACCTTCATGGGGGCGATACTCGAGCGCTGTGGTCTGGCCGAAGATCTGCTCGAAGGTACCGGGCAACTGTTCGGGTCGGTGCCCGGGGGTCTTGCCTACGCGGTGATCATTGTCGGTGCGATTCTCGGCGCGATTACCGGCACGGTGGCCGCCTCGGTCATTGCGATGGGCCTCATTTCATTGCCCATCATGCAGCGCTATGGCTATGACATGAAGCTTGCCACCGGGGTGATTGCCGCCTCGGGCACCATCACGCAGTTGATACCGCCCTCTTTGGTACTGGTGGTGCTGGCCGATCAGATGGGCCGCTCGGTTGGCGATATGTACAAGGGTGCGATTGGCCCCTCGATCGTGCAGACATTGCTGTTCATCGCTTATATCTTCGCGGTGTCGTTGTTGCGGCCGCGCTGGGTGCCGGCGCTGCCGGCTTCGGCGCGCACGCTGCATGGCTGGCCCCTGATCCGTCGCGTGTTGTGGGGCATGGTGCCCTCGATCGTGCTGATTTTTCTGGTGCTCGGGACGATTTTCCTGGGGTATGCGACACCCACCGAAGCCGGTGCGATGGGAGCGGTTGGCGCAATCGGTCTGGCGGCGATGCACCATCGGCTGAGCTGGGCTCTGGTGCGCCAGGGCATGGAGTCCACCATGCGGATCACCGCCATGGTGGTGTTCATCCTGATCGGTTCACGCACGTTCAGTCTGGTGTTTCTCGGCGTTGATGGCGGCGTCTGGATCGAGCACATGCTCTCGAGCCTGCCCGGAGGTGTAGTCGGCTTTCTGGTGGTGGTGAATCTGTTCGTGTTTTTTCTGGCGTTCTTTCTGGACTTCTTCGAGATCGCCTTCATCATCATCCCGCTGCTCGCACCGGTGGCAGCCAAGATGGGCATCGATCTGATCTGGTTTGGCGTGCTGCTGTGCGTGAACATGCAGACCTCGTTCATGCACCCGCCGTTTGGCTTTGCCCTGTTCTATCTGCGCGGTATTGCCTCGAAAGAGGTGAAGAGCAGCGACATCTACCTGGGTGCTTTCCCCTGGGTATTGCTGCAGGTCATCATGGCGGTGATCGTCATCTTCTGGCCGGGCCTGGTGACCATGTGGCTCGATGTCGAGCAGAAGGTGGATCTGGACAAGGTGCGCATCGAGTTGCCCGATGACCCCTCGCTGCGCGATCCCCAACCGCTCGACTTCGGCAATTCCGCACCGCCCCCTCGCGCGCCCTGATCAAGGTCAGCAGGCCGGCAACGTTACGTTGCCCATGAGCGACTTCAGCAAGAGCTGAAGTTCGCACACCGGCTGCTGTGCGCCTGCGATGAGCGAGCCGCTCCGTGCGGCTACTTGATGCTCGCCATGAAATTGTCGTAGCTGTTCTCGGCCACGCGGAACCACTGCACTTCATCGAGTCGGAATTTGTTCCACGACTCGTAGATCTTGTGGAATCCCTCATTCTTGGCCGCGGTTTCGGCATACAACGCTTGCGCTTCCTTGTAGGCCGCCTCCATCACCACGCGCGGGAACGGGCGCAGGACTGCGCCATTGGCCAGCAACCGTTTGAGCGCCGGAGGATTCAAGGCGTCATAACGCGCGGTAGACCACACCAGCGCCTCGGCACAGGCCATCTCAAGCACGTTCTGGTATTCAGAGGGCAGTGATTCCCACTGTTTCATGTTGATGTAGAGCGAGAGCTGGGCATTGCCTTCCCAGAACGCCGGGTAATAGTAGTACTTGGCCACTTTGGCCAGACCGAGCTTCTCGTCGTCATACGGGCCGACCCACTCGGCCGCATCGATGGTGCCTTTTTCCAGCGACGGGTAGATATCGCTCGCCGGAATCTGCTGTGGCACCGCGCCCAGGCGCGACAGCACCTGACCGGCAAACCCGGCAATACGGAATTTGAGGCCCTTCAGGTCGGCCACCGTATTGAATTCCTTGCGATACCAGCCGCCCATTTGCGCCCCGGTATTGCCTGCCGGAATGGCCTTGATGTTGTACTGGCGAAAGAAATCGCCCATCAGCTTGTCGCCACCACCATGCATCATCCATGCATTCATCTGCCGGGTGTTCAGGCCAAAGGGCAGCGCAGTGTCAAAGGCAAAGGAGGGATCCTTGCCGACGTAGTAGTAGCCTGCGGTGTAGCCCATCTCGACCGTGTCGTTCTGTACCGCATCGACCACTTGCAGCGCCGGCACCAGTTCGCCGGGCGCGAAGGTGCGAATCTCGAATCGTCCGCCGGTGGCCGCGGCGACACGCCGCGCGATCAGTTCGCCGGCGCCAAACAGCGCATCGAGGCTTTTCGGAAAACTGCTGGTCATGCGCCAGCGAATCTGCGGGCCGCTGGTCACCGCGGGCGCGGCGGTCTGCGCCAGCGCTGCGCCGGTGGCGAGCGCTGCAGCGCCGCTGGCGGCTGTTCGTTGCAGGAATTGGCGACGTGACATGGCAATCTCCTCGTTGATTTTTATAAGATCCGACCAGTGGCTAGGTTACGGTGTTTTCAGATGCGCGGCACCTTGACATGCAGCAAAGCCGCGCGGCCCTCGGTGAGCGCCGCAAAGCAACGTTCGATGGCTGCGGGCAACGCGGCCGGGTCGGCCACCGTCTCGCCATGCCCACCAGCAGAGCGGCACACGTCGGCAAACTGGACATCGGGCGCGAGGTGGGCCTGGAACTGCCGGCTGTCGGCTGCTTCGCCGCCAGAATACATCCGCAAGGTGGCTTCCTTCACTGCCGACCAGCCGCCATTGTCAAACACCACGGTGAGGATGGGCAGGCTGTACTGTTTGGCCACCGCGTAGGTCGACGAGGGGTTGTTGAAATAAAACCCGCCATCGCCAATGAACTGCACCACCTGTGACTGTGGCGAGGCGAGTTTTGCGCCGAGCGCCAGACCCGCAGCGCCGCCCAGACCGCCACCGGCAAAGCCGATATAGGTGCCCGGTTCGGTGCGCGGCACGTGGTTGAGCACGTTGGGCGCATTGCGCACGGCTTCATTCACGATGATGTCCTGCGGCCGCAGGGCAGCCGCGATTTGCGCGCAGATATACGCCGGGTTGATATTGCCCGGGGTGCCCTGTTCGCTGGCCGCGGCGGCCAGGCGGGTGCGGCGCGCTGCACTGCGCTCGCGTACTGCCGCAGCGCGTTCCTGGGCGAGGGCGCGCTGCGCCGGTGTGGCGCGCGCCGCCAGCGCATCGCGCAATTGGGTGAGGATGGCAACACTGTCACCCTGCATGCGCAGATCAGTGGCAAAGCCCCACATCGGCGCGTCCTGTTTGATCACGTCGACATCGACATGCGCCCACCAGGTAGCCGGATTCTCTGCGGTCAGTTTGGGTATCCAGGGCACGTCGACATCGACCAGCAGACCGACATCGGTGTCTTTGACATGATCGGCCGGTGTCGAACCCAGAAAATAGGGCGAGTCCTGCGCGATATTGAGATGGATCGGGCTAGAGTCGACTACGCCCATGCCAACAAATTCAGCCAGGGCTTCGATCAACGCCGGCGCCGCGCGGTTGCGTCCTGCGTAGGCGACATACAGGGTCGGGCGCGTGGCGTTGAGCAGCCGGTCGGCGAGCGCATTGATGGCCTCGGGGTCGGCCAGACCAGCCCCGGCGCGGCCATAGCGCTCGGCAGAGAAGGATTTCACCGCTTTTTCATCCCACTCTTCAGCCAGGGTCTCGCGCGGCAGCATCAGATAGATCGGTCCTTTCGGATCGGTATGCGCCACGCTATGAGCACGCCGCAGCACCTCCTTGGTGATCACGCCCGAGGGCAGGGTCCACTCCCATTTCACATACGGGCGCACCAGGCTGCCCTGGTCAAACGGTTCCTGCACAAAATGCACATAGTTGTCGCGCGAGCCGGCCAGTTCGCCGCGCACCGTATAAGGGGCCTTGCCGGCCATTAACAGGACCGGCACCCGACCGCGGCGCAGATTGTGTGCACCCAGAACACAGTTGCCGGTGCCTGCATCGACATGCACGATGACGGCCTGACCGCGCCCGGTCACCGCCGCATAACCAGCCGCCATGTGCATGGCGGTGTTCTCATGCGGACACAGGATGGTGGGCGGAAACGCGCGGCCTTCACGGGTCCAGCGCGCCATCTCCTCGATCAACGGGGCGTGATCGGTGCCCAGATTGCAGAACAGGAAATCGATGCCGAGCTCATTGAGCCCTTCCAGAAAGTAGTGCGAGGTGGAATGCAGAATGACTTCGGGGCGCGGGTCCATGGCCTCTCCGGCGGTACATAGGTCGAGGCGGGCAGTATATCGGCACGCGGCAAGAGTAGTGCATGTACGCGATTGATCCGGTCAGCGGAGCGTGCAGCGGCTATCATCCGGCGCGCGATCATCCACCGTCTGATTCGTTCTCAATCGTCCCATGCCACTCGTAACCCTTGCCGGCGCTCAACTCGCTTTCGGCCACCATCCCCTGCTTGCCGCGGCCGAACTCACACTCGATGCCGGTGAGCATGTCGCCCTGGTGGGACGCAACGGCACCGGCAAATCGTCGCTTCTGAAAGTACTGGCGGGCCAGATTCCGCTGGATGCCGGACGGTTGATACAGCAAAGCGGCCTGAAGGTGGCGTTTGTGCCACAAGAGCCTGAATTTTCGCCACAGGCGACGGTGTTCGAAGCGGTGGCGGCGGGGCTGGGCGACCATGCTGCCGCCCTGGCGCGGCATGAGCATCTGGTGAATGCACTCGCCAGCGGTGATGCAGATGATGCACAGGCCGAAGCGGCGATGCTGAGCGAATATGCCGAGCTGCAGTCCGAACTGGAGCGCACTGGTGCCTGGTCACTCAAACTGCGGGTCGAACAGGTACTCGACCGGCTGAACCTGCCGGCGGCCACCCGGGTCGATACCTTGTCAGGGGGGCTGCGCAAACGGGTGGCGCTTGCACGCGGGTTGGTCGCCGAACCGGATCTGCTGCTCCTCGATGAGCCGACCAATCACCTCGATCTGGCCTCGATCGCCTGGTTGGAAGAACTGGTCGGTGCCTGGCGCGGAGCGGTGCTGGTGGTGACTCACGATCGCAGTTTTCTTGACCGGGTGGCGAACCGCATCATTGAGCTGGACCGCGGCGTGCTGCGCAGCTATCCGGGCAGCTATCAGGCGTATCGCGAGCGCAAGGCAGCCGAACTGGCGGCCGAGCAGGACGCCGACCGCCGCTTTGACAAATTGCTCGCGCAGGAAGAGGTCTGGATAAGAAAAGGTATCGAGGCGCGCCGCACGCGCAATGAAGGTCGGGTGCGCCGACTGGAAGCTCTGCGCGTCGAGCGCGCGCTCAGGCGCAATCTCGCCGGTAGCGTGCAATTGAATATTGCCAGCGGCGATCGATCCGGACGCCTGGTGGCGGAACTGGATCATGTGAGCAAGGGTTTCGGCGCGGCGCCGGTGGTGCGCGATTTTTCGGCACGCATTGCGCGCGGTGACAAAGTCGGTCTGATCGGACCGAACGGGGCCGGCAAGACCACCTTGCTGCGCTTGATCCTGGGCACTTTGACGCCGGATGCCGGCACGGTCCGGCTCGGCACAAAAATCGAGGTGGCGTATTTTGATCAGATGCGCGAACAATTGGATGACGAGGCCAGCCTGATCGACACCATCAGCCCCGGATCGGAGTGGGTCGAGATCGGCGGACGGCGCACGCATGTGATGAGTTATCTGGGCGATTTTCTGTTCGCGCCGGAACGTGCCCGATCGCCGGTGCGCACCCTGTCTGGCGGGGAGCGCAATCGCCTGCTGCTCGCACGCCTGTTTGCACGGCCAGCCAATGTGCTGGTGCTCGATGAGCCCACCAACGATCTGGATATCGACACGCTTGAGCTGCTGGAGGAACTGCTCGGTGCCTATGACGGCACCTTGTTCCTGGTAAGTCATGACCGCACCTTTCTGGATAACGTGGTCACTCAGACCGTCGTCGCGGAAGGCGCCGGCGAGTGGCGTGAATATGCTGGCGGTTATGGCGATTATCTGACTGCCAGTGCCAACGCGAAGGCCAGTGCCCGCGCGGCCGCTCAGTCAGGTGCCCGAGCCAGCGCTCAGTCAGGCGGCCAGGCAGGCACACAGGCGCTCACCCGTGCGGCGATCGCGACCGATGGCAAGTCCAGGGGCGGTGCCAGTGCGAGCGCGGCGAGCGTTCGTGTCGATGCGTCACCGGTGGCCGCCGGCAGCGCGGCATCTGCCCCTGCGGCGGTGCGCGCAGTCAAGCTCGGTTATCGTGAGCAGCGCGAACTCGACCAGTTACCCGCGCAGATCGAAGCGCTTGAAGCCGAGCAGCAGGCGATCGCTGATGAACTGGCCGAGGGCACGGTCTATCGCAGTGATGCCGCCCGCGCGAGGGAACTGACGGTGCGGCATTCTCAGATTGAGGAGGCGTTGATGAGATCTCTGTCACGCTGGGAAGTGCTCGAATCACGGGCCACGGGGCGCGCATGATCGGGGCCCCCGTCCTGCGCCGCGAAGATGCCCGCTTTCTCACAGGGCGCGGAAGCTACGTGGCTGATCTGCGTATCGACGGGGTCTATCACTGCGCGTTTGTGCGCTCGCCGCACGCGCATGCCCGCATCACCTCAATCGATGTGGCCAGTGCGCTTGCGTTACCCGGTGTACTGGCTGTCTATACCGGCGCCGATCTGGCAAGCGACGGAGTCGGACCGATGCGTGCCCTGTGGAACATCCCCGGGGTTGATGGCAGTCGCATGATTGAGCCTGCGCGGCCCTCGCTCGCCCGTGACGTCGTGCGCCATGTCGGTGAGGCGATCGCGGTGGTCGTGGCAGTGCGTCCAGAGCAGGCGCAGGATGCGGCCGAAGCGCTCGCGGTGACCTGGCAGCCATTGCCTGCGGTGGTTGATGTGGCCGCTGCCGTGGCACCGGGGGCACCACTCGTCCATGGGGAGGCACCCGGCAATCAGTCGTTACGCTTTGTTCGCGGGTCGGTGGCCAGTGTCGATCAGGTCTTTGCGCAGGCCGCGCACTGCATCGGGATCGATCTGGTCAATCAACGTCTGGTCTGCGCAGCGATGGAACCGCGCGCCGTCGTCGCCCTGCCCGCACCCGATCAGGGAGCGAGCGGCCACCAGCTCACCCTGTACTCCACCACGCAAGTGCCGCATCACATTCGCAAGCTCGTCGCCGAGCAATTGAACTTGCCCGAGACCTCCCTGCGCGTGATTGCACCTGATGTCGGCGGGGGCTTTGGTACCAAGGGCAAGCACTATCCCGAGGAGACCGTCCTCGCGTGGGCGGCGCTGCGGCTGCGCGTGCCGCTGCGCTGGGTCTCCACGCGCAGCGAGGCGTTCTTGACCGACTATCAGGCGCGTGATCATCGTACTCACGCCGAATTGGCCCTCGATGCCCACGGGCGCTTCCTTGCCCTGCGGGTGCGCACGCTGGCTTCGCTCGGGGCCTGGGTCTCCACGGTGGGGGCGGCCGTACCCACCTCTGTCTACAGCGGGCTGCTCTCGGGGCCGTACCAGATTGCGCAAATCGATGTGGATGTGCGCACGGTATTCACCCATAGCGCGCCGACCGACGCCTATCGCGGCGCCGGACGTCCGGAGGCCTGCTACGTGCTCGAGCGTCTGGTCGAGAAGGCCGCACGTGAGTGTGGTTTTGACCGGATCGATCTGCGCCGGCGCAATTTCATTCTGCCTGCGCAGATGCCCTACACCACGGCGGTGGGGCCGACCTACGATAGTGGTGATTTCCCGCGCCTGTTCGATCGGGTCCTCGAGTTGATCGATTACGCCGGCTTTGCCGTTCGCCGTGTCGACAGCCAGGCGCGCGGTCGCTTGCGCGGCTTTGGCGTGTGCTATTTCGTCGAGAGCTCGGGGGTGGCACCCTCGCGCTATGCCGGTGTGTTCGGTGCCCGCGTCGGATTTTTTGAATCGGCTGACATTCGTGTGGCCGCCGATGGCAGCCTGGTGGTCAGTTGCGGCACTCATAATCATGGTCAGGGCCACGCCACCAGCTTTGCCCAGGTGGTGGCCGATCGCATTGGTGTGCCGATCGAGCAAATCGAAATCGTAGAGGGCGACACCGGCCGGGTGCCATTCGGCACCGGCACGTTCGGCTCGCGCTCGATGGCGGTGGGTGGATCGGCGATCGCTCGCGCCAGCGACAAGATTCTCGCCAAGGCACGGCTGCTCGCAGCCCATTTGATGGAAGCGGCCGACTCCGACGTGTGTCATGAAGTCGATGCCGGATGCGGCTACTTTCGGGTCAATGGCACGGATCGCCGCATCGCCTTCCCGGAGGTTGCACGAGCAGCGGCCAATGCGCACAACCTGCCTGCGGGCATGGAACCGGCACTGCATGAGCAGGCGTTCTACGACCCGGTCAACTTGACCTGGTCCAACGGCGCGCAGGCGTGCGAGATCGAGGTTGATCCGGATACCGGCGTGGTGAGTATTGAGCGCTATGCCGCGGTCGATGACATTGGCACGGTGGTGAACCCGCTCATTGTCGAGGGGCAGGTGCATGGTGCATTGGCGCAGGGGATTGGTCAGGCCCTTTGGGAGGGCACCTGCCATGACCAGGACAATGGACAACTCTATACCGCGTCGTTCATGGATTATGTGATGCCGCGGGCCGACGGACTGCCGTCGTTTGCCACCGAAGCTGATGAGAGTCAGCCGTGCACCCACAACCCGCTGGGTGTTAAAGGCTGCGGTGAGTCAGGCACGATCGGCGCACCGGCGGCACTGGCCAGTGCGCTCCTTGACGCTCTGGCCGAACGCGGTATCACCGATCTGACGATGCCCTTTAGCGCGCAGTCGATCTGGCGGGCGCTTCACCCGGCCAATCCATGAGGGGCACTGATTGCGGCTTGTCGGACCGTGCACGCGGCGGCACTCGCGGCAGCGTGGCGGGGTGGCTGGCAGCCGATGATTAGCGCAAGCGCTGCCAGGTGATCCGGCGATGGCTGAACTCGCCGGTAAACGGGTCGTTCGATGGCAAGGTCGACAGCCGCAACTGGTCACCTTGCAGATTGACCATACGGGTCTGGGTCTGACCGCTCCAGGATTCAATCGACGAAATTTCGATATGGTGCAATACCCGATCGGCTTGCACACTATAGCGGCCGGCGTAGGACATCATGGTTCTGAACAAGGCCACCGCTTCGGCATCGGTGGCGACCGCGCCGACGGGGGGCTGACGCGAACCTTCAGTAATCAGCACCGACATGCGGCCATCAGGCAGATAATGAATAAAACCGCGAGTGCCTTCGCGAAACGTGTTGATGATCTGATGGCTGGGGAGCAGCTCACGTTCGGTGCTCACAATAGACCAGGTTCCGATAAGGGGGTTGGATGTTGCGTCCATGCGTACTCCGTGTAATTCAGTGGCCGGATTCTCAATGAAAATTATAAGCCGTGTCCTGCTGGCCGGGCTCTTGGCGGGCATCGTCTCCAGCGCGAGCGCGCAAGGCACAGCGGGTGCGGCGCGCTGGCCCGCCCGCTCGGTGCGGGTGATTGTCACCTTCCCGCCGGGCGGGAGTACCGACGCGGTCATGCGCATTGTTGCCCAGTATCTGGGCGAGCGGATCGGTCAGGCCGTTGTCGTTGACAACCGGCCCGGGGCGGCCGGCGCGATTGGCGTCAATCTGGTCGCCCATGCGCCGGCCGATGGCTACACACTGCTGCTCGGACCAGGTGGTGCAATTGCCATCAATCCGAGTCTGTTTGAACACCTTGACTACGATCCCGTTCGCGATCTCGTTCCCGTCAGTGCGGTGGCGCGGGCGCCCTTTGTGGTCATGGTGGCCAACGATGCTGCGGCACCGGCAAGCTTCGCTGAATTGATTGCGCGGGCGCGTGCACGACCCGGTGAACTGAGTTATGGCTCGGGCGGCAGCGGATCGGCCATGCATCTGACCGGAGAACAGTTTCGCCACAGCATCGGTGCGCAGATCGTGCATGTCCCGTTCAAGGGTAGCGTGCTGGCCTGGACCACCATGGTCAACGGCCAGTTGTCGATGGTCTGGGTCGACACAACGACGATGAATGGTGCGCTCAAAAGCGGCAAGGTGCGCGTGCTTGCTGTCACCAGTCGTGAGCGTTCGTCTCTGGTGCCCGGCGTGCCAACGGTCGCCGAGGCCGGCATACCCGACTTTGAGATGATCGGCTGGTTTGGATTGTTTGCCCCGGCCGGGACCCCGGCTGATCTGGTCGCCCGCATCAGCACCGATGTGCGCTATGTGCTTGCACTGCCCGAGGTGCGCGAGCGGGTATTTGCGACTGGTAACGAAGCCTGGGGCAGCACACCGGAGGCGTTGGGCGCCTTTGTGCGCAGCGAACTCGCACACTGGGCGCGGGTCGTGCGCGAGACAGGAGCGCGGCCCGATTAACGCCGCAGCGCCACGATTGCCTTGGCATGCGGGGCGGCAAGTCGCTCGCGCACCATGTCGATTGCCTGACGCAGGGCATATAAATCCTTGATCTGATCAGCCGGGAATCGCGCCTTGCTGACGCGCCCTTCGAGTTCATCGAGTGCGGCAACGCTGCGGCGCACCTGGTCGGCGTGCGGTTCCGCCATGAATTCATGTTCGATTTGCCCGAGCGCCCGATACCAGCCCTGCAAGCGTACCCGAGAGGGTGCTCCCAACACCTTGGGCAGGATGCTGAAAAGGGGTACCAGCAACGCGAGCAAAGGCAGGACCACAACCCAGATGCGGTCGATATACGTTGCCAGCCAGAAGGGCAGGTAGCGCAGCAGGAAAGGCTTGCCCGATTTATAGAACCGTTCGGCCTCGGCGGCGAGCGGCACGTTCTGATGCAGCGCAGACGGAAATGTGCCGGCAGTATTAAAGGCGCTTTGTCTGCGGTGTATCACGCTCGCAGCATCAAGCAGCACATACATGAGCGCCGGATGCAGATCGGCGCGTACCAGCAGGTTGGCCGTGGTAGCGAGCATCACCACGTCACGGGGCGGAACGTTGTGACTGAAATCGATTACCCCCTGCGGCAACGTGACGGTCGACAGATAGGGGCGTCGCCTGCTGTAGGCGAGGGCCTGGTCAATACTCATGAGCGACAGTCCGCTGGTTGCAAGCAGCCTGCGCACCACCGCGGAATCCTCGCCGGCGATCATGAACAGAGCGTCGATGCGACCGGCGATAAGAGATTCGGCCGCCTCGGTCGTGGTGAGTGCTTCAAATCGCGTGTTGCGCTCGCTCAGGCCGCTTTGCGCGAGCAGGTCGAGTGCGACCACCCGGGTGCCACTGCCCGGGACGCCGATCGCGAGGTGTTTGCCGCTCAGTTGCTCCAGCCGTCCGATCGGTTGGGAGCCGCGATAGAACACCCACAGCGGTTCATAGTAGAGCGCACCGAGTGATACCAGGGGACTGTCGGGCGAGTCATCAGGCACGCCATCGAAGGTCAGATTGGATGGTGGCAGGGGCGACATGCCGCCCTGCACAAAGGCGGCATCGACATGGGACTGCTCATCGAGCAGACGGGAGAGGTTTTGCTGGGCACCGCTTGATGGATTCAGATGCAGTGTGAGGTGATAACGCCGCGCCAGCTCGCGATATTGCGCGCCATAGGCAAAATACGCGCCGCCCTCGGCACCTGTGCTCAGCGTGAATTCTCGCGGAGGTGCCGGTCGCAGGCGCTGGACGGCGATGGTGCTGACAATCAGCACAAGGATGACGGCGATGCTCACCGTGAGCACGCGGTGGCGTGAAATCCAATAGGCAGATGAGTCGAGCAGTGGCTCTGCAATCATGAGTGGGTCCTTGCCTTAGGCGCGGGGGTGGCCCGGTCGATGGGTGAATAATCCACAAATCATTCACAAAACCGCAGAAGAGTGTAGAACAGTCGTGACCGATTGATCATCTGCGTGCCGATCGACTCTGGCATCGAGTGTACCGCTCCCTATAATCGACCTCATGTTCATACCTGAACCGGAGCCTCTCCTTGGCTGATCGGCGTGTCCGCTGGAATGGTGAAGAAAAACTGATCCTGCGTCGTCGCGTGCAGGAACTGTTGGCCGATGGTATCGAGCGGCCGCTCGATGCGGTGCGCAGCGCCCAGAAAGTGCTGCCGCGGGGGCGCCGCCGCGAGATTCTGCATGTTGGCCAGGTGAGCTGGCTTTTTCAGGCACCTGGTGGGCACGCGATGGCGCTCGCCCCCCATCCGCTGGCGACGCGCGGTGCCACTGCTGCTGCCGTGACCCTGTTTGGTTCGCTGCCCGGGCGTGAGGCGGTTGTCGACATGTTTGCCGGGGTACTGCGCGATGCGCTCATGCGTCTGGTGAGTAGCGGTGAGTGGGATGCCATCAGCGCGTCCGAACCCACTGCGACGATGGATGTCGCCGCCCAGCCCGCCACGGTGGCCGCGTCCAAGGGGGCGCCAACGTCCAGGGCAGTGCCTGTGCCCAAGGATCTGCCGGCGCCTGAGACATTCGCCGGCAGTCGCCTCAAACCAGCCCGTCGAACAGCTGCACGCTGACCAGATCGCCGCAGGCCACATCGCCGCGTTCATGCTCAAGTACGAGCAGACAGTTCGCCGCCGACATCGATCGCAGCACACCGCTGCCTTGCTGTCCGGTGAGCGACACACTCCAGCCCAGCGCGTCATCGTGTGACAGCACGGCGCGCTGATATTCCGTGCGCCCGGGGCGCTTGCGCAAGGCAACCCGACTCGGCACCCGCAGCAGAGGCACCTGCAGCCGTTCAGTCTGACCGCTCAGTCGCAGCAGCGCTTCGCGCACGAACTGGTAGAAGGTCACCATCACCGCAACCGGGTTACCTGGCAAACCAAAGAACAGACTCTCGCCGATGCGCCCGAACGCCATCGGTCGACCAGGACGCATGGCGATCTTCCAGAAGGCCACTTCGCCCAGCTGCGCCATCAGGCTGCGAATGAAATCGGCCTCGCCCACCGACACGCCGCCGGTGGTGATGACGACATCGGCGTGTGTGGCCGCCGCGGTGAGGGCGCTGCGCAGCGCAGCAGGGTCATCCGCGATCACGCCCATGTCGATGGTCTGGACGCCCAGCCGGGCGAGCATTCCATGCAGGCAATAGCGGTTCGAGTCATAGACCTGACCGGGCGCCAGTGGCTGCCCGATCGAGGCGATTTCGTCCCCGGTCGAAAAATGCGCAACCCGCACTTGCCGAAACACCGGCACGCTGCCAATGCCCAGTGAGGCGATCAATCCGAGATCGGCCGGCTGCAGATTGCGGCCACGCGCCAGTACCGGCTTGCCTCGCACCAGGTCCTCGCCCGCGTAACGGACATTGTCGCCACGCGTAAGCGCGGCGGCGATTTCAACCCATTGCCCGTTCTCGGCATCGGAGGGTGCCAGGCATAACTCCTGTGGCACTACGGTATCGGCGCCGGTGGGGAGCACGGCCCCGGTCATGACGCGCACACACTGGCCTGGCTGCAGCTCACCATTGAACGGCTTGCCAGCCAATGCGCGGCCAATCTGCTGCAGCCGGCAGGGTGCGTGCGCTGATGCCGCGTGCGCGATCAGATCATCGGCGCGCAGGGCGTAGCCATCCATGGCGGAGTTGTCATGCGCCGGCACATTGAGGGGCGAGATGAGTTCAGCTGCCAGCACCCGCCCCAGCGCCTGCTGCACTGGAACAGTCTGCATCGCAACGACCGGCTGCACAAACCCATTGATGATCGTTTGCGCCGAGGCGACCGGTAAGGCAGCTGGATCATAATCAGTGAGGCAGGAGGCAATCACCTCGCGCAGGCTGTTCATGATGCCGTCCGTCCGTCCGGGTCTTGTGGTTTTCGCGGATAGTTCACGATAGCGGGTGTCCGTGCCATGCCTGCAGAGCGCAGGCGGCGCTCATGATAGCGATTGTCCAGACAATGCCTGCAGTTCTTGCAGGGTGTTCACATTGGTAAAGGCCTGTGGGCAATCGTCGAAAGCCACTTCGGCCACTTTCAGCGTTGAATACCACAGATCTATCTTGCGGCCACCCGCAGTCAGAAACTCGTTCAGGTGAGGGGTCAGGTAGCGCCTGAGCAGCAGGAATACCGGCTGCGCGCGGCCCGCGGTGGTGGCTACCGCGAGATCAGCGCCCTGTCGCAGCAGGGTATCGTGCAGGCGCGCCACCAGATCGTGGGGCAACAGCGGCGAATCACACGGTACGCTCGCGAGCAGATCGGTTTCGCAGGCGAGCAAGCCCGCCTGCAGCCCGCTGAGCGGGCCGGCCTGGCCTGTCATCTGATCGGCAATCACCGGATAACCGAATGCGCCATAGCGATCCGGATTCTGGTTGGCGTTGATCAGCAGACCGGTGACCTGTGGCCGCAGCCGGTCAATCACGCTGGCGACCAGTGGACGTCCATTCAGCGATTGCAGGCCTTTATCTACGCCGCCCATGCGCTGACCGCGGCCACCGGCAAGGATGAGTCCGGTGATCGCACTCACGCGCAGGCCTCGGCGGCTGTGATCGAACCGGTGCGCGCTGACATCAGCTGGACTCGCCGGATGCGCTGTCGGCGGTGAACCCTGACCATGCTCATCGTTCTGTTGCGCCGTTCACAGCGGGAACGAAGCGATGCGCGCCGGTGAACAGCAGAAAATGCCGGTTGATGGCGCGACCGATCAGCGTCATGCCGACCCGTTCGGCCATCTGATGACCCATCTGGGTGAGGCCAGAGCGTGAGATCAGAAACGGGATGCGCATCTGTGCCGCCTTGATCACCATCTCGGAGGTGAGGCGCCCGGTGGTGTAGAAAATCTTGTCCGATCCATCCCAGTCATTGAGCCACATCTGACCGGCAATTGCATCGACCGCATTATGCCGACCGACGTCCTCCACAAAACTCACCATCCGGCATTGATCGCCCAGATTGTCGAACAACGCGCAACCGTGCACGGCCCCCGCTGACTTGTACACGCTGTCATGGTCCCGTATGAGCCCGAGCAGCGCCACGAGCCCGGTCTGGCGCAGTTGCACGTCATTACGCAGATGAACCGAGTCGATTTCTTCCATCAAATCACCAAACACTGTGCCCTGGCCGCAGCCGGTGGTCACGGTGCGGTGCGCCATGCGCCGATCGAGATCGGCGATCCCCGCGTGCGTGCTGACCGCGACCGCATTGACCTCCCAGTCGACCTGAACGGCCGCGATGTCGGCGAGCGAGCCAACCAGTCGCTGATTGCGCAGGTAGCCGATGGCAAGGGCCTCGGGGGCCTGACCCAGTGTCATCAGAGTCACGATCTCGCGCCGATCGACATAAATCGTGAGCGGATGTTCACCGGCAATCGTGGTATCGGCGCGCGCTCCGGTCTCATCGGTGGCGCTCACCTGATAGGTCGGGTCGCGTCGGGCCCGCGATAGCACGAGACCGCTGGATGCAATGGGGGCGGGCAGAGGGTTGACTTCGCTCATCGGGTCGGGTTGGAGCCGCTACGGACGGTTATGGTACGACGTAAGCTGGCAGCCTGAACGTGTACCATCGCGCACAGCCATAAACCAGGAATCGAGGAGACTTCCGAATGATCACACCGAAAGTGATTGTCACTGTTGCGCCCACCGGCGGCATGGCGGGCAAGAAGCAGAATCACCATCTGCCGACCCAACCCGGCGAGATCGCCGAGTCGGTGGTCCGCTCCTACAACGAAGGGGCGAGTGTGGTGGCGGTGCATGCGCGGCGTCCGGACGACGAAGCCACCTGCAGTCCGATCGTCTACGGGCAGATCAATAACCTGATACGCGAGCGCTGCGACATCGTGATCAACAACTCCACCGGTGGGGGTGTCAACGGCGACATGGTGCGCGAACTGCGCCCGGGCCTGAAGGAAATCATGCTGGAGGAGCGCCTGCGCGGCTGCGAGGCGCCGCACGTTGAAATGGTGACCTTTGATTGTCACACCATCAATGCGCAGTTCAATGGCCAGAGCCTCCTGATGATGACCAACTCCGATGAGTGCACGCGGATGGCCCAGGTGTTCAAGGATCGCGGTGTGAAACCCGAATGGGAGGTATTCAGCCTGTCGCATATCCTGCAGGACACCACCCGGTTGATCGAGGCAGGGTTCGACAAGCCACCGTATTACATCAACATGGTGCTCAATGCCAACGGCTTTCAGGGCGGCTATCCTTACACCCCCAAAATCCTTCAGATGATGGTCGAGCATTTGCCGGCGCAGTCAATTTTCTGTGTGAGCGCGATCGGCACGGCGCAATTGCTCGCCACCACCCACGCCTTGTTGCTCGGTGGTCATATCCGGGTTGGCCTGGAGGACAACAACTATTATTCGCGCGGTGAGCTGGCCACCAATGAACAACTGGTGGCGCGTGCGGTGCGCATCATTCGCGAGCTGGGTGCCGAACCAGCCAACGCGACCGAGGCGCGTGAAATGATGGGGTTGGCGCCATTGAGTGCCGCCCCGGCAACCCGCCACGCGGCCTGAACACGCACTCATGGGGTTCTTCATAGGGACTGATGTCGGCGGCACATTTACCGACCTTTGGGTGTCTGCCAGTGACGGCCAGACACAAGTATTCAAATCGCCGACTACCGCGGACGTTCTGAGCGGTGTCATCGATGCGATGCAGCTGGCTGCCGACGCCTGGCAACTGGAGTTCAACGCGTTTTGTGCGCAAATCGAGCGCTTTGGCCACGGCACCACGGTCGGACTCAATGCGTTGCTCACCGGCAACGCGGCGAAAACCGCAGTGCTCACGACGCGCGGCTTTGCCGACACGCTCGAGATCGGACGCCTGCGCCGCCAGACTGCGGGCATGAATGAGACTGAATACACCGATGCCTATCTGCGTAATCGCTTTGCCCCGCTGGTCGGGCGCGCTCTGGTGGTGGAGATCGATGAACGGATCGATGTCAACGGCCGGATCATCACGCCCCTCGATGAACCGCAGGCACGCGCCGCCTTGCGCGCCCTGGCTGCTCAAGGCGTTGAGGCGCTCGCCATCTGCACGCTGTGGTCGACGTTGAACCCGCAGCACGAGCAGCGCCTGCGCGAGCTCGCACTGGAGGAGATGCCCGGGGTCTTTGTCAGTCTGTCGCATGACATCTCACCGGCCGTGGGTGAATACGCGCGCATGTCCACGACCGCAGCGAATGCGGCACTCGGTCCGCTGGCGGGTCGCTACCTGCAGCGCCTTGAATCGCAGCTGCGGAATGCCGGCATGCAGGTGCCGGTGTTGATGATGACCTGCTCCGGTGGCGTGTTGCCCACGGCGGTATTGACCGACCGCCCGGCCTATGCCTTGTTCTCGGGGCCTGCTGGCGGAGTAATGGGTACGCTGGCTATCGGTGAACAGATCGGGTTGCGCAACCTGTTGACGACCGATATCGGTGGCACCAGTTTTGATGTGGGTGTGATCGCCGATGGCAAACCGATCATGCGCTCGGAGATTGCTCTGGCGGGTGCCGACATCCGCGTGCACTCGATTGATGTGGATTCGATCGGCGCGGGTGGGGGCAGTATTGCCGCGGTCGAATTTGGCGAATTGAAGGTGGGGCCACGCAGCGCCGGGGCGAACCCGGGGCCGGCCTGTTATGGCCGCGGTGGATTGCTACCTACCGCGACCGACGCCGACCTCGTGCTCGGCGTTCTGGATGCCGATTATTTCATTGGCGGGCGCATGCGCCTCGATCGCGATGCCGCCGCACGCGCCATTGAAGACTATGTCGCACGACCCTTGGGCATGGGGCTCATCGAGGCAGCCTGGGGCATTCGCGAGGTGCTCGATAGCCGGATGGCCGACCTCTTGCGCCGGATGACCGTTGAGCGTGGCTACGATCCGCGCGACTTTGCCCTCTTTGCCAATGGCGGTGCGGGCCCGTCGCATGCCTGGGTGCTGGCCGCTGAGCTGGGCCTCGATCGGTTCATCGTGCCGGCAGCAGCAACTGCGGTGTCGGCCTTTGGCACCGGCAATTCCGATCTTGGATTCACCACCGAGTCACCGGCCTATGTGCGAGTGCGCCCGGGCGCGCTGCCCAGCGAGGCGCAGTTGGAGCGGGTATCGGGCGCGCTCGCCACGGCAGTGCGTGATGTGCAGCGCAATCTGGAATTGGCCGCGGCGCGCGGCCGGTTGGAAATCGAGCGTAGCGTCTCAATCCGCTTTCGCGGCCAGACCCATCATCTGGACGTGCCCTTGCATGGCGATCGGTTTGACGCGGCCGCATTTCGGGCAGCGACCGAACGCTTCGAGCGCGACTATGAACAGTTGTTTGGCCGTGGCGCGGCGTTCTCGCGCGCAGGCTATGAATTGTTATCGGTGCGTGCTGCGGGTACCGGTGCCTTGCCGCCCCCCGCCCAGGCTACCCGCGGTGAGCCACCACGTGCTGCCGGGTCGCGCCAGGTAGTGTTTCGTGACCCGGCCGCACCGGTGCAGACGGCGATCTGGCGCGCCGTGTTTCCGGCTGCCGGCAGTGTCATCGACGGGCCGGCAGTCATTGAATTTCCGGGGCAGAGTGTCGTGGTGCCGCCGGGCGCGCGCGCAAGCGCCGATGAGTTTGGCAATTTGCATGTCGACCTGCGAGGTGCACAATGAGTTCCCCAACCACGCCAGCCCCTGCGGTCCGTCCTGGGCTTGCTGACGGTCTCACGCCGGCCTCTGCGCCGGTACACGGTCAGGCAACAGCGCCGGTGCCCGGGCGCCCTCCCGCAGGTGCGGCGGCGCTCAACCCGGTCACGTTCGAGGTCATTCGCAATCGTCTGGTGGCGATTGCCGAGGAAATGCGCATCGCGCTGCAAAGCGTCTCCGGTTCGCCGACAGTGACTGAGGCATCGGATTTCTTTACCGGCCTGTTTCGTCCCGATGGATCGGTGGTCTCGATGGGCTTCCAGGTGTCGTTTCAGGCACCGGTGTCAGGCACGGTGATCCGCCATATCAACGGTTCACCGATCCACACCGTGCGTGATGGCGACATGTTCATCGGCAATGACCCGTTTATCGGCGCGTTGCACCAGAACGATGTGCAGATGCTGGGTCCTATTTTTGCCGGCGACCGCATCGTCGCCTGGGCGGGCGTGCAGGCCCATCAGACCGATGTCGGTGGCATGGACTTCGCCAGTTGGTGTCCCAAGGCCAAAAACGTGTTTCAGGAAGGCATCCGCATTCCCTGCGTCAAGCTGATCGATCGTGGCGAGTTGCGCGAAGACGTGCTCGAGATGATCACCACGGCATCGCGCCTGCCCGATGCGCTCGGACTGGATATCCGTGCATTCATCGCCACCATCAATGTCGCGCGCGAACGGGTCGGAGATCTGGTGCAGCGCTATGGCCCGGACCTGCTGGAGCAGGTGATGCTGCGCATGATGGATTCGTCCGAGGCACGCGTGCGTGCACGTCTGCGTGAGTTGCCCGACGGGGTATACCGCGGCGTTGATTTTCTGGAGCATGACGGACACACCAACGCGCTCTACAAAATAGCCGTGGAAATCACCAAGCGCGGCGATGCACTGACGCTCGATTTCAGTGGTTCGAGCCCGCAGGCCCCCGGCTTTGTGAATGCCACCCGGGCCGGACTGATGGGTGGCGCCTGTGGTGGCTTGCTCACCACGCTCGCCTGGGACATTCAATGGAATGAAGGGGTCCTGCGCACCGCGACGGTGGTAGCACCCGATGGTCTGATCTGCACCGCGCAATTCCCGGCGCCGGTCGGCTCGGCCACGGTCGAGACCATCTGGGTGGTGTCCAACGCGACCATGCTGGCATTGAACCGCATGCTCGCCAGCTCGCCGCGCTATCGCCATCGGGCACAGACCATCAGCGATGGCTGCATGGCAACCTTCAATCTGGGTGGCATCAATCAGTTTGGTGAACCCTTTGGTCTGCACCTGATGGATCCGCTGGCGGCCGGGTCGGGCGCCTGGGCCACCAAAGACGGGGTGGATGCCGGTGGGCCGATTACGTCGCCCGTACCTGGTGTGGCCGATGTCGAGCGCAACGAGCAGGTCTCGCCCTTGTTCTATCTGTACCGTCGCCTTGCATCCGATACCGGCGGGGCGGGCAAGTACCGCGGGGGTTTGAGCGCCGAAGTGGCGCTCACGCTGGGAGGCATCGAACGTGCCGAAGCACTGATCATGACCCACGGTGCCGAGGTGCCCAACACCATGGGGCTGGGCGGTGGCTGGCCCGGGTCAACCGTTGTCCAGCGCATGGCGCGTAACGCCATGGTTGATGGTCGCGAACAGCCTCATCCAGCATGGGAGCGTTTTGGACCCAAGCCCGGACTGATGGAAATGACCGCACGCGATATTTTCTGGGTTACCTGGCAAGGCGGTGGCGGCTGGGGTGATCCCTTGCAACGTGATCCGCAGCAGGTTGCAGCTGATTTGCGCCGCGGCATCATCACCGCGCATGTCGCCTCGGTGATCTATGGCGTGATCACCCGCGATGGCGAGTTGTCAGTGCGCGAGACCGAGCGGTTGCGCCAGAGCCTGCTCAAGCAGCGGGTCGGTGAATTCACCACCGATCCGGCACGGTTTCTCACCGCGCACCCGTTTGCCTCGCTGTCCGAGTGCCTGTTTGTCGCACGCGATGCGCGCGGGCTGCATGTGGTGAGCAGCGCGGGCTGCATTCTCGCAAGTGGTCATTCGCGCTGGCGCGAAGGCGCGGTCGCCAAAGTCTGGGAGAAATTGCCGCCTGAGTACAACATCCGGCTGCACGAGCATCTGGCGCTCACCACCTGGTACTGCCCGGCCAGCGGTGTCCTGCTGTCGGTGGATGTGCATCGGCGCGGCGAGCGCGCGCCCGATGACCTGATCGTCGATCTGGCGGAACTGGAACGCCTGGCGAACGGTCAGCCGCCGATATAGGACATTTCAACCTTGCGTGCAACGGTGGTTTGCGCGCCGCGAATTTCCGAGTAATGATCGTCGCGCTCGGCCCAGACCGCGCGTAGCTGCGCGCTGATCTGTTCGTCATCGACGCCGTTACGCAGCAGTGCGCGCAGGTCATACCCCGCGTCGGCAAACAGGCAGGTGTAGAGCTTGCCTTCGGTCGACAAACGTGCGCGCGTGCACTGGCCGCAGAATGCCTGGGTCACCGATGAAATCACGCCGATCTCGCCACTGCCGTCGGTGTAGCGCCAGCGCTCGGCCACCTCACCGTTGTAGCTGCGACCAATGGGCTCAAGCGGCAACTCGGCATGGATGCGCCGTACCACTTCGGCTGAGGGCACCACATCGTCCATGCGCCAGCCGTTGGTCGATCCAACATCCATGAATTCGATGAATCGCACGATATGTCCGGCCTGACGAAAATGGCGCGCCATCGGGAGGATATCGTCGTCGTTGACGCCGCGCTTGACCACCATATTCACCTTGATCGGCGCGAGGCCGGCGTCGGCCGCGGCATCGATGCCTTCGAGCACGCGCGCGACCGGGTAATCGGCGTCATTCATGGCGCGAAACCGCGCATCATCGAGCGAGTCGAGGCTCACCGTGATGCGCTGCAAGCCGGCTGCTTTAAGGCTTTTTGCCTTGCGGGCCAGCACCGAACCATTGGTGGTGAGTGTGAGATCCAGGGTGCCGATGCCGGCGAGCATTTCGATCAGCCGCTCGATATGCCGGCGCAACAAGGGCTCGCCGCCGGTGATGCGCAGTTTGTCGACACCGAGGTCGTGAAAAATGCGCGATAGCCGGGTGATCTCCTCGAATGAGAGCAACTCGGCTTGCGGCAAGAACGGGTAGTCGCTGCCAAACACTTCCTTGGGCATGCAATAAGTGCAGCGGAAATTGCAGCGGTCGGTCACCGAGATGCGCAGATCGCGCATGCGCCGACCGCGCCGGTCCTCGCCATTGCCCACCGCGGCCGTGCCTTCAGGCAAGGCGCGCCGGGTGCGTGCGTCGGCAATCGGAATGACAATGCGCTGGTTCATGGTGTGCGTACGGCGGTGCTAGTGGCAAGGCGGTGACCAATGCAGGACTGGGGTGTGGCTCGTGTGTTGTAAGCGTGGCCTGCCGGTCACAGGGAGCGCAATCATACAGTGGGACGCATTTTCCAAATCAAAAGGCTGGGTAAAGGGGGCGCATCGGTTGCATTTGCAGTCGGTGACCAGAGCGATGCGCTGCGACCCTGGGCAGACTTGGGCGACAAGCGAAGCGCCAGTGCCAAGGCCGACCAAGCCGGCGTGACACAAAAGATTCCCCTTATGCCGCTAGAGAATGCATGGGCCAAACGCTCTCAAGGTGTTTGCTCAGGTATTGATCGAGTCCTTGCTCGGCTGCAGCGTTGGCTACCCGATTCCACTACACTTCCCGGCCATGAAAATAGTCGGATTCGCCGGATGGTCGGGTAGCGGCAAGACCACGTTGATCGAACGGGTTATCCCCTGCCTGACGCGTCAGGGCGTGCGGGTTTCGCTGATCAAGCATGCCCACCATCAGTTCGATATCGACCAGCCGGGCAAGGATTCCTGGCGCCATCGGCAGGCCGGGGCGGCCGAGGTGCTGATCTCATCATCCAACCGGTGGGCCTTGATGCATGAGCTGCGTGGGGCTGCCGAACCTGCGCTCACCGAGCTGCTGACGCGCTTGTCACCGTGCGATCTGGTCCTGGTCGAGGGATTCAAGCGTGAAAGCCATCCCAAGATTGAAGTCTTTCGCAGTGCCAACGGCAAACCCCCCTTGCACACGGATGATCGCGACATCGTCGCAATCGTGACCGATCAGCCGTTTGCGAGCCGCCTGCCGCAGTTTGGTCTGGACGAGGTTGAGGCCGTGGCAGACTATATACTTGGGGCCATTGGTCGCGGCTGATGGTCAGGGCACGACGTGAGCGGGTGGGCGCAGCCGCTCGCGACATGCGTTCCTCGTGGACGAGGTTTGCCGCGAGGTCGTGGGCAGCGCGCCTGGGCTGGATGACTACCTGTAAGCGGATTTGAAGATGAACAGACCTGCAATGCTCAGTGTGAGCGAGGCGCGTGCGCGCCTGCTCGGTGGTGCCCGGCCGGTGGTTGAGATCGAATCGGTGCCGACGATGGAGGCCACCGGGCGCATTCTGGCGCGCAGCGTGTCCTCGTCGATCAATGTCCCCGACCATGACAACTCCTCGATGGACGGTTATGCGGTGCGCGCCGCCGAATGCGCCAGCGGTGAGGCGTGTCTGCCGGTGAGCCAGCGGGTGCCGGCCGGGACGGTGCCGCAACCCTTGCAGCCTGGCACGGCCGCGCGGATATTTACCGGCGCGCCGATTCCGCCCGGTGCCGATGCCGTCGTGATGCAGGAGCAGACCCGGGCCGAGGGCGACAAGGTGACCATCAACCATCGCCCGGCGGCTGGCGAATGGCTGCGCTATGCCGGTGAGGACATTCGCACCGGGCAGGTCGTGCTCGAGGCCGGCACCCGTCTGCGGCCCCAGGAAACCGGCCTGCTCGCTTCAATCGGTTTGGCCACGGTGCCGGTGTTTCGCAAGGTCCGCGTGGCGGTGTTCTTTACCGGCGATGAGCTGGTGATGCCCGGTGAGCCCCTGCCCAAGGGTGCCATCTACAATTCGAGCCGTTTTACACTCACCAGCATGCTGCGCGAACTGGGCTGCGAAGTCACCGATCTGGGGATTGTTGAGGATACGCTGGCGGCCACACGCGCCGCCTTGCGCGCGGGCGCGCAGGGCTATGACCTGATCATGACCTCAGGCGGCGTCTCGGTGGGCGAAGAAGACCATGTGAAGCCGGCGGTCGAAGCCGAAGGCCGCATCGATATGTGGAAAATCGCGATGAAGCCGGGCAAGCCGCTCGCCTTTGGTGCCGTGCGGCGCTCGGGCGGCGATGCGGCCGCGGGTGCAGGTGAGGCTGCCTTCATCGGATTGCCGGGCAATCCGGTATCGAGTTTCGTGTGCGTATTGCTGTTCGTGCGACCCTTTGTGCGCCGGCTGCAAGGTGCTATCGATCAGCCAGCGCGGGCCTACCCGATGCGTGCTGATTTCGAGTGGCCCCGGCCCGATGCCCGCGAGGAGTTCCTGCGCGCGCGTGTCAATGCGCAAGGCGGCCTCGATATTTATCCGAATCAGAATTCCTCTGTGCTCACCTCGACGGTATGGGGCGATGGCCTGGTCGATAATCCGCCCCACACGGCGATCGCCAAGGGCGATACGGTACAGTTCCTGCCGTTTTCTGATCTGTTGTGGTGAGCCGGTCGTGGTGAAACTGCTGTATTTCGCCCGGCTGCGCGAGCGTCTGGACTGCGCGACCGAATCCCTTGAGTTGCCGGCCGGTGTGTCGACGGTGGGTGCGCTGCGTTTGTGGCTTGCCGGCCGCGGGGGAGAGTGGCAAGCCGCGCTGGCACAGGACCAGTCGGTGCGCGTCGCGGTCAATCAGGACATGGCAAGCGATGCCACGCCCGTGCAGGATCACGACGAAGTGGCGTTCTTTCCCCCGGTGACCGGAGGCTAGCGCATGGTGGCCGCACGGGTCCGGGTGCAGGAGGCCGATTTCGATGCCTCGCACGAGATTGCACGCTTGCGCGCCGGTGATCCTCGGGTCGGGGCGGTTGCCTCCTTCATTGGCGTTTGCCGGGATCTGAACGAGGGTGACGCGGTCGCCACGATGACCCTGGAGCACTATCCGGGCATGACCGAACGCTCGATCGAGCGGATCATTGATGAGGCGATGGGCCGCTGGCAGGTGTTTGACGCGCTGGTGGTCCATCGAGTCGGCCAATTGGAGCCGCTTGACCAGATCGTGTTCGTCGCGGTCACTTCGGCCCATCGAGGCGATGCTTTCGCGGCCTGTGAATTCATCATGGATTATTTAAAAACTCAGGCGCCTTTCTGGAAGCGTGAGCAGACCGCGACTGGCCCGCGCTGGGTTGCGGCGCGCTCAAGTGATGACGCCGCCGCGGCACGGTGGGCAGAAGCTGCGATCAAGGGATGAGAACCGAGGAGAGGATCAATGAACCGAATCCTGATCAAAGGGGCAACCCTCATTTCGATGGACCCGCAGGTCGGCGATATCGCTTGCGGCGATCTTTTGATCGAAGATGACCGCATCGCTGCGATTGCACCGCACATCGATGCAACCGATGCGCAGGTGATCGACGGCGCCGGGCGCATCGTCATCCCCGGTCTGGTAAATGCTCACATGCACACCTGGCAGACCGGGTTGCGTGGCATGGCTGCCAACTGGACCATACTGGAATATTTCCGTCATGTCCATGCCGGGCTTGCCACCCGGTTCAGGCCTGAGGATATCGGTATTGCCACGCGCGTGGGTGCCTTGAATCAGATCAACTGCGGCACAACCACACTGGCAGACTGGTGTCACAACAATCCGACACCCGAGCACACCGACGCGGCGATCGATGCACTGCGCGCGGCCGGCATACGCGGCACGTTTTTTCATGGGTCACCCAAGCCCGATCCCAAACCGGGGCAGCGACCGTTCTGGGAAACCCCGCACCCGCGCAGCGAAGTCGAGCGCCTGCGGCGTGACCGCTTTGCAAGTGACGACGGATTGCTCAATCTCGGGCTTGCCATTCTCGGTCCGCATTACTCGACTTACGAAGTCGCGCTCGATGACTTTCGCCTGGCTCGCGAATTTGGCCTCATTGCCAGCATGCATTGCGCCGGCGCCGAGGCGCGCACACCCGATGGCTGGGATCGACTGCGTACCGATGGCCTGCTCGGGGATAACAACAACATCGTGCACGGCCAGACGCTCAGCGATGAGCAACTGAAATTCATGCTCGATCAGGGTGTGACCTTTTCACTGACGCCCGAGACCGAAATGACTCAGGGCCATGGATTTGCCATCACCGGCCGGCTGCGTGCACTGGGCGCGCAGCCCTCGCTCGGTGTTGATCTGGAATCGGGCATCTCGGGCGACATGATCAGCGTGGCGCGCATGGCGCTGGCGACCCAGCGCGCGATTGACAATGATCTGAGCCGGCGTGACACCGGCAAGCTGCCTTCGACCTCGACAATCACCTGCCGTGAGGCGCTGGCCTGGATCACCATCGAAGGCGCGCGCATGCTCAGAATGGATCAGCGCATTGGCTCGCTCAGCGTGGGCAAGCAGGCCGATGTGGTGGTGATACGCGCTGATGACTTGAACATGTGGCCCGTCCACGATCCGGTTGCAAGCGTCGTCTCGCAGGCCAGCCTGGCCAACATCGAGCATGTACTGATTGCCGGCGTGTTCCGCAAGCGCGACGGGCGATTGCTGGGCGATGATCTGGCCGCTCACAAGACCGCACTGGCGGCATCGGGCCGGCGCATATTGAACGAAATGGGGCTGCTCGTCTGAGTCGGGCGGCTGCCATTACCCGATCCTGTCTGATGATCTGAAACGAATCGACACCATGGCCCGATTGTTTCTGCTCCGCCTGAATGGATTGACAGCATGAACTTATCCTTTGTTGGCGTGGGCAAGATGGGTTTGCCGATCACTCGCTTGCTGTTGGGCGCGGGCCACGATGTGTGCGTCTTTGACACCGATGCTGCGCAACTGTCTGCGGCACAAGCCGCAGGAGCGCGCGCGGCGGTTTCGCTGGCCGAATGTGTCGGCGCTGCGCCGCTGGTATTCACCTCGTTGCCCGATGATGCGGTGTTGCGCCAGGTAGCCCTGGGCCCCCAAGGGCTGATCAGCCTTGTGAATGACCAGGCGATCTATGTCGACACGAGCACGGTGTCAGTGGCGCTGTCCGCCGAGATCGCGTATGCCGCACAAGTGCGTTCGATTGCCTACCTGCGCATGCCGGTATCGGGCAACGCGCATTCGGCGCGGACCGGGCAGCTCACTGCAATTGCCTCGGGTCCTTCCGCTGCCTGGGAACGCATCAAACCGGTGGTGAGTGCATTCAGCGTGGCGCAACTGTATGTCGGCGAGGCCGAACAGGCGCGGGTGATGAAGCTGGCGATCAATCTGCTGGTGGCTGGCAATGCCATGTTGCTTGCCGAGGCACTCGCCCTGGGTCGCGCCGGTGGCATTCAATGGGACACCTTGCTCGATGGCGTGGCGGCCAGTACCTTGAGCTCGCCCTGGTTGCGCGCCAAGGCCGCTGCGCTCAAAGTGCGCGATTTCAATCCGACCTTCACCCCGGCGCAGCTGAGCAAGGATTTGGGCTTGATGCTCGATGCCGGCGATCAGCACCAGGTGCCACTCCCCCTGACATCATTGGCTCGCCAGACGATGAAGGCAGTGGGCGCGGCCGGCTGGGCTGAGGAGGATTTCATCGCCGTTGTGAAACTGCTGGAACAGCAGTCCGGACTGCCCACCGATGCGGTCTGAGGCCGGCTGCACGAGCGATAAGGGAGCTTGCCGGTGAATGCCTTGGGATTTCTTGCCGTTGGCCTTGGCGCTGCCTGTGGCGCGTGGTTACGCTGGGCGTTCTCGGTGCGCTGGAACGCGCTTTGGCCGGCATTGCCGATTGGTACCCTCGTATCGAATCTGGTCGGTGGTTATGTCATCGGACTATTGGTCGCTTGGTTCCACGCCAATCCATCACTACCACCGGAATGGCGATTGTTCGCAATCACCGGATTCCTCGGCGGACTCACCACGTTCTCAACGTTCTCTGCCGAGTCGGTCGCGTTGCTAGGCGCGGGACGTTTCGGACTGGCGCTCACCCACGCGGCCGCGCACCTGGCGGGTTCGCTGGCCCTCACGGGTCTGGGTATCGCAACGTTCAAGCTGCTCGCACGGTAGCCCGATGGTCGATACTCACTCCGCCTGACCCGATTGCCCGGCACAGGACGCAGGCACCCGGTCGGGTCAGACCGCCGGATTGCCCCAATCGCCTGCTTCAGTTCAGCGCCAGTGGCTCATCGGGGCACCGGGCACCGGCGCATCGAAGGCTGCCAGTCGCTTCAGTACCAGTGATCCGATCAACGCGGTGCGCAAGTCCGGACCGGCGAAGGTGATGCTGGCGGGCCGGGTCAGAAATTCGCCAGACGGGTCGGCAAACACGATATGCGCTTTACCCTCCGGGTTGATGACCCAGATGCGATGTCCCCCAACATCGGTGACCCACAGATTGCCGTCAGCGTCGAGCGCACAGCCATCCGGTTTGGCATCCTCGGCCAGGCGTTCCGGTCCGAACACGTCCGGCGCACCGGGCATCCCGTTAGCGTCAAGCGGCGCACGCAGGATGCGCGCCCGCGCGGTCTCCACGATATACATCCAGCGTTCGGCGGCATCGATGCGGATTTCGTTGGTAAAGCACAAGCCATCGAGCACAATGCGACCGCGCCCGTTCTCAACCAGTGCAATGAAGCCATCGGGTATGGCCTCGTTCACCGCTTTGACGCGTGGCTCGGTCAGGGTGGACACGGTGATCCACAAACGACCGCGTGCATCGACATAGCTGAAATTGAGCGAACCGAGCGATTGGCCATCGATGGCATCGAGAATCACGGTCTCGCCGCCGTCGCGAGTTACCTGCCACAACCGGCCATCACCAATGTTTGCAATATAAAACGAACCGTCGGCGGCCATGGCCAGGCCATTGGGCAGCGCCTTCATCGCACCGATCAGCGTTTGTGTGCCATCGGCGGCAATCCGTGTCATCGCGGCGCGATCATCCGACACCCATAAGGTGCCGTCACGTTCAGCAACGACACATTCCGGGCGACTCAAGTCCTGTCCGATCCAGCGGAAGTCCTCACGACCCAGGGTGAATTGCAATACATCAGTCATCAATGACCCCTTCACGAACGAATTGATTGCGTGCCGCGTTGCTCCGTCGCACGTTTGTTGACAGGCAAATCACACCACAAAAGAGTTTGCACTGCTCGACATGGTTCCTGCCTTGGCTACTGAATACTGTCGGCTGCTTCAAGCAGCAGTCGGGCCAACCCGTCGGGGTCAGTCACCATCGCATCGTGCCCGGTGTCCAGTTCGCGATAGCGCCAGCGCGGGTCATTGCGCAAGGTCCGCGCGTACTGATCAAACGAACCGGTCGGCCGTCCGCAACAGTAAATATAGGTGCACGCAATGTCAGGTGGCAGTGTGTTCTGCAGCCGCAGAGCCGTGGTGAACGTGGCAAGCGGCTGCGCGGTCACGCGGCGCGCCACCCAGTCGGCTTGCTCGCCTTCCAGACCGAGGGCGGCACTGGACAATGAGGGCACCAGCGGCCCCGCCGTGTCACTTTGAATGACGCTGGTCAGCACCGAATTGCGCCGTCCGTCAGGCATCATGTCGAGCATGCACTGGCCATTCTTCGGGATGAAGGCATCCAGATAGACCAGGCCCGCCAGACGGGGCGCAATGCGATCGGCCACGCCGGTGATGACCGCCCCGCCGTAGCTGTGACCGACCAGAATCACCTGTTCGAGCTCTTCGCTCTCGATGTGGTTGACGATGTCGGCGACATGCGTATCGAGCGTGACATCGCGGTTCGCCAGATGATGGCGCTCGCCGACACCAGTCAACGTCGGCCGCGTGAGGGCATAGCCTGCCGCGCGCAGCCGAGGCACCAGTGGTCGCCAGCACCAGCCGCCATGCCAGGCGCCATGGACCAGCACGAAACGGGGCTTCATGCCAGTGCCGCCTTGACGCGCACCGGAGTGAGCGGCAAATCGCGCAGGCGCACCCCGGTGGCCTTGGCAAATCCGTTGGCGATGGCCGCAGCCATGGGGCCCTGCGAGCCTTCGCCTACACCATGCGATGCCTGCTCCGGTCGATCAATCAACTCAACTTTAATCACGGGCACCTCAGAGAATCGCAGCACCGGATAATCGGCCCATGAACGGACCGCGATGCGTTCGCGATCGTAGGCCACCGATTCATGCAAGGTCCAACTGGCTGATTGCACCATGCCCCCTTCGATCTGATTGGCAAAGCCATCAGGATTGATCGCCATGCCTGCATCGGCCGCGCACCAGGCACGTGGCACGCGAACGACGCCGCTGGTGCGATCCACCGTGACCTCGGCAACGATCGCAGTGTAGACCGCAAGGTTCTTGTATTTGGCAAACGCAATGCCCAGCGCGCGGCCCGGTTCGGCCCAGGCGGACATTTTCACCACACGTTCGATGACCGCCCGCGCGCGCGCATCCTGCAAATGCCGCAACCGGAACAGCGCCGGGTCGACCTGGGCAGCGAGCGCCAGCTCATCCATGAACGACTCCAGCGCGAACACATTGCCGTAGGCGCCCAGGGTGCGCAATGCCGATACCCGTACCGGCATCTCGGGAATCAGGTGATTGATCACCTTCTGGTTCGGAAAATCATAGAGCGGGATGGCATTGCGATCGCCACCGCCGGCCGGTTGCGGAATGTTGCGTGCCGGGCTCGCGCGCTGGGCATGTTCGAGATACCAGCTCGCCAGCAGGTTGTCTCCGTCGGGATCGCCCGGACGCATGCTGTGGGTATGGCTCCACAGCTCATGCACCCAGTTGACGATCCGGCCCTCGGCGTCCAGTGCCGCGCGCATGCGGATGGCCATCGCGGAGCCATAAGGCTCCCACTGAAATTCATCCTCGCGCATCCACTGCAGCTTGACCGGACGCCCGCCGGTGGCACGGGCCAGCAGTGCGGCATCCAGACCCACATCATCGGCGCCGTTGTGACCGTAACAACCCGAACCGTGGCTGTGAATGACCCGGATGGCAGACAGGGGCACCTGCAGTGCCTTGGCGAGATCCTCGCGCTGTTGAAAGGGGCCTTGCGCATGGCTCCACACGGTGAGCTTGCCAGCGGCCCATTGCGCCAGAGCGCACGAGGGTCCGATCGAGCCATGCGATACAAAGGGCTTGGTGTACTCGGCCATGAAGGTGCGCGTGGCCCGCGCAAAGCTGGCCGGGTCGGACTTCTCGCCAACCACGGTGTCTTCACTGCGCATTGTCTTGAGAAACGGAAACAGCGCCTCACCGGCGGGCGGCAGCCGCGCGTCTTCGTTCCATCGCGCGCTCGCTCGTAGCGCCTGTGCCGCCGCGATGGCCTGTTCTTCTCGCTCGGCGGCAACTGCGACAAAGCTGCCATCACGGACCACCGCCACTACGCCCGGCAGCGCACGCGCCGCCGCGGTGTCAATCGACTGCAGGGTGGCACGCGGTGATGGGGGGCGCACCACCCGGCCGTACACCATGCCGGGCAATCGCATGTCCTGAATGTAGAGCGGTGCACCGGTCAGTTTGCCTGGCAGATCCTGACGCGGTACCGGTTGCCCGATCAGGCGCCGCGCGGCGGCAGGCTTGGGGCTTACCGGGGACTTGATCTCGCCCTTGAGCGCGTCGCCACCGGCAAGCTCGGCGTAGGAGAACTGCGTGCCGCCGGGAGCAATGACCCAGCCATTGCGGGTCTGCAGTTGCGCCTGTTCAGGCGATGCGGCGCCCAGTCGCTGTGCTGCGATCTTGAGCAGCAGCGCGCGTGCTTCGGCTGCCGCCTGCCGTAAGGCACCGCCACTTTGCTCAATGGAAAGACTGCCGGCGGTCACACCTTCGTTGGGAGACTGCGCGGTGTCACCACTGACCAGTTGCACCTGTTCCAGATCGACATCGAGTTCGTCAGCGACGATTTGCGATAGCGCGGTGATGATGCCCTGACCCAGTTCGACCTTGCCGGAAAACGCGCTCACCCGGCCATCGGTGCCGATTCGCAACCAGCCTTCCAGTCGTCGATAGGTATTCATGCTCCCCGGCAACCGGACTGGAGCCTGCGCGAGGGAAGTGGTGAGTGGCACGGTGAACGCCACGCTCAGGCCGCCGGCGGCCTGCAACAGACGGCGCCGCTGCAAAGCCCGTGTGCTGAGATTGCCCTGAGTCATGATGCCAACTCCCTGGCTGCACGCTGCACGGCCTTGATGATCCGGGTGTGGGTGCCACAGCGACACAGATTGTTCTCGAGCGCGGCGCGTATCTGCGCTTCGCTCGGTGTCCGCTGGCGATCGAGAAAGGCCTTTGCCGTCATGATCATGCCGTTGCTGCAGTAGCCGCATTGCGCCGCCTGCTCCTTGATGAACGCTGCCTGCACCGGGTGGGGGTGATCGCTCGACCCCAGGCCCTCCAGGGTGGTGATGCGGGCGTGTTGCACGGATTCGACCGGAGTCACGCACGAGCGCACCGGCGCGCCATCGATCAGCACGGTACAGGCGCCGCACTGACCCAGCCCGCAGCCGTATTTCGGACCATTGAGCGCCAGATCATTACGCAGGGCGTAGAGCAGGGGGGTGCGCGGCTCGGCCGCCACCCATTGGTCGCTGCCGTTGACATTCAATCGGATGGTCATTTCAGTCTCCTTCCTTGTTATGCGTCATGCGTGCAGCGCGATGCGTGCTTGAGCAGTGATCGCAACCGTCCGGATTGCGCGAGAATGGCGCCTGCGGCCTCAGTTACGCGCTATCCAGGTCAATGCCCGGTGCGGCTCACCAGCCGGTGACGCGGCACCCTGCGTTGAACCGCCCACGCGAAGGAGAGTATATGTCGTCCACCATCCAGTCCCCCAACCGGCCTGCCGGCGACGCAGGCGCCGCGGGCCAGCGCGACGTCGCGGCGGATCTGCGCTATCAGGCCGGATTCGGAAATCACTGTGTCTCGGAGGCCGTGCCGGGTGCGTTGCCTGAGGGGCGCAACAGCCCTCAGAAGGCGCCTCTTGGTTTGTACACCGAGCAGCTCTCGGGTACGGCCTTCACCGCTCCGCGCGCTGAGAACCGGCGCAGCTGGGTCTATCGCATTCGCCCTTCAGCGGGTCATCCGGCATTCCGCCGGATCGATAACCGGCTGTTGCGTACCGCCCCGTTTGTGGATGCCGATCCGCCACCCACGCAGTTGCGCTGGGACCCCTTTGCGTTGCCCAGCCTGCCGACGGATTTTCTGGAAGGACTGATCAGCATTGGGGGCAATGGCGATGCGGGCAGTCAGCACGGCATCGGGATTCACGTCTATGCAGCCAATCGTTCGATGACGCGCCGCGCGCTATTCAATGCCGACGGTGAAATGCTGATCGTGCCGCAGAGCGGGGGCTTGCGCCTGGTCACCGAATTGGGTGTGCTCGAAGTGGCGCCGCGCGAGATTGCGGTCGTGCCGCGCGGCTTGCGTTTTCGCGTCGAGTTGCTCGAGGGTACCGCACGCGGCTATGTTTGCGAGAATTATGGTGCCATGCTGCGCTTGCCTGAACTGGGACCGATCGGGGCCAACGGCCTTGCCAATTCGCGCGACTTTCTGGCACCCGTGGCCGCCTTCGAGGATCGTGACGAACCGTGGGAACTGGTGAGCAAGTTTGCCGGTAATCTGTGGAGTTGTGCGATCGACCACTCGCCCTTCGATGTGGTTGCCTGGCATGGCAATCTGACGCCCTACAAGTATGATCTGCGTCGCTTCATGGCCGTTGGCACGATCAGTTTTGATCATCCCGACCCATCGATTTTTACCGTGCTGACTTCACCGTCAGAAAATGCCGGTATTGCCAACGTCGATTTCGTGATCTTTCCACCGCGCTGGCTGGTGGGCGAGGACACCTTTCGCCCGCCCTGGTATCACCGCAATTTCATGAGTGAATACATGGGCCTGATTCACGGTGTGTATGACGCCAAGGCGGAAGGTTTCGTGCCTGGCGGGGGGAGCCTGCACAATTCCTGGGCTGCTCATGGCCCGGATGCAGTGACCTTCGAACGGGCCAGTGCAGCGGCGCTCGCCCCGCACAAGCTCGAAGACACGCTCGCATTCATGTTCGAGACCCGTTACATTGTGCGGCCAACCCGTTACGCGCTCGAAGCAGCGCAATTGCAATCCGACTATGTCACCTGCTGGGACGGGCTGCGGCCACACTTCAATCGCGCGCCCTGACGAAATTCCGGCACGGCCGGGACCAACTGAGGAGTTGTTATGGCAGGACTGAATGAGACGCATGATCCGCAACTGCGCTGCTGGCTTGCGTCGGCCAGTGCAGGGGATTTCACGGTACAAAACCTGCCGTTCGGGTTGTTCCGCCGTGCCGGCGCGAGCGAGGCATTCAGGGTCGGTGTGGCAATTGGCGACCAGATCCTTGATATTGCGGCATTGCTGGCCGCCGGTGCGTTTGACGGTGAGGCCGCCGCTGCCGCGCGGCTATGCTCGGGCGGCAGCCTGAACGGTCTGATGGCCGCCGGCAGTGTCAAGCAATCGGCGCTGCGCCTGGCCCTCTCGCGCGGCTTGCGTGAAGGCAGCGCGCAGCAAGCCGTGTTCACTGCGTGTCTGTCGCCACAAGCACAGGCTGAATTGAGCCTGCCGGCACATATTGGCGATTTCAGTGACTTTTATGCATCGATACATCACGCCACCCGGGTTGGTCGTCTGTTTCGACCGGATAACCCGCTCATGCCCAATTACAAATGGTTGCCGGTGGCCTATCACGGGCGATCGTCTTCCATCAGTATCGGCGGCGGCTCGGTCATGCGACCACGTGGGCAGGTGAAGGGGCCCGAAGATGCAGTGCCGCGCATGGCGGCGTCGCAGCGCATCGACTACGAACTCGAGCTCGGTTTCTATGTCGGTGCGCCGACGCGCAGCGGTGACACGGTGCCCCTTGATCAGGCTGAAGATCATCTGTTCGGCGTGTGCTTGCTCAACGACTGGTCGGCACGCGATATTCAGGCGTGGGAATACCAGCCGCTCGGCCCGTTTCTGGCGAAGAATTTTGCCAGCACGGTATCACCCTGGGTGGTGACCATGGAGGCGCTGGAGCCTTATCGCGCCCCGTTCGGGCGCCCGGCCGATGATCCGGCTTTAATGGAGCATCTGGATTCGGCAGCCAATCGCAGCCGTGGCGCGATCGACATCCGGATGGAAGCCTGGATACAGACCGAAAAAATGCGCGAGCAGGGCTTGCCGGCGCAGCGACTGTCGCACTCAACTTTTGCCTACAGCTATTGGACCGTTGGCCAGATGGTTACGCATCACGGTTCGAACGGCTGCAACCTGATCGCCGGTGACCTCATCGGCACCGGCACGCAGTCGGGGCCGGCGTTGAGCGAGGCGGGTTGTCTGCTCGAATTGTCAGAAGGGGGCAAGACGGCGATCGCCTTGCCGAGCGGTGAGACGCGGCGCTTTGTTGAAAACGGCGACACCATCATTTTCCGTGGCTACTGCGAGCGCGACGGTTATGCTCGCATCGGTCTGGGGGAGTGCGCCGCAACCATCGTGGCTGCGCCGTGAAACCAGAGAGGAGCAGGGGACACGATGAACGACAGCCCGTCGCGGGACCTTGTGGCGTCATTGTGAGTCTTGGCAGATGCCGCCGGGTGTCCCGCGATGCAGGCGGCGCATTTGAGCGTTTCATGCCGAGCGCTTGTCAACGGCGTCAAGCGGGCTGGCTGCGGCGCTTGCCTGTGGCCGCCCTGCTCATCATCCCCGCCCTTCTCAGCACCAACATGACATGGGCACAAAGCACGGAGTACCCCCAGCGTCCGGTGCGTCTGGTGGTGCCCTATGCCCCGGGCGGCGTGGCTGATATCGCCGCGCGCCTGCTCAGTACGCATATGGCCGAGTCGTGGCATCAATCGGTCACGGTGGAGAATCGGACCGGTGGTGGCGGCACGGTTGCTGCTGACACTGTGGCGAAGGCGCCCCCCGATGGCTCGATGCTGCTGGTGGCCACCGTATCGGATTTCTCCATTTTCCCGTCGCTCTATGCGCACCTGCCCTATAGCGTGGAACACGATCTGGTGCCGGTGGTCCTCGCCACCGACAACCCGGTGCTGTTCACGGCGAGCAGCGGTGCCCCGTTCAGTAGCGTGGCTGAACTGATTGCACATTCAAAGTCCAATCCCAAGGGGGTGTCGTACTCGTCGCCCTCGCTTGGATCGATCAACCATTTGCTGGCCGAGCAGTTTGCGTATGCCACCGGCGCACGATTGGTGCATGTGCCCTATAAGGGCGGCGCGCCGGCTGCGGCGGCGGTTGCCGGTGGCGAGGTGCCCCTGGGTGTCCTCGCATTGTCATCGGCCATGCCGCACATGAAATCGGGCAAGGTACGGGCCATCGCCATCACCAGCGCGCGCCGCCTCGCCGCTGCGCCGGACTGGCCGACCGTGGCAGAGTCTGGTGTGTCTGGCGTGGTCGGCAGCAATTGGGTGGGCGTTGCGGCACCCACTGGCACCCCGAACGAGGTGATTCGCAAGATCAATCAGGAAGTCAATCGGATCCTGAAATTGCCCGAGATCATCGAGCGACTGGCGGTCGTTGGCGGCGAAACGGCCGGTTCGACGCCGGAGGAGTTTGCCACCCGCATTCGCGAGGAGGCGCCACGCTATGCGCAGACCGTCACCCGCCTCGGGCTTAAAGTGGAGTAGGGCGCAGGTCGCGAGTGATCACATGCGCATCGGCGGGGTCTTTGTACAACACCTCGACCAGCGTTGCACGGTTTTCCAGAACAGCGCGTTGATTGATCGAGCCTTTGTCGGTGAGCTCATTACGATCGATCGACGGTGGTTCGCTCAATATCAGCATGCGCTCGACCCGGCTGGCGCTGCCGGTTGATTCGCGCGCCAGATCAGTGAGCAACTTGGCGAAAAACGCGCGCACGGCCGGATGGCCGATGATCGCGTCGGCGCTCGCATCGGGCGCAAGATCGCTCGCAAGCACCCGGCACCCCACCAGATTCGGGAATACCAGAGCACCGACCACCGCCCGATCACGGCCCGCGATCACCACGTCCAGAATCGGCGGCGAGCCCCGCGCGATCAGGAGTGCGCGCAGCGGACCGACGCTCACCCAGGTGCCCGATGAGAGTTTGAAATCCTCGGCAATCCGGCCATCGAACAACAGTCCCTGCTGCAAATCATCCGGATCGACGAAGCGCACCGCATCACCCATGCGATAAAACCCTTCTTCATCGAAGGCATCGACATCGAGTTCTGGTTGACGCCAGTAGCCCGGCATCACCAGCGGGCCGCGAAATCGCGCTTCGAGCTTGCTCGCGTTGGGCAGAATCTTCACTTCCACCCCGGGGGCAGGCAAACCGATCTGACCGGCGGCACGTGTGCCCCAGTGGGCGCTGGTGGCAAACGGGGCGGTTTCGGTGGCGCCCAGGCCGGTGATCATCAGGATGCGCTCGCCACAGGTTTGCAGGGCGAGCCGGTCGAGCGCTTCCCACACCGGTTGCGACAGACCGGCGCCGGCATAGAACATGAATTGCAACTGACTGAAAAAACGCTCGCGCAACGCCGGCTCACGTTCCAGATAACCGACCAGACCTTCAAATCCACGCGGCACGTTGTAGTACGCAGTGGGTGCAATCTCGCGCAGGTTGGCGATGCTGTGTTCAATCAGCCCTGGCACCGGTTTGCCATCATCGATATACAGGGTGCCGCCGTTGTAGAGCACGATGCCAACATTGTGATTGCCGCCGAACACATGATTCCACGGCAGCCAATCGACCAGAACCGGTGGTGTGTCGACCAGGCAAGGCATGCAGTCAGCGATCATCTGCTGATTGCTGCACAACATGCGCTGGGTGGTGGTGACGCCCTTGGGGCGTCCGGTCGATCCCGATGTGAACAGCACTTTTGCCACCGTGTCCGGAGTGATGGCGGCAAACGCCTGATCGACCGCCGGGCCGGCAGCGGTTGCCAGCAGCGACTGAAACAGCGTGGCCTTGCGGTTGAGCGGGGGCCGATCGCTGACCACCAGTTCGACGGATTCGGGTATCACCGCGGCGATGGCTCGTTCAAACAGTGTGCCGTCGGCGGCAAACACAAGGGCCGGCTCGACCAGTCCCATGATGTAGCGCAGCTTGGCATGATCGGTTGACACCAGCGAATACGCGGCCGAAATCGGTGCATAGGGAATACCGGCATGCAGGGCAGCCAGCGCGAGCAAGGCATGCTCAAGACTGTTGTCACTGAGAATGGCGATCATGCGCTGCGGCCCCAGACCGCGATCGAGCAGCGCCTGGGCGATCGAGCGCACCGAGTGCAGGGTCTGGCGATAGCTCAAGCGGCGCCATTGCCCATCGCTGCCGCGCCGCGCGATGAAAGTCTCATCGGGCTTTTGTTGCGCCCAATGCACCAGGCGCTCGGTTAGCCGGACCGGGTAGGGGCCCAGTGGCGTGAGGGATCGCAGGATCAGGCTGCCGTCGCTGCGTCGCTCGATATCGGCCCCGCGCGGACCGACTTTCAGTGCACGCACCGGGGTATCGGGATGCCCGCTCATTGCGCTGCCCTCAGTGTGTTCGCGCCATTGCGGCGGATCGCGCGCAGCGGCGTATCGATACGGTGGATCATCGCGGTGCCTTCACTTTGCTGGCGCGGCCATCGAGGAACGCGCGCATGCGCTCTTTGGCCTCGGGCGCATCCTGCACTATGGCCGAGGCCATGGCCTCCACCAGCAGCCCCTGTTCGTTTGACAGCTCGGCGATGCGCGGCAGTACATGGGTGACCGCAAAGTTGGTCATCGGCGCGTTGCGCGCAATTGTCTGCGCTAGTTGCAGGGCGCATTCGAAGCCTTCACCGGCGCCCACAAGATATTGCGACAGGCCGATCGCCAGCCCTTCGCCTGCATCCAGGGTGCGGCCGGTAAGCATCATGTCCGTGATCGTCGGCACGCCGATGATGCGCGGCAGCCGGGCCGTTCCGCCGCCGCCGAGGAAAATGCCGCGTTGGCCTTCCGGCAAGGCATAAAACGTCGATGCTTCGGCCACCCGGATGTGGGTAGCTGCGGCGAGTTCAAGACCACCGCCAACGACTGCCCCGTGCAGCACGGCAACCACCGGCACCCGCCCGAATTGAATGTATTCAAACGAGCGATGCCACAGCCGCGAATGAAACATCGCCTCGGCAGCGCTGGTCTCGCCCAGGTCGGCCAGATCAAGACCGGCGCAGAAGTGCTCACCCGCCCCGCACAGCACTGCCGCACGAGCCGTCTTGGGCAGGTTGGCAAAGACGTCGCCCAATGCGCTCACGGTGGCCCCATCGAGCGCATTGCGCTTGGCGCGTCGATCAATCGTGACAATTGCAACGGCCCCCTCCATCCTGATCTGCACCGTGGGGGACGCGGTGGTGCCGGTGGGTTTGCCACCGGTCGATTGGCCGGCGGACGCTATGGACGAAATGTTTCTGGACGGTGCGATGCGAGTCCGTTTGCCCTCAGTTGGGCTGCCCGCCGGTGCGCTGGTTTTCTTGCTCATCGCTTGTTCCGCCTAGGGCATGTAGCGCCAGTCACCACCCTCGACCCGCACCATCACGCGGGCGCGCTGGTCGGTGCCGGAATGATCGGTGGCCGACAATGTGTAGATGCCATGCACGCCGACGACATTTTTTGAGGCTTCAATACCGTCGCGCAGGGCCTGCCGAAAGGCGGTCGTGCCGGGTTTGCCCTTGCCGATCGCGCCGGGCACGGCCGCGTTCACCAGCACCCAGGCATCGTAGGTATAGCCGGCGAATGCGTTTCGATTCTCCTGTCCGTAGGCGGCGTCATAGGCGCGATTGAACTCGCCGGCGACTTTCTTGATCGGGTTGCTATCGGGCAATTGGTCGGCGACCGAGATCGGGCCCGCTGGGGCCATGGCCCCTTCGACCGCCTTGCCGCCAATGCGCAGGAATTCGCGGTTGATCGCGCCATGGGTATGGTAGACCTTGCCATGAAAGCCCCGATCGGCCAGCGCCAGTTGCGGCAGCGCCCCCGGCGTGCCCGATGCGCCGATCAGCACGGCGTCTGGATTGGCCGCCACCATCTTGAGGACCTGTCCGGTCACCGAAGTGTCGTTGCGCGCATAACGCTCATTGGCCACCACCTGGATTTGCGCACGGGCTTTTTCGACATCAGCCTGGAATCCCTTTAACACCACATCGCCCCAGGCGTCGGCAAATCCGATATAGGCCACCCGGCGCACGCCACTGGCCACCATGTGTTCCACCACTGCGTCCATCATGA
The DNA here is from genome assembly GCA_903921325.1 of uncultured Pseudomonadota bacterium. Lineage (GTDB taxonomy): Bacteria > Pseudomonadota > Gammaproteobacteria > Burkholderiales > SG8-39 > CAIXPL01. Next base: position 274,388 of record CAIXPL010000037.1, read on the forward strand.
GCGGGACGGGCTGTGGCACCGAGAAGATCCACGGCCACTTGTCCTGCGGAATGATGATCGGGGCCATCGCCAGCTGCGGCGTATGCGTCTCGGCAGCCACTTCCGCAATGCCCTGGCTCGAGGGCGTGGAGGAGGAGCCGACCAGCACATCGACCTTGTCCTCGAGCACCATGCGGCGGGCACCCTTGACGGCCATCGTGGCGTCTGACTGATCATCGACAAAGAGGTATTCGGCCGGTTGCCCACCCAGCGTCTTTGGCAGTAGCGCGATGGTGTCGCGATAGTGCACGCCGAGGGACGCGTTGGGCCCGGTCGCGGCAAAGATGAAACCGATTTTGATCTGCGCCTGGGCGCTGCCGGCGAGTAGCGCCAGGCTGAGCGCAGCCAGCCTGGCACACTGCTGCATGGCTTGGGTCGATACGGTGAGCGACATGTCAGAGAACTCCTTGGCGATCTCGTTGGGCGGGCGGCTGGGGCAGTATAATGCCCGCATGCGGCCTGCCAAGCATGCCTGCGCAATCAGAACGGCCCGGCGAGCAGTGACCCGCCACAGGCCACGCATAACAAGACCGACCAAGACCGACTCTGGCGATGGATGTTCAGGTAGCACTCTTGCTCACTCAGGACGGCCTTACCAACGGTGCCATCTACGCGCTGCTGGCGCTGGCGATCGTGCTGGTGTTCGTGGTCACCCGGGTCCTGTGGGTACCCCAGGGTGAGTTCGTTTCCTATGGCGCGCTCACGCTGGCGAGCCTGCAACTGGGCAAGGTGCCGGGAACGGTCTGGTTGCTGGCCTGCGCCGGCATCGCCACCTTTGTGGTCGATGCGATCGTTGCATGGCGTGACCGCCGCAGCGCGCTCGCGGTGCGCTCAGGCCTGAGCAATCTGCTTGTCCCGGCCGTCATTGTCGGGTTCGCCCTGTGGCTGGCACCGCGTAATCCCCCTTTGCTGGTGCAGATACTGCTCACCGTTGCCCTGATCGTTCCGTTGGGTGCGATGGTCTATCGTCTGGCCTTTCAGCCATTGCAGCGGGCCTCTGTGCTGGTGCTGCTGATCGTGTCAGTCGCGGTACATTTCACCATGCAGGGCCTGGGTCTGGTGTTTTTCGGGCCAGAGGGCGCGCGCACGCCGCCGTTTACCGACGTGCGCCTTGAGCTCGGTTTCATGACGGTATCCGGGCAGAGCCTGATTGTGATCGGTGCCTCGCTGCTGCTGATTGTCGGGCTCTATCTGTTCTTCGAACGCACCCTGTATGGCAAGGCCTTGCGCGCCACAGCGGTAAACCGGACCGGTGCTCGCCTGGTTGGTATCAGCGCGACCCTGGCCGGCAAGCTCACGTTCACTTTAGCTGCCCTGATCGGCGCCATTTCAGGTGTTCTGATTGCGCCGATTGCCACCATCTACTATGACTCCGGGTTTCTCATCGGACTCAAGGGATTTGTCGGCTCGGTGGTCGGGGCCATCGTGTCCTATCCGCTGGCGGCACTGGGCGCGATTCTGGTGGGGATGCTTGAGTCGTTCGGTTCGTTCTATGCCAGTGCGCTCAAGGAGGTCATCGTCTTCACATCCTTGTTGCCGGTGCTGATCTGGCTCAGTCTGCGCACCCGGCATGCCGAGGAGGACGACGAAGAATGAGCCGGACCGAGTGGTCACGTTCCGGGTTGAGCGCAGCGCAAGTGCTGCCACTGGTGGTACTGCTGGCAGTGGCAGCAGCACCCCTGGTGGTGTCGGAGTTCTCGGTCACGCTGATGAACTATATCGGGCTTGCCAGCCTGGTGGCGCTCGGCTGCAGCCTGCTCACCGGGGTGGGCGGGCTCACCTCGTTTGGTCAGGCTGCGTTTGTCGGGGTGGGTGCGTACACCACAGCCGTGCTCACCACGCAGTACGAGTGGTCGCCCTGGCTCACCTTGCCCGTGGCGCTGGTGCTCGCGATCGTGATTGCGCTGCTGTTGGCCGCCATCACCCTGCGACTGTCGGGCCATTTTCTACCGGTTGGGACGATTGCCTGGGGCATCAGCCTGTATTACCTGTTCGCCAATGTCGCCGGCCTCGGCGGCCAGACCGGCATCACCGGAGTGCCACCGCTCACACTCGGTGAGCATGTCCTCAACAGTGGCCGCGAGTTCTACTACCTGATCTGGATCTGCGTGGTCATAGCGGTCATCAGCGTGCGCAATCTGCTCGATTCGCGGCCCGGCCGCGCTATTCGCGCGCTGCGCGCCGGTGGTGCCATGGCCGAGAGTTGCGGTGTGGACACCGGTCATTATCGCGTGGTGATTTTTGTCTACGCGGCAGTGCTTGCCTGTGTTTCGGGCTGGCTGTATGCCCACCTGATCCGCTTCGTCAATCCGTCACCGTTTTCACTCAACCTGTCCATTGAATACCTGTTCATGGCGGTGGTGGGTGGCGCCAGTCATGTGTGGGGCGCGGTGGTCGGGGCCACGGTGCTTACCGTGCTCAAGCAATGGCTGCAGGATTTATTGCCGCGCCTGATTCATTCTTCGGGCAATTACGAAACGATCGTATTTGGCATGTTGATGGTGCTGTTGCTGCAGCGCGCCCGCAGCGGATTGATGCCGTTGATCGCGCGGGTGCTGCCGATCGATCGCAAAGTCCAGGTTCCTGCCGTGCTCGCGGACGCGACCGGCTCAGCAGTCACACCACTCGCGCAGCGGGTGCGGCCGGCGGCCGGCGAGTCGTTGCTCGAAGTGCGTGAAGTGGTCAAGCGATTCGGTGGTCTGATCGCGGTGAACCGTGTGTCGTTTGAAATGCAGACCGGTGAAATCCTCGGTCTGATCGGCCCCAATGGGGCGGGCAAGAGCACGATGTTCAATCTGATCACTGGCGTGCTTGAACCAAGCAGCGGTCAGGTCTGGCTGCGCGGTGAGCGGATCGACCGACTGGCATCGCGCCGCATTGCCGAGCGCGGCATCGCACGAACCTTTCAGCACGTGCAGATCCGGCCGCTCATGTCGGTGATCGAAAACGTGGCGATCGGTGCGCATCTGCGTCGCGGCGGGTCAGTGGTTGGCGCCGCACTGCGACTGGATCGCGAAACCGAACGGGCCTTGCTGGCCGAGGCGCAGCGCCAACTCATCCGTGTCGGGTTGGGCGACCAGATGTTCAACCAGGCGGGCAGCCTGTCACTGGGTGCGCAACGCTTGCTGGAAGTGGCGCGGGCGTTGTGTGCCGATCCGATGCTGCTGCTGCTCGATGAGCCGGCAGCGGGATTGCGCTATCAGGAAAAGCGCGCGCTGGCTGACCTGTTGCGCGGACTGCGCGATGAAGGCGTGTCGGTGCTGCTGGTCGAACACGACATGGACTTTGTCATGACCCTGGTCGATCGGTTGGTGGTGATGCAGTTTGGCGAGAAGATTGCCAGTGGCAATCCAGCGCAGGTGCAGTCTGACCCCGCCGTGATTGAGGCCTACCTGGGGGGGATCGAATGAGTACCCTGCTGGAGGTCACCAACCTTGCAGTGTCCTATGGCAAGGTGGAAGCCTTGCAAAAGGCCAGTCTGCGCCTGGATGCCGGTTCGATTGTCACTGTCATCGGTCCGAACGGGGCTGGCAAGACCACCATGCTCTCGGCCGTCATGGGCCTTCTGCCCTCAAAGGGGACCGTCCAATATCAGGGCCAGGATGTCAGCCGGTTGGAGGTCGAGGCGCGCGTGGCGCACGGTATGGTGCTGGTGCCTGAGCGGCGCGAACTGTTCGGCGAGATGAGTGTCGCCGACAATTTGCTGCTGGGTGCGTTCTCGCGCTACCAGCGTGGTGAGCGCGGGCTTGAGGCCGATCGTGAGGCGGTCTATGACCGCTTTCCACGGCTGCGCGAGCGAGCTACGCAACTGGCGGGCACTTTGTCCGGTGGCGAGCGGCAGATGCTCGCATTGGGGCGAGCCTTGATGACCCGGCCCAAGGTCTTGATGCTCGATGAACCCTCACTCGGGCTGGCACCTTTGATCGTCCGAGAGATTTTTCAGATCATTGCCGAGCTGCGACGCAGCGGCGTGTCGATCCTGCTGGTCGAGCAAAACGCGCGCGCCGCTCTGCAAATCGCCGACTACGCGTATGTGCTTGAGACCGGCGACATCGTCCTGCAAGGCCAGGCGCAGGAACTGGCCAATCATCCGCGGGTGATTGAAACCTATCTCGGACTGGCGACCCGTGCGCAGCACTGAAATTGCTTGCACGACCCGACACGGCGCTCGGGTGGCACGCTCTGATATTCCTGTGGCAACCTTCGACACTTCGGTGGCAAGCCCTTGCTTGGAGAACACCCGATGATCTCGCCTGCCTGTCTGTGTCAACTGAGTGCGGCTGGTCGATCACGCCGCCAGGCCGTGTTTGCAATCGGCACGGTGGCGGCATCGTCGATATTGCCGGCCAGCGTCATCGCAGAGCGTGCGGGTGCCGCAGAACTACCTGCTGGCGTGGCCTCTGCTGCCACCGCACCTGAACGCGACCTGATTGATCTGCACTTTCATTTTCTGCCACCGCGCTACATGGCCGAAGAGCACAAGCGGCTGGATTTCGGTCATGACAAACCGCTCTCCGAAATCCTCTCGTGGCGGCCGCAGATGGCGATCGAGGTGATGGACCGATATGGCATTGCCACTGCGATGGCCTCGGTGTCCACGCCCGGCGTGTGGTTTGGTGATATCGCGGCCGGCCGGCGTCTGGCGCGGGAATGGAATGACTACGCGGCAGAACAGGCGCGCGCCTTCCCTGGTCGCTTCGGGCTGTTCGCAACCGTGCCATTGCCGGACGCCGAAGGGTCGTTGCGCGAGATCGAGCATGCACTCGACACATTGCAGGCCGATGGCATCGGGCTGCTTACCAGCTATGACGGCCGCTATCTGGGCGATGCCGGTTTTCGGCCGGTATTCGACGAGCTCAATCGCCGCGCCGCGGTGGTATTTGTTCACCCCACGGTCGCCGCATGCTGCGGCGCGACCCTGCCCAAGGTGATTCCGCAAACGATCGAATATCCCTTTGACACCACGCGCACAATCACCAGCCTGCTCGTCAATGGAACACTGTCGCGCTACCCGGCGATACGCTGGGTGTTCTCGCATGGTGGCGGCGCCACGCCGGTGCTGGCGGCACGGATGGAGGAATTGCTGGGTCGCCGCAAGGATCTTGCCGAAGCCATTCCAAATGGTGTTTTGCATGAATTGCGCCGGCTGCACTACGACACCGCCAGCGCGACATCGGCCCCTGCAATGGCCGCGTTGCTCAAACTTGTGCCTGCCTCGCAGGTGATGTTTGGCAGTGACTATCCCTTTGTCAACACCGCGCATCTGATGGCGGAATTTGCGGATCTTCAACTGAGCAGCGCGGATCGGGCCGCGATTGCCCGGGGCAACGCCCGGCGCTTGCTCGCAAGACGTGCGGGCTAGAGCCGGCGGCGATGCATCAGGTACTGCTCATAGCCGCGCGCGGATTGGCCCACGGCAAGCAACGGCTTTCCGGTGTTCTCGATGCACCGGCGCGCAGTGCGCTTAACCGGCGCTGGTTGACGCATGTGCTCGCTGTGGCGCGCAGCCAGTGCACCGATACGCTGCGCGTGGCTGTGGTCAGTCCGGACCCGGACACACTGGCGTTTGCTGAAGCCGCTGGCGCCATACCCATTGCTGAAATGCAACTGGCTGGACTGAATCAGGCACTGACCTGGGCCCGTGCCCAGTTGCAACTGCGTGGTGCGCGCTACCTGACTGTGCTGCCGGCTGATCTTCCCTATCTCGAACCCGCCGATGTCCGCGCGTTGCTCGATGGTCCGCACCACCAGGTGGTGATCGCACCGGATCTGGCGGATCGAGGCACCAATGGTTTGGGTATTCCGATCGGTCCTGACAGTTTGCACGGGCGGCAATTTCCCTTTGCATTCGGGCCCGATAGCTGTACCGCGCATCACCGCGCAGCGCTCGCTGTCGGGTTGCAGGTACGCGTCGTGAATCGGCGCGGTTTGCAATGCGATATCGATACGCCACAGGATCTCGATGATTGGCAGCGTAGCGTCGCCGCGATCGCCCCCACGCTCAAGGCCGAAGCGGAATCATGAATGACGCTGAACTATGTCGCGTCATGAGCGATCCTGAACGACCTCGCATCATCAGCGCGGCTGACCTGCGGCGCATCGGCACCGAATTGCCATTGGCCGAATTGATGCGCCAGGCTGCGGCACTGCGCGATGAGGCCCATGGCATACGGGTATCCTATTCGCGCAAAGTGTTCATTCCGCTGACCCGGCTGTGCCGCGACACCTGCCGTTACTGCACCTTTGCCACCACGCCGCGTCGCCTGGCGTCACCCTATTTGTCGCGCGCCGAGGTGATCGCAATCGCCCGCGCTGGTGAACAGGCGGGATGCAAGGAGGCCTTATTCACCCTGGGCGACAATCCCGAGTCGCGCTATCGGTCGGCGCGTGCGGCACTTGATCAAATGGGGTTTGCCAGCACGATCGACTATCTGGCCGCCATGTGTCAGGCAGTGCTCGATGAGACCGGATTGCTGCCGCATGTGAATCCCGGTGTGATGACCGAGGCGCAGATCGCACAATTGCGCAAGGTGTCAGTGTCGCAGGGGCTGATGCTCGAATCGAGCGCCGCACGTCTGTGTGAGCGCGGCGGGCCACATCATGGGGCACCGGACAAGCAACCGGCGTTGCGTCTCGCAGTGATCGAGGCGGCGGGGCGGCAACAGGTGCCCTTCACCAGCGGAATTCTCATCGGTATCGGTGAGACGCGCGAGGAGCGCCTGGACGCCCTGTTCGCCCTGCGCGCACTGCACTTGCGCTACGGCCATTTGCAGGAAATCATTGTGCAAAATTTCCGCGCCAAAGCCGGTACACCCATGAATGCGGCGGCGGAGCCGGGGTTTGACGATCTGGCATGGACCGTGGCGATGGCACGGATCATATTCGGTGGAGCCATGAATATCCAGGTGCCGCCGAACCTGTCCCCCGATGAATATGCGCAAGCCGTCGATGCCGGCATCAATGACTGGGGCGGCGTGTCACCCGTCACCCCCGACCACGTGAATCCAGAGGCGCCGTGGCCGCAGCTTGACCATCTGGCCGAGCGCACCGGTGAGCGCGGCAAGCTGCTCGTTGAGCGCCTGGCCACCTATCCGGCCTGGTGCCGTGAGGCCGATCGATGGCACCACGCGCCGATGGCGGCGCGCATCCGTGCCTTGATGGACACCGAAGGGTATGCGCGCACCGACCCATGGGCTCCCGGGCGCAGTGATGTCGCGCTGCCCGTGCGCGCGTCAGCACTCGGCGCTCCAGTGGTTGATGGGCGTGCGGTTGATGCGCGTTCGGCAGCTGCGCATAGGGTTGATGGGCATGCGGTTGATGCGCCTGTCGTTGATGCCGCTGTGGTTGATGCGCACGTGACCGATGGGCCTGTCGTCGGCGGGTCTTTGACGGGTGCACACAGGTTTGCGGGGCGGCGCTCGCCCGGTTTCGATCGGCTGATCGCCCGCGCCGAGCGCGGCGAGCGTTTGCCGGAAGAGGACATCGAGCGTTTGTTTGCAGCCCGTGGCGATGAGCTCGAAGGTCTCACTGTGGCAGCCGACGCACTGCGGCGCGCTCAGTGCGGCGATCGCGTTGGCTACGTGGTGAACCGCAATATCAATTACACCAATGTGTGCACCTACCGCTGCCGTTTCTGTGCCTTCTCCAAAGGGCGCGGTGAGGCTTCGGCGAGATTGCGTGGCGAGCCCTACGATCTGTCGGTCGGCGAAATCCAGCGTCGCGTGCACGAGGCCTGGCAACGCGGCGCGACCGAGGTGTGCATGCAGGGCGGCATCCACCCCGACTACAGCGGGCATACCTATCTGGCCATTGTGCGCGCGGTGAAGGAAGTGGAGCCGCGCATGCATGTGCATGCCTTCTCGCCCCTGGAAGTAACCCACGGCGCGACCACGCTCGGGCTCAGCCTGAGTGCGTATCTTGAACAATTGCGCGACGCTGGATTGGGTTCGCTGCCGGGTACGGCGGCCGAGATTCTCGATGACAGCGTACGCCGGGTCATTTGCCCGGACAAGATCAACACGGGCGAGTGGGTTGCTGTCATGGAGGCGGCGCATGCGGTCGGACTGCGCGCCACCGCAACGATCATGTATGGCCATATGGAATCAGCGCGGCACTGGGCGCGCCATCTGCTCGTGTTACGTGATCTGCAGGCGCGCACCGGGGTGTTTACCGAATTTGTACCCTTGCCTTTCGTTCACATGGAGGCACCGCTCGCCTTGCGCGGCGCGGCACGGCATGGACCGACCTGGCGTGAGGCGTTGTTGATGCATTCGGTGGCGCGGCTGGTGTTGCATCCGCTGGTGCACAACATTCAGGCCTCGTGGGTCAAACTCGGACCACAGGGCGTGGCGCAGTGTTTGCAGGCCGGTGCCAATGATCTGGGCGGAACGCTCATGAATGAAAGCATTTCGCGAGCGGCTGGCACCGAGCACGGCCAGGAGCTGGCGCCGGCACAGATGGACGCACTGATACAGCAAGCCTCGCGCGTGCCGATGCAACGCACGACGCTGTACGCGCCGGCTGATCCCGCGCAAGTGGCAGGTTCTTACGCCGCAGCGAATCTGACCCCGCTGGTGCAGGAACGTGCCGGGCGCCATGCACGCATCCAGGCACCGGCCGGGCAATTGAATCATTTATCAAACGAACCCCTTTACGGAGTTGTATCGCCATGAGTGAAAGTACCGCGATGGCGCAACGGCCAGCGGACGCGAAATTGCCCACTATTGCGGTTCTGGGTGGCAGCGGTCGCGAAGGGGGCGGGCTGGCCTTTCGCTGGGCCCATGCCGGTTATCCCGTCGTCATTGGTTCACGCGATCCGGCACGTGCGGTCACTGCGGCGGCGGCACTGAATGATGAGTTGAACCGTGCAGCGCTCAGCGCAGTATCACTGAACGACGAGCTGAACCGCGCCGTCCCGGGTGGCGTACATTCTGACCCGGCACCGGCACCGGCAGGGCGCGCCGACGCGCCGGCGACTCGACCGCTTGCCACGCAGCATCACGCTGTGGTCGGAACGAGTCAGCGCGAGGCGGCTGCGGCTGCCGAAATCGTCGTGTTCGCTGTGCCCTATAGCGCGCAGATGCCGCTGGCCGATGAAGTGGCAGACCTGCTCGCCGGAAAAATCGTCGTTGACGTCACTGTTCCGCTGGTGCCGCCGCGTGTCGATCGGGTGCAATTGCCGGCCGGCGGTTCGGCGGTGCAGGCGTTGCAGGACCGCCTCGGTCAGGCGGTGCGCGTGATCTCGGCATTTCAGAATATCTCGGCCACGCATTTGCGCGATCCGCACTATGTCATCGATTGCGACGTGCTGGTCTGTGGCGATGATGCCGATGCGCGCCAGGTGGTGATCGATCTGGCGGCTGCTGCGGGGCTTGCTGCCTGGCACGCCGGACCGCTCGCCAATTCGGTGGCTACCGAGGCGCTGACCTCGCTCCTGATCGCAATCAACAAGCGCTACAAGGTGCCGGCTTCCGGAATCCGGATCACTGGCGTACCGGGTCGGGACGCCCGCAAGGCGTGATCGCTCGATGCGCAGCCTGACACTGACCGCGCTTGCCGGTGTGCCCGAGATCGTTCGCGGTGCCGACCTGCCGGCCCTGATCGAGGCGGCTCTGCAGCGTTCTGGCGTGCAACCGCAGGCCGGCGATGCCCTGGTGCTCGCGCAAAAGATTGTCTCGAAGGCCGAGGGCCGCCAGGTTGACCTGCGCACTGTCACTCCGTCAGCCGAAGCGCTGCGATTAGCGCCTATCACCGGCAAGGATGCACGCTACGTCGAGGTGGTGCTGCGCGAATCGCGCACCGTGCTGCGCGCCGTGCCCGGGGTGCTGGTGGTCGAAGACGTACGCGGGTTTGTCACCGCCAACGCGGGTATTGATCAATCCAACGTGCCCGGTGATGAGCAGGTGCTGTTGCTGCCGCTCGCGCCGCAGCGCTCGGCTGAGCGTTTGCGTGCGGCCTTGCGTGAACGCACTGGTGTTGATCAAGCGGTCATCATCAACGACAGTTTTGGCCGTGCCTGGCGTAACGGCGTGGTCGGAACCGCCCTGGGTGTGAGCGGTTTGCCGGCGCTGGCTGACCTGCGCGGTCAGACCGATCGTGACGGCCGCGCGCTGCGTACCACGCAAGTGGCGCTGGCCGATGAACTGGCCGCTGCGGGCTCGCTGGTGATGGGGCAGGCCGCCGAGGGAACGCCGGTCGTGCATGTGCGCGGGTTGCCGCGTTACGGTAGCGACGGCTCGATCGACGATCTGTTGCGACCGGCCGACAAGGATCTTTTTCGATGAACATCAGTCTGCCTCACGATGGCACCAACGGCTCGGGTGCGGATGCTGCGCGGCCGCACTCAGCCGATTCGGAGCTGCATCGATGAATCGCAGACTGCTCGCGCTGGCTGGTGGGGTCGGCGGGGCGCGTCTGGCGCATGGACTCTCAAGCGTCTGCGTGCCCGATCAACTGAGCATCGTCGTCAACACCGGCGATGATTTCGAGCATCTTGGGCTGTCGATTTGCCCCGATCTGGATACCGTCTTCTATACCTTGTCCGGCCTGGCGGACCGCGCGCGTGGCTGGGGTCGTGCGGAAGAATCCTGGCACTTCATGGACACTTTGCGCAGCCTCGGTGGCGAGGACTGGTTCAACCTTGGCGATCGCGATCTGGCGCTGCACGTGTTACGCAGTGTGCATCTGCGCGCCGGCGGCACGCTTGAGCAGTTCACCGCCAGACTCGGTGAGCGCATGGGCATTGATTGCATCATTGCGCCGATGAGCAATGACCGGGTGTCGACCCGAATCCATACGGATCAGGGCGAGCTTGCTTTCCAGGACTATTTTGTCCGCTTGCGTTGCGAGCCGCCGGTGCGGGCAATTGATTACGCGGGTGCCGATCGTGCACAGCCCTCAGATCGCTTGATCGCGGCCCTGGCCGATCCGACGCTTGGCGCCGTGGTGCTGTGTCCGTCCAATCCCTGGCTCAGTATCGCCCCCATCCTTGCACTGCCCGCAGTGGCCGCCTGGTTCGATGCGCCGCAACGCCGTGTTCCGGTCGTGGCGGTGTCGCCAATTGTTGGTGGTGCCGCGCTCAAAGGTCCGGCCGCCAAGATCATGGTCGAGCTCGGGTTTGCAGCGAGTGTGCTTGGTTTGAGCGATTACTACGGCGCGCGGGTCGATGGCTGGGTGATCGACGAGCTTGATCGGCAGCATGCCGCTGCGTTGCGCGATCGGGGCAAATCGGTAATGGTCAGCCAGACGGTGATGCGCACCGATGAGGATCGTGCTGACCTGGCACGCACGGTGATCGACTTTGCCGAACGTGTCCAGGTGAGGTCGTAGATCGCTTGCTGCGTGATCGATCGGCACCTGTGGTGATCGCATTCATCGAACCAGTCGAGGTGAAGTCGTCGCGCCGTTACCGCGCAATTCACCGCTACCTGCGGTGCCCGCATTTTCTGAATGTGCACAAGGAGTTGCAGTCCGACTTCGGATATTATCGGCGGCTGCACAGAGTGCGGCAGATTGCGTGCCGCGCGGTCACGCCATTGAATAGAGCATCGCGATGAGCTTTTCCCGCCTTGAAGATCGACGCCTGGTGACCGGGGCCGGGCGCTATGTGTCGGACTGGCATCTGCCTGGGCAGTTGTATGCAGCGTTTCTGCGTGCCGATCGTGCCCATGCGCGCATCGTGAGTATGGATGTCAGCCAGGCGCAGGCAATGCCTGAGGTGCACGCCGTGCTCACCGCCGAGGACACACAACGCGCCGGTTTTCGATCGCTACCCTGCGCCGCGCCAATTCCCGGTAAAGGCGGCGCGGAATTGATCAAGCCCTACCGTCCGGTGCTCGCTGCCGAGGTGGTCCGCTTTGTCGGTGAATGTGTTGCCTGTGTGGTTGCGCAGACCGAAGAGGCGGCGCAAAACGCAGTTGAGGCGATCGTCATCGAGTATGACGATCTGCCGGTGGTGATCGGAGCCGAAGCGGCCATCGCCCCGGGCGCCGCGCAGTTGCATCCCAATATACCGGGCAATCTGGCGATTGAATTTGAAACCGGCGATGCACAGGCGGTTGCAGCGGCCTTTGCCAAGTCCGCCCACATCGTTCGGCTTGATTTGCATAACCAACGGGTGGCCGGCAACCCGATGGAACCGAAAGGCTGCCTGGTGCGCCATGATGCCGGGACGGGTGATTATTTCGTGCATGTCTGCACTCAGGGCACCGCCGGCATGCGCGGGCAGCTGGTGGCCACCACCGGTATTGCCGATGAGCACGTGCATGTAGTGGCCGAAGATGTCGGCGGTGGCTTCGGCTTGCGCTTCAACGCTTATCCGGAATACAGCGCGGTCATGCTGGCCGCACGCATCACCGGCCGGCCGGTACGTTGGGTCGCCAGTCGCAGTGAGGTGTTTCTGTCCGATGAGCATGCGCGGGGGGTCAGTTCGCGTGGCGAGCTGGCGCTTGATGCGCAGGGTCAGTTCCTTGCCTTCCGGTTCGATTTCCTGAACGACATGGGGGCCTATATCGCACCGACCGGTCCGGTCGTGGCGGTCCTGTCGATCCGTGCGTGCCTGGCCGGTGTTTACAAAGTGCCCGCGGCGGTTGCCAATGTGCGGCTGGCCCTCACCAATAGTGTGCCGATGGCGGCGTATCGGGGTGCTGGCCGCCCGGTCATTTCCTACATGATCGAGCGTCTGGTCGATCAGGCTGCGGTTGAACTGGCCATCGATCCGGCCGACTTGCGCCGGCGCAATTTGATTCCGGCGCACGCGATGCCCTGGCCGACTGCCAATGGCCTCGCCTATGACAGTGGCGATTTTCCGGCGGTGCTCGAGCACGCCCTGGAAGTCGCTGATTGGACTGGATTTGAGCAGCGCCGCACGCAGTCTGCCGCGCATGGCCGCCTGCGTGGCATCGGACTGGCGAGTTTCGTCGAGGCGACCGGTGGTGGCGCCGGTCCGGATGAGGTCGAGGCGCGTTTTGGTGGTCATGGTGAAATCACCCTGTTTGCCGTGTCGCATTCGCACGGTCAGAGTCACGAGACCGCGTATGCCGAGATCCTGTCCGCGGTGCTCGGTTTGCCACGTGAACGCTTTCGCCTGAGAAATGGTGATCCGGCGGTTCGCCTCGCCGGCAACGCCACGGGCGGCTCGCGCACCTTGCACGGTGTAGGCAGCGCGCTACGGGTGCTTGCCGATGACGTGATTGCCAAAGGCCGCGAGCTGGCCGCGCGGGCCCTTGAGGTTGCCGCTGCCGATATCGTTTTTGCTGATGGACGCTACCATATCGCCGGCACCGATCGCAGCGTCACCCTGGATAGCCTGATCGAACAGCACTCGGGCGGCGCGGTACACCCGCTGGATACCCGCTCCAGTGCCCGTACCGGGGGCACGTTTCCCAATGGCTGTCATGTGGCCGAAGTCGAGATTGATCCGACGACCGGAGTGGTTGAAATCGTGCGCTTCAGTGCTGTGGACGACGCCGGTACGATACTCAATCACACCATCGTTGCCGGGCAAATGCATGGCGGCATCACGCAGGGCGCCGGCCAGGTGCTCGGTGAGCACGCGATATGCGACAGGCAGAGCGGCCAGTTGCTGACCGGCAGCTTCATGGATTACCCCATGCCGCGGGCGATCATGATTCATGGACTGACCCTCGCCGAGCACCCGGTGCCGACGCCGACCAATGTCCTCGGCGCCAAAGGGGTGGGCGAGGCTGGCGTGACGGGCTCGCTGCCCGCGCTGATGAATGCCATACTTGCAGCCTTGCGCACGGCAGGGGTGACACACTTTGACATGCCGGCGACGCCGGCCAGGATCTGGGGGGCGATCGAGGCGGCGCGCGCCGGGGATGCCCGTCGTTTTGCTTATGATCGCGCGCAGTGAAAGGCCCACCCTGCTGTTCGCCCGTGTTTCTGAGTCAGAATGAACGTGAATGATCAGTACCGGAGTGCCGCTGTTTGAACGCTTGATTGAACCGTGTTTTAAGCCGAACAACCTGATAAAGACACCATGTACGAATTCAGCTATGTGAAACCAGCCTCGCTTGACGAGGCCGCTCAATTGCTTGCAAACCACGACGATGCGAAGCCATTGTCCGGTGGCATGACGCTGATCCCGACGCTCAAACAGCGTCTGGCCCAGCCATCGCACCTGATCGACATCGCGGCTTTGACCGAATTGCGCGGCATTGAGGTCACAGCCGGTCAGTTGATCATCGGTGCGGCGACCCGGCACATCGAGGTGGCCACCTCGATGACGGTGCGCACTGCACTGCCAGCCTTGGCGGCCTTGGCTTCGACCATCGGCGATCCGCAGGTACGCAATCGCGGTACCTTGGGGGGCTCGGTGGCCAATAATGATCCCAACGCCGACTACCCGGCTGCAGTGCTCGCACTGGGCGCAACTGTTCACACGCAGCGTCGTGCCATTGCCGCCGATGATTTCTTCCAGGGCGTGTTCACCACCGCCATCGAAGAGGGCGAGCTGATCACCCGGATCGCGTTTCCGCTGCCGACCCGGGCCGCCTACGCCAAATTCCCGCATCCGGCCTCCGGCTTTGCGATGACCGGGGTGTTTGTGGCCGAAACCGGCGGGCGTGTGCGTGTTGCCGTGACCGGAGCAGGTCCGGGGGTGTTTCGCTGGCGTGAAGCGGAGGCTGCACTGGCCGATCGCTTCGCTGCTGAATCAATTGAGGCACTGGTGGTTGACCCGAGCGGGCTGAATGCCGATATTCATGCGCCGGCTGAATACCGTGCCAATTTGATGAAAGTCCTGGCAAGCCGCGCGTTGCGCGCAATTCTGAATTCAAGCGAAGGGGCAGTTGCATGAGCAAGGTGGCATTGACTGTCAACGGCAAGCCGGTCGAGGTCGAGGTCGAGCACCGGACCTTGTTGTCCACGGTGCTGCGTGAGGCGCTCGGGCTCACCGGCACGCATATCGGCTGTGATACCAGCCAGTGCGGCGCGTGCACGGTGCATCTGGACGGACGGGTGGTGAAATCGTGTACGGTGCTTGCGGTGCAAGTGCAGGGCCAGTCGGTCAAAACCATCGAGGGCCTTGCGCCGTCGTTCGACGCGAGCGGCGCCCGGCTGCATCCGGTGCAGCAGGCATTCTCGGAATGTCATGCGCTGCAATGCGGATTTTGCACGCCCGGCATGATCATGGCAGTCACCGGATTACTGCAGGATCATCCACAGCCCGATGATCAGCAGATCATTCACGGTCTGGAGGGCAATCTTTGTCGGTGTACCGGTTATGTCAACATCATCAAGGCAGTCAAGCAGGCCGCGCAGATGATGCAGGCCTAGTTCGAAGGGATCACGCGAGTGCTCTGAGCGCTGGTCGGGTTCCCGCGCCCAGGTCCTCTGTGGTGCCGTGCCAGAGATGAAATATCTACTCGTGCTGCTGGTGGCCGCGGTGGTCTATTCACTGTGGAAAAATCGCGCCGGCAGTGTGCGCCGCGCTCCTCCCCCGGGGGGTGGCCCCTCTGTCGCGCCGTCCCGGGCGCGACCGGCCGAGGTGATGATCGCCTGTGAGCACTGCGGCTTGCATGTGCCCGCAGGTGAGGCGATCGTTCAAAGCGGTCACACGTTCTGCAGCCGCGAGCACGCGCACAGCGGTGTGCACCGATGATCGGCCTCGGTGTGGCCGGTGGCGCGACGAGTACGGAAGGCTCGTATCACAACCTGCTGTTACTGCTCGATCTGTTTCGCCTGGCGGTCGCATCCACTTTCCTGTTTCTGCTGATCACCGGTGCGGCACTCACTTTTGATATCGGCATCGCCGATCCGCGCTTGTTTGCCAGCGCTACGGTCGCCTATCTGTTGCTGTCAATTGGCGCGCTCGCCCTTGCTTCGCGGCCAAGCGAACTCGAGTCGACCCTGCTCACGCTGGGGGTGATGCTCGATGTCGTTGCAATCATTTCGGTAATGCATGCCAGTGGCGGCTTCAAGAGTGGTCTGGCGGTGTTGCTGCTATTCTCGGTGGCCGGGGCTGCGGTGCTGGCCGATCGCACCATGACCCTGTTCCATGCGGCCAGCGCCTCGATTGGCTTGCTGTTCGATCAGGTCAATCGAATGCTGCACGCCGATCAGTACAGCGTTCAGCTCCTTGAGCCCGGATTGCTGTGTGTCGGATATTTTGTCATCAGCATCATGTTGAATGCCCTGGCGGGCCGGGTGATCAGCAGCGAGCGGGTCGCGGTGCGCCGCGGCAGGGAATTGGAAAACCAGCTGCGTCTGAACGAGCTGGTGATTCAGGACGTGGAGGATGGAGTGATCGTGCTGGATGACAGCGGACAAGTCCTGATCGCCAATCGTTCGGTGTCACGCATGATCGGCGTCACACTCGGTCCCGGAACGCAGATTGAATCCACGTGTCCGGAACTGGCCGACACCGAACGCGCCTGGCGAGTCCAGCCGGAGCGCCCGCCCGCGGTCGTTGATCTGCCCATCACGGGTCGACGGGCGCGGCCCCGGTTCGTCCCGGTGGGTGAAGGGAATCAGGTGCTGGTGCTGATCGAAGACCTATCGCGTCAGGAGGAGCGCAGCCATCAACTGAAACTCGCGGCGCTGGGACGCTTGACCGCCAACATTGCGCATGAAATCCGCAATCCGCTGGCGGCCATCATGCACGCTGCCGATCTATTGGCTGAAGACCGCGCGGCAAGCGGTGCGCCGCGTTTGCTGGAGATCATTCGCGACAACGGCCGGCGGCTGGATCGCCTGGTGAGCGATGTCATGCAGTTGGCGCGGCGTGACCGCGCCAATCCCGAACAGATTGATCTGGAGCAATGGGTGGTCAATTTTGCCAGTGACTTCGGTCACTCCGAACGTCTGCCCGCCGATGCTCTTGGCCTCGATCTCGCCCCTGGCGTGATGGTGACAAGTGATCCGGTTCATCTCAACCAGATCATGTGGAATCTGGCGCATAACGCATGGCGTCACGGCAGTGGCCGGCCAGGGAGCGTTCGTCTGGTGAGCCGCAAACGCAAACGGGCGGTCGAGCTGGATGTGCGCGACGATGGCCCCGGCATTGCACCTGACCTGCGTACACAGATCTTCGAACCTTTTTTCACAACATTCAGCAAAGGCACTGGCCTGGGGCTGTATATCGCACGCGAGCTGGCTCAGGCGAGCGGCGCACGTCTCGAGTTTCGCCCCGAGGAGCCGCAGACCACGTTTCGCCTGATCTGGCCGCTTGACTCGACGGGTGCCGCATGAAGCCGCGCGCCAGCCAGCGTCCAGCGGTGCTGTTCGTCGACGACGAAGCCGACCTGCGCGAGCTGGTCAGTCTCACCATCGAGCGCATGGGCCTGGATGTGACCACGGCCGGCTCGCTGGCCGAAGCGCATGGCGCACTGTCTGCGCAGGCGTTTCAATTGCTGCTCACCGATATGCGTTTGCCCGACGGCGAGGGCCTGCAGCTATTGCGCTACGTAGCAACGCGCTATCCGAATTTGCCGGTCGCCGTGATCACCGCGTTTGGCAATACCGAAAATGCGGTGGCAGCGCTCAAGGCGGGGGCATTTGACTATCTGAGCAAACCGGTCTCGGTGGATGACCTGCGCCGCTTGGTGCAACTCGCGCTGCGGGTGCCTGCGCAGGCTGATCCCGGCGAACTGGCGCGCGACCGTCTGCTCGGGTCAAGTGCGCCCATCATCCAGGTGCGCGCGCTGATTGCCCGGTTGTCCCGCTCGCAGGCGCCGGTCTACATCAGCGGTGAATCGGGTAGCGGCAAGGAGATGGCAGCCCGCCTGCTGCATGAAGGCGGCGCGCGCAGCGACCGGCCGTTTGTTGCGGTCAATTGCGGTGCCATCCCGGAAACGCTGATGGAGAGTGAATTCTTCGGTTATCGCAAGGGCTCCTTTACCGGGGCCAGCGAGGACCGCGGTGGGTTTTTCCATGCCGCTCACGGTGGCACCCTGTTTCTGGACGAGGTCGCCGATCTGCCCCTCGCCATGCAGGTGAAATTATTGCGTGTCATTCAGGAGAAGCGGGTGCGCAAGGTCGGGGCGACCAGCGAAGACCCGGTCGATGTGCGCATTCTGTGCGCCACTCACCAGAATCTCGCTGCCCTGGTGGAGGCCGGCCGCTTTCGGCAGGATCTGTACTACCGTCTGGCGGTCATTGATCTGCGCATGCCGTCCTTGCGTGAATGCCGCGACGATATTCCTCTGCTGGCGCAGTCCCTGCTCGCGCGTATGGCGGCACAGCACGGCGAGCCGATGCCGCGCGTGTCGAATGAAGCGATCACGGCGCTGATGGCCTACGACTTTCCTGGCAACGTGCGCGAACTCGAAAACATTCTTGAGCGCGCGGTCGCTCTGTGCGGCGGAGCGACCATTCAGGTTGATGATCTGCGTCTGGCCGGCCGCGAATCAGGCGCGCAGTCACTGTCGCCACGGACCATGATCACGGCCACCGGATCGGCGCCCATGCCGCTTGCCGGATCAGCACCTGTGCAGCCGGTCATAACCGGTCACAGCCAGTGGCCAGCCGATTTTCTGTTGGACCAGGAGGGCGCGCAGTCGCGACCTTTGCCCGACTTTCTGGAGGAGATAGAGCGCGAAGCGATACTGTCTGCGCTCGCCAAGACCGGGTTCAATCGAACCAAGGCCGCACAGGTGCTGGGCATAACGTTTCGCGCATTGCGTTATCGCATGGAACGATTGGGGATCAAGGAGCCTGAGTGAGGCTTGACGCCGGCTGGCTCGACTGCGCCGAGCAATGCGTGTCCCCCAATTGCGACGAGCGGCCGGCTGACACCGCGATTTCGTTGTTGGTATTGCACAACATCAGCCTACCCCCCGGGCAATATGGCGGATCTGCGGTGGCTGAGTTCTTTACCAATCGCCTTGACTGCGACAGTCATCCTCAATTCGCTAGTCTGCGCGGCGTGCGCGTATCGGCCCACTTGCTGCTGCGACGTAATGGCAGTTGGATTCAATTCGTGCCGTTCGGCTTGCGCGCATGGCATGCCGGCGTGTCGTGCTGGCAGGGTGCCGAGCGCTGCAACGACTATTCGATCGGCATCGAACTTGAGGGCACTGACAGCGACCCGTATTGCGAGGTGCAGTACGGGTCGCTGCTGAGAGTCATCCGTTTGCTTGCCCGGGCGTATCCGATCACGGACGTGGTGGGGCATTGCGATATCGCACCGGGGCGCAAGACCGATCCAGGCGCAGCGTTTGATTGGCGCCGCATCGACGGCTGGAAGTCGATCAGCGATCAGCCAGCGATGCGTTGACCGGTCGTGCAGCGCACGCGTGGTGCTCCCGCCACCACTGTGCCAGTGTGTCAGCAATGTTGCGATGCATAAGCATGGAATGAAACATTCTGAAAAAAAGTCTTGCGCTACCCAAAAAAAACCCTAGAATTTGGGTTGTGAATCGGCACGACCACTACAGGTAGTGATTGGGCCAGATTGCAGCAAGCTTGGGCCACATCGATGACCGTACTGTGAATCGGTGCGATCGGGCCCGCAACAAAGTTGAAGATCGTAAGCGCGAGGACATCCGATTCAGCGGGTGTTGCGTGACAAAGAACAGTGTCATTGGCCGCGTGCTCATCGTGATGCAGCGGCCCAGACAATTAAAAGTACGCGCAAGGGAGAAGCACTATGCAGATGTCTGGCGAAGTGGTTGCAGCAAGGACAGTTGCACCACAAGGCGCACCTGTCGAACTGGCAAGCCACAGTGAGTCGTCGACGCAACAGTACAAAGTGATCCGCCGGACCGGCGCCGTCGTCGGCTTCGAACCCGGCAAGATTTCGGTCGCCATGACCAAGGCATTTCTCGCAGTCGAAGGCGGGCAGGGCGCCGCCTCTGCCCGCGTGCGTGAACTGGTCGCTGGATTGACTGACAGCGTGGTCGGCACGCTGGCCCGACGCCAGCCCTCGGGCGGTACGTTCCATATTGAAGACATTCAGGATCAGGTGGAACTGGCCCTGATGCGTTCCGGGCAGCACGAAGTGGCACGTGCCTATGTCCTCTATCGCGAGCAGCGCTCGCTTGCGCGCGCGAGCGCGGCTGCGGCACGCGCGCCGGCTGACGCGCCCCTCATTCATATTGTCGATCGTGGCGAGCGCCGTCCGCTTGACCTGGGCCTGCTTGATCAGACGATTGCCGCTGCCTGCGATGGCTTGGGTGATCGTGTGGAGCGCACCACCATCCGCGAGGAAACGCTCAAGAATCTCTACGATGGCATCCCGCTTGAAGAAGTGTGGAAGTCAGCCATCCTGTCGGCGCGGTCGCTGATCGAGCGTGATCCGGCGCATTCGCAAGTCACCGCGCGGCTCCTGCTCGGCACCATACGGCGTGAAGTGTTTGGCGAAGAAGTCTCGCACGCCGACATGCATACCCGTTATGCCACCTGGCTGGTCGATTACGTCAAGCTTGGCATTGGCAACCAGTTGCTCGATGAGCGCCTGGCGAGCTTTGATCTGGCGCGTCTGGGGGCGGCGCTGGACGCCGATCGCGATCTGCAGTTTGGCTATCTGGGGCTGCAGACGCTTTATGACCGCTACTTTCTGCACATTGACGAGCGGCGCATCGAGCTGCCGCAGATTTTTTTCATGCGCGTGGCCATGGGGCTGTCCCTGAACGAAATCGATCGCGAAGCGCGCGCAATCGAGTTCTACAACGTGCTGTCGAGCTTTGATTTCATGAGCTCGACGCCGACCTTGTTCAACTCCGGTTCTTTGCGCTCACAGCTCTCCAGTTGCTACCTCACCACGGTTGCCGATGACCTCGATGGCATCTATGAGGCAATCAAGGAAAACGCGCTGCTCGCCAAATACGCCGGCGGGCTGGGCAATGACTGGACACCGGTGCGCGCCCTCGGTGCCCACATCAAGGGTACCAACGGCAAGTCGCAAGGGGTGGTGCCGTTTCTGAAGGTGGTCAACGACACCGCGGTGGCGGTCAATCAGGGCGGCAAGCGCAAGGGCGCGGTGTGCGCCTATCTGGAGACCTGGCATCTGGACATCGAGGAATTTCTCGACCTGCGCAAGAACACGGGGGATGACCGTCGTCGCACCCATGACATGAATACCGCCAACTGGATCCCGGATCTGTTCATGCGCCGGGTGATGGAAGGCGGTGAATGGACCTTGTTCTCGCCCTCCGATGTGCCAGAGTTGCACGACCGTTACGGCCGCGCGTTTGAGGCGGCGTACGTGCGCTATGAGGGCAAGGCAGCCAGCGGCGAGTTGCGTTTGTTCAAGAAGCTGCCTGCGGTCCAGTTGTGGCGCAAGATGCTCTCGATGCTGTTTGAGACCGGCCATCCCTGGATCACGTTCAAGGACCCCTGCAACATACGCTCGCCGCAGCAGCATGTCGGGGTGGTGCATAGCTCCAATCTGTGCACCGAGATCACCTTGAACACTGGTGACCATGAAATTGCCGTGTGCAATCTGGGCTCGGTGAATCTCGTGGCGCATATGCGCGACGGCGTGCTCGACCATGACAAGCTCAAGCGCACCATCACCACCGCCATGCGCATGCTCGACAACGTGATCGACATCAATTACTACGCGGTGGCCAAGGCACGCAATTCCAACCTGAAGCATCGTCCGGTTGGGTTGGGCATCATGGGCTTTCAGGATTGCCTGCACTTGCTGCGGGTGCCTTATGCTTCCAACGAAGCGGTCGAATTTGCCGACCAGTCGATGGAGGCGGTGGCCTACTACGCCTACTGGGCATCAAGCGAACTGGCGGCAGAGCGGGGACGCTATGCGAGCTATCGCGGTTCGCTGTGGGATCGCGGCGTGCTGCCGCAGGACTCGATCGGCTTGCTGCGCGATGAGCGCGGTGGTTATGTCGAAGTCGATGAAAGCCAGACGCTCGACTGGGCTGCGCTGCGCAAGCAGATTGCACAGCACGGCATGCGCAATTCCAATTGCCTCGCCATTGCACCGACCGCCACCATTTCCAACATCGTTGGCGTGGCCGCGTCGATTGAACCGACCTATCAGAATCTGTATGTGAAATCGAACCTGTCGGGCGAATTCACCATGGTCAATGACTACCTGGTGCGCGAATTGAAAGAGCGCGGACTATGGGACGAAGTGATGATTGCGGATCTGAAGTATTTCGATGGCAACCTGGCCCGTATCGATCGCATGCCCGAGGAATTGCGGCGCATCTACGCGACTGCGTTCGAGTGCGAGCCGGCGTGGCTGGTGGAATGTGCCGCACGGCGGCAGAAATGGATCGATCAGTCGCAGTCATTGAATCTGTACATGGCCGGTGCATCGGGCAAAAAGCTTGACGATGTCTACAAGCTCGCCTGGCTGCGCGGACTGAAGACCACCTATTACCTGCGCACGATGGGTGCGACCCATGCCGAGAAGTCGACCGTGAAGTCGGGTCAGCTGAACGCGGTGCCCAGTGACGTGGCGCAAGCCGTAGAACCAAAATTCTGCGCAATTGATGATCCGGGCTGCGAAGCCTGCCAGTAAGCAAGGACCTGATAGACATGCTGAATTTCGAGGACGAGGCAGTGCAGATCGCGGGCCTGAATCCGGCCGTGCACGCACCGCTTGCAACCGGCACCCGCGCGACCTTGCTGCCCGATGGCGCAGCGGCGGCATCAGCCACCGACAGCACGACAGAACCGACGCGCAGCGATCGTCGTATTCGTGCCGAGGACAAGCGGGTGATCAACGGCGGGACGGACGTCAATCAGTTGGTGCCGTTCAAGTACAAATGGGCCTGGGACAAGTACCTGGCCGCCTGCGCCAACCACTGGATGCCGCAGGAAGTGAACATGAGTCGCGATATCGCGCTGTGGAAGAATCCGAACGGGCTCACCGATGACGAGCGCCGGCTGGTCAAGCGTAACCTCGGCTTCTTTGTCACCGGCGACTCGCTTGCGGCAAACAATATTGTGCTGGGCACTTATCGCCACATCACGGCGCCTGAATGCCGTCAGTATCTGCTGCGGCAGGCGTTCGAGGAGGCGATCCACACGCATGCTTATCAATACATTGTCGAGAGTCTGGGACTCGATGAGGGCGAAGTGTTCAACGCGTATCACGAGATCGACAGCATCCGTGAGAAGGATGAATTTCTCATTCCCTTCATCGACATTCTGACCGATCCATCCTTTCAAACCGGCACGCTGGCCAATGACCAGGCATTGCTGCGCAGCTTGATCGTATTTGCCTGCATCATGGAAGGCTTGTTCTTCTATGTTGGCTTTGCGCAGATCCTCGCGCTGGGTCGACAGAACAAGATGACCGGGGCTGCCGAGCAGTACCAATACATCCTGCGGGACGAGTCGATGCACTGCAATTTCGGCATCGATCTGATCAATCAGATCAAGCTTGAAAATCCGCATCTGTGGACCACGCAGTTTCGCGATGAGATCCAGACTTTGATGCGTCGCGCAGTTGAGTTAGAGTATCGCTATGCTGAGGACACAATGCCGCGCGGTGTCCTCGGGTTGAATGCGCCGATGTTCAAAGAATATCTGCGCTTTATTGCAAACAGAAGGTGTCATCAGATCGGTCTTGAACAGTTGTATCAGGGAGCAACCAACCCGTTTCCCTGGATGAGTGAAATGATTGATCTGAAGAAGGAGCGCAACTTCTTTGAGACTCGAGTGATTGAGTATCAGACCGGGGGCGCGCTGAACTGGGAATAAGCAGTTGTTGAGGCAAGGCAGTTGCTTCAACCGGCATGGGTTTAACGGTGTTGCGGTTTGCAGGAACCGTGACATCGTCAGTATCTTAAGCGGGCCGTTCGTGCAGTCCGCTTTTTGAGTTCGGTGTTGTACGAGCTGTCAGGCGTGCAGTGCCGGATCGCCGGAGAGAGGTCTCTCCGGTTCGTGTGGTGTGTTTGTCCAACTCTCCAAGGAGTGCAACATGGCGACCAAGAAGAAAGCGGCAAAGAAAGCGCCGGCGAAGAAAGCGGCGAAGAAAGCACCGGCAAAGAAAGCGCCGGCAAAGAAAGCGGCGAAGAAGGCTCCGGCCAAAAAAGCTGCTAAGAAAGCACCAGCAAAGAAGAAGGTTGCTGCAAAAAAAAAAGTAGCGTAAAGAAAGCACCCGCTAAGCCAGCTAAGTCTGCTGTAGCACCGAAGAAGAAAGTCGCAAGCAAACCAGCCAAAAAGGCGGCCCCGAAAAAGGCGGTCAAGAAGGCGGTTAAGACGTCGAAGCCCGTGACAAAGAAACCTGCAAAGAAGGCTGTCAAGAGTGTTTCGGTGACCCCTGGCTCAGGGGCGGCGCCTGTTGCGACGGGAGCTCCGGCTCCGGTGTCTCCGGCAGCGGCTTGGCCTTTTCCTACAGGGCCACGTCCATAGTTGGGAGGAATGGTCTGCGGCCATCTTGTGCAGGCAAGAATGGCCGCAGACATTCCGGTTGGTGCGTTCGTCCCCGGCATGGCATCCGAAAGACGCCTTGATTGTATCAAGCGTCTGGTGACTTGCCGGGGTGTTTTTCTGAAGTAATATCGACTATTGCATTGCAGCAATGTCAAGCGGATTCCACGGTGCGCTGAGAACCACTTGGCAACCTATTGATTTATTGAAGAAAATATTCGCCCGTAACTCGAATCCGGGTTAGAATCGGGTTTTAGAGCGTCGCTGAGTCAACCGGAAGTCACACTTCGGGGTTGCCGCTCAGGCGGCTGGTCGGCAGATTGTCCGAGGGACAGGGCAAAGTCCGGCGTCCTATGTAGCCAGCGCGCTACTCATCTTCACCGGGAGAACCGGTATGCGAGCGTACTCAGCACGATCCAGCGCGATCAATCCGTTTGGATTACGCAATCTGTTCCTGATGTTCATGGCCTGTGCCTGGGCCGCCGTGATGCTGCACTCCTCGGATCAGGCGGGTAACCGGCTTGTCAGACCGGATGCATCGGGTTTGAGCTTTGCACGGGCGGATCGGGTGGTCGCGGTGAGTTCGCGCGAGCGACCCGAATCGGCAGAACTCGATGCAATCGAGGCGCGGGTTGCCGAAGTCGTCCACCGCCAGTATTTGATCGCGAGCGAAGCAGCACGCGAATTCACCCATCTGGCCTGGATGTCAGGGCGCCGCGCCGGCATCGATCCGCTGCTGCTAATCGCCGTGATGGCCGTTGAATCGCGCTTCAATC
Source organism: uncultured Pseudomonadota bacterium (assembly GCA_903921325.1). Classification (GTDB taxonomy): domain Bacteria; phylum Pseudomonadota; class Gammaproteobacteria; order Burkholderiales; family SG8-39; genus CAIXPL01. Next base: position 299,512 of record CAIXPL010000037.1, read on the forward strand.
CCATCGCAGAGAGCCCGATGGGCGCCAAAGGCTTGATGCAGGTCATTCCGCAATACCATGAAGATAAACTGGCCAAGCTGGCAAGTGGCAATGTGCTCGACCCAACGGTCAATGTCGAACTCGGTGCGAGAATCCTGCGTGACTACCTTGATCGCAGTGGATCAGTCGAGGCCGCGCTGCAGTGGTACAACGGCGCCCCAGGCGATGAATCGCGTGGCTATGCCACCCGGGTCATGACCGAGCGCAATCGCTTCGCCCGTGAGCCGATAGTCGCTACGCTGCGCCCACCGCGCATTTGATGTGCGGCAAGGCTTCCTTCAGTCTGGCAACCGCCTGCCTGAGCAGCGTTCGATCACAGGTGTAGGCAAAGCGCAACCAGCGCTGCGGCTCATGGACGCCGAAATCGTCGCCAGGGGTCAGTGCGACGCCAGCCGCTTCAAGCAGTTCGCGCGCCAGGCGGGCCGAGTCTGTCGCCAGTGCGCTGCAGTCCGCATAGACATAAAACGCACCATCCGGTAGCGTAGGCACCTTGAATCCAATCCCTTGCAGTGCGGGGATCAGATCGTCGCGGCGCGCCTGAAATTCTTCGCGCCGCGCTTCACAGATCGCCAGGCTTGCCGGCTCGAATGCCGCGAGGGCGGCGTGCTGCGCAAGTGCCGGAGGACAGATGGTGGCATTTTGCGCAAAACGCTCCAGACCACGCATGGCATCAGGGGGTGCCACCAGCCAACCCAGCCGCCAGCCCGTCATTGCAAAGTACTTTGAAAAACTGCTCACCACGAACACGTCCTCACCGAGCGCGAGCGCGCTGTCCCGGCGCGCCCCGTAGGTGAGGCCCAGATAGATCTCATCGACGATCAGCACGCCACCGTTTGCGCGCACTTCGGCGTGCACTGCCCGAAGCTCATCGGGTGCAATTCGGGTGCCGGTTGGATTGGACGGCGATGCGAGCAATACCCCGCGTGTGCGCGGCCGCCAGTGCTCGCGCACGGTCGCTGCGCTCAACTGAAATTGCGACTGCGCGCTGGTTGGAATAAGGCGTGGCAGCCCCCCGAACAGACTCACCATATGTCGGTTGCAGGGATAGCAGGGATCAGGCATCAGCCATTCATCCCCAGGGTTGACCAGGGACCCGAGCAGGGTCATCAGCGCACCCGAGGCGCCGGTGGTGACCATGACGCGAGCCGGATCAACCACAACGCCTGACTGCACTGCATGAAACTGCGCAATGGCGGTGCGCAGCTGCGGCAAACCCAGTGAGTCGGTATAGCCCAGACGGTCATCGTCGAGCAGTTGCCGGGCCCGCTCAAGCACGGGTGCCGGCGCAGCGAAATCGGGTTGTCCGATTTCCATATGAATGATCGAGCGGCCGGCGGCTTCCAGTTCGAACGCGCGCTGCTGGATGTCCATGACCCGAAACGGCTCGACGTGCGCCATACGGCGGGCAAACGGGTAGAGCGAGGTGGTCATGGCGAAAAGAGGGATGGTTGACGATGGTGCTGCGCATTCTGCCCGATCAGCGTGTGCACCAGCGTGAAACGCGGTAACCCATCCAGGCAATCGGACTGCAGAGATGACGTGAAGTTGCGTGGCAACCCGACCTATAATGGGCCTACCACCCTAGAGAAGCCAGCCATGGACGAAGCTATTCGACGTGCCGCATTGGACTACCACCGCCTGCCGCGACCCGGCAAGATCGCCATTGCACCGACCAAGGGGCTACTGAATCAACGCGATCTGGCGCTCGCCTACTCACCGGGTGTCGCAGCGGCGTGTGACGAGATCGTCGCCAATCCGCACGAGGCGAGCACGCTCACCGCGCGCGCCAATCTGGTGGCCGTGATTACCAACGGCACGGCGGTTCTCGGTCTGGGGGCCATCGGGCCGCTGGCGGCCAAGCCGGTGATGGAAGGCAAGGCGGTGCTGTTCAAGAAATTTGCCGGCATCGATGTCTTCGACATCGAAATCGATGAACGCAACCCCGATCGCCTGATCGACATCATTGCCTCGCTTGAGCCGACCTTCGGTGGCATCAATCTGGAGGATATCAAGGCACCGGAGTGTTTTCAGGTTGAGCGCGCGCTGCGCGAGCGCATGAAGATCCCGGTCTTTCATGATGATCAGCATGGCACCGCCATCATTGTCGGGGCCGCGATCACCAATGGCTTGCGGGTGGTCGGCAAACAGATCAGCGAGGTCAAGCTGGTGTGCTCAGGCGCAGGTGCGGCCGCGCTTGCCTGTCTGGACATCCTGGTCGGACTCGGTCTGTCATCTGACAATATCTGGGTCTCGGATATCGCCGGTGTGGTCTATCGCGGACGCACCGTCGAGATGGATCCGAACAAGGCGCGCTATGCGCGCGAGACCGATGCCCGCCACTTGGCCGACATCATTGAGGGCGCCGATATTTTCCTGGGGCTGTCAGCGGGCAATGTGCTGACTCAGGACATGGTGGTGCGCATGGCTCCCAAGCCACTGATCTTCGCGCTGGCCAACCCGGAGCCAGAAATCCAGCCGGCTCTCGTCAAGGCGGTTCGGCCCGATGCAATCATCGGCACCGGTCGCTCGGACTTCCCGAACCAGATCAATAATGTGTTGTGCTTTCCGTTCATCTTTCGTGGCGCACTCGATGTCGGTGCCACGCAGATCAATGAGGCAATGAAGCTGGCTGCGGTGCGCGCCATCGCGGATCTGGCGATGGCAGAGCAGTCCGAAGTGGTGACCGCCGCGTATGGGGATCAGGATCTGAGCTTTGGCCCGGAGTATCTCATTCCGCGGCCGTTCGATCCGCGGCTGATCACCACAATCGCGCCCGCCGTTGCGCGGGCGGCGATGGACTCGGGCGTGGCCACCCGCCCGATTGCCGATTTCGATGCTTACCAGGGACAACTGCAACAGTTTGTCTACGCATCCGGTTTCGTGATGCGGCCCCTGTTCACGTCGGCCAAATTGAATCCGCGCCGGGTGGTCTATTCCGGGGGCGAGGATGAGCGCGTGCTGCGCGCGGTGCGCGCGATTTGCGATGAGGGCCTGGCACGCCCCATTCTGATTGGTCGGCCGAATGTGATCGAGCAACGCATCGAGCGCTATGGCTTGCGCCTGAAGGCTGGTGTGGATTTTGAACTGATCAATCCGGAGTGGGACACCCGCTACCGTGAATACTGGGAGGAGTATCACCGGATTGCCGGACGTGGCGGTGTATCGGTGGATTACGCCAAGCTCGAAATGCGGCGGCGGCATACCTTGATCGGTGCCATGATGGTACGCCGGGGCGATGCCGATGGCATGCTGTGCGGACCGTATGACTCGCATGCCTCACATCTGCACTACATCTCGCAAGTGATCGGGTTGCGCCCGGGCGTCAAGAATTTCTACGCCATGAACGCGCTCATGCTGCCCGAGCGCACGCTGTTTATCTGCGATACGTATGTGCACTACGAGCCGACAGCGGCTCAGATTGCCGAGATGACTGCGCTCGCCGCCGAGGAGATTCGGCGTTTTGGTCTTACGCCACGCGCCGCACTCCTGTCGCATTCGAGCTTCGGCACCCATGACACGCCGACCGCACTACGCATGCGCGAGGCACTTGATCTCATATCGCGCCAATCACCAGAGCTTGAGGTCGACGGTGAAATGCACGGTGATGCCGCGCTGGTTGAGAAAGTGCGTGAGCTTGCGCTACCGTCATCACGACTCAAGGGCGAGGCCAATCTGCTCATCATGCCCACCCTCGACGCGGCCAATATCTCGTTCAACCTGCTCAAGCAGACGGTGGGTTCGGGCATCACCATTGGCCCTATCCTGCTTGGTGCGGCGCGTCCGGTGCATGTGCTCACGCCGACTGCGACGGTGCGCCGAATCGTCAACATGACCGCATTGACTGTGGTCGATGTCAATGCAGGCCGTCGCTGACAACCGGGAGTGCGCCCATGAACGATAGCAATTCGCCGAACGACCCATTCGAGTTTTTCCGCAAACTCTGGTCACCGATGGGCAATCCGCTGGGTGCGGCACCGACAATGCCCGGGGTGATGCCGGGAATGGTGTTTCCAAGCACCAATGTCGAGGACATCGAGAAACGCATTGCCGAGTTGCGTACGGTCGAAGGGTGGCTTGCCCTGAATCTTGAAATGCTGCGCACGATGGTGCAGGGCCTGGAAGCGCAACGGGCAACGCTGGCCGCGTATCAGTCGATGAATCAGTCCATGAGTGCGGCAGCGGCCGAAGTCATGGCCGCGCAGCGCCGTGCCACGGGGAGCCAGGCACCGGATGAGAGCCCGGGCGCAAGTGCACGGCGCCGCAAGTCAAGCTGATGCCCACCTGTTCGTCGGTGAATCATTTACCGATCTGGTCCGTGAATTGAGCGTGCCGATGGGATTTCGCAGCGCCTGCGTTCAAGCGGCACGCTGGGACACCGCAGTCAACGAGGCAGTGCGCCAGTTGGGTCATCCGCTGCCGCGCGGTCCGGGTTTTCTGTATCTGACCGAAGGTCTGGGCGGGCATGCGCTCGAAATTCTGGATCGCCTGCGGGCCGCGACCGGCATCAGCCAGTGGATCGGTTCAGTGGGTGTGGGTGTCATCGGTTGCGGTGTTGAGATAGTCGACGAACCCGCGCTATCGGTCATGGTGGCCGACTGGTCGCAACACGATTACCGGATTTTTTCTGGCAAGGCACGTGCGCCGGGAACGAGTGAACTCACCCCCGCAGGTGCACGTGCCGCTCACACCGCGATCGTCCATGGTGACCCCGAGACGCCCGACATGCCCGACCTGATCGAGGACATGAGTGGGCGGCTTGCGAGCGGCTTTATGGTTGGTGGATTATCGAGCGCTCGCGGTGGCACGTTTCAAATTGCCAATGATGTTCTGAGCGGTGGCCTGTCGGGAATGGTGCTTTCGTCGGACATAGCGCTCACTACCCGAGTGACCCAAGGTGCCCGTGCACTGCCGCAACAGCACCGTATTACCGCAGCCGAGGGAAACCAGATCCTCGCGATCGACGGTCAAGCGGCCCTCGACGTGTACCGCGCGGTGGTCGGTGAGACTCTGGCGCGGGACTGGAACCGGGCCGCACGCAGTGTGCCGATCGGATTGCCGCTGCCTGGCAGCGACACCGGCGACTACCTGGTTCGCGATATTGTGGCAATCGATGTTCGATCCGGCATGCTCGCGGTCGCCGCGGCAGTCAGCGCCGGTGATCGCCTGGTGTTCTGTCGGCGTGACCGCGCGAGCGCGAGCGACGATATGCAACACATGTTGCGCTCCATCCCGACCGACCTGCCGGCGCCGCGCGGGGCGCTCTACGTGTCGTGTGTTGCCCGCGGTGCTGAGCTGTTTGGCGCCGGCTCGATCGAGGCCGGCTGGATTCGCGAGCGATTTGGCGATATTGCGCTGACCGGCTTTTTTGCCGCTGGCGAAATCTCGCATAATCACCTGTATGGCTACACTGGCGTTCTCACCCTGTTTTATTGAGTGCGCTGTCGCGGTCCTTTCGAAACACAGTGTCACAGCAGTCAGGGAACACGCCGTGACTGCTTTTACGGAACGTGGTGTCATGGCAGCAGCTTGACACCCACTTGGCTCGGAGACAATTCATGCCTAAAGCAATACGCATTCATGAAAACGGTGGTCCGGAGGTCATGCGCTGGGAGGATGTGACTCTGGCCAATCCGGGTGTTGGCGAAGTGCGCGTGAGGCATGTTGCGGTGGGCTTGAATTTCCTCGATGTGTACTTTCGCGTGGGCCTCTATAAGCAACCCCTGCCCGCCGGCATTGGCTGCGAGGGGGCTGGTGTGGTGGAAGCGGTGGGCCCCGGTGTGACCGAACTGGCAGTGGGTGACCGGGTCGCCTATGCCGGCGGGCCGAATGGCGCCTATGCCGAGGTGCGCATCATGCCTGCCGCAGTGCTGGTCAAGCTGCCACCCAGCGTGTCATTCGAGCAGGGTGCGGCCATGATGTTGCAAGGCATGACGGTGCAGTACCTGTTCAAGCGCACCTACCCCCTCAAGGCCGGGCAGTCCATCCTGTTTCATGCTGCCGCGGGGGGCGTCGGTCTGATCGCCTGTCAGTGGGCCAGGGCACTCGGGGTCACCATGATAGGCACCGTTGGGTCTGACGAAAAGGCTGCCCTCGCGCGCGCGCATGGCTGTGCTCACACCATCGTGTACAGCCGTGAAAATATTGCCGAGCGGGTACGCGAAATCACCCAGGGTGCTGGTGTGCCGGTGGTCTACGACTCGGTCGGCAAGGACACCTGGACCGCTTCACTCGATTGTCTGCAACCCCTTGGCATGATGGTCAGTTTCGGTAACGCATCGGGGCCGTTGGCGCCAATCGTTGCGGGCGAGCTGACCGCACGGGGGTCGTTGTTCTTCACCCGTCCGAGCTTGATGTCCTACATCGCCAAGCGCACTGATCTGGTGACGACGGCGAGTGACCTATTCGATGTGGTCGCCTCCGGTGCCGTGAAAATCGATGTCAATCAGCGCTATGCGTTGAGTGATGCCGCGCAGGCCCATCGTGATCTGGAAGCGCGCAAGACCACCGGGTCAACGGTTTTCACTGTGTGAGTACGCATAGCGTGTTGCGCAGCCCTGGTTGATTGTGAGCGCTCAGGTACAGCAGGACATGGTGCGCGCTCGCGCACCAGGTGAGGGGGTGATCCTCGATGGACAGGCGCTGCGCGAACGTTTCGCGCAGCCGCGCGCCTGGCAGCCGGTGCAGACTGGCGACCGGCCCACGACCACAGCCGCGGCCAGCGCGCGCGCCGCTGCTGTGCTGATCCTGCTGGTGGAGCGCCCCGAGGGGCTGCATCTGTTGCTGACACGGCGCACCGATCATCTGCATGACCATGCCGGTCAGATCAGTTTTCCAGGCGGGCGGGTCGAACCGACTGATCGTGACCCGATTGAAACTGCGTTACGTGAAACCGAAGAAGAGATCGGGCTCGAGCGTTCCCGTATCGAGATTCTCGGTTCGCTCGGACCGCAAGGCATTTATCGTACGGGCACCGGTTATCATGTGACCCCGGTGGTCGGCCTGACACGGCTTCCATTGATACTGGCACCGGATTCGTTCGAGGTTGCCGAAGTGTTCGAGGTGCCACTGGACGTGGTGCTTGATCCGCACAATCACCAACGCAATACAGTGGTGAATCTCGGGGCGAGCCGCCAGTATCATGCCATCCCGTACGGCCGCTATTACATATGGGGTGCTACCGCAGCCATGTTGCTTAACTTTCGTGCGTTTCTGCAACCATTGCCATGGGGGGGGCCTTCATGATCGTGCTCACCCTGGTGCTGGTGTTATTGCTCGAACAATGGCGGGCATTTCCCTGGCGCGTTGAGCTCGAACAGGCACTGGATCGGTTTGCCGCCTGGCTCGAGCATCAATTCAATGCGGGCGAGTCGCGCCACGGCATACTGGCCTGGTGCCTCGCCGTGCTTCCGGCGCTCGTATTGGCCGGACTGATTGCCACAGCCCTGGCACGCATCCACTGGACGCTGGCGCTGCTCTTCAATGTGGCCGTGCTCTACGCCACCATGGGGTTTCGCCAGGACAGTCATCATTTCACGGCGATTCGGCGTGCGCTGCACGAGGGAGACGTTGAGGCGGCTCGGGCCACGCTCGCGCAATGGCGCGGCGAAACCTGTCAGGCGCTGACTCAGGAGGAGATCGTTCGCTTTACCATCGAAACCGCGTTGATCGGTGCACATCGCTTTGTCTTTGCGGTGATTTTCTGGTTTGTGGTTCTGCCAGGGCCACTCGGTCCGATCCTGTACCGACTCTCGCAACGCGTGGCAGCGCGCTGGGAATCTGATGCGCGATTGGGCGATACACCTTTCGTTGGCATGGCACGCACCGTGTCCCATTGGCTGGATTCCATACCGGCGCGCCTGACCGCCAGTAGTTTTGCGGTGGTGGGTGATTTTGAGGATGCCGTGTTTTGCTGGCGGGCACAGGCGGCACTGTGGCCTGACCGGGCGGCCGGTATTGTGCTTGCAAGCGGTGCCGGAGCGCTTGGCGTGCGCCTCGGGATGCCGTTGCACCGTGAAGATGGCAGTTTTGAGGATCGCCCCGAGTTGGGCACCGGAGAGGATGCCGATCCGGCCCATCTGGACAGCGCCGTGGGTCTGATCTGGCGCGCGCTGGTCCTCTGGCTTGCGCTCATGCTGATGCTCGCCGTGGCCCATTCGGTGGGCTGACGCAATTCGCGGCAGGACCGGTGCTTTGACCCGGTGGTGTTGCGCGCGGTGCGTTCGATCTGTCCACGGGCGCCGGGCGATGCCCCGCGCGGACGCCATCAGTGCGTGCGCCGGCGCGCACGTTCGCTCTCAAGAATACGCAGCAGCAGTTCAAATCGGCGCGGATGAATAGCGCCGGCTGCCAGGGCTTCCCGGTAGGCGCAATCCGGTTCGCTGCGATGGGCGCAATCGGCAAAGCGGCAACGACCGTGCCACTCGGCCAATTCGGGAAAGCCGCGCGCAATCTCGGCCAGCGACAGGTGAGCCAGTCCGAATTCCTTCAGGCCGGGTGTGTCGATCAGGCTTGACTCATCATCCAGGCGATACAAATGGCTGGCGGTAGTGGTATGGCGGCCGCTGTCGAGAAAGTGCGAAATGCCGGCAGTCTGAGTCTTCGCGTCCGGCACGAGGCAGTTCACCAGGGTTGATTTACCCATGCCGGATTGTCCCACCAGCACCGAGCGCTCAGCGTGCAGATGCGGCAATAACGCACTGACATCATGGAGTGCAGAAATCCCCACGACCGGAATTCCGCTGTGCTCAAGGCAACGTAAGCGTTCAAGCGCCTCTGTGGCAATCGGAAGATCGATCTTGTTGAGCACCACCACCGCCTTCATGCCTTCGTGCATGGCCACGGCACAGGCGCGCGCAATCAGTTCATCGGAGAAACTGGGCTCTGCGGCCACGGTCACCAGCAACTGGGTGGCATTGGCCGCAAGCAGTTTCGTGCGATGTTCAACTGAGCGGGAAAACAGGGTCTTGCGCGGCAGGTAGTGCTCGATCACTCCGGCCTCTGATCCATCGGCCGCGTAACGAACCCGATCACCGCAGGCAAGATCGGATCGCTTGCCGCGGGTTACACAGGCAAGGCGCACCCCCGTGGCGGTTTCGACGACATAGTGCCGTCCGTGGGCGGCAATTACCTCGGCGGTCTGGGTGTGTGCTTCCAGCACATCGGATCGTTCACTCACCGGTACGAGACAGGCGCGCGGCGCATATGAAATCATTGCGCGACAGGGCACCCACCGAGTGGGTGCTCCAGCTCACCCGGCAGCGGTTGTAGCTGATCGCCATATCAGGATGATGGTTCTCCTGGCGGGCCAGCGCGGCGACCGTGTTGACGAACGCCATCGTCGCATCAAAATCGCTGAAACTGAAATCGCCGACCAGTTCGCCCTGGTGAATGTGCCAACCCGATAATTGTTTCAACCAGTGTTCGATCTGCTGCGGGCTCGCGCGGCTGACCTTGGCAGTGCAATGATCCTGCATGAGAGGCAAGGGGGCCTGGGCATCGCTCATCATGCCAGCGCCTGAATGCGCGCAATACGCAGCGCGGCCGGTGGGTGGGAGTCATGAAATGTTGAATACAGGGGGTCGGGGGTGAGTGTCGTTGCATTGTCCTGGTAGAGCTTCACCAGCGCACTCACCAGGCATTGTGCTGCCGCGTGGCGCACTGCCCAGGCATCTGCCTGGTATTCCTGTTTGCGCGAGTGCATGCTCGATAGTGGTGCCAACGGAAAGGTAAACACTGGCATCACCATCATGAACAGGATCAAGCCTGCGGCGATAGTCAATTCGTTTAACCCGAGGCCTGCGTGAAACCACGGTTTATCAATGACCCAGCCCAGCAGTGCGAGCAACACCAGGCTGCTGGCCGCTACCCAGACGATGCGCCAGATGACATGGTGCAGACGATAGTGTCCCAGCTCGTGCGCAAGTACGGCCTCGATTTCGTCGCCGTCGAGCCGTTCCAGCAGGGTGTCAAAGAACACAATCCGCTTTGCTGCACCGAATCCGGTGAAATAGGCGTTGCCATGGCTCGAGCGACGTGACCCGTCCATCACGAACACGCCCGCAGAACGAAAGCCGCAGCGCTCGAGCAGGCCGGTGACACGTGCCACCACAGACTCGTCCTCGAGTGCTTTGAAGCGATTGAATAACGGTGCGATCAGCGTCGGGTAGGCGAGCATCAGCAGCAGACTGAACGCCATCCACGCAATCCAGGTGCCGATCCACCAGTTTGCCCCAAGTTGTTCAATCAACCACAGCACCAGAGCAATCAGCGGCAGTGCGATTGCTGCGCCGAGCAACAGTGAACGCGCAAGGTCGGCCACGAACAAGGCCGCGTTTGATCGATTGAAGCCAAAGCGCGTTTCGATCACAAAGGTGCTGTAGATGGAAACAGGCAATTCGATCAGGGCACCGAGGAGCATCACTGTTCCGATCAGCGCAACGCCGTGCGCGATGCCTCCGACCGGTAGCAGCTCGCTCCAGAGCTGCTGCAGCCATTGCAGGCCACCACCCAGAGTGAGCAGCAGCACCCAGGCCGCTTGCAGCAGCGTATCGGCCATGGCAACGTGATTGCGCGCCACGCAGTAGTCAGCCGCCTTCTGGTGGTCAGCCAGTGGGATGGCGTTCGCGAAGGCTGCCGGAACCGCGACACGATGCGCTCTGACATGGCGAATCTGTCGCAGCGACAGGCCGATGCGCGCAAGGCTGGTGCCCGCCAGCATGAACAGGAATAGCACGGTGAATGAATTCATCTCGCGGGATGTTAACCTTGCGCAGGGCTAACCCACAACTTTCTTGCATCGGACCACCGGCATGGCTGCAGATCAGAATCACCTTATCTGGATCGACATGGAGATGACCGGCCTGGAGCCGGATCGCGATCGCATCATTGAGGTGGGGCTGGTGATTACCGATTCAGCCCTGCAAGTGGTCGCCGAAGCACCGGTGCGCGTGGTGCATCAGACTCAGGCCGTGCTCGAGGCGATGGATGAGTGGAATCGCACGACCCACGCGCGCACCGGACTGCTGCCGAAGGTGCGCGAGTCGGTTTTGAATGAAGCGCAGGTCGAGCAGGAAATGCTCGCTTTTCTGCAAAGCTATGTGCCGGCACGCGCCTCGCCGATGTGCGGCAATTCAATCTGTCAGGACCGGCGCTTTCTGGCCCGCTATATGCCCCGTCTGGAGGCGCACTTTCATTACCGTAATCTGGATGTGAGCACGTTGAAGGAGCTCGCCAAGCGCTGGCATCCGGAGGTCGCACGCGGGGTGGTGAAGCGCGGCCGACACGAGGCGCTCGCCGATATTTATGAATCGATCGAAGAGCTGCGCCACTATCGTGCGACGTTCCTGCGCATGCCCGAGGCGGTCAGCTGAGGTGAGCGTCGCCCGTGACGCTGGTATTGCCTGCGTCACGAAACCGCGGCAGGCTGAATCGGCCTGTGGGCCTATAGATCAAGCAGTTTGCCCGGATTGAACAGGTTATCCGGATCAAATGTGCGCTTAAGGGCGCGCATCAGATGGATTCCTTCGCCCTGTTCAGTTTCCAGCCATCGCTTCTTTCCATAGCCGATGCCGTGCTCACCGGTACAGGTGCCTTCCATGTCGATGGCACGCCGCACCAGCCTCTCGTTGAGCGCCTTTGCCTCGGTCAGATCGCTTGCCGAATCGGGCTGAACCAGGATCATCAAATGGAAGTTGCCATCACCGACGTGTCCGAACAGGGGAATCGGCATCGACGCACTCGCGATGTCCGCGGCCGTGGCGACAATGCATTCAGTCAAACGAGAAATCGGCACGCAGACATCGGTCGAAACAGCGCGCGAACCGGGGCGCAGCTGCAAGCCGGCAAAATACGCTTCATGCCGCGCCGACCACAAGCGATTGCGATCCTCGGGGCGGGTGGCCCATTGAAAATCCTCTCCGCCATGCTCGCGCGCAATGGCCTGCACCAAACCCGCTTGCTCGATCACCCCTTGTTCGGTTCCGTGAAACTCCAGAAACAGGGTCGGCCGCTCGCGCCAGGTGGTTTTGTTCCAGGCATTCAGTGCGGCCATCGTGGTCGCGCACAACGCCTCACTGCGCGCGATCGGGATGCCCGACTGCAGCGTCTGGATGACCGTATCGACCGCTCCGGCCATGTCGCTGAACGAGCACACGGCGGCAGAGATCGACTCGGGGATCGCGTGCAGACGCACGGTGACTTCGGTGATGATGCCCAGCGTGCCTTCGGCACCGACAAACAAGCGGGTGAGGTCATAGCCGGCGGCAGACTTGCGCGCGCGCGGTGCGGTACGCACGATGCGTCCATCGGCGGTCACCACTTGCAGCGACAGGACGTTCTCGCGCATGGTGCCATAGCGCACCGCATTGGTCCCCGAGGCGCGGGTTGATGCCATCCCGCCGATCGACGCATCGGCACCCGGATCGACCGGAAAGAACAATCCGGTATGGCGAATCTCTTCATTGAGCTGTTTGCGGGTGACGCCGGCTTGCACCGTGGCATCCAGATCACTGGTGCCAACCCGCAGCACCTGATTCATCTGGCTCAGATCAAGGCACACACCACCATTGACCGCGAGTACATGTCCTTCGAGCGAGCTGCCCACGCCATAGGGAATGATGGGCGTGCGGTGCAGGCGGCACAGGTTCACCACGGCCTGCACTTCCTCGGTCGAGCGGACGAATACAACGGCATCGGGTGCCGCCGGATCAAAATAGGATTCGTCCTTGCCGTGATGGTCACGTACGCCGCGTGCGGTGGTGACCCGCTCTCCCAGGCATTCATGCAGCCCGGCCAGTAGCGACGGGGCGAGTTCTCGTGGCGAGTTCATGCGGAGCTTTACCTCACATAGAGCCGATAGCGTTCACGATCGCGCGGGCGGCTGGCCTCCCAGACGATGCGCCAGCGCTTGTCAATCGTGACAGTCGCATCGTCGGCATAGGCCTGCACCAGCAGCACATTACAGCCCGATTCGGCAGCAGGTCCGGAGGCACCTTGCGCGCTCGGGCCGGCCCGGGTGATCAGGTTGCCATGATAGTGGAACACGGCACGTTGAACTTCACCCAATCCTTGCGATTCGATGCAGCGAACCCGTTCTGGCAGGTGATTGCGCAGCGCCTGCGCCACACTGCGATAGGATTTGCCATAGTCAATCCACTGAATGCCCAGCAGCAGTACCAGCGCCGAGATGACACTGGCACCGGTCGTCCACAGCGGGATTCCGCGTAGCGAGGTAAAGGCGGTCCGCTGCACCACGCGGCCCCATAGCAGGCTGCAGGCAATGGCCAACAACACCGCGAACCATGAAACAGAATGCTGGTAACCCGGCTCCAGACGCGTGGCGGCGCTCGCGAGGCTGTGCGGCATGCCAAGGGTGGTGGCGAGCCACAGCAACCAGATCAGGACGATCAACAGTGTGAACGTCATCACGCTGAACCACGCGAGCGCATTGGAGGCCCCGCGGCGCAGTTGCAGGGCGGCGACACCGGCCGGAATGGACAGGGGGGCAAGCAGCGGCAGCACATCGATTGGACGGGGGTCGGGGTCAAACACCAGCAGGACAACCGAGACCAGCGAGACAATCAGCGGCACCAGCGCGACGACATTGTTCAATTGCCGGCGATTGACCCAGAACGCCCACAGCGCCAGAGGCCACACTGGCCAGGCCACCCAGGCAACCGTCTGCAGATGTTCCAGTGATAACGACAGCAGGGGCAGGGCCACCAGCAGGTGCAACTGTGAGCCGACCCAGGCAGCGGCTGTTCCCGGTGATAGCAGGTGCAACACGATGAACCAGGGTAACGCCAGCACAAGTGCAAGCAGGAGCCCGAGTCCGGTGGCAAACAGGAAGTTCCGGTTGCCGCGGGCGTGCGCAACCGGCATCATGATGACCAACGCGATCAGCGGCGGCAGTAGTGCGCTCGCGCCGGTTGCAAGCAATGCGGCGGCCAATCCGGTGCCAATGCAAAGCCCGCCTTTGAGCGGCTTTTTCCAGGCGATCGAGACCCCGTAGTAGCAGGCGGCAAGCGCCGCCAGCGACAGCGTCGCCGGTGTGCAAAGGCGCGCTTGCAGCACCAATCCGCCACAACCGAGCAGGGCAAGCAACGACAGCTCGCCCGCGCGCTTGCCGTACAGTTCGCGTGCGCTCAGGCGGGTGAAATAAAGGGCAGCGATGATCGACAGCAGGCTTGGAATGCGTGCCGCATCATGCAGCGGAATCAGCCATGACAGGCTTTTTGCACAAATTGCGGCCAGCCAGAAATACAAGGGACCATCGCGCAGCCAGGGGACACCCGCGAGGCTCGGGCTGAGCCAATGGCCCTGATCAAGCATGTCATAGACCACACCGATGGCAATCGCGTCATCGGACTTCCACGGATCATGGCCCACCAGGCCGGGCACCAGATAGGCAAGAACAATGAGCAACAGGCCGCGATTGGAAATCGGCAGGGAGGCCGGGATGCCGTTGCGGGTGCCTAGTGTCGCCATGGGCGAGACGCTACCATGCGCGGCCGGGCGACTGTGAAGCACATGTCGTTGACCGGACGCGGGGCAGGAAACAAAAAAGGCAGCCAGGGCTGCCTTTTTCGATAAGCCTGACAGACATTGCGTCTGTGGTCAGGCACTTGCCGCCGGCGCGCCCTTGCGCGCATAGCGCTGGCGAAACTTCTCCACACGGCCTGCGGTGTCGAGGATTTTCTGCTTGCCAGTGTAAAACGGGTGGCACGCCGAGCAGACTTCAACATGCAGCGGTTTGTTCAGGGTTGAACCTGTGGTGAATACGTTGCCGCAACTGCAATTGACCTGCACTTCGTTATAGCCGGGGTGAATGCCTGCTTTCATGGTGATCCTCGCAATGGTCCTCTGTGTGGGTGCGGTTTCGCATCGTCGCCTCGCTACAGGACCTGCATCGAAGGATGGGTCTGGAATCGGTGTACCTGTTCCAGACAGATGTGTTTCGCACCATGAGCGAACCCATGATTATGCCTTAGCTGCGCCCGAGTTACAAGCAGTACACGCCATCGTGACGGTCAGCTCCGCGCAATTGCGCGGCGGGCGCCGCGCACAACTGCGGCTGGTCAGGGATATTCGGCCGGCGACGTGCTCAGCGGCCCGCTCAGCCCCGCTTCATCGAATCGAAGAACTGCGCATTGCTCTTGGTTGCCTTGATCCGGTCGAGCAGGAATTCCATTGCTTCGAGGTCATCCATCGGATAGAGCACCTTGCGCAGGACCCAGATCTTGGTGAGCACATCCTGAGGCACCAGCAGTTCCTCGCGCCGCGTCCCGGAGCGATTGACATTGATGGCCGGGAAAATCCGCTTCTCGTACATGCGCCGGTCGAGATGGATTTCCATGTTGCCGGTGCCCTTGAACTCTTCGTAGATCACCTCATCCATGCGCGAGCCGGTATCGATCAGCGCCGTGGCGAGGATGGTGAGTGAGCCACCCTCCTCAACATTGCGCGCGGCACCGAAGAATCGCTTGGGTCGCTGTAACGCGTTGGCATCCACACCGCCGGTCAATACCTTGCCAGAGGCCGGCACCACCGTGTTGTAGGCGCGGGCGAGTCGCGTGATCGAGTCAAGCAGAATGACCACGTCACGCTTATGCTCGACCAGCCGCTTGGCCTTTTCGATCACCATCTCGGCGACCTGAACATGGCGAGTGGCGGGTTCGTCAAAGGTGGAGGCGACCACCTCGCCCTTGACCGAGCGCTGCATCTCGGTGACTTCCTCAGGGCGTTCGTCGATCAGCATCACGATCAGCATCACCTCGGGGTAATTGGTGGTGATGGCGTGGGCGATCTGCTGCAGCATGACGGTTTTACCCGCCTTGGGCGGCGAGACGATCAACCCGCGCTGACCTTTACCGATGGGCGCAATGATGTCGATGATCCGGCTGGAAATGTTCTCCTCAGCCTTGATGTCGCGCTCCAGCCGGAAGGGTTCGTCGGGATGCAGCGGCGTGAGATTTTCAAAAAGGATCTTGTTCTTGGTGGATTCGGGGCCTTCGCCATTGACCCGGTCGACTTTGACCAGAGCAAAGTAGCGCTCCCCGTCTTTCGGGGTGCGCACTTCACCTTCGATCGAATCGCCGGTGTGCAGGTTGAAACGTCGAATCTGCGACGGACTGACGTAGATGTCATCCGGATTGGCCAGGTAGGACGTATCAGGTGAGCGCAGGAATCCGAATCCATCGGGCAGCACCTCAAGGGTGCCATCACCGAAAATCGTCTCGCCATGCTTTGCGCGGTTTTTCAGGATCGCGAACACAAGCTCTTGCTTGCGCATGCGATTGGCGCCTTCGATTTCGAACTGAACCGCCATCTCGATGAGATGACTCACATGATGTGTCTTGAGTTCGGATAGGTGCATTGATGGTCCGACAGGTAGGATTGCCAGCAGGAAAGGGCCACGCGTCGGTGGCCGGGCGCTGTAGTGGTATTGCGAAACGGGGCGGGGTGGCGCCAGCGTGCGGGCGCTTCAAGAGGCGCGATTCAGTCCGCCCTCAAGCCGTCAGATGACCGCCAATATCGCGGCACAAGCCAGCCTGGGTGCGCGGGCCAACCCGCATGAGGCGATCAGGCTAACTGCTTCGGATGTGACTGTCAAGAAATGCAACCAGCTGGGACTTGGACAGGGCGCCGACTTTCATCGCCTCCATGTTGCCGTTCTTGAACAACATCAGGGTGGGAATGCCGCGAATATTGTATTTGCGCGGTACGTCCTGATTGTCGTCAATATTGATTTTCGCCACTTTTACCCGGCCCTTGTACTCACGTGCCACTTCTTCCAGCAAAGGGGCGATTGCTTTGCAAGGACCGCACCACTCGGCCCAGTAGTCCACCAGCACCGGAGTGTCGGACTTGAGCACGTCGGGATCAAAGCTCTGATCGGTTACATGTTGAATGAGTTCACTCATTGCGCGGGGTCTCTCGTTCGTGAAATGGGGCAGCCAGTGTCGTGATGCTATCGAAATTCTGCCGGGACGACACGCAACGGCCTTTGTGCAATGGTCTCATTGCTGCACAGATGCTACCATTTGCGTCTTTGAAATCAATGCATTGTGCAGATTTTAGGGGCTATCCCGTGCACAAGGAGCGCGCATGCAGACCAGAGAAATCCTGCGCATCAAGGGCGGTGGCGCACTGTATACAGTGACCGCAGGGGCGACGCTCGCCGAAGCGGTCGGCGTGCTGGTCGATCACGATATCGGCTCGCTGGTGGTCATGGAGCGCGGCGCGCTGGTAGGCATGCTCACGTTCAGCCAGGTGCTGCGCGTCATCAAACAGAGCGGTGCGGCCGGACTCGAATCAAGCGTCGCTGCGGTAATGGAAGGCCAACCGCTCAGCGTCGGCCCTGACCTCGACATGGATGGATTGCAGCGGCTCATGCTTGAGCGGCGCGCCCGTTATGTGCCGGTGCTCGAAGGCAGCACGCTGATTGGCGTGCTGTCATTTCGTGACGTCGCGCGGGCCTTGCTGGAAGAGCGCGAATTCGAGAATCAGATGCTCAAAGGCTATATCCGCAATTGGCCCGAAGAGTGAGCGCCAATCGGGCAGTGCCGGCGCGAAGAGCGAGCGCTCGCCGCTGCGTGCTACATTGCGCCCCCCTGCGCGCAGCCCTCGCGCTGATCGACCTTATTCCTGTCCCTACCGAGCACGTCGATGTCTGGTAACCGCTTTGGCCACACCTTCACAGTGACCTCTGCTGGCGAGAGTCACGGGGCGGGCTATGTCGGCATTGTCGATGGCACACCGCCGGGGCTTGCCTTGAGCGCCGAGGACTTGCAACGCGAACTCGATCGACGGCGGCCAGGCACGTCACGTCACGTCACCCAGCGGCGCGAATCCGATACGGTCGAGATTCTCTCCGGTGTGTTTGACGGTCGTACAACCGGCACGGCCATCGGGTTTCTGATTCGTAATGAGGATCAGAAAAGCAAGGATTACGGCGATCTGGTCGATACGTTTCGGCCGGGCCATGCCGATTACGCGTATTGGCGCAAGTATGGTGTGCGTGATCATCGCGGCGGTGGGCGTGCGTCGGCACGTGAAACGGTGGTCCGGGTCGCTGCGGGTGCCATTGCCAAGAAGTGGTTGCTCGAACGTTACGCTATTCAGGTGCGCGGCCACATGACCCAGTTGGGGCCGATCGAGATCGGCTTTCGCGATTGGAGCGAGGTAGGCAGCAATCCGTTTTTCGCCGCGGACAATCGCTGCGTGCCCCAGCTGGAAGCGTTCATGGATGAGTTGCGCCGCGACGGCGATTCCTGCGGTGCGCGAATTCGCGTGGTGGCGAGCGGCGTGCCAGCCGGTTGGGGCGAACCGGTCTATGGTCGCCTGGATGCGGATCTGGCCGCTGCAATGATGGGCATCAATGCGGTGAAGGGCGTCGAGATTGGCGCCGGATTTGCCAGTGTGACCCAGCGCGGCAGTGAGCATGGCGATGAAATGACGCCGCAAGGATTTGCTTCCAATCACGCCGGCGGCATGCTCGGGGGTATTTCCACCGGGCAGGAAGTTGTGGTTTCGATTGCGCTCAAACCGACCTCAAGCATACGCATTCCGCGACGTTCGATTGATCGCGCCGGCCATCCGGTCGAGGTTGCCACGACCGGACGGCATGACCCCTGCGTCGGTATTCGCGCTGCGCCCGTGGCCGAAGCCATGATGGCAATCGTGCTGATGGATCATGCCCTGCGCCAGCGTGCGCAAAATGCCGACGTGGTGTTGCCGATTGCAGCGATCCCGACTGCCATCGGGCCCACTTCGACCTGAGCGGATCGGCGCAGCGTTTGCCCGAGGCAACACGTGTTCCGGTGACGGTCCGCCTCGCGGCGGTCTATTTTGCGTACTTCGTCTATGTCGGCGCGGCCGGGCCCTATCTGTCCTTGTACCTCGCCGCACTGGGGCGCACGTCGGTGCAGATCGGCGCATTGCTCGCGGCGATGCAGTTCGCGCGTATTTTTGCTCCGTCGCTATGGGCCCATGAAGCCGAAATCAACCGGCGCCCGGTGCGCAGCCTGCGCCTCACCCTTGCCCTGGGCACGCTGATCCTTGCCTTGCTGCCGCTCACCGAATCGCTGTGGCTGATGGGCCTCGTGCTGTGCCTGCAGGCCTTGTGCGCCGGCGGTGCCATGCCATTGCTGGAAGGCTTGACCATTGCGCGGCTGAGCGAGCGGCCCGCGCAATACGGCCGGGTGCGCCTGTGGGGATCGGTTGGCTTTGTCTGCGCGGTAACCGCGGTCGGTGCCCAGCTCGACCTGTACGGTATCGGATCGTTGATTGCGACTCTGGTCGGAGCGCTGTTCATCGCACTTCTGGCCGCCGGCACGCTGGATGACCGCGATTCGGCGCCATCGGCTGGGCACAGTCCGTGGCACGCCGTGCTGGCCCGAACTGAAGTGCGGCGTGTCCTTATTGCCTGTTTTCTGATGAACGTTGCCCATGGTCCGTTCTACGCGTTTTTTTCGATTCACCTGATCGGACTCGGATTCAGCAAGACGGCCGTGGGATTGCTGTGGTCGCTCGGTGTGCTCGCCGAGATCAGCGCATTCTGGCTGCAACCGCGCTGGGCCGGACGCTGGACCATGGAGCGAGTATTCGCATTCAGTCTTGCCTGCGCGGTTGTGCGCTTTGCCGCCATTGCGCTGATCGGTGCGAATCTGCCTGGGTTGCTGCTGGTTCAGTTGTTGCACGGGGCCACCTTCGGTACCTGGCACGTGTCGGCACTCGCCCTGTTGCAGCGTGATTGCCCCGAGCCCCTGCGCGGGCGTGCTCAGGCGCTCTACATGGGCGTGTCGTTCGGTGCAGGCGGCATGGTGGGTTCGCTGCTGGCCGGGGCACTGTGGGACCGCCATGGCGCATTGACCTTCATGGCCGGCGCTCTGTTCGCCCTGGCCGGGCTGATGGTCTTCTGGCGCCGCTCCCGTCTATAATGTTAGACCACCGTCTGTAAATTCTATCGAACGGCGATCGAACCGGGATCAGCCCGGTTTTGCCCTGGGACACCAAGATGCTGCTAAAGACCTTGTACGACAAGCTATGGGATGACCACGTGGTGCATGCCGAGGATGATGGCACCACGCTGCTTTATATCGATCGCCAGTTGCTGCATGAGGTGACCAGCGCACAGGCCTTTGAGGGCTTGCGCATGGCCCAGCGCAAGCCATGGCGCGTCGATGCCAATCTGGCGGTTGCCGATCACAATGTCCCGACCACCGATCGCTCGCAAGGGATCGATGATCCGGTATCGCGCCTGCAGATCGAGACGCTCGACAGCAATTGCGTCGATACCGGCATCGTTGAATTTCGCATGAATGACCCGCGCCAGGGCATTGTGCATGTCATCGGACCGGAGCAGGGGGCAACCCTGCCCGGGATGACTGTGGTCTGCGGCGATTCGCATACCAGCACGCACGGCGCCTTCGCCTGCCTCGCGTTTGGCATCGGCACCTCCGAGGTCGAGCACGCGCTGGCCACACAGACACTGGTGGCACGCAAGTCGCGCAATATGCTGGTCATTGCCAAAGGGCAGCTCGGGCGTGGCGTTACCGCAAAAGACCTGGCCCTGGCTCTGATCGGACAGATCGGCACAGCGGGCGGCACCGGTTACACGATCGAATACGCCGGCAGCGCCATCGAGGCGCTGTCGATGGAAGGGCGCATGACACTGTGCAATATGTCGATCGAGGCCGGTGCGCGTGCCGGACTGGTGGCGGTCGATGACACCACGGTGCGCTACTTGCGCGGACGTCCGTTTAGCCCAGGGCCGGCGAACTGGAACCAGGCGGTCGATTACTGGCGCACACTGCGCAGCGACCCAGGTGCCAAATTTGACCGGGTGGTTGAGATCGATGCGAGTCAGGTGCGCCCGCAGGTCACCTGGGGCACCTCCCCCGAGATGGTGGTGCCGGTCGACGCGCGGGTACCGGACCCGGATCGCGAACGCGACCCGGTGCGTCGCGACGGGATGGAGCGGGCACTGAAGTACATGGGTCTTGAGCCCAACATGCCGATTGAATCGATCCGTGTGGACAAAGTGTTCATCGGTTCATGCACCAATTCACGAATTGAAGACTTGCGTGCTGCTGCAGCCGTCGTCCGCGGACGACGCAAGGCTCAGAATGTCAAGCTGGTGCTGATCGTGCCGGGCAGCGGGCTGGTCAAGCGCCAGGCCGAGCAGGAAGGTCTCGACCGGATTTTCCGTGACGCCGGGTTTGAGTGGCGCGAGGCCGGATGCTCGATGTGCCTGGGCATGAATGCCGACCATCTGGCCCCGGGTGAGCGATCGGCGTCAACGTCGAACCGCAATTTCGAAGGACGGCAGGGGGCGGGTGGGCGCACCCATCTGGTATCCCCCGAAATGGCCGCCGCGGCGGCAATCGAAGGTCATTTTGTGGACGTGCGTCGCTGGCGCTAGCGCACACAGTGTGGTGGGCGCGCTCGAACGGGCTGGCGTGAGAGGGGTTGACCTGGCTATCGCCAGACTCTGAACAACGGAGGGACCATGGAAAAGTTTGTCATGCATCAGGGGTTGGTGGCGCCGCTTGACCGCGCCAATGTGGACACCGATGCGATCATTCCGAAGCAGTTTTTGAAATCGATTCGGCGCAGCGGTTTTGGGCCCAACCTGTTTGATTCCTGGCGTTATCTCGATATCGGCGAGCCCGACAGCGATAACAGCCAGCGGCCGCTCAATCCGGATTTCATTCTGAATCAGCCGCGCTACAAGGGCGCGTCGATCCTTGTCGCGCGCAAGAATTTCGGTTGCGGATCAAGTCGCGAGCACGCACCGTGGGCGCTGGCCGATTACGGATTTCGTGCGGTCATTGCCCCGTCCTACGGCGAGATCTTCTACAACAATTCGCTGAAAAACGGCTTTCTTCCGGTCGTGTTGAGTGAATCGCAGATCGATCGTCTGTTTCACGATGTCCTGGCCTTCCCCGGTTACCGCCTCACCATCGATCTGCAGGCGCAGACGGTGGTGGTCGGCGATGGCACGGTATTTGAGTTTGAGTTCGATCCGCATCGCAAGTATTGCCTGCTGAACGGACTCGATGACATCGGACTCACGCTGCGCCATGCGCAGCGCATTCGTGACTATGAAGAGCAGCGGCGTCGCCAGCAGCCTTGGCTGTTCGATGCCATTGCATGAACGGGTAGTGGAGAAGCAGATGAAAGTTGCAGTGCTTGCCGGTGATGGTATCGGGCCTGAGATCATGGTTCAGGCACAACGTGTGCTCAGTCAGGTTCGCCCCGACATCGAATTGACCAGTGCCCCGGTGGGCGGGGCAGGCTATGAAGCGGCTGGTGACCCGCTGCCGGCGGCAACGCTGGCGCTGGCGCGTGAATCCGATGCGATCCTGTTTGGCGCGGTCGGTCATCCCAGGTACGACACCCTGGAGCGTGCCCTGCGGCCCGAACAGGGGCTGCTGCGTCTGCGCAAGGAGTTGGGCCTGTTTGCCAATCTGCGCCCGGCCACGCTGTTTGACGAACTGGCCGGTGCCTCGACCTTGCGTCCTGAGGTGGTCGCGGGTATGGACATCCTGATCGTGCGTGAACTGACCGGGGACATCTATTTCGGCCAGCCGCGCGGCCAGCGTGTCAACGAACAGGGCGAGCGCGAAGGCTTCAACACCATGCGCTACAGCGAATCCGAGATTCGCCGTATCGCCCGGGTTGGATTTGAAGCAGCGCGCAAGCGTTCGCGACGTTTGTGCTCGGTGGACAAGGCCAATGTGCTCGAGACCACCGAGTTGTGGCGGCAGGTGGTCACCGAGCTGGGGGCGCAATATCCCGATGTGGCCTTGTCACATATGTATGTCGACAACGCCGCCATGCAATTGCTGCGCAATCCACGCCAGTTTGATGTGATCGTTACTGGCAATTTGTTCGGCGACATCCTGTCTGACGAGGCCTCGATGCTCACCGGATCAATCGGCATGTTGCCCTCGGCCTCGCTCGATGCCAACGGCAAGGGCATGTACGAACCCATCCACGGATCGGCCCCCGACATCGCCGGGCAGGGTGTGGCCAATCCGCTTGCCGCCATGTTGTCGGCGGCGATGATGTTGCGCTACAGCCTGGGCGATCCGGCCGGTGCTGACCGCATTGAGTCAGCGGTGCGTCGAGTGCTCGCGCAGGGGCTGCGCACGGCCGATATTCACGAGGCGGGCGCGACACGCATCGGTACCCAGGCGATGGGCGATGCCGTGGTGGCAGCCCTGTCATGATGCGCACTGGCATCGTCGGATGGCGTGGCATGGTCGGCTCGGTGCTGCTTGAGCGGATGCAGGCCGAGGGTGATTTTGCGCTGATCGATCCGGTCTTTTTCAGCACATCGAGCGCTGGCCAGGCGGGCCCGAATGTGGGGCGCGGCGTCGAGCCGCTGTCCGATGCGAATGATATCGCGCAGTTGCGCGGCTGCGACATTGTGATCAGTTGTCAGGGCGGCGATTACACACAGTCGGTTCATCCGCGCCTGCGCGCCAGTGGCTGGCGCGGCTACTGGATCGATGCGGCCTCGACCTTGCGCATGAAAACCGATGCGGTCATCGTGCTCGACCCGGTGAATCGAGCGGTGATCGATAGCGCGGTGCAGCAAGGGTTGCGTGACTTCATTGGTGGAAACTGCACCGTGAGCCTCATGCTCATGGGCCTGCATGGCTTGTTCAAGGCCGGATTGGTCCAGTGGATGAGCGCCATGACCTATCAGGCGGCCTCCGGTGCGGGTGCCCAGAACATGCGCGAGTTGCTCGCGCAGATGGGATATCTGCACTCAGCGGCCGCCGCGGGGCTGGCAGATCCTGCCGCCAGCATTCTTGACATCGATCGCCGCGTCGCCGCTGCCATGACCGGGCCTGGCTTGCCGCGGGAGCATTTCGGGCACCCGCTCGCCGGCAGTCTGCTGCCCTGGATCGATCGCGATATGGGCGATGGACAGTCGCGCGAGGAATGGAAAGGCGAGGCTGAAGGTAACAAGATTCTAGGACGTGCCAGCACACCGATCCCGATCGACGGTCTGTGCGTGCGGATCGGCGCCATGCGCTGTCACAGCCAGGCCCTGACCATCAAGCTGGCACGAGATGTGCCACTTGATGAACTCGCGGGTATGATCCAGACTGCAAACCCTTGGGTGCAACTGATTCCCAATGAGCGTGAGGCCACACTAACTGGACTGTCGCCGGCGGCGGTGACCGGTTCATTGAATGTGGCAGTGGGTCGGCTGCGCAAGCTGTCGATGGGACCGGATTACCTGGCAGCGTTTACCGTGGGTGATCAGCTCCTGTGGGGCGCGGCCGAACCTTTGCGCCGCATGTTGCGTATTTTGCTGGACTGAAAGAGAGGTACCTTTGAAAGCCAATCTTCGGTTTGGTCGGCGGGTGTTGCCGTTGGCAGTCTCCCTGGCGCTGGGTGTTGCCGGGGGCCTGCCATTGTCGCAATCAGCCTTGGCGGTGGGGCTAGGCCGTATCACGGTCAGCTCGGGCCTGGGCGATCCCTTGCGCGCCGAGATTGAACTCGTTTCGTTGCAGCCAGGCGAAGCGGAAACGTTGCGGGCGCGAATTGCGGCGCCTGAGGCATTTCAACTGGCCGGCATTGACTATGCGCCGTGGATGAGTTCGGTACGCCTGGACGTGCGCCCGACGCCAGACGGGCGGCAAGTCATCGTGGTGAGTTCGTCGGTTGCGCTCAATGAGCCGGCAGTGGACCTGCTGGTCGAACTGGAATCCTCCGCAGGCCGCTTGGTGCGGCAGTTTGAGTTTTTCCTCGATCCGCCAAATTATCAGAGCGCAGACTCGGCATCGCGCATCAATCCGCCGGAGGCCGGCGGAAGTCGCCAGGCGCCCTCGGTGGCGAGCGGCAACGCAGCGGCAATCGATGCCCTGCAACCAGTGCAACCATCGCAACCGGTGCGACCACCACCTCCTCCCAGCCGCGCAGCAGCGCGCACGGTGCCGGGCGCAGCGACCAAACAACCTGAAATGGTGTCGACCGGAGACTATGAGGTCAAATCAGGCGATACCCTGGGCAAGATTGCTGCGGCCTTGCGCCCTGAGACTGTGACGCTCGAACAGATGGTGGTTGCGCTCTATCGCAGCAACCAGGATGCCTTTATCAACGGCAATCTCAATCTGGTGCGTGCCGGGCGGGTGCTGCGCGTACCCGCGCCAGACGCCGCTGCCGCCATTGGTCAGGCCGAGGCACGACAGGTTCTCGCGACCCAGGGTCAAGCCTGGCTTGCCTACCGCAATGAGCTTGCGCGCGGTGCGGTGCAAAGCCCTGCGGTTGATAAGGATTCCGCGCAAAGCGCAAGCGGACAAGTCAGCACGACCGCAAAGCCACCCGCGCGTCAAGCCGGTGACCGGGTGCGCCTCGGGGCTGACGCCGGCAAGGGCACGGCGCCAGCCGGCGACGATGCGGCGGCACGCGCACGCGAGCTGAACAAGTTGAATGCCGACCTGGCCGCAGTCGAAAAGAACATTAAAGATCTGCAAAAGCTGCAGACTCTGAAGAGCGACACCCTGGCGCGCGCCGAAAAGGGTGCTGCTGAGAAGGGTGCTGCTGCCAATTCCACAAAGCCCGCCGAGAAAGGCGCAGAAAAGGCACCCGCAGCGGCCACGCCATCGGCGACGGCCGCCGCCGGCGCAGCGATTCCCGGTAGCGCGGCTGCCAGTACAACGGCACCAAGCGCGGCAGCGCCAGGGACAACCGCCCCCGGCACTGCGGCGCCCGTTATTGCAGCCCCCGTCACGACGACTGCCAGCCCGGCGGTGCCACCGGCCGCACCCAAGGCCGCAGAGCGTGAGCAGCCTGACGCCGCCATGAGCAAGCCGGGTGCGCCCGCGACAACCGCGTCTGCGCCGCCCCCACCCAAAGCAGCCGCACCCGCGCTGCCCACCCCGACGGTAACCAAGGTCGCACCGCCCCCGCCGGCGCCCCCGGAGTCTTCGTTCCTCGATGAGATGAGCGACTTTGTGAGCGAGAATGTGGCGGCCGTTGGAGGTGCGCTTGCCGCCCTCCTGCTGGGCGCCGGTTTCATGCAGTATCGTCGGCGCCGCAGCAGTCATAGCATGCAGATTCCCGACGAGGCCGATTTCAGCACCTCGGCGGCCGAGCCGCCTGCATCGACCGATGCCAACTCGATGTTCGGTGCCACGGGTGGGCGTACGATTGACACCAGCACCTCGGCACAGGGCTTGCTCAGCCGTGGCGAGCTGAGTCAGGCGGCCATCGGCGTGATTGATACCGAAGAGGTGGATCCGGTTGCCGAAGCCGATGTGTACATGGCTTACGGTCGTGATGCACAAGCCGAGGAAATTCTTCGCGAGGCATTGCAAAAAGACCCCGGCCGACATGAAGTTCGCAGCAAACTGCTCGAGATTTATGCTGGTCGTGGCGATGTAAAGGCATTTGAGGCTGCCGCCGGCGCTCTCTATGTGGCGACCCAGGGCGAGGGGCCGGAATGGGATCGTGCGGCCGCCCTCGGGGCGCAGCTTGACTCGTCGAATCCCATGTATGCGAGCGCGCAGTTTGCCGCACCCGCCGGACATCAACCGGCGCACGCGGCCTCCGATGCGATGGCACCCGATTCGATGGCGCAGAACTCGATCGAACCGAATTCGATGGAACCCCTGTCGATTGCGCCCAATTCGATCACCCCCGACGCGATGGATTTTCCGGCCACCACGATTATGGGAAATCACGCGGGCGAGCTGACGCGCGGCCTGCAAGAGGCTGCCGACAGTGAGATGACGTTTGACCTTGATCTTGGGGATCGCCCTGAAGGTCAACACTCGGTGCTTGATCTCGACTTGTCCGGGTCGGCCTCGAATGACATGGATCTGGTCGTGGATTCGCCGAGCAAGGCTGCCAGCGCCGATGACAACCCATCGGTGTTGACCATACCAGTCACGCGACCGGTGCCGAGCACCCGGTCAGCCGATAAGAGTCCTGCGCCGGCCGCCGCACCGGCTGCCCCCGCCAGGCCCGCCGCGTCAGGCGTCCCGCCGACCGAGCGTTTCCGTCCGCCCGGTGCCGCGCCAAGGCCTGCTATTCCGAAGACTGAAGGTCCGATACCGAAGACCGTCATCGCGGCATCGAGCACGCCCTCGCCGATACCGAAAACGATGGCGCCTGCGCCCAAGGCAGTGGCGCCGATACCGAAGACCTCGGCACCTGCAGCCAGGACTCCGACACTGCCTACCAAGCCGGCCTTTGATCCGAAACTCGATGAGCCGATCGGGGCGACTGCACCCTCATCGGTCATTGACACCCGACCGGCGGCCGGGCATATCACATCGCTCGATTTTGGCTCTATCGATCTGTCGCTTGGACCCGCCAGTGTGTCGGGGCCGGTCGATCAGGATGCGCAATGGCAGGAGACTGCAACCAAGCTTGACCTCGCCAAGGTGTATCGCGAAATGGGGCATATGGACGATGCGCGTGAATTGCTCACCGAGGTCATCAAGGACGGCGATGCGGCACAGCAGGAGCAGGCACGCAAGTTGATGGAGTCGATCGGCTGAGGCGCTTGAGCCATTCGTCAGCGCCACGCATTGAGTTGCAAGGTGTGTCGTGCGCGTCGCGCTGGGTGTGAGTTACCGGGGTACCCGTTTTCATGGCTGGCAGTCGCAACCATCGGGGCGGGGTATTCAGGATCACCTGCAGCAGGCGCTAGCCCGGGTGGCGGGGGGGGCGGTGACCGTCGTGGCAGCCGGCCGGACTGACACCGGTGTGCACGCGCAGGGGCAGGTGGTGCATTTCGATCCGTTTGTCGAGCGTCCGCTGACCGCCTGGGTCCGTGGCACCAACGCCTTTCTTGATCGCGACGTCGCTGTCAACTGGGCCGTGCCTGTCGGGCCGGACTTCCATGCCCGTCATAGCGCAACGTCGCGCAGCTATCAGTACTGGCTGTACAACGCGCCGGTGCGGCCATCGGTTCTGGATGGTCTCGTCGGTTGGATTCACACGCCGCTTGAGATCGAGCGTATGCAGGACGCAGCGCGTGCGCTGACAGGCGAGCATGACTTTACGAGTTTTCGCTCAGCGCATTGCCAAGCCCGTTCGCCGGTGCGCGAGCTCACCCGATGCGATGTGGAATCACGGGGAAATTATGTGCGCTTTGCGCTCACGGCCAACGGCTTCCTGCATCATATGGTGCGCAACATCGTCGGCGCGCTGATTTATGTCGGGTCGGGCCGACTACCGGTGAGCGCAATGCTGGATCTGCTCGAAGCGCGTGACCGGCGTACGGCGCCGCCCACCTTCTCGCCTGACGGACTTTGTTTGACGCGGGTGGGTTACCCTGCGCCTATCGATCTCCCGCAACCTGATCCGCTACCCTGGCCATGAGAACTCGCGTCAAAATCTGCGGCATCACTCGTCCCGAACATGCTGTGGCGGCCGCAACCGCGGGCGCCGATGCGATTGGACTGGTATTTCATCGACCGAGCGAACGCTTTGTCGACATCGAGCGCGCACGCGATATTGCCGCAGCGGTCGGGCCGCTGATCAGTCGAGTCGCGGTGTTTGTGAATCCTGCGCGCAGTACCGTGGAGGAATTGCTCGCGCGAGTACCGATCGAGCTGCTGCAATTCCACGGCGAGGAAGACGCGGCATTCTGCGGTTCGTTTGGCCGGCCCTGGATCAAGGCGGCGCGCGTGGCACCCGGGCTTGATTTGGTAGACTACCTGTCCGGATTCAATGATGCGGCAGGCTGGTTGTTCGATACCTGGCGCGGCGATGCCTACGGCGGGACCGGTGAGTCATTCGACTGGTCAGTCATTCCTCGATCCATGCGGCGTCCGTTGATACTCTCCGGAGGCCTTACGATTGATACGGTGGGTGAGGCGATTGCGCGGGTGCGACCGTGGGCGATCGATGTATCGAGCGGCGTCGAGATCGCGAAGGGTGACAAAAGCCCGGCGTTGATTGAACAGTTTATGGAAACGGTGCGGCGGGCCGATGCCTGTCGCCAAGGCAGTGCGTAACAGGGAATTTGACATGCAGCAGACCAGCCCGTCCTTTGCCGACTATGACCTGCCGGATGCGCGCGGGCACTTTGGTGCCTACGGCGGTATTTTCGTCGCAGAAACCTTGATTCATGCGCTCGATGAGCTGGCGGGGGCATATGACAAATTTCGCCGCGACCCCGAGTTCATTGCCGAGCTCGACGACGAATTTGCCCATTTTGTGGGACGTCCAAGCCCGATCTATCACGCCCGGCGCTGGTCGCAGGTGCTCGGCGGCGCACAGATTTATTTCAAGCGCGAAGACCTCAATCACACCGGCGCGCACAAGATCAACAACACCATTGGTCAGGCGATGCTCGCGCGGCGCATGGGCAAACCCAGGGTGATTGCCGAAACAGGCGCCGGTCAGCATGGCGTTGCCGCCGCAACAGTGGCGGCCCGCTATGGCATGGAATGTGTGGTCTACATGGGGGCCGAGGACATTCGTCGGCAAGCGGCCAATGTCTATCGCATGAAGCTGCTGGGGGCGAGTGTCAGCTCGGTCGAGTCAGGCTCGCGCACTTTGAAGGACGCCCTCAACGAGGCGATGCGCGACTGGGCAACGCACGTCGCCGATACCTTCTACATCATCGGAACAGTGGCCGGACCGCATCCCTATCCGATGATGGTGCGTGACTTCCAGTCAATCATCGGGCGCGAATGCATCGAGCAGATGCCCGCCATGGTCGGTCGCCAGCCCGACTATGTGATTGCCTGTGTGGGTGGCGGCTCCAATGCGATGGGTATTTTTCATCCCTACATCGGCCATTCAGAGGTGCGGCTGGTCGGCGTGGAGGCCGCCGGCGATGGTATCGCCACCGGACGCCATGCCGCCTCGCTGTCCGCTGGCAGACCGGGCGTTCTGCATGGCAACCGGACTTACCTGCTACAGAACCAGGACGGTCAGATCATCGAGACTCATTCGATTTCAGCTGGCCTGGATTACCCGGGGGTGGGGCCTGAGCACGCATGGCTCAAGGACGCCGGGCGGGCCACCTACGAAAGTGCCACTGACGCCGAGGCGCTTGAGGCATTTCACACCTGCTGCAGACTCGAAGGCATTATTCCGGCGCTGGAATCGAGCCACGCGCTCGCCTATGCTGCCCGTCTGGCGCGCGATTTACCGCGTGACAAGGTGGTGCTGGTGAACCTGTCGGGTCGCGGTGACAAGGACATGGCTACCGTGGCCGAACGTGCGCAACAGGGGGTATGAGCGTGTCGCGCATCGAATCGACCTTTGCACGACTGCGTGAAAATGGCCGCAAGGCGCTCATCCCCTATGTCACGGCGGGCGATCCGGATGTTGAGTCCACCCTCGCGGTCATGAACGCGATGGTTGTCGCTGGCGCCGACATCATCGAACTGGGCGTGCCGTTCTCCGATCCCATGGCCGATGGGCCGGTCATTCAACGCGCCGGCGAGCGCGCCCTGCGCAATGGCGTTGGCCTGGCTGATGTGCTGGCGATCGTGCGCCGGTTCCGATCGCTGAATCAGGACACCGCGCTGGTGCTGATGGGCTATGCCAACCCGATAGAGGCGATGGGACGCGAACGCTTCATCGAAGTCGCGGCAGCAGCCGGAGCCGATGGCATCATCGTGGTCGATTACCCACCCGAGGAGAGCGTCGAATTTGCCGCGGCGGTTCGTGCTGCCGGCATGGACCTCATCTTTCTGCTGGCTCCGACCTCCACCGCAGCCCGCATCGCCCAGGTGGCACGCATGGCCAGTGGCTACATTTACTACGTATCTCTGGCCGGTGTTACCGGTGCCGGTCATCTTGATCTGGATGACGTGCTCATGCACCTGGCCGCCATCCGCGCTCATACGGCGATACCGGTTGGGGTTGGGTTCGGCATTCGCGATGGCGCCACGGCGCGGTCGATCTGCAGCATCGCGGACGCCGCGATCATCGGTTCGCGGATCATTCAGGAAATTGAGGCAGAGCCCGCGCAGGCTGCGCTGCGGGTGGGGCGATTTCTCACCGAAGTGCGTCGCGCGATGGACACAACGGGTGAGGGCGCGTCATGAGCACCTGGTTACAGAAGCTGCTGCCGCCCAAGATAAAGCGCACTGATGAAGGCGAACGCAAGAGTGTTCCCGAAGGGCTGTGGACCAAATGTCCGTCGTGTGCGGCGGTGCTCTACAGCATTGACCTGGAACGCAATTTCAGTGTCTGTCCGAAGTGCTCGTATCACGCCCGCATTGGTGCCCGCACGCGCATTGACTTGTTGCTCGATGCCGAGGGTCGATTTGAGATCGGCGCCGAAGTGCGGCCCACCGATGCCTTGAAGTTCAAGGATTCACGGCGCTATGTCGATCGTCTCACCGAGGCGACCAAACAGACTGGCGAGGACGATGCGCTGGTGGTGGTTCAGGGCAGCATACGCAGCATAGCGGTGGTGCTGGCCGCGTTTGAATTTGATTTTCTCGGTGGATCAATGGGCTCGGTGGTGGGCGAGCGCTTTGTGCGCGGTGTCAACGCGGCCATTGAACAGGGTCTGCCTTTTATTTGCGTCGCCGCATCAGGCGGTGCGCGCATGCAGGAAGGCCTTCTCTCGCTGATGCAGATGGCCAAGACCACGGCGGTGCTCACCCGCCTGGCTGATCAGGGCCTGCCGTTCATTTCGGTGCTGACCGATCCGACTATGGGTGGCGTGTCGGCCAGTTTTGCGATGCTCGGGGATGTGGTGATCGCCGAGCCGCGCGCATTGATCGGATTTGCCGGTCCGCGAGTCATCGAGCAGACCGTGCGCGAGACGTTGCCCGAAGGGTTCCAGCGTGCTGAATTCCTGCTCGCCAAAGGGGCCATCGACATGATCGTCGATCGCCGTGAAATGCCCGATCGCCTTGCCAGCCTGCTCGCCCTGATGCAACGTCTGCCCGCCGTGGTTTGATGAGCGCTGATGCACGCTCGCTGGAGCAGTGGCTCGGCCATATCGCGCAACTGCATCCGGCAGCGATTGAACTGGGCCTGGAGCGGGTCGGACAGGTGTGGTCGCGCATGGCCATGCCCAAGCGCTGTCCCGTCATCATTGTGGGCGGCACCAACGGCAAAGGCTCCACCTGCGCGATGCTCGAGGCGGTTCTGCTCGCGGCGGGCTACCGTGTAGGGACTTACAGCTCACCGCACCTGCTGCGCTATAACGAGCGCGTACGCATCAACGGCCGCGAGGCCCCTGACGCGCAATTGGCCGCAGGCTTTGCCGCGGTCGAGCGGGTGCGCGGTGACACATCGCTCACGTATTTCGAATACGCCACCCTTGCTGCCTGGGCGAGTTTCGCGGTGGCCGGATTGGATGTGCTGGTCCTCGAGGTTGGTCTGGGTGGTCGCCTCGATGCAGTCAACGTATTTGATCCGGATCTGTCGATAGTGACCAGCGTGGCCCTCGATCATACCGATCTGCTGGGTGACAGCCGCGAGCAGATCGGTTGGGAGAAAGCGCACATCTTCCGATCGGGTCGGCCGGCCATTTGCGCCGATCCTGATCCACCGGCTTCGCTCGTGCGCTATGCCCAGTCAATCGGCGCTGACCTGCGCCTGGCCGGCCGCGATTTTGGATTTGATGGGGATCAGCAGCAATGGCGGTTTCGCGGCCGCACCTGGCAGCGCGGCGGCCTTGCCTATCCGGCCTTGCGTGGCGCCAATCAGTTGTTGAATGCGAGTGCCGCGCTCGCCGCCCTGGAGGCCCTGAGCGAGCGGTTGCCGGTATCGGCGGGTGCCATTCGGGAAGGGTTTGCCAATGTCACCCTGACCGGGCGTTTTCAGGCGTTGCCGGGCAAACCGCTCGTCATTCTGGACGTCGCGCACAATCCGCATGCAGCCGCAGTGCTTGCAACCAACCTCGCCAGCATGGAGCGATTCGCGCGCACCATCGCTGTGTTTGGCATGTTGCGTGACAAGGATGTTGCCGGGGTTATCGGGCGCATGCATGACCAGATTGACGTATGGCACGTGGCGACCACGCCGGGCCCGCGCGGCAGCACTGCCGCGGCCTTGATGTACCTGCTTGATCAGCGCGGTGCCGAGGCCTATCCGCATGAGGATCTGCCGGGTGCCTGGCGCGCGGCGCGAGAAGCGGCAGGCGAAGCTGATAGAATTGTGGTCTTCGGCTCGTTCCTGACCGTGTCTGCGGTGCTTGAGTCGCTCGGGTCTGTCTGAGCGAAGTGCGGCCGGCAGCAGACCCCGGGTCCCTCGCGAGGACTGCGGCTGTGTTTGGTTCCTCTGGCTATAGGCGCTTTTGATCCATGACCGATTCCGATGAGGTCCATCTCCTGCGACGCCGGGCGCGGCGACGGCTGGTGGGCGCGACTGCGGTGGTGCTGTTCCTGGTGATTGTGCCGCCCCTGTTCATGGACCTGGAGCCGCGCCCGGTCAGCAGCAATCTGAATGTCGAGATTCCCAGCGCTCAGGTGACCAGCGGTAAAATTGGCGGTGCGTCCGCTCGAGGCGCCAGTCCGACGAGCAGCGAGGCAGCCACCGCGCCGTCCGCATCGGTGACGACCAAGCAGGACCCAGAGTCGGCCAATGCGCTCGCCAGTGCAGCCGTGCCGGGAGCGACGGCGGCAACGGGCGTCACCGCGGTTGCGGGCGGCGCCAATACGGGTGAGCCCGCGGGTTCGGATCTGAACTTGCCGACTGCAGCAAAGCAGGCCGACGCCACTCCCGCTGAATCGAAATCGAATGGCGTCAAACCGGCCGACACCACTCCCGCTGAATCGAAATCGAATGGCGTCAAACCGGCCGACGCCAAACCTGTTGCGCCCAGGCCCGCTGTACCCAAGGCGCCGGATGCGAAATCGAGTGCCGGCAGTTCCGCTGAGGCCAAGCCGGTTGAGGTCTACATTGTTCCGCTGGGCACGTTCAGCGAGCGCGAAAATGCGCTGAATGTTCAGCGCCGTGCTGAGCAGTTGGGTATTCCTGCCTTCAACGAGCCTGTGGTGACCGCAGCCGGTGAGCGGGTGCGGGTGCGCGCCGGGCCGTTCGCGACCCATGAGCAGGCTGAGCGGGCGCATACGCGCCTGCGCGATGCCGGACTTGACGCGCTCAGTACCCGCAAGATTGAAAAGCGCGGTTAAGCCTCGCCCATGCCTGCCATTGAATCACTGCACGCGCTGGATTGGGTGGTGGTTGCCATCCTCGCACTATCGACCCTGTTTGGTGCGGGGCGCGGTCTGATCCGGACGGTATGCGGCATGGCCGGATGGATCGTCGGTGCGATACTGGCCATTCGACATGGTGCCACCCTGGGCGTGCAGTTCACCTGGGCACATGAAGCTGTCAGAACCGCCCTCGGAATGGCTGCAATCGTGATGGGCGCGCTGGTTATTGCGGCGCTCACCGGCGCGCTGTTGCATAAGCTGGTGCGAATGCTCGGATTGCGCACGGGGGATTATCTCCTCGGTGCTTTTTTTGGTCTGGCGCGTGGCCTGATTGTCGTACTGGTTGCTGCCGACGTGGCAATGGCCGGGGGACTGGATCGGACCGAGTTGTGGCGTGAATCGGTGACCGCCCCCAGTATCGTCGGTGTTGTGGAGCAGGTACGACCCTGGCTTGCCACCTCCGGTATCATCGAGGACGTTTTGCCGCATATCCACTCGCACCTTCCCTGATTGGTCACCGGCAGCAGCAAGGAGCAGTGCGATGTGCGGAGTTATCGGTGTGGTGTCAAATTCCCCGGCCAATCAGGTTCTCTATGACGGGCTGCTGCTGTTGCAACACCGTGGTCAGGATGCCGCCGGAATCGTCAGCAGCCAGCACGCCATGTTTCATATGCACAAGGGCAGCGGCATGGTGCGCGATGTGTTTCGCACGCGTGACATGCGCAGCCTCGCCGGTGTCATGGGCATTGCGCACTGCCGCTATCCGACGGCCGGTTCGGCGTTTGACAGTGCCGAAGCGCAGCCGTTCTATGTGAATTCGCCCTTTGGCGTCGTGCTGGGTCACAACGGCAATCTCACCAATGGCGAACAGTTGAAGACCGAGATGGTCGAGAACGATCTGCGGCATATCAACACCAATTCGGATTCGGAAATTCTGCTCAATGTGTTTGCCCACGAACTGGAGCGCGCAGCGCACGGTCATCGGGTCGATCCGCAAACCGTGTTTGCCGCCGTTGCCCAAGTGCACCGGCGCTGCCGTGGTGCCTATGCCGTGGTTGCCATGATTGCCGGGCTTGGTGTGGTGGCCTTTCGCGATCCCTATGGCATTCGACCTTTGGTGCTCGGGCGCGCGGTGACCGATCAGGGCACTGATTATGTGGTGGCCTCCGAGAGTGTTGCGGTTGATGCGTTGGGCTATACGCTATGGCGTGATGTGGCACCCGGTGAGGCCATTGTCATCGATGCCAATGCGCAGTTCCACGCGCAGCAATGTGCAGACAATCCACGGTTGGTGCCGTGCCTGTTTGAATATGTTTATCTGGCACGGCCCGATTCGGTACTCGATGGCGTGTCGGTGTACGAGGCGCGCTTGAATATGGGGCGTGCGCTGGCCGCAAAAATCCTGCGCGAGGTGCCCGGACTGCCGGTCGATGTGGTGATTCCGGTGCCCGACACCAGCCGTCCAAGCGCGCTTGAACTGGCACGGCATCTGGATGTGAACTATCGCGAAGGGTTTGTCCGCAACCGCTATATCGGACGAACCTTCATCATGCCCGGACAGGCCGTGCGCAAACGCTCTGTGCGTCAAAAACTCTCAGCCATCGGAATCGAATTCCGCGGCAAGAATGTGATGATTGTTGATGATTCCATCGTGCGCGGGACGACCAGCCGCGAGATCGTGCTGATGGCGCGCGAGGCCGGTGCCAACAAGGTGTTCTTTGCCTCGGCGGCACCACCGGTGCGCTATCCCAACGTCTATGGCATCGATATGCCGACTCGATCGGAATTGCTGGCAACCGATCGTGACGATGAAGCGATTGCACGCGAAATCGGTGCCGACAGGGTCATCTATCAGGATCTGGAAGCGCTCTATGACTCGATCCGCGCCTGCAATCCGGCGCTGACCGAATTCGAGGCATCCTGCTTCAACGGCCACTACGTCACCGGTGATGTCACGCCGGAGTATCTCGACCGTGTGGAGAACGACCGCGACGCGTCGCGCGGGCAGTCAATCGATGAACGTGAGGATATGGCGGTATGACCGATTCGAAGCGTCCCAGCAAAGTGGACACGACCGGGCTTGATCTTGCGACGCTGGCAGTGCGTGCCGGTCAGGTGCGCAGCCAGTTTGGCGAGCATTCCGAGGCGATGTATCTCACATCCAGCTTTGTCTTTGACAACGCAGCCGAGGCCTGTGCCCGCTTTACCCAGGGCGCACCGGGCAATGTTTACTCGCGATTCACCAATCCGACTGTCACTCTGTTTGAAGAACGCCTGGCGGCGCTCGAAGGTGCCGATGCTGCCATGGCGACTGCCTCGGGCATGTCGGCCATTCTGGCCATGTCGATGGCCCTGCTCAAGGCGGGCGATCATGTGGTGTGCTCATCGGGCGTGTTCGGCGCCACCATTCAGCTCTTCAGCGGCATTCTCGGCCGCTTTGGTGTGCGCACGACGTATGTGGACGGGGGCGCTTTGCCAGCCTGGGAGACAGCGCTCGCCGGCGGGGCGCAACTGGTGTTTCTCGAGACACCATCCAATCCGCTGACCGAAGTATTCGATATTGCCGGCATCAGCGCAATCGCACATCGGGCGGGCGCGCTGGTAGCGGTCGACAACTGTTTTTGTTCACCTGCCCTGCAGCGACCGCTTGATCTGGGTGCGGACCTGGTCATCCACTCGGCCACCAAGTACCTCGACGGTCAGGGACGTGTATTGGGCGGCGCGGTAGTTGGCAGCAAGGCACTGATCAAGGAACAGATGGTGCCGTTCCTGCGCACTGCAGGGCCGACTTTGTCAGCCTTCAACGCGTGGGTATTGCTCAAGGGCATGGAGACTCTTGACATACGCATGCAGGCGCAGAGCGCACGGGCGCTGGAACTGGCCCGCTGGCTTGAGTCGCATCCGGCCATTGAACGGGTCTATCACCCGGGCCTGGAATCCCATCCGCAGCATGCCCTGGCAATGCGCCAGCAGCGCACCGGCGGGGCGATTGTGTCCATTATGGTGAAGGGTGGCCGTGAGCAGGCGTGGCATGTGATTGATTCGACGCGATTGATTTCAATCACCGCGAACCTGGGCGATACGAAAACCACCATCACTCACCCGGCCACCACCACCCATGGGCGGATCAGCCCCGAAGCACGATTGCGCGCCGGTATCGGTGAAGGACTCATTCGCATCGCCGTGGGTCTCGAGTCGTTTGAGGACATTCGCCGCGATCTGGCGCGAGGCCTGGATACCGTCCAGGCCGTGTGATGGGGTCGCTGCTGCGACGATGCCGGCACCATGCTCCCGGAACCAGCGCGACTGCGCGATCTCAAGGTGTGGTGAACGCTCAAGACCATCATCGCCCGACTTGCGGGTACGGTGAATGCAGGCCATGAATCGAAGGCACATCGGGATCGTTCTGGTGCTCGCCTGGTCGCTGCTGGCAGCCTCAAGTGCGATTGCTCAGGCGTCGATACCGCTGCGCCTCGATACGTTTCGCAATGCCACCAATCTCGCGCTGTATTACGGGATGGAACATGGCATCTTTGAGCGCCATGGCATCGCGCTCACTGTCCAGTTCACCCCAAATTCCGAGCTGCAGCGTGCAGGGCTTGCGAGCGGGCGTTTCGAGATGGCCTACTCGGCGCTCGACAATGCGGTAGCCATGGTCGAGCTTGCCGGTGAGGACGTGGTGATTGTCTCTGGCGGCGATAGCAGCATGAATGAATTCATGGTGCGGCCCGAGATCAACGCACTGTCCGATCTGCGTGGACGCAACCTGGTGGTCGATCGACCCGAGACCGCGTATGCCCTGCAAGCGAAAAAGGTCTTGCGCGGTGCCGGCATGCTGCCAGTGCGTGATTACAAGCTGCGCGCCATCGGCGCCACCCTGGCGCGCATCGAAGCGATGGAAGCGGATCCGGCCAATGCGGTGGCGATGTTGAACCCGCCCTACACGTTTGTGGCGCGCGCCAGGGGCCTGAAGAGCCTGGGGCGTTACACCGATATGATCGGACCGTATCAAGGAGGTGGTTTGTTTGTGATGCGTGCCTGGGCGCGTGATCATGGCGATGCCCTGGAGCGATTCCTGGCCGCCTACATCGAGTCGACCCGGCGTGCGCTCGCACCCGAGAATCGCGGTGAAGCGGCACGCCTGCTGGCGACGAATTTGCAGCAATCAGAGTCAGTCGTCGCGCAGACCCTTGAGATTCTGCTGCTACCCGCGGCAGGCCTGTCGATTGATGCGCGCTTTGATCGCGCCGGCTTCCGCGAGGTCCTTGCGTTGCGCGCAGAGGTCGAAGGGCAATGGGGCGGCAAGGCACCGGCGCCTGAGCGCTATTACGATCTGAGTTGGTACCAACGAGCCCTTGTACGACTCGACCCGACGCGTTGAGTCGCAGTCCCTGGTTTTGTCACCTCGAGTTATCAGTGCGAAGTTGTCACGCCGGCGTTGTCACACCGTGATTGGTTCTCGCAGGATGGCTCGTACGAGGCTACAGAAATTCGACCAGTGCGATGCCACCTGAGTCATCGCAGCGCAGGTACCCACCACGGTCGGCACGCCAATCGGGTAGCACCCAGCGTACACAAGGTCGGCCATCGATCTCGACGGTGTGACAGCCAGGGCGATGGGTGTGGCCGTGGATCATCAATTGCAGACTACTTGCGCGAAAGGCAGCCGCCACAGCGGCTTCGCTGACATCACCCAACGGGCCGCTCATGGCCGCACCACGGTCGCGGCTGCGTGCACGTAGCGATTGCGCGATCGCGCGGCGCACCCGCAGTGGCAAGGCGAGCAGCATCGTCGTGACAATCCGATTTTGAATCATGGACCGGTAGCGCTGATAAGCGTGATCGTCGGTGCACAGTGTGTCGCCGTGCAGAATGAGCGCAGTGGCACTGCCCAGGGCAATGGCCACCGGTTGGTCGAGTGCCCGCCACTGCGCGCGGCGGGCGGCGCCGCTGCCACACAGAAAGTCGCGATTGCCGGGCAGGAAGGAAACCGGCACGCCGTGGGCTACCAGGGCGGCAAGCGAGGCAAGAACCGATTCATTGAACGCATTGGCCACATCATCGTCGCCAATCCAATGGTCAAACAGGTCACCCAGAATGTAGAGCGCCCTGGCAGTTCTTGCCGGACCCAGCAGGAAGCGCTCAAACCGCTCACGCAGCATGGGTTGCGCGGCAGAGAGATGCAGATCAGAGATGAACAGGGTTGGCGCCGCGGCCGAACCGGGTCGCTGATCTGCTGCGGGGAGCGTGCTCCCCGTCGCGATCCCGGCAGGCAAAACCGAGGCCCCGGATGGACTTTGAGGTGTCTCCATCGTAATGCCCTCGGGCAGCGGCGAGACCTCTGCGGGTCTCAGCGGACTCGCCATCCTGAGGACTGTGATCTACTCGACCCAGGCGCGCTGCATCACCACTGGTTCTGCCGGCACGTCCTGATGAAATCCGCGGGTCGCGGTTTTCACCTTGCGTATCGCATCGACCACGGACTCTCCCTCAACCACACGGCCGAAGACACAATAACCCCAACCGTCCGGTGTCGGCGCGCGGTGATCGAGAAAGGCGTTATCAGCCACATTGATGAAGAACTGCGCACTCGCCGAATGCGGATCGGAGGTGCGCGCCATCGCGAGCGTCAAGCGGGTATTTTTCAGTCCGTTATTGGCTTCGTTCTTGACCGGGGCCTGGGTCGGCTTCTGCGTCATTGCGGTATCGAATCCGCCGCCCTGGATCATGAAATTGTCGATGACCCGGTG
This sequence comes from uncultured Pseudomonadota bacterium, assembly GCA_903921325.1. Taxonomy (GTDB): domain Bacteria; phylum Pseudomonadota; class Gammaproteobacteria; order Burkholderiales; family SG8-39; genus CAIXPL01. The sequence goes on from CAIXPL010000037.1 coordinate 339,413, forward strand.
AAAAATGGTGCCGTCGTAGTGGCCGGCATTCACATAGGACAGAAAGTTGGCGCATGTCGCAGGCGCATTCTTTTCGTCCAGTTCAATTGTCAATGTGCCATGGTTGGTTTCAAGTTTGACCACGCTGGTGTCCTTTGTGTCAGTGGGGCATGCAGGGAAGGGTGATGACAACGGGTCAGCTGTGGACAGGACGGTTGTGAACCGCGCTATTGTGAACTAACCTGTTGAAAAACAAGTCTGTTATGAAGCAAGCCTGTTATGAAGCGGGTTACTTTGAATTGACGGTGGCTTTTTCCAGAACGAGCTGGGTCATCGGCACATCTCCATAAGGACCCACGCGGGTTGTCGGGACGGTGGCCATCGCATCGACCACCGACAGGCCATCCACCACCTTGCCAAACACTGCATAGCCCGGGTTGCTGTCTGACGCCCGGTTCAGCATGGCATTGTCAACCAGGTTGATAAAAAACTGCGACGTGGCGGAATCCGGGTCGCTGGTGCGCGCCATGGAGAGCGTGCCGCGCAGATTGGGAAGGCCGTTTTTTGCCTCGTTCACAACCGGTGGGTGAGTCGGCTTTTGCGTCATCTGCTTCGTGAAGCCGCCGCCTTGCACGACAAATCCCGGGATCACCCGATGAAAAATCGTGCCGTCGTAGTGGCCGTCCCGAACATATTTCAGGAAATTCTCCGCCGATTTTGGCGCTTTGTCGGCAAACAACTCAATCACGATGGTGCCTTTGCTGGTCTGTAGCGTCACTCTGGGGTTCTGCTGAGCCAGGCTGGTCGTCGTGCCGAGAGCGAGCACGCAGGCGCACAGGAGGGACGTAATTGATTTCATCGGACGGTATCCTCTTGAGATCGTGGGGATGGTTCACAGCGCTCAGGCAAGCGCTCGCTGGTTGCATTCTCGCCGGTCCGGCGGGGCGGCGACTCACAGTCATCGAGCGCGCTGGCGCTGATGGCCTGCTCGATGCGTTGCAAGGCTTGGGTCGCCGAGCGGGTGGGCGCGGCATTCTGTCCCACCAGCTCGAGTGCAATGATCAACTTGGCGCGAGCGGTACGGTGAGCAGGATCGAGATCGTTCAGGCGTTGATAGGTCTGCAGGGCGAGTTGGGCGTACAGGTCGGCCATATTCTCCATCGCCACCCGGCTGGATGGATTGGCACGCAACGCCCCCTCAAGTGCCTCGCGGGCACGCTCCAGCGCCCCGGTGCGCACATGCAGGACGGCAAGATTATTGAGGGGTTGTTCCAGTTCGGGGTGCGCATTCGCCAGGGCGCTGAAGGCGGCGATCGCCTCGTCGGTACGCCCGAGATCGGCAAGTATCAGCGCATACACGAACGCCGCCTCGGCATTCTGCGATTGCTGCGTAACCAGTGCCTGAGCGCGCTCCAGGGCGGCTTGCAGATTGCCGCTGCGGCGCAAGCGCTCGATGGCTCGAATTTCCACCGATTGCGGGGTCAATGAAGGCAGCAGCGGGGTCAACGCACCGGCACTGCTCTGACCAGCGCTGCCACTGCTTGCCGACAGGTAGCGCGTTTCGATGGCTGGCGATTGGGCGAGCGCCAGCAGGGGCGTCAGCGTGGCCACGAGCGCGAACCATAGCCAGCCCAGTAGCGGCAGGCAATCGGATGGTCGTTGAGGGGCGGCCTTGAGCGGCATCTGCGATATCATGGCTGGTTTGACATGCTACGGTTGCTGCGCAGGCGGTGACCGCAGAGTGAACCTCCGATTCTAGCCGATCCGCCATGCTGCAGATTTACAACACGCTCACCCGCTGCAAAGACCTGTTCAAACCGATCGAACCGGGGCGCGTTCGCATGTACGTCTGCGGCATGACCGTATACGACTATTGCCATCTTGGTCATGCCCGGGTGATGGTGGTCTTTGACATGGTGCAGCGCTGGCTGCGCACGAGCGGTTATGCGCTTACCTATGTTCGCAATATCACCGACATCGACGACAAGATCATCCGCCGGGCGGTCGAGAACAACGAAACGATTGGCGAGCTGACCAACCGGTTCATCCAGTATATGAATGAGGATGCCGCCGCACTGGGCGTGCAGCGACCGGATTGCGAACCGCGGGCGACCGACTATCTGCCGCAGATGCTCAGCATGATCGGGATCCTCGAGCGCAACGGTCTGGCCTATCGCGCTGCGGGCGGCGATGTCAATTTTGCGGTGCGCCGATTCGCAGGCTACGGACGCCTGTCGGGCAAGTCGCTGGAGGATCTGCGCGCCGGTGAACGGGTTGAGGTCGACTCAAGCAAACAGGACCCGCTCGATTTCGTGTTGTGGAAGCATGCGCGCGCCAATGAACCCGCGTGGCCCTCTGAGTTTGGCCCCGGGCGGCCAGGCTGGCACATCGAATGCTCGGCAATGTCGGGCAGCTTGCTTGGACCGCATTTTGATATCCATGGCGGCGGCGCCGATCTGCAGTTTCCACACCACGAAAACGAGATCGCCCAGTCCGAAGGCGCGAACGGGCAGACTTTTGTCAACTATTGGATGCACAACGGCTTCGTGCGCGTTGATGAACAGAAGATGTCCAAGTCACTGGGCAATTTCTTCACCATTCGCGAAGTGCTGCGGCGCTATGACGCTGAAGTGGTGCGTTTTTTCATTCTGCGTGCCCACTATCGCAGTCCGTTGAACTATTCCGATCAGCATCTGGATGACGCCAGTCAGGCGCTCACCCGCCTCTACACCGCATTGCGCACATGCGGCGATACCGCGCTGCCGGCCGCCGCGATCGACTGGAATGATCCTGCGGCGCAGACCTTCAAGGCGGCGATGGATGATGATTTCAACACCCCGGAGGCGCTGGCGGTCTTGTTTGATCTCGCATCGCGGGTCAATCGCGGCGAGACCGCATGCGCGCCCTTGCTGGTCGGCCTGGGCCGTGTTCTGGGCCTGTTGAACCGCGATCCGGCGTCGTTCCTGCAACGTGGTTTGAGCGCAGCGGGCGCGCTGGATGAAGCCGAGATCGACCGGCTGATCGCCGCCCGCGCCGAGGCCAAGCGGGCGCGCGACTTCAAGGCCGCCGATCGCATTCGCGATCAGCTCAAGGACGCCGGCATCATGCTTGAGGACAGTGCGCTAGGCACCGTGTGGCGCAAGGCCTGAAGACGGCGAAGTGCCGCCTTTTGGGCTATTCCGAGAAAAACGCCTTGACCCGATCGACCCACGACTTCGAGCGGGGATTGTGCCGATCGCCGCCCTTGGCGGTCAGCGCCTCAAATTCACGCAACAGTTCGCGCTGCCGATCGGTGAGGTTGATCGGGGTCTCGATCACCACGTGACAGTAGAGATCACCGGCTTGCGCCGCCCGTAAGCCTTTGATGCCCTTGCTGCGCAGGCGAAATGTCTTGCCGCTTTGCGTCTCAGCCGGAATCCTGATCTGCGCCGCGCCGTCCAGTGTCGGCAGTTCGATGTCACCACCCAGGGCTGCAGTGGTGATACTCACCGGCATCTCGCAATGCAGATCATTGCCCTCACGCTGGAAAATGGCGTGCTGCTTGACGCTCATCTGCACATACAGGTCGCCCGCCGGGCCGCCATTGACGCCGGGCTCACCCTCACCGGAGAGCCGGATGCGGTCGCCTTCATCGACACCGGCCGGAATTTTCACGGACAGGGTCTTTTGCGTCTTGATGCGTCCGCTACCCTGGCAGGGATGACAGGGGTCGGAATTCACCTTGCCCGCACCATGGCAGGAGGGACAGGTCTGCTGGATCGAGAAAAAGCCCTGCGAGACCCGTACCTGACCCGCGCCATTACAGGTGGGGCAGGTTTTCGGTTGTGTGCCCGGTTTTGCACCGCTGCCATGGCAGACTCCGCATGGGTCGCTCGATGGGATGCGGATCTTGGTTTCGGTGCCGTGCGCGGCCTGCTCAAGCGTGATCTCGAGGTTGTAACGCAGATCTGCGCCACGATAGACCCCGGAGCGTCCGCCCCGATTGGCACCGCCGCCAAAGATGTCACCGAAGATGTCGCCAAAGGCATCGGCAAAACCGCCCATGCCGGCACCGGCAGCACCCTGCTGCTCGACGCCTGCGTGGCCGAAGCGATCGTACGCTGCCCGCTTGCCTGCGTCGGTCAAGGTTTCGTAGGCCTCTTTGGCCTCCTTGAATTTACCCTCAGCCGATTTGTCATCCGGATTGCGGTCGGGATGAAATTTCATCGCGAGTTTGCGATAGGCCTTCTTGATCGTGTCCTCGTCCGCGTCGCGGTTGACGCCGAGCACTTCGTAATAGTCACGCTTTGCCATATCGCTCATTGGTTCGATCCGGCTTGCCCTGCTGCGAACAAGCCCTGACTATGCAAAAGGCCGGTAGCCATCACGGCCCCGGCCTGCCCTTCAGGTCAACGGAGAAGGACTTACTTCTTGTCCTTCACTTCGGTGAACTCCGCGTCGACCACATTGTCATCGTCCTTCGCTGCCTGTGCCGGCTCGCCGCCGGGCGCCTGGCCCGGAGCCGGTTGTGCATGTTCAGCCAGCTTTTGTGCAAGCACGGATAGTGCCTGACCCTGCGCCTCAATTCTCGATTTGTCTTCGGTCTTGAGTGCTTCATCGGCTTCCTTCAAGGCGGCTTCGATCGACGATTTCTCATCAGCCGGCACCTTATCGCCGAGTTCGGTCAGGGACTTGCGAACCGAATGGGCGAGTCCGTCGAGTTGGTTGCGCGCGGTGATCAACTCCAGCTTGATCTTGTCCTCGGCCGCATTGAGCTCGGCATCCTTCACCATGCGCTGTACTTCTTCTTCGGACAATCCGGAATTGGCCTTGATCGTGATTTTGTTTTCCTTGCCGGTGGTCTTGTCACGTGCCGACACGTGCAAGATGCCGTTGGCATCGATATCAAAACCCACCTCGATCTGCGGCAATCCGCGCGCCGAAGCCGCAATGCCTTCCAGGTTGAACTGCCCCAGACTCTTGTTGCCGGAGGACATTTCGCGCTCACCTTGCAGCACATGGATGGTGACCGCAGTCTGGTTATCCTCGGCCGTTGAGAACACCTGCTTGGCATTGGTCGGGATGGTGGTGTTTTTCTTGATGAGTTTGGTCATCACACCGCCCAGAGTTTCGATGCCCAGTGACAGTGGCGTCACGTCAAGCAACAGTACGTCCTTGCGTTCACCCGAGAGGACCGATCCCTGGATTGCCGCACCGACAGCGACGGCTTCGTCCGGGTTCACATCCTTGCGCGGTTCGCGCTCGAAGATATCCTTGACCTTCTCCTGCACTTTGGGCATGCGCGTCATGCCACCGACCAGGATCACATCGGAGATGTCGGTAAGCTTGACGCCGGCGTCCTTGATCGCGATGCGGCACGGTTCGATGGTCTTCTCGATCAATTCATCGACCAGCGCCTCCAGCTTGGCGCGCGACAGCTTGATCGACATATGCTTCGGACCACTGGCATCCGCCGTGACATAGGGCAGATTCACCTCGGTCTGCTGTGACGAGGACAATTCGATCTTCGCCTTCTCGGCGGCCTCTTTCAGCCGTTGCAGGGCGAGCACATCCTTGCGCAGATCGATGCCTTGCTCACGACGGAATTCGTCGCACAGGAAATCCATGATGCGCTGGTCAAAGTCCTCACCACCGAGGAAGGTATCGCCATTGGTCGAGAGCACTTCAAACTGCTTCTCGCCGTCGACATCGGCAATTTCGATGATCGACACATCGAATGTGCCACCACCCAGGTCATACACCGCGATCTTGCGATCGCTGCCCTGCTTGTCCAGACCAAAGGCCAGTGCGGCGGCGGTCGGCTCGTTGATGATGCGCTTCACTTCCAGGCCAGCAATCCGGCCGGCATCCTTGGTGGCTTGACGCTGGCTGTCGTTAAAGTAAGCCGGCACCGTGATCACCGCCTCGGTGACCGTCTCGCCAAGGTAGTCCTCGGCGGTCTTTTTCATTTTGCGCAGCACTTCGGCCGACACCTGCTGCGGTGCCGTGCGCTTGCCGCGCACTTCAACCCAGGCATCGCCATTTTCATGCTTCACGATCTTGTAGGGCATCAGGTTGATGTCCTTCTGCACTTCCTTTTCGTCAAAGCGTCGGCCGATCAGTCGCTTCACCGCGTACAGGGTGTTGGTCGGGTTGGTCACCGCCTGGCGCTTGGCCGGTGCACCGACCAGAATCTCACCGTCTTCCAGATAGGCCACGATCGACGGGGTGGTACGTGCGCCCTCAGAGTTCTCGATTACCTTGGGCTGGCCGCCCTCCATGATCGCCACGCAGGAATTGGTGGTGCCGAGGTCAATGCCGATGATCTTTGCCATGATGTCTATCCTTGAATCCGGTCAGAATGAAGTAATGGTCTGCAGGTGGGGGCGGATGGCCCCGATTCAAGCGCTCGCGTCTAGCTGTTGTCAGGTTTTTTGGCTACCGTGACCAGCGCCGGTCGCAAGGTGCGCTCGGCAATCAGGTAGCCTTTTTGCAGGACACTCACCACCGTATTGGGGTCTTGCGTCGAGGGCACGGCGCTGATGGCCTGGTGCCGGTTGGGGTCAAATTTCTCACCCACCGGGTCAAGTTCGCGCAGACCGCCTTTGTCGAAAGCGGCCTTGAGCTGACGCAAGGTGAGTTCGACGCCGGCACGCATGGCCTCGACGGTGCCCTCAGTGCTGTTCAAGGCCGCCTCGAGACTGTCCTTGACCGGAATCAGTTCGGCACAAAACCCCTCGAGGGCAAACTTGTGCGCCTTGGTGACGTCGTCCTGCGCGCGCCGCCGAATGTTTTCCGTCTCGGCGCGTGCCCGCAGGAAGGCATCGTAATGTTCCTGCGACTGCGCTTCGGCCGCGCTCAGGCGTGCTTCAAGACTCGCCAGCGGGCTCTCTGCGCCAGCCGGCGCCGCGCCGCCCTGAGTGCCGTCGTGACCATGTCCGTGGGCGTTGCCCTGGGTATTGCCATGAGCGCTGCCCTGAGGGTTACCCGCGGCCTCTGCTCCGGTATCGGAAGCGTGTTCCATGTGATTGATTCTCCTTGAGAAACCACAGCAGTATTGTGGCGACCCAAGTGAATTCAAGAGCCAGAGTCAAAAATTTCCTTATCGTCCCTGCCTATTTCGTCACCACGACGTCGCAGGGGCAAGTGCTGTCGGTGCGTTGACTGATGTCTCGTGCCGGGCGATCGATGAGTGTCACCTGGCACGAGGCAGTGGTGGAACGCGGCAGCGGACGCGCGCCCGGTGCGGCAGGTACTTGCGCGTGTCGCGGGCCTTAGCGCCCGAATGCGGCGCGTAGCGCAGAGCCGATTGCCCAGGTGAACAGGCTGTAGAGCACCGCACCCCAGAATGCGTCCCAGAATCCGCCCACCTGAAATCCATCGAGAAACGATGAGGCAAACCAGAACAGCAGACCGTTGATCACCAGAATGAAGGCGCCCAGCGTGACCAGCGTCAGCGGCAGGGTGAGCACGATGAGCAAGGGGCGAATAAGGGCATTCAACAGTCCCAGCACCAGCGCGGCAATCAGCGCGCTATAGAACGAATTGACCTTGATGCCTTCCAGCAGGTAGGGCAGACCCATCAGAACCAGGGCGTTGATGGCCCAGTGCACAATCAGCTTCACTGTGATGCTCCCAGGGCCATGGCCCGTTTCGTTCGTTCATCCAGGGCGGCTTGCCCCGCCGGTTCAAACCATTGGTGCAATTCAGGGCGTATCAGGCTGGCCAGCGCCGCAATCCACTCCGCGTCGCCATTGAGGCAGGGAATGGGCCGAAATGATCGGCCACCGGCGGCCAGAAACGCGTCGCGCACTTCAATGCCGATTTCTTCCAGGGTCTCGAGACAATCGGACACAAAACTGGGCATGACAACATCAACCTGCGTCACGCCCCGAGCGGCCAGCTGGCGAACCACGTCCAGAGTATAGGGCTCAAGCCAGCGGTTTGCACCAAAACGCGACTGGAAACTGACCGACCATTGATCCGCTGCGAGATCCAGAGATTCAGCGAGCAGGCGCGCGGTCTTCAGGCAGTGGCAATGATAGGGGTCGCCCAGATCCAGTGAGCGGCGTGGCACACCATGAAAACTCACCAGCAAATGCCCGCGCCCTTGCCCGTCGGCCCAGTGTCGGCGTACGCCGCTTGCAAGGGCCTGAATATAGGCCGGGTGATCATGAAAATCGTGCACCCAGCGCACGCTGGGCAGGGTGCGGGTCGATTGCAGAAATTGGAAAACCTCGTCCATGGTGCTTGCGGTGGTTGCGGCAGCGTACTGAGGGTACAGCGGCACGATGACGAAATGAGTGCAGCCGGCAGCCCGCAGTTTGGCCATGGCGAGGGCAATATCCGGGTCGCTGTAGCGCATGGCATAGGCCACCGTCACTCGCTCGCCAAATTCCGCCGCAAGATGCGCCTGCAGGCCCTGCGTCTGGTCAATCGTGTGGCTCAGTAGTGGCGATTGGCCATTGCGCCAGATGCTCGCGTATTTGGCTGCTGATCGCGGCGCGCGCAAGGTAAGAATCACCAGATGCAGCAGTGGCAACCACAGCCAGCGCGGGATTTCCACCACCCGCGGATCGGACAGAAAGCGGCCAAGGTAGCGGCGCACCGCCGCGGAGGTGGGTTGCGCGGGGGTGCCGATGTTGACCAACAGCACGCCGGCACGCTCACCGGCGCCATGGGTAAAGGGCGGTTCAGCTCGAAAGCGCATTGTCGCCGGCCTAGCTCTGGATACCTTGCGAGGCGAGATAGTCGTCGTAGCTGCCGGCATAGTCGACCAGAATGGCCGGGGCGTCGGGCGTCGGACCGGGTTTGAGTTCAAGAATCCGTGTGGCCACCGAGGCAACAAACTGCCGATCATGCGACACCAGCAGCAGCGTGCCTTCATATTTGGCGAGCGAGGTGTCGAGGGATTCGATGGATTCCATGTCCAGGTGGTTGGTTGGTTCATCCATCATCAGCACGTTGGGATGCTCCAGAGTGAGACGTCCGAACACAATGCGCTGTTGCTCGCCGCCAGACAGTACACGCACGGCTTTGGCGCCATCGTCGCCGGTAAAGAGCAGGCGCCCGAGCGTGGCGCGCACGATCTGGTCGTCCTCATCGGCGCGCTTCCATTGGGTGACCCAGTCGATCAAGGTGATGTCGCTGTCCAGTTCGCCCGCGTGCTCTTGCGCGCAATAGCCGACGCGGGCTTTCTCGGCCAGCGTGACCGTGCCGCGGCTGAGACCCAGCGCGGGGTCGTCGCGCCCGGCCAGCGCCCGCAGCAGCGTGGTCTTGCCGATGCCGTTCGGCCCGATGATGGCGACGCGTTCACCGGGCTCGATAATCAGATCGAGCGGGCCGAACAAGGCGCGCTCGTAGCCGCGCACCAGCCCGGTGGCGTGCACGGCCATGCGCCGGATCGTGTCCTTGGGATCGATTTCAAAACGGATGAAGGGATACTGCCGACTGGATGGTTTGACATCCTCGATGCGGATTTTCTCGATTTGCCGCTGCCGTGATGTGGCCTGGCGCGCTTTGCTCTTGTTGGCCGAGAAACGCCGGACGAATTCCTGCAGCTCGACAATGCGTTCCTTTGCTTTCGCATTGGCTGCAACCAGTTGCGCCCGCGCCTGCGTTGAGGCGAGCATGTAATCGTCGTAGTTGCCTGGATAGACCCGGATCGTTCCGTAGTCAAGGTCGGCGGTGTGGGTGCATACCGAATTGAGAAAGTGACGATCGTGCGAGATGATCACCATCGTGCTCGACCGCGCGTTGATGACATCCTCGAGCCAGCGGATGGTGTTGATATCCAGATTGTTGGTGGGCTCATCGAGCAACAGCACATCGGGGTCAGAAAACAGGGCCTGCGCCAGCAGCACCCGCAGTTTCCAGCCCGGTGCAACGGCGCTCATCGGACCATCCTGCAGTGCTGCGGCAATGCCAACGCCCTGCAGCAGTTCTGCCGCGCGCGCCTCCGCGGTATAGCCGTCGAATTCGGCAAAACGCGCTTCGAGCTCGGCGGCGCGCATGTAATCGTCTTCAGTCGCATCCGGGTTGGCATAGATGGCATCGCGCTCGGTGCGGGCACGCCACATGTCCTCATGGCCCATCATCACCACGTCGAGTACCCGCTCGTCCTCATAGGCGAACTGGTTCTGTCGCAACTTGCCCAGGCGCGTGCCGGGCAAGAGCGAGACCTTGCCCCCCGAGGGCTCCAGATCGCCACCGAGAATCTTGATGAAAGTCGATTTGCCGGCGCCATTGGCGCCGATCAATCCGTAGCGATTGCCATCGGCAAAGCGCACCGAAATCTTTTCAAATAGCGGCTTGGCGCCGAACTGCATGGTGAGGTCTTCTGTTGTAAGCACTTGAATTTCCGTTGGTACAGGGAGGCGCCTGGGGCAGGCTGGTTGGGCAATCGACCGCTGCGGACTCAGCCGGTCGCGTCAGAAGCGGACGTAGTCATAATCAAGCGCCGGCAGCGAATTGATGCCGCGCGCCGGTGGCGCGATCCAGCCCGCAATCCGGCCGGGTTCCAGCACCGGCTGCATCACGGCGCGCAGCAAATCGCGATCGGTGTCGGTCGGCAGGAAAGGTGACCCGCTGGCACCGTCAAGGTTCGCGTTGAGTGGCTCGCCCTCGGGCGTGTAAGCGGCGCCGGCAAAGGGTCCGAATCGCCGGTTGAACCGCTCACTGGGTAGACGCAGGGCGAACGATACACCCGCGCGCTCGATGATCCTGTTCAGACGGGTCAACAGCACCTTCACTTCGGCCGACCATTGCTGCCGCGCCACCGCGTTGAGTACCTCACGGGCCGGCAGACGCACCTGATCGATGCCCGTGCGAGTCGGTCGCTCGATGGTCACCGGTTCATCGAGCCGCTGATGTTCAGCAAATCCGCTCTCATGGGCGCGACTGCGCAGGCCGGCATCAAAGGCCTCGGCGACCCGCCTCGATTGATCATTGCCAAACAGGTCATGGATGCGTGGCGCCCACTGATTGATGTAGCGCTGGATGGTTGCAAGCGGGATGCCACCGGCCGCACCGATGTCATCGCGATCCAGTTCACGCATCAGTTGCAGCGTTCGCTCAACCACACGGCGCAGGCCATCCTCACCGATGAACATGTGATGCGCCTCTTCGGTCAGCATGAACTGCGCGCTGCGCGCGAGCGGATCGAACGCACTCTCGGCAACCGAGAGCAACTGGTATTTGCCATCGCGATCGGCCAGAAAACACCACAGGAAGTGTGACAGCCAATCATCGATCGGCTCATTGAAGGCATCGAGCAGGCGCGGTGCGGTTGCATCGCCCGAGCGCCGTGCCAGCAGATGCTCGGCTTCGTCACGCCCCTGCGCACCAAAGTATTCATACAGCAGGTGCACCATGGCCCAGAGATGACGGCCTTCCTCGACGCTGAATTGCACCAGATTGCGCAGGTCATACAGACTCGGTGCAATGGCGGCCAGGCGGCGCGCCTGTTCCACCGAACCCGGCTCGGTATCGCCTTGTATGACCAGATGGTGCATCAGGTAAGGGCGATGCTCATCGGGCACATCCTGCCAGACGGGTTGACCGGCCCGCGCGCCAAAAAGTACCCGCTTGTCAGCTCGCGCCGGGGTCTGGAAGACGCCCCAGCGATACTCTGACAGCGGCCGCTGCGCGTAACTGGCCCAACCTTCGGCATTCACACCAATCGGTGTTCTCAGATAAACCGACGCAGCGCGGGTGGCGAGCGGCCCTGTTGCCGCCCACCAATCTCGATATTGGCGGTCAAACGATTGCAGCAGGGCGAGCAGTTGCGGCTTGTCTGCCAGGCCGACATTGTTCGGTATCGCGCAGGCGAGATCGACCTCCATGTCAAGCCACTGGAACCATGCGTACGCTCACTGCACCGGATGCAGACAGACCGAGGCGTTGCCACTTGCCGAGGATTGCCCATAGGGGCCGTGTTGCACGCCGCGGTAATTGTGTCGGGTCTCATCGAGCGTGCCCAGGATGGTCGCCAGCACCCGACCGCCCACTTCGGCAACCACTGACTTGGCGTAATCGGGCAGCCACTGTTTGGCCTGGGCAATCTGGCCGCTGGTGAGCATGTCGATGAAGCGGAAATCGGTGTCCATGAACTCGCTGGGTGGCCATTTGTCCTGCCCGCGCTCAATGCGATGCGCGAAACTGGTGCTGCCAACCACCGCGATGCGCTTGCCGGTCTTCTCGGCGGCACGCCGGATTGCGCCACCGACGGCCAGGCATTCATCGAGCGGGGCCAGAATGCAGGTGCCCAGAGACACCAGCGGCACGCTCATCTGCGGATCGATGTACTGCATCGGTACAACGGTGCCATAGTCGAGCGAGTAGTTGGGCGATTCATTGATTCCGGTCGAGACCCCCAACCCCGCAATCTCTGCGGTGATCGCATGCGCGAGGGTCGGATCGCCCTGCCAGTGGTAGGGGATGCCCGGAATCAGATCGGGCGCTTCGTCCGCGACACAGATCCCTTCAAGGACTGGTTGCGCTGTGGTGTACCAGGGAAACGTCGTTACCCAATGGGTCGACATCAGCACGATGGCATCGGGCTTCTCGCCCCTGATTTCTTCGCCGAGCAGACGCAAGCCCTGAATGAGGCCGCGAGTGAAATCCGGTGCGTTAGCCTCCACACCGATGCGTGGCGAGTGCGTTGTGATCGCATGGCGGATGATCTGACCGGTCATGATCCACTCCATTTGTAGACGGTGCGGTTGGAAACACTGGGTCCCGCACACGGTGCGTACCGCGCCCTTCGGGCCCATTTACAGCAAGTCGCACCAACCTGTTGATCAGCACACCCGCTGTAGGCCGATTTTAATCGGGATCGGTGCGCAACGAGCGCCGTTCAGATCAAACTTCCGCTCATTCAAACGCCGCGCGAATCTCCGGCGGGATCGAATGGGCCTTGAGCCTGGCGGGGTCGTCGGGACGCGGCTTTGACCACACTCTCACCTCAAAGCCCTCAACACAGGCGACATCGTGATTGAACACAGTATGTCGCACCCGAAACGTCTTGTCATGCCATGTGTCGATACCCGATTCGATCACGATCTGGTCACGAAAGCGGCACGGTGCGATGAAGCGGGCATTGGCCTCGACGATCGGTAATCCAGGCACGCCATAGCGTGCCATCAGGGTGTTCCAGTCAAGTTGCACGCTCTCAAACAGCATGCGGGCACTTTGATCGAACCAGGAAAAATAGTTTGGATAAAACACGATGCTGGCCGGATCGGTGTCGCCCCAGTGCACATTGACGCCATGACGGTAGGTCTTCAAGAGGAGGCTCCTGCAACAGGACTCTGGGTGGTATCGCGCACCGCGGCTGAGGACGCCGCGGCGCGCAATCGGTAGCGCTGCGCTTTTCCGGTGGCGGTGCGCGGAATTTCGCTTACCAGCCGGATATCGCGCGGACATTTGTAGCGTGACAGGGTTTCCAGCAGACGCTGCTTGAGTGGTTCGATGCGATCGAAATCGGCGGCGGTCACCAGAAACAGCACGAGGCGGGTCAAACCATCATCGTTTGCTTCGCCAACCACCGCGGCATCGACCACACCGTCCTCGAGCAGCACGGCGTCTTCGACTTCACCCGGGCTCACCCATTGACCGGATATTTTCAGCATGTCGTCATCGCGGCCGAGGTGATACCAATAACCCTCGGCGTCGGTCATGAACACATCGCCGGTGCGAAACCATTCACCCACAAAACTGGCTTGTGATTGCGCCTGCCGGTTCCAATAGCGATCGGCAGTCGAGGGCATGGCGACCCACAAGACCCCTGGTATACCGGGTTGGCGCACACGTGCGCCATCACTGTCGCGAAGGCGCACCTGCACCCCGGGCACCGGTCGGCCGGCGGAACCGGGGCGCGGGGCGTCGAGCGGGGCGCTCAGGAACATGAAGATCGTCTCCGAGGTGCCGATGCCATCGAGAATGTAGCGGCCGCCGCTCAGTTCGTGGAAGCGTTCGTAGATCGGCACCGGCAGGCGCTCACCGGCCGAAACGCAATGCCGGATGCCGGCAAATCGCTCTGGCGTCACGACACCTTCGCGCAGCAGATTGCGATAGACCGTCGGAACCGAGAACAGCACGCTCGGCTGGTCACGGTCGATGACCTCGGCAATTGCCTGCGGCTCGGGCCAGCCCGAGCGCAGCAGGGTGGTTGCCCCGAGGGCGAGTGAACCAAAAACGCAGTTGCCCAGCGAGTAGGCAAAAAACAGCTTTGATGTAGCGAACAGCCGATCACCCGGGCGCACGCCAAGCACCCGCCCGGTGTACTCGTAGGCGTGTGCGACATCATGATGCACATGCACCGCGGCTTTGGGGGTGCCGGTGGTGCCCGATGTGTAGATCCAGAATGCCATGTCATCGGGCGACATCGAGCGCGCCGGCAGGGTGGCGCTCTGCCGCGCGACCAATGAGTCGAATGATTCGACCGCGCCCGGCGCCGCACCGGGGCTGCGCCGGGCCACCAGAACCTGGCATTGGCCTTGCCAGTGACTGTCGGCCTGCAACTGGGCATTGCGATCACTGATCGGGGTGAACTCTTCGTCGATGATCAGCACTCGCGCCCGACTGTCATCGAGCACGAAACCCAGTTCACGCGGCGACATGCGGATATTGAGTGCCACTGCCACTGCCCCGATCTTGATTGCCGCCAGATAGGCTGCGACCAGTTCAGTGCTGTCGTTCATCATCAATGCCACGCGCTGCTCGGGGGCGATACCCAGGCTCAGCAACGCGTTGCCGATCCGATTGGTCAGATCCAGCAGCGCGGCGTAGCTGACTGACCGACCATCGGCGATCAGTGCGATTGCATTAGGGGCAAGCGCGATGCGTGCCGGGTCAAGAACATGATCTGCGGCATTCATTTCAGTTGACGCGCCGCACGCCGCGAGGGCTCACCGCGGTGCCGTGCGAAACCGCTGCAGGAGCGCGTCGCTCGCGCGCGTCAGCAGCCCGACATCAGCGCCGACTGCAACAAAAAGGGCGCCAATCTCAAGGTAGTGGCGAGCCATCGCCTCATCTCCCGTGATGATTCCCGGGGCCTTGCCAGCCGCGCGGATGCGGCGGATCGCAGCGTCGACCGCTCGCTGCACATCGGGGTGTCCCGGATTGCCCAGATGACCCATCGCGGCGGACAAATCGCCCGGGCCTACAAAAATGCCATCGACACCATCGATGGCTGCGATCGCTTCAATCTGCTCGACGGCCTCAGGCGTCTCGACCTGGATCAGCACACAGGTTTGATCGCCGGCGCCGCCGTGATACGGATTGATCCGGCCAAACCGGCTGGCGCGCGAGCTGCCGGCGAATCCGCGCACGCCGTGCGGCGGGTACCGGGTATAGCGCACGGCCTCGATTGCCTCGCCCAGCGTTTGCACGTAGGGGATGAGCAGGCTTTGCACGCCCAGATCCAGGTAGCGTTTGATGGTGACCATGTCGTTCCAGGGCGGGCGCACGATCACACTGGTCGCCGGATATTCCATGGTCGCCATCAGTTGTCCGTGCAGCAGCGACAAGTCGACGGCTGAGTGCTCGGTGTCGATCAGAATCCAGTCATAGCCAGCCCCGGCGATCACCTCGACGCAGGCCGGACTGGGCAGGCTGTTCCACAGGCCGATTTGCGCAACACCCGCGCGCAGTGCCGCCTTGAATCGATTGACCGGTAGATCCATGGAGTTTGTCTCCGAATAAATGCGCGCCGGCACGGGGCATGCCGATGCCGCCATTGTAACGTGTGCCACCTGCGACCAGCGGCGAGGGCTTGTGTCACTTGATCTGCCTGCGGCCGGCGGCGAGCGCTTAGAATGACGCGCACTGTCAGCGCTGTTCTGGAGCCACCATGTCCGCCATTGATATCCGCCTGCCCCAACTCTTGCGTGGCACCTCGCCGCTGGCTGGGATGTTTGTCGGGTTTCCCAGTCCTGCACTGATAGAGATGTGCGGTCACGCCGGGTTTGATTTTGTGATCATCGACAACGAGCATGGGCCGGCGAGCATCGAGACCACCGAGCACCTGATTCGCGCGGCGCGCTGCAGCGGGATCATCCCGGTGGTTCGCGCTGAAGAGCCGGAACTGGCCCGCGTGCTTGATGCCGGCGCCTCGGGGGTGCAGGTGCCGGCGGTCAATTCCGCTGAACAGGCGCAGCGGGTAGTCAATCATTGCAAATATCCACCGGTGGGCGAGCGCAGTGCGGCATTCACCACTCGCGCCGGCGGCTACGGCTTTTTTGGCGGATCGGCGCAAATGCGTCGCGTGAATGAAGGGGTGGCGATCATTCTGATGATCGAGACCGCACAGGCCTACGCCCACCTCGACGAGATACTTGCAGTGGATGGCATTGATGCGCTGTTCATCGGCCTGTCGGACCTGGCTATCTCCATGGGCCATGCCGGAGACAACCTGCATCCCGATGTGCAGCAGGCCGTTGGGTCCATCATCGACCGGACCCGTGCGCGCGGGCATGCCTGCGGGTTGCTCGCGAGCAGTGCCGCAGACTTCCGGCGCTACGCGAACATGGGTGCGACTTACCTGCCGATGACCATGGCAACCCTGGTGGCGGGCGCCCTGCGCGAGGCCATCGCCGTGCGCAAGACGCCCCGCTAGGCGGCTGGTTCGCTGCCTCAGTGAGGCGAGGCTCCCGGGCAGGCCGGCGCCCGTCGTATCGCTGAACGGGTCGCCCGGCGGGCCGTCAAACCTTACATCGGCGAGAACGAAGCCGACTTCAGGATGGTGTCTTCCTGGCGCATGATGTAGCCGCGCTCGCCCGAGGCGCGACGGTAGTCGTGCCAGGCCGGGTCTTGCTCCATGGCGCTGCGACGCTGTTCGCGGTCGGCCTGACTCGCAAAGCCCCAGCAATGCACTACCTGATTCAAGGTGCCCACTTCCGAGGTGGTGATGAAAATCGGCTTGCCCAGATATTTCACCTGTACGGCATAGCCTTTCTCTTCATACAGCTTCAACCATTCGCCGGCTTTGCCCGGATGGCAGGTGTAGGTGCGCAGATCGAAAATCATTGAAAGTCTCCAGTTGAGCGGTCAGCGCCGCGGGTGAAAAACGCGCAGGATACTCCGGCCCGGGTGCTTGCGATTACAATCCGCGGTCACCCCGTTATCGCGCGCCAGGCTGTATGACCACCCATAAATTGTGCACGTTGCAGGAGGCGGTTGCCGAACTGATCCATGACGGTGATGCCATTGCGCTGGAGGGATTCACGCACCTGATTCCCTCGGCGGCTGGTCACGAGGTGATCCGCCAGCGACGTCGCAATCTCACCCTCATCCGCATGACCCCGGATCTTGTCTACGACATGATCATCGGCATGGGCGGGGCGGACCGGGCGATTTTTTCCTGGGGCGGCAATCCTGGGGTGGGTTCGATCCACCGTTTTCGTGACGCCATAGAAAAGAGCTGGCCGCGACCACTGGCGATTGAAGAACACAGCCATGCGGACATGGCGGCGCGCTATCAGGCGGGCGCCTCGGGGCTGCCCTTTGCGGTGATGCGTGGCTACGTTGGTAGCGATCTTCCGCGCTATAACCCGAATATCCGATTCATCGAGTGCCCGTTTACCGGCGAGCGGCTGGCCTGTACGCCAGCGTTGAATCCGGATGTGGCTGTGATTCACGCTCAGAAGGCCGACCGCAAGGGCAATGTGCTGATCAGCGGCATCGTGGGGGTGCAAAAGGAAGTGGTGCTCGCCGCGCGTCGCTCGATTGTGACGGTGGAGGAGATCGTCGAGGATATCAAGGACCATGCGCAGATGAATTCGGTGGTGCTGCCCGGCTGGGTGGTCTCGGCAGTGTGTCATGTTCCGGGCGGGGCGCATCCATCGTATGCACATGGTTATTACAAGCGCGACAACAGTTTCTACAAGGCGTGGGACGCGATTTCACGTGATCGCGACACCTTCCTCGAATGGATGAATCGGCATGTGATGGCGACGGCCGATTTTGCCGAATTCTGCCAATCGCTTGCTGCCTCGGGCATGATCCGCTCGCTGCCGCAGGAGGTACGCGCATGAGCTATACCCCGACCGAACTGATGACGATCAACGCTGCCCGCAAGCTGCGCGATCGCCAGGTCTGCTTTGTTGGTATCGGACTGCCCAGTGCGGCGGCAAATCTGGCCCGCCTCACCCATGCACCTGAGGTGGTGTTGATTTACGAATCGGGCACGATCGGTGCACGCCCCGATGTCCTGCCCTTGTCGATAGGCGATGGCGAACTGGCGGAATTTGCCGACACGGTGGTGTCGGTGCCGGAGATTTTTCGCTATTGGCTGCAAGGCGGTCGTGTCGATGTCGGCTTTCTCGGGGCGGCGCAGATCGACCGCTTCGCCAACATCAACACCACCGTGATCGGACCCTACGCCACCCCGCGGACACGGCTGCCGGGCGCGGGCGGCGCACCGGAGATCGCCTCCAGCGCGAAGGAAGTCTGGATCACCTTGCGCCAGAGCCCCCGATCCTTCGTCGAGCGGCTCGATTTCATCACCTCCGCCGGCTTTCTTGACGGCGGCGATGCCCGCGAACGCTCCGGTGCGCGGGGGGCCGGCCCCACGGCTGTGATCACTGATCTGGGGGTGCTGACCCCCGATCCGGTGACCCGGGAACTGACCTTGACTGCCGTGCATCCTGGTATCGACGTCGAGCAGGTGCGCGCAGCCACCGGCTGGGATTTGCGGGTCTCACCCGATCTGCGGATGACCGAACGGCCAAGTGAACAGGAACTGGCGATTTTGCGTGATCTGCATGCCCGCACCGCGCAGGCTCACGGTGCCGCAGCGGGGGGAGACTGACAGCGTATGGATGCCTTTGTCTATAACGCCCAGCCCGGGCGCGTGGTGTTTGGCGCGGGTTCGCTGATACACCTGGGGCGCGAAATTGAATTCTTGGGGGCACAGCGCGCGCTGGTGCTCTCAACACCGGAGCAGCGTGCCTCGGCCGAGTCAGTGGCGGCGTTATTGGGATCGCGTTGCGCGGGGATTTTTGACCGCGCGGTGATGCATGTGCCGATCGAGACGGCCCGTGAGGCGCGCGCAGTGGCGACATCGCTTGGGGCCGATTGTGCGGTGACGATCGGCGGCGGATCGACGACCGGCCTTGGCAAGGCGATTGCGCTTGAATCGTCGTTGCCGATTCTCGCTATCCCGACCACCTATGCCGGCTCTGAAGTCACCCCGATCTACGGGATCACCGAAGGGGGGTTCAAGAAGACCGGGCGCGATGCCCGGGTGTTGCCGCGTACTGTGATCTATGACCCCGAGCTTACCTTGCAGTTGCCGGTCGCCATGTCCTTGACCAGTGCGATGAACGCACTGGCGCATGCGGTGGAGGGGCTTTATGCCCAGGATTGCAATCCGATCATGTCGATGGTTGCCGAGGAAGGCATCCGTGCCATCGCCAATGGCTTGCCCCGTATTTACGCGGCACCCCGAGAGATCGCCGGGCGCAGCGAATGTCTGTACGGTGCCTGGCTGTGCGGCAGCGCTCTGGGCAATGTGGGTATGGCCTTGCACCATAAGCTGTGCCATACGCTGGGTGGCACCTTCAACTTGCCGCATGCCGAGACGCACACCATCGTGTTGCCGCATGCGATCGCCTACAACGAAGCGGCAGCCGCAGGTGCCCTGGAGCGTGCCCGACGAGCGCTGGGTGCCACGGGCACGGTGGCGCAGGCGCTCTATGATTTGGCGCGACGTCACGGCGCAGCGATGGCGCTGCGCGACCTGGGCATGAGTGAAGCGGATCTCGATCGCGCGGCCGACATTGCAGTGACTTCACCGTACTGGAATCCCCGGCCAATTGAGCGCACTGCAATCCGCGCGTTACTTGATGCAGCGTTCCATGGCCGTCGACCTGATTGAACGGTTAGCCTGCAGTGGTGCGCTCGGTGGCCTCTACCGGCGCGTTCGACGTGCCGGCGCTGTTGCAGGTAGCAGGTTCAAATTGCGCGCAGGACGCACGAGACTGATAACTGACCGACCTCGATTAATTGACGTCAATTGATTAACCCTAGCGACTTTGCAAAGGCATGCCATGAGTGAACTGAAGCACAGCATTGGTTGGATCGGAATGGGCCGGATGGGCTACGCGATGGCCTATCGTCTGTGCAAGGGTGGCTGCGATGTGGCGGTGTGGAACCGCACGCGTGCCAAGGCCGAGCCGCTGGCCGAATACGGCGCCACCGTGGTCGATTCGATTCTCGAATTGGCCAGCCGCGATATTGTCATCACCATGGTGTCGACCACCAAGGATTTGCAGCAGGTGCTGTTTGGTGAAGGTGGATTGGTGACCGGTCCGAATAAGCCGCGTGTGGTGATCGACAGTTCTTCGATCTCCGAGGATGGGTCGGCCGAAGTCCGCGCGGAACTCGCGCGACGCGGTGTGCAATACCTGGCCGCACCGGTCTCGGGCAATGCGAAAGTGGTAAAGGCCGGCAAGCTGTCGGTGGTGACCAGCGGGCCCAGGTCGGTTCACGATCTGGCCGAACCCTACCTGGCATTGCTGGGTCGCGGTGTGACTTACCTGGGCGAGGGCGAACTCGCGCGGATCTGGAAAATTGCTCACAACACGATGTTCGGAGTGATCATTCAGTCCTTGTGTGAAATCACCGTGCTGGCAGAAAAGGCGGGCATTCCGCGGCACGCTTTTCTTGAATCGATCAACAACAGCGTGCTCGGCTCGATGTACACCCGCTACAAGACCCCGGCGATGGTGAATCTGGATTTCGCCGTGACCTTCACCCCGCGCTTGTTGTTAAAGGATCTCGACCTCGGTCTGGACACGGCGCACAAATACAGTGTGCCCATGCCGACTGCCGCCGCGACGCGGGAATGTGTGCAGAATGTCGTCGGCCGCGGTCACGAAGATATTGACTTTTCGGTGCTTCTGGTCGAGCAGGCGCGCAACGCCGGCCTAGAACTGAAGAGCGAGCAAAAGCAGGTTTCTGATGGTCTGCACGACTAAGTGAGCAAGGAGCAATACCATGGCAGGCAAGTCAACTGACAAGCAGGTGATCCGGGCTGGCGTTCCGGAGACTGGCGGACCCATCAACATCGCTGTGCGTCACGGCGACATGGTCTATATCTCCGGGTTGCCGCCGTTCACGCCTGAGTTCTCCGCAGAGCTGCAAGCGGCGCGGCGCGAGGGCAGACCATTACCAAAGTATCCCGACATTCCGTTTGAGCAGCAGGTGCGCATCGTGATGGATGCGATGAAGCGGATCATGGAGGCGGTTGATTCGGACATGGACCATTTGCTGAAAGTGGTGGTGTGGCTGCGCGATCAATCGCAATCGGAGGTGTTTGATCGCATATATCGCGAGTATTTTTCCAGCCCCGAGGCGTGGCCGGCGCGCACCCGCATGCAGGCCGGACGCACGCCGCTGGATATGGGTTTGGAGGTCGATGCGATCGGGTATATCCCGACACGCACGTGACGCGCGGCAGGCGCTGGCACCGCAGCGGCCTCCTTTTCCTGGCCGTGATTTGCCACAACGCGCCGGCACAGAATTGGCCTGTGAAGGCGATCAGGGTCATTGTGCCGTTCACCGCCGGCAGTGCAACCGATGTGGTGGCACGCACCGTTACCGAGCGACTGTCGCTGAATCTGGGGCGTGCCATCGTAGTCGAGAACCGGCCCGGTGCCGGTGGCACCATTGGTGCGGCGATCGTGGCAAAGGCAGACCCCGATGGCTACACCGTGCTGGTGCAATCGGCCTCGCATACGGTCACGCCCACCACCTATCCGTCGTTGCCCTATGACACCGAGCGTGACCTGGCGGGTGTGACGCCCCTGGCGATGCAGCCCAATGTGCTGGTGGTCGCACCGAGCAAGGGCTACACCTCCGTTCGCGGACTGGTGACGATTGCTCAGGCGCACCCTGGCACGATCAACTACGCATCGGCCGGCATGGGCAGTGCCACGCATCTGAATGCCGAGCGATTTCGTCTTGCTGCGCACATTGATGCCCAGCATGTGCCATTCAAGGGAACGCCTGAGGCACTGACCGAAGTGCTCACCGGGCGGGTTGATTATTACTTCTGTCCGGTCGTATCGACTCTGTCCTATATCCATGATGGCAAGCTGCTTGCGCTGGCCGTGGGTTCGGCCAAACGCTCGGCGGTCTTGCCTGACATACCGACGACGGTGGAGGCCGGGGTACCCAATTCGGCCTACAACTTCTGGGTCGGAATGTTTGTTCCGGGCAAGACGCCGCGGGCCATCGTGGCGCGACTGCATGATGAGGTAATCCGTGCGATTGATTCCGAGGATGTGCGGCAGCGCTTCGCGCGGCTCGGTGCCGAACCATTTCCGCTGAGTCCGGAACAGTTCGATGACTATGTGCACGCGGAAATCGTCGCGAATGCCGAATTGATCAAAGCAGCCCACATCAAGACGGAGTGATCATACGGTTTTCGCGACTGGCAACACGCGGCCCGCAACAAGACTCGGACAGCACCAAGACTCGGCACACCAAGACTACGGAACCGTATAGGCTTGGCGACTGGCAGAATGCAGTCAATAGCGAGACACGAACTTCACACCGTTGGCATCAGGAGGCAGCCCATGAGTACGCAGGATTTGAATGAGGACACCATCACCTCGGCCGTTCTGGCTCGCGCGCGCCGCGCCAAATCGGCGCGATTCAAAAAAGTCATCGGTAGTCTCGTTCGTCATTTGCATGACTTCGCGCGCGAAGTGGAGCTGACCGAAGAAGAGTGGGCCTACGGCATCGATTTCCTGACCCGCACGGGGCAGAAGTGCGATGACAAGCGCCAGGAGTTCATCCTCTTGTCCGATACCCTCGGTCTGTCGACTTTGCTCACCCAGCTCAATCACCGCAGCCACGGTGATGAAACCGAGCAGACCGTTTGGGGGCCCTTTCACCGTCTCAAGACGCCACGCTTCCGGTTGGGTTCGAACATCTCCGAAGGTGTGCGCGGTGCGCCCTGCTTCGTCAATATCACTGTCAGGGACTCCGCCGGCAAGCCGGTGAAGGGCGCCACGGTCGATGTGTGGCACTCCGACGACGACGGCTTCTACGATGTACAGCATCAGGAATGGAATGGCGCCATGCGCATGCGCGGCGTGTTCAAACCTGATACCGACGGCCGGGTCTGGTTTCGTACGATTTTGCCGACTGCGTATCCGGTACCAACCGATGGTCCGGTGGGCGAACTGCTCAAGGCATCCGCACGCCACCCGATGCGCCCCGCGCACATGCACTTTCTGATCGAGGCGCCCGGCTACGACCGCCTGGTGACTCACGTATTCAACAACGGCGACAAGTATCTTGACTCCGATGCGGTGTTCGGTGTGCGCAAGTCTTTGGTACGAACTTATCCAAAACACAAACCCGGCATTGCGCCCGATGGCACGCGCATGACCAAACCGTACCATACGCTTGACTTTGATTTCGTCATGCGGCCGGCCAAGCGTGCGACCAAGCGTGCGACCAAGCGTGCTGCCAAAAAGCGCAGTACCAAGCCGCGTAAATCAGCCAGCTAGCCTGACCGTTGCCCCGTGCACGGAGCGGATCGCGTGTCTGGGTCCGTGGCGGGAGCAGTGATGCCCTCGTGATGTGAAGCGTTTGATGTCGACACCAAGGAGTTCCATGCAGTGAATGCACCCGTAAACGGCATTGAAGAAATTCGCGCGCTTGAGGATCGTCGCTACAAGGCGATGATCGGACGTGATGTTGACGAACTGCGCGGCTTGCTTCATCGCGACCTCGTCTACACCCATTCCAACGCCGCAGTGGATTCGTTTGAATCTTATGTGCAGGCGATTGGCGGCGGTCGCTTTGACTACCGCAGCATTGAACGGGTCGAAGAAACCATCCGGCTCTACGGCGATACCGCAGTGGTCACCGGACAGGTGCGCATCGGGTTGATGATGAACGGTGCGCCGCGGCAGTTGAATAGCCGCTTTGTCAATGTCTGGCTGCGTAGCGGCGGTCAATGGCAGATGACCGCCTGGCAATCCACACCGATACCAGCCTGAACCGGGCTGCAGCAAGGCGGCGCATCGGTGCAGCGAAGTCGTGATGCGGCGAATGCTGCCACTGGCTCGATTGCATTAGCAGCGAACAGGGCTGCCACGCATCCTGGCGCCCTGTGTCGTTGCGCACGGTCGCGCCATCAAAGCAGTTGGCAGGCCTCGTCAAATGCCAATCGCGGGCTACGCCCGAACAGCTTGCCGGGATCACCGTAACCCAGATTGCAGATGAAGTTGGTGCGGATCGATGTGCCGGCGAAAAATTCCGCGTCGACCTTGGGCATGTCGAAACCTGACATCGGACCGCAGTCCAATCCGAGCGCGCGTGCGGCCAGCATGAAATAGGCCCCTTGCAACGTGCCATTGCGAAACGCCGTGGTCTCGGCGAGCGCTTGCTTGCCCTCGCCGCTGAACCAGGTCTTGGCATCGGGATTGTGCGGAAACAACTGCGGCAAACGCTCAGCGAATTGCAGGTCGTAGCCCACAATGGCCACCACCGGCGCGGTCATGGTCTTTTCCGTGTTCCCTGCGGACAAGGCAGGGCGCAGGCGTTCCTTGGCGGCCGCAGTGCGCAGAAAGACCCACCGTGCCGGCGAGCAATTGGCCGATGTCGGTCCCCATTTGAGCAAGTCATACAGTTCGCGCAGCGTGTCGTCGCTCACCGGCCGGGCAAGCCAGCCGTTATGCGTGCGGGCGGTGCGGAACAGCAGGTCTCGTGCAGCGTCATCCAGGCTCATTGCAGCTCCCTATCGATAGTGGTCATATGGACGCAGGCGCCAGGTGCGCTGAAGCGCTCCCTCAAAGTGCGTTGAAGCGCCCTCTCAGTCGGTAGTATAGTGGCAGGTCATCCCTTGGCAGTACGAAGGACACTCGATGCATACCGAAGTGCATGTCCATGGCGACATATCGCTCAAGCGCGGCGCCGGCAGTGCGGAGATTGAACAGGCGCTGCGCCCCTGGCTCGAGTATGTCGATGTCGACTCACTGGCCGAGGCGACCAGCGCGCGTGACGAGGAACCCGGCATCGCCCTCGATGTCAGAAAGCGCGTGCTGCAGATCTGCTGGACCGGTTGGGTTGGGCGTAATTTTCAGCGCGCGCTCGAGTCGGCGCTGTCAGCGGTGTGCGAGTTTGCCGAGGGCGCGGCGGCCATTGAAGTGACGTACTACCAGGAGGATGGCCGCGACGAGTTCGGTGTTGTATTCGTCGGCCCCGATCCCACGGCCATCGAGCGGGCCAAGCGCGGCCGCCTCATCGAGGATGTCGCCATGCTCCTGTCGCGCCAGTTTGGTGAGCAGGAAGTGGGTCAGGTGGCCACGCTGATCGAACGCCTGTTCGAAGAGCAGGCACGCAGCCAGCAAGATCCTGCCAGCGCGCCAGCGGCAATTCGCGGCCCGATCTCGGGTCGCAAGCACCTGCACTGATCGCCGGCGATCGCCCTGATTGACGAGGCGCGGGCGCGCTGCCTCGCGCTCCTTACTTGCGGCTGATTCCTTGCAACTGATTCCTTGCAACTGATGCCTTGCAGCTGATGCCTTGCAGCTGATGCCTTGCGGCTGATGCCTTGCAGCCACGTCGCTGTCGGCGCCGCCGCGACTGCAATAGGCGTGCAGCGCGTGGTGCGTGCGCCCCGCCCATGCTCCGACGACTGATGCGCAGCCTTGCGAGTGCGCGTTTTTCGCAGCGGCGCGCTGCCGTTGCTGATAAACCACATTCGCAATGGGTGATAACTTACTGATTCAGGCTGATTTTCCAGAATTATCCTTGAAAAAGTGTGCCTAAGTCCTTGTCCGAATTCAAAATTTCTCTCAAAGGTCGCTTGACCCTCCTGAATTTTTCTCCTACAGTGGTGTTACGTGGTGTTTTGTGGCGAAAAAGGGTCGGGTGGTGGAGAAAGTGCCTTGAATCAGGGGCGCTCCGCACCCGGTTCAATCATTGGTCAACCGGCGGACCTAGAGCGCAATGTTTCAAGGCGCAACCGATCTGGCATTCGATGCAAAGGGACGCATGGCGATCCCGACGCGTTATCGCGAGCACATTTCCGCCGGCGGTGGCTTGGTCATCACCGCGCATCCGGACGGTTGCCTGCTGGTTTATTCGAGGGAGGCCTGGCTGCCGATTGGTTTGAAGCTGCAAGCGTTACCCAGCTTCAATGAACAGGCGCGCTGGTGGCAGCGGCTGCTGGTCGGCATGCCGAGGAGCTGACCCTGGATGGCGCCGGACGCGTGCTGGTATCGCCCAACTTGCGCGAATACGCCGGCATCGATCGCGCCGCCACGCTGGTCGGGCAGGTGTCGCATTTCGAGCTATGGGACACCCCGCAGTGGAAAGAAAAGCTTGCGGTGGCACGAAAAATGGCGAGCAACACTGCGCCGCCCGGTGCCGAGAGTTTCACCTTGTGAGCCGGCGGCCATGTCAAGCGCGCAACATCAACCCGTGCTGCTCGAAGAATCGCTGGCAGGGTTGGCGATCCGCGCGGACGGACATTATGTTGACGCCACCTTCGGTCGCGGCGGTCATTCGCGCGCCATTCTGCAGAAACTGGGGCCGGCAGGCCGCCTGCTCGCAGTGGATCGCGATCCGCAGGCCATTGCAGCGTCCGCTGCCATCGATGACCCGCGCTTTCATGCCGTGCACGCCGCCTTCGCCGACCTCGAGCGGATTCTCGCAGCACGGGGCTGGCCTGCTCTGGACGGATTGCTGTTTGACCTTGGTGTGTCCTCGCCGCAACTGGATACCGCAGAGCGCGGATTCAGCTTTCGCATCGATGCACCGCTCGATATGCGCATGGACACCACGCGCGGTGAGACTGCCGCGCAGTGGATTGCAACTGCAAGCGAACAGGACCTGAAGGAGGTCATTTCCGGCTATGGCGAAGAACGGTTTGCTGGGGCGATTGCAAGGAAGATTGTTGCTGCTCGGCGCGAGCAACGTATTGACACCACCGGCCGGCTTGCCGCGATCGTGGGTTCCGCGGTCCGCACGCGTGAGCCGGGCCAGGCCCCGGCGACTCGGACCTTCCAGGCTATACGGATTCATGTCAATCAGGAGCTTGCGCAATTGTCGCTAGCGCTTGATCAGTCGCTCGATCTGCTGGCACCGCAGGGTCGCCTGGCGGTAATTGCCTTTCATTCATTGGAGGATCGTATCGTCAAGCGCTTCATGCGCGCTGCGGCCGATCCGTCGGCGGTACCCGAAGGATTGCCGCTGCGTGCAGCAGAAATGCCAGCCCCGCGCCTGCGTCTGGTCGCGCGCGCGCAGCGAGCGAGCGAGGCAGAAGTGAACCGCAATCCGCGTGCGCGTAGCGCCGTGCTGCGGATCGCCGAGCGGCTATCGCCACGGGAAGGCCGATGAGACTCAATATCGTCCTGCTCGCCGTTCTCACCTTGTGTGCGCTCGCCGTGGTGTCCTCACAGCATCGGGCGCGACAGCTCTATACCCGCCTCGAGCAGGAACAGAGCCGCGAGAAGCAGTTGAACGTCGAGTACGGTCAGCTGCAGATCGAGCAGAGCACCTGGGCCATGCATAACCGCGTTGAGCGCATCGCGGTGCAAAATCTTGGAATGCAGCCGGCCGATCCGCGTAGTACACGACTGGTCAGTGTGCCGGTCGATCCATCCGCGGGGCTGCGCTAGCCATGTACCGCGCGGGGGCCGTACAAAATCCCTGGCGTGCATCGCTACCGGCTTCGCGTTCGCGACTCGTGCTGGCAGTGTTGCTGCTCTCGATGTTGCTGCTGTGCGGTCGCGCTTTTTTTCTGCAGGCAGTCAATCATTCGGTGTTGCAGGCGCGCGGTGATGCGTACTACCGACGCATCATCGAGGTGCCAGCCTACCGCGGGCGTATTGTTGATCGCAACGGCGAACCGCTTGCGGTCAGCACACCCGTGCGCTCGGTGTGGGCGGTTCCGAGCGAGGTCGAGGCCACCAGTGCCGAGTTTGCCCAACTCGCCCGTTTGCTCGAACTCTCGACCCATGAATTGCGTGCCAGGCTGGCCGAGACGGAGCGCGAGTTTGTCTCTTTGAATCGATCGGTGCCACCGGAAATTGCAGCGCGCATCACCGCACTGCAGGTGCCGGGTATTTTTCAGGACACTGCTTACCGCCGCTTCTATCCCGCCGGCGACGTGATGGCCCACCTTGTCGGATTCACCGATCTGGCTGATCACGGCCAGGAAGGGATGGAGCTGGCGTTTCAGAAAGAGCTGGCCGGAACCCCCGGGCGGCGTGGCGTGATCCGTGACCGCAAAGGTGCAGTGGTCGAGGACGCCGGTCTGATGCGTGAGGCGCAGCAAGGCCGCGACGTTACGCTATCGATCGATGCGCGCATTCAGAGTCTTGCCTTTCGTGCGCTGCGTGATGCGGTCATCGCTCAGCACGCTCGCGCCGGCTCCATCATCGTCCTCGACACTCAGAGCGGCGAGGTCCTCGCACTGGCGAATCTGCCCACGTTCAATCCGAACAATCGTGGCCAGCGCGACCCGGCGCAACTGCGCAACCGGGTGCTCACTGACAGCTTCGAACCAGGCTCGACGCTGAAGCCTTTTACGATCTCGGTGGCCTTGGAAGAAGGCAAGGTAACCCCGGACACACTGATTCAAACCGCCGGCACGTTCGCGGTGGGCACTGCAACCATCCACGATGCCCATCAGGAAGGCGTACTCAACGTGGCTCAGGTTATCCAGAAGTCATCCAATATCGGGGCGGCAAAAATTGCACTGGGGTTGACGGCCGAGTCGATGTGGCAGATGTTTCAGTCAGTCGGGTTCGGCACCGCCCCGCATCTGGGATTTCCTGGAGAATCGGGCGGGCGGCTGCGCAACTACAAGACCTGGCGCCCGATTGAGCAGGCAACCATGGCCTATGGCCATGGCATCGCCGTGAGTCTGGCGCAACTCGCGCACGCCTATCTTATGTTTGCCCGCGACGGCGAAGTCATTCCAATATCGCTCACGCGCTCGGTCGCTGAGCCCGAGGCGCATCGGGTGATCAGTGCCAAGACGGCAAAGCAGGTGCGCACGATGCTGGAAATGGCGGTGCAGCCCGGTGGCACGGCACCGGCTGCGCAAATCGTTGGCTATCGAGTGGGTGGCAAGACCGGGACGGCACACAAGCCGGAAAACGGTACCTACTCCGAGAGCAAATATATTGCTTCATTCGTCGGAATGGCACCGGCGTCACATCCGCGTTTTGTGATTGCGGTAATGATCGACGAGCCGCATTCGGGCGAATACTACGGCGGTCAGGTCGCCGCCCCGGTGTTTGCCACGGTGATGAGCGGCGCGCTGCGCATGTTCAATATCGCGCCCGATGCGCCGCTGACACCGATCGCGCTGCCAACCTCCGATGGTGTAGTCGAGGAGGGCACATGAGTCTCACGGTGTCCTCGACAGCGGTCGATATTCCGGATGTGGCGCACATCGGCGCATTGCTCGCGGATGCGCGCGAGCGCAGCGCGACCGTGCGCATACAGTCAGCGCGGATTGTGCAGCGGCTGCGCGATTCAGGCACGCAACTGTCGCGCGTCAGTGTGGATAGCCGCACCATGCGGCCCGGTGATTTGTTTCTGGCACTGCCCGGTGCGCGTGCCGATGGCCGTGCCCATATCCCTGACGCGCTCAGGCGCGGCGCGCACGCGGTGCTGTGGGAAGCGCACGGCGGTGACGCGGTGACGCTACCACCGGGTGTGGCCGGGTTTGCCGTACCGCAGTTGGGCCGGGTCAGCGGCGTGCTCGCCGCCAGCATCTATCAGCAGCCGAGCGAATCGCTGTGGATTGCCGCGGTAACCGGAACCAATGGCAAGACCTCGGTATCGCAATGGCTGGCACAGGCGCTGGCGCAGGCCGGAGACTGCAGCGCGGTCATTGGTACGTTGGGTGCGGGTCTGGCCGGTGAGCCTTCGACGGCGGTGAACACCACGCCCGAGGCCTGTTCGCTGCAGCAGTTGTTGCGTGAATTGGTCGATCGGGGCGCCGGACGCCTGGCGATGGAAGCCTCGTCGATTGGCATTGAGCAGGGGCGCATCGAAGGCGTCAGCATTGATTGCGCCATCCTGACCAATTTCACCCGCGACCACCTGGATTACCACCACACCATGCGTGCCTATGCCGAGGCCAAGCTCGGCTTGTTTGCCGCCGCGGGCCTGACCCACGCCGTGTGCAATCAAGACGATCCGCTGGGTGAACGGTTGCTCGATGCGCTGGCCGGGTCCAACTTGCAATGTATTGCCTACAGCCTCAATGGCGGCCCGAGCACGCGCCGAAGCGTGCGTCTGGTCGAGGCGCGCGACATCGTCCACCATGATCGTGGTATGGATTTCAGGCTCTGCGAAGGGGGCGCCAGTGAACCAGTGGCAACACTTCTGGCCGGGCGCTTCAATGTTGCCAATCTGCTTGCCGTTGCCGGTGCGCTGATCGCTCTGGACTGGTCGCTGCCTGCCATTGCCGAGGCCATGGCACGTCTGCAGCCCGTGCCTGGTCGCATGCAGCGTGTAGGGGGTGCGGCCTGCCCGCTCGTCCTGATCGACTATGCGCACACGCCCGATGCGCTGGCCAATGCTCTCGATACGGCACGCGAGATCAGCACTGCGCGCGGAGGTCGCCTGATAGTCACTTTCGGCTGTGGTGGTGACCGTGATCGCGGCAAGCGCGCGAGCATGGGGCAACTGGCCGCCGAACGCGCTGATCGCGTCGTACTGACCAGCGATAATCCGCGCGGCGAGTCACCACAGGCGATTGCCGATGATGTTGTGGCCGGTGTCGCACTGGCAAGCGCGACCCGCCGCGCCGATGTGCAGACCGAACTCGACCGTGCCAACGCGATCGAGCTGGCAATTGCCCACGCGCAGGGTTGCGATGTGGTGTTGGTGGCCGGCAAGGGCCATGAACATTATCAGGAGATCGGTGGTGTGAAGACGCCGTTTTCCGATCTGACTCAGGCACAGCAGGCCCTGTCGCGCTGGCGCCTGCGACAACTGGCGTCGCCCTCGGCAGGGGGAGGGGCAGTATGTTGAGCGTGCGCGAAGCGGCGGCGGCCATCGACGCGCAGTTGCTCACTCCCGCGGGACACTCGGAGGACATCCGCTTCACCAGCGTGTCGACCGACAGTCGGAGCATCGAACCAGGAGTCCTGTTCATCGCGCTGAAGGGCGAGCACTTCGATGGCCACGACTTTGTCCAGGTGGCAGCGGCTAGCGGCGCGGTCGCAGCACTGGTTGACAGTGAATGGGCGCAAACGCATCGCCCACCGGCGGGGCTGGCGCTACTCGCGGTTGCCGATGTCCGCCAGGGGCTGTCTGCCCTTGCGACTTACTGGCGCAAGCGCCATGCCCTGCCGGTCATAGCGGTGGTCGGTTCGAATGGCAAGACCACCACCAAGGATATGGTGGCGGCCATTCTGCGCGCGCACCACGGTGCGGCACATGCGCTGGCGACCCAGGGGAATTTCAACAATGACATTGGGCTGCCTTTGTCGGTACTGCGCCTGCGGTCCGAGCACGCGGCGGCAGTGTTCGAAATCGGCATGAATCATCCGGGTGAGACCACCACGCTGGCGGCGATTGCATGCCCGACGATTGGGTTGATTACCAACGCGCAACGCGAGCACCAGGAGTTCCTGCACGGGGTCGATGCCGTGGCACGGGAACATGCCTGCCTGATTGACAGCCTGCCCGCATCAGGGGTGCTCGTGATCAATGCCGATGATGAACACGCAGCGTTGTGGCGCGAGCGTGCCGGCGCGCGCACCGTGTGCACCTTCGGGCTTGGTGGACCGGCGCAGGTGCATGTCCGGTCCACGCTCGCACCGACCGCCAGCGTGCTTGAGATCAATCTCGCCGGGATCGTAATCCGCACCCAGCTGGCGATACCCGGTGTGCATAACGTCCGTAACGCCCTTTCGGCCGCCGCGGCAGCACACGCCGCCGGTTGCACCGCTGAGGCGATCGCCCGTGGTCTGGCCGCCTTCAAGCCGGCGCGCGGACGCATGCAGGTGCGTGCGGGTGAGGGCGGGGCGACCCTGATAGATGACAGCTACAACGCCAATCCGGATTCGGTCCGTGCCGCGATTGACGTGCTTGCTGGTAGCGGCGGCCGCACGGTGCTGGTCCTTGGCGATATGGGCGAGGTGGGTGATCAGGGCGATCAGTTCCATCGTGAAATCGGCCTCTACGCGGCGCAGCAGCGTATTGATGTCCTGCTCGCCACCGGCTCCGCAGCGAGGGCGTCGTGCCTGGCATTCGGGCCGGCTGCGCGCCATTTCGAGGATGTCGGTGCTCTGGGAGCGGCTGCGCGCAGTCAGTTGGGCGGCATGACCACGGTATTGGTAAAGGGTTCGCGGTTCATGCGCATGGAGCGCGTGGTGGAGGCGCTGGCGGCACCGGGGGCCACGGCCACTGCAGCGAACATTGAAGTGGGTATTTAGACATGCTCTATGAATTGGCACTGTGGCTGGGCCGCGACATGCGGATGTTCAACGTGTTCAGCTATATCTCGCTGCGCGCAGTACTGGCAACGCTCACCGCGCTGGGTCTGTCACTGCTGCTCGGTCCCTTGGTCATCCGCAAGCTGACGCAATACAAAATTGGTCAGGCGGTGCGCAGTGACGGACCGCAAACCCATCTGGTCAAGGCCGGCACGCCGACCATGGGCGGCGCCTTGATCCTGCTATCGATTGCAGTCACCACCATGTTGTGGGCTGACATGCGCAACCGCTTTGTCATCGTGGTGCTGATTGTTACGCTCGGCCACGGCTGGCTCGGCTGGGTCGATGACTATCGCAAGGTGGTTCAGCGCAATCCCAAAGGCCTGCCGGCAAAGACCAAGTTCTTCTGGCAATCGGTGATCGCGCTGGCCGCAGCCGTCTTTCTTGCCTTTGCCATCAATGCACCATCGTCGGACAAAGGTTTTGAACTGTTCTTCGCCTGGCTGCAAAGCGGCATGACCCTCGATCTGCCCGGCAAGACCGACCTGCTGGTGCCGTTTTTCAAGAACGTTGCCTATCCGCTGGGCGGTGTCGGCTTCATCGTGCTCACCTATCTGGTCATCGTGGGTTCATCCAATGCAGTCAATCTGACCGATGGGCTCGATGGACTGGCGATCATGCCCGCCGTGCTGGTAGCCGGTGCGCTGGGCGTGTTTGCCTATGTGGTGGGCAACGCGGTGTATGCCCGCTACCTGTTCTTTCCCAGTATCCCCGGAGCGGGCGAGTTGGCAGTGTTTTGCGCCGCGATGGTTGGCGCCGGACTTGGATTCCTTTGGTTCAATGCCTATCCGGCGCAGGTGTTCATGGGCGATGTGGGTGCCCTGGCGCTTGGCGCTGCACTGGGCACCGTCGCGGTCATCGTGCGACAGGAGATTGTGCTCTTTGTCATGGGAGGCGTATTTGTCGCCGAAACACTGTCGGTGATGATTCAGGTTGCCTTTTTCAAGGCCACCGGGGGGCGCCGCGTTTTTCGCATGGCACCGTTGCATCACCACTTCGAACTGGGAGGCTGGAAAGAAAACCAGGTGGTGGTGCGTTTCTGGATCATCACCATGATGTTGGTGCTGGTCGGTCTGTCCACCCTCAAATTACGCTGAGCGATGCCGCTATCCGGATCACTGAAGGGACGCCGCGCCCTGGTGCTGGGCCTGGGGGCCACCGGGCTCTCGGTGGTGCGCTTTCTGCTCGATCGCGAGGCGGCCCTGGTGCGCGTCCATGACACCGCCGATCAGCCCCGCGGACTGGCGCGTCTGCACGCCTTCAGTGCCGCCAGCGGCGTGCAGGCAAAGGTCGATTGGCGTCCGGGTCCGCTCGGGACCGAATTGTTTGAATCGATTGATCTGGTGGTGCTCAGTCCCGGGGTGTCACGACTGCAGCCGGCGATTGCACATGCGCAGGCAAGCGGTGTCGAGATCGTCGGCGACATCGAATTGTTTGCCGCCGCGCTGCCACAAAATCCCCGCCCGTGGGTGCTGGCGATCACCGGGACCAACGGCAAGACTACGGTGACCGCCCTCACTGGCGCGTTGCTGCGCTCCGCCGGCATCGACGTCGAAGTGGCAGGCAACATCGGACCGGCGGCGCTTGATGCATTGCTCGACCGTGAACGCTCGGGGCGTGCGCCGCAGGCCTGGGTGCTTGAACTGTCGAGCTATCAGCTCGAGCTGACCGCAAGCCTGGCGGCTGACTCGGCTGCAATGCTCAATCTGAGCGAAGATCACCTGGATCGCTATCCCAATCTGGCCGCCTATGCCTGCGCCAAACGGCGCATTTTCATCGGCGCACGTCACCAGGTCCTCAATCGGGACGATCCCGCCAGTCTTGCCATGCGCGAGCAGGGGACGACACTCAGCACGTTCGGACTGCAGCCCCCTGACTCAGCGACCAGTTACGGCCTCATTGAGTGTGCTGGTGCCGCGTGGCTCGCCCGCGGTGAGCAGCCGATATTGCCCTGCTCGCGCCTGCACCTGGCCGGTCGACATAACGCGGCCAATGCACTGGCCGCCCTGGCGTTGATTGATTCGTTACCAGTCGACCGCAGCGGTCTGGCGACCGCGCTGGCCGGTTTTCGTGGTCTGCCACATCGGGTAGAACTGGTGGCCGAGCGCGACGGCGTGCGCTTCTATGACGATTCCAAAGGGACCAATGTCGGTGCAACCATTGCGGCGATTGAAGGACTGGCGCCGGATCTGGCGGCCACCGGCGCCCGGCTGGTGCTGATCGCCGGTGGCGATGGCAAGGGGCAATCGTTTGCGCCGCTCAGCGGACCGGTTGGCCGCCACGTCCGCCAGGTCGTGTTGATTGGTCGCGATGCCGCACGCTTGCAGCAGGCCCTGCAAGGCACCACCCGGATCAGTCATGCCGACTCCATGCAGCAGGCCGTCGCACAGGCGCGTGCGGCAGCTCTGTCTGGTGATGTCGTGCTGCTCTCGCCGGCTTGCGCGAGTCTGGACATGTTCCGTGACTATGCGCACCGCGCCGAGGTGTTCGTAGCGGCCGTCAAGGAGACCTGCCATGTCTGACGGACTTGCGCGTCTGCTCAATCACCTGCCGTTCTGGCCCGGACTCGCCCTGCGCAGTCCCGAGCGCATGCGCCGGTTTCGACGCGCCCAGCTCTCGCTCGATTATGACCAGGCCTTGTTCTGGTCAACTTTGCTGCTCCTCGTGCTCGGCTTGATCATGGTGTATTCCTCCTCGGTAGCCATTGCCGAGGCGAGCGGGAATTTTCATCACCAGACCGGTTACTTCCTCTACCGCCAGGCGACTTTCGTGGCGATCGGCCTGCTGGTTGGATTGGTGACGTTTCAAATCCCCAGCAAAACCTGGCAGGAGCTTGCCCCGTGGTTGTTCATGGCCGGATTGGCCATGTTGATACTGGTGCTGATACCGGGCATCGGGCGTGATGTGAACGGGGCCAGACGGTGGGTGCCGGTAGGGCCGTTCAGCCTGCAGCCCTCCGAATTCATGAAACTGGCCGTGGCGCTCTACGCCGCCGACTACACCTGCCGCAAGATGGACCTGCTCTACAGCCTCACGCGCGGGCTCCTGCCGATGTTCGGGCTGATCCTGCTGGTCGGTTTCATCCTTCTGCGCGAGCCGGACTTTGGCGCGTTCGTGGTGATCGCGGCGATCGGCATCTCGGTGCTTTTCATTGGTGGCATGAACTGGCGCTGGTTCATTGGTGTCCTGATGCTCATGTTTGTCGGCTTTGCCGTGCTGGTGTTCACCTCGCCCTATCGGCGCGACCGCATGTTCGGCTTCATGGATCCGTGGGCCGATGCGCTCGGACGCGGCTATCAGCTGAGTCACTCGTTGATTGCCTTCGGTCGCGGGCAGTGGTGGGGTGTCGGCTTGGGTGGCAGTCTTGAAAAGTTGTTCTACCTGCCCGAGGCGCACACCGATTTTCTCCTGGCCGTGATTGCCGAGGAACTGGGCTTTGCCGGCGTGTGCGTGGTTACTTTGCTCTTTTCGGTACTGATCCTGCGGGTGTTTGTGATTGCCCGGCGCGCCGCCTGCCTCGATCGTCCATTCTCATCGCTCACCGCGTATGGCATCGGCACCTGGCTGGGAGTGCAGTCGTTCATCAACATGGGCGTGAACATGGGGATACTGCCCACCAAGGGTCTGACCCTGCCGCTGATGAGCTATGGGGGCAGCGGTATCGTGGCCAATTGCATGGCCATCGCAGTGGTGATGCGCATCGATTGGGAATCGCGCCAGTTGCAGCGCGGATTGCCGGCATGAGCGCGACTGCCATCATCCTCACCCGAGGCATGTTGCTCAGTGCAGCCTGTGCCTGTTCGCGCGCGGGGGCACGCTGATGCGCACGATCCTCATCATGGCCGGTGGTACTGCGGGGCATGTGATGCCGGCGCTGGCGGTGGCTGAGTGCCTGGTTGCCGCCGGCTGGCTGGTGCACTGGATGGGCACGCCGGCGGGGATGGAAAACCGCCTGGTGGCGCCGTTCGCCTATCCGATGCATCCCGTCGAATTCTCAGGGGTACGCGGCAAGCACTGGCGCACCCGGCTGATGTTACCGTTCACGGTGCCGCGTGCGCTGTGGCAATCGATGCGCATTTTGCGTCGCGTCAAACCGGCGGTTGTGCTCGGCATGGGTGGCTATATCAGTCTACCCGGTGGTTGCGCGGCCCGCCTGCTCGGCTACCCGTTGGTCATCCACGAGCAGAACCGCGTCGCGGGCAGTGCCAACCGCGCGCTTGCACGGGTCGCGAACCGGGTGCTGGAGAGTTTTCCGGGATCACTGACGCGCGCTCTGCTGACGGGTAATCCGGTGCGCTCGTCCATTGCCGCGATCGCCGCACCAGGTGAACGCTTTGCGCCGCGTAGCGGGCGCCTGCGGCTGGTCGTGATCGGCGGTAGTCTGGGTGCGCAGGCGCTCAACGAGTGTGTCCCGCAGGCACTCGCTCAGATTGCCTTCGAGCAGCGTCCACAGGTGGTACATCAGGCCGGAGAGCGCCATCTTGACGCGTTGCGACAGGCCTACCGTGCCGCTGGCGTCGAAGGTGATCTGCGCGCGTTCATCGAGGACATGGCCAGTCTGTATGCCAGCGCCGATCTGGTGATCTGCCGGGCCGGTGCCACCACGGTGGCCGAACTGGCCAGCGCTGGCGTGGCAGCCATTCTGGTGCCCTATCCGCACGCCATCGACGATCACCAAAGCGCCAATGCACGATTCTTGTCTGAGGCCGGTGCTGCCATTCTGTTGCCACAGGCCAAACTCAATCCGGCAACGCTCGCGGCACTGATTAGCGAGTTGACGCGAGATCGCCTGCTCGGCATGGCGCAGCGCGCGCGCGTCCTCGGAACCGCGCAGGCGGCGCAGCAGGTGATGTCGCACTGCATTGGGGTGGCACTATGAAGCACAAGGTCAGGCGGATTCATTTCGTCGGTATTGGTGGCTCGGGCATGAGCGGCATTGCCGAGGTGCTGGTAACCCTGGGCTATGAGGTGAGCGGTTCGGATTTGAGCCGCAATGCATCGACCGATCGACTTGCTGAGCGCGGCGTGCGCATCGCCATCGGCCATGACGCGAGCAATGTCCAGGGCGCCGATGCGGTGGTGGTATCAACGGCCGTAGGCTCGGATAACCCTGAGGTTCAGGCGGCCAGAGCGGCGCGAACCCCCGTGGTGCCGCGAGCGTTGATGCTGGCTGAACTCATGCGCCTGCGTCAGGGCATCGCCGTGGCCGGTACGCACGGCAAGACCACCACGACCAGTCTGGTGGCCAGCGTGCTCGCCGAGGCGGGCCTCGACCCCACCTTTGTGATTGGTGGGCGACTCACCAGCGCCGCATCAAACGCCCGTCTCGGGGCGGGCGAATTCATTGTGGTCGAAGCCGATGAATCGGATGCCTCGTTTCTGCACCTGCAACCGGTCATGGCGGTCATCACCAATATCGATGCTGACCACATGGAGACTTATCAGCACGATTTCGCCCGGCTGCGGCAGGCCTTTGTCGCTTTCCTGCAGAACCTGCCTTTCTACGGTGCCGCGGTGCTCTGCGTGGATGATCGTCATGTACGCGAAATCATTCCGTTCGTATCGAAGACGGTCATTACCTACGGTTTTGCGAGTGACGCTCAGGTGCGCGCGGTCGATGTGCAGGCTGACGGTCCGACCATGACGTTCAAGGTCGAGCGGGAGGGCAATCCGGCGTCGCTCGCCATTACCCTCAATCTGCCCGGTCGGCACAACGTGCAAAACGCGCTGGCCGCCATTGCCATTGCCGATGAGCTGGGGGTTGACGATGCCTCGATTGCCAAGGCCCTGCGTGAGTTCCGCGGCGTTGGGCGGCGCTTTCAGCGCCATGGCGACATTGCACTGGCCACTGGCGGCAGCGCCACGGTGATCGATGACTATGGCCACCACCCGGTTGAAATGCAGGCAACGCTCGAGGCGGCCCGCGGTGCATTCCCCGGGCGCCGGGTGGTGCTGGCCTTTCAACCGCATCGCTATACCCGCACTCGTGATTTGTTTGAAGATTTCGTGCGCGTTCTGTCCGGTGCCGATGCGCTGGTGCTGTGCGAAGTCTATCCGGCTGGCGAGGCACCGATCGTGGCTGCTGATGGTCGCGCCCTCGCACGCGCCTTGCGCGTCAGCGGACGGGTCGAACCGGTGTTCGTGGAGACCGTCACCGATATGGTGAGCGCACTCCGGCAAGTGGCGCGCGCCGGCGACGTGATCGTGGTCATGGGGGCCGGTTCCATCGGCACCGTTGCAGCCCGTCTGGTGCAAGGCGCGTCATGACGGCCCAGCTCCAACCTGACGAACCGATGGCCGCGCACGTCAGCTGGCGCGCGGGTGGACATGCGCGTCAGGCGATCCACCCCGCTGACCGGCATTCCCTTGCGGCCTTCCTGGCCGGTCTCCCGGCGCGCGAACCGGTACTCTTTGTTGGCCTCGGTAGCAACCTTCTTATTCGTGACGGGGGCTACCGCGGAACGGTCATCCTCATGCACAATACGCGGGGTCAGATTCGGTGCGAAAAGAGCCTGATTTTTGCAGATGCCGGGGTGGCATGCCCGAAGTTGGCACGCTACGCCGCAGGTCATGGTTTTGCGGGGAGTGAGTTCCTTGCCGGTATTCCGGGGACGGTGGGTGGCGCGTTGGAGATGAATGCTGGCTGCTATGGCAGCGAGACCTGGGACGTCGTCAGTAGAGTCGAGACGATCGACCGCCGCGGCAAGTTCCATCAGCGCTTTCCCGACGACTACGAGATCAGCTATCGCCAGTGTCGCCGCCGCACGCAATCGACCGCGCTCGATGAGGCCGAGCAGACCGAAGAATGGTTCACTGGTGCCTGGTTCAGCTTTCCGCCTGGCGATGTCACTGCGGCGCGCGCGCGTATCCGTGACCTGCTGGTGCAGCGGGTGGCGACTCAGCCGCTTAATTTGCCCAATGCTGGGTCGGTATTTCGCAATCCGCCCGGTGATTTTGCCGCCCGCCTGATTGAATCCTGTGGCTTGAAGGGCTTGACCGTGGGCGGCGCGCAGGTCTCCACCAAGCATGCCAACTTCATCGTGAATCCGGGCGGCGCGGGCAGCGCGGCCGACATCGAGACACTGATCAACACGGTGCGCCGTATCGTGCGCGAACGAACCGGTGTCGATCTGCACCCGGAAGTGCGCATTCTCGGCGAGGCGCTGCAATGAGCGCCCGGTATGACATTCAGGCTGCAGCCGCGCAGGCGGTGCCGTCCTGTCAGCGTGTGGCGGTGCTGCTCGGCGGTCGCTCAGCCGAGCGCGAAGTCTCGCTGCGTAGTGGTGCCATGGTGATCGCAGCCTTGCGCGCAGAGGGTTTGGACGTGATCGCATTTGATCTGGCCGAACGCAATCTGACCGAACTCACCGACCTTGGCGTTGACGCCGTGTTCAATGTCCTGCACGGGCGCCCCGGTGAGGATGGCACCGTGCAGGGTGCGCTTGAATTGCTGGGGATCCCGTATACCGGCTCCGGAGTCCTCGCCAGTGCGCTCGCAATGGACAAATGGCGTACCAAGTTGCTGTGGCAGGCAAGCGGCGTGCCGACACCACCGTTTGAGCTGATCGATCGGAACAGCGATTTCACGGCGGTCACGCAAAGGCTCGGTCTTCCGTTGATGGTCAAGCCGGCCAATGAAGGCTCCTCGATCGGAATGAGCAAGGTAAATGCCGTGGCTGATCTGGAGCCGGCCTGGCACCTGGCGGCGGCCCACGACCGGGTCGTCATCGCCGAGCGATTTGTGAGCGGCAAGGAATTGACCGCGGGTGTGCTTGGACGCGAAGTATTGCCCCTCATCGGTCTTGAGACGCCGCGCGAGTTCTATGATTACCAGGCGAAGTATGTGGCCGATGACACCCGCTACCTGTTGCCCTGCGGACTGGCGCCGCAGCACGAGCAGTCATTGCAGGCCGCAGCCCTGGCGGCCTTTGATACCTTGGGGTGTCGCGGCTGGGGGCGGGTTGATTTCATGCTCGATGCGGAGGGCGCGCCGTATTTTCTTGAAGTCAACACGGCGCCTGGTATGACCGATCATTCGCTGGTGCCGATGGCTGCGCGTCATGCGGGCATCGAGTTCGGGCCGCTGTGCCTGCGCATCCTCGCTGCGGCATCGCTCGGGGGCTGAGCCTATGTGGAACAACACACGATTGCTCAACCTGGTGGCCAATCTGATGTTCGCGCTGTGCGTGCTGATCGTGGCCAAACTGCTGGCAGTGGCTGCGCTCAATTCAACCGCCTTGCCATTGCGCACCGTGCATGTGACCGGTGAGCTCAACAATGTGTCACGCGAGCAACTCGTCGAGGCATTTGCCGGTCGCACACTGGGCAATTTCTTCTCGGCCGATCTGGCCGAGGTGCGGCGTTGGGTCGAGACTGTGCCCTGGGTGCGGCATGCCAGCGTGCGGCGGGTGTGGCCGGACCGACTTGAAGTCATTGTCGAGGCACAGGAACCGATTGCGCGGTGGTCAGACCACCAGCTTGTCAATAGCTGGGGCGAGTTGTTCAATGGCGATACCGCGGCCGCGCTGCCCCATTTCAGCGGCCCGCAGGGCACCGAATTCGAAGTGACTGACCACTACCATCGGTTTCGCGTGATTCTCAAGTCACTCGGCCGCGAATTGTCCGCCATTGCGCTCACCAATCGCTATTCGTGGGAATTGACGCTAACCGACGGTACGTCGATCGCGCTGGGACGCGATGGTGCCAGTGAAACCGCAGAGGATCGCCTGTTGCGTGTGGCCCGCATCTATCCCGATACGCTTGCCCACTTGCCACGAGGCAAGTTCACCCGCCTTGATCTTCGCTATCCGAATGGGTTCGCGCTGCGTTTGCCTGAGACGGCCGAATCGCGCGGTGCACGGCCAGGGCCGCCAGGAATACCCCAGCCAGCACGCAAACCGGCCACCAACGCCGCGCTTCGCATTGCGCCGGAGGCAGCTTGAAGGAACATCACTGACATGAGCAGGGAACAAAGAACCATCGTCGTCGGTCTGGACATCGGCACATCCAAAGTGGTGGCCGGCGTTGCCGAGATTGACGATCAGGGCGGGCTTAACCTGATTGGTCTTGGCACGCAGGAATCGCGCGGCTTGAAGAAGGGAGTCGTCGTCAATATCGAGGCCACCGTGGGGGCAATCCAGAAGGCGCTGGAAGAGGCCGAGCTGATGTCAGGGGTGAAGGTGCAGTCGGTCTATACAGGCATTGCCGGTAGCCACATTCGCAGCTTCAACTCAACCGGCATGCTCCCGTTGCGCGAACGCGAGGTGACCGGAGGTGATGTTGAGCGGGTCGTTGAAACCGCTCGTGCGATTGCCATTCCCACCGATCAGCAGGTGCTGCATATCCTGCCGCAAGAGTTCGTGATCGACGGGCAGGACAGTATCCGCGAGCCGATCGGCATGAGCGGTGTGCGGCTTGAAGTCAAGGTGCATATTGTCACCGGCGCGGTGTCGGCAGCGCAGAACATCATCAAGTGCGTGCGCCGGTGCGGCCTTGAAGTGGCCGATCTGATCCTGCAGCCGCTGGCCTCCAGCCTGGCGGTGCTCACCGAAGATGAGAAAGACCTTGGCGTGTGTCTGGTCGACATCGGTGGGGGCACCACTGACGTGGCGGTATTCACCCATGGGGCGATACGGCATACCGCGGTTCTGCCCATTGCGGGTGATCAGATCACCAGCGATATCGCCATGGCCCTGCGTACCCCGACCCCGGAGGCCGAGGAGATCAAGGTGAAATACGGGTGCGCCTTGCGCAGCCTGGCTGCCGCAGACGATTTGATCGAGGTTCCAGGGCTGGGTGACCGCGGGCCACGCACCTTGTCGCGCCAGATGCTCGCCGAAGTCATCGAGCCGCGTGTCGAGGAGATTTTTTCGCATGTCCAGCAGGTGCTGCGACAGTCCGGCTATGAAGAGCTGATTTCGTCCGGGGTTGTGCTGACCGGGGGCTGCGCCGCGATGCCCGGAATGACGGACCTGGGCATGGAGATATTCGATCTGCCGGTACGCATCGGCAGCCCGCGCTATTCAGCCGCGCTGGCTGATGTGATCTGCAAGCCGCGCTACGCGA
The DNA here is from genome assembly GCA_903921325.1 of uncultured Pseudomonadota bacterium. Taxonomy (GTDB): domain Bacteria; phylum Pseudomonadota; class Gammaproteobacteria; order Burkholderiales; family SG8-39; genus CAIXPL01. The sequence goes on from CAIXPL010000037.1 coordinate 381,928, forward strand.
CTTTGATGGGATTGCTGATAGAAGGGCAGGGACAGATTCGTCGCGGACTGGCGGCGCGTCAAAGTGGTTCGTTCAGGCAGACGATGTCGAGAATGAAGGATTGGTTTCAAAAGAATTTCTGATCTGTGGTGGTCTTGCCAGCGCGTGCAGGCGGGTGGCGGGATCAGGTCGGACATTCTTCGGCAGGTGGCAGTAAAGGTAATTTTTTCGGGTGCGTTCAGTCTCTCAACAGGAGGTTCTCATGAAGTTTGAAATCGTCGATAACCCGGCCGCTGGCACGGTCATCAAGGTAGTGGGTGTGGGAGGCGCGGGTGGCAACGCGGTCGAGCACATGATTCGTAACGGTGTCAATGGCGTCGAGTTCGTCGTCGCCAACACCGATGCGCAGTCGCTTGCCCGCTGCACCGCACGCACCCAGATTCAACTGGGTAGCACCGGTCTGGGCGCTGGCGCCAAACCAGAGGCCGGTCATGCGGCGGCCCTTGAGCATCGCGAGGCCATTCGTGAGGCCCTGGAGGGCGCCAATATGGTGTTCATCACTGCCGGCATGGGCGGGGGCACCGGTACCGGGGCCGCCCCCGTAGTGGCTGAAGTGGCCAAGGAAATGGGTATTCTGACCGTTGCGGTGGTTACCAAACCCTTCGAATTCGAAGGCAAGCGGATCCGCGTCGCCGAGGCGGGCATCGAACAGCTGTCGCGCCACGTCGACTCGCTCATCGTCATCCTCAACGAGCGTCTGATGGAAGTGCTGGGCGACGATGTCAGCATGCGCGATGCGTTCAAGGCAGCTGACGACGTACTGCACAACGCAGTGGCCGGCATCGCCGAAATCATCAACTGTCCGGGTCTGGTCAACGTTGACTTCGAGGACGTGCGCACGGTGATGTCCGAAATGGGCATGGCCATGATGGGTTCGGCGTTCGCGAGCGGTGTCGATCGCGCCCGGCTGGCGGCCGAGCAGGCGGTTGCCAGCCCGCTGCTCGAAGGGGTGAATCTGTCGGGCGCCCGCGGTGTCCTGGTGAACATCACGGCGAGCGATTCACTCAAGATGCGTGAAGTCAATGAGGTGATGAACACGGTCCGTGGCTTTGCCGCCGATGAGGCCACCATCATCTTCGGCGCGGTCTATGACGAAGCGATGGGCGAGAATCTGCGCGTCACCGTGGTTGCCACCGGTCTCGGTGCGCAGCAACAGAAGATGGGCAAGCCACTGCAGGTCATCAGCCGTACCGGCACCGACAACACGCCGTTTGCCGAAGGTCCGTATGAGACCGGGGCACGGCCCAGCATCATTCGGCACAACCGCGCAGCAACGGTCGAGGCGATGCAGTTGAGCGGCATGGACAGGCTGGATATTCCGGCGTTTCTGCGCAAGCAGGCCGACTGATCAGCAGGCAGGCACCCGAGGACCCGTGTCAGTCATCCGTCCCGCCAGCAGGCGGGTGACTGACATGGTCTTGTCACAAAATCCGTGCAATCTGCCCCCGGTCCTCGTTCACACTGGTTCTCCCAATGCCTCAGACCTCCGACAAAACTGAAGCCGCGCTGTTCGAGCGCGCCCATCAGGACTTTCTGGACAATCTGGACGAAGAGCTCGAACTCGAGCTGGAAGACCATGTTCCGGCCGCGCTGCAAACACCTGTTTCCGCCGAGACGCAGGCGCGTGAGCGTCTGGAGCGGCGCCAGTATTTTGGCGAATTGATGCGTCTGCAAGGCGAGCTCGTCAAATTGCAGGACTGGATCGTGGCCGAGCGGATGAAAGTCGTGATTCTGTTCGAAGGCCGTGATGCTGCGGGCAAGGGTGGGGTGATCAAGCGCATCACCCAGCGACTCAATCCGCGCGTGTGCCGGGTCGCCGCGCTGCCAGCACCGACCGAGCGTGAACGGTCGCAGTGGTACTTCCAGCGCTATGTGTCGCACCTGCCCGCCGCGGGCGAAATGGTGCTGTTTGACCGCAGCTGGTACAACCGCGCCGGTGTTGAGCGGGTAATGGGCTTTTGCACCGAAGCTGAGTACGAGGAGTTCTATCGCTCGGTGCCGGAATTCGAAAAAATGCTGGTGCGCTCAGGCATTCATTTGATCAAGTACTGGTTCTCGATCACCGACGAGGAACAGGAATTCCGCTTCAAGTGCCGCATCCACGATCCGCTCAAGCAATGGAAGTTGAGCCCGATGGATCTGGAATCGCGCAGCCGCTGGGAGGACTACACGCGCGCGAAAGAGGTGATGCTTGATCGCACGCATATCGATGAGGCGCGCTGGTGGGTGGTGCAGGCGGTCGACAAGCAAAAGGCGCGGCTCAACTGCATCAACCATTTGCTGTCGTTATTTGACTACCACGAAGTGATGCATCCGCCGGTCGAATTGCCACCCAGGGTCCATCATGACGACTACCAGCGTCATCCGGTGCCTGACGAACTGTTCGTGCCCGATCGTTATTGAGCCGCTGCCGGGGTGCTGTTCAACCCGACTCTATGCAGGACACCAAGAGTCGCCCAGAACGACCCAGTCGCTCCACGCCGGCCGGCGCTGAGTGATCAGGCTGGTTAGGCGGCTGCCCGCAGGGGCGCCGAATCGAGCAAACCCGCCGCCACCAGCGCGAGGCGAATCTGTTCGATGTCTGCCGCCGGCAACTTGGTGAGTGGTGGCCGCACCACGGCACGCGGCAATTTGCCCATCAGAACCAGGGCTTCCTTCATGCGGTTATGCATGTCGATCCACGGTTCGCTGTAGAAAATCTGCGCAGTGGGCGCGATGCGATCGTTGATGGCTTGTGCGGCCTTGAGGTCGCCGGCCCGGACCGCCTGAAACAGCTTTGCCTGCAAGCCGGCGATCACCGAGCCCGAACCTGACAGCAACCCATTGCAACCGAGCACCAGTGAACCCATCAGCCAGGCGCTGTGGGTGCTCAACACGTTCACCACCGGATCGCGCGATTGCAGCAAACGAACATGGCGTTCGTGCAAGGCCGGATTCGAGCACCAGTCCTTGATCGCGCGAATCTGCGGTACCGCGTCAAGCAATTCAAGCAAGGTGGCCATGGGGTAGCCCTGGCCGCCTGCCAGCGGATACTGGAATACGATGATGGGCAAGTCAGAGGCGTCTGCAATGTGCTTGAAATGTGCGATGACGTTTGCTGGTCGATGCCCCATGGTGAACGGACCGGGCGGGAACACCAGCAGCGCCGACGCGCCGCCCGCGGTTGCCATTGCGGCAATCCGCGCCGCCTCCAGACTGCCTTCGGCATACACGCCATGCACGATCGGCAGACGAGCGCCGACTTCATCCTGGGTGATAGTCAGCACCTCGCGCTGTTCTTCAAAGGTGCACGACGCGGCCTCGGTGGAATGGGCGTTGATGGTGATGGCACTGATGCCCTCATTGGCGCAGACATCGCGCAAATGTGCCCGATAGGCCGACTCATCGATCGAAAGATCGTCGTGGAATGGCAACAGCACGGCGGGAATCACGCCGTTCGGAATAAACGACCGGTGACGAGGCATTGCGGACTCAAACCAGGGTGGGACAGTCTGTAACGGTATCATTTTTTGACGCTGGTGGCCCGGCGCAGGTTGCGCCCGCGTCAACCGAGGCGGTCTGTGGCCCGTTTCGCGGGTATCATCGACACCAGCCATGCCATGACCTCACGGTCACCGATCACCATGATTCGACAACGAACGCTCAAGACGCCGGTTTCGGCCACAGGTGTGGGTCTGCACACCGGGGCGCGCGTCAGCATGACCTTGCGGCCGGCGCCAGAGGACTCGGGCATCGTGTTCCAGCGCATGGACCTGGCTGGCGCCCCCACGCTCAAGGTCGATCCGTCCCTGGTGACCGACACCCGGCTGTGCACCTCGCTGTGTGAGGGCGATTTCAAGGTGGCGACGGTCGAGCACTTGATGTCGGCACTGGCGGGCATGGGCGTGGACAATTTGCGGGTTGAGTTGAGCGGGCCCGAAGTCCCCATTCTTGATGGCAGCGCGGCACCGTTTGTGTATCTGATTCAGTCCGTCGGCACCATCGAGCAGGCCGCGCCCAAGCAGTTCCTGCGTATTCGTCGCATGATCGAGGTGGTCGAGGGCGACAAGTGGGCACGGCTGCAGCCCCATGATGGTTTCAAGATTGAATTCACGATCGACTTTGATCATCCGGCCATCGATCGCACTGGCCAGACCGTTGTCTTTGACCTCGGCGAGACGCCGTACCGCAAGGACATCGCGCGGGCACGCACATTTGGTTTTGCGCAAGATGTCGAGGCGCTGCGCGCCCATGGTCTTGCACTCGGTGGCAATCTGGACAACGCGGTGGTCATGGACGAATTCCGCATTCTCAATCCCGATGGGCTGCGCTATGCCAACGAGTTCGTCAAGCACAAGGTGCTCGATGCCATTGGTGATCTGTACATGGCCGGGCTGCCGCTGCTCGGCGCATTCAGCGCGCACAAGTCCGGGCACGAGCTGAATAACCGGCTGCTGCGTGCCGTACTGGCCGATCAGACCGCGTTTGAGCGGGTGTCGTATGGTGATACCGATCGGGTGCCGCGCGCAGTAACCCGCCAGTTTGCGCTCGCGGCGGCTTGAGTGTCGGCACGCGCTGTCCTTGTCTCTGGATCGCACCGATGATCGTGGTACGTCTGCTGGTGGTGGCGATCGCGCTGTGGTCGGCGATGATGGTGGCCATGTGGATGTTCACCGGACAGCGGCGATTTCTGCGGATGGCCTGGCAGGCGGCGAAGATTGCAATTATTGCAGTGGCCGTGTTCTTCGGTTTGATGTTGATCGAGCGTGTGCTACCCCTCTAGGACTTGCCCATTGCGGGTACTCATGCGGCTGCTCCTTGCAGGTGGCCTTGCTTTGAGCCTGTCAGCGGCCCGCGCCGAAGATCGCTATTTCACAGCAAGCGACGGGGTGCGTCTGCACTACCTGGAGCAGGGGGCCGGGCGCAGCCTGCTGTTCATTCCTGGTTGGACCATGCCGGCAGCGATCTGGGCGCCGCAGATTGAATTTTTCTCACAGCACTATCGGGTCATTGCGTTTGATCCGCGCTCGCAGGGGATGTCGGCCATCGCACGCTCGGGGCATACGCCTGAGCGTCGTGCACAGGACATTCGCGAACTGATCAGCGCGGCCGAGGTCGATCCCCCGGTAATTGTCGGCTGGTCACTGGCCGTGCTCGAGGCACTGGCCTATGTTGAACGTTACGGCGATGCGCATCATGCAGCGCTGGTACTGGTCGACAATTCGGTGGGCGAGGAGCCTGCCCCCAAGCCATCGAAGTCAGGCTACAGCCTCATCGCAGAGTTGCGCAAAGACCGTGTTGCCACGGTGCATCAGTTTGTGCGCTCGATGTATCGCACGCCGCAGTCCGCGGAGTATCTGCAGTCGATTGAACAGGCCAGTCTCCATACCCCCTTGCAGGCAAGTATCGATCTGCTGTCCTACCCGTGGCCGCGCACCCGCTGGCGTGATGCCCTGTACGCAACCCGGCGCCCGGTCATGTATGTGGTGACCCCGCAATTTGCATTACAGGCCGCGGCCGTCAATCGCAAGCGCACTGACATCCGCACCGCCGTAGTCGAATCGGTCGGTCATGCGCTGTTCGTCGACGATGCGGCACGATTCAACAGCCTGCTGCAGCAATTCATCGAGACCCTGCCACCCCCCGCGTAATGAGCAACGAGGGCCGCAGGCGCTTGGCCGACGGGCGATGTCTGAGGTTCGCTGCCTGAGGTCCGCTGCCTGAGGTCCGCTGCCTGAGGTCCGCTGCCTGAGGTCCGCTGCCTGAGGTCCGCTGCCTGAGGTTCGCTGCCTCGCTGCGGCTGTCCGATCACCACTCAGCGACCACTGACCGCCGGGCAGTGACTGGTCACCGGTCGCCCATATCCCTTCAGCCACCGCGCTTTTGCGCCAGTCTGAGTACAGCCCTGCGCAGCGATCCATCGGGCAATCGTGCTGCCAGGGCGTCCAGCTGCGCTGCCGCGGTCGGATCGAGCAGGCGGGCATGTGCCGGCTCAGGTGTGCCCTGGCCCGATTCCGGTTGTACGCTGAATCGAAGCGTCAGTTCGCGGCCCTCCGCTTTGCTCAATGCGTCGCTCAACCGGGGAGCGAGCTGGCGTAGTTTGGCTGCCGTCGCGTTGGATGACGCAAGCACGTGCAGCTTGCCTTCCTCCAGATTGGCGACACGGCATTGGGCTGCCAATCCTGCCGGCATGAGGCCGTACAGCAGCGTACCTAAACGGGCCAGATGACGTGCCTTCTCCACGACCGGCGCGAGTTCGCCGCGTTGCATCAGGTTGCCAACGCTCGCGGCCGATGAGGCTCGATGGACTTGATTTGTGTAGGCCATGACACCAGTTAACGGCAGTCGATCGATGCGCGCCAGCACGGGTCGCCTGGTGCGCGTCAGTAGCGTCTGTCGCGCGTATGCGATCGAAGCGGGACAAGCTTGCATGCTATCATTGACCGTTTGCCCCTGCACTCATGTTTTCCTTTTACTTTCAATGCGTTCCAGCAGGGCAAGGATCACGCCAGCATGATGAACTCGGTACTTAGAAAGATTTTTGGCAGCCGCAACGACAGGCTGCTCAAGGGCTATGGACGCACCGTCCGGGCAATTAACGCGCTCGAACCCTCGATGCAGGCCTTGTCCGATCAGGACCTGGCGGCGCTCACGCCACGCTTTCGCGATCGACTTGCCCAAGGCGAATCGATCGACCAGTTGTTGCCCGAAGCATTTGCCGCGGTCCGCGAGGCGGCCCGCCGTGTGCTCAGGATGCGCCACTTCGATGTGCAATTGATTGGTGGCATGGTCTTGCACGCCGGCAAGATTGCCGAAATGCGCACGGGGGAAGGCAAGACCCTGGTGGCGACCTTGCCCGCCTATCTCAACGCGCTGACGGGTCAGGGCGTGCATGTGGTGACGGTCAACGATTATCTTGCGCAACGCGATGCGCAGTGGATGGGGCGGGTGTTTTCGTTTCTCGGCATGACCGTGGGTGTGAACCTGTCGCAGGCCACCCGGGAAGACAAGCGCAGTGCCTATGCTGCCGATATCACCTACGGCACCAACAATGAATTCGGCTTTGACTATCTACGCAATAACATGGCGATGGAGCCTGCCGATCGGCTGCAGCGCCCGCTCAATTTCGCCATCATTGATGAGGTCGATTCGATTCTGATCGATGAGGCGCGCACGCCGCTCATCATCTCCGGTCAGGCTGAGGATCGCACTGACATCTACATGAAGATGAACGAGGTGGTGCCGCTGCTGCGTAACAGCAGCTCGCTGGAAGCCGCTGATGGTGACTTTACGGTCGATGAGAAAAATCATCAGGTGCTGCTCACCGAGGCCGGCCATGAGCATGCCGAGGGCATCCTTGCACATGCCGGCCTGCTCGCCGAAGGCTCCAGCCTGTACGCGCCGGAGAACATTGGTCTGATTCATCATCTCTACGCGGGTCTGCGTGCTCACCATCTGTTTTTCCGTGACCGGCACTATGTCGTGCAGCAAGGCGAAGTGGTGATCGTCGATGAATTCACCGGGCGGCTGATGTCGGGTCGGCGCTGGTCAGACGGATTGCATCAGGCAGTGGAGGCGAAAGAGCGGGTGGCGATCCAGAGCGAGAACCAGACCATGGCCTCGATCACCTTTCAGAATTTCTTTCGCATGTACCACAAGCTCTCTGGCATGACCGGCACGGCGGACACCGAGGCCTTTGAATTCCAGCAAATCTACAACCTTGAGACGGTGGTGATTCCGACCCACCATCCGATGGTACGCGATGATCGGCTCGACCAGGTGTTTCGCACCAGCGCGGAACGCGATCGTGCGGTCATCCGCGAAATCGGCGAATGCCATGAACGGGGTCAACCGGTGCTGGTGGGCACAACCTCAGTGGAGGCCTCCGAGCACTTTTCCCGGTTGCTCGACGCGGCCGGACTGCGCAAGGGCAGCGCACATCAGGTGCTCAACGCGAAGGAACATGCGCGCGAGGCGCAGATCGTGGCGCAGGCCGGCCGCCCCGGCATGATCACCATCGCGACCAACATGGCCGGACGCGGTACCGACATCGTTCTCGGTGGCAACGTCGAGAAGCAGGCCGAACATATCGAGCAGGACGATGCGCTCGATGACGAGCAGAAGCAACTGCGCATCAAGGCGCTGCATGATGAATGGCAGGGCCTGCATGACCAGGTTGTGGGTGCCGGCGGTTTGCACATCATCGGGACCGAGCGGCATGAATCGCGGCGGATCGACAATCAATTGCGCGGGCGCGCCGGCCGCCAGGGCGACCCTGGGTCAAGCCGCTTCTTTTTGTCGCTCGAGGACACGCTGCTGCGCATCTTCGCCGGCGAGCGCATTCAGCGCATCATGGAGATGCTCAAGATGCCTGATGACGAGCCGATTGAAGCGGGCATGGTGACCCGGTCGATCGAATCGGCCCAGCGCAAGGTCGAGGCGCACAACTTCGACATCCGCAAACAATTGCTTGAGTACGATGATGTCGCCAATGATCAACGCAAGACGATCTATGAGCAGCGCAATCACGTGCTGGATGCCTCCGATGCGGACATCGACGATCTGGCCAAGCGTTTGCGCGATGGTGTGATCGAGGACTTTTTCCGTCAATTCGTGCCCGCCGAGAGCATCGAGGAGCAGTGGGATGTTGACGGTCTGACACGCACGCTGGCCGCTGAATTGCTGGTTGAGGCGCCAAGCGCCGAGTGGGTCCGTGAGGGCATCGATGACATCACCTTGCTCGAGCGCCTGCAGGAAAGTGCCGATGCCGCATTCAGCTCGCGCACCGGACTTGCTCCGGCCGATGCACTCGCGCAGTACAAACGGTTGATCCTGCTGCAGGTGATCGACCATGAATGGCGCGAACACATTGGGACGCTGGATCACTTGCGCCAGGGTATTCATCTGCGCGGTTACGCTCAGAAGAATCCGCGACAGGAATACAAGCGCGAAGGATTCGAACTGTTCAGCGCCCTGCTCGACAGGGTGAAACTTGATGTCACACGCACCCTGATGCGGGTGCAGGTGCGCAGTCAGGAGGAGGTCGACCGGGTCGAGGCACAGCAGGCGCCCATCGAGAACCTTGAGTTCCGTCACCCAGGGGTGAGCGAAGTCGCGGCCGAGGAGTCGGCACCGGCGGCGGCCGACCAGGCAATCGCGGCAGCCTTTGACCGGCCGCGCACGCAACCCGTCATAAACCCGATGGCCAAGATCGGGCGCAATGATCCGTGCCCCTGCGGCTCAGGCAAAAAGTTCAAGCAATGTCACGGCAAACTCGCCTGACACTTTAGTTCCGGGAGCAACTCATGGCAGTCCGATTGTCGCCTCCAGATCCTGCTGATCTGCACCCGATCGCCGGTGTCGAGCTTGGTTTTGCTGCGGCCGGCATCCGGAAGGCCACCAGGCCCGACCTCATGTTGATGCGTTTTGCCGCTGGCACCCAGGTGGCAGGGGTGTTCACCCAGAACAGTTTTGCAGCGGCGCCTGTGCAGGTGTGTCGCAGCCACCTCGCGGCACAGGCGGCCATCCGCGGCCTGGTTGTCAATGCAGGCAATGCCAATTGCGGGACCGGTGCACGCGGCCTGCAGGCTGCGCACGACACCTGTGCAGCCGCTGCGGCGTTGATCGGATGTGATGCGCAGCAGATTTTGCCGTTTTCAACCGGTGTGATCCTGGAGCATTTACCGATTGACCGGCTGGTCGCTGCGCTGCCACGCTGCGTGTCGGGTCTGGCCAAGGCGCACTGGGCCGAGGCGGCCGCAGCCATCATGACCACGGATACCGTCGCCAAAGGTGCGTCCCGCAGGCTGGACCTGAATGGCACGACCGTGCACGTCACCGGTATTGCAAAAGGTGTTGGCATGTTGCAGCCGAACATGGCGACCATGCTGGCGTTCATTGCGACCGACGCAGCGGTCAGCGCACCGGCGTTGCAGCTTATGGTCTCCCGCGTTGCCAACCGCACTTTCAATCGGGTCACCGTTGATGGTGACACGTCGACCAATGACTCTTTCGTACTGATCGCCACCGGCTGCGCGACGCAGGCGGCAGGGCACCCTCCGATCGAATCTGAAGACGATCCGGCCTGGCAGGCGTTGTATGCCGCCGTGACCGAGGTGGCCACGGTGCTTGCGCAGTCAATCGCCCGCGATGGTGAAGGCGCCACCAAGTTCATTACCGTCGAGGTGGCAGGCGCGCGGGATGAAGCCGAAGCACTCAAGGTTGCCCGCTCGATCGCTAATTCACCTTTGGTAAAAACGGCCTTGTTTGCCTCTGACCCGAATCTGGGCCGATTGATCATGGCGATCGGCAATGCGGGCGTGGTAGGACTGGACACCCGCGGCGTTGACCTGTATCTCGGTGCCGTTCATGTGATTGAACATGGCGAGCGCTCGGCCCGCTATCGGGAAGAGGACGGTGCCGCCGCGGTGGCGCCGGATGAAATCAGCATTCGGGTCCTGCTCGGCCGTGGTGCGGGCCAGTGCACGGTATGGACCTGCGATTTTTCCTATGACTACGTCAAGATCAATGCCGAATATCGGACCTGAATACCTGATCGAACGCGTCGATGCGTTGATCGACCGCCTGGAGCGCCTGCTGCCCTCGGCTCCGCCGGAGCCCGATTGGCAGTCAGCAGTGGCTTTCCGCTGGCGTCGCCGCGAAGGTCGCGGCCGACTGGAGGCGGTGACCAACCGGCATGTGATCGCCCTTGACGATCTGCAAGGAGTCGAGCGACAGCGCGAATTGATCGAGCAGAACACCCGCCAGTTTGTCGCTGGCCGCCCGTCGAACAATGTCTTGCTCACCGGAGCACGCGGCACCGGCAAGTCATCGCTGGTCAAAGCCTGCCTGCATCAGTTTGCGCACCGTGGCTTGCGGCTGATCGAAGTGGACAAACAAGACCTGGTTGATCTGCCCGATCTGGTCGACATTGTGGCTACGCGGCCGGAACGATTCATTGTGTTCTGTGATGACTTGTCCTTCGAGGCCTCCGAGCCCGGCTACAAGGCACTCAAGGTGGTGCTCGATGGCACCATCGCGGCACCGACCGACAATGTGCTGGTCTATGCGACTTCAAATCGCCGCCACCTGATGCCTGAGTCGATGAACGAGAATCTGGAGTACCGCACGGTCGGTGACGAGATTCACCCGGGCGAGACCTCCGAGGAAAAGATCTCGCTGTCCGAGCGTTTCGGTCTGTGGATCTCGTTCTATCCGTTTGATCAGGACGAATATCTGCACATCGTTGGCCACTGGCTGCGTCACTTTGGTTGCAGCGAGGCAAAGGTTGCCGCGGCACGCGAGCAGGCCCTGCAGTGGGCGCTCGGCCGTGGGTCGCGTAGTGGCCGCATTGCCTGGCACTTTGCCCGCGATTACGCCGGGCGCCATCTACCGCGCTCGCGCAAACCCGCCAGCGCTTGAATACCGTTGCGGTGGCCGCCGGCATTCTGTTTGACCCGCAGGGCCGCGTCTTGCTCGGCCAGCGTCCGGCCGCCAAGGTGTATGCCGGGTACTGGGAGTTTCCCGGTGGCAAGGTGGAGTCCGGCGAGAGCTTGCGGCAGGCACTGGACCGCGAACTGAAAGAAGAGCTGGGGATCGATGTCACGCACGCCGATCCGTGGATGACCCAGCAGTTTGACTATCCTCACGCCCGGGTGCGCATCCGGTTTTTCAGGGTCACCGCCTGGCAGGGCGAACTCACGGCCCTCGAGCACAGCGCGCTCGCCTGGCAGCATCCGGGCGCGTTCGATCTGACGCCGATGCTGCCCGCCAACACGCCCATGCTCGCCGCGCTGACATTACCGGCTGAATATGCGATTTCGCAATCACAGGCGCTCGGTGAAGCGGTGTTCCTGGCCGCCCTGGAGCAGCGCTTGCAGGGTGGCCTGCGCCTGCTTCAATTGCGCGAACCGCTGCTCGCACACAGTGACTGGCCTGGCTGGGCTGCCCGGGTGATCGAGCGTTGCCACGCAGCGGGCGCGCAGGTGCTGGTCAATAGTGGTGCGCCTGCCGCCGTGCATGCCATGGCCGATGGCCTGCACCTGCGCTCGGTTGATTTGATGCGCTGCCGTGAGCGTCCGGCTGCACGCATCGTGGGTGCCTCCTGCCACGATGCGGCGGAGCTTGCTCAGGCGGCGCGTATCGGTGCCGATTTTGCGCTTCTTGGGCCGGTGCTTGCCACGCCCTCGCACCCAGGGCAAAACGGAATCGGGTGGCCCGAATTCGAGCATCTCGCCGATCAGGCGCTATTGCCGGTGTACGCCATCGGCGGCCTGCGGTCGGATGATCTGCCGGTCGCTCGCACGCACGGTGCTCACGGGCTTGCGCTGTTGTCGGCGGCCTGGCGCATGCGCCAGGCGATCAGCGGAGCGCGATCAGTCCCGGCTTGACTCGTCCTCGTGCAGCGGTTCTTCGGGTTGTTCATCGACTGGCACGGCAATGCGGTATTGGCCGCTCGCCCAGGCCCCCAGGTCGACGGTTTTGCAACGTTCCGAGCAAAATGGACGAAAAGGGTTTGTCGGTGACCACAGCACTTCACTGCGGCAACGCGGACAGGCGACAACACGCATCAGGTGAGGGAGGCGCTCATCAAACCCCGCACAAAGTCAGCTGAAACGCGACGTCGGTCTCGCAGGTACGCGGTCGGGGTTCATCGGTGGCGAGCAGAAATCGAATATTCAGCGCATAACGATTGGCGCTTGTTTCCGGAACCGTCGGCTCGGAGTCAGGCAGTGAGATTCTCACCATCTGCGCCACCTTGCCCGTCATCATCTTCTGGTACGCGCCGCGTACCGCGATCTGCGGCTCGGCGCGACCGGTATCGCGTAGCAGACCGAGCGCAACCTCGGCGGCCTCCTGGATGGGCAACAGTGGCCCGATCCAGCTTTGCATATCGGCGCTGCGCCGCTCAGGCGGGTAATGCAACCAACGGTGATAGCTGGGCAGGTCAAATTCACAGACACCACCGGGTAAATTGGCGCGCTGCCGAATGCTCATCAGCCACTCGTTGCTGCGCAGATGGTGACCGATCTTGCCGGCGAGCAGCAGATCGGACTGCGCCTGCTCTATGCGCGCAAGCACCTGTGCCAACTTGGTCTGGTCGGCCTGCTCGTTCTCCCGATACGCCGCCATCGCCTGGCGATCACGTTCCAGCTCCTGCAGCAACTCGGATTTGAGTTCTGCCCGGCTGCACACTTCGAGAATTTCAAACAGGGTCACCAGCACGACATGGTGATCATGCGGGTCACCCCGATCGAGAAAATGCCGCGCGCGACCAAACAGATCTTCGATCCTTAGAAAGGTTCGGATCCGCTCGGTAAGGGGATATTCGTAATTGATCACGAGCGCCCATGCAGGTCGCGATGCAACGGTCGGATGACTGTTCTTATCGCAAAAAATTGTACACCAAGCGTTCTTTACTGGGACATCGGGCTGAACGTCTTTGCCAGTTGCAGATACCGCGCGTGCAGGGAGTGCACCGCCGCTGCGAGGTCGGCTTGCAGTCCTTCATTGGATAACACATCGTCGGCTGCCGCAAGACGCTGCGCGCGAGTGGCCTGAGCTGCGAGGATTTTTCGCACGGTGGCCTCGCTCAACTGGTCACGTTGCATGACCCGATCAATCTGGGTTTGCTCGGCGCAATCGACCACCAGAATGCGCTGCACCCGCTCAGCGGCACGGCCCGATTCCACCAGCAGTGGAATCACCAGCAGCGCGTAGGGGCCCCGTGCCTCGCCCAGTCTCGCCTCACAGGCCTGCGCGATGAGGGGATGCAGGATTCCTTCCAGTTGACGACGAGCCGCCGGGTCGGCATACACCCGCTCACGCATGCGGGCACGATCGAGCGAACCGTCAGACGCTATGAAGGCGGCGCCAAAGCGCTGGCGGATCAACTCAATGGCCGCCCCACCCGGGGCGCTCAGGCGGTGTGATTCGACATCGGCATCGACAATGTCAACGCCCAGCGCAGCGAACAGATTGGCCGCACGCGACTTGCCACTCCCGATGCCACCTGTCAATCCAACCACAAAGGGTCGGCGGGTGTGGGTCGTCGCGGTCACGCTCAGTTGAACTGATTCAGATACGCGGCAACGATCTGCGGTCCGCCAAACAGGGCGATCAGACCGGCGGCAGCCAGATAGGGCCCAAATGGAATCGGAGTCTCGCGGGTACGGCCGGCAAGCACAATCATGACGATGCCCACCACGGTGCCCACGACGGAGGAGGCGAGTATGACCAGGGGCAGCATCTTCCAACCCACCCAGGCCCCGATCGCCGCCAGCAGTTTAAAATCACCAAACCCCATGCCTTCCTTGCCAGTGATCCATTTGAATCCCCAGTACACCAGCCACAGGCTGAGGTAGCCGGCAACTGCTCCGATGACCGCCGCTGGCAACTCGACCAGGGTGCCGGGAATATTCACCAGCAGGCCGGCCCAGCATAGCGGCAGCGTGATGGCGTCGGGCAGATACTGGGTATCGAGATCAATCACGGTGAGCGCCAATAGGCAGGCGATGAATAGCAGCACGGCACCGGCCTGGAAGCCGGGGCCGAACTGCCATGCCGCTACACCAAACAGCACGGCGGTTGCCAGTTCGACCAGCGGATAGCGCATGCTGATGGACGCACCGCAGGCCGAGCAGCGTCCGCGTAGCGCCAGCCAGGAGATGACGGGAATGTTCTCCCAGAAGGTGATCGCATGTCCGCAATGCGGGCAGGCCGAGCGCGGCGTGGCCAGGTTGTACGGTTCGGCAGCCTCCACTGGCGGGGTGCCCGCCAGCTCGGCACACTGACGCCGCCAGTCCGATTCCATCATTCTGGGCAGTCGATGGATCACCACATTCAGAAAACTGCCGATGATCAGGCCGAATACACTGCACAGCGCAATGAACACGACGGGATCAGTCAGCACGGTCAGGTCCGGGAATGCCATGATGCACGGCCTAGACGGCTTCGCCGAGCTTGAAGATCGGCAGGTACATTGAAATGATGATGGAGCCGATGATCAAGCCAAGGAAGACCATGATGAACGGTTCCATCAGGCTCGACAGGTTCTCCACCGCATTGTCGACTTCCTCATCGTAGATGTCAGCCACCTTGGAGAGCATGGAATCGAGCGAACCGGATTCCTCGCCGATCGAGATCATCTGGATCACCATGTTGGGAAACAGATGCACATCATCGACCGCCTGGGTGAGACTGCGCCCGGTGCTGACCGAGGTCTGAATGGCACGGGTGGCGTTGAGGTAGACATGGTTGCCGACCGCGCCGCCGACCGAATCCAGCGCCTCGACCAGCGGCACCCCGGCGCTGAACATCGTGGCCAGGGTGCGCGTCCAGCGCGCGATCGAGGCCTTGTGCAGCAAAGGTCCGAACACGGGTAACTTCAGCATCGTCTTGTCGACCCCGACCCGCAGGGGGAGCGAATTGGCGTATGCGCGCTTGAATCCCCAGATGGACAGTCCCAGCACCGCCACGATGATGTACCAGGTCTTCACCACGAAGTCCGACATCGCCATCACGACCAGGGTGGGCGTGGGCAGGTTGGCACCAAAACTGGAGAACACTTGCTTGAATGCGGGGATGACGAACACCATGATCACGCCCAGCACAATCGCCGACACCACCAGAATGGACACCGGGTAGGTGAGTGCTTTTTTGACCTTGGCCTTGGTGGAAAGACTCTTTTCCTGATACGAGGCCAGACGTTCGAGGAGTACATCGAGCACACCGCCGCGCTCACCCGCGCCCACCAGATTGACGTACAGGTCGCTGAAATATTTCGGGTGCTTGGCAAACGCGCCGGTGAGGCTCGACCCGGTTTCGACTTCCATGCGCAATTCGTGCAAAAGTTTTGTCACCGCAGGTTTGCTGTTGCCGCGACCGACGATGTCAAAACCCTGCAGCAAGGGTACGCCCGCCTTGAGCATGGTGGCCATCTGCCGGGTAAACTGGGTGACATCCCGATCGGTGATTCTGCCGCCACCGCCGGTGCGCTGCTTGCGCAGTCGGGTGACCTTGATGTTCTGCCGCCGCAACTGGGCGTTGGCCACTGCTTCGCTCTGCGCACGCAGTTCGCCGCGCACAACCCGGCCATTGCGGTCCTTGCCTTCATAGGCGAAAACGTTCTCGGACGCGCCACGTGCGGGGCGAGGTTTTTGCTCTTTGGGGGCAGTTCCGGCCGTTGCCATTAGGGTTTCGTCATCGACTGATCAGTTCCAGGGCGCTAGCCAGCACGATGCGTGCAGGTCGCTTTGCACCGGCAAGTGTATCAGTCCCTTGCCGCGGCGGATTCCTCCGCTGTTGCGGCAGGCCGGAAAAGTCGCACAGTGCGAATCGCCCGGTCTTCGTTTTGAACGATCTCCATCACCACACCGCCGATGCGCAGCGACAAACCTGCTTCGGGGATGTCCTGCAATTGTTCCAGAATCAGGCCGTTCAAGGTCTTCGGACCATCAAGCGGCAGCGCCAACCCGAGCTTGCGGTTTAAATCGCGCAGCGATGTGGTGCCATCGGCGAGCACGCTTTGTTGCGCATCCCAGTGCAGCGGACTGCCGTGCAGCGGCGAGCCGGTGGTGAATTCGCCAATGAACTCCTCGAGGATGTCCTCCAGTGCGATCAGCCCTTGCAGTTCACCGTACTCATCAACCACCAGGGCGAGGCGCTCGCGATGCTCCTGAAAATATTGCAGTTGCGCCAGTACCGCGGTCGAACCGGGTACGAAGTAGGGGGGGATGAGCAATGCTTCCAATGCCTCATGGGTGAGATCGCCATCGCGGGTAGCCCCCAGGACGTGACGGATATGCAGCAACCCGGCGACATTGCCCAGTTCTCCGCGATAGGCGATCAGGCGCGTGTGATAGGAGGTCATCAACTGCTCGCGCAGCTCGCTGATCGGGCAGTCCAGATCGATCGCCTCGATCCGCGCGCGCGGCACCATCAGGTCACTCACCTCGATATGCTCGAGATCAAACAGATTGCCCAATATCGTCTGATGCTTCTTGGGCATGTAGCGGCTGTGTTCGAGTACCAGCGAGCGCAGCTCTTCCGGGCTCAGGTGCTGCTCCTCGTGGCCTTGCGGGCGGATGCGCAGAAGCCACAGCAGTGCCGCGACGAACAGGTTGATGAAGCTCACCACCGGATAGAGCACCGTCAGCAAGGGGCCGAGTACACGGCTCAGCGGCAGGGCGATACGCTCGGCATGGGCCGCACCGATCACTTTCGGGGTGATCTCGGAGAACACCAGGATCGCAAAGGTCACCGCGAGTGTTCCCAGCGCAAGGACATACTGCTCATCGCCGAACCATTCCAGCGCGAGCACACCGGTAAGTGTGGCGGCGGCGGCATTCACCAGATTGTTGCCCAGCAGGATGACGCCCAGCAGTCGGTCGGTATGCTCAAGCAGGGCAAGGGTACGCTGCGCGCCGCGATTGCCCAGGCGCGCCATCGCCTTGAGCCGATAGCGGTTGAGCGCCATCATGCTCGTCTCGGAAATCGAGAAAAACGCCGACACCACCAGCAGGATGGCGAGGGTCAGCAATTCCGTGTGCGTAGACCACCCGTCCAGGGGTACCTCCTCAGACCGGGCTGCGCCCGAGTATCACCTCGAACACGAACCGGCTGCCGATATAGGCGAGCAGCAGGCAGACAAAGCCGGCCACGATCCAGCGCAGCGCGGTGCGACCGCGCCAGCCGCGCAACCAGCGCCCTGCCAGCAAGGCAGCAAAAATCACCCACGAGAGCAAGGCAAACACGGTCTTGTGGTCAATTCGTAGTGCACGGCCGAACAGGGTCTCGCTGAACAGGACGCCAGTCACGAGCGCTACGGTCAACAGGAGCAATCCGGCGCCGATGATGCGGAACAACACGCGCTCGAGCGTGAGCAGCGGGGGTACATGGGTAAACACCCCGGAGAGCGTGCCGGCATGCAGGCGTCGCTCAAGTATGGCCATGACCAGACCCTGCAGCGCAGCCACCGTGAACAGGCTGTAGGCGGCCATGGCCGTGAGCAGATGCACCCGCAAGGCGGTTGCGTCGGCCTCGAGCGGCAGGGCAAAGCCAGGAAAGGCTGCTGGCAGCAAAACGGCGAACGCGGCAAGTGGCAGTGCAATTGCAAGCAGCCCGTCCAGGCGCAGGAAAAAACTCTCAATCCAATAGATGACCACTGTCAGCCACAGCGTGATCGACAGCGCCGGGGCAAACCCGAATTGCAGGGCGCCGGGTGTTGTCATGCTGATCGCGAGCCACACAGCGTGGACGGCAAGGGGGGCAAGCAGACTCGCTCGCAGCACGTTGGCACCGAGGGGTTCACCCAGCGGTCGATGGCTGCGCCAGATCGCCAGCGCAATCGCCAGATACAGGGCGGCAGCGAGGGCTTGGATTAGAATGGGGCTCATCCAGGGTGCAATCAGGTAGTGAGATCGAGCAATCTCGCCCGAGCGCACCAGTCTATCAGCCCTGCCAGGTGAACCCCAGGCGAACCTATTGCCATGCTTGAAAATCTGACACAAAGACTCTCCCAGGTCATCAAGACCGTGCGCGGTGAGGCACGCCTGACCGAGTCCAACATCCAGGATGCGCTGCGCGAAGTACGCATGGCACTGCTCGAGGCCGATGTCGCGCTGCCCGTGGTACGTGATTTCATCAACCGCGTGCGCGAAAAGGCGCTGGGCGAGGCGGTGATCGGCAGCCTCACGCCGGGCCAGGCACTGGTCGGTGTGGTGCATCGAGAACTCGCTGCGCTGATGGGCAGTGCGCATGAGGATCTGAACCTTGCCACCACGCCGCCAGCGGTGATTCTGATGGTGGGCTTGCAGGGGGCGGGCAAGACCACCACCACCGGCAAACTGGCGCGCATGCTGCGCGAAGACCGACGCAAGAAGGTGCTGGTGGTGTCGTGCGACATCTACCGACCTGCGGCCATTGAGCAACTGCGCACCGTGGGCGAGCAGGCCGGGGTGGAGGTGTTTCCGTCATCGGTCAACGAGTCGGCACTTGACATTGCACAGCGCGCACTGGCGCACGCCCGCAGCCACTACTTCGACGTCCTGATCGTGGACACCGCCGGTCGCCTTGCGATCGACGAGGCGATGATGGCCGAGGTGCGCGATCTGCATGCGGCGCTGAAACCGATTGAAACGCTGTTCGTGGTCGACGCGATGCAAGGGCAGGATGCGGTGAATGTGGCGGCCGCTTTCAATCAGGCGCTGCCGCTTACCGGCGTGATACTCGCCAAACTCGATGGCGATGCCCGCGGCGGCGCGGCGCTGTCGGTGCGCCAGATCACCGGATGTCCGATCAAGTTTGCCGGGGTGGGCGAAAAACTTACCGGCCTGGAGGCCTTCCACCCCGACCGGATGGCCTCGCGCATTCTTGGCATGGGTGACATTCTGTCGCTGGTCGAGGAGGCGCGTCGAGGTGTCGATGAGACCGAGGCGCTGCGTCTGGCCGAAAAAATGCGCCGCGGCAAGAGCTTCGATCTGGAGGACTTCAAGGCACAGATCGGTCAGATGAAGAAAATGGGCGGTCTGTCCTCGCTCATCGACAAGCTGCCGGCGCAATTTGCCCAGGCGGCGCAAAAAGCACCGGGCATGGTCGATGACCGTTCGCTCGCGCGCATCGAGGGCATCATCAACTCGATGACCCGACAGGAGCGCAGTCACCCGGAGATCATCAAGGCCTCGCGCAAGCGCCGCATCGCGCTGGGTGCCGGTGTGCAGGTGCAGGAGGTGAACCGCATGCTCAATCAGTTCGAGCAGATGCAGAAGATGATGAAGCAGATGCAAAAAGGCGGCCTCGCCAAGATGATGCGCGGCATGAAAGGCATGATGCCCGGGTTTTAGCGGGTGGCATCGAGTGCCATGCCGCCGGGTGCCTCGAGCAGGTGCTGTGATCACAGCACCTGGCTGCAGGGCCGCCGGAGAGCGGGGCGTCCCCGCCAGAAGTCTCATCCACAGGGCTTGCCACCCAGTGGCAAACAAGGCTAGAATCCAAGGTTTCCCTCATTCCGGGACAAACGGGTCATGGTGGCCTGCTTTTGACCGGGTGCATGCCTGCGCGGTGACACGCAGGCGAGCGTGCGGCCGGACACGGTCGACTGGAGCAGACTCATGGTGGTAATCCGTTTGGCCCGTGGCGGTGCGAAGAAGCGCCCGTTCTACAACATGGTGGTGGCCGACTCGCGCAATCCGCGCGATGGCCGCTTTATCGAGCGTGTCGGGTTCTACGATCCGAAGGCGCCGCAAGGCCGTGAAGCGCTGCGGGTGCATGGTGATCGGGTGGCATTCTGGACCGGCAAGGGTGCGCAGTTGTCCCCGACCGTAGCCCGCCTGGTCAAGCAGGCCGCGCGCGTAGCCGCCTGAGGCTCACCGACGGTGCCTGCCTGTTGGGCAGGTAGCGAATGGAGATGCCATTGAATACGGCGGACACCCGGTCAGCGTCGGTAGTTCGACCCGAGGCAGTGTCACCGCCTGCAGTGGCGCAGGACACCCTGGTGGCGATGGGCCGCATCCTCGGGCCCTACGGTGTAAAGGGATGGGTAAAGGTTGATCCGTGGTCAGAGTCGGTGGCCACGCTGACAAGGTTTTCGCGCTGGTGGATCGGGCGGCCCGGTGCGTGGTCTGAGCAGATCGTCGAAGAAGTGGCGGTGCACGGGCGTAGCATCATTGCCCGGTTGAGTGGTAGCGGCGATCGCGATGCGGCGATGGCCTGGCGCGGTGCCGAGGTGGCTGTTGAGCGCGCTGCGCTGCCGCCGCCTGAACCGGGTGAGTATTACTGGGCTGATTTGATTGGTTTGCAGGTGATCAACAGTGCAGGGGAGTCGATGGGGCAGGTGGTTGAGATGTCCTCCAACGGTGCCCATGATGTGATGCGGGTGGCCGAGTCGGCGTCCGGGGAAGTCAATGAACGGTTGATCCCGTTTGTCGATGCGGTGGTGAGTGAGGTGGCTCTGTCGGAGCGGGTGATACGGGTTGACTGGGGGCGCGACTGGTAGGGCGTCGCTGTCACGGAGTGCGTCGATGCATGTCGATTGTGTGTCCTTGTTTCCCGACATGTTCAGCGCACTCACTGGATATGGGGTGGTGCGGCGGGCGCACGAGCAGGGGCGCTGGTCGCTGAAGGTTTGGAATCCGCGCGACTTTGCGTTTGATGCCTACCGGACGATAGATGATCGGCCGTATGGTGGCGGGCCGGGCATGGTGATGCGTCCAGAGCCGTTGCAACGGGCGCTGGATGAGGCGAACGCCCAATGGCGGGCGCGGTGGGAAGGGCAAGGCGCGGCTGACGGTGTCGTCGAAGCGCAGCGAGCGGCCGAAACCGGCCGATCAGCGAAAGAGCAGGAAGCGGTCCAACGTGACCGTGCAGTCAGATCAAGTCAGGTGATTTACCTGTCGCCGCAGGGCGATCGGCTGACCGATGCGCGAGTTCGCGAGTTGGCCGGACTGGATCGAATGGTGTTGTTGTGCGGGCGTTATGAAGGCATCGATGAGCGTTTGCTCGAGCAGTCGGTCGACGCGCAGATCTCCATCGGTGATTATGTAATCTCCGGCGGTGAACTGGCGGCGATGGTGCTGATTGACGCCGTGGTGAGGCAGTTTCCAGGCGTGCTGGGGGATGAGCGGTCGGCCGAGCAGGAATCGTTTCGAAGCGGCCTGCTGGATTGTCCGCACTACACCCGGCCGGAAGAATTTGCAGGCGAGCGTGTGCCAGCGGTGCTGTTGTCTGGCAATCACGCGCAGATTGATCGTTGGCGTTTGAAGCAGTCTCTGGGGCGCACGTGGTTGCGGCGCCCCGACCTGTTGCAGGCGCGCGGGATGGATGCACAGGAGACTGTGCTGCTGGACGAATTCAAGGCCGAGCGCGCAGCAGGCTCGGATTGAGGATGGTTGACTGTGGTAATCGCTGGGTGGGCGCTGTCAGGCCCTGGCCGGCGGTTTACCGGATTTCAAGGAGCAGTATCGATGAATATTATTCAGACCCTCGAGCAGGAAGAAATCGCCCGGCTCGCCAAGAAGATCCCTGAGTTTGCCCCCGGCGACACGGTGGTGGTGAATGTCAGCGTGGTCGAAGGTGACAAGAAACGCGTGCAGGCCTATGAGGGTGTCGTGGTCGCACGACGCAATCGCGGTCTGAATTCCTCCTTCATCGTGCGCAAGATCTCCTCCGGTGAGGGTGTCGAGCGTACCTTCCAGACCTATTCACCGCTGATCGTCTCGATCGAGGTGAAGCGCAAGGGCGATGTGCGCCGTGCCAAGCTGTATTACCTGCGCGAGCGCTCCGGCAAGTCGGCACGGATCCGTGAAAAGCTGAGCAGCCGCCGTGCACCGGTGGCCGCCGCTGCGGCCGCCGCGCCTGCAGAACCGGCGGCCGGCGCTGCCAGTTAAGCGGCGCTCAGGTGCTCAATCAGCCGATCGAGAAAAACCTCGCATCGGCTGATTTGCTCCAGGCTGACAAATTCGTTTGGCCGATGGGCATGCTCAATGTGTCCCGGTCCGCAGACGATGGCTTGAATGCCGGCTTGTTGAAACAGGCCGGCCTCGGTGGCGTAGCCGACCCGACCAATACGCTCGTTGCGCGCAAGCTTGCGCGTGAGTGATGTGAGCGCATCGTCCTCTTCGATTGACAGACCGGGCGTGTTGCATAGCGTATCGATCTGTATGGCCGCATCGGGGTCCACGGCGCGCATTTGCGGCAACAGAACCTGATCGGCATGGTCACGGATCGCTTTTTCCAGCGTGTCCGGATTGACGCCAGGCAGGTAGCGAAATTCAAACTCGAACACACACTCGCGCGGCACGATATTGAGCGCGGTGCCCCCGCTGATGGTGCCGGTTTGCATGGTAGTGAAGGGCACGTCGAAACCGTGCTGGAACGGACCGTCGCGGCGCGCCTGATCGGCCATTGAGCGGATATGCACAATGAGCTGTGCGGCAAATTCGATGGCATTGACCCCAAGCGGGGTGAGCGCCGAGTGCGCCTCGCGGCCGTGCACGTGGCAGCGATACGCGCGCTTGCCCTTGTGTGCCACCACCGCCTCCATACCGGTCGGCTCGCCGACGATGCACGCGGCCGGATGGATGGTCTGTTGTGCCAGATCGTCGATCAGTCCGCGCACGCCGAGGCAACCGACTTCTTCGTCGTAACTGAGGGCAAAGTGCACCGGTGCCTGCAACGGTGCGGCGAGTAGTCGAGGCGTACGCGCAAGCGCCAGCGCGATGAATCCCTTCATGTCGGCACTGCCGCGGCCATAGATGCGCTCACCGCGAATCTGCGCGTCGAATGGCGGGCTGTCCCAATCCTGACCGTCGACGGGCACCACATCGGTGTGACCGGACAGGACCAGGCCGCCATTGCGCGGACGATCCGGACGCAATGGGTCGATGGTCGCGAACAGATTGGCCTTGACGCCATGTCGGTCATAGGTGAGGCGACACGGCACGCCCTGATGCTGCAGCCAGTCACGCGCCCATTCAATCAGGCCCAGATTGGATTCGCGGCTGGTGGTATCAAAACCGATCAGGCGCCGCATCATCTCCCAGGTCGGGTCACTCAGGGAGTAGGAATGGTCGGCTGTCATGACGCAGTGTCATCCAGATGGCATGCAGACAAATGCCCTGATTGGATCTCGCGTAAGCGTGGAGCCTCAATGGTACACCGCGCGCTTGCGCGGGGGCAGCGCGGATGGAACGGGCAACCCGTCGGGGGTGCCCAGGGTGATGCAATATCGCCTTTGATGGCATGGTAGCGATGCGGTCCCGGCGCGCTACCGGTCTCGGCAAGCAGCGCCTGGCTGTAGGGGTGATGTGCCGCGCGATGAAACTCGGCGTTTGGCGCACTCTCCACGATTCGCCCCAGATACATGACGGCCACACGGTCAGCGAGCAGCCGCACCAGGGTGAGATCGTGGCTCACCAGCAGCATGGCGAGTGCGGTGCTCTCACGCAGGTCGAGCAGCAGGTTCAGAATTTGTGCACGCACCGACACATCCAGTGCGGCGATCGGCTCATCGGCTACCAGTACCTGTGGATTGACCGCGAGGGCGCGTGCAATCGCCACCCGGCTGCGCTGCCCCCCCGACAGGACGTACGGATAGCGATCGATCAACGCGTCATCGAGGCCGACGCGGGCAAGCAGCCTGAGGACTGCATCGCGGCGCTGCGCGCGTGCAATCAATCGATGAACCACAGGCGCCTCGCCGATGAGGGTCTCGACCCGCTGGCGTGGGTTGAGCGAGGCGCCCGCGGCCTGATGCACCATCTGCACCGCCAGCCGGGCGGCACGCTTGTCATCGTGTGGCAGCGCCTGCGCATCGGTGCCGCGCCACAAGCGCGCGCCGCCGCTCAGCGCAAGGGAACCGGTGAGCAGATGGGCAAGGGTTGATTTGCCCGAGCCTGACTCACCCACCAGTCCGATCACTTCGCCCTCGTGAAGCGTGAGATCAACCTCGCGCACCGCCCACAGCGATGCCGCCTTGCCCGTTCTGAACGGATGTGCGCCAGCGCCCGCGAACACCCGACTCGCCTGGCGTAGTTCCAGCAGGGTTGGCCGGTTCATGGGGTCAAGGGGTGCAGGCATAGATAAGACCCGTCAGAGTCGGTGCGTGTCGCCGGTGCCCAGTGGCTGCAGTCGACTTGCGCTTGCGCACAGCGCGCGCGAAAGCGGCAACCGCCTGGCATGCCGGCAAGTGACGGTGCCAGACCAGAGATCACCGCGAGCCGCTCCCCGGGTTGGTAGCGCTGCGGCACGCAATCGAGCAAGGCGCGCGTGTAAGGGTGCCGCGGCGCGCTGAATACGCGTGCCGTTTGACCTGTTTCAACAATTTGGCCGGCATACATGACGGCAACCCGATCAGCAAAGCGTTCGACGATCGCCAGATCATGGGTGATCCACAAAAATGCAGTGCCGCTGTCGCGCGCCAGTGCCTGAACCTGCGAAAGGATCTGGCCTTGCACCGTGACATCAAGCGCCGTCGTGGGTTCATCGGCGACGATCACGGCGGGACGATGCAAGAGCGCCATGGCGATCGATACCCGCTGGCGCAGCCCGCCCGAGAGCTGGTGCGGCCACGCGCGCAGGCGCTGTGGCGCATCACCGATGCCCATGCGCTCGAGAGCCTGTACTGCAATATCATGCGCCTCGCGTTGTCCGATGGATCGATGCGCGCGGAGCGCTTCGAGCATGTGCGCACCAACGGTCTGCAGTGGGTCCAGACAGGTCATGGGATCTTGCAGAATGAGGGCGATGCGACGCCCACGACGTGATCGCCATGCGGCTTGGCTGAGCGGCAACAGCGACTCACCTTCGAGCAGCACTGCACCGCCAACTGACTGTGTCACCGGATCGGTGAGACCGAGCAAAGCGCGCGCAGTCACCGATTTGCCTGATCCGGATTCACCCACCAGGGCGAGCACTTCACCGGGTGCCAGATCGAAGGACACCCGGTCAATCGCACGCAGCGGTCCTTGCGCGGTCGTGAAATCGACACTCAAATCACGCACTGACAGCGCGCGTGCACTGATCGCAGTGTTCAGCTCAAGCGTGTGCCCCGGTGCCTTTGGTCCGGACGAACCAAGTGGTGTCTCCAGCTCGGGCGAACTAACGGTTGTCCGTATCGCTGGCCGATGCACGGTTGTTTTCGGCGTAGCTGGACTCATGGTTGTCCCTGCGGCCCAAGCCGCTCGACCCACTGTTCGCCCACGCACTGGATCGACAGGATCAGCGCGAGCAGGGCCACGCCCGGGGCGAGGCTCATCCAGTACTGCCCGGCAAAGACATAGTGCGCGCCATTGGCGATCAGCAAACCGAGCGAGGGCCGGGTCAGCGGAACACCAAGTCCCAGAAAGGACAGCGTTGCCTCAAGCGAAATGGCCGCGGCCATTTGCACGGTGGCCACCGCCAGCATCGGCGGCAAACAGTTCGGGATCAACTGGAAGAGCACAATCCGCCACTGCGGCAACGCGAGGCCGCGTGCCGCCGCTACATAGCCACGTTCGATTTCAACCCGGGCCACAGCACGCGCGGTACGTGCGTAGTAGGCCCATTGCGCAATCACCACGGCACTCACTACTTTGCCGGTACCTTCACCCAGGGTGGCAATCAGAACGATGGCTACCAGAATGGCCGGAAACGAAAGCTGCAAATCGACCAGCCGCAGGATCAGCGCCTCGGGCCAGCCGCGCAGCAAGGCCGCCCCCAGGCCACCGATGAGCCCGATCGCAAGGGCAGCGAGGGTGGCGCTCAGCCCGACGCCGAGCGAGGTGCGCAAACCGTACAGAATGGCCGCTGTCATATCGCGCCCCTGATCGTCGGTGCCCAGCAGATACCAGCGACCATCGGGCGCCGCTTCGAACGGTGCCAGCCGGGCGTGCGCGAGGCTCAACTGCGCAAGATCATGTGGATCCTGGCTCGCCAGCCACGGCGCGCACAGGGCAGCGAGCGCAATCAACCCCAGAGCGGCCACCGCCAGACTGAATGCGCGCGGCTTCATTGCAGGCCCGCACGGCGCAGCCGCGGATCGAGCACAAGCGCGATCAGATCGACCACCAGATTGATTGCGGTGAACAAGGTCACGGTGACCAGCAGATAGGCGACCACCACCGGACGGTCGAGCGAATTGATGGCATCGATCAGAAGCTTGCCCATGCCGGGCCAGGCAAACACCGATTCAGTAACAATCGAGAACGCTACCAGTGCGCCGAACTCAAGCCCGATCACCTGGGTGAGTGAGACACCGATATTGCGCAGCACATGAACGCCCAGCAAGCGCGGCAAAGCCACACCGCGGGCGCGCGCAGCGAGTATAAAGTCCTGCTGCAGTACCTCGCGGGTGGCGGCATACGTCAGGCGAATCAGCAGGGCGAGTTTGAACAGGGCTAGGCTGATCGCTGGCAGCAGCAGGTGTGACAGGCCACGCCACGACCCGAAACTGGTGGCAATGCCGAACAGGTGGCCACTGGCATCGCGGCCACCGGAGGGCAGCCACTGCAGTTGCACCGAGAACAGCATGATGAGCAGCAGCCCGACCCAGAAGGTCGGCACCGAGAATCCGAGGGTGGCCAGACCAAGCAGCACACGGGTGCCAAAGCGCTGCGCATACCACGCGCAGCCGATGCCGATGGGCACGCCGAGTCCCACCGCGATCAGCGCGGCGCTCAGCGCCAGTTCGATGGTGGCTGGCAGCCGATCCAGAATCAAGCCGAGAGCCGGACTATTGGAAAAAAATGATCGCCCGAGATTCCCCTCCAGGGCATGCTGCAGGAAGAGCAGGTACTGTGTGATCAGCGATTGATCGAGACCGAGCGCGTGCCCGGCTTGTGCTCGCTCAAGCTCGCTCGCCTGCGGTGGAATCAGCATATCCAGTGGATTGCCGATCAGATATACGCCCGCAAACACCACCGCCGACATGGTGAGCAGCACCAGGAGACTTTGCAGCAGACGGGCGGCGGCCTCGCTCAGCATGATTCGGGTGTTGTGTTGTCAGTCGGTGACATGGTGCGCAAAGGTGAATTCATCGGTGCGCGCCCGATAGCGAAGCCCGGCGCGGAGCGCCCACAATGCGTTCTGATGATGCAAGGGAATCACCGCCTGGTCAGTCATCGCAAGATGCATTGCCGCCCGCACCTGTGCTGCGCGGCGGTCAGGATCAAGTTCAGCAAACGCCCGCTCGATCATCGCGTCAAGGTCCGCCGAATGGTAATACGACCAGTTCCAGGTGCCGTTGCCGCGCGACGGGTCGCGTGTGGCGAGCAGCGAGCGCAGCGCCAGATCACCGGAAAAAGATCCCCAGCCAAGCAGGGCGACAGCAAATTCGCCACGCCTGGCGCGACCGAGGTACACATTGATCGGCATGCTGGCAACCTCGGTGCGAACGCCGATCCGGCTGAACATCGCGGCCACGGCCTGGGCGATACGTGCATCGGCCGGATAACGATTGTTCGGCGCGGCCACGGTGAGGTTGAACCCGGCGCGATAACCGGCGTCGGCGAGCAGGCGTCGTGCCGCGGCAGGGTCGAAGCGAGGCACCGCAAGACTGTCGTCATGACCGAAAACCCCCGGCGCGACCAGATTCGAGGCGGGCCGCGCGGTGCCATCGAGCAATTTGTCGATGATGGCCTCGCGGTCTATCGCTGCGGCCAGGGCGAGCCGCACGCGGCGATCGGTGAGCGGATTCACCGCCATACGCGAGCCATCAGTGCGCCGGATGAGGGCGGGCACCTGCGCGCGTTGATCGAGGTGAAAGAACAGCGTGCGCCAGGACACGGTCTGCGCAAGGGTGAAGCGCGCGTCGTTGCGCAGGCGTACCACAGCGGAACCCGGCACCGCTTCAATCATGTCGAGGTCACCGCCGAGCAGGGCAGCGACCCTTGCCTGTTCGCCGCTGATCATGCGCATCTCGGCACGGGGCCAATGGGCCTGCTCACCCCAGTAATGCTCATTGCGATCAAGCAGCACCCGTTCGCCGCGTTCGAACCGGGTCAGCCGCCACGGGCCGGTGCCGACCGCAGCACTGCCCTGGTCAAAATTGGCGCTGGGCGCCTCTGCGTGCCGATGCGAAATGATGAATACCGAATTCAGATCCAGCGGCACCAGGGCATACGGGGTCGCTGTCCGTATCCTGATTGTGTGGCGATCGACTGCGCGCACATCGATCAGGCGTTGTACGAAACTGCTGAACTGTCCATTGGGCAGTCGCCGCACCCGCTCGATCGAGGCGATGACATCAGCGGCCTCGAAAGCGCTGCCATCGTGGAACTGCACGTCGTCGCGCAAGCGGAATTCCCATTCGGTGGGACTCACCACATGCCAGGAGCGGGCAAGCCCGGGTACCAGGCGCGTGCGCTCATCGACATGGGTGAGGGCGTCGAACAGATGCCAGCCGATCGCGTTATTCGGTGCGATATTGAGCGCGTGCGGGTCGAGCGTGGTGGCCTCGGCCGCCATGCCGATGCGCAACGTATCACCGGCAAGCGCCACGCCCGGATCAGCTGCGCCCAGCATAAGAGCGACCATGAACAAGCCCAGCACAGGCCTAATCGTCATAGAATGGCAGACCATAGGTGCGACCCTGATCGCAGGAAATATCCAAAATGAGTCTGAGCAGCATCCCGGAACTGCTGGCCGATTTCAAGGCAGGGCGGATTGTCATTCTCGTCGACGAGGAAGACCGCGAAAACGAGGGTGACCTGGTGGTTGCCGCCGAGCTTGTGACCCCTGAAATCATCAACTTCATGGTGCGTTACGCCCGGGGGCTGGTCTGCCTCACCCTGACTGAGGAACACTGCCGGCAGATCAACCTGCCCTTGATGGTACGCGACAACCGTTCGCCGCACGGCACCAACTTCACGATGTCGATCGAGGCGGCAGTCGGCGTAACCACCGGCATATCGGCGCAGGATCGGGCACGTACGGTGTTAGCGGCCGCTGCACCCGATGCGCGGCCCGAGGATATCGTGCAGCCGGGGCATATTTTTCCGCTGATGGCGCAAAGCGGTGGGGTGTTGATGCGCGCCGGGCATACCGAGGCCGGCTGCGATCTGGCGCGACTGTCGGGCCTGACACCCGCGGCCGTGATCTGCGAGGTGCTGAAGGACGATGGCACCATGGCGCGTCTGCCAGACCTGGAAGACTTTGCCAAAGAGCACGGTCTGAAAATCGGCACCATTGCCGATCTGATCCACTTCCGCAGTGCGAACGAAAGTCTGATACGGCGGGTCACCGAGCGCGAAATCGATACCGCACAAGGCCGATTTCACTTGGTGGTGTATCTGGAGAAGCTCTCCGGTGCAATGCACCTGGCGCTGGTGCGCGGCGATCCGGCCGCCGATGATATTTCTCTGGTGCGGGTGCATGAACCGCTCTCGCTGGTGGATTTGATTGAAACCGGGTTTTCACCTCACTCATGGAGCATCCCGGCGGCGCTTGCGCGCATCGCCGAGCAGGGCAGCGGTGTGCTGGTGATGCTCAATTGCGAACAGGGCGCGGTCGATCTGATCGAGCGGGTATCGGTCACGCAAAAGCGCCGGCCACCGGTCAAGATGGATTTGTTGTCCTATGGCATCGGCGCGCAGATCCTGCGCGATCTGGGGGTGCGTCGCATGAATCTGATGACCCGGCCGCGCAAGATACCGAGCATGGCCGGCTGGCAGCTTGAGGTGGTCGGCTTTACCGAGCCGGGTGACCCCCTTTCAGGGACGGTTGCAGCATGAACCTGATTGCGCAATCGTTGGATGGTCGCGGGTTAAGGATCGGTGTGGTCTGGTCACGCTTTAATGAGCCGGTAGTGCGGCGCGAACTCGATGCGTGCCTTGCCTGCCTGACTGAACTGGGTGTGGCGGCAGCCGCAATCACGGTGGCGAACGTGCCCGGTGCGCTTGAAATCCCGCTGGTGTTACAGCGGATGGCGAGGCAGGGGAGCTATGACGCACTGATCGCTCTGGGTGCTGTGATTCGCGGCGAGACTTATCATTTCGAGCTGGTATCCAATGAGGCCGGTGCCGGTATTACCCGGGTCAGTCTGGACTGCGGGGTGCCGATTGCCAATGGCGTGCTCACCACCAATACTGATGCACAGGCCGAGGTGCGCGCCATCGAGAAGGGACGCGATTGCGCTCAGGCGGCAATCGAAATGGCCTGCCTGCTCTCCCGTATCGGGTCAGCGGCCAGCGGATCGACTTCGTGATCCGATCGAGCGCAGGAACCCCGCCGGCCGATGAACCACTGGCTGTGCCGGTGCAGGTTGCGACAATCAGCGCCAAGTCGGTAAATGCTACAGCCGCAAGAGGGGCAGCGCCAAAGGGTGCGGCAAGCCAAGGTGCTGCGCCTCAGGGTGCGGAGAGTCAGCGGCGACGCTCGCCGCGACGACGTTCGCGAGAATACGCACTGCAGGGGCTGTACCAGTGGTTGCTTGCCGGTGGCACCCCGCTTGAAATTGCGGCGCATCTGGCCACCGATGAGCATTTCAAGCGCGCCGATCGGGCATTTTTTCAATCTGTGCTGAGTGGTGCAATTGACTCGGCCGCGATCATCGATCCGATCATCGCTACCCATATCGACCGGCCGCTGGTCGAACTGGCGCCGGTCGAGCATGCCGTGCTGCTGCTCGCTGGTCATGAATTACGCTCTCATATCGAGGCGCCGTGGCGTGTGATCGTGAACGAGGCGATCGAGTTGAGCCGCAGCTTCGGCGGCACTGACGGACACAAATTCGTCAATGGCGTGCTGGAAAAAATGGCGCGGCAACTGCGACCCGACGAAGCATGGCCTCAGAATTCGACCTGATTGCCCGCTATTTCACTCGCGCACCACGCACCGCCCTGCTCGGCGTCGGCGATGACTGCGCTCTGGTGAAACAGCCTGACGGGCTGGCCCTCGCGATTACCACCGACATGCTGGTCGAAGGGGTGCACTTCTTCCCGGGTGCCGATCCTCGCGCACTCGGTCACAAGACGCTTGCGGTGAATCTGTCCGACCTGGCGGCCATGGGGGCCGCGCCGCGCTGGGCCACCCTGGCCATTGCCCTGCCCCGTGCCGAGGAGCCGTGGGTGGCGGCGTTTGCGAGCGGCCTGTTTGCTCTGGCCGAGCGCGAAGGTGTGGAATTGATTGGCGGGGACACCACGCGCGGACCGCTCACGATGTCGATGACCTTGATCGGCTTGTCACCGCCCGGACTTGCGCTGCGCCGAGACGGTGCGCAAGCGACAGACGACCTGTGGCTCTCGGGTTGCACCGGTGAGGCTGCGCTGGCGGTGATGCGCCGGCGCGATGAGATCGAGCAGTCGGCAGAGCTTGCCCGGCAGTGCGATCTGCGGCTTGATCTGCCGCAGCCGCGGGTTGCACTGGGCATCGCCTTGCGCGGCCTGGCCAGCAGTGCGATCGATGTCTCCGATGGTCTGCTGCAGGACTTGGCTCATCTATGCGATCGCTCGCAGGTGGCCGCACACATCGAGGATGCTGCCATGCCACGCGCCGACGCGGTTGTCGCGGCAGGTGCCGCGGGCGAACAGGCGCTGTATTCTGGTGGCGATGACTACGAGTTGCTGTTTACTGCGCCATCGGGTGCGCGCGCTCGGCTCGCCGCGCTCGCCACGCGGTTGAACATTACACTCACTCGCATTGGCACCATCACCGAGGGCCGGGGTGTGCAGGTGCTGGCTGCCGACGGCCGTCGGCGGGATTTCACAAAATTCGGGTTTGATCACTTTGCGCACGCCTGACGTTAAATTCCTGCTTGCACATCCGGCGCATTTCATTGCGCTGGGATTTGGCAGCGGGCTGGCGCCACGTGGGCCGGGCACCGTCGGCACCTTGCTTGCTGTGGCTCTCTACGCGCCGCTTGCCCTGGTGCTGGATGCGAACGGCATCCTGGTGGTCAGCGTCGTCTTTTTTCTCATCGGTATCTGGGCGTGCGCCCGTACCGGGCGCGCGCTTGGGGTGTCCGATCACGGCGCGATGAACTGGGATGAAGTGGTCGCATTCTTGCCGGTCCTGGTGTGGGCGCGTCAGTCGCCCGCCTGGGTGATACTCGGGTTTGTCGTGTTCCGGTTCTTCGATATCGTGAAGCCACCACCTATCGGCTGGATCGATCGCACGGTGGGTGGCGGGCTGGGTGTCATGCTCGATGATGTGGTCGCCGCCGCCTGCACCGTGGGTTTGCTCGCCTTGGTTCGATATGTCATCGGTTGACTTTGGCGATCTGGCCGAACGCGTCGGCGCGGCGCTTGGCAGTCATGGCGCGGTGCTTGTCACCGCAGAATCCTGCACTGGCGGCTGGGTTGCCGCCCTGGTGACCTCGGTGGCGGGCAGTTCGGCCTGGTTTGATCGCGCTTTTGTGACCTATTCCAATCAGGCCAAGAGCGAGATGATCGGGGTTTCGCCGCAGACGCTGCTGCAGCACGGCGCAGTGAGCGAGGCCACCGTGCGTGAAATGGCCCTGGGCGCGCTCGCGCGCAGTCCGGCGGACATCGCCGTGGCGATCTCCGGCATTGCGGGGCCGGGTGGCGGATCGCCAGACAAGCCGGTTGGTACGGTGTGCTTTGCCTGGGCGACCAAGGAATCACCAAGCGTCTACAGCGTGACTGAACGGCTCCCCGGTGATCGCGCTGCGGTGCGGGCGCAGGCGGTTCGTGTGGCGCTCGAAGGCGTGATTCAGCGACTGGCCGGATTGTCACGGCGGGTGTGACAGAATAGGCCCCCAGTGGATGGGGTAGGACAACCAAGGATATACATGGACGACAACAAGTCGAAAGCGTTGGCAGCGGCCCTCGCGCAGATTGAAAAGCAGTTTGGCAAAGGTTCCATCATGCGGATGGACTCAGCCGCAGTGACCGATGTGCAGGTGGTCTCGACCGGGTCATTGGGCCTCGATATCGCACTCGGGGTAGGCGGCTTGCCGCGCGGCCGCGTGGTTGAAATCTACGGACCGGAATCGTCAGGCAAGACCACGCTCACCTTGTCGGTGGTGGCGCAGATCCAGAAGATCGGCGGAACGGCCGCGTTCATCGACGCCGAGAACGCGCTTGATCCGCAATACGCGGCCAAACTCGGGGTCAATATCGATGAGCTTTTGATTTCACAACCCGACACCGGTGAGCAGGCGCTGGAAATCGCTGAAATGCTGGTGCGTTCGGGCTCGGTCGATGTCATTGTGATTGACTCGGTGGCGGCGCTGGTGCCCAAGGCGGAAATCGAAGGCGAGATGGGCGATTCGTTGCCCGGCCTGCAGGCGCGCCTGATGAGTCAGGCGCTGCGCAAACTCACCGCGACGATCAAGCGCACCAATACGCTGGTGATTTTCATCAATCAGATTCGCATGAAAATCGGGGTGATGTTCGGCAACCCCGAGACCACCACCGGAGGTAATGCGCTCAAGTTTTATTCCTCGGTACGTCTCGATATTCGCCGCATCGGCGCGATCAAGCGCGGCGAGGAAGTGGTCGGCAGCGAAACACGCGTCAAGGTGGTGAAGAACAAGGTCGCCCCGCCCTTTCGTCAGGCCGAGTTCGATATCCTGTATGGCGAGGGGATTTCGCGCGAAGGCGAAATCCTTGAGTTGGGCGTGGCCAATGATTTCGTGGAGAAATCCGGCGCCTGGTATTCCTATCACAAGGACCGCATCGGCCAGGGCAAGGACAATGCGCGGGAATACCTGCGTGAGCATCCTGATCTGTCTGCCGAGATCGAATTGCAGGTGCGCCAGAAGCTTGGCGTGAACAGCCCCAGCGCGCTGACCGGTTCCGGTGAGGGCGAGGACTGAGCCCAGCCTGCTCGCGCGTGCGGTCGGACTGCTCGCGCGACGGGAATATACCCGGGCGCAACTGACGTCCCGATTGTCTCGGCATGCCGAATCGCAGGAGGC
Source organism: uncultured Pseudomonadota bacterium (assembly GCA_903921325.1). Taxonomy (GTDB): domain Bacteria; phylum Pseudomonadota; class Gammaproteobacteria; order Burkholderiales; family SG8-39; genus CAIXPL01. The sequence continues at coordinate 416,297 of CAIXPL010000037.1, forward strand.
AGTCAGCGCGGTACTCGATCAATTGCAGCAGCGCGGGCTGTTATCCGATCAACGCTATGTCGAGGCGAGAACACGTACCCTCGCCCGAAAATTCGGCGCAGCCCGCATTCGACATGATCTGGAGACTGCTGGTGCCGCAGCGTTCTTGATCGAGGATGCGATGGCCGGTATTGGCAGCGATGAATTTTCGCGCGCGCAGGCGGTCTGGCAAAGCCGTTTTGCCGCTGCGCCGGGCGATCGCACCGAATGGGCGCGACAGGGACGGTTTCTGCAATCCAGGGGATTTGACTTTGAAGTGATACGTCGCGTCCTCAAGAGTCCCCCGGTTGCGGCCGGCGACGATAACCCAGGAGCATGAGTTGTGAGTGACCCGTTAGAGGGGTGGGCCGACGAGATGCGTGCGGCCTGGCTGTACCGCGTGATCGCCGCGGTTGAGCGGCGCGCACAATCCACTGCCGGCATCACCCTTGGCGCCCGTGAAAACGCCCAGGCTCGCGCGCAAGGGGCAGCGGCGCGGGCCGATCTGTTCGAGCAGCTGGCGGCTGAGTCCGATGGACAGGCGCAGATCTGGGCCAATAGCGCGCTCAGTCGCGGGGCCGTTGTGCCCGAACGCTATGATCCTGATCGCCGCACGCTGCTGGTCGGCAGGCTGATACGCACCGTCGGTCCGCGTGCACTGCGCGGGATTCTGGCGGCAATGAAGGTGCGCGGCTTGTCGATCTATAGTCACGGCGCACCGGGGCACCCGGTGCCCACCTCGATCAACGACATGAAGGATCGCCATGGCGGGGGCGGCGGCGGCAATTTGCGCGCCGCCGTGTTCGGTGCCAATGATGGTTTGGTGTCCAACTGCAGTCTGATCCTGGGGGTGGCCGGTGCCGGCGCGAGTGCCGAAGCGGTGCTGGTGAGCGGTGTCGCGGGATTGCTGGCCGGGGCCTTCTCGATGGCATCGGGCGAATATGTGAGCGTGCGCGCCCAGCGCGAGATGTTTGAATATCAGATTGCCCTCGAGCGCCACGAACTGGCCACCTATCCAGACGAAGAAGCCGAGGAGCTGGCCCTCATCTATGTCGCGCGGGGCATGTCGCGCGAAGACGCCCACGCACTTGCCGTGAAGACGATTGCCGATCCGGAACGGGCGCTGGACACGTTGGCGCGCGAGGAACTCGGGTTGAATCCGGATGAGCTGGGCTCGCCCTGGGGCGCGGCGATCGCGTCATTCAGCGCGTTTGCCGGGGGTGCGCTGGTGCCCTTGCTGCCGTTCTTGCTGTTGCGCAGCACGCACACCCTGCAAATCAGCCTGGTCCTCACCGGGGCAGCCTTGTTCGGGATCGGTGCGGCGATCAGCCTGTTCACCGGTCGCGCCCTGATCGTCAACGGACTACGCATGCTGGGAATCGGTGCGGCGGCGGGCGCAGCCACCTGGATGATCGGACGCGCGCTCGGGGTGGCACTCACCTGAGGTGTCGACCGAAGCGCTGGCCCACTACCAGACCGGGACATGTCGACAGGACCTCAGCGAGGAGGTCACTGTTGCTGTTGAAGTGAACTTCGCCATCGCGGAGAGGATGTTTATAATGTGTGCCAAGCGCCGCCACAGGGCGCAATTTTTTTGATCATCGGCCCCTGCGCCCGTGATCATTCAGGCCCCGGCAGGGGTATTGCAGAGGATGACAATCCATGAATAAGGGCTCTTCAGTGCAGCGCTACGCATTGGCCGCGGCATTTGCGTTGACGCTGCCGCTCGCGACCGTGGTCCGGGCGCAATCGAACGCGGAGCTGCTCGACGCGACGCGCAGCCCCGGCGAAGTTTTGATCAACGGCATGACCTACGATGCCCAACGCTTCAGCCGTCTGAGTCAGATCAATCGCAGCAATGTGAAAGCCCTGGTGCCGGTCTGGAATGTGTCGCTCAATAACAATCTCGGTGAAGAGTCGCAGCCGCTCGTCTACAACGGCGCGATCTATATCACCAATCAGCGCGCGACCTACGCAATCGATGCCCGCACCGGTCGGGTGCGCTGGACTGACGTGCTTGAATTTGAATCGGACGTTGCACGGGTCGTCTGTTGCGGACAGGTCAACCGCGGCGCAGCCATCTACGATGACAAGTTGTATCGCGGCACGCTCGATGCGCATGTGATGGCCATCGACATTCGCACCGGCAAGCAGGTCTGGAAGACGAAGATCATGGAGTACCGCGATGGTTACTCCATCACTGGCGCGCCGCTGGTGGCCAATGGGGTGCTGATCTCCGGCATGTCAGGTGGCGAATACGGCACGCGTGGCTTCCTGGTCGGTCTCGACCCGGCCAGCGGGCGTGAGCTGTGGCGCACCTATACCATACCGGGTCCGGGCGAGCCGGGCAACGAGACCTGGCCGGGCGATCTGTGGAAGCGTGGTGGCGGCTCCACTTGGGGCGCCGGGGCCTATGATCCGCACATGGATCTCGTCTACTGGGGCACCGGCAATGCCGGTCCTTGGAACGGCGGTGTGCGCAAGGGCGACAACAAAAACGCCGCTTCGACGATCGCCATCCGGCCGAAGACCGGAGAGCTCGTATGGGCATATCAGAACACGCCCGGCGACCCATTCGATTTTGACAGCATCAGCCAACCGGTATTGGCCGATATCCAGGTGCAAGGCCAACCGCGCAAAGTGCTGATGCATGCCGACAAGAACGGCTATCTGTACGTGCTCGATCGGCTCACTGGCAAACCGATTGTCGCCAATCCTTTCGTCAAGGTGACCTGGGCGACCGGACTGGATGAAAATTTCCGCCCGATCTGGTCAGACACCACTCGCAAGCTGATCGATACCGGCGCCGAGGTGGAATCATGGCCGGCGATTACCGGTGGCAAGAACTGGAATCCGATGGCGTATAACCCTGTCAGCCGCCTGATTTATGCGAATACTCAGGAAGGGGGCATGTTGATTCGCCACACGCCAGTTGAATACAAACAGCAGGGTGCGCGCTATATCGGGGTATCAGTGAAGCGGGTGTGGCCCGAGGATGGCAATCGCGGTGCACTGCGCGCCATTGATCCGCTCACCGGCAAGACACGCTGGAAGGTGCCCTATGCGGTGCCCAGCTATGCTGCCACCATGACCACCGCCGGTCAGCTGGTGTTCACTGGCGACATGCTGGGTGAATTCAGCGCCTATGACGCGGCCAAAGGTACCAAGCTGTGGCACTTCCAGACCGGGTCAGGAATTGTCGGTCAACCCATCAGTTGGGAAATGGATGGTGTGCAGTACGTGACTGTGACCAGTGGTCTGGGCGGCGTCTATGTGCTCAATAGCGGTGACGAGCGGCTGAGCAACGTGCCGGCCGGTGGGTCGTTGTGGACCTTCGCGCTCTTCAAGAAATGAGATCCGCGCGGGGTAAGCGCTCGCGGTCGGAATCAGCCCCGAGCGAGGAGAAATGGAAGGACCAATGAACCCGATGTCTTCGCATTGTATCGTGCAGTCCTGCAGCTGGCAGCAACGCCTTGTCCAAGGCGCTCTCGTACTCCTGCTCGCGGTGCTCGCCCATGCGGCCCAAGCTGCCGAGGAACTCTCGGCGGCCGAGCAGGGCCGTGACTTGTTCGAAACCAATTGCATGACCTGCCACGGCGCCAATATGGTCAATCCGGGTACGGTGAGCTATGACTTGCGCAAGTTTCCGGCCGATGCCAAGCCACGCTTCGTCAATTCGGTGACCAACGGCAAGGGCCAGGGTATGCCGGCATGGCGCGGCGTGATCGAACCTGCCGAGATTGACCTGCTATGGGCCTATGTACTGACCCGTGGCAAGCTGTAACCGGCATAACACCAGACAGCGTCGGGCGAGCTGACTGCTGGTATGCGCCCACCGCGCACTGATCGCCAGCCGTCGAACTACCAGTGCGCCAGCAGACTCAGACTGAAGCTGCGCGGCGGCGCGACTGAGCGAAACTGTTCGGCCATGCCGCCGTCGAGATTATTGGCACCGAGCTGACCGAAATTCGCATAGCGCCGGTCAAACAGGTTGCCGACCGCGGCACGCAGTTCAATCGTTCGATTCAATTGTCGCGTCGCGTCCAGTCGCACGGTGGCGAATCCAGGCACGGCGCCATGGATGTCCTGATTGTTCTCATCGCCACGTGCATACTGCGGACCCTGTGCCTGCAGGCTCACCGAAACCCGGGTGCGGTGATCAATGGCATAGCCCACGTGGGTCTTCAACGTGAGCGCCGGTATGCCCGGTATGCGATCTCCCGGTTGCGCGCTCACGTTGGCACAGCCATTGCCGGCGCCGTTTTGCGCAATGCACTGACTGTTTGATTCGTTGGCGATGACAAACGGGGTGCGAAACGTGGCGACCACCCAACTGCCGGCAACGCCATACTCAAATCGATCAGATTGACCGTCCAGTCCCAGTTCCAGTCCCGTGCGGCGGGTTTTGCCAACATTGGCAAAGTAGCCTTGCACGGCATTGGTCTGGTTGAACAGAATGTCGTTGCGCAAGTTGCTTTGGAAAGCCGCGGCATGCCATCGCAGGGCACGGCCGGTCGTGCCACGCAGTCCAGCCTCGATCGTATGGGCAACGACTGCTTGCAAATCCGGGTCAGCGCTGAAGGCGTTCGGGATGCCGCTACACGGCGACTTCGGGTCGGCGCATGCCAATTCCAGGGCCGAGGGCGTACGAAACCCCTCCGAGTAATTGCCAAATCCGGTAAGACCGGGAGCGATTTGATACGCCAGCCCTGCCGATGGATTGACCCGTTGATAGTGGTGCGTGCCTTGCACGCTGGCCAACGTGTTAGTGCCGGCTGTGGTGGAGATGGCGGCCGAGTCATTGCACAAAGAACCGGCATCACTGCACGCGGTCCCATCCAGCGAGATCGCCGCCTGATCCCAGCGCGCCGACAGGGTGAGTGCGAGTGGATCGCTCAGCTTCAGCGTATCGGTGGCAAAGCCTGCCAGACGCCGGGTGTTGGAACGTATGCTTGCCTGATTGATAAAGCCATCAACGCCGATGGTCTGATGATCTGGGTCGACGTAGGCATTCTGACCGCCGTTGCTGAATTCCGTTCGGCCGTATTCACTGGCGAGGCCCACGGTGAGTGCCTGTCGCAGGCCAAGCACCGGTGCCTCGTTGGTCCATTGCAACTGTGCAGCGTAGGTTTTGCTATCGCTATGGGCAATCAGGTTGCTCGCCGGACAATTGCTGCCAGGCCCAGGGCTGCTCGCGCAGGTCGCATCGTTGACAGCAGCATCGACTGGCGTGGTGATATTGCTATTGAAGATGTCACGCACGATATGTCGGTAGCTCAGACTGAATCCCAACCCTTGCTCGTTCTCCAATGAGCGGTGACCGCTTAACTGCAGGGAGAGGTTGCGCGCATTGGAATAATCCGGATGCGAGTAGCCCTGTGCTGCGTTGGCGAGCAACGAGAGCGGGACAGTCTGGTTGCCGTGCATGCGGTTGTCGGCGTACAGAATGCTCAGGCTTAATTCGGTGTCGCGTTGCCGCCACCCCAATTTGCCAAACAACTGACGCACCGAACTGGGATTGTAGGCAGCCCAACCGGCATCATCGTCAAGGTTGGCAGCGAGGTAATAATCAAATTGCTGGTCGTGTCCGCCGGCCTCGACACTGATCGAGCGCCGTTCGAACGAACCCAGGGTGAGCTTGGCATTGGACCCGGAAAAGTCAAGGCCGCTTCGTGTGCGAAGCGACAGCGCGCCGCCAAGGGTGTTGAGGCCATAGATCGGGTTGGATCCGGGAATGACGCTCACTTGCCGGATGGCGATCAGTGGAATCAGATCCCAACCGATTCCATCGCCGAAGGATTCATTCATGCGCATGCCATCGAGAAACACCGACAGGCCTTGCGGGGTGCCGAGCACTGGGGATCCTACAAAGCCGCGATAGTTGAGATCAGCCAGATAACCGTTACCTTGGGTGTCGCTCAGATTGATCGATCCGATCGAGCGATCAAGCAACTCGGTGATTGAATGGGTGCTCCAGCGCGAGTGTTCGAGATCCAGTGTTTGCACATTGCCCGGATAGTCGCGCAGGGCGATGCTGGTGCCCCCGATCGGGGTGCTTGCCACCACGCTCACCGGTGCGAGTACGTCCTCGGCGTGCGCGGCGGGAACGCCGAGCGCAATGGCTGCCATGGCGGCTTTTAGCCAGCGCACGCTATCTCCTCCTGTGTGCCCGGAGATTGGCCCGGACCGGCCTGATCCCTTACTCCGACCCCGCGCGGGACGACCGCACCGGCCACATGCGGGCGAGGATGCCATCGCGATCGATCAGCGCATGTTTGAGCACCGCCAGTATGTGCAATGCGATGACAGCGACCAACACCCACGACAGCACCCCGTGAATGCCGTTGAACAGTCGGTAGATGTCGCGATCATCGGCACCCCACGGCGCGAGGGGTATGCCAAAAAAGCGGATGCCAAAGCGCGAATGATTGGATGCAATGTAGCCTGCCGCCGGCATGCCGATCAGGCACACATACAGTGCGAAGTGATTGGCCCTGGCGGCTAAGACCTGCCAGGCAGGCATGGTCGCCGGGAGTGCCGGAGCGCGATGCGTGAGACGCCAGATCAGACGCAGAAGGACCAGCGCGCCAATGCATAGTCCGGTCGATTTGTGCAGATTGACGAACACGGTCCGCTCGGGGCCGCCGCGCGGGACGCCTTCGAGAAACCATCCAAACAGGATTTGCATCAATACTGCGAGGGCAATCAACCAGTGCAGCACGATCGCGGTAGCGCTGTAGCGGTCGATTTGCGCCGCTGCGCTGTGCTGTGAATCCTGTTGCGAGTGGCTCTGCGCTGTATTCTGAATGCCATCCGTTGTGGTCTGCGCCCGCTGATTACCCGACATAGTCCAGCCTTTGAGGCGTAAAAGTCCGATGAGTTTAGAAGGCATCCCCGCGGCAGTCCAATCGGCATGCGGATATCGGCGACGCTTGCCACGCTGATCGCTGCCAGCGTCGTCGGAATGTTGCGCTGAGCGGCGGGTGCACGAGCAAGCAGCGCTAACTGTCGGCCAAGGGGCCGAGCAATTGATCGACGTCCTGCAAGGTAAGTGCTTCGCCGGATAACGAACCACCGGTCAGAATCGAGGCTGCGAGGTTGGCCTTGCGCTCCTGCAATTCAAGAATCCTCTCCTCGACACTGCCGGCGACGATCAGCTTGTAGACAAACACCGGTTTGTCCTGCCCGATGCGGTGTGCACGATCGGTGGCCTGCCGCTCGACCGCAGGGTTCCACCACGGGTCGTAGTGAATGACCGTATCGGCCGCGGTCAGATTCAGGCCGACGCCGCCCGCGCGCAGGCTGATCAGGAAGACCGGGACGAGGCCGGCCTGAAACTGCTCGACCGGTGTCTTGCGATCGGTCGTTTCACCGGTGAGGGTGACATACGGGATGCGTGCCTGGGTCGCCGCGAGTGCAATCAGCTTGATCATTTCGGCGAATTGCGAGAACACCAGCACCCGGCGACCTTCCTCGATGAGCGAGGGCAGGCGCTCCATCAGGGCACCCAGTTTGGCCGATTCGGTGATGTCACGCGCCCCGGCAAGCCGCACCAGGCGGGGATCGCAGCAGGTCTGGCGCAATTTGAGCAGCGCATCGAGCAGCACGACATGGCTGCCCGCCAGCCCCTGGCGCTCGAGGTTGGCGCGCAACTCGCGATCGACCACCGCGCGCACCGCTTCATACAGATCGCGCTGGGCACCGGCGAGCGTGATGCGCTGGATAACCTCGGTCTTGGGCGGTAGCTCCGGGGTGACCATTTCCTTGGTTCGACGCAGCATGAAGGGGCGCAGGCGCTCGGCCAGCTGATTGCGACGTTCACTGTCGCCGTTCTTCTCGATCGGTGTGCGATAGAGGCGACGGAACATCGCCTCTTCACCGAGGAACCCGGGCATCAGGAAGCGAAACAGCGACCACAATTCACCCAGATGATTCTCAAGCGGCGTGCCGGTGAGACAGATGCGATGCTGCGCGCGCAGTTCGCCGAGTGCACGCGCCGCCTGGGTCGAGGCGTTCTTGATGTTCTGCGCCTCATCGAGCACGATTGCGCTGTATTGCACGGCGGCGAGCGCCTTGCGGTCGCGTGCGAGCAGTGGATAGGTGGTGATGACCAGCTCCACGTTGGCCAGATGTTCGAATTCGCGCTTGCGCTGCGGTCCTTGCAGGATCAGGCAGCGCAGGTCGGGTGCAAAGCGCGCAATCTCCGATTCCCAGTTGTGCAGCACGCTGGTCGGTGCCACCACCAGGGTCGGTCGGTTGAGACGACCCGCCGCCTTTTCGATCAGCAGATGGGCCAGTGTCTGCACGGTTTTTCCCAGCCCCATGTCATCGGCCAGCACGCCGCCGGCGCCGAGCTCACGGATCAGTTGCAACCAGGCAAGGCCGGCGCGCTGATAGCGCCGCAACTCGGTCTTCAACGCGACCGGCACAGTCACCGAGTCAGGATCGATGGGCGCGCGCAGGCGCTCGGCGAGCGTGCGCAGATGATCACTGTCACACCATTCGGTGCGTACTTCCTCGAGCGTGGCAAGGCGCGCACTATCGAGCTCATGCAGGTGCAGGCGTCCGCCCGAGGGGGCATCACCCAGTTCCGCGAACACGCCGAAAATCCGCTCCAGGCGCGCGCGCGGCAGCGCGAGCATGCGCCCGCCCGAGCGACGCACCAGCACCGTCTCGCGTTTGCCGCCTTCCTCCAGTGCACGGCGAATCTCAGGCAGCAGGGGCAGCAGATTGATACGCTCGCCGCCAACCTCAATGCCCAATTCGATGTCATACCAACCGTCACCCGCGTCATTGACCCGCGCGGTCCACTGGCGCGCCTCCTCCACTTCGAACGAGAAGCTCGGATCGCGCCGGATGATCCAGTCCTCGGCAACGAGCGAGGGGACGCGCAGCATGAACCGGGTCCATTGCTCTTCGCTGGCAAACGACCACGTATCGCCCAGTCCGGCTGGCCAGATGACATGCGGGCTGATTTCGCGCAAGGTGAGCAGTGATTCGGTCCGCAGCCGATCGACCACGGCGCGCTCGGCGCGGACATCGCGCTGCACATGGCGAATGGATCCGTCGGCATAGCCACACAGCTGGGTCGGGGAATCGGTGTCGGCGATCAGACCGCGATAGTCGTAGTCAAGCCGTGCGTAATGCAACATGGTCTGGCCACCGAGGGACCGTCCCAGTGATCCGCCGGCAAACGGATCACTATGCAGGGTGAGGCGTGGCCGCGGGCTGATGCGGCCGAGGTCTTCATCCGGAATGGCCGCGGGCAGCGGCAGGCCTGGCGCTGCGGCGGCCATGGCGGCGCGCGAGGCATTGGCGGCCAGTGGCTGCACCGCCGGCGCGCTGAGCAGCAGCAGCACGCTGGTTACGGGCAATTCGATCTCAAGCGGACCGGCGGTGGACGTGCCGGCGTCAACATACCAAAGCGGTGTCGTGGCGACAATGGCACTTACCGGTTCGCTTGCCGCGATTCGCAGCGTCTGCTCACCGGTGGCATCGACCTGCCATTCCAGATGCGCCTGGCGCTTTGCGCCAATGCTGAGGGCAGGTGATGCAATACCATCCCAGTGGCAGCGACCGGTGGCCACCAGGCGTTCGATCATGGCCGCCGGCATGCGCGGACCGATGCCAAACGTGCCTTCGTCCCCCGGTTCGGCATCCAGCAGCAGGGGCGCGCAGCAGACGCCGGTCAAGCGCGCTCAGTCCGGCCACCTGGTCAGTGAGGGTGGTGCCCAGATTGGTTACCCGCTGCGCACCGATATAGGCATGGGTGCGGGTGCGCCGTGCGCTCACCAGTCGCAGTTCGGCTCGCAACGGTGTCAGATCATCGGCACCGAGGATATAGAGCAGGCAGGAACCGCCGTCCGCAGCGACCGGCGGCTCGTCGGGCCGCCCCCCTGAACGACGCAAGCGCTCGAGAAACTCGTCGAATTCCTCGGTGGTCTGCCCGCGCTCCTGTTCGCTCTCATTTGCCGTGGCCTTGCTTCTCGGCGAGAATCCCGGGTTGCTTCGCGCGCCCATCATTCCGCCTTCACCATGACATCAGCCGAAATCCGCTCGAAATTCCTGCAGTTCTTCGCTGAACGCGGGCACACCATCGTGCCTTCGAGTTCGCTCGTACCGGCTAATGATCCGACGCTTCTGTTCACCAACTCAGGCATGGTGCAGTTCAAGGAAGTATTTCTCGGCAAGGAGCAGCGCGGCTATCGGCGCGCCACGACGGCGCAGCGCAGTGTGCGCGCAGGTGGCAAGCACAATGATCTGGAGAATGTTGGTTACACGGCGCGCCATCATACGTTTTTCGAGATGCTCGGCAACTTCTCGTTTGGGGATTATTTCAAGCGCGAAGCGATCGGGTTTGCCTGGGAGCTGTTGACAAAGGTCTACAACATCCCGGTCGAGCGCCTGTGGACCACGGTCTATCAGGACGATGACGAGGCCTACGACATCTGGACCCGCGAGATCGGCGTGCCGCCCGAACGCTGTGTGCGGATCGGCGACAAGCCGGGTGGCCAGCGCTATCAAAGTGACAATTTCTGGCAGATGGCTGATACCGGGCCCTGCGGCCCGTGCTCTGAAATCTTCTATGACCATGGTCCCAGCGTAGCCGGCGGACCGCCCGGATCGCCCGCGGCCGATGGCGATCGTTACATCGAGATCTGGAATCTGGTGTTCATGCAGTTCAATCGCGATGAGCAGGGTGTGATGACCCCGTTGCCCAAGCCCTGCGTTGACACCGGCATGGGCCTGGAGCGCATTGCAGCCTTGTTGCAAGGGGTGCATTCGAACTATGAAATTGACCTGTTTCAGGATCTGATCCGCGCGGCAGCACGCGAAACCGGCGCGACCGACCTGCACGACAACTCTCTCAAAGTGATCGCCGATCACATCCGCGCCTGCTCGTTCCTGGTGGTCGATGGTGTGATCCCGGGCAACGAAGGGCGCGGCTATGTATTGCGCCGGATCATTCGCCGCGCGATCCGGCATGGCTACAAGCTGGGGCAAAAGGGTGCGTTCTTTCATCGGCTCGTGCCCGACCTGGTGAGCGCCATGGGCGCGGCCTATCCCGAACTCACCCAGGCAGCGGCCCGGGTCGGCCAGGTTCTGCTCGCCGAGGAGGAGCGCTTTGCCGAGACGCTGGACAACGGTATGCGCATTCTCGAGACTGCCCTGCAGCGCGAGGACAAGACACTCGATGGCGAAACCGTTTTTCAGCTCTACGACACGTTCGGCTTTCCGGTCGATCTGACCGCGGACATTGCGCGCGAGCGTGAGTTGACCGTGGATATGGCTGGTTTCGAGGCGGCGATGACGCGGCAGCGCGAGCAGGCGCGTGCGGCCGGAAAATTCCGCATGAACGCGACGCTTGACTACGCTGGCGCGGCCACTGAGTTTGTCGGCTATCAGAGGCTGTCAGCCGAAGCGAAGGTGGTTGCGCTCTATCAGGAAGGGAGCGCAGTGAGCGAGCTGCGCCCTGGCGCCAACGGCGTGGTGGTGCTCGACAGCACGCCGTTCTATGCCGAGTCCGGAGGGCAGGTCGGCGATCGGGGCGAATTGCGTGGCGCCGAAGGGGCGTTTGCGGTGAGCGACACGCAGAAGCTGCAGGCCGATGTGTTTGCCCATCACGGCACTGTCACCGTGGGCCGGTTACGGGTTGGCGATCATCTCGAGGCCCATGTCGATACCGAGGCGCGGGCCCGCGCAACCTGGAATCATTCGGCCACGCACCTGCTGCATGCCGCGCTGCGTGGCGCGCTCGGCACCCATGTCGAGCAGCGTGGTTCACTTGTTGATGCGCAGCGCACGCGGTTCGATTTCTCACACAATGAACCGCTCGATGATGCCCAGTTGCAGGCAATTGAAGAGCAGGTCAATCGTGAGATCCGCGCCAATGTCGACGTATCCAGCCGTTTGATGAAATATGACGATGCACTGCGCTCAGGTGCCATGGCGCTGTTCGGCGAAAAATATGGCGATGAAGTGAGGGTGATTCGCATGGGCGAATTCTCCACCGAGTTGTGCGGTGGCACGCATGTCGCACGCACTGGCGATATTGGCCTGTTCAAGATCGTGTCCGAATCCGGCGTGGCCGCTGGCATCCGGCGTGTGGAGGCAATGACCGGGGCCGGTGCCCTGGCCTTTGTCCAGGCGCAGGATCGGCAACTGTCGGCGGCCGCGCAATTGCTCAAGGCAACCCCCGCTGAGATCACGGCACGACTGCATCAGTTGATTGATCACCAGCGTTCGCTCGAGCGCGAGCTGGGACGCCTCAAGTCGCGACTGGCAGCAGCGCAAGGCGATGAATTGGCCGAGCAGGCGGTCATGGTCGGACCGGTGCGGGTGCTGGCAGTGCAACTCGCAGGGGCCGACGCGCGCACGCTGCGCGAGACCCTCGATAAGGTAAAAGACAAGCTCAAGTCGGCGGTGATCGTTCTCGCCGCGGTCGAGGGCGACAAAGTCAGCTTGGTGTCAGGGGTGACTGCCGATCTGACTGCGCGGTTGCGAGCCGGCGAGCTGGTGAATTTTGTGGCCCGTCAGGTGGGCGGTAAAGGTGGCGGTCGTGCCGACATGGCGCAAGCCGGCGGCACGCAACCGCACGCGCTGGGTGCCGCGCTTGCTTCAGTGGCTGGCTGGGTGGCGGCGCAACCATGATGCGGGCTGCCATCCGTGGGCTGCGGGCCTGCGTCGACTGGACGCGTGCTGCGCGTGGCACGCGGGCCGCACGCCTGCCGGCCAGGGTATCGATGGTGGTACTCGGCTTCGGCTTATTGTTGGTGCTGCCCGTTGCCGGCCGCGCTGCAGAGCTGCATGTGATCAGCGGCGGTGCGGCCAAGGCCGCGGTGGCACCGCTCACCGAAGCATTCGCCAGCTCGCAAGGTGTGTCAGTGAAACTTGAATTCGCTCCGATGGGCGTTATCGCTCAGCGGCTGGCACGCGGTGATGTATTTGATGTGCTGATCATGACACCCGAAGCGCTCAAAGGGGTGCGCGAGCAGGGTCGGCTGGCAGCGACGCCGGCGCTGAGCCTGGCGCGGGTGGGCATTGGTGTGGCAGTGCATGAGGACTCGCCATTGCCTGACATCAGCACGGTGGCAGCGCTGCGCGCCACGTTGCTCAATGCGCGGTCCGTCGTCTATATCGATCCGCGCATCGGCACCAGCGGTGCGTATGTCGTGGAGGCATTCGATCGCATGGGCATTCGCGATGCCATGGCCGCCAAGAGCGTGCTCGGCACAGGCGGCGAGGTGGTGGAGCCGGTTGGCCACGGCGAGATCGAGCTGGGCCTGCATCAGATCACCGAGATTTTGCCGGTAAAGGGTGTGCGACTGGTTGGTGAACTGCCGCGCGAATTGCAGCATTACACCGACTATGTGGCCGCCATCGGGCGTGATTCGGCGGTGCCCGAATTAGCGCGCCGTCTGATCGATGCGTTGCGCAGCGAATCGGCACGCAGCGTCTATCAGCGTGCCGGTTTCGTGACACCTTGACTGGATATCTGGAGTAGCAAGTCATGACAAACGTTTTTGCCAAACCGCTTGCGGCCGTGCCCAAGGATGCCGCGCGCGGTGCGCCTGGCCAGCGGGTCGACGATGTGCGTATTCGCGCCATCATGGAGCTATCGACCCCGGCCCAGATCATCGCGGAAGCACCGCCCACGGCTGAGGTGGCTGACGTGGTTTTCGGCGCGCGTCAGGCGATTCATCGCATTCTTCACTCCGCCGATGACCGGCTGCTCGTAGTGGTCGGTCCTTGCTCAATTCATGATCCGGACGCGGCCAAGGAGTACGCGCGCCGCTTGCTCGCCCTGCGCCGGGAGCTGGCGGCCGATCTGGAAGTGGTGATGCGGGTTTATTTCGAAAAGCCGCGCACCACGGTTGGCTGGAAGGGGTTGATCAACGACCCGCAACTCGATGGCAGCTATGACATCAATCGCGGTCTGCGGCTGGCGCGCAAACTGCTGGTCGAGATCAATGCTGCGGGCATGCCAGCCGGCGTCGAATTTCTCGATGTCCAGACGCCACAGTACATCGGTGATCTGGTGAGCTGGGGCGCGATCGGGGCGCGTACGACCGAATCGCAGGTGCACCGTGAGCTTGCCTCCGGCTTGTCCTCTCCGGTCGGTTTCAAGAACGGCACCGACGGCAATGCGCGCATCGCGGTCGATGCCATCAAGGCGGCCAATTCCCCCCACCATTTTCTGTCTATCACCAAGGGTGGTTCATCGGCCATCGTGGCGACCGAAGGCAACGAGGATGCACATATCATTTTGCGCGGTGGCAAGGAGCCCAATTACGACGCAGCCAGCATTGCGCAGGCCTGTGCCGAGCTCGGGCGTGCCGGTCTGGCGCAACGGCTGATGATTGATTGCTCGCATGCGAACAGCCGCAAGGATTACCGGCGGCAGGTCGAGGTGGTGGCTGACCTGGTCGGGCAGATCAGCGGCGGCGATGAGCGCATCGTCGGCGTGATGATCGAATCGCACCTGAATCCCGGCCGTCAGGACCTCGTCGCCGGCCAACCGCTCGCCTACGGAGTGAGCATCACCGACGGCTGCATCGGTTGGGAAGACACCGTGCCGGCGCTGCAATCCCTGGCGGCGGCGGTGCGGGCGCGCCGGTTGGCGATTGCCAAGACGGCTGACTGAGCCACCGCGTCCTTGACTGATCAGCCGAGCACGCCGGCCGGCATGGATCGGGGGCACTGGATGAATCCGGGCAGCGGCTCGACGCTTGCCCGGGTGCTCATAGGGGTGCTGTTGGTACGCGTGGCGATTGCGGTACTGCTGCCGTTCACCGGTGACGAGGCGTACTACTACTTCTGGGGCTTGCACCCGGCACTGGCCTATTACGACCATCCGCCGATGGTCGGCTGGCTGCTGGCACCCTGGGTCTCGATCGGGATGGCCCCGTGGTGGCTGCGGCTGCCAGCTTTGCTGGCATTGATTCCGGTAGCGTGGGCCGCGCGCGCTCTGGCCTGGGATGCCGGAGAGCACAAGGCCAATCTGGCAGCGATCTGCGTTCTCCTCACGCCGGTCGATGCGTTCAATGTGCTCACAACCACCGACACCCCGTTGGTGGTTTTTTCGCTGTGCTCGCTGCTGTGTTATCACAAAGCGGTGCGGCAGGTTGTCGCTGGCGGAACGACGATCAACCGCTGGCATGTGCTGGCTGGTCTGCTGCTTGGGGCGGCGTTTCTGTCGAAATATTTTGCCGTTCTGTTGGGGTTGTCCTATTTTGTGTTTGCGCTCACTGCACCCAGACGCGACAGGGCGTTGCATGGATTTTTGATCGTCCTCGCGTGTGCGTTGCCCTGGGGCCTGTTTAACGCCTGGGCCAACTACGAGCACTGCTGGCTGAACATACTCTTTAACTTCGAGAGCCGGCACGATAATGTTCACTTGTCGCCGGCATCGCTGGGACTTTACGTCGTCTCAATCGTTTATCTGACCAGCCCGGTCGTTCTGTGGCAGTTCGCGCGCCTGGCGCTGCGCGGGCGGAGCGGGGGCAAAGCCGTGCAGCCCGATCTCGGTAGCACCGCCGCGGCGAGGGTCACCGCGCAACAGGACCGCGCGGCGGGTTCGGCGGGTGAGAGAGCGAGTTCGCGCACCTTGTGGACCGAAGCGCCGCGGCGCCTGGTGCTGCTTGCGTTTGTCGTGCCGCTGCTGTGCTTTCTGCTGGTCGCGCTGGTGCGCCGCGTCGGATTGCATTGGCCGCTCGCCTTCGCCCCGCTCGCCTTTGTGCTGGCGGCCTATGTTCTCAGCATTCAGGCGTTACGCACCAACGCCTGCTTTCTGGCCGCTTTCTCGGGCGTGCACCTGCTCGTGTTTGCGCTGATTGGTGCCCTGCCGCTCGAGACCTGGCGCAATCTCAATATCTATGACGGCGTGGTGCTCACTGAAAAGCCTGACGAACTGCTCGATGCCCTGCAAGGCTGGCGCGGCCGCTATGTGTTTGCCACCGATGGCTATTCCAATTCGGTGACGCTCAGCTATCAGGCGCGTCGGCGCGCACCGGGACCGGCGGCAGATGCCGGAGAACTGGATTTTCTGGTCTTCGGCAATGGCTCGGCGCACGGCCGCCAGCAGGATGTGTTTGATGATTATCGCGTGCTAGCGGGCCGCGACATCCTCATCGTGCGCAAGACCGCGCCGGCCCCAGACGAATATGAACCGTACTTTGGCCAGATCGAGCGTTCACAGTTCGATGTCCGCGGCGTGCACTTCTATGTCGTACTCGGCCATCGCTTTGACTATGCGCGCTACCAGGCTCAGGTGCTCACGCAGATTCGCGACAAGTTCTACCGACTGCCGTCGTGGCTGCCCGAGGGGCGCTGCTTTTTCTGCGAGCGTTATTTCAGTGCACCAACGGCGACCATCCGCTGAAGTGGTGCACTGAGTTTGAGCATGAGATGGGTCTGGTGCTCAAGCAGTGCGAGTGGTGCGCTGCGGCATGACAATGCTGTGCACTTTTCACTTAATCGCTGTGGCAGAATACGCCGCCCGCGTAATCCCTGTCATCGATGGGGGTACGCAAAGGCGTAGTACATGACGGTGTACCTAATTAACTTCCGTGTGGACCATCCCGCGGCAAGACGTGCAGCAAAAGGGGGATAGATGCAAATCAAAAGCGGAAAGGACTTCTGGGCAGGACTGATGTTCCTTGCAGTCGGCCTGGGCTTCATGGGGGTTGCCCTGAAGAACTACAACATGGGCACCGCGGTGCGCATGGGGCCAGCCTACTTCCCGGTCATGTTGGGCGGTTTGCAGGCTTTTCTTGGCGCGATCGTGTTGTTCCGCTCCTTCGCTGCCGGTGACTCACCCGGTCTCAAGGTGTTCCCGTTTCGGCCCTGGCTGATCGTCGCCTCGCTGATCGTTGGCTATGGCACCTACCTGGTCAAGACGCAGAGTACCCTGCTGTTCGATATCGGCCTGGGCATCAGCTACATCCTGTTTCAGGGTGCGTTCGGTGGCCCGGCCTTGTATGTGGTGCTCGCCGCGGTAGTGGTATTCGCGCTGATCCTGAAGCCTCTGGGGTTGCTCATCTCCGCTGCCGTGCTGACCGTCGTCGCACGTGCCGGTGGCGCTGATTTCCGTTGGGCCGATCAACCTAAGACCATCACGTTCGGTCTGCTGATGTATGGGTTGTTCGCCTTGATGATGGCCGCGATGTCGGATGCGATCGGCAAGGGCAAGGCGGGCGCGGTGTCGCTGGTGGTCATCGTCGCGGTGTCGATCTTTCTGGGCCGCAAGTTGAAGGGCATCGAGATTGGCGCCCTGTTTGCAATTCTTGGTGTGTTTTCTGTGGTGATCTTTGGTCACGGGCTGGGCCTGCCGTTCAATGCCTGCCCCGAGATCATGGACGAAGCCTGCCGTAAGATCGGACTTGGGAGCTAGACGATGGAAGCACTATTCGCTCACCTGGGCATCGGATTTGGTGTCGCACTGTCGCCGATCAACCTGGCCTACTGTTTCTTCGGCGCACTGCTTGGGACACTGATTGGGGTACTTCCGGGTATCGGGCCGATCGCAACCATTGCAATGTTGTTGCCGGTCACTTTCACCCTGCCGCCCGTTTCCGCCTTGATCATGCTGGCCGGTATTTACTACGGCGCGCAGTACGGCGGCTCCACGACCGCGATTTTGGTCAATCTGCCTGGCGAGTCGTCGTCGGCGGTGACCACGATTGACGGCTATGCGATGGCGCGTAATGGCCGCGCCGGCGCGGCGCTGGGAATTGCGGCAATCGGGTCGTTCTTTGCTGGCTGCGTCGGCACCATTATTATCGCCCTGTTCGCACCGCCGCTGGCTGAAGTCGCCCTCAAGTTCGGTCCGGCCGAGTATTTCTCGCTGATGGTGCTCGGGCTGGTGGCGGCCACGGTGCTTGCACACGGCTCACTGGTCAAAGCGATCGCGATGACGATCCTGGGCCTGCTGCTGGGTCTGGTCGGTACCGACGTCAACTCCGGCATTGCGCGATTCAATTTCTCGATCTCGGAGCTCTCCGATGGTCTTGATTTCGTCGGCGTCGCAATGGGAATGTATGGCTTTGCCGAAATCATCGGCAACCTCGAGGAGTCGGAGAAGCGCGAAGTGTTCGTGGTGAAAGTCGGGCGCCTGCTGCCTACGCTGGATGACCTCAAGAAATGCGGCTGGACGATGATCCGTGCAACCGGGCTTGGTGCCTGCCTGGGTATCCTGCCCGGTGGCGGCGCATTACTTGCCTCGTTTGCCGCCTACGCGATGGAAAAGAAGATCGTCAAGGATGCATCGCAATTCGGCAAAGGTGACATTCGCGGGGTGTGCGCACCGGAATCGGCGAATAACGCGGGTGCCCAGACTTCCTTCATCCCGCTGCTTACCCTGGGTATCCCGTCCAACCCGGTGATGGCTCTGATGATTGGTGCCATGATGATCCAAGGTATCGCCCCGGGCCCGCAGGTGATGACCGAGCGTCCCGAATTGTTCTGGGGCATGATCGCGTCGATGTGGGTGGGTAACCTGATGCTGATCGTGCTGAACCTGCCGCTGATCGGTATCTGGGTGCGCCTGCTCTCGGTGCAATACAGGCTGCTGTACCCGGCAATCATGGTGTTCTGCTGCATCGGGGTGTACAGCATCAACAATTCCACCTTCGACATTCTGATCACCTCGCTGTTTGGCCTGTTTGGCTATATCGCGGTGAAGCTGGAATGCGAACCGGCACCGTTGATTCTGGGCTTTATCCTCGGACCGATGATGGAAGAGAACCTGCGCCGGGCCATGCTGCTCTCGCGCGGTGACCCCACCGTATTTGCCACACGTCCGATCTCGGCTGGCTTGCTGTTTGTAGCCATCTTCCTGATCTGTCTGATGGCCGCGCCGGCGTTCAAGAAGACTCGCGAGGAAGCGTTTGTCGAGTAGCACTCGCGCGCTGCCAGGCAACTGAGGGCCGCCTGCGGGCGGCCCTTTGTTTATTGCGAAGCGGCTATCATGGCGGCTGTTCCGGTGCGCTCATGACGTCACATTCCACACACCGATCGCACGCACGGTCGTCGGGTTGATCAGCGTGATTCTGCCCCAGCCTTGACAGTGCCTTTGCTACAGGGAGTTTTTGCATGAGTTACGAGTGGTCACCCATCATCAGCCGCAAGCCCTTGCGCTTTCCGGACGGCAAACGCGTCGCGCTGATCATCACCATGAACTGCGAATACTGGGATCTGATCAAGGACTCCGCCGAACCGTATTACGCGGGCGGCCCGGCGATGCTGCCCGATCCGCTGCCGGGCAATGTGGCCGATTATCCGAACTTCACCTGGCGTGAATATGGGCAGCGCGTGGGGGTCTGGCGCCTGTTTCAGGTGTTCGATCAGGCCGGTGTACCGCTGTCCATCACCTTGAATGCAAAGACCGCTTTGGAGCGGCCCGAGATCGTCCAGTACGGGCAGGCGCGTGGCTGGGAGTTTGTCGCGCACAACTTTGAACAAGGTGAATTGCTTACCCGCTACACCTTCGATGAAGCGCGCGAGCGCGAGATCATTCACAACACGCTGTCCACCTACGAAGCGGCGCTGGGACGCAAGTCGCGCGGCTGGTTGTCATCGAGCCTGCGCAGCACACCGCGCACCCCGGCCATCTGCGCCGAGGCCGGATTGCTGTTTTTCTGTGACTACATGAATGACGATCAGCCTTACCTGATCAATACGCCGCATGGCCCGATCGTCAACACGCCCTATTCGATCGAGATCAATGATTTCACTTTCTTTCACCGCCGCGCGATGACCACGTGGGATGCTGCGCGCATGCTGAAAGACAATTTTGACGAGTTGCGCGCCGAAGGGGCACACGGCGGGCGCATGATGAATATCGGCCTGCACCCACACGTATCGGGGCATCCGCATCGCATGGCTTGCTTCCGCGATTTCCTCGCCCATGCCAAGGCCCATGACGATGTCTGGTGGACCACCCGCGAGGAAATCGCGCAGTGGTATCTCGACCAGGCACGTTGAGGCTCGCGCGATGACGAGCGAACTGGACATCTACACTCGGCAGAGTTTTGGGCACACGATCGGGTTCGGGCACCGTGCCGCGTTACTGATTGTGGATTTCACCAACGGCTTCAACGATCCGGCGCTCTTTGGCGGCGGCAATATCGACGCCGCGGTCAAGCGCACGGTGGGCCTGCTGGCTGCCTTTCGCGAGCGTAGCCTGCCGATTGCCTACACCCGGGTGGTCTATGCCGAGGATGGTAGTGATGCGAGCATTTTTACGCGCAAAGCCCCCGGGCTGCTGCGGCTGACCGAACATGACCCCGCAGGTCAGATCGTTCCAGAGTTGACCCCGCAGGCCGGCGAGTTGATGGTGCGCAAGACCCAGGCATCGGCCTTCTTCGGCACCAGCCTCGCACCCTGGTTGATTCAACAGGGTGCCGATACCGTGGTGGTCACCGGATGCACCACCTCGGGCTGTGTGCGCGCCACCGTGGTCGATGCGCTTGGCTACAATTTTCGCCCGGTGGTTGCGGTGGACTGCGTGGGCGACCGGGCGATCGGACCGCACGAAGCGAATTTGTTCGACATGGGGCAGAAATATGCCGATCTGGTCGAGCGTGATCGTATTATCGAAGCACTGGATGTGTCCCACTGAACCGCGCAGGAGATCGCTCCCATGACTGATTCGCTCGGATCGCGCTGCAAGTTTGGCGTCATCGCCCCCTCGACCAATACCTCGGTGCAGCCAGAATATGATTCGATGCGGCCGCACAAGGTCACCAATCATTTCTCCCGCTGCACCATCCCGGACATGAAGGTCACCGATGACAAGAGCTTCATGGTGATGCTCAACAACATCCGCGCCGCAGTCGAACCGGCGATCACCTCGGTGATGTCGTGCAGCCCGGATCACCTGATCATGGGCATGTCGGCAGAGACCTTCTGGGATGGGTTGCAAGGCCAGCGCAAGCTACAGCGACGGCTGGAGAAAGTCGCCGGCATCGATATCACCATGGGTTCGGATGCCTGCCGCGCGGCATTGAAGGTGATGGGCAAGGGCATCAAGCGTCTGGGCATCATCACGCCGTACATGCCGGTGGGCGATCGTCAAGTGCATCGCTTTTTTACTGAATGTGGCTTCGAGGTGGTGAACCTGCTCGGCTTGAAATGCCAGGGTCCCATGGTCATTGCCCATGAAACACCGCAGACCCTGCGCGATGCCATCCTGAAGGTTAACCGCGGCAAGGTGGATGCTGTGGTGCAAGTGGGCACCAATCTGGCGATGGGTGAAGTGGCCGCAATGGCCGAGTTCTGGCTTGACAAGCCGGTCCTGGCCATCAACACCGCCACCTACTGGTACGCCTTGCGCCAGGCCGGTATCAAGGACAAGGTGTATGGCTGGGGATCGCTGCTCGCCGAGCACTGATCACCTGCGCCGCGTACGGAGCCTCTTTCCATGTCGTCGAAGCTGCCTGTCCTCATCGCTGGTGCCGGTCCGGTCGGTCTCACCGTTGCGCTGGTCCTGACACGGGCCGGTATCCCGGTCGAGGTATTCGAAAAGGCCACCGACCTGGCTGAGGATTTGCGTGCCTCGACCTGGCATCCGCCGACTCTGGACATGCTCGATCGGATCGACCCGGCACTGACCCGGCGCATCATCGAGATGGGCCTCATTGCACGGCATACGCAGTACCGCGATCGGCGCGATGGCCTCGTGGCTGAATTTGATCTTGAGCAGTTGCGCGGCGACACCGCACATCCTTACCGGGTGCAATGCGAGCAGTTCAAATACACCCGATTGCTGCGCGAGGTATTGCAACCGACCGGTCTCGCGCACCTGCATTTTGGCGCAGCGGTGGTAGGTGCCACCAACCATGCCGATTCGGTCGAATTGCAGGTTGAAGATGCCACCGGGCGGCGTAGTGTGCGCGGCAGCTATCTGGTCGGTGCCGATGGCGTGTGGAGCGCGGTGCGCATTGCCGCCGGGATCGAGTTCGAAGGTTTCACCTTTCCTGAGCGCTTTTATACCGCCAGCACGCAGTTCGATTTTGCGCCGCATTTTGATCGGCTCTCGCTGGTCAACTATGTTTCTGATCCGCAGGAATGGTGTGTGTTGCTGCGGGTACCGGGTCTGTGGCGGGTCCTGTTCCCCACGGCGCCCGATGAGCCCGACGAACAGGTGATGAGCGATGCGGCCACCGAGCGCCGCTTGCAGGCGGTGGTGGCGCGTCATGAGCCATATCAAACGGTACATCGCACCATCTATCGGGTTCATCAACGTGTGGCGCAGCGCTATTTCACCGGTCGGATGGTGCTCGCGGGGGACGCAGCTCATGTCAATAATCCGCTCGGTGGCATGGGCATGAATGGTGGCCTGCACGATGCGATCAGCCTCGCCAATCGGCTGGTGCGCATTGATCGGGGCGAGCCGGCCGAACCGTTGCTGGCGCACTATGAGCGCGAGCGCCGGCCGATTGCGATTGATTACATCAACGCCAATACCGGACGCAACAAGAAGATCATGGAAGAACGCGATCCGGCGGTACGTGCCCAGTCGCAGGACGAGATGCGCCGCATGGCCGATGATCCGGTGCAGGCACGCGAATTCTTGCTGCGCACTTCGATGATCAGCGCGCTGCGCGCGGCGGCACTGGTGCAGTGAACGGCGCTGGATACAGGTGTCGCAAGCGGTGCGCAAATGAAATGGGTGGCGCTGAGCGAATGTGTCGCACGATTCGAACGAATTCATCAACCGCCGCGAACGGGGAGATCGGCAGCATGCAAATCGACGCTTGCCAAAGGGATTTCACGCGATGATTACGAGTGACCGGCGCGCCCGGCTGGCTGCACGGGTGCGCGAGCCGCGCCTGATTTCTGCTCCCGGCATTTTTGAGATGATCTCGGCGCGCATCGCTGATCGCATGGGTTTTGATTGTCTGTATATGACCGGCTACGGGGTGGTTGCTTCCTATCTCGGCCTGCCAGATGCCGGCATTGCGACCTACACCGATATGGTCAATCGCGTGAGCCAGTTCGCTCAGGTCGTCAATACCGCGTTCATCGCCGATGGCGACACCGGTTACGGTGGTCTACTGAATGTGCAGCACACCGTGCGAGGGTATGAAGCCGCCGGTGCCTGCGGCATCCAGCTGGAAGATCAGGAATTTCCCAAGAAGTGCGGTCATATGATGGGCCGCCGGGTGATCCCGGTCGAGGACATGGTGGACAAGGTGCGAGTGGCCGTTGAGAGCCGCAGCGATCCGAATTTTCTGATCATTGCGCGCACCGACGCGCGCACCTCGCATGGTCTTGATGATGCGCTAAGGCGTGCCGAGCGCTATCTGCGTGCGGGGGCCGATGTCCTGTTTGTCGAGTCCCCCGAAAGCACTGACGAGATGCGCGCGATCGGACGTGCGTTTCCCGGTGTGCCGCTGGTGGCCAATATGGTCGAAGGCGGTCGCACGCCGGTGCTCAGCGCTGCAGAATTACAGGACATTGGCTATCGCATTGCCATCTTTCCCGCCGCCGGTTTTCTTGCAACCGCGGCAGCCCTGGCGGCGGTCTATAGCGATCTCAAGGCATCCGGATCGACGGTGGGATCAAAAGTGCCGCTCTACCCGTTTCCGCACATGAGCGAATTGATGGGGTTTGGCGAGGTGGCCGAGTTCGACCGTCGCCACGGCCGCGGCACGGATTAAGCGGCGCGGCCGCGCTTTTTCTTCTTGACGTCGCGGTAGCGTTTGGCACCAAACAGGGTGCCGCGGCATGTCGCCGCCCCGCAGCGGCAGGCGTAGCGTTTGCGCAGCGCCGCAGTCATCGGCTCATCGAGCACGAGGTTGTAGTCGTAGAACAGTTCCTCGCCGGGTGCAATGGCGCGCAGCGCGCTGATGCGCACGCGGCCATCGTCGCCTTCCTCGGTTTCACAATTCGGGGCGCAGGAATGATTGATCCAGCGTGCCGAATTGCCGTTCACATTGGCGTCAATGACCTTGCCGGTGCTCAGCAGAAACAGGAAGGTGTGCGCGGGGCGGTTCTCGTCGTCCGGGTAGGTGCGATCGGCAACCGCCTCGCTCAGCAGGCGACCCTTGTATTCGATCAGGAACTCGCCCTTGGCGATCGGTCGGCGCGCAAACACTCCACGGCCGTGGATGGGTGAGGAACGCGCCACCAGACGCGGGCCTGAACTTTTTACAATTGTTTTAATTTGCTCGCCTCGTGTCTCATTACAATGTGTACAAGTTCACAGTCTGACCGTTCTTCACGACCCCGTTGCCTGGGCATAATGCGCCGGTGCGGCGCACCGAGAGACGGTCTCACGCCCCAATAGGCCGGAGGTGCAGTCGATGGTATCAAAGAACCTGACACTCAAGCTTGCCACTGCGGCTGATGCCGGCGTCATCGCCGTGATGGCGCGTGATCTGGTCGAACAGGGGCTGGTCTGGTCATGGACACCCCAGCGCGTTGCGCGTCACCTGGGCAACCGCGACACCCTGACGGTGCTCGCCTGTGACGGGCCGACGATCGTCGGTTTTGCCATCATGTATATGGGCGATCAGCACGCCCACTTGAATCTCCTGGCAGTGCGTCCGGCGTATCGCGCGGCCGGCGTGGGTCCGCGCCTGCTTGAATGGCTCAAGACGACGTGCCTGACCGCCGGTGTGGCCGTGATCTATTGTGAGATTCGAGTGTCCAACGAATTGGATCGTGAGGGATACACCCAGTTCGGGTTCGAAGAAACCGGAACGGTGCCGCGCTATTACGGCGGTGTCGAAGCCGCGGTGTGCATGGCCCTGCGCTTGCGCAGCGAGTCCGCTGAGGGCTGAACTTATTGACTCGTCGGCGCAGCGCTTGACCACAGCACGTCGGCAACGGCGGCGTCACGATTCAATACCCGGGCCAGAATGAACATCAGGTCAGACAGCCGGTTCAGGTAAATCAGCACGCGGTCCGAGATCTGCTGCTCGCGATGCAGCCCAACCACTGACCGCTCGGCACGCCGGCACACGGTGCGCGCCAGGTGCGCGAGCGCAGCGGCGCGACAGCCACCGGGCAGTATGAAATCGCGCAAGGGCGGCAGTTCGGCATTGAGCCGGGCTGCGAGCGTTTCGATATGCGCGAGCGCAGACTCGGTGAGCGCCGCATGGCCCGGTATGGCCAACTCGCCACCGACATCAAACAGCGCGTGCTGCACCGTTGCGAGTTCGAGCGCAATCGAGGCTGACAGCGGCTCGCACAGCAGCAGGCCGATGACACAATTCAATTCATCGACTTCGCCCATGGCGACGATGCGCGCGCTGTCCTTGGGTACGCGCGAGCCATCCGCCAGACCGGTGAGGCCGCTGTCGCCGGTGCGCGTGGTAATGCTGGATAGGCGATGCCCCATGCTGTCCTTGTTCTAGCGGTCTGCGGGGCCCGAGCATAGCAGCCTCGCACCGTGCGCCTTGTCCAGGCTGACCCGTTGCCGGCTGGCACTGTACCGGTGGTACAGGTTGACCCGTCCTCGGCTGGCACTGTGCAGCCTGTTCAGGCTGAGCCGTTTCCGACTCGCACCGTGCGGCTTGCCCAGGTTTACCCTTTTCCGCGTCGCGCCGAACGAGTAGGATGGTGCTGGCACCGTGGCGGTCCCATGGTTGATCCCAAATGACGCATCATTTGTATTTTTCACTGATCGAGTTCATGGCTCAGACCGGCAAAGACCAACAGTCCAAGGCGCCCTCGGCGCCAAACCCGTCCTTGTTACCCGGGCAATGGCCTGACCCCTATCGCGGCCCCCACGATATGGGTGGTCTTGCGGCCGGACCGGTCGATACCGGCGACCATGCCCTCGAAGAATGGGAAAAGCGCTGCTGGGCCATCAATGGTCTGTTGCGCGATCCGGCGCGCGGGGCCGCAATCGGGCGGGCGAATGAGGCCCTGAGCGGACTCGACGAATCGCGCCGCCATGCCGAAGAGCTCGGTGATCGTTACCGCGCACTTGCCTATGGCGAGCGGGCAATGCACGCCCTCGCGCGCATGCTGATCAATCGTGGTGTGCTCACGGCAGACGAAATCACGGCACGCATGGAGGCGCACCGGTGAGCGCAACCGTCCCGATCAGGAATCAGGTGAGCGAAACCGTCCCGGTGAGGTATCAGGTGGGTGAACGCGTCCGGGTGCGCCATGCCGTGTCAGGTGGCCATTTGCGCACTCCCCATTATTGTCGCGGTCATACCGGTGTGATCGAGCGGGTGTGTGGCCGTTTTCCCAATCCGGAAGAACTGGCATTCGGTCATTCGGGCCTGCCGAGCCTGCCGCTTTATCGAGTGCGATTCCGCAGCCGCGAACTGTGGCCGGATTATCAGGAAAGCGAGAATGACATGATTGAAATCGAAATTTTCCAGCACTGGCTTGAGGCCGACCATGGCTGACGCGCCCGTTTCATCCTCGGTCGTGCCCACAGCGTCCGCAATGTCGACCGCTTCCGCAGCGTCCGCTGCCGCGCCCGCAGGGGCCACGGCATCCGCTACATCAAAATCCGGCCCGGCTGATCTGGCGCAAGGCGATTACCGTCGCTTGCAGGCAGCCGTTGAAGAGCTGCTTATCCTCAAGGGCATTGTCAATCGCGATGAAATCGATCGTGAAGTGGCGGCCATGGATGCACGCAGCCATCAACGTGGTGCGGCGGTCGTGGCACGCGCCTGGTGCGATCCACAATTCAAGGCGCAGTTGTTGAGTGACGCCCCCGCCGCGGTACGCAGCATGGGCATCGAGTTCGGGCCCATGCACCTGATCGTGGTCGAGAACACGCCCGCGGTGCACAACGTGATCGTCTGCACCTTGTGCTCGTGCTACCCGCGCGCGCTGATGGGCATGCCGCCGCAGTGGTACAAGAGCATTGAGTATCGCAGCCGCGTTGTGCGAGAGCCGCGCTCGGTGCTGGCCGAGTTCGGATTGACACTGCCCCCCGCAGTCACCATCCGGGTGCATGACTCGACTGCCGATATGCGCTATCTGGTATTGCCGCAACAACCAGAGGGCACTGACGGCTGGTCGGAGCAGGCGCTGGCCGAGACCTTGAGTGCCGACAGTCTGGTGGGCGTGGCGCTCGCCAAGGTGGCCGGGTGATGGCTTGTTGCCGGCAATGAACCGACCGATCAATTCATCTTCTTCGCCATCGACGCGGCCAACGACAAACGACACGTCATCGGCCTCGCGGTCGCTGCAGTCGGCAGCAGGCACCACCTCAGGCAATGCATCAGGCCCACAGTCACTGCCCCTTGCAGGCGGTGCCTCGTTCCTGCGCAAAGCCGAAGTGGTGGCACGCCTGCGCCGGCGGCTACCGGCCAATGCGGTCCTGCATCGCGCCGAAGACACTACGCCTTATGAATGCGATGGCTTGTCCGCGTATCGTCAGACTCCCATGGTGGTGGTGCTGCCGGCCAGTGAAGACGAAGTGGGCTATGTGCTGCGTGAATGCAGTGCGCTCGGGGTGCCGGTGGTTGCACGCGGTGCCGGCACCGGATTGTCGGGTGGCGCGCTGCCACACGGCGAGGGCGTGTTGCTCAGCCTGGCGCGGCTCAACCGCATCCTGTCGATCGATCCGCTGGCGCGTATCGCACGGGTGCAGCCCGGTGTGCGCAATCTCGCGGTGTCAGAAGCCGCTGCGGTACACAGACTGTATTACGCTCCGGACCCTTCCTCGCAGATCGCCTGCACCATCGGTGGCAATGTTGCAGAAAACGCCGGCGGCGTGCATTGCCTGAAATACGGCCTCACTGTGCACAATGTGTTGCGCGTGCGCGGGTTCACCGTGACCGGTGAATTGGTCGAATTCGGTGCCGAAGCGCTCGATTCAAGTGGCCTCGACCTGCTTGCCCTGGTGATCGGCTCTGAGGGCTTGCTGGCGGTCACCACCGAAGTGAGTCTGCGGCTGATTCCTCGTCCACCGCTCGCGCGCTGCATCATGGCCTCGTTTGATACGGTTGAGTCGGCCGGGGCAGCGGTGGCTGCCGTGATCGCCGCCGGCATCATTCCGGCCGGACTGGAATTGATGGATCGGCCGGCGGTGCAGGCGGTCGAGCATTTTGTCCACGCCGGTTATGACACCGATGCCGCGGCGATTCTGCTGTGTGAATCGGATGGCAGCGAGCTGGAAGTTGAAAACGAAATTGCGCGCATGCAGGCGGTGCTCGGTGAGGCCGGGGCGAGCGCCTTGCGCGTGTCGCAGTCAGAAGAAGAACGCCTGCGTTTCTGGGCCGGACGCAAAGCAGCTTTTCCGGCCGTCGGACGTATTTCGCCTGACTACTACTGCATGGACGGAACGATCCCGCGCAAGCATCTGGCCGACGTGCTGCGCTTCATTGCAGCGATGGAACAAAAATATTCGCTGCGCTGCCCGAATGTATTCCATGCCGGAGATGGCAATCTGCACCCGCTGATTCTGTTTGACGCGAATACCGAGGGCGAACTGGAACGCACCGAGGCCTTTGCTGCCGAGGTACTGGAGAAATGCGTTGCGGTCGGCGGTACGATCACCGGCGAGCACGGTGTCGGCATTGAGAAGATCAACCAGATGTGCGTGCAATTCAGTGCCGCCGAGCTTGAGCGGTTTCGTGCCGTCAAGCTGGCGTTCGATCCGGCCGGTCTGCTCAATCCGGGCAAGAATATTCCGAGCCTGCATCGCTGCGCCGAGTACGGCCGCCAGCATGTCTCGGCCGGTCGGCTGCCCTTTGGCGATCTGCCAAGGTTCTGAGCGATGAGCGATGCGTTGCAGACCATTGCAGAGCAGGTACGCGCAGCACGCGCGATGCGGCGGCCGTTGCGGTTGCGCGGTGGTGGCAGCAAGGATTTCTATGGTGGTGCGCTGCAAGGCCATGTGCTCGATCTGTCAGGCTATAGCGGCATTGTTGAGCATGAGCCCAGCGAACTGGTCGTCACTGCACGCTGTGGCACCCGGATCGCCGAGCTTGAGGCGACCCTTGAGCGCGCCGGACAGTGCCTTGCCTTTGAGCCGCCGCATTTTGGGCCCCAGGCAACGGTGGGCGGCATGGTGGCGGCCGGACTCAGCGGCCCGGCGCGCGCCAGTGCCGGTGCGGTGCGCGATCATGTGCTGGGTGTGCGCGTCATGAATGCGGCTGGTGAGATGCTGGAATTTGGTGGCCGGGTGATGAAAAACGTCGCCGGCTTCGATCTGGCGCGGCTGCATGCCGGTTCGATGGGCATCCTCGGTCCGATACTGGAAGTCTCGCTGAAAGTGGTCCCGCAACCGCAGGCCACCCAGACGCTTTTCTTCGAGTGCACTGAGGCAAAGGGCATCGAGGCGCTGAACCGCTGGGCCGGCATTGCACTACCCATGAGTGCGAGTCTCATTCACGATCAGCATCTGATGGTACGGCTGTCGGGGGCAGAGGCTGCGCTCGAATCCGCGCGTGCGAAACTGGGCGGCGAGGTGCTCGATCCGGCGGCGGCCGCCACGCTTTGGCGAGCGGTGCGCGAACAGACCCACCCGTTCTTTGCAGACGATCGGAGGTCGCTGTGGCGCCTGTCGGTGCCCTCCACGGCGCCGCGGCTCGACCTGGAAGGTCCACAGTTGATCGAATGGGGCGGTGCCCAGCGCTGGTGGCGTGGCGAGGCCGATTTTGCAGTGGTGTGCGACAAGGCCGCTGCGGTCGGCGGTCACGCGACCTTGTTCCGCACGCGCTTGCGGCAACCGGGTGCGCCGGCATTTCATCCATTGTCCGCGGTGTTGCAAGGTTTGCATGAACGCCTCAAGGCGTCGATGGACCCCGATCACCTGTTCAATCCAGGCCGGCTGGTGCCGACCCTATAAACGCGCGTCCATGCAGACTCATCTAGCCGAATTCATCCAGTCGAGCAGCGACGGCGTCGAGGCCGAGTCGATCTTGCGCAAATGCGTGCACTGCGGGTTTTGTTCTGCCACGTGTCCGACCTATCAGCTGGTAGGTGATGAGCTGGATTCGCCGCGCGGCCGCATTTATCTGATCAAGCAAATGCTCGAAGGCGCGCCGACCACAGCGAGCACACGCGCGCATCTGGATCGTTGCCTGACCTGCCGCGCGTGCGAGACGACCTGCCCATCGGGCGTGCAATACGGTCATCTCGTCGACATCGGGCGCGCGGTGGCCGAGCGCCTGGCGCCGCGCCCCTGGTATGAACGGCTGGTGCGATCGGCCCTGGCCGCTGTATGCAGCCGCACGGCGCTGTTTGGCACATTCCTCACGCTCGGGCGCCTCGTGCGCCCGGTGTTGCCGGCGCTCTTGCGTCAGGCGATTCCGCCGGCGGCGAGCCCTGCCGGGTCGTGGCCGGCCGCGCGTCACCCGCGACGCATGATCGCACTCGCCGGTTGCGTTCAACCGGTGCTCGGGCCCGATATCAATGCCGCCACAGCGCGGGTGCTGGATCGGGCCGGCATTTCCCTGATCGAAGCGCCCGCGGCCCAATGTTGCGGATCGTTACGCCATCACATGACGCAACCCGAAGCAGCCCTTGACGATATGCGTGCCATGATCGATGCCTGGTGGCCGCTGATCGAGGCCGGTGCCGAGGCGATCGTGATGACCGCCAGTGGCTGTGGTTCGACCGTGCGCGATTATGGACATTTGTTGCGCGATGATCCGCTCTATCGCGACAAGGCGGCGCGGGTGAGTGCAATGACGCGTGATCTGATCGAAGTCGTTGAATCCGCGCCGCAACTGACGGAGCTCGCCGCTGGCCTCGCGCCACACAGCGTGGCGTTTCAGATTCCGTGTTCGCTCCAGCACGGCCAGGCGCTCAAGGCGCGTGCCGAACGCGTGCTCGCTGCGCTGGGCTTTGTGCTGCAACCGGTGGTCGATAGCCACCTGTGTTGCGGTTCGGCCGGTGTGTATTCGGTGCTGCAACCGGGGCTCTCCAACCGCCTGCGCGAGGCAAAGCTGGCAGCTTTGCAGGCAAGCGGAGCGGCACAGGTACTTACTGCCAATATCGGCTGCATGGCGCATCTGGCGGCTGCCGAACGCCTGCCGGTTGACCACTGGATTGTCGTGTTGGATCAGCGCCTGCAGGCGCGCCAGGCAAGCGCTCGCGGGCCCGGCTGATGGCACGCGCCCGCGACGCCATTCCCGACCGGCCGCGCGGCAAGGACCTGCGCTCATTGCGGCCGGTACTCGCATTTCTGCGCCCGTATCGGCGCCAGATGATCTATGCCGCCATCGGTCTGGTGATTGCGGCGAGTTCCGTGCTGCTGCTCGGTCAGGGTTTGCGGGCGGTGATCGATCATGGGCTGGCGGCGGCCGATCCACGCGGACTTGACCAGATGCTGCTGGCGCTGCTGGTGCTGGTCAGTGTGCTGGCGGCGGCGACCTACAACCGCTTCTACTGGGTGTCGTGGATCGGCGAACGGGTGAGCGCCGATCTGCGTCGTGCGGTGTTCAATCATTTGCTCACCCTTGAACCGTCTTTCTTCGAGGTCACGCGCACTGGCGAGGTGGTGTCGCGTCTGACCAATGACACCGCCCTGCTTGAAGT
This sequence comes from uncultured Pseudomonadota bacterium, assembly GCA_903921325.1. GTDB lineage: Bacteria > Pseudomonadota > Gammaproteobacteria > Burkholderiales > SG8-39 > CAIXPL01. Next base: position 447,782 of record CAIXPL010000037.1, read on the forward strand.
GGTGATCGGTTCGTCAATATCGCTTGCGGTGCGCAATCTGTTGCTGCTGGTCGGATCGTTCGTGATGTTGCTTGCCACCAGCGCGCGCCTGACCACGCTGGTACTGTTGTGCATACCGTTGGTGGTGGCGCCGATTCTGATTCTTGGCCGTCGCGTGCGCACACATGCCCGGGCCACACAGGATCGCGTGGCCGGGTTGGCGGTGTCGATCGATGAAACCCTGCACGAGGTGCGCACGGTGCAGGCGTGGGGGCACGAGCCGGTCGACCGCCTTGCCTTTGGCACGCAGGTTGAGGATGTCTTTGCGACCGCGCTGCGGCGCATCCGCTTGCGGGCGACTCTGGTGGGTCTGGTGATGCTGCTCTCCTTTGCGGCGGTCGGTGTGATTCTGTGGATTGGTGGACACGATGTGCTGGCCGGGCGCATCAGCGCGGGCGATCTGTCGGCTTTTGTGTTCTATGCCGTGCTGATGGCGGGTGCGGTCGGTGCCGTCTCCGAGGTGATCGGTGATCTGCAGCGGGCCGCCGGTGCCAGCGAGCGCCTGGGCGAACTGCTCGCGACCCGGCCCGGTCTGAGTGTTCCGATTGACCCGGAGCGCTTGCCCGATCCACCGCAGGGCCGGCTGGAATTCACGGGTGTGCGATTTGCCTATCCCAGTCGCCCTGAGGAATTGGCGCTCGCTCGATTCACTCTGCGTGTGGAACGCGGTGAACGGGTGGCCCTCGTTGGGCCGTCCGGCGCCGGCAAATCGACCGTGTTTCAACTGCTGCTGCGTTTTCACGATCCGCAAACCGGTGTGATCCGCGTCGATGGGGTGCCGATTCCGCGTGCCGATCCGCGCCAGATCCGCGAGCGCTTCGCGCTGGTGCCGCAAGACCCGGTGATTTTTGCTACCAGTGTGATCGAGAATGTCCGCTATGGCCGGCCGCAGGCGAGTGCTGCGCAGGTGCGCGAGGCTTGCGCGGCGGCACAGGCGATGGAATTCATCGAACGGTTGCCGCAGGGGCTGGACACCTTTCTTGGCGAGCGCGGGGTGCGTCTATCGGGCGGTGAGCGGCAGCGCATCGCCATCGCGCGCGCGCTGCTGGCCGATCGTCCCATTCTGTTGCTCGATGAGGCCACCAGTGCGCTCGACGCGGCGAGCGAGGTGCACGTGCAGCGTGCCCTCGAGGCATTGGCGCGCGGACGCACTTCGCTGGTGATCGCTCACCGGCTTGCCACGGTACAGCGTGCCGACCGGATCATCGTGCTCGAACGCGGGCGCATCGTCGGGGAGGGTACGCACGACACGCTCATGCGCGAGGGCGGTCTGTATGCCGAACTGGCCACTTTACAGTTCCTCTCACCGGCCGGTGCCGGTGGTGCAGGTGATGCCACCAGCGCTGGCACCGCTGCGAACGGGCTGGCTTGACTGAGCGAGATATCAGACTTGCCTTTCCTTTCACCGGCAAGTGCCGGTGGTGCGGTATGATCAGCGCGAGAGGTGCGCGTTATTGAGCGTTGCACCCACAGACCAGGGGGACCCCATGCGGATCGGCGTACCGGCCGAGTCTCGCGACGGCGAATACCGCGTCGCAGCTACGCCAGAGACCATTAAGAAACTGATCACCGCCGGACATACGGTGGTGGTGCAAAGCGGTGCAGGGGTGCGAGCGAGTATTCCGGACGCCGATCTGATTGCCGCTGGCGCAACGGTGGCACCCGACGCACAGACAGTCTATGCAAGCGCCGACCTGATCCTGCGGGTGCGCGCGCCGCAGGATGCAGAACTGGGCTGGCTGGAACCGCGCCATATTCTGATCGGCATGCTCAATCGCTTTGATGCGGCCGGATTGGCGGCGCTCGCCGCGCGTGGCGTGAGTGCCTTCGCGCTCGAGGCCGCACCGCGCATTTCGCGCGCACAGTCACTCGACGTGCTGTCCTCGCAGGCCAACGTGGCCGGCTACAAGGCCGTGCTGCTGGCAGCCAATGCGTACGGCCGTCTGATGCCCATGCTGATGACGGCGGCCGGCACGATCAAGGCGGCGCGCGTGGTGGTAATGGGGGTCGGTGTGGCCGGGTTGCAGGCGATTGCCACCGCCAAGCGCCTGGGTGCCGTGGTGGAGGCAACCGACGTGCGCCCCGAGACCAAGGAGCAGGTGGAATCTCTGGGCGCAAAATTCATCGAAGTGCCGCTGACCGATGCCGAGCGTGAGCTGGCGCGAGGTCAGGGTGGCTATGCCCGCGAGATGGGTGACGATTACCGTTCACGCCAGGCGGCGCTGGTGGCCGAACGCATACGCGCCGCTGACATCGTGATCACCACCGCGCTGATCCCCGGTCGTCCGGCGCCGGTATTGGTGACCGAGGACATGGTGCGTTCGATGCGTGCCGGTTCGGTGATCGTTGACATGGCCGCCGAGCAGGGCGGCAATTGCCCATTGACCGAGCGCGATGCGGTGGTCGTGCGTCACGGCGTCACGCTGATCGGTTACACCAACATCCCATCGCTGGTGGCAGCCGATGCCTCGGCCCTGTACGCACGCAATCTGCTTGATTTTCTCAAGCTGGTCATTGCCAAGGACGGGTCATTCAATCTCAATCTTGACGATGAAATTGTTGCCGCCTGCCTGGTCGCGCGTGACGGTGCCATCGTTGATAACCGCGGAGTGAAGTCATGAATGGCGTAGCCGATCCGGTCGTGATCAATCTGACGGTATTCGTACTGGCGGTGTTCGTTGGCTACCATGTGGTGTGGACGGTCACCCCGGCGCTGCATACACCCCTGATGAGCGTTACCAATGCGATATCGGGCGTCATCATCGTGGGCGCCATCCTCGCTGCAAGTCCGGCCACGGTCGATTTCGGCAGCCTCATGGGCGCCCTCGCGGTGGGTCTGGCGGCGGTCAACGTGGTCGGTGGATTTCTGGTCACGCAACGCATGCTGGCGATGTTTCGCAAGAAGGCGCCGCGCGCAGGTGCCGCGCCGGCCAAGTCATCTGCGGGGCATTGATCGCCATGACAGCCAATCAAGTCGCTCTGTCCTATCTGATCGCCGCGGTCTTTTTCATATTCGCGCTCAAAGGCCTGTCGCATCCCGAGACCGCCCGCCGCGGTAATTTTTTCGGAATGCTCGGCATGACCCTTGCCGTATTGACCACGCTGGTACTGGTGGCCAGTGGCAATCTGGCCATGGTGGTAATTGCTGCGGTGATCGGTGGTTCGATTGGTGCGGTGATTGCGCGGCGGGTCGAGATGACCAAGATGCCCGAGCTGGTCGCTGCGATGCATTCGCTGGTGGGTCTGTCCGCAGTGCTCATTGCGGTGGCCGCGGTCAACAATCCGGTGGCCTTCGGCATCCCGGTGCCGATGCCACGCGGCAATCGCCTCGAACTGTTCATTGGCAGCTTTGTCGGCGCGATCACGTTTTCCGGATCGGTCATTGCCTTTGGCAAGCTGTACGGACGAATCAAATGGCGTTTGTTCAGCAGCGCCCCGGTGGTGTTTGCCGGACAGCACATCTGCAATCTGGTGCTGGGTGTGGCGATGATTGCCTGTGGCATCGGGTTTTTCATTGCCCCCGATGCCGGGTGGGCTGCATTCAGCGCGATGCTGGCGATTGCGTTTCTGCTCGGTGTGCTGCTCATCATCCCCATTGGTGGTGCCGACATGCCGGTGGTGATCTCCATGCTCAATTCCTATTCGGGCTGGGCGGCGGCCGGAATCGGGTTTTCGCTGGACAACCCGATGCTGATCATCTCCGGGTCGCTGGTCGGATCATCGGGCGCGATTCTGTCCTACATCATGTGCAAGGCAATGAACCGGTCCTTCTTCAACGTCATCCTGGGCGGGTTTGGGCAGGAAGGCGGAACGGCGGTGGACAGTGCGCAGAAGTCGGTGCGCTCGGGCTCGGCCGAAGATGTGGCCTTCATGCTCTCCAATGCCGAGTCGGTCATCATTGTGCCGGGCTATGGGTTGGCCGTGGCGCGTGCACAGCACGCGGTGAAGGAAATGGCGCACAAGCTGGCCGCACGCGGGGTTCAGGTGCGCTATGCCATTCACCCGGTGGCCGGCCGCATGCCGGGCCATATGAATGTGCTGCTGGCCGAGGCCGAAGTGCCCTACGACCAGGTGTTCGAGATGGAGGACATCAACGGTGAATTCGGTGCCACCGATGTGGTCCTGGTACTGGGTGCCAATGATGTGGTGAATCCGCTGGCGCACGAGAAGGGCAGTCCGATTTATGGCATGCCCATTCTGGATGCACACAAGGCCCGCACGGTGATTGTGAACAAGCGTTCGATGGCCGCCGGCTACGCCGGCCTGGACAATCCCTTGTTCTATCTCGACAAGACCATGATGGTGTTCGGTGACGCCAAGAAAGTGGTCGAGGACATTGTGAAAGCGATCGAGTGATCGGGTGTTCCGGCGCTCGAATGATCACCTCGCCAGGTAATCAAGCTATCAGGCGATCAGGCGATCGGGCAATCAAGTGCTCAGTTGATCAGTTGATCAGGTGAGTCGGGGTGCGGGCAGGCCGCGGCTGGCGTATTGAAAAAGCAGTTCGGTCAGTGCATCAAAGCGGGCCGACAGACGGCTGCTCGCAATGACCGCACGCACTGCCGAGCGTGATATTTTTACTTCAGCCGCGCTCTCGAACTGCGGCCGCGCCTGAATGCGTCGCAGTGTGAGCAGTGCCATCAGGATCGCCCACAGGCAGAAGTTCCGGATGCCCGTCTCGCGCGCTGGAATCAGCAGGGTGTAGCGCAGGGCATTGGATAGATGCCCATGCGCAAGCGCGAGCAGTTGCAGCAGCCCGCGCTGAAAAGCCGGGTCGTGCTGCGCACCGCGCAGTTGGTCCAGATCGAATCCGTGCCCGGTGAAGACAGTGCGGGGCAGCCAGCACGCGCCGCGGCCGAGGTCTTCCCATAGATCTTTCAGGATATTGGTCATTTGCAGGCCCTGACCAAACGAGACCGATAGGCGCATCAGCAGCTCTTTATTGCGTGCGATGCCCGCCGAGTAATCGCAGAACAGCGCGGTGAGCATTTCGCCCACAACACCGGCCACGAAATAACAGTAGCGATCCATTGCTGCCTGATCGTCCAGACCACTGGCTGAAGCATGTTGCTGAAATTCGGCCATGCCTTCACCCATCCGGGTGACGCACAGTGTGATCGCCTGCTGTTGCAGGGGGCTGAAGCGGCGCAGTTGTCCGATGACCCGCGGCAGTTCCTGCGCCAGCTTGCGCTCTGCCGGCGACGTGCGATCGGACAGTCGCGGGAGCAGTGCGTCACGCAGGCTGATGGGATCGGATTGTCCACCCAGCACCGCAGCGAAATGAGCACACAGCAGGCGTTTGCTGGCCACATCCAACGTGGGCTCATCCTCGATGGTGTCCTGAATGCGGCACAACAGGTAGGCGTTGGCCACCACCGGGGCGAGAACCGCAGGCAACTGGGGAATGGTGAGCGCAAAGGTGCGCGAGACACCTTCTAGCAGCTGTGCGCAAACCGCATCATCGGAGGCGGCGCCATCGGCAGGATGCGCGCCACTTTCCTGCGTGGCAGCTGCGCTGGGGTCACTCATAAGGCTCATATTCGGTGGTTGGCAGGCTGCGCGGGGGTTCCGCGGCAGCAGAATTTGCCTCATGCTACCGGTTTTTATCCCAGCGTACGCAAGGCGCGCGCCAGCCTTGGCGCCAGTGGCAAGTGCGGCAAGTGCGGCAAGTGCGGCAAGTGCGGCGAGTGTCGCGAGTGTCGCGAGTGTCGCGAGTGTCGCGAGTGCGGCGCCGGGATAGTGAACCAGACAGCGGAACCGAGCACACCATGAGCAGCAAGCCCGAGGTACTGATCTCCTGCCATACCTTTGAAGAAGTGCTCGAGCACGCCCGCGCGCATTTCACTGTGATCGACAGCCAGAACACGCCAGCGCATACGCCCGCCGAATTGCGTGCACGTGCAGCGGGCATGCAGGGCATTCTGCTCACGGGCACTGATCGGGTCGATCAGGCATTTCTGAACGCGTGTGCATCAATCCGTGCCGTGGCGATCTCGGCAGTGGGCTATAACACGATCGATGTGGATGCCTGTACGGCGCGTGGAGTGCTGGCCACCAACACCCCGGGCATTTTGGATGACACCACCGCCGATCTGGGCTTTGCGCTCATCCTCGCCGCCGCGCGACGGCTCGGCGAGGCCGAACGCTATGTGCGGGCCGGTCGCTGGACGCATTGGCAAAATGATCTGCTGCTCGGACGCGATGTGCATCACGCCACCCTTGGCATCGTCGGCATGGGCCGTATCGGTCAGGCGCTCGCGCGGCGCGCCCGCGGGTTCGATATGAAAGTCTGCTATCACAACCGCAGCCGCGTGCCGGCGGCCGAGGAAGCTGCGCTCGATGCGCAGTGGCTGCCGCTCGACGAACTGCTCGCCAATGCCGATATTGTCTGTCTGTGCCTGCCGTATTCAAGCGCAGTGCATCACCTGATCGGGGCGCGTGAGATCGCGTTGATGAAACCGACCGCGCTGCTCGTTAACATTGCGCGCGGCGGCATCGTTGACGATGCCGCCCTGGCGGACGCACTGGCCGAGCATCGGATTGCCGGTGCCGGCCTTGATGTGTTCGAGGGCGAACCTGCCTTGAACCCGCGCCTGCTCGGTCTGGATAATGTGGTCGTGGTGCCGCATATCGGTAGCGCAACGCGGGCCACCCGCGTCAAGATGGGATTGTGCGCAGTCAACAATCTGCGCGCCGCGCTCAGTGGTGAGACACCGCCCAACCTGATCAACCCGCAAGCCCTTGCGGTACGCCGTGCGCAGTGAGCCCGTTGACGCACTGGTGCTGATCGCGCACGGGTCGCGCGATCCGCGCTGGTCTGCCCCAATAGAGGCTCTGGCGGCCAAAGTACGCGCGGCGCGCCCCGAGCTTGCGGTGTATGTGGCTTTTCTGGAGCACAGCACGCCGGACCCGGCGAGCGTGTTGGCCCAACTGGCCGACTCGACTGCTCGGGCGGTGGCCATCGCGCCCCTGTTTCTGGGCATAGGCACGCATGCGCGCGCCGATATTGACCGTCTGATCAATGCCGCCTGTGCCCGCCATCCGCACCTGCGCTTCACGGTGCTCGCGGCGGCCGGCGAACTGCCGCGCGTCCAGCAGGCACTGGCCAGTGCGCTGCTCGAGTCGATCGATCAGCGCTGAGGGTGCGACCGACGTATTTCGGGGTACGCAAGGCAGTCGCGCTCGTCTATTGGGGCCGAGTAATCAGCACCGAGGGCGACTTCACCGCGATGATACAGACCCGCCCGTCGCGATCGACGCCGACTCACTGATCGCGATTGCGCAGGCTGACAATTGCTTCCAGTTGGGCGCGCAGGGGCGCGGGCACGGTGCTCGTGCCGGCGAGCGCCTGGCGCACCCAGGCAGCGGTGTCGTGCGCAGTGATCTGACCGGGCGGCTCGGGTGGGCCTGGTGCTGAATCGGTGGCCGCCGCAATCAGGGTGTCGACGCGCCCTTCATGCAGCCATTCAATTGCCTGCGCACGGTAGGGGTGGGCGATCGGCTCGCCTTCGGTGCCGCGCATCAGCAGCACCTGCGCGGGATAGGCCGCGTAATAGTCGCGCATCGCGCGCAAATACTCAGGGTGGGTAACACTCAGCAGGTGTAAGGCAGGTTGTTTGAGTGGCTGCAACATTTTTGCCACCGTGTGGGCGCAGTGGCGTACGCCCAGACGCCAGCGCAATTGCAGCAGGCGATCAAGACCTGCGCACAGCACATCAAGCGGAACAAAGGCCAGTCGCTCGCGTGCCAGTCGATCGCTTGCTTCAGTGATCGATTCACACGGTGGACTGCCAAGCTCGCTCAGTACCTGCGCGGTGGTCACGCGTGCCGGGTCAGTGCGCACCCCATGGACGAGCACCGGAATGCCGCGGTCACGCAGTGCACAGGCAAGCCATGCCACGCGATTCGGTAGTCGCCGTGCACCGTTGTAACTTGGAATCACCACGGCTCGCGTATGCGCGGGTCCGCCGCCATCAATCGGCTGCGCCGGCCCGCAATCAATCAATCCAAGCTGACGGTGTGTGGCTTGCAGAAAGCCGGCCAGTTCGTCGACTGATTCGCCTTTGATGCGCCAGGCAAGCAATAGGGCGCCGAGTTCGAGATCAGGCACACTGCCTTCCAGAAGTTCGGTAAACAGTTGCGCCGCGCTCGCCCGATCAATGCTGCGCGCACCCTCGCGGCCACGACCGATGAGTTTGATGATCGACGAAACGTCCACGCCTGTTCTGCTCCATAATTCACGGTGAAGTCCCGGCCGCCGGGTGCTCGACACTGAGCCTGGCGTGTTGCCAAGCCCTGTCATTGCTAGGAACCGTCGCGTTGAAAAGAGTGTTTGCCACACCGCAGGACGCCGAAGCCGCATTCTACGATGCGCTTGAGCGGCTCGATCTTGATGCCATGATGGAGGTATGGTCAGAGGATGATGAAATCGTGTGTATTCATCCCGGCCAACCACGGTTGAGCGGCTATGACGCAGTGCGCGCCGCGTGGCAGCGGATCTTTCAGGGTGGACAGCGCCTTAAAGTGCGATTGACAAATGCGGTACAGATGCAAAGCGGCATGGTGGCCATACACAGTCTGCATGAACACCTGAGCGCGCCCAGCGAACGCACGGCCGGAATGGCGGTGACCACCAATGTCTTTGTGCGCGCCGCCCACGGCTGGCGCATGATCGTTCATCACGCCTCGCCGGCGCCCACCGTCACGCAGGAAGTGCCGTCTGATTCGCCCAAGGTGCTGCACTGAGCCCGGTCTATCGGGCGCCACTGTGGTTGCCGGGTGGCCATGCACAGACGATTTATGCGGCGCAACTGGCACCGCTGCCGCAAATCGACTACCAGCGCACGGTATGGGATACGCCCGATGGCGACCAGATCGCTGTCGACAGTGTCAATGCGAACGCGAGGCCGGATGCCCCCACGCTGATTCTGCTCCATGGATTGGAAGGCAGTTCAAACGGACACTACGCGCGAGCGCACGCGCAGCGGGCCGTTGCGCTTGGTTGGACTGTGCGGGTCATACACTGGCGCGGGTGTGGTGGTCTGCCGAATCGGGCGCCGCGTGCCTACCATTCCGGCGATAGTGCCGAACTGGACTGGATGCTTGCACGCGCCGCACAGGAGGCCGATCGCCGCCTGGCAGTGGTCGGCATATCCCTCGGCGGCAATGTATTACTCAAATGGCTGGGTGAGCGTGGCGATGCGGCGGCGGCATACGTCGCATCGGCCGCTGCTATTTCGGTGCCCTATGATCTGGCCGTCGGAGCGGCAACGCTAGCCTCGGGATTTGGAATGGTCTATAGCCGGCACTTCCTGTCGACCATGAAACCGAAGGCGCTGGCGCAGCTTGAGCGTTATCCGGATCTGTTCAATCGGCAGCATTTGATCGCGGCACGCAACCTGCACGATTTTGACGATGTCTACACCGCGCCGGTGCATGGATTCGCGAGCGCAGAGGTCTACTATCAGCGTAGCAGCAGTGTGCACTATCTGCGCGGAATCCGAGTGCCCACCTTATTGGTGAGCGCGCGCAATGATCCGTTCCTGCCGGCACATTGCCTGCCGGCGTCAACTCGTCTGAGTCCGGCGGTGCGTACGTTGTGGACCGCGTCAGGCGGTCATGCCGGTTTTTGTCATGGCCTGCCCCCGGGACGACTTGAATGGTTACCCACGGTTATCATCGAATTCCTGCAATCTCACCAGTGAACTGAACCATGCAATTACCGCACGAAATCTTCAAGGCCTATGACATTCGTGGTGTGGTCGGGCGGCAGCTGAGCGTACCGGTCACCGAGGCGATCGGCCAGGGTCTGGGGACGCTGGCACGCGAGGCGGGTACGCCGGTGATTGCGCTTGGCCGCGATGGTCGGCTATCAGGACCGGAGCTGCTGGGGGCGCTTGCGCGCGGCATTAACCGGGCCGGCATCGAGGTGATCGATCTGGGGCCAGTCACCACCCCGATGACCTATTTCGCCGCGCATCATCTGAACACCGGCAGCGCGGTTGCCGTGACCGGTTCACACAATCCGCCTGAATACAACGGATTCAAAATGGTGATTGCCGGCACCACCTTGTCGGGTGAGGCAATCAGCGCATTGTGTGCCCGCATTGAGCGCGGCGATCTGGCGCAGGGCAGTGGCGGTGTGCGCGAGCAGTCGATCGCGCAAGCGTATATTGAACGTGTCGTACAGGATGTTCACTTGAGCCGCCCGATGCATATCGCGATTGACTGTGGCAATGGTGTGGCAGGTGCTTTTGCCGGTGAACTGTATCGACGCATGGGTTGCACCGTCGAAGAACTGTATTGCGAGGTGGACGGAACATTTCCGAACCACCATCCCGATCCGTCACAACCGGCCAACCTGGCTGATCTGATCGCCTGCGTCAAAAGTGGGCGCGCCGAATTGGGATTGGCTTTTGACGGTGATGGCGATCGCCTGGGCGTGGTGACACGCAGTGGCGCGATCATCTATCCGGATCGCCAGCTGATGCTGTTTGCACGGGACGTACTCACCCGAGTCCCCGGTGCTCCAATCATTTTTGATGTGAAGTGCACGCGCAATCTCGCGCCATGGATCGAGCAGGCCGGTGGCAAGCCCGAGATGTGGCGCACCGGACATTCGCTGATCAAAGCGCGCATGAAGGCCCTGGGGGCGCCACTGGCCGGCGAAATGAGCGGGCATGTGTTCTTCGCTGAGCGCTGGTATGGCTTTGACGATGGGGTGTATGCAGGCGCGCGCCTGCTTGAGATTCTGTCACGCAGTGCAGATCCGGGGGCCGTGCTGGAGGGGTTGCCCGATGCACTATCGACCCCGGAGCTCAACATCCGGCTCGCAGAGGGCGAACCGCATACCTTGATCGAGCGTCTGCAAAAAGAGGCGCAATTCGAAGGCGCCGATCGGGTGATCGGTATTGACGGACTCCGAGTGGAATTTGCCGATGGTTTTGGCCTCGCGCGGGCTTCCAACACCACCCCGGTGATCGTTTTGCGCTTTGAAGGCGATAATCGCGCCGCGCTGGAACGGATTCAGAAGCAGTTCAGGCAGGTGCTGCGCGCAGTCAAGCCGGACATCCAGTTGCCATTTTGAACTCTGAAGCACTTTTATTCGATGGAGGGAAGTGACGATGGCCCGAGTACCGCTGCAGGACGAAACCACGCTACCGGCCGAAGCGGCCTTGATCGGGCGCATCCGTGCTGAACGGGGCAAATTGCTGAATCTGTACCGCACATTGCTCAACAGCCCACCGGTGGCCGAGGGCTGGCTCAAGCTGTTCACCGCGATTCGCCAGCAGGCCAAGCTGGATGCCCGCTATCGTGAGCTGGCCATTTTGCGCGTGGCGGTGATCAACGGCGCTCCCTATGAATTCAAGGCGCACGTGCCGCACGGCCTGAAAGCAGGCCTGAGCGAGGCGCAGATCGACGAACTCGGGCACTGGACCGTGTCGGAACTGTTTGACGCCAATGAGCGTGCGGTGCTCGCCTATACCGATGGCATGACGCGAGACATCCGCGTGGCCGAGCCGGTCGTGGCGGCGCTCAAGCGATTTCTGGATAGCCGTGAACTGGTCGAATTGACCGCTACCATCGGTGGCTACAACCTGGTGTCACGCTTCCTTGAGGCCATGCAGGTTGATCACGAGCTGACGCCGGGAGGCTGACGCGATCGTCCGGAGCCCGTCGCGGTTGATTCGCGAGTTGCCGGACCTCGCATCGACCGAGCAGCTGACGCGGGCCGCCTGAGCCGCGTCCTTGCGTGCAGCGGTCAGCGCTTGCTTGCAACCAGTTGCTGCAGCAACTGGTTGCCGCGCGCAACTGCCGAGTCCAGGGCATCCTTGGGCGCCTTGCCATGCGCCCACACGTGTTCCAGTTCCTCGTCGATCACGGCGCGAATTTTTTCAAGGCTCAGTAAACGTACCCCGCGTCCATTGGCGTTGTTCGACTTGCCGATCAGCTCTTCGATCGCAATCTGATAGCCGGGATGCTGCGCATAGAAGCCCTGCTTGCGCGTGAGTTCATAGGCAGATCGGGACAGCGGCAGAAATCCGGTTGCCTGATGCCACGCCGCCTGCTGTTCCGGCTTGGCGAGCCATGCCAGAAAATGCGCTGCCGCGGCATAGTGCGCTTTCGGCTTGCCGCGCATCACCCACAGTGCTCCGCCCCCAATCACACTGCGAAACGGCGCACCATCGTATTCGTCGTAGTAAGGAATCGGCGCAATCGCATAATCGAAGCGCGCCCGTTCGTCAATCGCGCCCAGCGAACCGGATGAACCGGTAAATATCGAGCACTCACCGCTGATGAAGTGACTCTCGGCCTGGTTGCCCGGGCCGTAGTAGTTGAACAGTCCCGAGTGAGCCCAGGCACTCAGCAGCGACACATGGCGCAGCATGAAGGTGGTATTGAAGGTGAGACGGGCGTCGGGGCCATCCATGCCATTGGAACGGGTGGCAAAGGGTTCGTCGTGCCAGGCACCCAGGTTCTCCACATGCACCCAGGCCTGCCAGTCACTGGCATAACCACACGCACTGGCATTGGCCTTTTGCAAGGCGAGCGTCATGCTTTGAATGTCGCGCCATTTGCGTGGCGGTACCGCTGGATCAAGGCCGGCAGCACGAAATGCGTCCTTGTTGTAATACAGCAGCGCGGTCGATTGATTGAACGGCAGCGCCGCAAGCTTGCCAACAGATTCACTGTAATAGCTGGCCATGCCGGGCAACAGGGCGCGCACATCCAGTTGCTCGTGGCCTTCAGCGAGCACCTCGTACAGTGGTCGGATGCGGGTGCGATCGGCCATCAAGGTGGCGGTCATTGACTCGTCAGCCTGTACCAGATCGGGTTGCTCACCGCCCTTGACCGCTGCCAGGGCACTGGCGAGGGTGTCGCCCGGGTTGCCTTTGTACTGCGGCAGAACCCGCACTTCTGATTGTGACCCATTGAATTTCGCCACCAGCTCGACCAGGCGGTCGCCGGCCACCCCGTTGAGGGCGTGCCACAGATCGATGTCGATCGCGCGGCAGGGATGCATGGCCAAGGCGACGAGGCCGCTCACGAACCACGCAATTCGGTGATATCGGCTCAAGCGAGATGAAGCGATGCAGGCAGATGTCATTGAGGATCTGAGAATGAGCAGGGGTGGTGTGGCTGCGGTGCCAACGGCACATTGAGCGGGGATGGCGCGACTGCCATGCCAATCGCAGGCGGTGTACAGTGCGACAGTGTAATCATTCTCATTGTCATAGCAAGGTGATTGCGTTGGCCCAATCCGTTTCTGCGGTGAAAGCGCCCGCCGTGGTGGACGATTGGACAATCCGGCAGGTGGCCCAGTGTGCATCGACCAACGATTTGATTCTTGCGCAAGCGCAAGCCGGAGCGCCGGATCGCACCGTGATCATCTGCACCGATCAGCGGGCCGGACGCGGGCGTCGTGGCAAGGACTGGATTTGCCGACCTGGCGAATCGCTCGCCTGTTCGCTGTTGTGGTCGAGCGACCGTCCCCAAGCGCAGTTCGGCTGGTTACCGATCGCCACCGGCATCGGGGTGGCGCGCGCCCTGCGCTCGCTGACCGGTGCACCGATCCAGCTCAAATGGCCCAATGATCTGATTTGCCAAGGTGCAAAGCTTGCAGGCATTCTGGTTGAAACGGTGCCAGGCACGGCAAGCACGCAGCGCACACGGCTGGTGATCGGCATTGGCATCAACTTGCATGGCGCGCGCGCGCTGAGTGGTGAATTGCACCGGCCGATCAGTGATCTGGCAAGTTTGGCCGGCCGCCCGGTGAGTGTGCAAGACGTGATGGCACCATTGCTGCGCGAGGTAGGGGAGCAACTTGGCCTGTTTGAATCACGCGATGATCCCCTCTGCGTTGCCCTGCTGGAGCAGCGCTGGGCCGAGCTCGATGCACTGACCGGGCGCACCATCGAGTTCACCGATGGCGCGCGGTCATTGGCCGGTGTCGCCGTGGGTGTGGCAAACGATGGGGGGCTGCGGGTTATGACGGCGAACGGAATGAAAACCGTCTATTCCGGCGATGTATCGATCCGCTCGATCGAGCCGAGCCAATGATACTGGTGATTGATTCGGGAAATTCCCGGCTGAAGTGGGCGCTCGCCGATCGCCGCCAGGATCTCACCGGATCGAACTGGTTGGCCCAGGGGGTGGTTGACAATACGCGCCTTGCGCAACTGGCACCGATGTGGGCCGCCTTGCCGTGTCCCGAACAGGTCATGGTGTCCCATGTGGCCGGGCCGCATCAGGAGGCCGCAATCCGCGCGGCGCTGGCGGTGCACCCGGTCGCGATCACCTGGTTGCAAGCGCAACCCGCGTGCGCCGGATTGATCAATGACTATGAGCAGCCGCAGATGCTTGGCACAGACCGCTGGGCCGCGGCGATCGGGGCCTGGCAGCGCTTGCATGGGGCCGCGATTGTGGTGAGCGCAGGTACGGCCACCACAATCGATCTGATTGATGCCCAAGGGCATTTTACCGGCGGACTGATCATGCCCGGGCTGGCCATGATGGGGCGCGCGCTGCAGCACGGCACGGCCGGACTTGCCGTGCCCTCGGGTACGCTGCGATTATGGCCGCGCAATACGGCCGATGCCATTGAAACGGGCTGCCTGTTTGCACAGATCGGTGCCATTGAGCGGGTGCGCAGGCTCGCATCCGCGGGCAGTGTTCTGATTCTGACCGGAGGGGCCGCCGATGCGCTGACTCCCCTGCTCGCGGCCCCGGTTCTGCTCGCGCCGCAGCTGGTCCTGGAAGGCTTGTTCACGGTTGGTCAGGCGGAACTGGCGCGGCGAACAGGCTGATCGGGGCGCTTGAATGAGCGCGTTTGCGGCGCGGCTGCCTGACTGCGCCCGCGCAGGACCGCGTGCGCTAGGCGCCGCGGATACGCCCCAGCAGCGCAGTGGTTGATCGCGCGTGCTCAAAGCCGATCGAATGCACAGTGCCGCCGCGTGCAATGACTTCGCGCGCGCCGACAATGCGCTCGGTTGACCAGTCACCACCTTTCACCAGAACATCCGGTTCGCAGGCAATCACGCGCAACAGCGGCGTGTCCTCGTCAAACCAGGTGACCAGGTCGACAAAGCCCAGCGCGGCAATCACCGCAGCACGATCGGCCAGGGTGTTGATCGGCCGGTCATCGCCCTTGCCGAGCCGGCGCACTGAGGCATCGGAATTGAGCGCCACCACCAGACTCGCGCCAAGCGCGCGCGCACGGGCGAGATAGGTTACGTGACCACGGTGCAGGATGTCGAACACGCCATTGGTGAAAACCAGCGGGCGGTTCAGCCCGGCGACGCGTTCGCGCAGGCGATCGGGATCGCACAGTTTCGTTTCAAATTCCGGCGCGGGAAGGCTGGCGGCTGGGTCAGACATCATGTCGCGGATTCTACGTTGCTAGCGTGCCCTGTGGGTCGCCCGCCATGCTTCCAGCAGGGCGCCGACTTCGTCCAGCCGGGTGACGACCGTGAGACCATCGATGTTGCGCCGGGTGAGCGCGGGGTGTCCGCCGCCGACCCACAGATCGACCCGGGGGGGCAATCGCTCGCGCAGTTCACTCAAGCCATCGAGCAGATGCCCGGTCGGAAACGCCGCGCTGAAGGAGAGCGCAACCACATCGGCCTGGTGGCCTTTGGCCGCCGCAACAATGTCTTCGATCGGCGTCTGGGTGCCCAATGAGATGCAGTTCGCACCTTTGCCCCCGAGCAGCGCCTGCACCATCAGGATGCCCAATGAATGCAGCTCATTGGGGAATGTGGTGAGCAACACGGTCGGTGCGCGTTCGCTCGCCGGCAGACTGCCGACTGCGCCACGCAACAGCGACTGGATCATCTCGGTGTAGACATGCTCTTCATGCACTTCGATCTGACCTTTCATCCAGGCTACGCCGACATGGTAATTAAGCGGGGCCACGGTATTCAGAATGAAGCGATCGAGGCCGTCGCGCACCATCAGCTGCGCCAGGTGGCTGTGAAGCTCGGCGGCCCGATGGCCCTTGAGCGCATCAATCAGACGCTGCAGCCCGGGCGGCGTGTCATCCTCCCCCAGCGTCTCGGTCAGCGTGCGCAAGTCCGCTGCTGGCAGATCAACAATTTTGCCGGGCCGGTAGCCGCGATCGATCAACCGCTTGATCAGCCGCAGTTTCTCGATGTCGTCGCTGCGATACACGCGCTCGCCATGCTCGTCGCGCTGCGGACGCGGAAAACCATAGCGACGCTCCCACACCCGCAAGGTATCCTTGGACAGACCGCTGGATCGCTCGACGGCCCCGATGCTGTGTAGCACCAGGCTCGATTCATCCGATGGGCGGGTATCAATAACTGGCATGTTTGTCGTGGACACGATTAGAATCCCAGGAAACAATTCCCCAAATTTAGGTCAATTTGAACAATTTGTCTAGGACAAAAGTATGAGGGTGGCGGTTGTCGGTTCGGGCATCAGCGGTCTGGCCTGCGCCTGGCTGCTCGCGCGTCCGCACCAGGTCACCCTGTTCGAGGCGGCCCATCGACTGGGTGGACACACCCATACGGTCGATGTCAGTGTGGCGGGCAAGGCACTGGCCGTGGATACCGGATTTCTGGTCTTCAACCGGGCCACCTATCCGAATCTGGTTGCCCTGTTTGACCATCTGGGTATCACTTGCGCCCGCAGTGACATGTCGCTCAGCGTTCGACTGATGGATGAGGATATCGAATGGTGCGGCAGTCACCTGGCGAGTCTCTTTGCGCAACGGCGCAATCTGGTGCGTCCGGCATTTCTCGGCATGTTGCGCGATATCCTGCGATTTAATCGCGACGCTCGCCGCACTGACACGACGGCCGCAACCCTCGGCGAATTTCTTGCACAAGGTCGCTATGGCAAGGCGTTTCGTGACTGGTACCTGCTGCCGATGGCCGGTGCGATCTGGTCCTGCCCGACGGCCACGATGCTTGATTACCCCTGGCACAGCTTCGCCCGCTTTTGCACCAATCACGGACTGCTGCAGATCGCCGGTCGGCCCGCCTGGTACACGGTGCCAGGTGGTGCGCGACGCTATGTCGAGCGCATGGCCGCCGATCTGACCGACATACGCCTTGGTTGCGCTGTCAGGCAGGTGATCACATCGCAACCGCTGGTTAGCAGTGAGAACGTCACGGGTGCAAATGTCACGGCAACGCAGGTCACACAATCAAGTGCTGCGCCCGCAGGCCTTGCGGGTGCGGCGGATGCGGCGGTACGGCTTGTCACCGACAGCGGGGTTGAGGGTTTCGATGCCGTCGTGCTGGCCTGCCACTCCGATCAGGCCCTGGCGATGCTGCCAGACGCGCCCACGCCCCTGCATGCGGCACTCGGTGCAATCGGATGGCAAACGAATGCGGCGGTGCTGCATACCGATCGAGCGTTGCTGCCGCGGCGCGAGTCGGCCTGGGCGGCATGGAACTACCTGGCCGGACAGGGCACAGCCGATGGACGCGCGGTCGGGGTAAGCTATCTCATCAACCGCCTGCAACCCATCGACACGAGCGAGCCTGTGATGGTCACTCTGAACCCGCCGATAGAACCCGACCCGAGCCGGGTGCTGGCGCGGCTGTCCTACGAGCATCCGGTATTCGGACCGGCAAGCGACGCAGCTCAGCAGACCCTCGATCGGCAGCAGGGCACGCAGGGGGTGTGGTTTGCCGGAGCCTGGACAGGCTACGGGTTCCATGAAGACGGCCTGCGTTCGGCGATTCGCGTAGCCAGAGGACTCGGTGTGACACCGCCGTGGACGACGCCGGCATGAATCGGCTGGCCGAGCGAGCACAGCTGATGCGGGCCCGTGTCATGCATCGCCGCCTGCGCCCACGGTCGCATCGCTTTGTCTACCCGACCTATTTCATGGTGCTGCCGGCGCTGGCACAAGCTGGCTCAGGCGCACCGTCGTTCTCGCTGTGTCAAAGCGCCCTGTTTTCGCACAATCGTTGGAATCTGTTCAGCCTGCATGACGCCGATTACGGGATGCGCGACGGCAGCGATCCGGTGTGCTGGGTGCGCGACCTGCTCGCCGCGGCAGGATTGTCGCGAGCCGACGGTGCAATCTACCTGCAGACCTTGCCGCGCGTGCTCGGCTACGCCTTCAACCCGGTGAGTTTCTGGTACTGCCAGGATCGCACCGGGCAATTGCAGGCGGTGATCGCCGAGGTCAATAATACGTTCGGTGAACGGCACGCCTACGTGCTGGGGCACCGCAACGATGAACCAATCCGAAGCGGTCAAATTCTGGCGGCGATCAAGCAGTTCCATGTGTCGCCTTTTTGCACCGTGACGGGATCATATCGATTCCGCTTCCACCTGGAGGAGTCCTCCATCCGGGTCGCCATCGACTATGCCGATGCCGAGGGTGACCTGCTGCATACCAGCCTTGCCGGTCACTCCGCCGGCTGGGGCGGCGCGGCGTTTCTGGCGGCGGTCGCGCGCTCGCCCTTCATGGCCCTGGCGATTGTGCTGCGTATTCACTGGCAAGCCTTGCGGTTATGGGCGCGCGGTGTACGCTTTCATCGAAAACCGCGGCCGCCAGCCATTCCAGTGACTCGTTCCTCATGAATCCAATATCCCGAGCAACTGATGCCGATATCGGCAGTGCGTCTGCAACTAACACAGCCGCGCCCGCGGGCCGGACTGCGGCGGCCACCGACCGATCTGTGCGATGGCGCTGGCAGGCGCGCCTGGTCATCGCACTGCTCGATCGTATGGACAGCGGCTCGATCGAGTTGCAATTACCCGATGGCAGCAAGCGCCTCTGTGGCAGCGGCCCGCTGCATGCCCAATTGCATGTTCATGACTGGGATGTATTCGGCGCCATCGTGTCGGCCGGAGATGTCGGGATGGGGCGCACCTTTATCGAGGGTCGCTGGTCCACCGATGATCTGGCTGGCCTGTTGCTGATCCTTGCGCGTGGTCGCGCGGCGATCGAGCGATTGATCTACGGCGGGAGATTCAGCGGTTTGATGCTGCGCCTCAGACACCTGCTCAATGCCAACACGCGGCGCGGAGCACGCCGCAATATCGCCGCACATTATGACCTGGGCAACGCGTTCTACGCGCTCTGGCTCGATCCTTCGATGACCTATTCGGCTGCCCTGTTCGAAGGTGACCTGGCGCGCAGTCTGGAGCAGGCCCAGCACGCCAAGCTCGCGCGCGTGCTCTCCAGCCTCGGCCTGCACGGTGGAGAGCATTTGCTTGAGATCGGTTGTGGCTGGGGCGCATTCGCCATCAGTGCCGCCCGCGCCGGCGCTGCCAGGGTGAGCGGCATTTCACTGTCACGCGAACAGACCGATTGGGCGCGCAGCGCGGTGGCACGGGCCGGGGTCGCCGATCGGGTGGATTTGCAGCTGCGCGACTATCGTGAGGTCCGTGAACACTATGATCACATCGTGTCGATCGAGATGATCGAAGCGGTGGGTGAGTCGCATTGGGTGCAGTACTTCGCAGCGTTGCGTACTTCGCTCAGAGCCGGCGGGCGGGCCTTGATTCAGGCCATCACCATCGATGACCGGCATTTTGAGGCCTATCGGCGCGGCACTGACTTCATTCAGCAGTATGTTTTTCCCGGCGGCATGCTGCCGAGTCCGACTCGGTTGCGTTCGGTGGCCGAGGGTGAGGGGTTGCGGATTGCCTCGGTATTCAGTTTTGGCCGCGACTATGCGGAGACTTTGCGCCGCTGGCGCGCCAATTTCCTGCGCGAGCGCGCTGCGGTGATGGCGCTCGGGTTTGATCTGCCCTTTACCCGCTTGTGGGAATTCTATCTGGCCTATTGCGAAGCCGGATTTGACGCCGGCATTTGCGATGTGAGTCAGATCAGTTTGCGGGCGGACTAGCTGCGCTGCCTGATTCACTGCCTGCCGCCGGCAGTGCAGGTGCCGCAACGATCTCGAACAGCCGCACAACCCGCTTGACATCGCGGGTGACCGCAGTCACCCGTACCGCCTCGGCCGCTTCTGCCGCGGTGACAAGCCCCATCAGATAGACCGTGCCATGTGCGGCGGTGACCCGGACGTGCAAGGGATTGACCACCGCATTGCCCACCAGGCGCGCCTTTACCTGGGTGCTGAGCAGCGCATCCGCGGGCACGCTGCTCTCCAGCATCGGATTGCTCACCACGAGTTCGTTATACACACGCCGTACGCCTTCAACCGAGGCTGCCACCTGGGCAGCCTGTGATCGTTTGGCAGCGCTTGCCGTTTGCCCGGTCAGCAGGACCATGCGATTGACCGAACGCACATCGATATCGATGCCTTCGACCAGCTCATTGCGAATGCGCGAGCCGGCCTGAAATTCGATGCGCTCATCGGCCAATATCGTATCGCTGGTGCGCCGGTCATGCGCCACATAGGCCGCACCGCTGGCACCGCCCACCACCAAGGCAGGGATACAACCGTTCAACAGTGTTGCGGCAGACAACGCGAGCACCGCGCGGGACATCAGCAAGGTGTGGCGGATCATCGGTCGGGTGCATCCATGGCTTTACGGGGCAACCAGTGTAGCGCAGCGCATCATCCGAATCACTGCAGCGTGATGATCAGGTGAAAGCGGGGCAGCGAGCGTCCTCCGCGGTTCGCCGGATCGCGCAGGACTCGGGCATGCAAGGGATAGCCTTGGTCGAGGGCCCAGGCGAGTGCGTCGTTGCTCTTGCGCGGAAGATAGCCCAGCGTGATGTCGTGCCATTCAACCCGCACGGCGCGTTCGTCGTACGGGTTCGCCGCATCGCGTATCAGTTGCACAGACTCATCGGTACCCAGACGGCGCCAGATTTCCGGGCCGGCATGGTAACGCAGGCCTGCGATGGGCGTGCGCTGGGCGAGCAGCGGCGGCATCGCTGTTGCGGTTGGCGTGGGAAGCACGAGTGGCGGTGCTTGTGCGGTGGCGCGTGGCGACGCCAGGCCCGGTGGCATCGGCACGGCGTCTGTTGCAGCGGCCAGGGCGGCAGGGGTCAGAACCAGACTTGCCCAGGCGATGCAGACGCGCTCCAGCAGGGCGACGCTGGCAGGGGTACGGCGCACACTTTGCGTTTGGTGCGATCGTGTCAGCACAACCACGAAGGGCATCCCGCATGCGGTGCAAACGGTGTCATTTCAAGCACGAAAGGCATCCCGCATGCGGTGCAAACGGTGTCATTTCAAGCACGAAAGGCATCCTGCACCCAGCGCAAACCGAGTCGATCGATCAGGATGGCGTCGAAGCGACAGCGCGGCAGTGCGGTGCCGCCCTGCGCTCGCCCTGAATGCCGGCACTGATGGTGTGCATGATCGGCGAGCCAGCTGTGGGCTGCCCTGATCAAGCGCTGTTGCTTGCGCATGGTGATGCTGGCCGCCGCCCCGCCGAAGTGATCTAGCGCACGGGCTTTTACTTCGATGAAGAGGATCAGGCCCCTGGTCGAGCCAATCAGATCGATCTCGCCCTGCCCGGTGCGCACGTTGCGTCCGATAATCTGCACGCCCTGCGTTTCCAGAAAGCGAGCGGCGCGCGTCTCCGCCGCGCGCCCGCGCTGAAAATTACTGTCGCTGCCAGAGCGGTCCTGAGCCATATCGGTGCGGGTACCATAGCGCCATGTCCAGTGAAAGCGTATATCCGGCCACCCTCTATGTGGTGGCGACCCCGATCGGCAATCTGGCCGATCTGACCTATCGAGCCGCCACCGTTCTGCAGAATGTGCAACTGATCCTGGCAGAGGACACGCGGGTGAGCGCGGTCCTTTTGCGCCACTATGCGATCAGCACACCGGTGAGTGCTTTGCATCAGCATAACGAAGCGCGCCGTAGCGCCTCGGTGATCGAGCAACTGGCCCAGGGCCAATCAATCGCGCTGATATCGGATGCCGGCACGCCCGGCATTTCCGATCCGGGCGCACGGCTCGTCCGCGAAGTGCGCGCCGCCGGCCATGCGGTCGTGCCGGTGCCCGGAGCCAGCGCCCTGAGTGCTGCGCTATCGGTGGCAGGGATTGAAGGGCCGCTGCTGTTCCTTGGATTTTTGTCGACCCGGAGTTCTGCGCGGCGTCAGGCGCTGAGCGCGGCGGCGCTCGCGCACTGGCCAGTTGTACTCTATGAAGCGCCGCACCGGCTGCTTGAACTGGCCGATGATCTGTTGGGCGTATTCGATCCGGCAAGTCAGGTCCTGCTCGCTCGCGAGTTGACCAAACGCTTCGAATCCATCGAGCGCATGGCGCTCGCCACGCTGCCTGACTGGTTGCGCGCCGATCCCAATCACAGTCGCGGTGAATTTGTACTCGTGATTGAGCCGGCCACCGCGCAGGATCCGATCGACACTGCCCGAGCGGCCGCATTGCAGACCCTGGAGATCCTGCTGGAGGATCTGCCGCTCGCCCAGGCAGTGCGGCTGGCCCAGCGCATCACCGGTCTGCGCCGTAACGATCTCTACCAGCATGCCCTGCAGTTCAAGCCTGAAGAGGACGATTCAAAATGACAGCGGCCGCACCCCGCACACTGACTCTGCGTCAGCCGGATGATTGGCACATTCATCTGCGTGATGGCGCGCTGTTGCCTGATCTGGTCGCGCAGGCGGCCGCGCAGTTCCACCGTGTCATCGTGATGCCTAATCTGCGGCCACCTGTCACCACGGTGAGCGCGGCGCTTGCCTACCGCGAGGCGATCCTGCGCGCGCTGCCAGCGCACGCCGCGACGCCGACAACGGACGCAGCCTCACTGCGAACGCACCCCGCCACGCCGACAACGCACGCAGCCGCATCGCCAACGCACGCTGCGGCGCCGGCGTTTGATCCGCTGATGACCTTGTACCTGACCGATCGGACCGATGCGCGCGAAATCGCGCTGGCAGCGGCCAGTGAGCATGTCCATGCAGTCAAGTACTACCCGGCCGGTGCGACGACAAATTCCGACTCCGGGGTGACTTCAATCGAGCGCGCGTTTCCGGCGCTCGCCGCGATGGAACGTCACGAAGTGCCCTTATTGATGCACGGTGAGGTGACCGATCCAACAGTGGACATCTTTGATCGCGAACGGGTGTTCATCGAGACCGTACTCGAGACGGTGCGGTGCGAGTTTCCCGGCCTGCGCATCGTGCTCGAACACATCACCACCGCTGAGGCAGCGCACTATGTGATGAACGCCCCCGGGACGATTGCAGCAACCCTCACGCCGCAGCATCTGCTGCTCAATCGCAATGCGATTTTCTCAGGTGGTATCCGGCCGCATGCCTACTGCCTGCCGATCCTGAAGCGTGAATCGCACCGGCAGGCACTGCTGGCAGCGGCCACCAGCGGCAGTCCGCGGTTTTTTCTGGGCACCGATAGCGCACCGCATGTGCGCGAGAACAAGGAATCGGGCTGCGGCCATGCTGGCATCTACAGCGCACATGCAGCCATCGAGCTCTATGCCGAAGCGTTCGCTCAGCTCGATGCATTGGATAAGCTGGAGGCCTTTGCAAGTCTGAATGGCCCGCTGTTCTACCGCCTGCCCGCCAATGAGGCGACCATCACATTACAGGAGAGTAGCTGGACCGTGCCCGAGCAATACACCATTGGCGGCTCCGCGGTGGTCCCGTTACGAGCAGGGCAAGCGATGAGCTGGTCCTTGCTGCGCGGCACTCGGGTGCCGTAGCGACTACAATCGACCTTGAAGTCGGCCAGGCGATCGCTGGCGTGCAGAGGACCGTGCGACAGAGGAAAGTCCGGGCTCCATAGGGCAGGATGCCGGTTAACGACCGGACGCCGTGAGGCGATGGAAAGTGCAACAGAAAATAAACCGCCGATGGCTTGGCCCGGGCGACCGGGGCTTGATCAGGCAAGGATGAAACGGTGGGGTAAGAGCCCACCGCAGGCGTGGTAACACGACTGGCACGGCAAACCCCATCCGGAGCAACACCGAATAGGCGGACGACGAGGCGGCCCGCTGAGTCCGCGGGTAGGTGGCTAGAGCGGCGCGGTAACGCGTCGCCCAGATGAATGATCGTCCACGACAAAACCCGGCTTACCGGCCGACTTCAATGGTTTTTATGTGCACAGACGGCAGGGTCCGTGGCGTCGCGTGGGCGAGGCGCGCTCGCGCCGGCCTGCGCTCAGCCGCTCACATGCCCGGCCAGGGGTTTTGATCGCGCGAGCTGTGCACTCAGGGCATCCTCCACCTGTTGCACCTGCAACTCATTCATGCAGCGAAAATGGCCGAGCGGGCAGGTGCGTTCATAACAGGGACTGCATTCAATCCGGTTCCACACGATGCGGGCACTGTCATCCAGTGGCGGCGTGTGCATCGGACTCGATGAGCCATATAGTGCCACCAGGGGTCGGCGCAGGCCGGCGGCCAGATGCATCAACCCGGTGTCATTGGCGACCACGGCACTCATCAGGGACATCAGGTCCAGGGCCTCATCGAGCCGGGTGCGCCCGCACAGATTGACGATAGCGCCGCGCGGTAAATCGGCGCAGGCGGACTCGATGTGTGCACCAAGCTCTCCGTCGCGGGCCGAACCAAAAATCACCACCCGCGCTGCGTGCCCGACAATGTTGCGGGCCAGTAGCGCGAAGTGCGCAACGGGCCAGCGTTTGGCCGGACCGTACTCGGCGCCAGGGCACAGTCCAATGAGCTGCTCTCCAGGTGACAAGCCAAAGCGCTCGCACAGCGCGTCGCGCGCACCGAAGTCAACCCTCAGAGTGCTTGTCAGAATCGGTTGCCGCACCGGCTCACCCGGCACCTCGGCCAGTTGCGCGTAGCGCGCTACCATCAGGGGGAGGGCGTCGGGTCGCAAAATATGGCGCTGATTGATCAGGCCATAGCGCGCCTCACCGGTATAGCCAATGCGCAGTCCGATGCCGGCAAACCAGGGAATCAAACCCGACTTGAACGAGTTGGGCAGCACCCACGCCGCCTCATAGCCGGTGGCTGCAAGGCGACGTCCCAGACCGATCCGCTCACGCAAGGCCAGTGGGCCATGCGTGAGGCCGCTCGCGATCACACGGCGTATTTCCGGCATGCGCGCAACCAGACCCGCAGTCCAGTCGGGGGTCAGCGCATCGAGCAAAATGCCGGGGTAGCGCTCCTCGATACGCCTAAGCAAGGGTTGCGCGAGCAGGCTGTCGCCGATCCATGCGGGCATGATCACCAGTGCCTGCTTCATTGCCCTGCTCGAATGACAACCGGCGATCGTGTCAGAATCGCGCTCGACTGACCACCGGTGCCTGCTTCATTGCCAGCACCCGAGTGCATCGCCAAAGCCTGCATCATGGCCAGCATCGAGTGCAACGCCGACCCAAGTGCCGGTCAGTGAGCCCCGGGCAGGGCTCCGCGGTACTCGTACAGCGTGCCGCAATAAGGACACTTCGCCTGCGCGGTGTGGGTCGCGGCATTTTCCTGCAAGCGCAGAAACACGCGCGGGTGCGAACTCCATGCCGGGGTACGTGACCCCGGGCAGTGCAGCGGCAGGTCAGCGGCAGTGATTTCGATCGGGCCAGCCGTTGCCGGCGCAGTGTGCGGTGCCTGGCTCATTGCGCTGTTTTCCTGCTGCTCTTGCCCTTCGCCGCAGGGCCTGCCTTGGCGGCCGTGGTTCGGACCGCTGCCTCGGTCTTGGGTACCTTGGTCTTCACCGCTGCGCCCGTCTTGGCTGTCTGCGGTGCCTTGGTCTTCACCGCCGGCGTGACCGGTGTCAGCCACTGTGCGTACTTCTTGTTGCGGCCCTTGACGAGGTCGAAGAAGGCTTTTTGCAGACGCGTGGTGACCGGACCGCGCTCACCGGAGCCGATCTTGCGGTTGTCCAGTTCGCGCACCGGGGTGACTTCCGCTGCGGTACCGGTAAAGAACACTTCATCGGCAATGTACAGGTCATCGCGGGTCATGCGCCGTGCCTGCACGCTGTAGCCCATGTCGGTGGCCAGCTGGATGATGGCGCCACGGGTAATACCGATCAGCGCCGAGGTGAGCTCAGGTTCGTAGATCTTGCCGTCCTTCACCACAAACAGATTCTCGCCAGAACCTTCAGCAACAAATCCGTCGACATCGAGCAGCAGCGCTTCGTCATAGCCATCCTGGGTCGCTTCCAGATTGGCGAGGATCGAGTTGGCATAGGTGCCTGAATATTTTGCGCGGCACATCGACACATTGACATGATGGCGGGCAAACGAGGACGTCTTCACCCGGATGCCTTTGTCGAGCGCCTCGGCACCCAGGTAGGCACCCCAGGGCCAGGCCGCGATCGCCACGTGCACTTTGGCACCGCGCGGCGAGACGCCCATTTTTTCCGAGCCATAGAAAGCGATCGGTCGGATGTAGCACTCATCCAACTGATTGGCATGCACCACTTCGATCTGCGCGCGCATCAGTTCATCGGCGCTGTAGGGCACTTGCATCATGTAGATGTGGGCTGAATTGAGCAACCGTTCGGTGTGTTCACGCAGCCGGAAGATCGACGTGTTCTTGCCGGTCTTGTAAGCGCGCACGCCTTCGAATACGGAAAGACCATAGTGCAGCGAATGGGTAAGCACATGGGTGTTTGCCTGGCGCCAGGGCACCAGTTTCCCGTCGTACCAGATAAAGCCATCGCGATCAGCCATCGACATGAGTCGGTTCTCCAATATGGGCATCGCCTGTCGCGCAGCGTCAGGACGATAAGCCGCTATTGTAGCCTGCCCGTCGCGGCCCCAGAACGGCCGACCACAGCGCGCGTCCGGCCTGTGCGAGCGGCGCCACCCGCTCGAACGCTATCCGCGCAAACGCCTCATCGTTCAGCCGCAGGTGATGTTGCAGGCGGCGCAGTTCGCGATAGGCATTGGCGGCGGCATCGCACAGCGCGGGATCGGCGAGGCCGAGGGCGCCGGCTGATTGCAGCAAGGCGATATTGCCGATGTTGGCGGCCAATTGCGGGTGGGCGTGGGCGTGCCCGAGCACTAGTGCCTGCACCGTGAATTCGATGTCCACCATGCCGCCGTAGCTGTGCTTGA
Source organism: uncultured Pseudomonadota bacterium (assembly GCA_903921325.1). Classification (GTDB taxonomy): domain Bacteria; phylum Pseudomonadota; class Gammaproteobacteria; order Burkholderiales; family SG8-39; genus CAIXPL01. The sequence goes on from CAIXPL010000037.1 coordinate 474,744, forward strand.
GATCAAACAGCCCGCTGCGGTTCGGGTGTCCTGCGTCGATACGCTCGCGCATGGCGTTGATCGGGTCGATCAGATCCGCTGGATCGCGCTCGCGGTACAAAATGGCCAGGCGTTCGGCCTCAAACGCCTCACCGATCGCCCGATCGCCGGCGCAGGCGCGCGCGCGCGTGATCGCCTGGTGCTCCCACAGCCAGGCGGATTCTTCCTGGTAGCGCCGAAATGCCTCGATCGACGTGACGATGAGGCCCGCCTCGCCATTGGGGCGCAAGCGCAGGTCTGTTTCGAACAACAGTCCGGCAGCAGTGCGGCTCGATAGCCAGGTCACCACGCGCTGGGCAAGCCTGGAATAGATTTCCGCTGCACGTGGATCGGGGTCGTCAAACAGAAAAGCAAGATCAAGGTCCGAGGCGTAGCCGAGCTCCTTGCCACCGAGTTTGCCGTAGGCGATGACGGCAAACCGTGGCACCTCACGATGGCGGCTCGCCAGTCGTGCCCAGCATTGCTGCACGGTGGCCTCGAGCACGCCCTCGGCGAGCGCGGACAGATGATCGGACAAGCGTTCAAGCTCCAGCGATCCACTCAGATCACGTACCAGCAGTCGAAACACTTGCGCGTGGTGCTGTTCGCGCATCACGTCCATTGCCACTTCGGTGTCTTGGTCATCCAGGCCGATCGCCGCCTGCAACTCAGTGGCGAACACACCGGCGTCGGGGGGCGGCTCGGCACGCGGCAGAATGATTTCATCGAGCAATGCCGGATGCCGGATCAGGTAGTTGGCAGCCCAGCTCGAAGCGGCCATCAATCCGGCGATGCGCTCGAGCACGTCGCGGCGCTCCGTCAGCAAGGCCAGGTATGCACTGCGACCGGCCACTGCTTCCACGAGGTTTAGCATGCGCGCCAGGGTAACCCCTGGGTCGACCGGTTGCGCTACCCTCTGGTCGAGGGCCGTGCCCGAACAGCTCTCGATCAGCCAGGGTATCAGGGCATCGATGCGCGATTGACTGGTTGCCGGTACCGAGCGGTAACGCGCACTGCTGTGGGTGGCGTGCAGGCGGCGCAGAGCTTCGTGCGGATCGCCAAAGCCCAATTCGGCCAGCAGGGCCTGGGCCTGCTCATCGGTGCTGGTGGTATGCCACAGTGCACTGAGCGCTGCGTGTGTGGGCCGGCTCGCACTTGCCGGTTCACCGGTCTGGCCAAACAGTGCCGAGAAATGGTGCTCGACACGCTGGCGGTGGTGTGCAAGCGCCTGTTCGAACTGATCCAGCTGGGCATAGCCCATTGTCTGCGCGATCAGCAGTCGATCCGCCGGATCGGTGGGCAACTGGTGTGTCTGGGCATCGTCGAGATATTGCAACCGGTGTTCCAGTCGGCGCAAAAACTCATAGGCGGGCAACAGGTCTTGCGCAACGGTCGGCGCCATGACGTTGCGCGCGACCAGGGCGTCAATCGCGGCAATCGTCGGACGCAGTTGCAGCACCTTGTCGCGCCCGGCGCGCACAATTTGCTGCGCTTGCACGATGAATTCAATTTCCCTGATGCCACCGGCGCCCAGTTTCACATGCTCGGCGAGGTCGCGGCGGCGAACCTCGGAGCGAATCTGGGAATGCAGCGAACGCAATGCGCCGATCGCGTCGTAGTCGAGATAGCGGCGATAAACGAATTCCCGTACCGATTGGGCCAGTTCAGTGAGGGGATGCGGAACCGGTTGATCGTGAGTCGCCTGAACCGCGTGCCCAGGTGTCGAATTCCCAGGTGTCGGATTCCCAGGTGTCGAATTCCCAGGTGTCGAATTCCCAGGTGTCGAATTCCCAGGTGTCGAATTCCCAGGTGTCGAATTCCCAGGTGTCGAATTCCCAGGTGTCGAATTCCCAGGTGTCGGCCCCCCTTTGGTAAGGTTCTTTGCTGCCAGCGGGCCGGCCGCCACGACCTTGGCTTTCATCCATGCGTAGCGTTCCCATTCCCGTCCGTGCACCACAAAATACTGATCGAGCGCATCGAGGCTGGTGGCAAGCGGCCCGCCATCACCCCAGGGCCGCAGGCGCATATCGACGCGAAACACCCGGCCGTCACCGGTCGGCTCATCGATCGCGGCGATGATGCGCTGGCCAAGGCGCTGAAAGAAGTTGGCGTTATCAATGCTGCGCCGGCCGTCGGTCTGGCCATCGCGCGGGTAAACAAAAATCAGATCGATGTCAGAGGACACATTCAACTCACCGCCGCCGAGTTTGCCCATTCCGATGACGATCAGGCCCTGGCGCTCGCCCTCGGCCATGGGGGTGCCGAATTCGGCTTCGAGCCAGATTGTCCAGTGCGCGAGCGCGCTTGCCAGGCATACCTCGGCCAGCGCACTCATGGTGCGCATGACTTCCTGTAATGAGGCGAGACCCGCAAGATCGCGCGCGATCAGACGCAGCATGACCCGCATGCGCAGGTCGCGCAGTCGATGGGCGAGCCCTTTGGCGTCTTCGATCAGGGCGGGGTCCAGAGCGATTTGCATCGCATCGCGATCCCAGCCGGCGCGTTCGGCCAGCCGCAGCTCACGCGCCAGATCCGGCCGCGCCGCGAGCAGGCGTTGCGCATAACGCGAGCCGCGCAGCACCGCGTCCCAGCGCGACAGATCGCCGCGATCGCCGCGATCGCCGCGATCGCCGGGATCGCCGGGATCGCCGGGATCGCCTGCGACTTCACTACTGCCAGGGGGCGTCGCCATGGGCCGTTCCATCTACAATGCGCGATAGCCGCATTCTAGGACGGTCTCAGTGTGCCGTCGGTCTGGTACCTGCGGTTTCTTGTTCCGGAGTCCGTTCACGAAACTTTCCGCCCTGTCGGCGCTCCTGCGCGACTCATTGCGTCACCTGCTGCGTGCGTGCCGATCGGTGATGGGCACGGCCGGCTGGTTGCTGATCTATGGCTATTTTCTGCTCGTCGGCACGATCATCGTGTTGCGCGTGGCGGTGCTTCCCCATGTCGAGCAGCACCGTGAGCAGTTGACCCGGCAGATTGAAGCAATCATTGGTGAGCCGGTGCAAATCGGTGCATTGCGAGCCACCTGGCAAGGACTGAATCCCCACCTGGTATTGACGGATTTTCGTCTGCTCGATGCGCAAGGCCATACCGCGCTCAGCCTGCCGCAGATGGAGGCTACCGTTTCATGGCTGACCTTGCTCTCCGGTGAATTGCGCCTGGCCAAACTGCGCCTGACCAGTCCGGCACTCGAACTGCGCCGCGATCGGGCCGGCCAGCTACATCTGGCCGGGGTTACGCTGGGGGCAATGCGTGGAACGGGCGGGGCCTTCGAAACCTGGCTGCTGCACCAGTCCGATGTGGCGATCGATAGCGGCAGCGTGCGCTGGCTCGACGAACTGCGCGGCGCGCCCGCACTTGATCTGGTCAATGTGCATTTCAGATTGCTCAACCGCGTGGGCGCGCGCCATGAGCTGTCGCTGATGGCAAACCCACCGGCCGCACTTGCCTCCGGCATCGAATTGCGCGCCCGTTTTGCAGGCGACTCGCTGAGTGATCTGAACCATTGGAATGGCAATCTGTACGCCCATTTTGAGGATATTGATCTGGCTGGTTGGACTGCCTGGGTCGATTACCCCGTCGTCCTGTCAAGCGGCCGCGGCGCACTGATCCTGTCAGCGACATTCGCTGATTCGCGCCTGAGTGCCGCTACCGCCGAGGTGTCTCTGACAGGTCTGCACATGCAACTGAGCGCAGCCGCCCTGCCGTTTGAACTCTCGCAGCTGCGCGGGCGATTGTCGGCACGGCAAAGTGGTGCGAGGTCCAAATGGCTGGGTTTTCTGCGCTCCGGTTCACACGGCTCCGGCTATACGTTCAACGCGAGCGATCTGACCGTGCAGGCCGCAGGGGGGCCGGTGTTGGCCCACGTGAACATTGACATTGCACTCAGTCACAGTGCACCGGATGCTCCGAACTCTGCCAAACGCCCTGAGCCGCCTGATGCGCCCACGCCAGCGGCCAGCGGTCGTGCTGATGACTGGCAGGGACACGCGCACGTGAATCAGCTCGACGTTGCAGCCTTGCTGCCGCTGGCCGGTGCGATGCCGTTGCCCGATCCCGTACGCAGCGCGCTGTCCGACTCACAACTGCGCGGTGTGTTCTCAGATCTCAGTCTGGATTGGTCTGGTGGTCCGATCGATGCCCCGGCGCATTACCGGATGAACAGCCGCTTCAGCGGTCTGGCGACCCGTGGCCATGACCGCATCCCGGGAGTGGATGCGGTTGCGGGGCGTATTGAATGGAGCGATCAACGCGGTCGTCTGATCGCCGAGGGCACGAATGTCGCGCTGGAAGCCCCTGCTCTGCTGCCGCGCGCGGGCCGCCTGGTCTGGGATCGAGTGGCCCTCGATCTGGATTGGGAAGGCACTGAACCGTGGCGCATGCATCTGGCGCGCGCGATTCTCACCAACCGGGATGTCGCCCTGAATGCCCGTGGTAGTTGGCGCTGGCGCGACGGTCTTGCCAGCGGCTTTGATTTGAACGTCGAACTGGCCCGTGCCGAACTGGCGAGCGTTTATCGCTATCTGCCCCCGGGCGATGGCGAGTTTTCCCTCTGGATGCAAAGTGCTCTCCAGGCGGGGGTGTTGCTCGACGGTCACGCGCATCTGGTTGGGGATCCGGCCGAACTGCTGGCGGGCAACCCGCACAGCCGGCTCGACATCACCGGGCGCATTGAGCGGGGGCGCTTGCGCTTTCAGCCAAACTGGCCGTCGATAGAGGACATTGCCGGGCGCTTGAGTGTGCACGATCGCGCCTTCGTGTTCAGCGCGCAGCGCGCCTTGACGGTGGGCGCCCCCCTGCGCGATGTGCAGGTGCGCATGGCCGAGCTCTATCGCGGTGATCGCGTTGTACTCATCAATGGCAACGCCGAGGCCGATGCCGCAGGATTTCTCAGCTACGTCGCCGACAGTCCACTGCGTGACAGCATCGGATCAGCGCTCAAAGACATGGTGATGGAGGGGCGCGGGCGACTCGAGTTGCAGGTCAGCGTGCCTCTGGCGCGGCCCAATGACACCAAGGCCAAGGGCGTGCTGCAAGCCACGCTGGCGCGCTGGCAACTGGCCGCCGGACAACCCGCTGCGACCCAGGTGAGCGGGCGCGGTGACTTCACTGATCGCGATGTTGCGATTCGTGGTAATGGGTTGTGGCTGGGCGGGGCGAGCAGCTTTTCGCTCGACGCCCGCGATGCCGAGCCAGTCAGCATCGCCATTGATGGCAGCGCCAGCACGAGCGCGATTGCTGCGGGGTGGCCAGTGGCTGCCTCTGATCGCGTGCAGGGCACGGCCACCTACCACGCCCGCGTCCGACTATCGCCACGCGAGACCGAGTTCACCCTCGACTCCGACCTGCGCGGAATTGCAATCCATTTGCCGCCACCGCTTGGCAAGCCGGCAGATCAGGCGCTGGCTTTGCACATTCATCGCCAATATGGCGCCGCCCCGTCGGTGAGTGATCGCCTGGATGCCACATTGGGCGCGGTCGCCGGGCTGGTCGCCCGGCTGCAAGCGGGCACCGGCGGCCGCCGTGAAGACCATGTCGGTCTGTCCATTGGGGATGTGCGCCCGACCGTCCCCAACACGCCCGGAGTCACGGTGGATGCACAGTTTGACGCGCTCGATATGGATCGCTGGATGGCGCAGTGGCCCGAACTTGCAAATTCCTCCGATGCAAGTGTTACCGGGGGCGTAACGCCGGCCGCTACCGGCGGCGCCAGCACCGACCGTGCAGTGCCGCTGCCTGCCACCGCGAGCGCGGCGCCTGCGCCATTGGCTGACGGCACCGGGGCCGGGCTATCACTGCAGGCGGTACGATTGCGCGCCACCGACATGACGGCATTTGGACGCGCTTTGCATCGGGTCAGTTTGCAGGCAAAGCCCCTGGCCGAGGGATGGGCCATTGCACTTGCCTGTGCTGAGGCGACCGGTTCGATCACCTGGAATCCCGGCGCGGGGGGGCACTTGGTCGGGCATTTTTCAGACATGACCATCGCCGAGGCGGCAATCCCGCACAGCGATGCAGTCAGTACAGTGTCGCCGGCGCAGAGCGTCGCGCGCCCGCGCAGTGATCTGCCAAGTATGGACATCAGCGCCGAGCGGTTGGTTGTGAGCGGACGCGACCTGGGCCGACTTGAACTGTCGGCCGAGAACAGCGCCGTCGGTTGGCGCGTCAACACGTTTTCATTGACTGCCCCCGAGGGTCGGATTCACGGCAAAGGCGTCTGGCGCAATCACGCCGCACCGCCCGAGGTCGATCTGGAGTTTGGCGCCGAAGCAGACGATGCTGGCAAATACATTGCCCGGTTGGGCGATCCTGGAACGCTCAGTGGTGCCGCGAGCGAACTCTCCGGCCATGTTCACTGGCTCGGTGTGCCGCACGAGATCGATTACGCCTCGCTCACTGGCGATATCGTCTTGCGTAGCGGCAAGGGCCAGTTTCTGCGTGCTGAACCTGGCGTTGGCCGTCTGCTCGGGGTGCTCAGCCTGCAATCGTTGCCGCGCCGCGTGACACTGGATTTTCGCGATGTGTTCAGTGAGGGATTCGCCTTCGATGAAATCGAGGCCAAGGGCAGAATTGATCATGGCCTGCTGCAGCTCGGAGAGTTTCGGATGACCGGGCCAGCCGCGGCGGTGCAACTGACTGGCGCGCTTGATCTGGCCAGCGAGACACAACATTTGCATGCCCGCATCGTTCCGGAAATTGGTGATGGTGTGGCCGCCGCTGCCGGGTTTGCCCTGCTCAATCCATTGCTTGGGGTGGGCACCTTGATTGCTCAAAGACTATTGCGTGATCCCCTCGGCAAGCTGTTTGCCTACGATTACGAAATCACCGGCTCGTGGCGCGATCCGCACGTGGTGAGACAGACGCGCCCGGTGGTCCGCAACGAAAGCGCCGAGCCTGTGGGGTCGCCGACTCCAACCGGGTCTCCGCCATCCATCGGGTCTCCGCCATCCATCGGGTCCCCTTCGTCCACGGGATCCCCCGCACCATGATGCGCTGTCGTGTCGCCGCCGTGCAGATGGTGTCCACGCCGAGTGTGCAGGAGAATCTTGCTGCGGCGCAGATCCTGATCGAGCAGGCCGCGCATGCCGGTGCACAACTGATTGTCTTGCCCGAGTATTTCTGCCTGATGGGGCAGCGCGCAGAGGACAAGGTGGCCGTGCGGGAAGCCGATGGCGACGGACCGATTCAATCCTTTCTGGCGCGCACGGCCGAACGCGAGCGCGTATGGCTGGTGGGGGGCTGCGTGCCGCTGGTCTGCGCCGATCCATCGCGGGTGCGCAGCGCCTGCCTGGTCTATGGACCTGATGGCGTGCGTGTCGCACGCTATGACAAGATGCACCTGTTCAGCTTTGCCAGTGGCAGCGAGCGCTACCATGAGGCCGACACGATAGAGCCCGGCGAGCACACCGTAGCGGTCGATCTGCCCTGGGGCCGGATTGGACTGTCGATTTGCTATGACCTGCGCTTCCCTGAGCTCTATCGGCGCCTGGCACCGTGTGACCTGATTCTCGTACCCTCGGCGTTCACCGCCACCACCGGCGCGGTCCACTGGGAGGTGTTGTTGCGCGCCCGCGCGATCGAGAACCAGGCCTGGGTCATTGCGCCGGCCCAGGGCGGCTTGCACCCGAACGGACGGCGTACCCATGGTCACAGCATGATCATCGACCCCTGGGGTGGCATTGTCGATCAACTGCCCACTGGACCGGGCATGGTATTGGCGGATCTCGATCCCGAGCGGCTCGCGGAGGTACGCAAAGGCTTGCCGGCCCTCGAACACCGGGTACTGCCCGAAATGCCGCAGGCCAGTGGTGAACGACGCGCAATTGCGTCCGACCAGTAGAATGGGCAGGCACGGGAATTGGCTCGTGCACCCTGACTGTCACCGCAAAGCGACCATGACCACATTGCAACAACCGCTGCTGGCCACTGCCCATTCGACTCTGCTCACCCCGTATGGCTTGCAGGCATCGAGCCTTGATCGGGTGTTCGGACGGCTGATGCAGCGTGATATCGACTACGCCGATCTGTATTTCCAGTACGCCCGCAGCGAAGGGTGGAGTCTGGAAGAGGGGATTGTGAAGAGCGGTAGTTTCAGCATCGAGCAAGGGGTCGGTGTACGCGCAATCAGCGGCGAGAAAACCGCGTTTGCCTATACCGAGGACATCAGCCTGCCTGCTTTGCTGGCGGCTGCCGACACCACGCGTGCGATCTCCCGCCAGGGCGGCAGCGGTCAGGTGGCACCCACTGAGGCACGCAGCGGCCGACTGCTCTATAGCGCGACCGATCCGTTGGCATCGATGGACGAGGCGGCCAAAGTCAATTTGCTCGAACGATTCGAGCGGATCTGCCGCGCGCGCGATCCGCGTGTCACGCAGGTGATGGCCTCGCTCTCAGGCACCTGGGAGGTGATCATGGTGGCGCGCTCTGACGGCGTGCGCGCGGCCGATGTGCGGCCCCTGGTGCGTCTGTCGGTGCAAGTGATTGCCGAGCAGAACGGGCGCCGCGAAACCGGATCAGCGGGCGGTGGCGGGCGCACCGATTACGCCATGTTCACCGATGCGCTGCTCGAGGAATACGCCGCTCATGCGGTCGATCAGGCGCTGGTCAATCTGGATTCGCGCGCCGCACCGGCGGGCAATATGACCGTGGTGCTCGGACCGGGCTGGCCGGGTGTGCTGCTGCACGAGGCGATCGGCCACGGCCTGGAGGGTGATTTCAATCGCAAGGGCAGCTCGGCCTTTGCCGGTCGTCTGGGCAAGCGGGTGGCCGCGCGCGGCGTCACGGTGGTTGACGATGGCACGCTGCCGGGGCGTCGTGGATCGCTCAATATCGACGATGAAGGCAATCCGACCCAGTGCAACACCTTGATCGAGGATGGCATTCTGCGCGGTTATATGCAGGACAGTCTGAATGCGCGCCTCATGGGCATGCCGGTCACCGGCAACGCGCGACGTGAGTCCTATGCGAGTGTGGTGATGCCGCGTATGACCAACACCTATATGCTCGCCGGCGAACGTGACCCGGCCGAGATCATCGCCTCGGTCGACCGCGGCATCTATGCGGTGAACTTCGGTGGTGGGCAGGTCGATATCACCAACGGCAAATTTGTGTTCTCCTGCACCGAGGCCTATCAGATTGAGGGCGGCAAGGTGGGCGCGCCGATCAAAGGGGCGACGTTGATCGGCAACGGCCCCGATGCACTCAAGCGGGTGTCGATGGTGGGCAATGACCTCGCGCTTGATTCCGGTGTCGGGGTGTGCGGCAAAGACGGCCAGAGCGTTCCGGTCGGCGTCGGGCAACCGACCCTGCGCATCGATGGTCTGACCGTCGGTGGCACCGCCTGACAGACCTCAGGCCGTTGCTACCGCGTCGGCAATCGCGCCCCCCAGATCGCGTGTGCCGGCTTTGCCACCGATGTCCGGGGTGCGCGGGGCACCGGATGCCGGGTCAAGCACCTGCTCGATCGCGCGCACGATGGCATCGTGCGCCTCGGGATAACCGAGAAATTCCAGCATCATCGCGCCGGACCAGATCTGGCCGATCGGATTGGCAACACCACGGCCGGCAATATCCGGGGCGGAGCCGTGCACCGGTTCAAACAATGACGGAAAGGTGCGCGCCGCATTGATATTGGCCGACGGTGCAATGCCGATGGTGCCGGTGCAGGCGGGCCCGAGGTCGGAGAGGATGTCACCAAACAGGTTGGAGGCCACTACCACATCGAACCAGTCGGGGTGCAGAACGAAGTGTGCCGACAGGATGTCGATGTGATATTTGCTGGTCTTCACCTGCGGATACTGCGCCGCCATCGCGGCAAACCGTTCGTCCCAATAGGGCATGGTGATCGAGATGCCGTTTGATTTGGTGGCCGAGGTGACATGCTTGCGTGCCCGGCGCGAGGCCAGATCGAAAGCGAATTTCATGATGCGGTCGGTGCCGTGGCGGGTGAACGTGGATTGCTGGAATACCACTTCCCGATCAGTGCCTCCGAAAGCACGACCGCCAATCGAGGAATATTCGCCCTCGGTGTTCTCGCGCACGATATAAAAATCGATGTCGCCCGGCTCGCGCCCGGCCAATGGCGAGCGGATGCCGGGCATCAGACGGACCGGACGCAGATTGACATATTGATCGAAATCGCGGCGAAACAGGATCAGCGAGTCCCACAGCGAGACATGGTCGGGCACGCTGGCCGGCCAGCCGCTCGCACCGAAGAAGAGGGCCTCGTGGCCACCGATCTGGTCGCGCCAATCGGGGGGCATCCACCAACCATCGCGTTCATAGTGTTCGCAACTCCAGTCAAAGTGATCCCAACTGAGGTTGATGCCGAACCGGCTCGCCGCTGCCTCGACCACCCGTATGCCCTCGGGCATCACTTCACGGCCAATGCCATCGCCTGGAATCACTGCAATTCGGTGCACGCTCACTCTAGTCTCCTCGTCTGCAAATTGAATTTTGAATTGATGCTTTGACCTGATTCATGCGATCGCGCGTCGTGGCGAACTTCCTGGCTGACGCTGTGCTGTGATGGCATGCGCACCGGATTCGTGTCGATTCAAGGGTTAGGCCACCCTGTCAGTCAAACGGACAGAAATCTCGTTACACGCTCGAGCAGCAGCGCAGGGTGTTCCTCGGCAATGTAATGACCACTGTCGAGCGCCTCACCGCGTACGTCGCGTGCCGCGCGCTGCCACTCTGCCAGTGGCTTGAAGCAGCGTTCGATCACGCCGTGTTGTCCCCAGAGCACCAGCAGGGGACATTCCACCCGAATGTCTTTTTCGCGCGATTCGCGATCGTGCACCAGGTCTATCGAGGCCGCCGCTCGGTAATCCTCGCACCAGCCATGGACGGTGGCCGGATCGCGCGCGCAACGCACGTACTCGGCCCAGGCTTCGGTGGTGAAATGCGCGAGTCCGCCATGGCGCGCGCCCATCACACTGCGCATGTGGAATTCCACGTCGGCACCCAGCAGGCGCTCGGGATAGGGGGCCGGCTGGATCAGGAAAAACCAGTGGAAATAGGCCTGCGCGAAGGCCATGGTCGTTTGTTCATACATGGCAAGGGTCGGCGCAATATCGAGCAGCACCAGGCGTCGCACCGCAGCAGGATGATCGAGCGCGAGCCGATGGGCCACTCGTGCGCCTCGATCGTGCGCAAGCAGGTCGAATTGCGTGTGTCCGAGGGCGGCCATCAACGCGACCTGATCGGCGGCCATCACCCGCTTGGAATAGTTGGAATGATCGGGCAACCCGGCCGGTTTGCCGCTATCGCCGTAGCCACGCAAGTCGGCGGCGACCACGGTGTGACGCCGAGCGAGTGTGCTCGCCACCTTGTGCCACATCATGCGAGTCTGCGGGTGGCCGTGCAGCAACAACAGAGGCGGGCCGCTGCCGCCGACTTCGGCCGCGATCTCGACATCGCCCAGCGTGATGCGTTCAAGGTGAAACACGGTGGGATCGAGCATGGCGGGTGTCTCCGGTAGCCGCAGTTCGAACGCAAGGATCGGGCTGCGCGATGACCGCGATCCGTTCGCCGCGGCAGGTGCGACTGGTCTTGCCGCGGTCGCGATGACCAGGGCAGGTACTTCGGCACATCCCGCAAGGCGGTGCATCAACGGCCAGTTTAGCACTCGTGTTAATATTTGCCGCTATGCAGCATCGCATGCTGCTCGTGACGCCGCCTCGATAAACCAGATCGATCAGGTGTCGACGTGCGGCGCTGTGACGCCGTTTGAATGTGTGCGATTGCGCCGTGTCGATGCCCTGTGCCGAGGAATGTCGCCTTGCCCCTATCTCCTGTGACCGTCGCTCGCACGCTGATGCACACTCGTCGTCTGGAGTTCGCGGGATTTCAGCGCGCCGACGGACTGTGGGATATCGAAGGCACTCTGTTCGATGTCAAAACGGTCGATTGCCCGCTTGAATCCGGGGTGCGCCCGGCCGGAGAATTTATCCATCGCATGCGGGTGCGGCTCACCATCGACGAGAAATTCACCATTGTTGCCGCTGAGGCGGTCAGCGATGATGTTCCCTACCTGGGTTCCTGTGATCAAATCGGCCCCTCGTATGGCGCATTGGTCGGGTTGAATCTGATGCGCGGCTTTCGCCATGAAGTAAAGACCTTGTTTGGCGGCATGAAAGGCTGCACCCACATTACCGAAATGCTTGCTTCATTTCCCACCGCTGCCGTGCAGTCGGTGTTTCATCGCGCCGTTCCCGACGCTAAGCCGTTTCAGCTCGATCGCTGTCATGCGCTCGACACGAGCGGCGCAACGGTGCGCCGTTATTATCCCCGCTGGTTCAAAGGATCTGCCGAATGAATATCCACGAGTATCAGGCGAAGGAACTGCTGCGAAACTACGGTGTCGCAACGCCCCGGGGCCAGGTCGCATTCAGTGTTGATGAGGCGATGGCCGCTGCGCAAACCCTCGGTGGCCCGGTCTGGGTGGTGAAGGCACAAATCCATGCGGGCGGACGCGGCAAGGGGGGCGGTGTGAAACTGGCCCGCAGCCTGGACGAGGTGCGCACCTGCGCCACGGCCATTCTTGGCATGCAACTGGTGACGCATCAGACCGGGCCGGCCGGACAGACGGTGCGCCGGATTTGGATCGAAGAGGGCGCCGATATCAGGAAGGAGCTCTATCTGGGCATGGTGGTCGATCGGGTCACGCAGCGCGTCTGCCTGATGGCCAGCTCTGAGGGCGGGATGGATATCGAAGAGGTGGCCGCGCACACCCCTGAGCGCATTCACAAGATATTCGTCGACCCGGGCACAGGATTGACGGACGCCGAGTGCGACCCCGTTGCGCGCGCGATTGGAATCCCGGAGGCCGCGTTGCCCGCTGCCCGCGCCACCTTCAAAGGGCTCTATAAGCTCTTTGTCGAGTGCGATTGCAGTCTGGCTGAAATCAATCCGCTGATCCTCTCAGGCGACGGACGGGTGATTGCGCTCGACGCCAAACTCAATTTTGATGATAACGCCCTGTTCCGTCATCCCGAGATCGTCGCCCTGCGCGATCTGGACGAGGAAGACCCGGCCGAGATTGAAGCTTCCAAGCACGGACTTTCCTATATTTCACTCGACGGCGATATCGGCTGTCTGGTGAACGGTGCGGGTCTGGCCATGGCTACCATGGATGTGATCAAGCTCTACGGTGGCAGCCCGGCCAATTTTCTTGACGTCGGCGGCGGCGCAACGGCCGAGAAGGTGACTGAAGCGTTCAAGATCATGCTCGATCGTCCCGGCTTGCACGCGATCCTGGTCAATATCTTTGGCGGCATCATGAAATGCGACACCATCGCCGAGGGTGTGGTGAGCGCGGCGCGTCAGGTCCGCCTCAACGTGCCGCTGGTGGTGCGCATGAAAGGGACCAATGAAGACCTGGGCAAGAAAATCATTGCCGATTCCGGCCTGCCGATCATTGCGGCCGACAACATGGCCCAGGCGGGCGAGCGGGTGGTTGCCGCCGCGCGCAGCCAGAACACAGCGCGGAGCTAAGCGATGAGTATCCTGATCAATCGTCATTCCCGGGTCATCACCCAGGGCATCACCGGCAAGACCGGGCAATTTCACACCCGCACCAGCCGCGACTACGCCGAAGGGCGTAGCTGTTTCGTGGGTGGTGTGAATCCGTCGCGGGCGGGGCAGGATTTTGAAGGTCTGCCGATTTTCGGCACGGTGCGTGAGGCGAAGGAACAGACCGGCGCCACCGTGTCGGTCATCTATGTGCCGCCGCCCTTTGCCGCGGCTGCCATCGATGAGGCGGTCGAGGCCGACCTCGATCTGGTGATCTGCATCACCGAAGGCATCCCGGTGCGCGATCTGATTCAGACCCGCTATAAGATGCGCGGACGCCGCACCCTGTTGCTCGGACCGAATTGCCCCGGGGTGATCACCCCCGGTGAGCTCAAGATCGGCATCATGCCCGGTCATATTCACAAACCGGGGCCGATCGGTGTGGTGTCGCGCTCAGGCACGCTCACCTACGAGGCGGTTGGCCAGCTGACTGAACTCGGTCTGGGCCAATCCACTGCAGTAGGCATCGGTGGCGACCCGGTCAATGGACTCAAGCATATCGATGTCATGCGCATGTTCAATGACGACCCGAACACCGAAGCCGTGGTGATGATAGGCGAGATCGGTGGTTCGGATGAAGAGACGGCCGCGCAATGGATCAAGGAAAACATGCGCAAACCCGTGGTGGGGTTCATCGCCGGGGTCACCGCCCCGCCGGGCAAACGCATGGGCCACGCCGGTGCGATCATCTCCGGCGGCAAGGGCACCGCTCAGGAAAAGCTCGCCGTCATGGAAAGCTGCGGCATTAAAGTGACCCGCAATCCGGCAGAAATGGGTAAATTGCTGAAAAGCGTGCTTTAAGGCGGATCGACACCGACACTGGCGGGGACGAATGCGGGTACGCTGGCGCTGATGCGACCGCCATAGAGGCGGCGTCAGCGGCTACTTTACCGGCGGCATTTGCGGCTACTGCAGAGCATGTTATTGGGCCGGTGTCGGGACTGAACGGAGACATTTGATGAGTGATCAAGGCGCTCGCCTGGCAGCAATTCCGGTGCGTGAAGTGCGGCTGCGCGCGACCCCCAAGGGCCGCCAGGTGGACAGCGATGCACTGGACGAAGTGACCCGCCTGATCGGCGATGCGCCGCTGCGACGCGACCTGCTCATCGAGCATTTGCACCGGATTCAGGATCGCTACGGGCGTCTGTCGGATAGCCATCTGACCGCGCTGGCGCGCTTGATGAAACTGTCGCTGGCCGAGGTGTTTGAGGTTGCCACCTTCTATCATCACTTCGATGTGGTGCGCGAAGGTGATGCCGTACCGGCGTCGCTGACGGTGCGGGTGTGCAGCAGTCTGTCCTGCGAAATGGCCGGTGCCAATGACCTGCGTGAGCGGCTGACCCAGACGCTTGGGGCCGAGGTTCGGGTGCTTGCGGCGCCCTGTGTTGGGCGCTGCGAGGCGGCACCCGTCGCCGTCGTGCACCAGAATCCGATTCTGCATGCGAGTGCCGAGGCAGTCATTGCGGCGGTGCGTGCCGATGCACGCACGCACCCGCTGGCCGTCGCCGCTGCGGTGGCCAGCGGTCAGAGCGCCCGTAGTCCGCTTGACTACACGCCCAGCACCGAGGCCGCACCGGTCTATCAGGGCTATGCGGGCTATCGCGCGGCCGGTGGCTATCGACTCGCCGCGGCGTGCCAGCGCGGTGAGCGCAAGCGCGAGGATATTTTCAGCTTGCTCGAACAGTCCGGTTTGCGCGGACTGGGCGGCGCCGGTTTTCCGACCGGGCGCAAATGGCGCATCGTGGCCGCCGAACCGGCCCCACGGCTGATGGCAGTGAACATCGATGAGGGCGAGCCGGGCACGTTCAAGGACAGACACTACCTGGAACGCGATCCGCACCGTTTCATCGAAGGGCTGCTGATCGCGGCCTGGGCCGTCGATGTGGCAGAAGTCTATGTCTATCTGCGCGATGAATATCATGGCGTGCGCGCTCTGCTCGAGCAGGAGCTGGCGCGCCTGCATGCCGATCCGCCCTGCGCGCTGCCGGTGATCCATCTGCGCCGTGGTGCCGGGGCCTATATCTGCGGCGAAGAGTCGGCGATGATCGAGTCGATCGAGGGCAAACGTGGCATGCCGCGCCTGCGTCCGCCCTATGTCGCACAAGTCGGCCTGTTCGGTCGGCCGACCCTTGAACACAATATGGAAACGCTGTGGTGGGTGCGCGATCTGATTGAACGCGGACCGGCCTGGTTCACCGAAGCCGGACGGCACGGGCGCCATGGGCTGCGTTCGTTTTCGCTCAGCGGTCGGGTGCAGCGCCCTGGGGTGCACGTGGCGCCCGCCGGCATCACGGTGCGCGAGCTGATTGATGAATACGGCGGGGGCATGCTGCCCGGCCACACCTTCTATGCCTATCTGCCCGGTGGCGCATCCGGGGGCATATTGCCCGCTTCGATGGGCGACATTCCGCTCGATTTCGATACGTTGAACCCGCACGGTGCATTCATCGGCTCGGCGGCGGTGATGGTGCTCTCACAGACCGATCGCGCCATCGATGCGGCGCGCAACATGCTGCGGTTTTTCGCCGAAGAATCCTGTGGGCAGTGCACGCCGTGCCGGGTCGGTACCGCCAAGGCGGTGACGCTGATGGCAAAGCCGCAATGGGATACCGGGCTGCTCACGGAATTGGCCAGCGTGATGGCCGATGCTTCCATCTGCGGCCTGGGCCAGGCGGCACCCAATCCGTTCCTCAGCGTGCTCAAACATTTTCCGCATGAAATTGTCAAATGAGTCTTGTCTCGCGTCGCTGATCGCGGAACCGTCGGAGCCGGGCAGTGCGCTTGCGCGATGACTCAAGCTGCGAATGTAGGGTAATTGATCGAGGCGGCGCCCGGGTGATGCGTTGGTGCGCCTTGAAACGTGTTAAGGAGTGTGAGTGATGACTGCCACCAGCTCGGATGAGCGGGCCGCGATGCCGATTGAATTTACCCTCGATACGCGCGCGGTCAGCGCGGCACCTGGCGAGACGCTGCTGCAGGTGGCGCGCCGTGTCGGCGTTGAGATTCCGCATTTGTGCTATCGCGATGGGCTGCGGCCCGATGGCAACTGCCGTGCCTGCGTGGTCGAAATCGATGGCGAACGCACGCTGGCACCGTCGTGCTGCCGCACACCCAGGACCGGCATGGTGGTCAGTAGCGCAAGCCCGCGGGCGCGCAGCGCACAGCAACTGGTGGTTGAGCTGCTGCTCGCTGACATGCCGGCAGAGCGGCAGACGACACACTCCGAGCTCGATCAATGGGCGGGCACGCTGGGTGTGACCACGTCGCGTTTTCCGGCCCGTGCGCAGCCCGCACGCGACCTCTCGCATCCGGCCATCGCCGTCAATCTGGATGCCTGCATACAATGCACCCGCTGTCTGCGCGCCTGTCGCGAAGAACAGGTCAATGACGT
Organism: uncultured Pseudomonadota bacterium; assembly: GCA_903921325.1. Lineage (GTDB taxonomy): Bacteria > Pseudomonadota > Gammaproteobacteria > Burkholderiales > SG8-39 > CAIXPL01. The sequence continues at coordinate 491,734 of CAIXPL010000037.1, forward strand.
GATCGGCTATGCCTTCCGCGGCGAGCATTCGAGCATCGTGTTCGATTTCGATGACCCGATGGGTGAATCGAGCTGTGTCGCCTGCGGTGAATGCGTGCAGGCCTGTCCGACCGGTGCGCTGATGCCGGCCCGTGGTGTGGGGATGCAGCAGTCTGACAAGACGGTCGACTCGGTCTGTCCCTTCTGCGGTGTCGGCTGCCAGCTCACTTACCACGTTCAGGACAACCGGATCCTGCGGGTCGAGGGCCGCGATGGTCCGTCCAATCACGGCCGCCTCTGCGTCAAAGGTCGCTATGGTTTTGATTACGTGCATCACCGCCAGCGCCTGACGCGACCGCTGATCCGTCGCGATGGTGTGCCCAAGGATGCTCGCGTGGCGCTCGATCCGGAGGCCTGGTCGGAGGTGTTTCGCGAGGCCACCTGGGAAGAGGCGCTTGAGCGTGCGGCCGGTGGCCTTGCCCGCATCCGCGCCGAACAGGGTCCGAGTGCGCTGGCCGGATTTGGTTCGGCCAAGGGGTCGAACGAAGAGGCGTACCTGTTTCAGAAACTGGTACGAACCGGATTTGGTACCAACAATGTGGACCATTGCACCCGCCTGTGTCATGCCTCCAGCGTCGCTGCGCTGATGGAAGGCGTGGCCTCAGGCGCGGTGTCCAATCCGGTCCGCGATGTACGGCATTCGGAAGTGATTTTTGTAATCGGCGCCAACCCGACGGTCAATCATCCGGTAGCGGCCACCTGGATCAAGAATGCAGTCAAAGCGGGCGCGAAGCTGATCGTCGCAGACCCGCGTCGCGGCGATCTGGCGCGGCACGCAACGCATGTACTGCAGTTTCGCGCCGATACCGACGTGGCGCTACTCAATGCGCTGCTCTACACCATTGTCGATGAAGGGCTTGTTGACGCGGAATTCGTGCGCGATCGCACCAGCGGATTCGAGGCACTGCGGGACAATGTGAAGCGTTTCAGTCCCGAGGCGATGGCGCCGATCTGCGGCATACCGGCCGACACGTTGCGCACCGTGGCCCGGCTCTATGCGCGTTCGCGCGCCTCGATGATCCTGTGGGGCATGGGCATTTCGCAGCATATCCACGGCACCGACAATGCCCGTTGCCTGATTGCCCTGGCCATGTCGACCGGACAGATCGGTCGCCGCGGCACCGGACTGCACCCGCTGCGCGGCCAGAACAACGTCCAGGGTGCTTCTGATGTCGGGTTGATCCCGATGTTTTATCCGGACTATCAGAAGGTGGGCAATGCCCAGGTGCGCGAGCGCTTCGAGCGGCTGTGGGGGCAGGCGCTTGACCCCAACCCCGGGCTGACCGTGGTCGAGATCATGCATGCGGCGATCGAGCGCAAAATTCGCGGCATGTACATCATGGGTGAGAATCCGGCGATGTCCGATCCGGATGCCAATCACGCGCGTGATGCGCTGGCCGCGCTCGATCATCTCGTGGTGCAGGATATCTTCTTGACCGAAACCGCCTATCTGGCCGACGTGGTGCTGCCGGCGACTGCCTTCCCGGAGAAGACCGGTACCTTCTCCAACACCGACCGGCAGGTACAGTTGGGTCGCAAGGCGATCGAGCCGCCGGGTGAGGCGCGCGAAGATTTGATGATCATTCAGGATATCGCGCAACGCCTTGGGCTGGCCTGGCACTATCCCGGTCCGCGCGAGGTGTTCGATGAGATGCGCCTCGGCATGGATTCGATTGCCGGGATTACCTGGGACCGGCTGGAGGCCGAATCGTCAGTCACCTATCCCTGCGAAGCCGAGGGGGATGTGGGTACTGAAGTGGTGTTCACCGAGCGGTTTCCGACCGAGTCCGGACGGGCGCGGCTGGTGCCGGCCGATCTGGTGCATGCTGATGAACGGCCCGATGCCGAGTATCCAATGATCCTGATGACCGGACGGCAATTGGAGCACTGGCATACCGGCGCAATGACGCGACGCGCCTCCGTGCTCGATGCGATCGAGCCCGAAGCATTCGCCTCCTTGCATCCGCTCGATCTGGACCGCATCGGGGTGCGTGCCGGCGAGGTACTCACCGTCACCTCGCGCCGCGGTACGCTGTCGATCTACGCGCGCGCTGACGATGGCATGCCGGTGGGCTCGGTATTCATCCCGTTTGCCTACTACGAGGCAGCCGCCAATCTGCTCACCAACCCGGCACTTGACCCGTTCGGAAAAATTCCTGAATTCAAGTATTGCGCGGTGCAGGTGAGCGCGGGCGGCGCGGCGCCTCACGGATCGAGCTACGGCGGTGGCCGCTCGCCACTCGATCAGGCGCAGCGCGCCGTGACGAGCTAGCGGGGCGGCCGAACCGGCTGGCGCATCGAAACCGGTGCGGCAGTCGGTCTGGCGAATCAGCAGGGGTGCCCGGTGGTCGAGTCTGCCGCGCACCCTGCGTTATCGTTCAGCCCCGTATCAGCATCATGGCCGAACCGATCAGTGCCCCGAACATCAGCACCGCGGCGCTGAGCGTCGAGACCACGAATCCCGGGCCGCGGCGCTTGGCATTGTCGGCATAGCCGCGCGCATACCAGATGCGCGCGAGTACCCAGATGAGTCCGAGGCCAGCGCCCCAGGTCACCGAGACGGTGAGGCAGAACATCCACAGCGCGGGCAGGAACAGGGCCAGGCTCTCCAGGGTGTTCTGTTGCACCCGGAAAATGCGCTCAAACGCCGGGTCGCCAGTGATTGCCGGGGCATCGATCTTGTAGCGACCGCGGGCGCGTCCCACATTGGCAACAGTCACGAAATAGACCAGCAGGGCCAGGCAGGACACCAGGGTGGGTAGAGCAAGATTCATTGAGGTCTCCAGAGGGGGCGCAAAGGGCGACGCGGCAGAGGTTATGAACGGATTGACGCAGGCGAGAGTGGCGCGTCGCGGACACTTTGCCACAGATCGCCCGGTGCGCGTCATCATCCTTGCCAGCACCAGCACCAGCACCAGCACCAGCACCAGCACCAGCACCAGCACCAGCACCAGCACCAGCACCAGCACCAGCACCAGCACC
>CAIXPL010000038.1 GCA_903921325.1 uncultured Pseudomonadota bacterium
GAGGCCATTGGCAATGATTGACGCGACGAACACGGCAACAAGACCAAAAAATAGAAAGCGCATTGTCGTTCCCTAGAAAGAGGTTAAGAGATAAGCCAGGAACAAGAAGCAATCGGCAATGGTGAACGCGACGAACGGGGCAACCGGTGGCAGCGGCACTTCTCCAAGCCTCAGAGAGGGGCCTTCGTGGGTAGGGGGCGAGTGCCGAACCAGCGATGCAGCCCGATTAGGCTGGTAATCGTAAAGCCAGCCTGTTGCAGGAGCAGCGCCCAGGCGCTTGTGTGAACGGCGTACCCGAGCCACGCGACATTACTCAATAGGAAGGCGACCCATCCCCAGCGCGAGAACCTAGTGTTGGCGGCGAGCAGAAAGGCACCAATCAGGCCGAGGGTGCAACCACTCCAGTCCATCCAGAGGGGAGGCGATGACATCGTTGTTCACCGCTTCGAGTTGGTGGGCGTTGTGGGGCAGAGTGTTTCGAGCAGTAGCTCGATTTCGCGCTTGAGCGTGGGATCGATCCCATCGAGCCGCGGGTTGTGACGGATGAGGGCGACCAGACTGAGCACGTACTTGTGACGCTTGCGTCGGCGCTGCAGGGCCAGTTTGTCGCGCAGCGCGCGTGCGGGGTCGACTGTCGGTGCGGGTTGAGTAATCGGCGGATCAGCCGGGAGGTGCTGTGCTGGTTTGCGGAATGAGAACATGTGATGAAGCTCCTATTCTTGCTCGAACATGGCAGTGGCCGCCGCGCTGAAGGTCGGTGCTGGGGGTGGCGTGCGAGCCGCGGGTGGGGCGATGGGAGAACCGCGTTGTTCAATGATGCGTGGTGCGCCGGCCCGTAGGATTTCAAGGCAGGTAGTGGTAAGCCCACCATAGGGGATGAGCTCCAGAAGCGATTCCAGAACGGCGTTTTCGGGCTGTGCCGTGTCATAGGCAATCACGATCCGGCGCTTTTTGGGCGGGGTAGTGTCTTGGGCGCGAGTCCAACGTCCGGCGGCCATGTCTTAGCCTTCCGTTCCGGTGGACGCCAGGCGCGACCGTCGGTAGCGGTTGAACGCCGTGGCATAGCGCGCGAAGCCTTCTGCGACTGAGAATCGGGGGTTGTCGGCCATTCGGGCGTGTGGCCAAGCACGTTGCATGGCGGGCAGGACCAAAGGGGCGCCCCCACCGGCGACGAGAATGCCGTCGAGAGTGCGGGCGGACTTGCCGATCAGTTGATTGGCTTTGTCGACAATCTGATCGGCAAGGGGACGCACGGCGTTGTCGACTTCGGTGCTCACGTCGATAGTGGAGCCGTAATTGCGCAACGATTTGGTTTCCAGCAATGCCGAAGCCTCCGAGAGGGAGATGGCGAAGCTGCGAGCGCGTAGAGAACGCTGGAGGTGTTGGGCGGCGATCTGCATACCATCGCAGGAGCCGTAGGCGTTCTCGATGGTCCGCCCCTGCAGCAGCAAGGCATAGTCGGTGGTGTATTGCCCAATCTCGACCACGCCCCAACTGGTGACGTCGGGTTTGAAATCGGGTTGCTCGCTACCATCAGAGGCGAACAGCAACTGCTGATAGGGGCCAAGCGGCTGGGGCATCACGCGTAACTCCGCGCGGGGCGCATGTCGAGCCAATTCCTGGGCAAGTCCGCTCTTTTGGCTCGCGTGCAGGGCGGCAGGTAGCCCGAGGACGATGAGCGCAGTATCGACGCCGGGAACGCCAGCGTCCTTGAGTTTGCGTAGGCCGGTCAGGAAGAGTGCCGAGTGTTGATCGGAGTAGGCCCAATCGTCGCGCAGGCCGCCGAGCAAATCATCGGCACCCTGGAGCGCCGCGGTGTGCCCGGCGAACCACGGTTTGCCATTGATGATTGCGGTTTCCGCTTCGGCACGTGCCGCTTCGCGCTCATCGGTGAGCGCGAAGGCCGGACATACCGCGGATGGATAAAGCAGCTCGATGCGCTTGTGTGCCCAAATGGACACGAGCTTTACCGAACTGCGCCCGATGTCAAAGCCTATAGCTGTCTGCATGATGCCTCCGAGAGGGAGAGTGCAAAGGAGGAAGTTGGACGTCTACGCAAATTAAGGTATAACGCAACAATCAATCGTCGCTTGCAGAACAGTAAACGCTCGAATTGGATGTGTCAAGTGACAATGTGCAATAGACAAGGTGCGATGAACAAGGTGCAAGTGACAATGTGCAAGTGACAAGGTGCAAGTGACAATGTGCCCGAGCAATAGATGCACTAGGTGCGCGACGACTAGCGCCCGGAGGGAGGGGGCGGGGTGGGAAACACAATAGGCAAGTGGAGAGGGTGGCGTCGTGATGCACCATGTGCAATGGACAAGGTGTGATGAACAATGTGCAAGTGACATAACGCAATGAACAATGGACAGAGGGTTCGATCCGTGGTCGAAATGAGGCTGCTGGATGGGATGCGCCCTGCGAATTGGTCGAAGCTAGACGGCGAAGATGCGATAGGTGAGAGCAATGGAATGGCCTGATAAATCTGGTTCGATGCGTTATCGGCCGGAACCTATGACCGTGGCGGTCGAGGAGTGCGCGAGGCATGTGGCTACGAGCTTTCGTCAACTCTACGCGCTGGATTTGGTGATCGAGGAGTACGCGTATGCGCTGGAGATCATTCAACCGTCAGTGGCCGGGAAGATCGCGATCCGGTTCCTGAAGAGGCGCAGCGGCGGGGTCGAAGGACGTCACCCTCAATTCATTCAGTGGTACAAGTCGCGTTCTGGTCGGATGCTGTACACGCGGCTGCGATCGGGCGAGGTGGTGCGGCGGGTAAAGGGCTATAGCTTGTTCGCGCAGGTGAGAGGCGACGTTGCGGAGCTTTTGGTCGAGGCGATCGCGGTTGTGGGTCATCGGGAAGTGTTGGTGCATGCCATTACCAACTTCAGGCGGCAAATGGCCTCGATGGCAGCGCGAGATGCGGTCTACATTGAAGGGAAGGCTGCGCGGATTCGGGAGTGGTTACCGGTCTTGAGGGAAAAAAGGGAAAAGGTGCTGAGGGAGTGGGAGGCGCAGGTCGCTGCGGCGGATGCGGGATTACCGCGAGATGCGGTGGTCGCACAAGCTAAGCGACCGCGGGTGGGTGGTTCGCGCTCCCGAGTGTGACCGCCGCCCGCCGCTCGCCTTCGGCTCGGGCGGGCGGCTCGTCGATCTTGGGGTGGCGCTGCGCTTGGCCATGGCGCCGGCGGCCGTTGTGCAGCGTCGTTGTGCTGGGACGTCAGACAGCGATCGTCGTAGATGCACGAGGGGTGTCCTCAACGCGGAAAAGACGAACCTGCTTGGTTGAGCTCCTTGCGTGTGTGGGCGGCCGAGTCGGTGGCAAATGCCGACCCGAGGGGTGGTGCGCAGCCTGGTGGTGGATCGCGCCTGGCGAGCAGGAGCAAAAGCTGGCGTTGTTGTGAGACGGTGGCGCTGTTCGCGACGGGACGAACGCTAGCATCGGGGTCTGGTACGTCCTGCCCGCGCTGGCAAGCGGCCTGACTGAAGGGGTAGCCATAGGGTGGTCGAGTGAGCACGGCAAATGTCCTTAGGTATGGGGGCCAGGCTGCAAGGGAGGCGTCCCGTGCTTGGATGGTCGAGGAGACGCGCCAATGCGTCGGCATGACAACTGGCGTGGATCTGCATGACGGGGGCCGGGCTACTGGCGGTGGTTAGAGTCAATGCGAAGTCGACTCGCGGGGTGTTCGGTGAGCCGCAATACAGGGCGGTTAGTGAGGCCGTTCCTTGTGGACCAGTAAACTGATCAATGACGTGTTTCGTCATGGACATCTCCATTAGGTTGAATTGCTGCTGATCAGCGAGGGGTAGCTCTGCGCATTGCTGGGCTCGCCTTCGCAATCGTTAAAAGTTGTAGTACACGGTGCACCGCACGACGTAAGTGCGTCGGCTACGACGGCGAACAATCGCAAGTGTGGACGGGCAGCCGCAGCAGTCATGCTCGTGACGGCAGCGGGAACCACCGAGGGTGTCAGCGATCGCGGCTGTCAGGTTTTGAGATGAGAGGTGGGCGGGTGCGTACACCTGGTTCACAAACGTCGGACCACGATCGTAGCCATTGCCTTTGTCGACGGTCTTGCCGGCGAGTAGCTTTACGGTACCCAGATAGCGATGCTCATCAAGGTATCGCCAGCCGTCCACATAAAGACGTGTGAGACGGGAGTAAATCGGTACATGAATTGGCATTGTGTTTGCCTCCTTGCGGAAAGTCCTTGATACGCGCTCTTGTCGGTGCGTCAGAGCGCACGGCTTGGTGTGTGGCGGTTGTCCGTTCGGTTTGCGACCGGCCGATGTGCCCAATTGCAGGACGAACATCCTGTGCGTGGTCGGCCAATCGTTCCCATGGTCTTGGGGGTTGTTGTGACACGGCGAAATCCTGTTCGAGCCAGCAGGTACGAGTTGCGAGCGGCACCAGGCGGTTCTAATTGACTGGCGTTCTTCGGAAACGATATCGGATGCCGCGGATCTTGCTGGCATGGACATAAAAAAGCCCACGGCCTGGAAGGGCGCGTGGGTGTCGGGTTATAGCGAACGTGTCGAACTACAAGCGTGGAATTGCACCTGTGGTGAGGACGGTCAGTCCAGAAGGGGCTCGCCGGTTGACGGGATCTCAGTGCCGTGTTCGTGGGCCGGTCGTACGATTCCACGGGTAGAAACCGACGCGGGTCTTCTGCCAGTAATTGTCTCCTAGACGGTTGCGTGGGTGGTGGTATCGGGAATGTCGTGTTCAGCGCCGTCTTTGCGGGCGTGTTCGATGGCCCGCGTCGTTGCTTGCTGAGCAGCGAGCGTCGTTTCGATGCACTGAGCGATCTGGTACGCCTTCATGCGAAAGTGGATGCCATCTTCGCGCTCCGCGCGCCAGCCTCTCCGGGCGCTCTTGGCGGAGATCGGCGCAATAAGTGTGTAGAGCCGGCCCTCATAGTTGAGCACCATTCCAGCCTTCGGTCGATACTGCTTGCGGGCCTTTCGCTTCTCCGCGGCAGCGGTAGCGTTCGCGAGACATGCGGCTCGCCATTGGGCAGCGTAGCCTCTGGGGTTCGGTGCGAGTCGATTCAGCAAGTGAATCATTCGAGCCGGCGCATGAGCCTGGTACGGTCCGGTGGTTTCGTCCAATTCCTTGTAGCCGAAGCGGCCCTTATGCCGACTGAACAGAACTACGGCGGCCCAGGGCGGTTGGATGAGACCATCGGCGGCGGTGTGTTGAATGACGCCATACCAGGTCTGCCCGACCGTGGCCTGATCGAGAACCTTGGTTGAAAGGTCACGCCAACCGTTCTCGAATCGCTGCACAAAAAAGTCGGCCGGCGGCACGGTTATGTCGTGGTGGAGGATTGTCCATCCCATTTGAGTCTCCTTCGAATTGATGTCAAGCGCGGCCGGGGTCCGGATCGGATCATCCAGACGGCGCGGCGGTCGTTGTGGTGGGAGTCGGTTGCGCGCGGGAGATCCGTTGCGAGGTCGGTCAAGCGCCGACGCTCCTATTGGTGCGGGGTAGGGATCCTGGCCAGGGCGACGACAGCGTGAGGATCTAGCGCGCCCACGGGATACGAGCTCGTGTTCGTACCACGAAGTTTGTTCGTCGTTGCGCGCGGACGAGCAACGACGCATGTGGCTTAACCGGCGGAGCTGGAAAACCCGCGCCTTCATTGCTGCATTGACCGCTCGCGCACGGGATGTCCTTCTCGCAAGCGAAGCCAACCGCAGCCAATTCGGCAATGAATGACCGGCTCCCCCCGGGGGCGGCTGCATTGTCAATTGCCCATTCAAGGAGATGATTATGGGACAAGTGATGTCAATGACAAAGCCACTAGAGTTTTACGCACAGCAGCCCGTACTGTCTGACGAAAGAAACATGGCCACGGCATCGGTGGAATTGAAGCCTAAATCCATCGGTGAGCACTACGCCGCATTGTTTGCTCAGTATTGCGATCACGTTGCGCAAGTGGCCGAAACGCGGGCCAATCTGAGAGAGATCGAACGGACGTTTCAATCGCTGGACGCTTGTTGCATCGATACGTTGAGCGATCGCGATGTCACCGAGCGGAAGGAAGGCATGGCAAAAGCCATTCGAAACGCTCTCATCCGACACGCTGCGCAGTCGTTCGCGCCGGAGGGAGTGGCGCTTCAGATCGACCGCGAGGCGCTCGACGAGCGCCACCCGACTTCGGAGTGCGAGCAGGATCGCCGATATGGAGGGCGCGACCTGGATACCTACCGGGTGAACTTTGATCCAAAGGCATGCTGGGACTACCTGGAAGCAACGTATGGGGGTGAGGCAGGAAAAGAGTTGGCTTGGAAGCAGGCCGCAGCACAGCTGGTCGATAGCTTCAACCTGAAGTATCACCCCGATGTGAAACAGGTGAGCGGGAAAACGGTGTTCGCGGTGACAGTGGTGAGCGAAAAGGGCTTCGGTAAAGTGACTCTCCACTATTCATCCACAGCCCGCATCGAGGACCGCTTGCGGCATTTATCCACTTTTGCCGCCTGGGGACAGTTCGAGGCACTCGCATATATTGCACAGCGGTTGGCTGGCGGCCATTGGTATTCAAGGCCTCTGATTTTGCGGGAGGTCATTGACCTCGGTGACGGGTGCGATCTGGTCACCTACCACAGCAAATTTCTGTTTCGACTGGCTCCTGCTGTTGCGGAGAAGTTCCAGATTTTCGTCTCGAAATACTACGGGGAGGTCGGCCAATGAGCTGGTATGACCCCATTCGAGAGCGCGCCTCGAAGGGAAGCTCGGCCGACAGGCCGGGGTCCCTTGCCGGCCTGGCACAGGCGCGCCGGATTCACCAAGGGCAATTCTTCACGCCCGACGTGCTCGCGCATTTTATGTGGCGGATAGCAGATTCTGTGTCCATCGCATCGTGGAACGACTATCTGGTCTCGATCCTCGACAATTCGGTGGGATCGGGTCGGCTGTTGCAATTCGCCCGTCCTGATCGGCATCGTCTCTACGGGCTAGATGTCGATCGGGCACTGATTGATGAATTGGGCGCCGTTGCGAAGGCCGCGGGGTTCGAGTTCGACTTCGTGGCGGCCGGGATGGAGATGGCAATGCCCAAGCGCTTTGACCTTGCACTTATCAATCCGCCGTTCAGTATCACCCTCCAGGCGCCATCCCTGGAGCCTTATCCGTGCACCAGTTACGGCAAGTTCGGCCCGAACACCTCGACTCAGAGCCACGCGTACGCGCTGGCGCAAGCGGTATCTGCCGCGCGCGTGGTGGTCGCGCTGCTCCCGGCGGCGTTTGCGGCCGAGGTGGCCGCCCGGCCGGGTGATTTTCTGTATCCGGATGACGCAAAGCGCCTTCGCGCCCACATCGAACTGCCGAAGGGCTTGTTCAAGGAGGAGGGCACGGACGTTCTGGTCAGCATCCTTGTTTTTAACACCGTGGCGGTTCCTTCGGTGGCTGTCATTAAGGTGATGGACATTGAGGCACCGCTACCGGTGGCGCTGGGTTTGAGCATTCCGCGTGAAGCGCTCGCGAACGCACCCAAGCTCGCTGTCACGGGCATTGAAGATCAAGGACCCGCCATTCGTCTCCCTGTGACGGGGGATCGGAAGGTGAGGGTAGCCCATGATGGCCGGCGAATCCGTCTGTCCTTCGGTTGTGGGCTTACGCAGGCGCGGGTTCTCAACGCGGTGTTAGATGCGTCGGTCAAAGAACGCGCGCCGGAAGGCCACGTTCATCCGAGGGGGCTGCGCTACTGCGGTGAGGGCAAGCTCGATATCGAGGTTCATCTGGCACAGCCCGATCCAGTCGCATCAATGGAGGGGTTTCTGTCTCTGATCGAATGCAGCGGCGGTGAGATCGTCTTGGACGCCGGCTTTCTACCGTTTTTCCAGCGGCGGATCAAGCAGGTCCAGCGAGAAATGGAGCCATTGCGGCACACGGTGTTTGTGCGGCAGAGCGCAAACCCTGTGGAGGACATCGTAATGGGGGAGTCCAAGCGCGATCATGTGGTGAATCCGAAGATCTGGGGTTCGCCGCTGGTAAGCGCAGGTCAGAGAGTGGAGTTTCGGCTCGCCTCCGATGGCAAATATGAAGGCGAGGTGAAGGGCAAAGCCTACCGCTTGAGTGTGGACGAGCTGCGCGAGCGATTCGTGGTGATCGAGGGCGCAGCAGAGGCCGGTTGGTCTGTCGTCCATGCAGGCCTTCGTGAGAAGTTCCCGCAGATGGCGCAGGCACTGCATGCAAAAGCCGTCGCTCTTGGACTTGACCGGTGGCTGTCCTGGGAATATCAGATCTACGACTTGGTGGAGATCGCGATGAAGCCCAAGGGCGCGATTGCGGCATGGGAGATGGGGTTGGGTAAGGCGCGCTTGGCCATTGCCCTCGTGCTCCTATCCGGGGTGAGGCGTGGGTTGATCACCGTGGAGGCGGGACTGGTCGATGAAATGGAGGTTGAGCTTCGACAATTGCCCATCGATCAAGACAGCTGGAAGATCATCAGAACGGCGGAGGACGTTCACGATCTGCGACGGATCAATGTGATCAGTTACGAGCGCCTGAGATTGCCGCTCCATGGCCGTCAGCAAGACGACACTGCCGAGCCGTTGGAGCAGTCCGGGGATCTGGCGAGTAAGCGCCGCAAGGCGAAGACCTCGAAGCAGGTGCTTCGCATGCGCTTGACCTATGCCGGGGCACTGCGACGACGTTTCGGCATTACGGTGTCTGACGAGGGCGATCTTTTGGCGAACCCGCAGAGCCTGCAATGCCGGGCGCTACAGAACCTGTCGGCCAAGCGGCGCTTCGTGCTGACGGGCTCGCCGGTGGCCAACTATCCGCGGGACATCCTCAACCTGATGGTCTTTGCGGCCGGAGACGGGACCGCAGCGCAACCCTGGGGATGGCGTCGAGGGAAGCTCGAGGCCAACTGGATCAGCTCGATGTCGCAGGCCGAGCGGGGTTTGGATGCCTTCCGGAATCGGTTTGTGGTGATGGAGTGGTCGACCAGGGAGTTCGATGATTCGCTACGCGAGGGCGCGAAGCGAGAGATCCCAAGAATTGGCGATTTGCAGGGCTACCGGGAGATGCTCGCGCCACACATCAAGCGTCGCATCACGGCCGAGCCTGAGGTTGCGAAGTCGATTCGGATTCCTGAGGTCAAGCGGATTGTGACGGAGTTGCAATGGGACGACGCGCACCTGGCCTACTACCTGGGAGTCGCTGAAGAATTCGTTCAGTGGTACACCAAGCAGCGGCAGGAGAAGGGGCCCCACAGTGTCAATTTGATTGCGCTCTTGGCGAGAATAGCCGCGGTGTCCACCGCGTCTGATTTTCCGCAACGAGGAATTGATGGGTTCGGTAAGTACGGACGTCTTACCTCGAAGCAACGCTACATTGTCAATCGAACGATCGATCTCACCAACGAAGGCCGCAAGGTGATCGTATATGCAGAGGCGCCCGGCTTGCTCGAACTCATCGGTCAGCAACTGATTCAGGCGGGGGTCGCGGTTACCCTTTTCCACGGTCAAATTCCGGTGGCCCAGCGGATGAAAGCGTTGAATGCAGAGTTTCGGTTCGGTCCTAAGCAAGTGCTGCTCTCATCGTTTGGTACGGGCCAGAAGGGATTGAACATCTGGCAGGCGGATTACGAGATCTTTGCCTCACGGTCCTGGTCATCGCTTGTCGAGAATCAATCGGTTGCTCGCATGCTTCGACCGCAACAAAAGGGCAATCCCACGGCAGAGTTTGTGCATTTGCGAGGAGGGATTGATGTCTATAAGCACCAGCTGGTGAGTTTCAAGAACGATTCTGCTCGGGCAGGCATCGATTGGGCGGAACCGGAAACAGACGACGATGAGTTCCTGCACCTGGACACTGTCTTGTTCCGCTTCGAGTCACAGCTGGCAGAGATGCGCGGCGTCGAGCGAAAAGACCTTCGTTCTGTCTTGGCCGCCGCTTGAAAGGAGAGTCAATGGATTACAAGGGGCAGAGTGTGCACGTGCAGGTAGGAGATGCGGACGTCGCAGTGACACGAAGCGGCCGTTCCCGACCGATCGTGGCAAAGATTCTCGGATGCGAGAAAGATGCTGCTGGGGCAATGCAGACCCTGTGGCTCGATCGCGTGGTGCACCGGGCAGGAGAGACGTTTGTCGGGTGGGAGACCGCCGGCGCAATCTCAACGGTCCTTCGGCGCATCCCGCAGCTGAAATAGGCGTCCTTCGAGACGATGCCAATCACACCCAACCGGGCCTTTAGGGGCCCGGTTTTCTTTTTGATGAACTGAATTGACAGAGCAAGCAACGGATATCGGATTTGCAAGCGAAGCCAACCGATGCGGTAGGCACAACAGTCTGATGACGGGCAGTCAACCATGAGAAGAAAGGTGAATGAGCTTAACGGTCGCGCGCTTCACTGGGCGGTCGAGAAGTGTGAGGGCGTTCTGTGTGACTACGCCTACAGTGGGCGCCTGAACGATTACTCGTGCTGGGGGCACGGTGGCCCGATCATCGAGCGCGAGGGCATTTGGTTAAAAAAGTGGGAGGGGCGTTGGGAGGCGATGAGCGGCTGGTTCCCCAGGAACGTGGTTTGCGAAGACGCGTCGCCTCTCGTGGCAGCGCTACGCTGCTATGTCACATCGAAACTCGGTGAAGAAATTGACATCCCGGAGGATTTGGCATGAATGAGAGCCAGCCCAAACGAAGATACTGCGGGGCCATCCTTGATGCCGTTGGAGGAGGGTATGGAAGATGCTCGAGATTGAGCAACGCTGTGCTCGTGTCATAGCGACGAGCTATCGCGACGACGTCTTTTGGCGAATGTTGCTGGACCAGTTCGTGGGCGCTGGCCCGTTCGACGGCGCCTGTCTCGTTTGCGCGAAAGCCCTCATCCTTTGGGCCGATCAGGGCACGCTGGTTCGTTTGCTCGATGCAAAGACTCGCGTGACCCACCATTATGGCGTGCGCCTCGGCCGTGGAGGAGTGCTGTTCGATTGGCTGGGGGCGCATCGGTCCGGTGCGATATGGATTCGACGCTTTGCGAAGGCAGAAAACATCAAAGCATCCCTCGCGTTCGCCGAAGGGTATGACGGGAATAGCGATATTCCAGAAGACGTATGGGCGGAACGCGCTCTTGCTCGGTATTTCGCGATGATCAGCGAAGCCGCAACGGATTCTCCGCCTGCAAGCAGACGTCGCGCCGAGGGCGTGAGTCATCAGACAAGGGGTGAAGAATAATGAATAGAGTCGTGAGACTGTACGGAGCATGGAAGGCAGTGATCAAGGCCGGCGCGAGCGGAATCAGCCGCTGGATCACCCGGCAGCTGGACGCCTGGTACGTTCCCGAATGGCAGTGGGTGGGCCAAGGTGACGTGCTGTGGAGACGCTGTGCAGTGCGCAGCGGCCTCGATTTTGAAGGTCTGCTCGAGGTCGACCGCGAGTCGTTCGGTCGAGCAGTCGGCAGATTTGGGACTGAACCCCGGCATGGCGCTATTCGCTGCCATGATGGTAGGTACTTTTACCCGATTGAGGGCATGCGCATCAGTCCGGAGTATCTGGACGATATCAAAACCTACGGCATCAGTTGGGTTATGTACCGTCTTACGGTGACGGCGCGATGGGGCAATGTCCCGATGGCCGAAACCGTCGTGGGCGCGATCCAGGCGGATCTGAGTACCGGTATGGATCGGCGCGTGGAGCAGTTATTCCGGGTGCTGTTGGCTGATCTGGAGCGGCGGGCACTGCGGGCTCAGCGGATCGAGCGGGAAACCCTCGGTTCGCTTCGTGTCGAACGGCACGCACTGTAGTCACACATAGCACCCCTCAGGCTATTGCTTGAGGGGTGTTCTTTCCAGTGGGAGCCGCTATCATGAGAAAAAAGGGGAGATTCAAATGCGAGAAGGAAAACCCTCACTGCGGTTCGGGTCGCGAGGCCTGCACAACGTCCATCTGGGCGATAGTGAGAACCCGTTGCTGATCAAGCTCTACGGGCCGAAGGACGAAGTCTTGGCAACGCTCACCGAAGAGCGTGAGTGTATTGACCCGGGCTATGTGGACTTCTTTCTGGGGCCGAATTGCCGTCCGGCGACGTACATGCGGCGTTTGGTCGAGAAGCTGCCGACCGGTGAAACGCGCGTTCTACATGACGATCCGAAAGCGCTCGCGCGGGATCTGCCAGCGTGGGTGTCATTCCTCGACCAGTGGGTCGGTCGACATGAACAAAAAGTGGTGGGGAAATGAACCCGTTAGTTCTTGGAGATAGCAGACATGCCTACATTTTTGATTCGGGGCCGGCAAGCTGATTACTACGAGGTTCTGCACCGCGTGCAAACGCTCGGCCGCGATGACCACACTGGCGCGCCGACCTTTACACGAGACGATGTGCGTGATCTGATCGACACTGCGGAAATCCCAACGGGTGACCAAGCGCGCGCTACGTTGGCCAGTTTTGACATCACCGTTCACCCCCGGTGAGCCTCTCAAGCAGCAACTGATTCATCACACCACAGCCCTGACCAACTTTGGTCAGGGCTTTTTTGTGCGCGAGCGATTCAGGCGTCCGCTTAAACAGGGACCGCTTGGGGAGCGTTCATAGCCGATTTGCTTGGCCTGGGCAGTGATGCGTGCTTTGGAAGAAGCGAGAGGGTGTGCTTGGCGATCGTTCGCTCCTCGTTCGCCGGGATGCAAAGGGTGAGAACGCCGGAATTGTTGGATGAAATTTGTGCGGGGGGACGTGGGCGATTCAGGGCCGGGTCGATCTCGACACCAAGCCACCCGAGTTCGGCGGTGATTCGGGAGCGCATAGCGGGTGAGTTTTCGCCGATTCCACCGGTGAAAACCAAGGCGTCTAAACCACCTAATGCCGCCGCCATGGCACCTATTTCGCGCCGCACGCGTTCCGCAAAATACGCTTGCGCTTCGCTCGCGTCGCCCGTGCATGCATGCTCAATCGTGCGCAGATCATTGCTCAGGCCCGAGAGCCCGAGCAGACCGGAGCGGCGATACAGCAATTCTGCAATCTGTTCTGCACTCATCCCTTTGTGTTGCATCAGGTATAGGAGTACGCCCGGATCGAGTTGTCCGCAGCGCGTTCCCATGGCCAGGCCGTCAAGAACAGTAAAGCCCATCGTTGACGCGACGGACCGACCATTGCGCATCGCGCACAACGAGGCGCCGTTACCCAGGTGGGCAACCACAACGCGCCCCTCTAACGCACGGGGAAAGGACTGCTTCATAACCTCGGCGATGTGCTCAAAGCTCAACCCGTGCATGCCATAGCGCTGGATGCCGTCCTCGAAATACGCCCGCGGCAGGCCATACATGCGATTGATCCGAGGTTGGGTGCGATGAAACGCTGTATCGAATGTCGCTACTTGCGCGACATGACCGAGTTGGGAACGTGCTGCGACGATGCCGGCCACGTTGTGTGGTTGGTGAAGGGGTGCGATCGGGCATAGGGCAGCGATCTGATCGAGGGTCACGGCATCGATTCGAACGGGGCCAGTAAAGTGCTGGCCGCCGTGAACCACGCGATGTCCTGCGGCGACGACATCATCGGCCAGATCGTGGTGTTGCAGCCAATCGAAAATCATGGACAGGGCGCCGGCGTGGTCGCAGGCGAGGCCAGCGGACCAATCAGAGCGCTCCGTGAACGAAGCGTCGGCAAGTCGCGCGCAGAATGCGCCTTCGGCACCGAGCCGATCGGCCTGGCCGGTCGCGCGTAGCGTCAGGCTGGCGGCATCAAAGAGGGCGAACTTAATCGAGCTCGAACCGGCGTTGAGAGTCAGAATTGAATTCATCATGAAGCCATCCGCAGCGGTTCGGTGTGTGGGAACGCCAGATCGTTGTGCGCCTGATAGAGGAGTGCCATGGCGCAGGACGCAAGTCGAGCTTCACGACTATCGGAGCGACTGGTGAGCATGATCGGGCAGCGTGCTCCCAATACGAGACCGCCGGGCTGGGCACCGGCGAAGTAGGTGAGGCTTTTCACCAACATGTTGCCCGACTCGATGTTGGGGACTACCAGGATGTCTGCGCACCCGGCCGCGCAGGAGCTGAAATTCTTGGATCGAACGGCCTCGGGATTGACCGCGAGGTCCATGGCCAGTGGCCCGTCGACCAGGCCGCCGGTGATTTGACCGCGGTCCGCCATCTTGGTGAGTAACGCAGCATCGCCGCTGCTTGGAATCGCAGGATTCACCGTCTCGGTGGCCGACATGATCGCGACGCGCGGTTTCGCATGTCCGCAGGCTCGAGCCAAGTCGATCGCGTTCTGCACGATCGCCGCCTTCGTCTCGAGGGTCGGGGCGACGTTGATCGCAGCGTCGGTCACATACAACATCCGATCCAGCGAGGGGATGTTGAGCAGAAACACGTGCGTGATGCGTCGGTCGGGCTTGCGCAGTCCGCCCGAGGATTTCACGACCGGAGCCAGGAGCTCGTCGCTGTGAATCTGGCCTTTCATGATCGCGAGTGCACGCTGGTTGTGAACCAGATCGACCGCTTTGGCTGCAGCGCTGGCGCTGTCTTCAGCTTGCACGAGCTCGGCACCGGCGAGAGACATTCCCAGGGCGTGGGCGGTGTCCCTGATTCGTCTCTCGTTGCCGATCAATACCGCGTGGATCAGACCGAAGCGAGCGGCAAGCAGGGCACCGGCCAGCGAGTCGGCGTCCTCCGGACAGACAACGGCCGTCGCGATCGGGTCAAGATGGCGCGCGTCCTGGATCAGTTGTGCAAAGTGATTGTGTTCTGGTGGCGTATCGAGAATTGCGCTGAGGGATCGGACGACGGGTCTTAGGGCAGCATCGGGCATGGACGACATGGCAACTCCTGTTTAGAGGTTGGAAATCATGAGGATCGCGGCGATCCACGCGGAGGCACACAACAAGGGGTGCGTCTGGGTCCAAACGCTGGTTGCACAGACGAGGGTGACGGCCGCGACGGAGATGATGGCGGTCCGGCGATGGGTAATTGGACGCAGGCTCATGGGGTCTCACGCGGCCTGGCGAAACGCCGGGTATTCGCCGGGCTCGGGGTCATCCAGGCAGCGGTGGATGCGAACTGTCGTGGGGTCGGGCTGGGGGATGGGGCGGGGGGGCTCGGAGAGAGTGAACACCGAATAGGGTAGCGGGGCCATGTAGATCGGTTCGGGTGGGGCGAGGCGATCGGTGAGGTGGAATTCGCGCTCTCCGCGACGGGCTTCACCATTGATGGCGCAGACACGGCCTCTGGCTTCAAGGCTGGTGACGATGGCATTGATATCGCGATACGACAGGCTCAGGCATTCGGAGATTGCGCGCAACGTGTGGTGCCCATCGGCGATCGCATCGAGCACCCCTTGGGTGATGGCGCCACGTTTTCTTCGGGGCGCTGCAGGGGGCGGGGAGAGGACCTGTTGGGGGGAATCGGAGATAAACCACAGCGGACTTCTTGTGCTGCTTGCTGTGTTCATTGGGGTGTTCATTGCGGTGTTCATTGCGGTGCTCCTCTGAGGGCTGTTGATCGTCGAGATGGGCTAGGTGTCGTGCTGCGAGAACGGTGGTTTTTGCGGTGATGTGACTGCTCGTTTCGGCGTGACGGTGGACGTGCGGTAGAGCGTTGATTTCGCTGAAGGTCATGACGTGCATCTCTTAAGCTCCTGGTGCGCTGTTGTCCCGTTCTCACAGAACGACAAAATAATTACGCTTATTTCGGCAAGTGTCAAGTCATCACGCAAGGAGTGATCACATAGCCACAATCAGTAAACGGCTATCGATTGCCATACCAATTGCCCCGTCCGCCTGGTAGGCATCACCAGGTGGTGATCATCTATGGCGTTCGTTATGGAGTTCGTCTGGGTTAGTCAGTCCGGGACACCGGCGACGGGACACCTGGCCCCAGGCGGCGCGCGGTCGATCCGGATGCGCTCCGAGACCGCCCATGGGTACTTTCAACGAGTCGCCAATGGGCGAGCGCGCAAGAGATGACCTCCTCGCAAGCGATTGCCGCCCGAGGGGTGGCGCACAAAGGGAGAAAACAATGCGACAAGGTATTTGTTTGGTGTTGGCCGCACTCGCTTTCTACGGCGTGGTCGGGGTTCGAGCGGGCATGCTCGCCGCAGCAGGGATGACGCGTCTTCAGCAAGCGCAGTGGCAAGCGGAAGGAGAATAGGCGATGAACAAACAAGCCCCTAGCTTTAGGGCGCTCGCGCTGATCGCATGCATGATCGGCCGGCGCTACGGAGTGACCGTGACGTTCGATCCGGGCGCGGAAACGGCAAAAACCGATGGCCGCACGATTACATTGCCGGTTGTCTCAAATCTGGGATCCGAGGAGCACGCCGTGCTGATCGAAGGCCTGGTCGATCACGAGGCGATGCATTGCCGGTTCAGCGATTTTGAGTTCCTTCGGAATCTTGCAGCGACGAATCCAGCGGTCGTGACGCCGTTTGCAAAGGTCCTGCACAACTGGCTAGAGGACGTGTGGGGCGAGCGGGAGCAAGCGCGGATCTATCCGGGTTGCGCGCGAAACATTCATCTAGCGATGGATGTGATGATCAGGATGGGGTTCTACAGTGGGGCGGCTCAGAGTGATTCGTTCACCCATTCGCCCGTACAATTGTTCTTCGGATTCGTCGGCCAGGGGTTGCTCGCTAGGCTGTACAGCAATGCGACTCTGCAGACGTTTTCCCTTGAATGCCGCGCCGCGCTGGAGCCAATCCTGGGCGATTCACTTCTCGACCGTCTGTGGAGCGCCGCCCTGAAAGTCGATGGGGTGCGCAGCACGCAGGCGGCCTGGGTGTTGACCGAGGAGCTGATCGGGCTGTTGGCGTCCACGAGTCTGGCCTCGCAAAACGGCGGAACAGCTGCGCCGAAGCACGGTACTGGGCAACGCAAGGGCGATGGAGCGTTCGCGTCGCCACCTGGTAAGTCCTCCGGTCAGTCTGGGCCCGCCGAATCCAGCCAAGGGGCGGAGCGAGGGGAAAAAGGAACCAAGAGGGTGGGGCAGGAGTCCTCCGCTCCAGCAGGAGCGGCTGTTGCTGCAAGTCAGATGCTCGCAGCCGATGAGACAGCGTGCGGCGCAGGTGACGTGGCCGATCGTTTGGTGGCGGCCCTGAGCGCAGACGGCGTCGCCGGTAATAAGGTGACCGAATCGTCCCACGCACTTTTGCTCTCGGGCGACGCCTCCGTTGCCGAGAGTCAATACCAAACCGGACACAGGACGCCGCGTAGTGGCACAGAGGATGATGTAGCGTTGCAGATGGTGCGGTCCATTGAAATCAAGCTCGGCTTGCATCTGGAGGCGGCACTTGAGGCGCGTGCGCAGGTGGCGGTATCCCACACATCAGCAGGGCGGCGCATGGATGCCCGACGGCTCACGCGGGCGCGTGCGGGGCGTTCGGACGTCTTCCGGGTTGCCGAGGAGACCGAAGCAATCGATACCGCTGTCAGTGTGTTGATGGACGCCTCAGGGTCCATGGGGGGGTCCTATCCCGGAACTGCCAGCGGGGTAACGCGAGGGAAAGTGACTCGTGCAGATGCTGCTGCGGCGACGCTGATAGCGGTGGGGAACTGCCTGGAAAAATTCGGAATCCCCTTTGCGGTGGCGAGCTTCGGCGATAGTTTCCAGGCAATCAAGTCCTTCGATGAGGCATGGCGCCAGGCCCGTGGCTCGCGACTCGTCGAGAACCTTGGAGGGACCCCCACCGACCTGGCGTGTCTTCGCGCGGCGCCGCCGCTTCTTGATCGCACTGAGACTCGCAAGGTGCTCTTGCTGATCACCGATGGCGAACCGCGGAGTGTGGAAGACACGCTTGCAGTGATGAGCCAGTTGGGCGCACGGGGCATTGAGGTCACTGTGATCGTCATCGATTCGAACCGAAAGGAAGACGTGGCGAATGGCGAAGTTGCGCGATTCTTCGACGGCGCTGTTGCAGCGGGCCATCGAGCCGGTTGGGCGTCGAGTGCCGATCAATTGGCCGAAGCGGTATTCGAAGCCGTGCATCACGGGTTTTAATCAACTCACACATACCCCCCTGACTCACCTCAGGGGTTTTTTTTTCGTTCCATATTGAGCGCGCTGCAGCGCTGAGCGAAGCTCGGATGGGTAGACAAAAGCGTGATCCAGCGCGCCGGCGGACGCGTCTCGCCAAGGGCGGCGGCAAGTGCGTGCAGCGCCTGTTTCGCCGCACTGGTGCCCAGCCATCGCGCGGCACCTCGATCCGCCTGCAACTCGGCTTGCCGGAGCACGGCCAGATAGCCAAGCAGCGCCAGCAGAATGGCTATGGGCGGTAACTCCATAAGGGTCTTGGTTGCGTAGAGCGCTGCAAAAAATGCTGACAGCAGAATGGGGTGACCAGCCTGCAGGTGGGCGAGCTCATGGGCAAGGGCAAATCGTACCGTGGGGGCGTCCATCGCCATGAGTCCTCGTGACACAAAAACGGTGGATGTGGGGCCTACCCCAACGCTCAGTGCCGAAGGCGTCTGTCTATCAACGATGAAGAATTGCACTTGCATCGTGGTGCCGAGAGCGCCCACATGGGCCCGCAACTCGGTGGTAGCAGTGCGCAATTGGTCGTCCAGTGGCTGTGCGTTCGTGAGCCAGGCGAGCAGCACCGGGGCAAATGCACCGTGGAGCGCAATCAGTCCGGCAGTCAGTAGGGTGCCGGTCAGCCACTGAGCGTGCCGCGTGGAGGCGAGCGCTGTGGCCGATGCGTCGATCCCCACGAGCAGGACGATCAGAAACGCGACGGCGAGCAGGGCGCGGAGAGGTCGGATCGGCAGCATGAGCTGAAGTGTATGCGGATTGTCCTGGGAGCGTCTCGTCGTGGTGGGACGTCACCGGATGGCGGTGCGCCGTAGTTGGCAACTCCGCGCGTCTCGTGCTTCTGAAACGACTTGCAGCGAGTGCGCAACGGATGCCCACAGGGCAAACACGATACGCCAACGCCGCAACGCGCCAGGCCATTCCCAATGATCCCAACTATGACAAGGAGGCGATTCCTATGCCCGCACAAATAAAAGACAAGAGGCCGCCGGCGTCCGCCACGGACACGGCGGTGACGCCGAGAATCGAGCATAGGTCGCTCGAAGCCGTCTTCGGGATCACAAATCCGAAGGCCAAAGATATCAAGA
The DNA here is from genome assembly GCA_903921325.1 of uncultured Pseudomonadota bacterium. Lineage (GTDB taxonomy): Bacteria > Pseudomonadota > Gammaproteobacteria > Burkholderiales > SG8-39 > CAIXPL01. The sequence goes on from CAIXPL010000038.1 coordinate 19,062, forward strand.
TCCCGATCAATGTCGCACCGGGGCGGTACTGTCCACGATTTGACCCATTTTACGAGTGGCAGGAGGATCTGCTGCGCCAGATGATGCTGTGGGTCAATGGCGTGGGCGGCAAGAACTTTCTCTTGCACGGGCCTAGCGGCGCCGGCAAGAGCTCTGCGTTCCAGGAGCTCGCTGCCCGTACTGGTCGTGAAATGTTCATGGGCACCATGCATGCCCGCTTCGAGTGGTCAGAACTGGTGGGTCAAAATCGACTGGCCGAGGGATCGACGAAGTTTGTCTATGGGCCATTGCCGATGGCCATGAAGACGGGCGGAATCTTGTTGATCGATGAGGTCAATTTCACGCCAGCCGGTCAAATCGGCGCGCTGAACAAGATATTGGATGGCGGTCCGTTGGAAATTCCGGAGACCGGCGAGTTCATTGAGCCTCACCCAGAGTTTCGTGTTGCAGCGACGGCCAACGCGTTGGCTCGTGACGATGATGCTGTGCATTATCGCGGCACGCAGACGATGAATCTTGCGTTTCTGCAGCGGTTCAACGGAGCGCGTGTCGATTACCTGTCGAACACGGCTGAGACCGCCATGCTGCATCGGGCGCTGCCCAAGCTGCCCGGTAAGGTGATCACAGCCATGGTCCAGGTTGCAGATGACGTCCGCAAAGCATTTGTCGCCGGTGACACGGAGACGACCATGGGCACACGGGTGCTCCGACGCTGGGGTGAGGTGATGCTCGCTCGCCTGGGGCCGCTCATTGCAAATACCGAGGCGGAAATGGCGTGGGCGTTGCAGTTCGTGCTCACCAATCTGACAAAGCGGGTTGATGAGGAGGCCTGCCTGGGCGTCCTGCGGCGCATTGCAGCAGGAATGGTCTTGCCCAAATCCTGATCGATGTTTTATGAAGGAGAACCCAGATGGTAAATCACGTCTATCCGAAGCTGGTCGTGCTCTGCACCAACAGTGAAGGCGCACCGGAGTTTCATACCTGTTCGCCGCAAGTAACTCAGGAGCAGATTGACACTGGCGAGCATTACACGCTGGCCAAGGAAAACGCCGAGTACAACGGCTACATCGGCCCCATGATCGCGTTTGACAAGACCGATCCAGCCGCCAAGCAGCTCGGCGAAATTCTTGCCTGGTTGTAAGCACCATCAACCCAAGAGGAGTTCCAAGCCCCTCTGGGGCGGAAATTCCTCGAATTTCACAGGAGAAATCCATGTTCAAGAAGTTCGAGATTCGCCCCATCGTCCTTAACGCTGTCGGCCAAATTCACAACGAGCGTCAGCAGTGTTTCGATGCTGGTCGGCACTAAGGAGGACTGAAATGGGCCTTTCTGACGCATTTCTGGCGATGGTTTGGGACGAAATTGAGCGAAACGGGTTGTGGGACTGTGAAACCTACGCAATTCGTGACGCTCTGATGGGGTACTCAGGCATTTAGCCTCCGGCAAGTTTCTGCTACCATACAACGCATGGAGTTATCAAATGAGTACGGCAATCCAATTCGATACGCTACGCTTTGTTGAAAAGCTGAAGTCTGCTGGCATGCCTGAGGCGCAAGCCAAGGCGGGAGCTGAGGCTTTGGCGACGGCGCTTGGTGAATCGGCCTCTGGCCTTCTGGCCACGAAAGCTGACATCACAAGCATCAAGATTGAGACGGCCGGCGTTAAGTCGGAACTCAAGCTCGAGATGGCCGACGTTAAGTCGGAACTCAAGCTGATGAAGTGGATGGTCGTCACTATTGTTGCTGGCGTAGTTTCGCTGATCGCAAAGGCGTTCTTCTAAGTAGTTCTATGCAATCTCAACCCCCGCGCAGCTTATGGCTGCCGGGGGTTTTCTCTTGGTGCGCCCGGTTTGCGCACCCAAACCAGCGCGCACGTCCATGGGCAGCTCGCCCAGCTTGTTCTTACCGACGCCTTTGACCTCGCCCCACAGGCGGTTCACCGCGTTGTCGACCCTGGCAGACTCGACCAAGCGCGCAGTCCCAGTGCTCAGGAGCAGTTGCCTCAGATCCTCGTGCTGCGAAAACGTGGCCTGCAGCACACGCTTCATCCGGTCGAACTGGGTCCTCGACCAGTCGGGGTGGATGTCCCAGACATAGAGGCCGTGGCCTGCCATGGCCAACAGCGCGGGGACGGGGCGTCCATCAACCACTTGCGAATTGCGGGCTTGCGAGCCTTGCCGGCCTGGTAGGCATGCTCCGAGCTTGCGAACGTCTCGCCCTCGAACTCGATCTCTCGCCGGTACAGATTGCTGAACGCACCGTAGGGTTTTTCGCTCGCGCGGTAGAAGCGCACCTCGGTTTGTGCCTTGGTCATTTCCGAGTCTCCTCGCTCCTGGCCACACCACGTGGTCTCGTTCCGGGGGTACCTCGGCAGACCTTAGCGCAGTGCGCAACGGATAGCCCTTGGCACTGTGATGGTACCCCGTGTCGCGGGTACGACAACAAAGAGGAGGTGCGAATGAGCAAGCCGTATGCAAATTTTCTGAACGACGGCACCTTGGTGCGGGCGGGAACATCCGTCGCGAGCCTGTGTCGAGCGTGGAACCGAGCGACAAATCCCGAGGTGATGATGTGCGATGAGGACCATGCACGCGCTCGGACCTACGCGCGTGCCATTGAGCGTCGCATGTCACGATTGGGCTTCGTCCGGGTGAGAGACTTTGTTGAACTGTCCAATGGGACCCGAGTGGCTCGATCAACTGAAACCGAGCACCCTCGAAGCCAAGTCAGGGTGCTGGAGAGGCCGACTCGGTCTGCTGCCCTGGCCCTCACTGCCGCCGACAAAGCGTTCGAAGCAGCTGAGTCTTTTATCGCTGGTTTTGAAGGAGACGAATGCCAGGAAGGGATCGACGCGTTGCTCTCTGAGGTACGTGAGGCGCGCGAGCTGCTGCAGCGTGTGTATTCATCGTTGGCCTTGTCAGATTCAATCAAAGGAGCTACTTCATGAGTCAATCGACGATCCGCGTGCAGGTAACGAACGTCTGCTCCAACCAAGAGTACGGCCCCGATCCTGACATGATTGAAATTGAGATGGACGCCAAGTTTCTGAGTAATGCCGAGTGCTGCGTGGCGTTCATGAAAGAGCGAGGCCTTGACTACGTGTGCGCCTGGTGGGCATTGAGCTTCACTCTCTACAGCCTTAATGAGGACGGCAAATCGCCGCTGAACGGTCTCGACGGGCTAGAGTACACGGAGTTCAATCCGGATGAGTATTACGCGCTGGACGGTTGCCATGCCAAGATATTCAAAGATGGCGAAATCCAAGCTGTACTGCCGATCCGGAAGGACGATGCGGAGTTGTGGTGCACTGTGGGGTCGGTGGCCGATCTGAAGCTCAAGCTCGCACCAGGCGCCGACAAGCCGGCGCCGGCGAAGCCCCGACTCAACGAGAACATCCAGGTCGTGGTGTTTTCAAGTGGCGGGATCGTCGACTCAGTCGCCGTCCGTGAGTTACCGCCACATGATCCGCAGTGCATCGTGGTGGATTACGACGATCGGCATGACGACGCGGGTTCCCGGGGCGGTTCAGGTAGTCTCTCGGAAGAAGACTACGAGCGCAAGCATCTCGGCGTCACCCGCGAAGTGTTTGACCAGAAAGCCACCCAGCTCTTGGGGTAAGTCATCCGCAATCCCGGTCGCCAAAGGCGATCGGGATTGTTTCTTTGTGCAACGCATTGAGAGGGTAAGCAACGGATTACCGATCGCAACAGTGACGAGCGCTCATCGAGCGCGGCTTGCACAAGGAGATCGGAAATGCAGCATTTGCACCAAACGCACCACTTGCACGACCGCAGAAAGCGGACGCTGGATGAGCGCCCGTGCGCGAAGTTCCAGTCCATATCCCCGTATCCGAAGGACGCCAGGACAGTCGGCGATCTTCCCCGTCCGGCCGAGCGCATCAGGGCATTGCAACAGGCGACCGAGCGCCTGGGCTACTGGCTGGGGTTACCTGTCGTTCGGCGGATTCCCTTTGGCAGTCCGGTGTATCTGGCCTATGGCATGGATGTTCAAACCGCTCGGGCACATCCGCTGAGCTCGTTGTTGCTGCTTCGAGGTATGGATCTGAACCTCACGGTGGGGGGTGCCGGTCAGTCACGCCGTGACGACAGTCCGTGCATTGACGGCCGAGGGTCCCGCAGCGCTGATTGTGATTCTTGGAATTGTGTGGAGGTGACCGCATGAGCGCCGACACCGTGTTTCAAGGCATGAAGGACATCGTCGAAGCGCCAGGGTTTGGCCTGCTCACGGCGTATCGAGACGACCTGTACAAGCACGATCTGACGATGCTGCGGGAGACTCACACCCCGGGGAGTCGCTATCTGTGGATCGTTCGAGAAATGGGGACGTGTCTCGTCCACTTGGGTATCCATCAGAAGATCCACGACATGGCCCGCGCGGTGTTGAGATATAGCGAGCAGCGACGCCAGGTTTTTCTGATCGAGCGGGATCGCTTACGCCCAATCAGCGATGAACGGGCATTGACTGCTTTGATCCACTGCAAGTACCAGGTGGTGAACGATCGCATCACCAGAAATCCAATTCCGACCACCGGACCGCTGGCTGTGTACACAGTGGAGTTGCGCTGGACTCCAGGCCCGAGTCGACAACTGGAGGGTTGTGTGCGGTACCGGCCGGCCAGCCGAATCGAACCCAATCTGGAAGACCTGATCGCTCTCAATGAAATCGCCAGTTGCCTAGTCGTCCACAAAAGCGGGTCGCTTTTCACACCGACGGCCGCAGTCTACTGGGGTGTCAAGGACTTGCGCGAAATGATCGTAGCGTCGCGACGAGCACCTCAGTTGGTCGAGTTGTGGCACGCAGCAGCGTAGCAACGACGTTCATTTAACTTACCCAACAGCCGGCCTCGAGCCGGCTTTTTTTCGCCCCTTGGTTCGGCGCGCAACGGACTCAATGGTGCAACCGAAGCGCGTGGTAACAGCAAGGCGTGCACTCAACCCATGGAGGGTCGCAATGAAGAAGAGATCAAACCGGGGCGGCCAACGCCGCCCCATCACGCCAATCATGCTTGCTGGCGTGGAAGTGTTGTCCTACAACATGGTGGTACCGACTGACCCTTGTGACATCAAACTATCCGAGGCAATCATTCACGCGATCCGAGCGGCCAATCTGTCCATGCTGCCGAAGACCGTGTACCTCGACGCAGACCATGGCGGCTGGTGCAATGCCACGGTGCTGTCACAGAGATTGGTGCGCTTACGACCCGTGGTTGCGCTCACTGTGTTACCCGAGCGCTTTTTTTATTGACTCTTTGAAGAGGTTAGCGCGTCGCGAAAGCGCCGTGTCCTCGCATTCAAAACGAACACTGCTATGGAGCAAAACGATGATACCAGGAGAGACGACAATGCCGCCCGCCACTGAAATGGTTCGCTTGATATTGGATGTCACCTATGAACCGAACAAGGACAATGAGAACGCGACGTCGGACATGACCTACGTACTGCGCACCATGGTGGAACGCACAATCGGCCCACGTAGCCTATGTACGTCCAGCATTGCTGTGATTAGAAATTACGAGACTCAAATTGTGATTCGGCCCGAACCACTGTCGGAAGACGAACTTGCCGATTTCATGTTGAAACGCATCGAGCAGGGCGCGCTTGCATTGGAAGACCTGCCAGTGCGGTTGGCGAGGTACGGACTGATGGAACCAGATGCCTTTGTCCGGGAGATGCGAGAGCGCATGGAGATGGAGAATGAAGGATAGCGGTGCAAGAGTCGATGCACGAGGATAAGGACTGAAATCCCTGGGGTACGGAGCACAAAGGGCCGCGCATTAGGTGACAGCCGTTCCCACACAACGCCTGGTGTTCCGCGCAAATCGCGGGGCGCCAGGCCTTTTTATTGGCTACGTGCAATCTCATTTGGGCGAGGTGGCGACGAGCAGGCATACCTACGAATAGGTCCCACGCACCAGGGGCTCGGCAGCGATCCCGCGATAGGAGACCGAGGTGGTCTCCCAGACAAGTCAATGCGCAATGGATGGCCTTCGTTGCAAAGCGACGGCGCCCCACCTGGGGTGCGGCTTGTCTAGGAGATTGACGTGTTAAATTTGACGCCCCATGCAATTACGGTGAGAACCGAAGCGGGAGACATCTCGCTGCCCCCTTCTGGGGAGATCGCCCGAGTGGCGGTTAATGCAACCGACACCGGGGAGAGAATCCTCGGGGTGCCGGTTGTCTCGAACCGCATGGGGCCTGTTACCGGGCTTCAGCGGGACTCGCAGGGGAAAATTTGCCCCTGCATTGTCAGCACCTTGGTGCTGGCGGCTCTGCCCCCCGGTACCCCTGGCGTCTATGCGCCAGATACCGGGGCAACCGCGATTCGCGATGATCGCGGTCAGATCGTGGCGGTGACGAGGTTTGTTACCGCCTGATCATCAAGGGACGGCGCATGATTGCATCGTTCCTTACACACAACGCCTGGCGCCTCCCTGATTGCAGGGGGACGCCAGGCGTATTTTTTTGTGATGTCCATGTCGACCATGTCGACCATGTCGAGCTTGGTGATCCGGAGACCGCTGCATTAGTCGTTCCTGCAGCACGGCAGGAGGTTCCTGACGCGCAAACCACAAAACTCAGGCGACTCTTTTCTCAAGCCAATGCGCAATGGATGGCCTTCGTTGCAAAGCGACGGCGTCCCACCTGGGGTGCGGCTTGTCTAGGAGATTGACATGGATTCGCTCGACGATTTGGATATCAACCTTGAAGTTGCAGGGACTGCCTCACACGGGCAGCTTGAGCTGCCGATGCTTGAAGCGGTGGTGGAGGCTCGCCGCCACGACGCATTGATCAGTGGGGCGCTCGAGGGCGAGGCGGATCTGTTCGCCTGCGGACTCTGATCTCGTGCCCCCGGAACGTCTGACGGCGCCGGGGGCCTCAACATCCTGAAAGAAGCAAAGGAGAAAGCCATGTCTCATTCCAAGCACAAGGAAGAGGGGCGGTTCGTTCTCACTCTTAAGGAGGCACCACACAAGCGGTCTATCTGCGAAACGAAGATGCGCTACGATATTGTTCTGCGAGGCGAGGTCGTCGCCGAGGTGTTTTACAATATGACGGGCTACGTCGTTGTTCCGGGGCTTCCGTTGCCCGGTGGCCGCTATCTGAGTCTCCCGGAATGCGGGATCACGCGCATAAAGAGCGAGATCCGCAAAATCAATAGTGAGGCAAAGCAGGCACAAAACAACATGGTGCGGGTTCGACCCCGGCTGCGCGAACGCTTAGCCCATTACCGGGGTGTCCAGTTTTATCCAGCGCGGCATCTGTTCCCGCAGTCAGTGGATGTCACAGATTACGCGAAAGCCTGTGGCTACCGAGGTGGGCGACGGGTGCGCGTTCTCGATGGCAAGGTAATTTCTCATCTGGAAGTGGACTGGTTCGCATTTCTCGACAAGGTTCGCGAGGGAATCGCCCGCCGTCCTCTCATGCAAGAGGCGCAGCAATGAGCCGACACATTGCAACACTGCCACATCGTGGTGGGGTGGTGAGCGTGTTGTTGGGTTGGGATCGGCCGCTGCACGAACACTTCTTTAGTGTCACGTGGATCGATGCTCCGCGGGACGTCATCAATGCCGCCACTGTCGCTCGCGATACGGGTGACGAAGACGATGAGGGTGATGAGAACGACTTTGACCTGACGATCTATAACACCATCGAAGGTCACCCAGGTGGCTCCCCTGAGAATCAGCTGGTGACGTTCCGGGCAGTGCTTACAAAGGAGGGTATTGACCCCACATCGGGGGTCGTGAAATTGATGTTCAAGTTCGTTGAAGAGGACCGTATTGGCAATGTAGGAAATCGCATCGTCAAGTACGACGGCGAAACCGGTACGGTAACGGACATGCGGCTCTAGGGTCCACCCTGCACCAATGACAGCAAGCACAGCGCACGATTGCGTCGTTCCTTGCGCACAACGCCTGGCGCCTCCCTGATTGCAGGGGGACGCCAGGCGTATTTTTTTGCGATGTTCATGTCACGCTTGGTGATCCGGCTTGCGGCTACGACGCCATGCTCATGGCCTCTCGCCGGGACGTTCTCTCGTCCCAGGGGAACGGAGCACTACGCCGCTACAGCATCACGGACGTAGATCTTGACTTGCTCTGCGCCCAGATGTGCGCCGTTCAACCGATCTGCGATTCTGCTATTCATCAACTGCGGGTTGGCAGCATGCACGTCTATCAGGGCGACCGCCTGACCAGTGAACGAATCGACAGATCCTGCACGCCGAACGGGGGACCACCCCGCTCGACCGGACGATCGAAACAATGATCGCGTCCGAGCGAGGTCGAACGCGCGGCCGAGCAGACGCTGTGCACTAGGCAGCACTGAGCGCTGCTCCCCACGTGTCCACGCGACGACAACCAGGGAGTCCTCCTCGCCCGTCGATCGAAGGCGCAACGGATAGCGTCTTGCAAACGATTGCCAATTCGGCAAGCTCTTAAAAGGAGAAATTAATGGCCAGACCACAACGTAGCACCCCGGTGAGCCCCGCGAACGCGGCCTCTTCGCGGGTCGCCCAGGTGTTGGAACGAGTCAATCTGATTTCATTCAAGACACACTTGATCAATCCGACCCGCGACACCGGGGAGGGTGACAAAAGCGACACCCGGATCACCAAAGTCCTTCAGCGCTGCTTCGATCCAGGTGTGCTTCGTCCCTTTGGCAAGCTCAAGCAGGCAGCGCAGCGGGCGTGCCGTTCCCAGGGAACGAGGATCGACACCCTGGATGCCTGGGCGGTCCCCCTTGACCACACCGAACAGCTGCTCAAAGTTCTCGAGTCCATCGCCAGCGAATGGGAGCGCCTCGCCAAACATCTGGCTACCAGCATCGGGGCAGCCGTGGAGGCCTATGCCGCGGAGCACCCGAGTGAACGAGACGCCATTCGCACGCTGGCACCCTCTTCGGCAACCGTTCGGCAGCATACGCGCTTTCAATACGCGGCTTTTCGGCTGAAGGGAGAAGACGTGGTCGAAGCGGGGGGGCTCACCGCAGATGTGAGCGGGCTGGCTGGACAGACCCTCCATGAACTGGCCGCCGAGCTGCGCGACGCAGGTCTCACTCAGTCCGGTCGGTCGCAATACAGCACCGCCATCACCGGTGTGCTTGAACGCGTAGCCAGCAAGGCGAAATCCCTGCACTTCGTCGATCCGGTCATTGAACAGGTCGCCAAGGTGCTCGACGATCTGCTCGTCGTGTTGCCACGATCGGGAGCGATCAAGGGCAATCATGCCGTATTGGTTACAGCGGTGATTGAGTGTTTGCTCAATCCGAATCGACTTCTCGTGAAAGGATTCCAAGGGGTGAACCCGCAAGAGGAAATTCCCGCGAGCTTCTCGCCGCCTGTCGCGACTTATGTCCGGACCCCGGCGGTCGCAGACCAAATGCTCGAAGTCGCCTGGTAATTGCTTACACTTCCCCCTCGGCTCGATCGAGGGGCCGCACATGACTGCCGAGAACATCTCATGTTCTCGGATCAAGGAGATCCAATGGACACTCTCAATGATAAAGACGATCTTGCAGCACCACGAACCCTGACCAGTCTTGCCCCTGAGGAACAGGCCTTCTTCTTGGCTATCTGCCGAGACAATTGCCCCCTTCCAGGAATCCAAGGCGATCATGAATGGATTGATCGCACCGAAGCGGGGTTGGTCAAACTCTCAGCTGCAGGTGAGAGGCGGCTGCACCAATTGCAGCAGATCCACCCAGAGGCCGTAGAGGAAGGCATGGTTGCTGCCCGAGCGCACTGGCGCGCCTGGGGCATTGCCTTGCTTCGCAGGAAGCTACACGGGGAACTCAGGCCACCCACGTTGCACTGAACACTGAATCCGAAATCAATCACACAAATGACAACGGCTCCGAATTCTCGGAGCCGTTGTTCCCTTAGTCTGCCTTGCGGCGGCGTGGACTCCCGAGGGGCAGGAGGCAAGCACCAGAACCACACTTTTCTGGCTCACCGAGGGAGATCTCGGTCAAAAAAACATTAACACATTTCAAGCTCCATTTCCACATTCAATCACCTTTCGAGCCCACTTTTTCATTAAACTCCACTGCACAATGCGTATATGATTGTTGCGGCATCGCTTAACTCTGAATACACTACGTCCATTCACCACGTTCATTGGCGCGGCGACGCCAAATGCCGAGGACCCCGTGCAGAGAAAAGGTCGTATTGCGGTGACGTTGAAAGTCCTGGCCACCATTCGGATTCATCCCGGCACGCGCCTGGCAGACTTGCTCGACATGACCGGCTATTCGCGCGGTGGCATGCTCGGCCTACTACGCGAGGCGCGCAACGTATTCGATGTCAGCGTGCATGGTGGTCGCGAGGGCTATGTGATCACACGGTGGGGCCTGTTGAACGAGGGCGCTATCATCGATTGGTATGAACAGCAATGAGCACGCCCCGATGAACACGAAAGCGGTATTCGCAAGCGCCGCGGGGCTCCCGCGCGAGGAACGTGCCTACGTCGTAGCGCTGCGTTTGCACGAAGATCTTGGCGTCACCGTAGGACGATTCCGTGAGGCCGCGCGATCGAGCCGAGCGCGTCAGAGTTTTTGCGTCCTGGTCGAAGCGCACTTGGAGCGCATTACGGCCAGGCGTCCCATTCATGCTCACGCCCTGTGAGGCCTACCGTGCTATGAATGCTCTTGTCGCTATGCGCGCCCCAGTGATCCCTGTTAGCTCCCGGCGTCGACCGTGGATTCGCCTGCCCTCTGGCGGTCGCCTGGATCTGATGGCGCCAGACCCATGGGCCTGGACCGATGATGATCTTGCCGCCAGATTAAGTCGCACCTATCGCTGGAGTGGCGAGAGCCGTTGGCCGCAACCGTTGAGCGTGGCTCAACACTCTATTCTCGTGATGCATCTGCGCGAGTCCGCCTCGAAAGAGCCACTCAGTGTCGACGACCTCTTACGAGAGTTGCTGCATGACGCTGAAGAAGCACTGACCGGTTATGACTGTCCGTCCCCGTTGAAGCATGAGTTGGGACGCCCGTTTGCAGATCTCTGCGAGCGACTTACCGCTGCGATCGAGGTCCGCTACCAGTTGCCGCCATGGATTCCGTACAAGCACCGACTGCACAAAATCGCCGACGACACCGCGGCCGCCGCTGAGGCGCTGCATTGCGTGGGATGGTCTGCGGAGGAAATTCCGTCGTTGCTGGGGCACGACGTGCCCATCCTTAAACACGATCCGCTATCGTCAGTCTATGGGGGTGAACCGTGGCGGCCGTGGCCGTTGGAGCTCGCCCAATCGCGTTTCTTGAATACCTTACGCACATTACTGGCCACCCGTGATCGTCAACGCACGACGGAGAGCCCAGCGCGCTTCGCGAGCCACTGATACTTTTCGCTACGCCGTCCACTCACAGGTTGTCCCGCACCACGCCACGCGCGCTGTTGATACTCGCTCCCCAAGCCAACCCGGTTATTTATACGGTCCCGCGCATGCAACAATCCATGCCACCAAGCCATACGCCGCGGGTGCACGCTGCATGTTGATGAACCCCAGTTGCCGTATTCCAGTTGCCCCACAAGGCCCACGCGCACGCGTGTCACTTTGCCGCGTAAGCGGCTCACAACCCTGGCAACGCCAGGTCCCCCGTTGCGCAGCAACTCCCCCAGGCGCGTTAAGCGCCTCACCGACGCCCCGGGCTTGCCCCGGGGCGCTGTTTCCGCTCTGAGGAGACCCGGCCGATGCGATCTCTCGCAGGTGACGCCCAAGCCCACCGGCACCACTGGTCCGCCATCGCTGTACTCACGCTCGCTACCGTTGCCTGCACGAGCGCACCCGTTGAGACCTACAAGCCCACACCTCTCCCACCACTACGTGTCACGCAGATCTGGACGCCTTCGAGTACGACCGGACAATGGACGTTTTGCGGAGACGCATGTGCAGGCCCAAGCCCGAAAACGCTACCTACCCCCCCGGTGCCGGTCATCCCAGCCACGCCTTTCGCCTTGCCTCCCCGCACACCGTCAGTGCCAACCCCGCCCCCGGTACCCAAGGCGCCCACAGCACCGCTGGCTACATTGCGACTATCGGCTGACACCACGTTCGGATTCGCCAGCGCCGCCTTGAGCGACGTCGGCCGCCACTCGCTCGACGTCCTGGGCGATCAACTCAAAGATCCGACCCTCACGCTCGATGTCAGCGTCACCGGATATACCGACCGCATTGGCGGATTGGCCTACAACCAGCGTCTCTCGGAGCGTCGTGCTGAAGCGGTCGCGGCGTACCTGCATCGCTACGTCTCACACACCACCATACGCACAGAGGGCCGCGGTCCCACCGGCTCACTCACCGCGCAGTCCTGCCAACCCTCATTGCCCAATGCCCAACTGATCCAGTGCCTTGCGCCTGATCGCCGGGTCGAAATCACCGTCGTCTCCGTTACCCCGTCCTGAGTCCTCCTCGTGAATCTCTACATCGCCGAAAAGCCCTCTGTCGGCCTCGAGATCGCGAAGGCGCTTGGCGCTCCCATGCTGCGAGGAGAGGGCTATATCCAGGTGGGCTCCACCGATCTGGTCTCCTGGTGTGTTGGTCATCTCTTGAGTCAGGCCTCCCCCGAGGCCTACGGCCCGCAATACGCCCAGTGGGATTTGGCCACTCTTCCAATCTTGCCAGCTGCCTGGCAGATGGAACCCAATCCGAAGACGAAGATGCAACTGAGCGTCGTCGGTAAATTGCTCCGACGCGCCACCTGCGTCATCAACGCCGGCGACGCCGCACGGGAAGGGCAGGCGATCGTCGATGAAGTCCTCGATCACTTCGGCTATCGCGGCGCGGCCAAACGGCTATGGTTGCGCGAGATGAATCAGCCAGCGATCCGCAAGGCGCTTGGCTCGATGCGAGACAACCTCGACTATGAATGCCTCTACGCCAGCGCGCTCGCGCGTGCCCGCGCCGACTGGTTGGTCGGCATGAATTGCACAAGGGGCTATACGAGTGCTTGGCAACGTCGTGGCAACAAAGGGACATTACACATCGGTCGCGTGCAAACACCTACCTTGTGCCTCATTGTCGCCCGCGATCTTGACATCGAAGCCTTCGTTCCCACACCCTATTTCGTGCTCCGTGCCACGGTAACGCATGCTCGCGGCACATTCACTGCAACGTGGCAGCCGCCGGCCAATGCCGCCGAGCGTAATGCCGAAGGTCGAATCACCGCGCGTGCGCCGCTCGACGCGATCGCCCAGCGCGTCAGCGGCCACGCAGCACAGATCCGTACCTACTCCACCACCCCCAAGACGCAAGGCCCACCACTGCCGTACTCCCTTGGCGATCTGCAAAAAGTAGCCAATAAACGCCTTGGCTTATCGCCCTCCGAGACGCTCAAGATTGCCCAGTCTCTCTACGAAACGTACAAGCTCACGACCTACCCCCGGACGGATTTCTCCTACCTGCCCTCTGACGAGCACGCCCTGGGCGGGGCTATCGTCGCCGCGGCGCGCAGCAACTTCGCACACGCCTGGCCTTTCGAGGGCACCCCTGATTTCACCCTCAAAAGCGCGGCGTGGAATTCCGACAAGATCGGCGACCACCACGCCATCCGGCCCACCCTCGTGCGTGACTTCGATCTGACCGTTCTTGGCAAAAACGAGCTGGCCATCTACCAGCTCGTCGTGGCGCAGTTCCTTGCCCAGTTCTATCCCCCGCACCGATATGACTCCACCATCGTCGAGGTGGACTGCTATGGCGAGCGCTTCCGAGCCACTGGCACCGTGGACGTCGATCCGGGCTGGATGATCGTCCTCGGCACGCCCGCCGCACGATCTTCTGACGATGCACCCCAGGCCCTTCCCGCCATGCTCGAAGGCGATCCCTGCCGCATCACCAGCACTCAGATCGACACCAAACGCACCTCACCCCCGCCGCGCTATGACGGTGCCTCGCTCATCGAAGCCATGGAGCAGGCTTGGCGCTTCGTCACCGATGAACGCGTCAAAGCGACCATCCGCGAGAGCGGCATCGGCACCCCGGCCACACGCGCGGCCATCGTCGATCACCTGATCCAACGCGATTACGTCGAAGAGCGCCGCGAAGGGAAGCGCAAAGTCTACGTGGCCACGGCTCGCGGGCGCTTGCTCTACCGCGCCGTGCCGATCCAACTGCGCACGCCCGACCTCACCGCTTATTTTGAGTCACTTCTCTCCAACATCGAGGCCGGCACCATGACGCTACCTGCTTTCATGGACCAGCAGACCGCCTACGTCACAAAACTCATGCGTGACCTGCAAGAAGGGAGCGTCGCTGCCCAGATGCCCTCCCTCGCCGAGTGTGAACCGCCGGCCCGCCCGGCTTCGCCAGCCAAGCGCGGCACCAAGGCCGCTCCAGCCGCCGCCAGCGCCTCTGCGGCCTGTCCACACTGTCAGCGTCCACTCAGGACGCGAAAAGGTCGCAACGGCCCATTCTACGGCTGCAGCGGCTATCCCACGTGCAGCTACACCGCGCCACTCTGATCCAGCGCAGTCAATACCGCCGCGCTACCTTGTCCGCAAGCACCGCCACCAACAACGCCACGTGACCGTAGCCCAGCAAGGTCTCCAGGGTCACCGCGATCTCCCCCCACACCGACACCGGTGTGGCCATGCTGTGACCCAGTGGCACAAAGGTGATCCATGAAACGAACCAGGGCGTGAAACCGCTGACACGCCCATCGGCATACTCCAGCAGGGGGAAGCTCTGATACAGCACGCCAAATAGCCCTACCACGGCGAGCGCTAGCACGACAAGGCGCGGCAAACTGCGCCCGTAATCGGTCAGCACACCCCAGGTCAGGAATAATGCACGCCGCCACCACGCCTTCTTTGAGCGCTCGCCCGCGGCATCGACAAAATCTTGGTCCAACGCGTCCCGACGAAACACTGCATTCCCATACGTCGAGCCCATGCCGCGCACACCCAGATATTTGCCGCGCATCGCACCGCGCGACCACTTGATCTGACTTACGTTCGCCTCGCTCCAGTTCGATAGGCGCATGTCCGCGCCATCGACCCGAGTGGCTGTCATATTCGCCCCAGTGAACGTAGCCATGTGGCAATTCGCGTTCGTGAAATTAGCCTTGTGTAACGTGGCGTTGGTGAAATTTGCTCCGGCCCAATCGCCGTCGGAGAAATCCACGCCAGTAAGGTTCGCACCGGCAAAATTCGCACCTGCCCCTTTGACGCCCGAGAAATTGGCCTCCGTCGCCGTGACCCCTTTGAACGAGGCCCCCACACACCGCGCGTCCCGCAAGTCCGCATAGGTGAGATTGCCCTGGGACATATCGACGCGATCGAGCGCGGCGAGGCGCAGTTTCGCCCGAAACAGATTGACCCCTTCCATGGCCGTGTCACGCAGATCCGCCTTGCTCAGATCCGCATCACCCAGGTTGATCCCGGCCAGCGTTGCCCTATGCAGATCGATCTCTGCCATCGGATGGGCTGCTCGCCAGGTATTCCATCCCGCCACCCCCTTCGTGACGAGCTCCAACAACCCTTTATCCGCCATGACACCACCCCCATTGTTGCAGCACATCGGCGATCACCCGCCCGGTCATCGCCCACCCCGGTACCGACATGCGCCTATCGCTCAGGGCTTGCCTTGCCGTTCCATAAAATCCTCGAACTGCTCCTCGATTTGAGTTACCACCGCCACCGTGACGCTTCTGCTGCCTTCCGCCTCACTCAGTTTCGCCCCCAAATCGATCAACCGATTGGCGATCGTGTTGGCCCCGACCAGCCTCGCCGTGCCTTTGGCTCGGTGCACCCAATACTTAGCCTCCAGTGGGTTTTTCAAGCGCAACTCATCGCGACAGCGCTCGAAGCTCAGCTTCATGCTCTCCCTGGCAATCGGGAGAATGTCCGCCGGCAGGCCCGCGCGCACGCTGTCCGGATCCCCCGGCATGCTCAGAATCTTCAGTAACGCTGCTTCTTCTACCGGCTTTTGAATGAACGCATCTGCCCCCACGCTATAGGCCCGCGCCTGCGCGTCCGGCGTCGTGTCCGCGCTCAGGACAAACAGCCGCGGCAGCTCTTCGGGCGCCACCGTCGCGCGCAATCGGGTGATCACTTCGCTGCCCAACATCTTGGGCATGTGCTCATCGATGATCGCCAGCTGAAACCGCTTTGAGGTCAACTCGCTCAGGGCTTGCGCCCCATCGACGACGACAACGACCGAATGCTGAGCTCGAACGAGCATGCGCCGAAGCACTTCCGCCATTGCCGGATCGTCCTCCGCGATCAGAATCCGCATCGGCACCGCAGGTGCTCTGACGATCCGCCGCGGATCTTCGCTCGGGCCGGGTTCGAACGGCAGACAAAACCAGAAACAGGAACCTGTCCCCAGGATGCTATTGACGCCCACCGATCCCCCCGCCGCCTCCACCAGCTCGCGCGTGATCGATGTTCCCAACCCTGCCCCGACGCTTGCACTCGTTGCGCCTTTCTCACGTTGCCAGAAGCGATCGAACACATGAGGCAGATCCTCGGCGGCAATCCCAATCCCCGAATCGGACACCTCGAAGCGCAGCTGACCGCCGCTCGTCTGTTTCACATCGAGGCGAATGTGCCCCGCCCGCGTAAACTTGACCGCGTTGTCCAGCAACGCAATCAGCGCTTCCTGTGCCGCCGGCGACGCCATGATCACGCGCTCGGGCACTGTCGGCTCAATCGACAAAGTCGCCCCCACCCCTTTCGTGTAGGCCTTGGCACGCGCCAGATCGAACAGATCGCCAGCAAAATCCCGCACGTGCACACTCTCACGAACGGTGAAGTTATTCCCTTGGTCGAAGATCGCGAGCGTCAGGCTGTTCTGAATTTGCCTCAATAAAATGTTCGCCGCGGTGCGTGCCGCGCTCAGATAGCCCGCCCGTAAATCGTCATGCCGCTCCGCTTTTGCCAATTCCACGTTGGCCATGATGGCCCCGATCGGCGTTCTCAGATTGTGCGAAATGACGGACAGAATTTTCGATTTGTCATCGGAGGACTTTCGCAGCTCCGCGCTCAGACGATCCGCGCGTTTGAGAAACAACACGAGATAGGGAAGGGCCACCAGCATGAACGCCGGTAGCGCGACCCAGAGCTCCCGATGAGTGCGCCATGCCGGGTGCCACAGCAACGACAGATCGCCGGCCAACACCAGCGCCGCGCACCACAGCATGTATCGAACGCCGTAGCGAAAGCCATACCCGATGGTGATGAATAACCCCAGACTCGCCACGATGCTGCTCGCTTCTCCCGCTTGCCATGCAAAGAGCGTAATGAATGTCGCGTCCGAACACATGGCGACATAGCGCCTGCGCGGCTGGCTTCCTGGTTTGCACCACATCCACGCGGCAATTGCCGTAATCGCCACGCCATGAGCCAGTGTCATCGCAATCAGATACTCACCGCGCTCCTGCGCGCTGGTCATTGCGAGTACGATGAGCGGGATCGTCGCACCCCACATCACTCGCGCAACCAGCTGCTCGCCCTCGTTGTGATCCTTAAACAAGGGCGCGAAGAATCCCCACGCCCACGCCGGCCGGCGCCACACCGACCATGGCGCAACGCTGCCGCGTCCGACTACTTTTGCTTGTTCTCTGCTGGCCACGAGACCGCCTCCTGTCTTCGGAACACCCAATCGGCACACCCTAGACCCGGAACATCCAACTGCCAACCACGAATGAACGCTTATTGTGCGACGTGTCATAGTCTAGCATTCGCACTTGTCCGACCTCTGCGTCCACGCGCCGTCCTTGCCTAGTTTCCACTTACAGCGCCGCGCAAAGCCCCACCATTGCCGCGAGTGACCGGAACATCGCGCTTTTACAAGGGGCCCGGGCCCCAAGCGACTCTCGTCCCACCTCGACTGCCGATGTGATTGGCGCGTAGCACACACCAGCTGCATTTGCGCAACCTCGTGCCTCGGCCACGATTCTCCCGGCGCTCGCGCCACTCAACCACACGCGGAACACCACCTCGGCCCCCTGCCCATTCTCCTCCGCGCCTCCGAGGATTTCCGTTCGTAGAACCCGTACCGAGTCACTGTCCGAGTGCGCCGTCAGCCCCTCCGGATGCAGCCGGTACCCTGGGGCAACCCGATACGTGAATTCCACCCGATCGGGCCTCACCACTCGGGCCAGCACCTGGAACGCCAGCTCGGCCGGGAGCAGCACGGTTTGCGCCATCGCCGCGCTCGCGCCAACGGCGCCTACAATAGATAACAGCCAGCCACCCACACTCATGTCGACGGACCAAACATGCGCGACCAGTAAAACGACCCGCCGCGACTCACGTCAACACCGAAACGATTGTCCCCACGAATGGCCAGCAATAATGGGTTGCGTCCCGTCACATACCAGCGGTTGGCCGAACAGGACAGCAAGCAGCGTTCCTCCATATGTTGCAGGGACTCCATCAACACGCGCTCGCTGTAACCATCGAGCGCCAGGACGCTCCCGATGAGCTCCTCTGCACTGATCCCCGGTTGCACCCAGGCCTCGCGCGCCAGGGCATAGCCCGGTTCGCCGCCGTAGTGGGTGATCTCGCCGGCGATCATCCGGGGCACGGTCACTGCCAGGAAGTCCCACGGCCCTGTGAACGCCGTGCCCCGAAGCCAGAACTCATACTGGATCCGCAGGCGCAGCACGTCCACGCGCGCTTGCAGGACATCGCAGCACAGGCGAAACGTGATTTGTGTGTCCGTCTCCTCTGCGGCGAAGAAGAACCGGACCGCCTCCAACATGACCCGCGGGACGCCTTTCCCGCCAAACAAATGGTGAGCCTGATTCTCGATCACCACGTAGGCGTTGCGCTCGGCTCCTTCGTCAAAATCCTCTGCGGTAAGTGTCTCTAGAGCGATCGATCGCCGTCGTCTTTGAGGCTTGGGAAGATCACCTTGTGCGGGGTCAGCAAGTTTTTTATAACCGCCAGATGCGCGCCCAGAACCCGCTTCAGAATCCAGAACGTCCACAAAAACGCAGTCGTCAACGCCCCCACGACTGGTGGAATCAAAAAGTTCTTCATCACCGCCCCAACCAGGTCCCGCAGGGGGCCCCAGATCAGCACCACTGCGATCACCACGCAGGCCATCACGAGATAGGTCTTCACCGCGGGAGTCATACATGCGCTCGTCCATTAAACGGTCAACTTAATTACCTGTGTCAAGCCTCGTCCAAGTCCTCGGCCAACGCCTTCTCACGCTCTGCTTCTCGCTGGCCGTGATCGTCCTCCTCCGCATCGCGTGTCTTGTCCCCTTCAGGCTTCGCGCTTCTGGCGATCTTCTTCGGGGGACGTCCACCTTCCCCGACCGCTAAGTAGCGATCAAGATCCTCAAAGAATCCCGCGGGTTGCCAGCGCACGCCGTTTATCGTTAAACCACCTGAGCGGAACCGTGATACTCGGAACGGACCAAATCGCGCTTTCGTCTCCACATCGAACTCGGTCATCGCCAGGCGCACGTTGTAGATGAGACTGCCGCCTATCGTGATGACCGCCTCCCCCATCGTGAGATTTTTTAGATCATCAGGCGACACGATGAACATCTCCTGCTCGCGCTCACCGCTGTTCACGCTTTGACCTGCACCGACGTTGGATTCCGGGGCGTGCCGCAAGAACGATGAACTCGCCGATTCGCTGTGTGTGCCCGCGAGACTCCTCAGGACGCCCAAGCGTTTGCCAATCAACTCGGCGGCTTCTTCAGCGGTTCCTTGCGTACCCACCTTGAAATAAATTTTCGTCCAAGCATTTCCGATCACCATCTCGTAGAGTTCATTTGAGATCGCCTGAAAATTAGCGCACGTCTGTACTGCCGGCATGAACACCACATGGGCGCTGCGGCTTTGCTCGGGGATCCGGCTCCAGCTCTCGTTTACATAGGAGCCTGCCTCGTCGCAAAACACCATGAATGGTGGCCACGGTCGCTCCGCCTCAGGTAACTTTTGCAGCCAAGAGATCGAGGTGCGCAGGTCGGCAATTACCAGGCGTCCAAAATTGCGCGCGGTGGTGTCCTTGCCCATCACGGGCAGGGCCACGTAGACGATCTTGTTACTGCGGATTGCCTCATAGAGCCGCACGTCCGGGTCATACGTGTTCATGATCTTGCCGAACTGCCCGGTGCCAAAGCTGTACAGGCGGCCTCCGATGCCACCGAAGACGTCTTTGAGCCGCTTCATGTCGATGCCGCCAAGCGGATTCTGCGCATTCGGCGGCACGCGAAATTTATCCAGAAAGAGGGCGTAGTCCTTCGCCTCGTCACCCCCGGGCGCCGTCGTCTGCAGCTTGCGCTCGAGCTCCAGCAACGCGTTGCTATTAGTGAGCAACACCGTCAAATCAATCATGTTGTAGGCGAGCCGGGCGGTCTGAAGCGCCCGGATCAAGGTGGTCAACGCCTGCTTGGCCTCCTGCTTATAGTGATCCGCGCCTGCGTTGCTCTCCGTCGATGGGATGAGTTGCAGGACACCGTCGGCTTTCTCATCCGGATCTCCGAAGAGTACCGGGTTATAGGTGTTGGAGTTCGCCGGATCGTCAGGATTGATCACCAGAAAATCTTGCTGCCGACCGGCGAAGCAACAGTAGTGGTACATCTGCTCGATGTTTTTCGCGTCAATCTTTCCATCAATAAAGAGGACGCCGCCGCCAGACTGAATCTGTTGGAACATCACGTTCGAGGCCGCGACCGTCTTCCCAACCCCCGATTGCCCCAAAATGAACATGTGGCGCATCAACGTCTTGTAATCGATGATCACGGGCTTACCCGTGTCGCAGCAATAGCCCAGCAATAGCCCTTCGATGTTGGCGCCGGGCTTGACCACCATCGGTGGTTCATCGGACCGGATCTCCAAACTCGAGGCAAGTGCGTGCGCTTTGCGCCAAGGCTCAATCGCGCGCCAGGTCATCCACGCAGCGCCGACGCCGGCGGCCGTCATAGGTATCAGCACCACCGGGAACGCTGCAAGCTGTGGGGCGAGCGCCGGGGTGCTCCCCAGCAGACCCAGCCCGATCCCCACGGCCGACAACGTGTCCGCGGTGCCGCCGAACTTCATCGTGTAGAAGTGTTCGAGCGTCCTTGCCAGTACCCCGGCCCGCTTTCCCATGGTTATCCTCAAAAAAAAACCCCAGGCTCGTGAGAGCGCTGGGGTTTGCAGTGTTAGTACGGCACCGTATCTTCTGCATCAATGGATGCGTCTTCAGCAACCTCGCCGGTGTGCGGCGAAGGCTGGGTCGACTGCTTCTTCGCCGCATAATAGGCGTCAAAGCGAGCGACAACCTTCTCCATCAAATCGAGATGGTAGTCCAGCGTCACCTTTTCCCTCCGTCTCCCGTGCGTCTCCTTATCCGCAAGAGGTACACCGGCCGCGACCAAGGCGTCGGTGGCTGCCGTGACAAGTGCAGCCAACTCGGCAGAACGGGGTAGTCCCTTCACCTCGACCCCCCTTTGCCGCAAGAACGCGCAGCCTTCTGCATAGGGCCTGTCTTTACCCTCTTTCTGGACATACTCTGACCAGAGACGGTACTCCGTCTCGAGCCCCGGTTCGGCGTTGACCAACTTACGAACCAAGAGCTGCGCCGCATCCTCGTGCATCGACACGGACAGGTAATCCCGTCCGTCGTTATCCCGCAACCCCACGACCAGGTAAGGCTGCTCGCGCCCATCGACGGCAACCTGCCGTACCCTCACCGAAGTGAGGTTGCCTTTCAATCCCACGAATTGCACCCCCTTTTCTTTCAAGGTCGCAATCACTCGGGCCGATGCCCCTTCACCGGTCGTCCCGGTGAATCCCTTTTTTACTTCTGCTTCGCCCACTTCGGCCTTGGCTTCGGCGATGACTTTCATCGTCGCCGGATCACTGGCATGAATTCCCCCCAGAAACGAAGAGAAACGATAGTTGTGGGTCGCGACTTGCGACCGAGTCGTAGCTGCCATCTGGATGTCCTCCTTGGACATTGAAATGCCCCAAACGTGGAGCGATCGTCTTGCCGGCAGAACATCCGTTGCGCGATCGCATAATCCTATTGAAAAAATTATACGCAGCGAAACACCGTATAAATGGCCACCGCTTCGACCAACAACAGGAGTCCAACGCGTGCTTGAAAAACCATTGAGCTGGATCTTCGGCGTGCTCGTCCTCATGTGGGTCCTCGCCATTCTCTTCACCACCGAACCCCAGGCTCGCCTTGACCGCGCCTGCATGCCCATCAGCTTCATCGACCGCTTTGCAAGTGCCGGCGTCGCATTGGCCGATCCTGAGTGGGGCGCTACCACCCACAAGGTGATGGAGGAGGGTCACTTCGACTGTCGCCTGATTCTGTGGCGCGTGTTCTATGAGGACGACTGGCGTGCGGCGAATCCCCAGGCCTTGACCCCTTCGAGCGCGTCGGCGGGCGCACCTGCCGGTCCCCGTCCCACCTTGAATGAGACCTTGCGTCGCATGGTCAGCACGCCCGTGGCTGGCACCGACAAAGGCCAAGCGAATACGCAATGATTATTCATGATTTATACGACGGGAAACCTGATACAAATGGCGTCCATGGATACGACGCAACTCTCGGTAGGCCTGTTCTTGTTCACTGCGCACGCGATCGCAGCGGCTCACTGCTACGACGAAGCGGCCACGCGCTACGGCGTTCCCGCACCTCTCCTGCGCGCCATTGCACAAGTCGAGTCCTCTGGTAACCCCAGCGTGATGAACCGCACGCAACAGGCACGCACTGGCAACTACGATATCGGCCTGATGCAGATCAATAGCACATGGCTGCCGCGGTTGGCTCGCTACGGCATCACCGAGGCCGATTTGCTTGACGCTTGCACCAACCTTCACGTCGGTGCCTGGATACTTCGCCAACACTTGGCGGAGTCTGGTGCCGACTGGAACGGGGTAGGGGCCTATAACGCAGCGTGTCGCAACATGTCGCGCGACAACTGCGCCGAAATTCGGAATCGCTATGCCTGGCGCGTCTACCGCGCGCTGCAGCAGATCACTGCGAGCACCACCGAGAGCACCACCGTAGTAGCGCCGGCCGCTGCGTTTCGTGCCGTCCCTCAATCACGGCGCATTCAAAGCGTTGTGCTCGCTGACGCACCTTCTGGCGCTCGACCGCTTTCCACCCATGCTGCCGCCCCATCGTCACTACGCGACGACTGGGTTTCTGCGGTCCGTTTGAACGCATCGTCCCAAATAGCCTTGACCGATGAGACCTTATCCACTGGGACTCTCGGTACACACGAGGAGCCCACGAATTGACCTCCATTGAAGCCGCCGACATCGTGTCTCACAAACGCTCCCGCGCGCCCGTGCCAGGTTATGCGTCGGTGCTTCTGCGTGCCGACGTACGAGAGGCGCTGCGGTCGTTTCGCGACGCCCGTGGGTTCATTGATGAGCGTTCCATCGAGCGCTGTCTGGTGACCGCGGGTCTCGACCTTCTCATCAACAACCCTCATTTGCACGAACTGTGGATGACGGCGTTCAGCGGTGCCGCCCGCCGGGACGCCGAACTCCTCAATCCGCTGCACTTTCATCCTGGGGCGTGAGTCGATGTCGGCCGCCGATCGACGCTCGCCCTTGATCACCACTGCGAAGGCAGGGGTGTGTTCGACCCCAGTCAGTTCCCACACGCGGCACCTTACCTCCAGGAGCATTTATCGCATGAACATGAACAAGCGCTGTACCCGTAATCGTACGAAAACGACCGCCGTGATGATGACATTGGCGGCCCTTGTTTCGGTGAGCCTCTCCGAAATGGCGAGGGCAGGCACCACCGGTACCGAGTTCCAGACTCTGCACACGATGGTGACCGGCTGGGCCAGTGGCTATCTGGGCAAATCAATCGCGGTGGCCTCTTTTCTCCTCGGCGCCGGCACTGGCCTGGTCAAATCGAGTCTGATGCCGGCCATCGTGGGTGTCGGATTCGCTGGGTTGTTCGCCGTCGGCCCCGGCATCGTGGACAGCTTGATCACCGCCACCATCTGACTGTCTCCCATCGTTCCTTTCCGCCTTTAAGCCGGCCCTGACCCCATGAAAGAAGAAGAACTTCGCTTGCTGGTGCCACGCACGCTCGACGATCCGCCCAAATTTCTATTCTGGGAATTCGACGTTGCGCTGGTGTTTCTCGCCTGCTTGTTCGTGGGCATCATGGCCGGCTTTTTTTTAACCTCAATCCTCTGCGGCGTCGCGGCCGGGTGGGGTATGGGACGACTCAAAGCGGGGCAGCAGCGTGGCTATGCGCTGCACCAGCTGTACTGGGTCCTGCCCTTGAAACTTTTTCGCCGCACACCGCCCTCATGCGTGCGCGATTTTCTGGGCTGATTCACCATGCACATCGGCCAACTGTCCACCGAGATTGCCTTTCGTACCGGGATCACCCGGGCGACGCAAGCCCTCATTGCGATCTCCGTCGCCACCAATTGCTTCCTCGGCTTTGAGCTCGCCCGTGCGGATCGTACGCATCGCGAGACGATGGTGCCCCCCGAGATTCACAAAACATTCTGGGTCGAGGACGACAACGTCGCCCCTGAGTACCTCGAACAGATGGGGCTCTTTCTGCTCAAGCTGGCGCTGGACAACACCCCGGTGAACGCAGAATACAACGCCAAGACCTTGCTCAAGTATGCCGCGCCTGCAAGCTATGGCGAGCTGCAGAACGCCTTGCTCGCCAACGCACATCGACTGGCGGAGGACAACGCTGCGACGATGTTCTCGGTGCGATCAGTGACTCCGAAACCATCCGACAAATCCATCGCCTTCGCGGGCGTTCTGACGACCTACATCGGGGACAAGCGCGTCTCAGAGGCCCAGAAGACCTACCTTGTGCGACTGCGATACGCCGAGGGTCGCTGCTACGTGCTCGAGTTGCGCGAAACGGCTCCGCGCACTCCGTTCCTGGACGAACCCGCGGCGCAGGGAGGCTAACACCATGACCAGACCCGCTGTTTATTCGACCTTGCGCAGCCCGCGCTGCCAGGCAATCGTGTCGCTTGCCCTCGTGCTCGCAGGAGCGAGCACGGGGTGGGCCGCCGGCACCGTGGACGTCACCGACGGGAAAACCCACATTGTCGAGATCTCACTCAAAGAGATGAATCGACTCGCCCTGGATGGGCCGGGCAAGATTCGGCAGATCGACTTTGTCGAGGGCGAGCTCGACGTCAAAAAAAATGACGAAGCGGGCTATTTCATCGTGCTCCCTACCGTGCCCAAACCGGTCAACGTGTTCGTTACTACCGATTCAGGCCAAACCCACGCGCTGATCCTCCAGCCCGCCGACATCCCGCTACAGACCGTTTTGCTCCACGAGAAGCGCAAAGAGCCCGACGAGCGTCGCACCAATACGGTGATCGAGAAGGCCGGCCCGCTGGAACTCAAGGTCAAACGACTGCTCATGGCGATGGTGCGCGGCGAACATCCCTCGGAGTTTGACGTCACCACACCGCGCCAGGAGGTCGCCCTGTGGGTCGAGGTCCGCTTCGAGCTCGTCGAGCGCTATACCGGTCAGAGCTTGATCGGTGAGCATTACCGGCTCACCAACGTCTCCAAGGAGCCGATGCGTCTGGCCGAACAGGAGCTCTACAAAGAATCGGTCGTCGCGATCGTGATCGAGCACCAGATTCTGGAGCCCGGCGCCTCGACCGATGTCTACATCTACCGGGCACCCAGCCGTGGCTAATATGACCCCTCGCGCACGTGCCGTCAAAGCGCGGCAAATGGTCACCTTTGCCGGGGTCATTGCAGTTGCCATGTGCGTCTCCATTGCGGGCACGCTCATGGTGGCCCCGAAGACCGATCGAAATGCCTCCAAAGATGAACCGAAAACCAAACAAGTCCAATTAGGCGGCAAGTCGACCGAAGGTGAATCCTGGAGCGTTCAATCCGGCGCCGACATTGCAGGCATCAAGCGCAAGGTGGCCGAGCTGGAACAAGCTGCAAAGAACCGTGAGGCAGCTGAGAAGCGTGAGGCGGCCGAAAAGGCGAAAGCGCCGCCGCCACAACCCTCAGCTCAATCGGTTCTGCCACCCCCTGCCAACGGCAAATCAGCGCTATTCAGTCAGGTGGGAGCGCTCAATGGACCTCCACCGCCACCGACCCGCGCGGCCCCCAGTCCGGCCCCAGGTCCGCGCAGCGCGCCCGATTCCACCGGGGATGCCCCGAACGCCAACGCGAGCCGCATTCGCAGCGTCTCCCTGCAAGTAACCCCTGCATCGGCTCCTACCCTTGATGCCGACGCGAAGCGTAAGCCCGCAGACGATCCTGAGAACCTGGGCAAGACCTACCTGCCCCGGGGCACGTTCATCCGCGCGAGTCTGCTGAGCGGTCTGGACGCCCCCACCGGCGGGCAGGCCCAGCAAAACCCGCATCCGGTGCTCCTGCGGCTGGAGGAGGCTGCGCAATTGCCCAACGGTGCCCGCGCCAATCTCAAGGGCTGTTTTGTGACTGCCGCTGGTGTCGGCGACCTATCGGCCGAGCGGGCTTATATCAAGACCGATGCGCTGTCGTGCGTCGATGACGACGGCGGCGTCGTTGATGTGTCTGTCAAAGGGTTCATCGCAGGGGAGGACGGCAAAACCGGTGTGCGTGGCCGACTCATCTCCAAGACCGGCACCGTTCTCGCTAACGCCATCGTGGTGGGCCTCTTCTCAGGATTCGGCGAGGCCTTGCGCCAGCAGGCTGTCTCTACGACCACCGGGCTTGCCACCGGTGCGCAGACGCAGACCGTGAATAACTCACTGCAATACGGCCTGGGCACCGGGATCGGGCGATCAATGGACCGCGTGTCCCAATACTACTTGAAGCTGGCTGACAAGCTCTTTCCCGTAATCGAGGTCGACGGTGGCCGTGTCGTTGACATCGTTCTCACCCAGGGCGTCTGGATCGAACGCCTCTGAGATTTACTCACTCACTATAGAAAGGAATTCTCATGACCCAACGATCGTTACGCCTTTTCAGTGCTGCCGCCCTCACCGTGGGGGTGTCCACCGCATACGCCCAACTGGCCTCGACACCGACATCATCCCCACTCATGAAGGTCACGCTCGCCCAGGCCCCTGAGTCCGCGCAGAGCGATCCGGGCATGTTGCTCGCCCTGCAAAAGCTCTATCCCACCACGACATTCAAATCGGTAATCCGCACCGCAGTCCCGGGCATCTTCGAGGTGACCATGGGCACCAATGTCGCCTATGTGGACCAGACCGGGCGGTACTTTTTTTTCGGCCACATGTATGACATGCCCGGCCAGAAGGACCTCACCGCGTCCAAGTTAGAAGACGCGAACAAAATCGATGTTGCAACACTGCCCCTGGCCGACGCGATCAAGGTCGTAAAAGGCGATGGCAGCAAGCGCACGCTGTATCTGTTCTCCGACCCCGACTGCCCGTTCTGCAAGCAGCTGGAGCAGAACATGGCGGGTCTGACCGATCTGACCATCTACACGTTCCTCTTCCCCTTGGAGGGTCTGCACCCGCAAGCCAAGCAACGTGCGGTGGCCATCTGGTGCTCGCAGGACCGCGCCAAAGCCTGGGACGCTTACATGCACCAAGGCACCGTGCCCACCTCGCTTCCCTGTGATAACCCGGTCGAGCGCAATATCGCACTGGGTCAGAAATTTGGCGTGACCGGCACACCCACCCTCATTGCAGGCGATGGCCGCAAGATGCCCGGCGCTGCACCGGCCGAGCGCATTGCCCAATGGCTGGACGCCGGCGCCGCCCGCTCGACCGCGCAATGAACACCCGTCTGATCTGCTTCTGCCAACAGCGGTTCGCCCCAGCTGGTCTACTTCTCGTGCTCGCTATGCTCGGGGGCTGCGGGTCTACCTTCTCGGGGCTGGATGGCTCATCGTCGTTTAGCTGCGCAGCACCCCCGGGGGTTACCTGTACCTCCACCTCCGGGATCTACGCCAACGCCGCGGCGAACAATCTGCCTGGCTCGCGGCGCCTGGGCGAGGAAACGCGCAACGCCGAAGATCCGTCCCACAAGACCGAGAAATCCGAAGGCGTCACTGCGGGGCGCCGGCCGCTGGTGGCCTACGATACGCCGATCAACACGCTCGCGGCCCCTGAGCGCGGGACCGCACTTTCGCCCCGCGCATTCAACGCGCCCAATTCCGGCACTCCGCTGCGCACCCCCGAGCGGATCATGCGTGTCTGGTTTGCGCCTACCACCGACGAGGAGGACGCGATCCACGATCAGCGCTTCGTGTACCTGGCAGTCGCCCCGGGCAGTTGGACCCTTGAGGCGACACGGGCGACAGTGCGCGCGCAATTCCAACCGCTTCACGCACTCTCGACCAAAAACCCCGCCAATCGCCAAGCCAACAACGGCAGCAATGGGAGCGCTCAACCCCGCACGCCAGCTCAGGTATCCGCCGCACAGCCCAATCGTGACCCGCTTTTTCACGAAGGCAATGTGATCACGAGTCCTCTACCCAATACCCCAGTGTTTCCCACCACGTCGGTTGCGCCCTCTTGGGACATCCAATGAACAAGGACACGGTCCAATGAACGCGTTTGCGTCCTCGATCGCCCAGTCGCTGCAGCGCTTACCGTTCTTGCGCCGAGCGACCTCGTCCGGCACGCTCTCCGAGGAGGAGGAAGCAGAACTGGACCTGCTGGTTGCTCCCGACCCCACGACGCCGGCCGCCGACCGGTCGCGCCAATCTTTCGATTGGCTGTTCCCTTCGACCCTAACGCCGAATTTAGAGCACGCGGAGGAGAACCTCGCACAACCACGCACCGGCGATCCTCGGTCCATGTCCGATGCGTTTGCCAAGGTGCTCCCGTACAGCAAATACGATCCGGACTTCCGTCTCTTTGTGATCGACTCGCTCGACCCCAACAATCCCGAAGGACTGGGCTTCACGCTTGAGCTGCATCCGCAGATCGGCGCCTCCGAGGCGATGGCGCGCGATCTTACGAATCTGTTCACGACCAACGCCCCCCCCGGCACCGGATTCCAGATTCAAATCTTCGGCTCTCCGGTGATCGACGGCCTGCTCAACAACATCAGCAATGCGGTCATCGACCCTCAAACGGCCGAGAACCCGGTGCAGGCCAGTCTCCTGCGCGAGCTCGCCGACAATCGCATCGCCTATTACGCCCGCGGTGCACGTGAAGAGCTTTTTCCAAACTTCAATTACCGCATGCGTCATTACCGCTGCAGCTGCTCGGTTATTGTTCCGGTCAAGGACCCCGCAAGCGAGGGCGCCAAACAGATCGTGGTGCAGGTACGAGACCAAGTCATCACCACGCTCAAACAGTATTACCTGTTCGCCTACGAGTGGGACCCGGAAGATCTGATCAATTATGCCGCGCTGATCCTCAATCCCCACGCAACCCTGGCCGGCGATCACCCATGGATCAGCTACGATCCCTCGCGCGATCTGCGCTATCAGATCATCGCCCCTGACACCCACGCGGTAGAGACAGCCACCGAGATCCGCTACGACGGCGGGGGCCATCCTGAGGCCGCGCTGCGCGCCCTCAGTGTACGAAGCTATCCGGGTGGCGATTTCACGCTGAACCAGATGTCGCAACTGCTTGGGTCCAGTCGTTCAACCAGCGTGGGGTATCCCTGTCCCTTTCTGATCACGCTCGGCGTCACGCTCCCCCCCTACGATCTGACCAAAAACACCGTCAACATGAAGGCGGCACGCGCGCAACAGAAGGCCGATTCGCCCATGGCCCGCTTCCAGCCCAACCTGGCTCGGATCAACCAGGACTGGAAGATTGCGCAAAGCGCGTTTGACGACGGCCCGGGCACCTGTTCGATGTATCACCAGGTGCTGCTGTTGTGCACGCCTGATGCGCTGCCGCGAGCCGAGCAATCGGCGAAATCGGTGTGGCGGAACCAGCGCTTCGAGATTACCACTGATCGCTGCATGCAAAAGCAGGCGCTGCTCGCCTCGCTCCCGATGCTCTACGGCCCGCTGCTCCAGAAAGACCTGCGAATCGCACAACGCGTCACCACAAAGACTGTGTTCAATGCCGCGAACATGTGCCCGCTTATCGCCGAGTGGGCAGGCACCCCGCCGCGGGCGGGCCAGCGTCATCCGACCCCATTTCTCACCCTCTTCGCGCGCCTCGGTCAGGGCATGCCTATTGATCCTTTCGCGAACCCGGCGGGCAACTTCAACGGCATCGTGGTGGGAACCTCGGGCTCCGGTAAATCGTTTTTTCTGAACGAGATGACCTTCGGAGCACTGGCCACCGGCGGGCGTGTGTGGATCCTCGACGTGGGCCGCAGCTACCAGAAGCTGTGCGGCATGCTCGGAGGACAGTACATCGAATTTACCGATGCTGCGAACTTGAGTCTGTGTCCGTTCGCCCTGGTGAATGACATCGATGAGGACATGGAGATGCTGCAGCCAGTGCTCGCACAGATGATCTATCCCTCGCGCAAGCTCGATGACTTCGAGGCATCGAACCTTCAGTCCCACATCAAAAGCGTCTGGTACGACCATGGCAATAACGCCACCATCGACCAACTCGCCGAGTCACTGATCAACAACTGCGCCCTTGGCGGTCCGAACCCCCAGGGAGGAGATCCCGAGTGGCAGCAGCGCGTGGCTGCGATGAACACCGAAGAGCGCGCACAATT
Organism: uncultured Pseudomonadota bacterium; assembly: GCA_903921325.1. Classification (GTDB taxonomy): domain Bacteria; phylum Pseudomonadota; class Gammaproteobacteria; order Burkholderiales; family SG8-39; genus CAIXPL01. The sequence goes on from CAIXPL010000038.1 coordinate 49,624, forward strand.
CTGCGACAAGCGCGTCCGTGATATGGGCGTTGCGCTCTTTCCATTCACCGAAGAGGGCAGCTATGGCAAGTATTTCTCACGTGGCTGCAACATCAACTTTCGCAGCAATTTCATCGTTCTCGAACTCGAAGAGTTGAAATCGAAGAAGGCGCTGCAATCGGTCGTGATGCTGCTCCTTATGTACAAGATCACCCAGGACATGTACGTGGGTGATCGTTCGCGCGCCAAGATGGTGATCATCGATGAGGCCTGGGATCTGATGGGCCAAGGCGACTCAGGGCAGTTCATTGAGGCAGGGTACCGCCGTGCCCGGAAATACGGTGGTGGCTTCTGGACGGCGACCCAGTCCATTGAGGACTATTTCAAGAGTCCCACCGCGCAGGCCGCCCTTGATAACGCGGACTGCACGTTTCTGCTTCGCCAAAAACCTGAGAGCATCGAGAAGATCGCCGCCTCTGGCAAATTCGTCATGGACGAGCACATCAAGGGCTTGTTGCGCTCGGTCACCAAGGTGGAGGGGCGCTACAGCGAGGTGTTCGCGCGCATCGGTGATCTGCCTCCGACCGTGGGCCGGCTCTTCCCCGATCCTTTCAGTTTCATCCTCGCCAATACCGGTGCCGAGATTCACGAAGCGATCCGACGTGGCACGGAACGAGGACTGTCCGTGAAGGAGGCGATCGACGCCTTCATTGCGTCTCGTAGCCAACGGGAGGGCACCACGCAATGAGCGACGAACAGAACACCGACGCGCCCGAGTGGCCGCCGGCATCGAGGCCACCCACGTCCGTGGACTCAGGCACCGAACGACCAACGCCAGGCGGCTGGACGAAGGGAACACTCGGTCTGGCCACCATTGCATTGATGGGTTGGACCGTTGCGTCCATTGCGCTGACCAATGTGTGGACTCAGGGTGGCCACGGCGAAATCGAACCGCCTCGCGTGGGAATGGTTGATGTGCAGGAAATCATGGAAACCCTTGAGTTGCAGTTCACCTCACTGGTAACCAAACCCAATGTGTCCGATGCAGACCGCGACGCCGCCTACGAATTGGTGAAACAGTCGGCCCCCCGGATCGAGACGCTGCTCGCGACCATTCAGCGCGACTGTGCGTGCCTGTTGCTCACGCGCGCCTCGGTGGTCGCAGGTTCCGCGGTGACCGATTACACCCCTCAGATCAAGGTCGCCCTCGGCCTCGATCGCGTCGACATCGCCACACTCAAAACACAGGTGCGCGAATCCATGAGCCTGCACCTGCCCGCGCCGGTGAAGCCGTGATGAGACTGGCGCTCTCCGAACGCACCCTCAGCGGCTCGATTCACCTCGTTGATTACACCCTGCGCCTGCTGCATGCGCTCTACCGGCACCGGGTGCGGTGGTTTCTCGGCATTGCCAGCCTCCTTGTTACAGCGCACTTCTTTACCCTCGGGCTCAACGTGGGCGAGAGCCTGCCCGGGACCGTCTACCTGATTCATAAGACCGATCGTGATGTCCGGACGGGTGATGTTGTGGCGTTTCGCTGGCACGGAGGCGGACCCTACGACGCAGGTCTCACCTTCACAAAGATCGTGGCCGGCGTGGCTGGTGACACCGTGCGCTTCGTCGGCCGGGACGTCTACATCAACGACGTGTATCTCGCAAGCGCCAAACCGTTCTCGCGCAACGGGACGCCCCTCGTGCTCGGACCCACGGGGGTCATTCCACCCAATCGGTTCTATGTCTACGCCCCGCATCCTGACAGCCTGGACTCCCGTTACGCCATCACCGGGTGGATCGACACCGCCGAGGTGATCGGGCGCGCCCAGCGGCTCTTCTGATCGGTTTCACCCATGCGCACGCTGCCATTCATCCTTCCCTTGCTGGCCACTACCGGCCTTGCGTGGTTCACTGCCACCGCCCAGGCCGAGACACTCGGTCCTATCTACGCGATCATCGAAGCCGATATGGTCGTGCAGATCCAGGATGAGCTGCGCGCCAAGGAGCGCACCGGAGAGCTCGCCAAGCTGGAAGAAGAGGCTATTCGCCGCTCCGAGGGCCACGCTCGACACCCGGTTACCGGCGAGAGCCCCAGTCGCACCGGCATACCACGTACCTTCTGGTTCGATCCGACCGTTGTGGTCAACCGGGACATTCGCACCCCGGCCGGCGCATTGATCGCCGCAGCAGGTACCCGCTTCAATCCGCTCGATCAGGTCTCGTTGCCGCAGCCGATGCTGTTCTTTGATGCGAGCGATCCTGCCCAGCGCCGTGCCGCCCGACGCCTCCTGGACGGACGCCTCGCCAACGCCAAACCGATCCTCACCGGTGGAGATTACGTCGAAGTGCAACGTGACTGGCAACGACAGGTGTTTGTTGATCAGGCGGGTGTCCTCATTCGCCGTTTCGGGATCCGTCAGGTGCCAGCGTCTATCACCCAGGAGGGCCACCAACTACGCATAGACGAAATTGCCCTGAAGGACATCCCACGATGAATCGCGCGCATCGCCTGCTGACTTGGCTCCTTGTGCTCTTCGGCGCCCTCTGGACCGGCATCGCCAGTAGCCAGGGCGCCCCCAATACGACCAGCGCACCCAATTGCAATGGCCGCTTCATGAATCCGATCACTGATATCTGCTGGACCTGTGTGTTTCCGATGACCGTGGCTGGCGTCACCATAGCCGGGTCCGATCAGCTGGACAACACAAGCAATGCCAAGACCACGGCAATCTGCAACTGTGGTAACGGCGTCAACTCGAGAGTCGGTGTCACGGTCTCGTTCTGGGAGCCCGCACGCCTGGTCGAAGTGGTGCGCAAGCCCTATTGCTTTCCCTCACTCGGGGGTGTGGTGATCGACGCGGGCATCGCGGCCCCCGCGCACGGACGCGACAACAAGCAAAGTCACAATGCGACCTCGTTCTATCAAGTTCACTGGTACACCAACCCGCTCTTCTTCTGGCTGCAGGTGCTGATTGATGACGACTGTCTGGAACAGGGCACGTTCGACCTGGCGTACATGACCGAGGTCGACCCACTGTGGGTCGATTCGGTGACCACGTTCATTCTCAACCCGGATGCGGCGCTTTTCGCCAATCCGATTGCGCAGGCCGCATGCGCCGCCGATTGCATCGCGGCGACCACGGGGTTTCCGCTGAACTCCCTGTTCTGGTGCGCGGGCTGTCAGGGCTCCATGTACCCGCTCAACGGCTGGGTGGGTGCTCACGTGGGTGGCGTTACCTCATCGGTGCTATTGACCGAGCGCATGACCAACAAGATGCATCGCGAAGGACTGGTCTGGGCCGCCAGTGGCGTTGATGGTCTGTGTAGCTACTACCCGCAGCCGCTGATGGACAAGACCAACTACAAACTCCAGATGGTCTATCCGGTCGCAGCGACCGACAAAATTGCGGGGCAATGCTGCCAGCCCTACGGCCGCTCCACCGCAATATGGGGATCCGGCAAGTCCTTCCCAGTGAATGGCGAGGACTTCGCCTATGAGATTTTTCGCAAACGCGACTGTTGCCAGGGGGCGCAATAGACCATGAGCCGATCGCGCTGGACCTTGGTCGTCCTTCCCGTGCTGCTTGGGTACGCCGCCGTACTCGCCGCACAGACATTGCCCTCTAGCGATGTGCTGAATCAGGCCATGAAGCAAGCACAAACCCGCGCATCGCGCGACATGGATGAGGCCGCTCGTCGTGCTCAAGGGACGGGAACCCCGGCGGATTTCGCTAAACCCAAGATCCCGGATCTTCGCTCGATCACCCCCCTGGGTTCACGCGGCGTCGATCCAGGTCAAATCGCCAGGCGTTTCGAGTCCGCGGCGGAAGCCCCTGCGGGCGAGGGGGCACCCGAGTTGCTTGTCTTCGCGTCGCTATCGATGCCTGAGGAGAGTTTGCGTCGCCTTGGGCAACAAGCGCAACGCGCTGGAGCGGTCATCGTATTCCGCGGGTTGAAATACGGCATTCAACGCGGCGGCTGGACCGCCTCGATGGCCGCGCTCAAGCCGCTCGTGGAGACCGGTGCCACGCTGCAGATTCAACCGACCCTGTTCACTCGCTATCACGTGAGCGCCGTCCCGACCTTTCTCATCGACGCCGCGCCCAAGGCCGGCTGCCAGACCGACGCCTGCGCCTCGGAAGCGGTCTCTGTGGTGGGCGATGTGAGCCTGGACTATGCGCTTGAACGGCTGGCACAGGCGCATGGTGCCGCGGGCGATCTGGCCTCTCGTTACCTCGATCGGTATCGCAGTCATGAGTCCCCTTGAGATTGCTCACGGCTCGAAGGCCGACCGATGTCGTCGGCTGTGGCCCCTCTACGCGGCGTTCGCGCTCGTCGTCAGTGGCCTGAGCACTGAAGGGCACGCACAGAGCAGCGCGACCCAGCAGGCGAACGATCTGGGCGCCTCGTTCGTCCAGTCCTACCCGCAGGTGCTCTCCAATACACCGGCCAGCTCGGTGCCAGGCTACAGCACGAATTCGCCCCCCCAGACGAGTTTATTTCAGAGCGGGCAGGGTAGCACTGTGCCCGCCGGCACCGCCGCAGTGGGCGCGTGCAAGTCGGCGACCGACCCGGGTTGTGCTGCGGTGAACCTCCTCTCGGGCGCGGCGCACAACCAAACTGCGAGCCAATTCAAGATCACGGCCAAGGATCCCACCGTGAAGGCCGGTGCCGCCGCCGCGGCCAACCCCACCGCCGTGGTCGGCAATATCGCCACCACCTACCAGGGTTGCAACACCAGCACGGTGACCACTTCGGCCAGTTACACCACAAAAGTCTGCAATCTGTACTCGACGCCCTCCACAGTCTCTTGCACGGAAAACCAGCAAGTCGCCGTTAACGCGGACTACCTGTACTCCTGCCTCAACAGTGTGGCCACGCAGGCGAGCGCCACTTGTGCAATCAGCGATGTGGTGCAAGTCAATCCTCTCTATGAATACGCCTGCCTGGAGCAGGTCGAGGCGCAGTCGAGCAACACCTGCCCTGTCACAGAAGCGGTCACCGTGGCCGCTGACTATCTCTACTCGTGCCCCAACACCGTCGAGACGCAATCGGCCGCCGTGTGCTCGATCGGCCAGGTTGTGCAGGTCAATCCGCTCTACATCTACGCTTGCCTGGAGCAGATCCAAACGCAACAGACCAACACGTGTGCGGTCACCGAAGCGGTCACAGTGGCGGCGGACTACCTGTATTCGTGCTTGAACAACAGCGTCACTCAAGCGACGAACACCTGCTCGGTGAACACCGTCGTGCAAGTGACACCGACCTACGTGTACCAGTGTCTGGAACAACTCGAGGCGCAGACCAACAATACCTGCGCGGTCAATGAGGTCGTCGTCGTCGCCGCTGACTACACCTACAGCTGCTCCAACACGGTGAAGATCCAGAACACCAGCGTGTGCAACAGCGTCGAGAATGTCCAGGTTGCCGCGCAATACATCTATCAGTGTCAGCAAAGCGCCAAGAGTTACGACAATCTGTCCTGTGCTCGCACTCTGAACACAACGTGTGCTTTCGGGGCTGCGGCGGTTCGGGGAATTGCGTGGTCCTTCGGAGGAGGCATGGGCTGGTCCAATGTCTCCATGACTCCGGCGGGCGCGGCCGGGGTCTACAACTACACCATGTCCGGTGGGGCCTGCGAGCAAGATGGCTGGGCCGAGATTGACTTTCAACTCGACAGCATCGGCCAGGGCAATTACGTCACGATCAACGTCGCCAATCTTGACGATGCCGCTGTGGTGGCTGTCAACAACTACACCGTGTTCGCGGGCTACCCCAATAGCGGCCCGGAATACAGTGGTGCCGGATTTTTTTCCCAGGACCACCCCGCCTATCAGCTGGGTTACTCCTGGAACGAAACCTACATCTCCGGCTATAACTGCACGGACTCGGACGACTACGGCTGTTATGCCTACGCACCCATCTACACCAATGGCACATTCTTCGCCAACAACAAGCTGCTTGACTACTGCCCGCCGGGATACGCACCGTCCACCATGAGCGATCAGGTGCTCTGCGATGACTCCGGCAATAATTGCCGTTACCCCACGCCCGACACCACGTACTACATCCCTGGGTTTTTCTGCAATGCCGAGGGCAAGTTTCTGATGAATCGCCACGAAGGCAAAGGGACATGGGGTGGTGCGGTCAACACGCAGATGCCCCTGCAGTTGGGAGCCAACCAGATCAGAGCCTACTGGGGAACCGGCCACCAAGGCTGTGGCAATGTCACCGTCACAGGTCAAGTCTACAACGTCGCGCCCCAGTGCGATGGGGTGCAGTGGAACGACGGGTGCGCCGGCCTCGAGGCACGCGCCCAGTGAGGCTCATCCGACACATGGCGTTGCTAGCGGTCGTTAGCCTATCGCTGATTGTCCATTCGTCATGGGCTCGCGACTGCCAGAAAAGCGGATCGGTGTGCGCCGATAGTACCCCCTGCAAGAACATCAATGGCGTCATCGCGTGCCTGCAAGGTGCCACGCTTGCTCCTGGCGCGATCACGATATCTGCCACGTGTTGGGAATACAAGGATACCTATCAGTGCTTGCAGGACGATCCAATCAACAACTGCGCCACCATCGCGGCGATTCCCGAGTGCGCACAGATTGGGTCCACGTGTTCCGCGAGCGCGTTCGATGGCTCGTGCATGACCTTCAACAACACTTACCAGTGCAGCGCCGATGAGGGTACGCCGGCGGGTGCCGTGTTTTTGCGTACAGACCGCACCGTCGCCTCCGACACGGTCGACAACTCGCAATGCCAGGCACTGGCAAGTGATCGCACGTGCTCACTCGCCCAAACCACCTGTACATCGCCCGGTGGTACGCGCACCATCAACGGACTGGATGTCACTAAATCCTGTTGGGGATGGTCGAACACCTACAATTGCGTCTCCAATGCGGGCCAGGACTCTTGCGCACCGCTCGAGACGCAAACCGGGTGTAGCCGAACAAGCAGCACCTGCACGGCAACCGCGTGGGATGGGTCGTGTCTGTCCTATGCAGAGACCTTCGACTGCAACGAACCCACCACCGCACCGCTCACAGCCAATCTCGCCCAGGTTGCGGCCACATTCAAGGTTACCTCTGACACGCTCGATACCTCACAGTGCAGCGCGTATGCCAATAACGCCGGGTGCACGCTCTCGGGCCAGACGTGCACCCAAGGTGCCGGGACACGGAACATCAACGGCGATCTCATCACGAAGGACTGCTGGGCCTGGAACTACAGCTACACGTGTGTCGGCGCGTCGGCACAGAACTACTGCTCGCCGCTTGCCGCGGCCCACGGTTGCAGCCAGAGTTCGCGCACCTGCAGTGCCACAGCGTGGGATGGGTCGTGCCTGCAATACACCGATGATTATCAATGCTCGTCGCAGCAGCCCACGCCACTGCCTGCCCATGTGGTGCAACTGCCCACCACCTACACGTCGGTCGACACCACCGATGCCTCGCAGTGCGTGCCCTACGCCGCCAACCCCGCCTGCACACTCGCCTCGCACACCTGCACCACCCCCGGGGGAACGCGCAATATCAACGGCCTCGATGTCACCGAGGCCTGCTGGGGGTGGACCGATACGTACAGTTGCAAAGGCGGCGCGGGGCAGGACTACTGCGCGCCGCTGGAGCAAACGAGCGGATGCACGGCCGTGCCGTCGGCCACCGTCTGCACAGCCACCGCGTGGGATGGGTCGTGTCTTACCTATCAAGAGCAATTTCACTGCTCTGTGGCAGAGCCCTCACCGTTACCGCCGAACGTCCAGCAGATCTCCGCCACCTTCACGATCACATCCGACACGCTTAACACCTCCCAGTGCAACACCTATGCCAACAACCCGGAATGCACGCTTGCTGGCAAGACCTGCACCGACGCCGGCGGCACCCGGGTCATCAACGGCGACGCTATAACCAAGGACTGCTGGGGTTGGAGCTATAGCTACACCTGCGTGAGCCCAGCCGCTGCGAATTACTGCGCGCCACTCAACCAGGCCGGGTGCACACAAATCTCGCGCACCTGTAGTGCCAGTGCCTGGGACGGCTCGTGCCTTCGCTACACCGACGATCTTCAGTGCAGCACGCAGCAACCTGCGCCCCTACCGCTGAACGTCACCCAGTTGCCGACGCAGTACATCATCGCGTCAGATACCGCTGATGCATCCCAGTGCACCGCGCTCAAGAACAACAATGCTTGCACACTCGCCTCGCACACCTGCACCGTACCCGGCGGTACGCGCAATATCAACGGCCTCGATGTCACCGAGGCCTGCTGGGGGTGGACCGATACCTATACGTGCAAAGGCGGGGCAGGGCAGGACTACTGTACCCCCCTGGAGCAGTCCTCGGCCTGCACCGCTGCCGGCAAGACCTGTTCGGCCACCGCGTGGGACGGCTCGTGCCTGACCTATACCGAGCAATTCCATTGCACGGTGCCCGAGCCCTCGCCGTTACCGCCAAACATTCAGCAGATCTCGGCTACGTTCACGGTCACCTCCGATACGCTCAACACAGCCCAGTGCAGTGCCTATTCGAACAACCCGCAGTGCACGCTCGCCGGCAAGACCTGCTCCGACCCGGGCGGTACACGCACCATCAATGGCGATGCCATCACCAAAGACTGTTGGGCCTGGAGCTATAACTACACCTGTGTGGGCGCCGCCGCGACGAATTACTGCACGCCGATCGCACAAGCCCCCGGATGCACGCAGAGCTCGCGCACCTGCAGCGCCAAGGCCTGGGACGGTTCATGCCTCCAGTACACCGATGATTACCAGTGCACGACCCAGCAGCCCACGCCACTACCGGCCAATGTAACCCAATTGCCAACCCAGTACGTCATTGCATCCGATACGATTGATGCGTCCCAATGCACGTCCCTCAAAAACAATCAGGCCTGTACGCTCGCCTCCCATGTCTGCACGACCCAGGGGGGTACGCGCAACATCAACGGGCTCAATGTCACTAAAGACTGTTGGGGCTGGACCGACACCTATACCTGCAAGGGTACAACGGGCCAGGACTCGTGCACTCCGCTGGAACAGGCCAAGACCTGCACCCCGGCGGGCAAGACCTGCTCGTCCACGGCCTGGGATGGCACCTGCCTCACCTACACCGAACAGTTCCACTGTTCGGCCAGCGCGGGCTCGCCACCACCACCGAACGTCACCCTCATCAGCTCGTCATTCACGATAGGGCAGAACCAGCTCGACACCTCACAGTGTGCCCAATACGCGTCTAACCCTAATTGCACCCAGCTGTCCGACCCATGTACCCAGGGGGCGGGGACCCGGAACATCAACGGGCTCGATGTCACCGAATCGTGCTGGCAATACACCCCGACCTATAGCTGTGCCGGCCCCGCCTCGGGCAACAGCAATTGTCAGGCGCTTGAAAACGATCCCACCTGTACTCAGCAGGGCACCCGGTGCGTTGACACGCTGCCTGATGGATCGTGCGGACTCCAGGATGTGAGTTACCAATGCATGACCAGTCCAGGTACGAGTAAAGAGGTCACCACCTGCGGCGCCGGTGTGTGCATGAATGGCGTCTGCTCAGGACCGACGACGCCCCCCAGCACCGACTTCGGTTCGGTCACGGCCGCGATGGAAGCGGGCCGTGAGATGGGCAATTATCTGGATCCGGCCAACCTGCAATTGTTCAAAGGTCAGAGCAGTTTTTGCGAGGTAAAGCTCGGTGGACTCGGTAACTGTTGCGCCGCGCAAGGCGATCCGGGCAAAGCGAGCAACGCTTACCTGATGGCGGGCGTCAAATTGATTGCAAACCAAGCGATCAAGTCCTACGGCTCCCCGTACATGTATGACACGCTGTACGAAGGCAATCTTGTCTCGGCCGACACCATGGCCTCGATCTCCGGGGGCGCAAGCACTCAATTCGGGTCAAGCGCCAGCCAGATCGCGAACGCGCAGCAAAGCTACAGTGCCGCTCAGGCCAATTTCTCGGCGGCTGGCCAGGCCTACGACCAAGCGGCTGCTACCTACGGAGCGGAGAGCGCAGAGGCGTCCGCCGCTCAAGCGAGCATGCAGAGCGCGGGCACCGCGCTGGTGAGCTCTGGCGAGGCACTCGAAACAGCGTCGGCCACCATGGCCAGCGGGAGTTACAGCGCTTTTGGCATCACGGCCACCATCGGTGCGGACGGTTCCGTCGCACTCGCCGTCTGCGTACCGTGTATTGCAGCGATCGTGGCGATCTATCTGATCGAGCAATGGTTGCAATGCACGCAGAGCGATCAAATGACCGGAATGCGCAAAAGCGCCCATCTGTGCACCTATGTGGGTTCGTGGTGTTCACAAAAGGTGCTCGGTTCCTGCGCGGCGGAAACCCAGAGTTATTGCTGTTACAACAGTGTGCTTGCACGTATCGTGGAGGAGCAAGGTCGTGTCCAGCTGGGTAAGGGATACGGAGACCCTAAAAATCCAGACTGCTCGGGCTTTACCGAGGCGGAATTGGCAAAAGTGAATTTCAGTGCCATGGATTTATCCGAGTTCATAAACACCATCACGCCGAGCACGCTCGATACCACGCTCGCCACGCAGCGAGTTCAACAAGGTGTCCAGGCGCGCGCCAACGCCGCCAACCAGACCGCGACTCATTAACTGATGACCATCGCCTCTATCTCAATCAACAAACGAGGTTCCCCATGACCCACCGCATGTGCAGCGCGTTCTTCGCATTTGTCGCACTGATCAGTCCGGTTGCGGGAGTGTTCGGCAACGAGTCCCCACCCGCGCAGGAGCCCTCACCACGGGTGGACGCCGCGCCCCCCAAAAAGCTCGAAATCACTCAGACCGGACTCTTCGATCTTGCCCCTTTGCGCGACCAGAAAACTCTATCAATCCAGATGGTTCACAGCCCCACCCTGAGCGCCGATCTGGAGTCCACCTTGCGTGCGCTCGGCTTTCAGATCGTTCCCTACCCGAGGGGCGACGTTGTGCTGACCCTCTTTACTACCTTCGGGGCGCAAAAAATGCAGTTGAAACCCCTGCGGGTGGACTACGCCCAGGCCTACGAGGCCGGCGTCCAGTCTGTCCTGGCGAACCAGACCTCGCACGCCACTCAATCATTGGACTTGGGTGCTGACATTCTCGCGCTGCAGGGCAATATCACGCCCCACCTGCTTGTGGGCTTTGACATCTTCGACATGATTGCGACCGTCACTGGTGTCAAGTCCTGGGCGAACAAACTGGTGAGCGGCGATGAGCGTGGGCTGTGCATCTTCAATTGCGAGCGGTTCAACAGCTTCGCGCAGCAAATGCTCATCGCCACGCGGGTTGGGATTAAAGGCCAGCTCACCGATCCGCACGCACCACCCTTCGCGACCACCACGAAAGCGAGCGCGCTCGATGAGCGCCTGCTGCCCAATGAGCTCTTCCAGATCGCCATGAAAACCCTCACCGCCCAGCTGCTGCCGCACGGCGTGGGACCGATCGAGACCGGCGCCGGCCCTCAAGGTGCGCCCGCGACATCCTTGGATGCTGGGCCAAGCGAGCCAGCAACCGTGAACCCGCCAGCGCCGGAAGCGCGGCCATGATCCGTACGATTGGGATCTATGGGGTTCTACTGCTCAGCGCTGGTCTTGCACACGCTCAGGCCCCGCTTGATCTGTTCGATGCGCTCATGGGGGCCATGAACGCCCCTACAGGCTCCTACCAGACGCAGATTCAAGGGAAGATGGCTGACTACTTGCGCGGCGCTCTGCACGCGAACTCGGCGCTCTTCGTAGATGTTTCGACCGTGAGCGCGTTACCGCAGGAAGGTTGTAAGCGGCTGCGCGCGAAAGTCACTGGCCCCGGCCTGCAAGCGCCCAACACACAGACCGGCGTGCTGACACCGGTGACCTTCACCATGGAGATCAATTTGTGCGCCGACGGTCGCGCACCCGTCATCCCGGCCATGACAGCGGCTACGCCGGCGAACTTCGGAACCACCGCTACTCCAACCCGCGCACCGTCGCCATGAAACGACACGACCGCCCGAGTGCACTTCAAGCCATCGTGCAGGCTATCCGCATGGTAATCCCCTGGTGGCTGTTCGCGCTGGTCACCACGACACTCGATGCGATGCTCGGGTCAGCGGAGGTTGCGGTCGTGCTGAAGGTATTCGCCTGGGATCTCGCCTTCGGTGCTTACCTGGTGTTTATCGTTTTCCGGACACCCTCGTCGCAGTCCTACGATCGCCTGGATTTCCGCGGCGCGGCCCAGAACGCCTACCGGGCACTGTGGTGGCCCTGGTATGTCATCCAATGGGTCAAGCGACGCCGCTAAGGCACCGACCCGACTCAATAAGGACAGCTCCCATGATCCGCATCCTTCGCCTCTTTCTTTTTGCCAGCACCTTGGCGCTCCTGAGCCCGGCGGCCCGCGCTCAGGACGATCCCGCGGCCGGCAACTGGTGGCATCAGAGTCCGTGGACCGATCCAGATCGCGGCTTCAACTGGTATCCCCCCGACGCACCGCCCCCGGTCGACACGCGACCCACCAAACCGCGCGATCTGCGCTCGATCACGGCGCTGCCCGAGCTGCGCGCGGAGGTCGATCGGCGCCGTGATCTGGCGATCATGAACCCGACCAACGAGAACATGGTCTCGTACCTGGAGGCAAACAAATACGTGATGGACAAATCAAGCGTCTTCACCGATGTGTGGCGACGTGTGGTGTGGGGCCATTCCGAGCTCGATTACAACGCGCGCTCGCCTCAGGCCAATTTTGCCCAAATCGCGATGAAGGAATCGCGGACAGCGACTGAGACAGCTCTCATGAGTCGCCTGGCACGTACGCATGGAATTCTGTTCTTCTACCGCGGGGACTGCGAGTATTGCCACATTCAAGCGCCGGTCCTCAAGATGCTGACCGATCGCTACAAGATCGAGGTGCTCGCGGTGTCGATCGACAACACGCCGATCGCCGAATTTCCCAATGCACGGCCGGACAACGGCATCAGTCTGACGGTAAGCAACGGCCGAGGCATCGAGATCGTTCCCTCGCTCTACCTGGTGAGCCGAGACAAGTCAGAGGTCGTTCCACTCGGGGCGGGTGTCCTCGCGATGGACGAGATTGTCGATCGCGTTCGAATCCTCACCACCACCCAGCCCGGCGACAACTTCTAGGAGAGCGCCATGCCCAATCGAACCCAGCGTCCTGTCCTTTGCGGTCGTTCTTTCAAAACGACCGTCATTGCGCTCGCGGTGAGCGCGGCGCTTGTCGCCCCCACGCACGCAGGGTTCCTGGAGGATTTTTATTCAAAATCGGGGGCTGGTGCCAACTCGACGCCGCCCAGTATCATGAAAACGCAGACACTCAACGTGATCAGTGGCGGCGGCTTCATGCTGCGCGCCCCCCAAAAGAATTTCATCCCCTATCACATCACGCCGCCCAGCATTAAAGCCGGATGCGGCGGCATCGACATGTTCATGGGATCGTTTTCCATGGCCAACAAGGATCAGTTCATCGCATTTCTGCGCAACATTGGGCAGAACGCAGCGGGACTTGCCTTCAAAGTCGCGTTGAACGCAATCTCGCCTGACCTCAACGCCCAGATGCAGTCAATCGCGGACGACTTGAATCACTGGACGCGACAATTCCAGAACTCTTGCGCTTTGGCGAACCAGGCACTCAACAGCTCCGGGGCGAGCGCATTCATCACCGATGCAATCACCGAAGCCAAGGGTAATCTCCTCGCCACTGGCCAGGCCTCGGACGCCGGGGACGCGAATAGCAAAGTCGCCACCGATGGCGCAACGGCACTCCAAAACACAAGGCCTGCGACCACCGAAAACGGGGTTACAGTGGAAACTAACGAATCGAACATATTGTGGGATGCCTTCAAAAGCTCCCGACAAACCGATGTAAATGGCACAGACCTTACGGCGGACGAAAAGGGCATGATCATGGCCTTGCTCGGCACCGTGATCATTCAGAAGGATCCGACGACGACCGGAACCGAGACCAACTTTATAGCAATAACAAAGGCCTCCATCATTACGCTGGCCGACCTCGTGAGCACGGTCGATGACACCAATGGGGTAAAAATCTACACCTGCTCCGACGACCCCTGCTTGAATCCCACCGAGGGAGTCAGCCAGTCAGCGCCGCTTGCGGTCCAGGTCTACGCAGCCGCCACGAATCTCTCTACCGCGATTCAATCGCGCCAAATGCCCGATCTCGCAGACATGGCGCTTGTCTCCAAAACGAGCATTCCGATCTACAAGATCATCTCTACTCTGGCGCAACCCGGCAACGCGTTTTCAGACATTGCCGGCGACCTCATACCTCAATACTCGCAAGCAGTCGCCATCGAATTGGCCTCGGAATACGTGCGCCATGCCATGACCGCGGCGCTCCGGGCTATCGATTTAGCCGACAAGACCAGCCGTAAACACGCATTTCAAGATGCGCGTCGCACACTGCGCGACCGTGCTCAGAAGGTGTACGAGAACGCCAATGCAGAGAGCATGACCATTTACGCGAAGATCCGCGCGCAAGCAGCAATGCTCGAAAAGATCGAACAATTGCAGAAGGGCCTGTACGGCAATATGAGCGCACAGTTAGCTGCCAACATGCGCTCGCCGCACCATTGAGCGAGCCGACTTCATGACCTACACGATCTACGCCTATTGGAACGGGGATCAACTCCTCGCCGTACTCAATGCGATCGCCGCCATCATGAACGGGAGCGATTACACCGGGTTGCTCAAAGCCTTGGGGATCGCCGGCCTGCTCGCGGCCGCGACCGCAGCCCTGGTGAAGTCTCGTGGCGAGGAGGCTTGGTCGTACTTCCTGATGGTCGCGCTCTTCTATGGAGTACTGTTTGTCCCCCGAAGCAGCGTCGTCATTCAAGACGTCCGCAGCGGAAACGTCTATACCGTCGCCAACGTCCCTCTTGGTGTTGCGTTCTTCGCCTCAGAAACCAGTCATATCGGGTATTGGCTCACCACACAATTTGAGACGTTTTTTACACCGGTCGACTCGGTGAGTTTTTCCAACACCGGCATGGTCTTTGGCGCTCGAATGATCGCCGAGATGCAGAAACTCCAAATTACGAATCCAGCATTGAACGAGGATCTCACGACCTTCGTCGCGGACTGTGTGCAGCCCGAATTGGCTGGCAACAGCGCCGCCTTGCAGGAAATGGCGTCCACCACCGACCTGTGGGGATGGCTTGGCGGCGCAGGCGCGTTCTCCCTGAATCCGGGTCGCATGACCTACGTCATGGAGAACAAAGGAACGGCGGCCGCCGTGACGCTCCCGTGCGATTTAGCCTACTTCAACTTGAACGCGTATTTATCACTCGAAGTAGAGAAACAACAAAACCGGCTCGGCACAACGATGAATCCCGGCAATGCGCAGGCCGCTGCGATCATCGCTAATCAAGTCGGTGCTGTTCAGAGCCTGATGCTCAACAACTCGCAGAGCGCCCTCCAAAACATCCAGCAGGGCATGATGCTGAATTTCATGCAGAACGCGAATGTGACGATTGCGCAGATGCAGAACAACCCCGCGGCGGTCCAGGTCGCGCTCGCCAGTTCGATGGCGGAGGCCTCATCGGGGACGAGCTATTTCGCGATGTCCAATGTTGCCGAGAAGACGTTGCCGCTCATTCGCAACGCGATTGAGGCGGTCATCCTTGGTGTGTTTCCGATTGTGTTCGTGCTCATCATCGTCGCCGGCGTCTACGCCGGCTCTGTCCTACGCAGCTACGTTTTTGCGCTGTTCTGGTTGCAACTGTGGGCGCCCCTATACGCAATCATTAACTATCTGGCCACAGCCAGTGACACGCTGGCCTTCGCGGCGATAGGGGACGGCATGGGTGGCGCGGGGACGGGCGCGAACATAATTAACTCTGCTCACCTTTACTCGGCATCCCTCGGTAGCCAGTCGATCGCCGCCATGCTCACGTTGTCGGTACCTGCCATCGCCTATGCGTTGGTGAAGGGCGGTGAGGTCGCCATGAGCAGCGTGGCGAGCGGACTCATGTCACCTTCGCAGGGTGCTGCGCAAAAAGCGGGCGATGCAATCGGCGAGGGCAACATCCGCATGGGCGACGTCGGCTGGGGCAACGTCAACACGTTTAACGATTCCCGAAACAATTTCAGTCAGAACGGGTTTTCAGACAAAGTTACGAATTTCGACAGCAGCACCGGTAACAAAAACAACATATCGCAGGAGTGGACAGACCCCAATATGAGGACTAATAAGTCTGCTGAGGGAACCTCCATTAACGGACCCGGAGGCGTTAGTATTCTTCATGCAAACCAAAGTGATCTCGGCTTACAACTGCGGACCACCTTCTCAAGCGGATTGGCCAACACGGTCGAGTCAGGCGTCCAAACCCAGCTTGGCGAAAGGGCATCTGCCGCTCGCTCCAAAGTGTTGGAAACCACAGAGGGATTAACCAACAGCGCGGAGTGGAAAGCAGCCTGGACAGCTGCCACCCAGAGAGGCCTCAGTGTTGGAAGCGACGCTTCACATATCAAAGGTAGCTCCCGCGGTGGTGATGCAAGCTCCGGAGAAGGCCTTAACGACCAAAACACGACGAAACGAGACGCAGGGTGGGATGCGAAGGTCCAAGGAACCGTCTACACAGAAGGAAGCGCAAAGATTGGCCTCAACCTCTTTGGAACCGGGGGCGAGACCAAGACCGGCTTCAACGCGCAGATGAACGTGAGTGCTCATGGCGGCCAGGCCGTCTCCCAAACAAGGGGGGTTCACACAGATGCTGGTTTGAAGAACATCCTTTCGAACAAAGAGGCGTTCGATGAAAATGACAAAATTCTCAATGACATTCGATTGAACGGTTCTAGCGAGGAAGTGCGCGGAAAGGCGGAGCAATTGCAAACCCAGCTGCGTCAAGCAGAGTCCGCCACTCAAGCGAGCGAGACATTTCTCGCGAAAACCAAATCGGCTAGCTCGGGTGAACGGCGCAGCGACGATGCTTCTACTTCGTTTAGCGTGAACGAGACGAACGAAGTGATCAAAAAATTGCACGGGCAAGGAATGAGCGACGCCCAGATTCTCCAGGCGGCACAAGGACGAGGCCGACCCGGGTTCGATAACCTCTTGGACGCCGCCATTCAAGTGAAGAGGGAGGCTGCCGAACAGGCGATGACGGGAATGCGAAGACCTGACTCAGCAAGTAGCCTGTTGGACGAAGGCAAACAGGCCGTGGACAATCAAGCGAACCAGGATCGCGGTGCCGTCATCATAAAAAACGCCGAATTTGCAGCGAAAATCGCACACCGCCAGCAACAAATGGAACGCGAAGGAACAGTGCGAGCGAATGCTCCTTCCGCACAGACAGTGCAAGCTGCCGCAGAGAGTACGCGAGCAATGATTAACAGTGGCTCAAATGACCAGCTGTTGGAACAGACCATGGTAGCCGGCACCGTTGTCGCCGCCAAAGCGCTGATGGATAAGGATGTGGCCGACAAGTTTTTTGTCGGCGCCGCATTCTTACGCCCTGGCAGTCCGACTGAAATGCAGAGAGAACTCGTTTCAGCCATGCGGGACGACCCCAACCTCAGACAGAACATTGCCAAGGTCGGTGTACTAAATACGCAAGGGCACACCCCTGATGATCAAACCCTCAGAGACATAGCGGGCGCACTACAAAAGCGCCAATCGTCGACAGCTGCTTCGGATCCCACACCAAAGGCGACACTCAACAAACTGCCACGCGGGGAAATAAACAATCTTCGTTGAGATCGACGCGCAACAGAACGGTCGCGCGACCGTACCGATACAGACTGATAACTACACATAGCGCCACGGGCGACAGTGAATGTGCGACACGTCCATGTAAGGTCCCACATCCGAATCATCAGAATTACAGGTGGTCTCAAACTGGACAGGTTTCAGGCCAAGTAATCGGCGGAAGCTCTGAACAATGAGCACCATCAACGTACAGGCCGCAATAGGGAAAAGCAGAATTGCAAGCGGTCCCAATATGATCAACAGGATTGGGGGCATCGTGTCACACACGATCAACGGCACGATCAGAAACGGGTACAAAAGCACCACAGGCAACATTATAGGGTGCATGCTTATAAATTCCTTCTTCAGATCCAGCCAGGCCGCGGCCGATCCCAATGATCGTCCTGCTCCCGTTGCGTGGTGACGGTAGGCCTTGCTCCGCCTCCAAATAACACCACGCACGCCTGCCGTATACCACAAAACCGAGATCCTCGCACCTCCCAGGCGCCACCTAGCGACTGAGCTGTGACTTTTTGGTCCGCCGGACGCTACCTGACCAGCCCGCAACAGGCTTGGCAACCCTTTCAGCGAAGTGCTATCGTCACCCTCACACCCCGGGCACGTCGGCGTCACAACGGCACGAATGGCCATCAATCCAAGAAAGCGGTGCTAACCGACTGACCTGTGATCGACGAACCTTTTGGTCAATCACCGTTGAAACCAACCTGGAGCTCAGCATGAACCAACAACTCAATGTGAAGTTACTTTCGATCGTCCACAGGGTTGCTACTACGCTTGCCTTGGTCTTTGCACTTGCAGGGGTCGCCGCCTATGCTGCCATCGCTATTCCAGAGATTGCTGCGGCCGGCTTCGCCTCGAGTGCGGTCAGCGATTCCTGCCCGCCCGTTCTGCCGCATACCCAGCCTGACCGCTCACCTCTGCCCAGATGAGTGGCTCCTGCGATTACCGGACACCACCTGGTGTATTTTGTAGCTGGCAACTCGCGCTCTATCTAACCTGCCAATGACCCCTGAGGCCTTCATCGCGAAGTGGCAGGACAACCCGCTCTCAGAGCAATCAGGTGCGCAGACGTACTTCATTGACCTCTGCGAAATGCTGGGGGTCGATAAACCCGGAGATCCGGAGAATTACTGTTTCGAGCGCGGCGCCACCCGCACCGGCGCCGGACGTGGCTGGGCCGATGTGTGGAAGCGCAATTGTTTCGCGTGGGAAAACAAAGGGCCGGAGGGCAATCTGTCCCTAGCGCTGAAGCAGCTCATGACTTATGCACTGAACCTGGACAACCCGCCCTTACTCGTTGTCTGCAATCGTGCACTAATCGAGATTCACACCCACTTTACTGGCACCGCATCCGAAGTGCACCTGATTCCGCTCAACGAGATCGGGCGTCAGGAGAATCTACAGAAGTTGCGCTGGGTCTTTAATTCACCAGACAAGTTCAAGCCTAGTCGCACGGTATTTGATGTCACCAACGAAGCGGCCGGCCGCTTCGCTGACATTGCGCAATCCATGCAGGCGCGCGGGCATGCGCCTGAGAAAATTGCTCACTTCCTAATCCAGTGTCTGTTCTCGATGTTCGCCGAGGATGCCGGTCTGCTGCCGGCCAAGCTCTTTCAGCGCATTGTCGACAGAAGCACAGGTAACCAGGAGAAGCTCACCCAAAGACTGAGCGATCTTTTCACATCGATGCAGGAGGGTGGCGATTTCCTGCTTGAAGAAATTGCTTGGTTTAACGGCGGACTGTTTCGAGTAATTGACCCGATCCCGCTTGAGGCGAACGAAGTTAAGGCCCTTCTTGCCGCATCGAACATGGACTGGAGCCACATCGAGCCGGCCATCTTTGGGACGTTGTTCGAGCGCGGATTGGACCCCGCGATGCGCTCGCAGTTAGGCGCCAATTACACGGACCCTGGCACTATTGGCAAACTCATAGAGCCGGTGATCGTGCACCCGCTGGCGGCCGAATGGGAGTCCGCCAAGGCAATCATCACCAAAGCCATGCTCACCTACCACGGGCGCGGCAAAGGCTCGAAAACGGCCTTCCGAACGGCGCAGCAGACGTTTCTAGGATTCATTGGTCGATTGAAGAACTTTCGAGTGCTCGACCCCGCTTGCGGCTCAGGCAACTTCCTGTACCTCGGCCTGCGCGCATTGAAGGACCTAGAACATCGCGCCAACCTTGATGCCGAGGCGTTGGGTCTGCACCGTCAGATCACCATTGAAACCAGCCCGGCCAACATGCTTGGCATCGAAATCAATGCCTATGCCGCCGAGCTGGCGCGGGTCACCGTTTGGATCGGAGAAATCCAGTGGATGCTGATGAACGGGTACGAGATCCAGCGCCGGCCCATCCTCGCACCCCTGGACCACATTCAGTGTCGGGATGCCCTGTTGAATCCAGACGGATCAGAGTCCGCCTGGCCGGCCGCCGATGCCATCGTAGGAAACCCGCCGTTTCTGGGTGATAGAAAAATGCGCGGCAGCTTGGGTGACGATTACGTCGACCGTCTGCGGTCTCGATATTTGGGTCGGATTCCTCCAGGCGCAGACCTAGTGTGCTATTGGTTTGAGAAAGCGCGCGCCGCCGTTCAGAGCAACCATACAGTGCGGGTTGGCCTCGTGGCTACCAACTCCATTCGCGGCGGCAAGAATCGCGTCGTTCTGGACAAGATCGTCAACGAAAGCGTTATTACTGATGCGTGGCCCGACCAACCGTGGGTTCTCGATGGGGCTGCCGTGCGAGTATCGATTGTGGCTTTCGCCGCGAACGTAACTCATGAACTAGCGCGCCAAGACGGAGTCGTTGTTGCTCGAATAAACAGCGATCTCACTGCCAGCGCATCGGATCTAACCCGGGCCGTGAAGTTACGCGAAAACGCCGACAAAATGGTGCACGGGTCAAAGAAAATTGGCTCTTTCGAGATTACTGGCGATGAAGCTCGCGAGCTGATTAAGGCCGGTGGCAACCCGAACGGCCGATCGAATGCAGACGTAGTGACTCGATCATGGAATGGCTTAGATGTCACCGGACGGGATCGAGACTGCTGGATTGTCGATTTTGGCATGACAATGACAGTAGATGAGGCGGCCCTCTACGAGCGGCCTTTCTCTTTGGTTGTGAATCGCGTCAAACCAGAGCGAATGACCAACCGCAATCCCAACCTAGTCAAATTTTGGTGGCGGCATGGCGGGCCAAGACCGGCCCTCCGCAACGCATTGCCGAACTTGTCGCGCGTGGTGGCCACCTCTGCGATCAGCAAGCATCGCATCTGGGTGTGGATCCCCAAGGGCGTGTTGCCAGACGCAGCGCTTATGGTCGCGCTGCGCGACGACGACGTTACATTCGGCGTTTTGCACTCACGCTTTCATGAGCTCTGGTCGTTGCGCCTCGGCACGAGTCTTGAAGATCGCCCTCGCTACACACCCACCAGCACGTTCGAAACCTATCCGTTTCCAGACGGCCTCACCCCCAACCTCAAGCCGGCCAGTTACCATAATCCAAATGCAGGTGCGGTTGCCTCGGCGGCACAGGCGCTCAACTGCCTGCGCGAAGCGTGGCTCAACCCACCAGATTGGGTTGATCGTATTCCTGAGGTTGTTCCAGGGTACACGCATCGAATCATTGCAAAGCCCGGCCACGCGGCCGAGCTCAGGGAGCGCACGCTAACAAAACTGTATAACGCCATGCCACCTTGGCTGGCCAGTGCGCACGGTAACCTTGATGAGGCAGTCGCGAAGGCCTACGGATGGCTGGACTACACCTGCGACATGCCTGACGAAGTCATTCTTCAGCGCTTGCTGGCACTCAATCTCGCGCGTGCCAGTTAGTCTTATCTCACATCATTGCCGTGGCCGCGACGTGATCGTGCCTCACGGCCAAATGGCCTTCAATACGTACGCCAGTCTCGCCCCCGCCTTGGTGAGTTGATCAGCTGCGGTGGCAGCACCTTGCGCGGCGTAGTTTGGCGGTAATTGCACGTCCCAGACCTCTGTCTTGGCATTGGCTGCGCTCGGCTGGCACGGCGAGCGATCGGGGCCAGAGGGGCGCTTGGCCGTCACAACAAGGGGCGCGATCTCGGCTGAGGCCAGATGCAGCGACTCGGTCGCCCAAGCAGTCGGCCAGGCGTCGACGGGCCCAGCATCGGCTTTTAGCTTTTGTGCTTGCGGCACGAGAGCCTGCGAAAAATCCGCACTGGTCTTCACTTTGGCGGCACGCATGGCCTGTGCGACCAGGTCATCATCCCAATAGCTGTGCACGTTCTTTGAACCATGACACAGCAGGTTGCCGCCCTGAGTGAATTCCGCCTTCGCTTCTTTGTCATTGGCCGGGACCACGAACCTGTCCGAACCAGATACATAGGGGGCACCCACGTGCAGCGGCTGGTGGATGTCACCGGTCATGTGGGCGATCACAAACAGCGCTTCTCGCTTCGTGAGTTTGTGCGACGGGTCCACGGCGGGCTTACCCTGTAGCGTGAGAACTGCATCTCCAAGGATGCTCACCACATCGTCCGACGAGGCGCCAATCGAGGCCCTTTGATAAGCGGATAGTTGAAACGGCAGATCGGCGTAGTGGTAGGCATGGTGGTGCGGATTATTGGTGGCGAATTCTTTCATTTCTTCCGTTGGCTCCCTTTGGCAGTACATGAAGCCTTTGGCACAGTCTGGCCACTCGGCCGCCGTCGCGAGCGTTTCATCGGCCTTGAGCAGGTTCTGGACCTGCTTTTCCGCGTTGGTGCCTTGAATCAACGCGGCAGCGATGTTGCCAATGGTTTCATGGCCCTGGCGTCCCCAGGCGAGGGCGGCAACCGGTAGCGCGAGGCCCAGCGCCAGGTGACCGGCTATTGCGAGAGTGAAGGGTTTCATCGGATATCCGGCGATGAGAGGTTGGGTGGGTCCGTCGCGATCGGGTGTCGAGGCCGGCCTGGTTCGCACCGGGGCAGGGTAGGCCGTCATCGTTATGCTAGAACGATGATAGCAATGGTTTAGCTGCATCGCGATGCACGTCCCCTGATAAATGATCGTCAGACGAAAAAAAACCCTGCGCCTCGAAAAAGGGCAGGGTTATGCGTGCAATGTACCTACGACAATCAGGCCGCCAACTGGTGCCGCGGCCTGTCGGATGCCACGTCAAACCGACGCAACCGAAGCACCAACGCGGGCTGACTAAACGGCGTCCATATCGCCTCCCCGGTGCGATAAAGCGAGGCCTCCAACTCCAGTCGCCGCTCGATCGAGGGCTCCAGTGCGTGCAGCCACACGGCGCCGTCGTCCGAGCACAGCGAGTACGCCGAGGCCAGATCCTTGCCACCATCGACGACCACCCGGACATCGACTGCAAGCAGTTCGGCCGGGACCTCAACCCGCTCACCGAGTTCGTGCAGCAAATAGCAGCGCAGTCCAGCCACCAGGCGTGTAGGCCCGGAGGCCACTAACGGGCTACCCAATTTCGAGGCGGTGTACTGTGCCGCACCTTGCGTCCGCGCCTCTTTGACGATGTCAATGTCTGCCATCTGGAGGATCCAGCCGCCTTGGCGCCAGTCCTCGTCAAAGTGATACGGCGTGCCCGCTTCTTCGACGCGCAAGAGTGCGGATTGCGGCGTCCGGGCAATGTCGAGCACTCCGCCTTCGCACCAGCACTGCGCCACCGCCCAGTTAAGCGGCGCCCGGATGAGGCTCTTCGTTCTCGCTTGCACGAGAGGTTTTGTAAGATTCATCGTTCTGCTCCTTTTGAATTGCGTTCGACGTACGCCCGGAACAGCACGAGGGCATCTTCGAAGTTCATTTCATTGAGAATGCGTTCGCTGAACGCGCGGTGCCGATCCGCCCTGGCCAACTGCGCCTGAAGCGCAGCCGGGGTGAGCGTGCGGGTCTCCCTTACCGAGCCGTCCCCGGTCACAAAAACAACACGCTTTGCCAATGCGCGTTTCAGATCCCGCCGAACAAGCCACTGCTGCAGTAAGTCGGCGAGAAGCATGTCTGCGTCGCGCGGCATGTCCCATGGCATGCCGGGTTTGTCAGGATGGTCATGCGGCATTCGGAACGGCGGAAGCGTGGCCGCATAGGCGTTCAACCTGGCCCCGAGCGAGGGCGGCCATATCATCGTCGCGCCGCCGCGACCGTCATTACTGGCCGTGCCTTCGCGGTGCCCGTCAATGCATACGGACGCCTCGAAACACAGGGTTTCCTCTGAGGCGAACTCCGCGTACTTCACATTTCGCAATTGAACTTCCATCACTCCTCCTGTTTATCAATCCGACACCCCGGCCGGGGGTCGTTCCGTTGCACAGGGGGCATCCATTGCGCGCGCACCGAGTCAGTCGTAACGCTGGGGCGAGGCACCAAAGAAAAGCGCCTGGCGCCCCAGCAAAAGGGGGCGCCAGGCGTTATGTGTGTAAGAAAGGCCGCCCAACAGAGTCCTTACCAAACTGTCAACAGATTGAAGTCTGCGTTTCGCCTGCGTCGGCGCGGATTGACGCGTACCGATTCGCTTCATCTCGTGGCCACAGAACGACCTGCCAACGAGAGCCAGGCACCCTGCTCGGTTGGCCGCATCAATGCGCGTCAAAGCACGATCGGCACACCTCCGCCCCGTCCGGGCAACCCACGATACCCTCGACTTGTTGGCCACAATCGCTGCAGACGCTCAGATTCCCCGATGTGTTCTCCATGTTATGACGGACCCAGTTCCAGTAGCCGAGCTTGGTATCACCGCAGGCAACATCGATCCGCCATTCGGCTTTGGGCCACGACGGATCCTCTTGACCAAACTTGGCTTGGTACCACTCCGGCGTACCTTCCTGCGGGTCGTCGGTCCGCCAGATGCCCGCATCGGGATCGGGCAACCTGTCATTGCCTCCAATGTCGACACACCAGATGTCTTCCGGAGGGCGCGCCGAATTACGCACTTCTCCACCGCAGTGGTTGCAGACCACTTGCGCAATGTCAGTCATGAATCGCTTAAAAGATCCAACGCTTTTAAGCTCTCCAGTGTTCTGGGTATTGGTCAGCAGCTTCGTTACGATTTCTGCCAATTCCTTGGCGGTCACTTGCTTGCTCATATTCACCTCTCGACAATGACGTACGTCGCCAGAAAACGACGCACCAAAGAAAAACGCCTGACGTCCCTTGAAAGGGAGCGCCAGGCGTATTGTGTGCAAGGCTAACCCTTAATCCGTAGGGTGGCCCTGCTTTATCAAGCAACCATCAGCAGTTCTGGAGCGAGACGCCTCAGAACGTCGCGTCCCGCCGCCACTTCCGCGACGGACTTCGTGGTGCGACCTGTGTCTCGATACCGTACGGCATCGATGAAGCCGGCCTTGAAAATGGCGCCGAGAATCTTCTTCTCGACTTTATCCATTTCCCCTAGTAGGCCGCCTCGATCAATCGCTCGTTTGAGCGTCTTGACGAACGGCGTTTCGGCCATCGGCTCCCAGTAGCGATTCTCAAGCGCCCAGACCCACCCCTGCACTTCCTTAGCCGGGGTGATAATTAAGGACATGCGAGAATCTCCTTCGCAGTACATCCGGCAGATCGCCATTCGGCCAATTTGGCCTATGACCGTGGCACCAGCGATTTCCTCCGAACGGTCGGACGGCCGTTCAATCGGGCACACCCGCAGTAGAGCTACGTAAACCTTCTCAAAGTAGTAGTCTTGCACCTGCGGGCCTTCCGGCCAGTCCACCACTCCCTTAAGGCTGATGTACAGCTGCCGTTTCCAGCCGTAACCGGCTGGAGGCTCGTACTCGTGGTTCCACTGCGACGCTTGCGGCATTTTCATTCTCCCTTGGTAAGGTCCCGGCCGGGACGGTCTACTTGCGGGGAGAACATCCGTTGCGCGATCACCCAAGGACGATCGCGCCGCCCGGGTTGCTTGTCTCGTCCAGACTCAAATAAGGCCGCAATCCGCCATTGATGCCATCGCGTGATCTGTGATTGAATGCGGAATGTTTCGATCCGCCTGCGGCGCTACTCCCATGCAGCGGCGACGCGCGAGTCGATGACATGACCGGATTTCTGATCAACGATTTGCTAGGATCTTGAAGCCGATCGAGTCTGGGTATCCCAAGCGGGATGTGCCTCGGCAATCAACATGATCCGCTGCCGGTTCACCAGGAGACTGAGCATGCCGCACCTTCTGCATTCACCTGGTCGAGATGCTTCTGCACAGCCTTTACCTGACGGTCCCACGCACGCTTCTGTCGTTGCTCGCGTTCGATTTTCTGTTCGCTACGACGTCTGGCCAGTGCAACCCGCTTGGCGCGATCCGCGGCAAGGGCTTGCTGGATAGAGGAACCGACATACTCTTGTCCTGTCTGTCCCCCTGTGCGAAACCACATATCTTCCGCCAGGCCCTCCTCATCCAGGCAAGACAACACGCGCCGAAAGATTGATTGCAACTCAGCCATGAGCGTTCCACGGTCCATCGATCGCTTCAGATTCGCAAGAGCCAGATGCTCAGCACGACTCTGACCCCCTCGCATCCGGAACACCCCGCGACCGTAGCGCTCGATTTCCAAGATATCGTCCTGCAGCGACGGTTGGGGCGTGACCACAATCGCCATATCTCCCCCATAGTAGGTGTAGGCCTTTCCTATGATGAAGCGACCATGTTCGGCCAGGATCGTCAAATCCTCACAGTCCTTGCGGGCCCCGTCCGCGTAGCCGCAAAACGAACCACCGAAACCGTCACTCAGCGCGTTGTAGATGCGATTCTCCTGGTCCTCCCGCTGGCGACTAACGTGTTCCTCCATGCTTTGGGGCCACCCCGCCTCACCACGCCAAACCTCTCTGAGAAGGCCCTGGTCTTTTTCTGACAACTCTGTGTCCGGGTGGGCATGCTTGAGCCAAGAGTTGAACTCCTCCTCCTGCATTACCTCCATCTCGTTCCAAGTCACCGGATCAAGTTCAACGTAGACCGTCTCAACCCAGTCGTCGCCTGCCGGCGCGTCAAAATAATAGATTCCTGCCCCCATGTCTGATCTCCCAGTAGTGCCGCCATCGACAACGACGCGGCATCGAAATGCATGGGGTAGTCCATTGCGCCGCCGGTGAATATCCACCGCGTGCAGCCAGGAGCCCTCGTTCTTGCGAAACGATGGCGAGAGAGGGGGGTATCCAGAGTGTTCAGCGGCATCTTGCATTGCGTACCGCCTTAATGCTAAAGTGGCTTCGGAAAAACAAAACCCCCTAACGGGAGACCCCGTTAGGGGGTTTGGTAAAACATGTGGTCCGGTATCTACTTGGCGGTGGCTCCCGGACGGTGCGTCGGCTTTGGGGGCAACACACTGTCAACAGTGTAGCCCCACGGAACAAGGAATGCAAGATGGCCATGCCATCACAGCACTATCCTACTCGGGGGCTATATGGCAGCTGCTGCCAGATCACGCGCCCCTGAACGCCCGCAGCGTGCGGAGCAGCCCCTGGTGCTTGCATCGGGCAACGCTGCGGTCACGCCGTCATTGAGCAACGGCGGCAAGGCGACAAATATCTCGCCCTGGCCAGGTGTCAACCGCGATCCCACGCTATCCCGGCAACTCGCGACCCCGGCCGATCACTTTCGGCTCCTCGCACCGTCGCAAAACTATGAGCACCTGCTCTGGCTGCGTGGCCGCAAGGCCACCGAGGGTCGCGAGTGGTACCGGCTCAATCGTGAGACCGCGCTGCAGACACTGTCGAAATACACCGATGAACCTGAGGTTTTTGTCACACCGAACGAGTTCTATGGCTGGCGACTCATCCGGCTGCTGACCGGTCTCAACGCCTTCTACGTCGACATCGATGTGCACAACGGTGAGGCCTGCCCCGTGCGTACGGCGTGGAACGCGATAGGGCGCATCGAAACGGCGCGCATTCCCATCCCCAATATGATCGTGTACACGGGCCGTGGTGCCCACCTGTACTGGCTCTTTGAGCGCACGCCAAAGCAAGCACTGCCGCGCTGGCAGGCCGTTCAGCGCACGCTGGTAACGCTCACCCGCGGTGACTCGGCCGTTGTCGACGCCACGCGAGTGCTCCGCGTGGTCGGCAGCCGCAATACAGCAGCCGAGGATTCGGTGAAGCGCGCAGTCACCGCAGAGGTTCTCAATGACCAGAGATATCAATTCGACTGGCTATGCGACCAGATCATTATCCCTCGCGCAGAAATCCGCGATCTGCGCGCAGCACGCGCCTGCAAGGATGCGAAAGAGGGTAGGGCCTCAGGGGCGCCCCGCAATCTTGGGTCCATCTACAAGGTGTGGTACCTGCGATACCAGGACCTCATAAAAATCAGCGACGCACATTGGTTCGGTGGCGTGCCCCAGGGTCATCGCAATCAGATGCTTATGCACATGGCGGTGAGCTTGAGCTGGTTCACACGCTCCGAGGCGCTGGTCAACGAAATCGAGCACGTGGCCGCGCATCACATGCCCAGCCTCACCGAATCCGAGATTCGCACATGCGTCTCATCGGTCGTCAAGCGCGCCACCGATGCGGCTGACGGTAAGCACTACGACTGGGGCGGACGCCAGGTCGATCCGCGTTACAAATTCAAGACAAGCACACTGTGGGAGACCTTCGGGGCACTGGTGACACCGGATCTGATGCCCCAGTTGCGCGCGATTTTGCCCGAAGAGGAACGCGCCAGACGGACGGAAGCCCGCCAGAAGGCCCGTAATCGGGCCGTGGAGGGCCGTTACACCACAAGTCGAATCTCGATGCGCGAAGCGCGCGACAAGCGCCGGGAAGAGGCCTTGCAGCTGCGCCAGCGCGGCTGGGGCACAGCGGCCATCGCGAAGCATCTGCAGGTGGACGAGTCTACCGTACGACGCGATTGCAGGGCAGTGGTTCAAGCGGGCACGAGCGCCCCTCTTGTATACGACACATACGGGCTACGGCAGACCCAAATGAGTGAGGAAGCGCTCGTCTCCACGGTTTGGGCGATGCACGCAGAACGCTTAAGCGAGCGTGCAATTGCCACTAAAACAAAGACTTACAGAAAGCGCGTGCATCAGATACTCGAGACCCCGAGGTTGCCGTCCCAGTGTGGTACCTCGGCGGCAAACGCGCCCCTCTTGTATGTGGAGGGCTTTAGACCTCCCGAGCGAAGCGACCCGCCAGGCAGGGGGGTTGAAAGTGTTGTCTCCAACACGAGTAGCCGGAAGGGGGTGGTGGGGGAAGGTGTCCTTCCCCCGCCCTCTTCACCGGAGTCCAGTGCCGGCCAAGGCGGCGGCAGTGACCCGGCGACCGAACAGGAGCGGTGACATGGCAGCGCATTCATACGACGAGGTGCAGCTTGAGCGGTTTCGACAGATGGCCCCGGAGCTGGTCATGGCTCGTCTGGGGATTGCCTTCAAGCGTGACCCGACGTTTCGACCCGCAAAGGCGAGCCAGACCGTTCGGTTGCTCGTTGTCGACGGGAATAACGCGTTCGAGCTGCTGTCCACCGGCCACAAATGGTTTGACGCACGCACATCGCGCGGTGGGGCCGGCGCGATTGATCTCCTGATGCATCTCCGGCGAGTTCCATTTCGCGCCGCCGTTGCGACGCTGGTTGCTGCGACCCGTCGTGAGGATGTGCTCAGGCCGCACGGATGGTCGCCTAAGGACGACCAAACGTCTATTCAACAGTAGGAAAATGCGATGTCAGTTGAACTGATTTCTCAGCAGTGTTCAGCCACCGGGTTCAATCGCCGCTTGCTCGGCGATTGCCGCGATGGAATGCGCCAATTGATTGCCGAGGGCGTGCGCGTGCAGATGTGCGTGACCAGTCCGCCCTATTGGCAACTGCGGGACTACGGAATCGACGGCCAATTCGGCTTAGAGCCGACGCTGACAGATTGGCTTGAAACAATGGTCGACGTGTTTTCGCTGGTGCGCGATCTCCTGGCCGACGATGGAACGCTGTGGCTGCAAATGGGAGACCGCTACAGGGAAAAGCAACTCGTCGGTCAATCGTGGAAATTGGCATTTGCCCTCCAGGACGATGGCTGGTATCTGCGCCAGGACATCATCTGGCACAAGCCGAACCCGATGCCCGAGAGCGTTACGGATCGGTTTACAAAGGCGAACGAGTACCTGTTCTTGCTAAGCAAGAAACCGAGTTACTTTTTCGACCAGGACTCAATTAGAGAACCAGTCAACGGTGGCGCTCACGCACGACGCTCGATATATAAAACGCCCGACGGGTGGGACCCTCGAATGGGTGCCGGAGGGCACGGCAACTACCACGCTGAAGGGCGCGAGAAAGGACGGCCGCTACCCCCGAAATCTGCGCTTGCCGGAGACGCAGACAGTGGCGCGTACTCTGACGGCAAATCGACGCGGATGGGGCGCGGCGCGGGGTGGAGGGTTAAAAACAACCCGAGCACGTCCGAGGCGTTTTGCGACGTTCTCGACAGCCGAAATCGGCGCAACGTCTGGACGATACCCAGTGAGCCGTTTTCTGGCGCTCATTTCGCAACATTCCCCAAGGCGCTCATCGAGCCTTGCATCCTTGCAGGATCGCAGCCCGGTGACATCGTGCTCGACCCGTTTATGGGCAGCGGCACCACCGCACAGGTCGCGCAGGCCCTCGGCCGGCGCTGGCTTGGCTGCGAGATCAACCCCGATTACCTGCAATTACAGCACCAGCGCACCGCGCAGTCTGCCCTTCAACTGTAGGTGGCCTGAGTGTTGTCCGACACGCAACAGATCACCAGATGCGATCGACGCCCTCCCATGTCGCGGAGCCGGTCGATTCCAAAACGGAGTAATCATCATGAAGCATTCGAACATTGAATGGACGCACCACACCTTTAACCCGTGGGTCGGTTGCACCAAAGTGTCGCCCGGTTGCGACCACTGCTACGCCGAAGCATGGGATCGCCGCTTCGCAGTCAGTGGCCACGCGATGCGTTGGGGCCAAGGGAAGAAACGCCAACGTACCAGCAGCACGAACTGGAAGCAGCCGTTACGCTGGAACCGCGAAGCGGAGGCATTGGGCATTCGCTACCGTGTCTTCTGTGCCTCGCTAGCGGACGTCTTCGACAACCAAGTACCAACGACGTGGCGGCAGGACTTGTTTGCCCTTATCGAAAGGACACCCCAACTCGACTGGCTGTTGCTTACCAAGCGAGTTGGCAATGTGCGCAGCATGGTCCCGGCGCACTGGATCTCGACATCCTTTCAACACGGCCCCGATCCCAGCAACATCGACGCTGCGGGGTGGCCTCCCAACGTCTGGTTAGGTGCGTCGATTTGTAATCAGGAAGAGGCTGACAGGGAAATTCCAAAGCTGATCGATGTGCCCGCATCCGTTCGATTTCTCAGCATGGAGCCTCTGCTTGGTCCCGTTGATCTCACCCACCTGAACTCGGGACGCGAAGTGAACGAGATCGACAGCCTCACTCCCTATACCTGGGAGGAGGAAATCGACCTGTGGCGCGATTCGGAGGAAGACTGGCGGCTGTCTTTTGAAGATCACTACGGCCGCGCGCTTGGCGCACAACTTACCAGGCCGATGCACAACACTCTTGACTGGATCATTGTCGGTGGCGAGAGCGGACCCGATGCGAGGCCGATGCATCCCGACTGGGTCAGGAGCCTGCGCGATCAGTGTGAAACGGCTGGTGTTCCGTTCCACTTCAAGCAATGGGGGGAATGGAGGGAACCGCGCACCGGCGAGCGCTTCGATACGTCCATGGGGCGGGCTCAGCAAAAGCCCGCCTTCATTGTGACGCTCGATGGGATGGTGCACTGCTTCGAGACCGAAAAGACGCGCGTCAACGGGAAAGTAATGCTGTGGGTGGGCAAGAAGGCCGCCCGCCGCCTGCTCGACGGACGCACCTGGGACAAGGTGCCCAGACCAATACGTCACACGATGGACCGCTACGCAACGGATGGCCTTGTGCAACCGATTCCAGTCAATCCGGACTAGAAAAAAACAAGGACATCATCATGAAAACTGCACGTTTCACGAATACGACGGCGGTGACGGTATGAGCCGCCACCAATCCACCACAGCGCCCGACGATGTGCGCGAGATTCGCCATTTCCATCTGTTCTGCGGGGTCGGCGGCGGGGCTAAAGGTTTTAACAAGGCGTCGCCGCGGGTTGGCAACCTGGTCGGCGCATTTCGATGTCTTGGAGGCATAGACGTTGACGCGGCAGCAATTCGAGATTTCGAGCGATTGAGCGGATCTCGCGGGACTGTGCTCGATCTGTTCGATCGCAGCCAGTTCATCGACTTCCACGGCGTCGAGCCGCCGGCGGGCTGGCGTGAGGCGACTGCCGCCGACATTCGCGCGGCGGCAGGTTGGGAATACCCGCAGATAGTGTTTCTGTCGGCCCCTTGTAAGGGCTTCTCTGGTCTCCTGAGTGAGTCCAGAAGCAAAACACGGAAGTACCAGGCGCTCAATCGGCTCACGCTTCGGGGCGTGTGGCTCATGCTTGAAGCGTTCTCAGACGAGCCGCCCGATTTGATCGTATTCGAGAATGTGCCTCGCATCGCTAATCGCGGGCGCCCCCTTCTGGACCAAATAGGCGAACTGCTGCGCCACTACGGGTACGCGGTCGCGGAAACGACGCATGACTGCGGCGAACTCGGGGCCTTGGCGCAGAGCCGCAAGCGCTTCCTGTTGGTCGCCCGTCACATTGAGAAGGTGCCCCCGTTCCTGTATGAGCCGGAGAAGAAGAGCCTGCAGTCGGTCGGTTCCGTCCTCGATCGGATGCCGCTCCCGGGCGACCCGACCGGCGGCCCCATGCATCGCGTTCCGCAGCTTCAGTGGAAGACGTGGGTGCGCCTGGCGTTCGTTGAAGCCGGTAGCGACTGGCGCAGCCTGAACAAGCTGGCGGTCGAAGACGGCATGCTGCGCGATTTCCTGGTCGTCCCTGAATACCGCTCCGGATATCTGGGCGTGAATCGCTGGGACGAGCCGAACGGGACCGTTGCCGGACGCTCGGCTCCGAGCAACGGTTCATTCTCTGTCTCGGATCCGCGTTTCGGCCAGTCTGCCAAGTGGAATGACGGCCAGGCCTACGGCGTGCGCCGCTGGGGCGAGGCGAGTGGCACGATCGCCGGCCAAACCAACCCGGGGCAAGGCATCTACTCGGTGGCCGATCCTCGCCACTATAGCCCGGCCAAGCACTCCAACGAGTTTCGCATCATTCCCTGGAACCGGGCAGCTCAGTCGGTCACCAGTGCGCACGGAACCGGACAGGCGTTAGCTGATCCACGCATGAACTGGGGCGCGGGTGCGCATCAAGCGAAGCTGCACCTGACTGAATGGAGCAAGCCACACCCCGCTGTGACCGGTGCTCGGGGGCCATATAGCGGCGCAACTGCAGTCGCAGACCCACGAGGTGGCGTGGATGCCAGTCGGCTGCACAGCAAGCGCTTTGTGACCCAATGGGACAAGCCGGCTCGCACTGTGATCTCTGGGAGCACGACCGGCGAGGGAGCCTATGCCGTCGCGGATCCCCGGCTGAGCATGGAGCGAGGCAAAGGCGACCCCTACTTGTCAGGCGGCCACTATGGCGTTGCAAAGTGGGGGCAACCCAGCGGGGCGGTGTCAGCTGCGGCCTGTCACGACAATAGCCGCTGGTCTGTTGCTGACCCGAGAATGCCTGTGGCTGCCGACAAACTGGTGGCGGTGATACGTGCGACCGACAACACCTGGCACCGCCCATTCACCACATTGGAGTTGGCGGCCTTGCAGTCGCTCGTCGATCCAGAAGAGGCACTTGAATTGGACGGGCTGAGCGACAGCGACTGGCGCGAGCGCATCGGGAATGCGGTGCCTCCGGATGCAGCTCAAGCCATTGCAGAGGTCATGGGCACGACCCTATTGCTGGCATGGTCCGGCGAAACCTTTCGGCTGTCCGCAACGCCCATTTGGGTACGGCCTGTTGCAATCGCATTGGCGGTCGTAAATGGGGGTGACGCATGAATGTTTCGACGACAGGAGAGATTGAACAGCTCGTCCACTAACCCCACCTGCTCGTTGAGCGGGTGATACCTCAAGGATAGAACGATGGAAAAGAAAAGCATTGAAGTGATGCTGGCCAAAGCGGTCGCAGCTGAACGGGAGGCCTGTGCCGCCATTGCATGGATTCACTTCATGGATACAGCGAAATTGAAGCGAGTGGATCCGGGCGATTCTGAGTTTTTCCAATGGTGTGGCGCAGACGCGATTCGGACGAGAGGAGAGGCGCATCTTAGGAGTCATGACTCATGAGCGACTGCGTCTGCGACTTCGACGAACCAGCGCAGATCTATTCGCAGACGGTTCGCAGCGCGAAAGCGGCGCATCGATGTCACGAGTGTTTTACCTGTATTTCGGTGGGCGCGCGGTACGAAGACGTCGCCATGCTGTTCGAGGGCAAGTGGTCGCATCGCAAAACCTGCCATCGATGCCTCGACCTGCGCGAGTGGGTACAGGCACACATACCGTGTTTCTGCTGGACGCACGGTAGCGTGCTTCACGACGCGAAGGAGACAGTGCAGCAATACGCGCACGCAGCCCCTGGCCTTTTCATGGGATGGGCACGACGGCAAATCGCAATCGACCGCGCCATGAAGCTCGGATGAACACGAGCAGTACACAAGCACAACCCGTCCACAAAATCCCTTCCCTCGGAAAGCATGCCCCCAAGGACACCCCGCAAGCCATGATTTTTACGGTCTTTGACTTCTATCGCGACGAACAAGGCGCACGCTTCGCGCAGGCTCCTTGCAATCCAACGCCCGGAGGCAACACATGAGCACACAAGCAAAACCCTCGGACACTATCGAAATTCATCACCGAGTTAATCACGGCGTCCTGTTCGAGCACACCTGCGCGCACAACACATTAAAAACCACCCTGCAGGCCGCAGTAGGCGCTGGGGTGAGCTTGCTGCTCGCGGACTTGAACGGCGCGGACTTGAGCGGCGCGGACTTGTTCGGCGCGGACTTGACCGGCGCGGATTTGATCGGCGCGGACTTGAACGGCGCGGACTTGTTCGGCGCGGACTTGTTCGGCGCGAACTTGACCGGCGCGAACTTGACCGGCGCGTACCTAAGCGGCGCGAACTTGACCGGCGCGAACTTGACCGGCGCCGTCTTGATCGGCGCGAACTTGACCGGCGCGGATTTGATCGGCGCGGACTTGACCGGCGCCGTCTTGATCGGCGCGTACCTAAGCGGCGCGAATCTGGAAGGTGCGTACCTAAGCGGCGCGAATCTGGAAGGTGCGTACCGGCCCGGCCCGTAGTTGGGTCGGCGCTTCACGCGCGCCTGGCGATGTCCTGCGACATCGTCCCGGCCCGCACTCGCTTCACAGCCGCGCAATGGATCGGCGCTTCGCACCTCACTCTGGGCGATGTCCACTCGCGAATCGCTCGGGCATCGTCTGAACCCACGCGCCCCCCAGCTTTCCTTGCTCGGGCCTTTGAGGCGCGCCGCTCTCGCGTGCGCCCTCTGAGGCACGGGGTGCGCCTGGCTTGTCGGCATTCAGCTACGTCGTACATCGTAGGTCGGTTCAGTTACATGGCAGAGCCTGGCACGCCTCGCTCGATGACACAAGGCACCGCTTCGCTCTCGCTATCGCCCGGTCTTGTGTCCGCCGGCGTTCGCGCTAACCCCCGCGCTCTCGTCCTCTGGCACAAGCATGCGGCCTCAGTCTCGTCCTTGTGTCACTCGCCATCCCGGCGTGCCTGTGCGTTGCCATGAACCAACCCACGATTGCGCGAAGCCTCATGTCCACAACCCAGGCGCACCCCATGTCCACAGACACCGCACAAGAGCAACCCTCAGCCTTCGGGCTGAGGGCTTACCAGAAACGCCTGCTGGAAGGAGAAGGGCATGTTTGAAATGGACGACAAGCGAGTGTTGGACCCGTGCTGCGGTAGCCGGATGATGTGGTTCGATCGAACCCATGAGGACGTTGTCTTCGGCGATTGTCGCAACGAGGAAACCTTCGTCACTGACCGCTCACACGGACACGCGGACGGGACGCGCAAACTCATCATTGCACCCGATGTCAGACTTGATTTTCGCGCCTTACCGTACCCAGATGGCAGCTTCCGACTTGTCGCCTTCGACCCTCCCCATCTTGTTCGAGCCGGGCCGAGGTCCTGGCTGGCTGCCAAGTACGGGAAGCTGGGCAAAGACTGGCGAGATGACCTTCGCACCGGATTCTCCGAGTGCTTTCGTGTCCTCGACGCACACGGCGTTCTCGTTTTCAAGTGGAGCGAAACCCAGATAAAGCTGCGAGAAGTCCTAGCCCTGACTCCTCACAAACCTCTCTTCGGCAATGCGTCGGGTAAAAAAGCTGGCACGCATTGGATGGTGTTCATGAAAGAACGAGTTCGCGATCACGATTGACTGGGCGCTACAAGGCGCCGGACCACCACCACAAAAAGGTGATCGCTATAGTCCAACACAACTGTTAGCCCAACTTTCTACCATACTCGCCGCGCCCCAATCGCCCGCACCAGGTGGTGCGCACCACCCTGAACGACGATGACGCCCGATCGCATTCGGGTCGTACTCGCGCAACGGGCGGCTGGAAACCAGATCACCGGCGTTGCCCTCAATTCGGCGGCCGCTCGTTCAACCTGCGCCACCGGGTCTTGTGCGAAGGGCTTCCCGTTCAATCGCACCAGCTGCGCACTGGAT
This sequence comes from uncultured Pseudomonadota bacterium, assembly GCA_903921325.1. Classification (GTDB taxonomy): domain Bacteria; phylum Pseudomonadota; class Gammaproteobacteria; order Burkholderiales; family SG8-39; genus CAIXPL01. The sequence continues at coordinate 85,938 of CAIXPL010000038.1, forward strand.
CTCCAGGTCGAGCGACGCACGATCGCACCGGAGTAAGATTTGATCTCAATGGCGAACCGTTCCTGATTGGGAGATGTGACGAAAATGTCAATGTCTCCGCCCCCCGCGAGCAAACGATTGTTCACGATGGCCCAACTCTCTGGCCACCTCACGCTCGATCGCGCTCGTCGCTCAACAGAGACGCCCCGTACGCGCACCAAACTCCGCCGCAAGACGGCGAGCCCCAGCGCCCCGAGCACCAATCCCGTCGTGACAGGGAAGACTGCTTGCTGCGCCTCGATCGTGACACAAATGATCGCGGCCCCAAAGAGAAGGATCGCGGCAGCAAGGAGTAGGAGCCCCCCATAGGCGCCTGGTGCCCATCGCACGCCAAGGGTGCGGCGCGCAATCAGTGCGACGGGCGACGATGAGATCAGCTCTGACTCCGGTAGCTATCAACGCCGGCGGGACGCACCGAGCTGTTCCTAACCACAGCCTGGCTGTTCGCCGCGCCGCTTGGTCCGGCCTTCGCGTCTCGCACGATGCGGCGGTGGACACTATCCCAGGACGCAGCGCGGGTGAGACCATGGTCAATTCCGCGCACAACGCTGATCAGTGCAATCCCGACGAGACACAGCAGGAGTGCCGTATGCCCGCCCTCTAAAGCCAGAAACACTGGGACGAAGCAAATGAGGACAAGCAAGGCCACGACCGGCGCGTGCTCGGATGTGTTGCTCTTGAGCAACCCCTCCGGGTCAACGACTTCCCATGCCAACGCTCGCAAATTCTGCCACTGGGCTGTCTGCCTGACATCAAAGGCGATCGCTGCCATGCAGGTGAACACCAGCCAGGCTTCCGCCCAACTCATCCACAGATCCATAGCGAGCACAAACGGCAAGACCAGCGCCAGAACGAGCGCACAGACGGTCAGCGGGTGTTCAACGCTGTGCGCCGTTTCCTCAAGAAGAGCGCTCTCTAACGCAGAGGCGAGAACGACGTCCTTCTTGGCTACGCTTCGTTGAGTCGCGGGGGCTTCCTGCCCCACTACACTCCGCAGCGCATTGCTGGGGGCCACTGCCAGAGCCTTTCGCAAGGCCACTGCCTCCGACATGACGATCGAATTCATTCCATCACTCCTTATTGTGGATGACTGGGTCGGCTCAGAACGGGATGTCTTCGTCAAGTGCTTCAGCGGCGCTCTGATCCGTAGACGCCTTCCCGGTGACTTCTTCGGCAGGCTTTTTGTCCCCGGAGGCGAGGGGACCAAACTTGAATTCTTCAACCACCACGTTGGTCGGGTAGTGCTTCACGCCCGCTTTATCCGTGTACTCGCGCGTGCGGAGTCGACCCTCAATGCGCAGGTGCTTGCCTTTCGTACCGTACTCACCAAGTGTCTTCGCAAGAGAGCCAAACGCCTGGCACCAATGCCACTCAGTGGAAGTCTTCCTTTCCCCCGCCTTGTCGATGTAGGTCTCGTTTGTGGCCAATCGAAAGCTCACCACCGGCGTGCCATCGGGTATATAGCGCAGCTCCGCATCTGCCCCCACGTGACCATCCAGCAACACCTTGTTATTCATCGTCATAGCAACCCACTCCCTTAAAAGATTACCGATGAAAGACGCACCGACTATCGGGGCGTGTTACGACAACGACAGCGCCCCGTAATGCACGAGACGGCATACAGAACGGCCTCCTCGGGTAATGCACCCAGCAAGGACGCTTCAGCCTGTGCATCGGCGAACCCGCAAGTGCACGACGCTTCGGGCGCGGCGGCCTCTTGCGCCGAGGGGTTGTTTGCCACCACACGCAGCGGAAATGCTGTGGCCTCTGGGACGTAGGACGTAACGGCGAGTTGCATCGAATCTCTCCTGAGAACGATCACAAGAAGTACGAAAGAAATTGCCTTCACACGGTGCGCCGGGAGGCGTAGAACGAGAAGCGCCTTGAATGACGCTTGGACAAGCGGATCGCACGCCGTGCGTCCTACGTTGACGACGCATCGGTCGCCTCCAGAGCCGCTCCGATGGAGGACACCTCGCTCAGAGGATTGAGATGTCGCTCGGGACGGGGCTCGACCAGCAGGGAGACATAGGTCTGTCGTCGCCCTACAACGGTCCACCCCACGATTCGCAGCTGATGGCCACGATCATCGCCAACGAGGTTCACAAATCCTGTGTAATCGGGACTTTCCTTCCCGGCTTGCGTCTGGGCAGGCGCCTGCGCTTGCGAGAACAATCTTCCGTAGAGATACGATGAATGGGGGTCGCCGATTTTGAGGCTCAGGTAAATTCGACGGGTGTTGAGCGACGTCTTCCGGAATGCCGCCACCTGAATCCGTCCAGCAGGACCGTCGAGGAACCCCGTCATGACTGGCGCGTTGGTCACTTCGGGTTCTTCGGACGCGGGCCTGACGAACAGCGCGCCCTTGAGGCGCGATTCGCGGGCCAGCACCGGCACCTCCATCGAGTCAGCCATCCATTGTCCTTGCTTGGAATGACATCGTTGCGTGATCGTCGAATTGTGTAAGATTGTTGCGCTTGTAAGGCAGTGAAGATTCTACACAGCGGATAGCCGTATAAATTGAATGGTTGCGATCCGATTTCTGCTCCTTTCATTCGCGTTCGCCACGCTCGCGTTCTGCACCGCCTTGGGTGGCTGTGATCTCGCCGGCCAGGCAGATGCCAAGGCACGCGAACTCTATGACGCGCTCGCTGCCAACCACGGAACGGCGCTCCGGGAGATCGAGGACCTCGCGCGACGCGGGAGCGCCCAGGCGGCATTTTTTTCTGGGCTAAGCTATGACCCGGAGGCCTCCAACGCACCAGACATCGCGAAGGCAGCGGCGTATTACGCCCTGGCGGCGCCATACCTGGCGAGCGCGAAATTCAACCTCGCGCTCCTCGTGCTCAAAGGCGCAACAGTCGATGATCTTGATGAGGAGAAGGCGGTCGAGCTCCTCGCCGACGCGGCACGCAGCGGGCGCGCCGAGGCGCTGATGATCCTCGCAACGATTTATTCACAAGGGCTTGGCGCCGTGGCGCCGGATGGGGCGAGGGCTGCCGAGTTCTACGCCAAGGCGCTCGCTGCCACTGGTGACCCGAGGGCAGCACTGGGTCTGGGTATTTGCTTTCAGGATGGTCGGGGATGCCCCGTTGATCTGGGTCGGGCGCAGGAGTTCTTGCTGCGCGCGGCCGAGGCCGGTTGGCCTGAAGCGCAAGCGCGACTCGCTGCTCTAGCCCCCAGCGCTCTGCAGGCCGCCCAATGGCACCTGGTCGCCGCGCTCAACGATGCAAGTCACGAGCAGGCGGCCCTGGCCGCACTGGCACAATTGAGTGAACACGATCGCGTCGCGGCGACGAGGGCGGCCAAGCTATGGGAACATGTACACCCTCGTCTGGTCACGCTTCGCAAGCTGAGCGCGCCAATGACAGATCCGTGACCGCTTAATCGTGCTCTGGGTTGCCGATCAACGTACGGATGCGTGCCCGGTGGTAGAGGATGGCGCTCAGTCGCCTGGCCGGCGCAGACGTATGTGCCCATACGTCCGGTTGCGGCAGGTGATGAGCGAAAGTCACATCCAGCGATATCAGGTCAAGAGCGTGCTTGAGCGGATCGAGTGCGTCACCAGTAGGGAATAGGTCGGCCTCGGTGAAGACCTCGGCGAGTTGGAACACGGTGAGCGTCGACACATCCAGAAATAACCCAATCAAGCGCAGCTTATCGGCGGGCAACAGACCGATGGGGCGCGCGCCCCGCATCATCACCGAACAGTAGGATGGTGACAGATCGACGTATTCGGCGAAATACGTCAGCGTAGTTTCGGTCTGCTTTATGCGCTTGAGAATCGCGTCAACCAAGGCGCTGCCCGCCAGACGCTTCCTTATTACGGGCGTAGCGTTCCGCGTCACCCCGATGGGTGTAGTCACCTCGAAGCGCGGAAACGGTTCGAGGATCATCCGCCCAATACTGCGCTGGTACGTGAGCGCGCACCAGACTCTTGCCTCGATCGGCATGCGCTCCCACGCGTCGTCGCTTAACGCATAAAGCCTGGCTTCTCGATCGCGCACCAGGTGGCGTTGCACATTACGCAGTTGCTCATCAAGCGTACTCGCGCGAAAAAGATCGGTTACTTTCAGGGCGTTCGCCAGCAAATACGCCCCAAGCGTGGAGATATTCAGCAAGCCCGCCAGTCCGCGCAGCTGCTCCGGCCCCAATCCACCGATCCATCGTTCCCCAAGAAAAACGAGATTGACATAGGTCTTTGAGAGCTTCATGGCCGCAGCAATGTCGTCCCTGTCGATGCCGCGCTCGAGCATTTGACTCCTGATGAGACGCAGCAACGGCGCGCCCCGGGCCAGGTTCCGTGTCAGCACCTCACGACGGGCCTTGTCGCTTTTACCGCCGCGAGCCCGCGGTTTGCTATTGGATGGCGACTTCGAAGCCATGTTCGTCTCTGCTCATGAGTCATCGCCAGTGTAGTTCTTATGCTGACGCATTGTTGTGGGGTTCTGAAAAATGATAACCCATCGGGCGGATTTATACGCAGTTCCGTTGCGTATCATTGCCTGGTACCTTGAAATGTATCGACCCACTTATCGCGTCCGGGAGCCTACATGCTGTCATTCAAACAAACCGAACAAGAGTATCGCTACCGTTACCGGTCAGGGATGCTCAATGTGGCCTGGATCGCAGGTGTGGCACGCAATCTGACTGCGCGTGGTGGTTTCATACAGCGCTCAAACAACTTGAATCAGATGATTCCCTTCGAGCTGGACGAAGGGAATACGATGCGCCCGTGGATTAAAGAGGGCTGCAATCTGAAAGTCCTGGCACGGTTGCACGGTGGCCGGGACGACGGTGAACCGATTGTCGTGTTGCGCGCTTTGGATTTGAGCGCACCAGACATCCTCGACATGCCGCCGCGGGAGGCCTACGAGCGCGTCGTACGCCCAGGCATCCCAACAGACGCGGTGCGCCCCACCGAATACGGTCCCGCGCCCACATCGACGGGGGGCCTCGTGGTCACTGACAAAGGCAATATGGCCTGGGTGGCCGGATACGTCGCCAACTTCTTTGTCGAACGCGTTACTCAAGAAGACGGGGGCCCCGGTCGAGGGTGCCTGGTGGTCGGGATGCGCCAGACCGCCGATCCGGATGACATCCTGCCGGTGCGCTGCTACAACGCGCGCCCCGAGGAGCTCGCGAACCATCTTAACGTGCGCGATCCGGTTAAGATGATTGGGCGCATGGAGGTGCGACTCAAGAATACCGGACAGACCGATGAGAGCGGGAACCTGGTCACGCGCAAGCGGTTATATATGCGGGTGTCGATGATCAAAGTGGTCAACGCCGATGACATTCGAGATCGCCCGACCTGGGTCGACGAGATTCCCCTCCCGACGAGTAGTCGTCGACGGGGAGCGTCGCGGGCAATCGGGATAGTGACAGCCCCAGCGCCGATGGCTCCTGCGACGGCTCCTGTGATCATTAGGGACGATTCGTCTGAACCCCGGTTTCACGATGTGGACCTGGGCGTAGACGACGAAACGAAAAGGATGCTTGCCGCGCAATGAATCGGCATGTCTTCGGGAGCACGCTCACCGTTGTAGCGTTTTGGTGGATCGTGCTTTCGGTGACTGCAGGATGGATCTGGCCGTCGCAGATCAGCGGCACTTTGGGCGAGATCCTGGAGCCCAGCGTCCGCCTCCTGATTGGGCTCGGTTTGGGCGTATTTGTGGGCACTATCGTCACCCTCGCGTGGGTCTGGTGCGACAAACGCGCCCAGCGCGAGATGTTGCGGGGAGAGGCTGTGCGCGGCCTGTCATGCACGCTCGGTGAGTTGCCCATCCTTGCTAAAGCGCCCGCTCGAGACGAGCACCTGCCGAGCTTCGCGTCCGTGCCCGATGTCCCCGCGAACTTCTACCCCGAGTGGATGTCGCGTTGGGAGGTCAGTCATCCAACGCACGTAGCCTTGTTGGCCGCAATCCTCAAAATTCTGCATGCCCACGCTCATCTGCCGGCGACCGATATTCCCGGTGGCCATGGCGGACGCACACTCCTGCAGCACAGTCTGCTCACCGGCTATGTCATCGATCGTCTCAGCCAGGCCTGGGAATATGCCGGGGTGCGAACCAAGAAAAAGCGCCTCGTCCTCGCGCTACGAGATCCGACCTACAAGTTTCAGAGAGACGATCCGCTCATCGTCATTTTGGGTCTCGCGCACGACATCGGCAAGATCGAGACTTTTGTTTTCAACGACGAAGGTCGGGTCATCGGGATCGGCCCGGAACACGATCTGACGGGAGCGCGCATCATCGCGCGTTTGTCCGAGTCATGGGCGCTTCCTGATAGTGACCGCCGGGCCATGTTGCTTGCGCTCGCCCACTACCATCATCCCATGGCGCTGCCGCTATCGCCCGATCGCCGGGCGCTTGATGACCGCACGATTGCTTTGATGGAGCTTCTGATTCGAGCGGATTTCGCAACGGGAAGTCAGGAAGCGCGTGGGGTGCCTCCCACGGAAGAGGAGTTGGAGCGCTCGCGCAATGGCGAGGCAGATCTTCCTGAGCTCGCCGCAGCTGAGCGCCTGTGGCTCGCGTTCAGCGAGGTATTGGGTGAACACGGGCGTATCAACTCCAAAGACAAGCGCTTTAATCTGGGTACCTTGTGCCACGGTGACGGCTTTAATCGCCCGATGCTCCTGCTCAAGGAAGATGCGGTGCGCGCGGCGCTCATCCAGCGACTGCAATTACCGGCGCGAGGACCGCTGGGGGACGGTCGTTATCAGATTACGATCGACCTGCTGCAGATGCTCGACACAAAGGGCATTTTGCATCGTACGCAAGGCGACATTGTGGTGAGCGCCGAGAACGCGCTTTGGAACGTGGACTTCCTGGCGCGGGAAAAGAGCAATGCCGAGCCGAAGAAAAGCGCCGGTTGGAGCGCCGTCATCGTCGTCGATCCCCGATTGATTCCACAGGTCGCGAACGCGGAACCGTATTGGTGGTGGGCTTCGCTGCAGCGTCCGACGATGGGCAGCGGGCGAGCACTTCAAAAGAAGTCATCGCGACTCCGCTCAAGTCGAGACGCTGCCTTATGGACTGAAGATCCGATGGACGAGCCAACTCCATCCGCCTCATCACAGGCGGATGACTTCGATGCACCCGCAGTGTCCCTGGCGGGTGCCATTCAGCCTCTCGCTGCACAGGCCCTGCCCACGAGTCCAGAGAATGCACCGATGGGTGTTGTCGTTCCCTTTCTCAGACAGCCCGTGATCGGAACGCCGTCTCCGGTAGTGGACACCGACGCCCCCACCCCAGCGCCGGTTGAGGTTCCCGTATGGGAAACTTTCGCGCCAGCGGGAGCACAGGTACAACAGGTCGATGAGGCCGCCCATCGTCCGATCGCCGAGGCTGCCACTGAGTTGAAGGTTTCCGCCGAGGTGCGTGCGCCGATCCACCAGACAGTAGCAGCGCGCGCTGACCCGACACCCCCGCCAATGGTGATCAAGAAGCGTCACGACGTGGCCCCGATTGACGTAATGCGAGCGCTGGCGAGCGCAGTGGCGGCGGCGCGGCGTTGGAACTTGTCGCTCGATGTGCTCGATGAGGCTCACTACCTGGTCAAAGCGAGCGCCCTCATGCGCTTGGCCCCACAACTGGACTGGCCCGGGATTGCATTCAAGGTAGAGCAGCTGTGTCGAGCAAAACGACTGGACGCGCGTTTCGCGGCGTTGCGCGAGGACGACTACGCAATCGCGTTCCCGAAAGATATCGAGTCTCGCTTCGCCCCGGGGTCTGATTAGCCGGCTGTGACTCCTGCCGGGACGCGCTCTACGACAACTAAGAGGCCTCCGGTTTTTCCTGCTCGGATGCGCTCGCCTTAACCTTCGCGGCTTTCGCGGTCGCTGTCACCAAGCGATCGAGCTCGTCGATACGCTCTGGGGACGGTCGCATCTCGCGCGATCGCCACCGCCAGACCGTTGCACGATCCACTTGCAGAACGGTCGCCAGCTCGGTGTCGGCCGTGGCGCTCTCCGAGTCAATCCCCAGCCGCTTTCCCCAGAGTGCCACTTGACTTTCCATCGACACACCGCCCCATCGCACGGCCAACCGATGCCGCACACCTGAAGATTGCCTGCGTAGTGCGCGCGCCTCTGCCATCACCTGCGGTGGAACGTCCTGCACGACTCCGTACAGATAGGAGCCTAGTGCGCCCTTGCTCACGCCCAACACTTCGGCAAACTTCGGGACCGTGTAGCCCAAAAATGTGCGAATCTCGGTCAACTCGAGGCCGTCGGGCCCGGGCTTATACTTGTTCGGAATTTTGACGATGGCCAGATCTTTGGCTCGAGTCAGTGGACGGTGTCGCGCGATCTTCCGAGGGCCATAAAAAAGGCTGTCATCCTCTCGGTTTTGTTTTGACATTGCTGCTCCTTCTTGGGCTTGTGCGCGGCGCGAAAACTCACGCATTGCACTATCCCGATCCAACCGTGCGGCCAACACATCGACAAGCGTATCCGACGGGTCTCTCATCATGGGAGCCGTGGAGGGCTCCAACTCATCGGATCGCTCCATCATGGCCTCAAGGGAAGACTCGGATGAATGCGCCACTTTGCGACGTGCAATGTTCACCGCCGTGCGATGCAGCACATTGTAGGTCTTTTCAGGATCTTCGATGACGTGCACGAAGCGCTCGGTCAGCAGGAGCCCGAGCTCCTGACGAAGATCCTCCCGAAAATCGCTAGGGGCACCGAAGCTGAAGCAGGCATGCGCAATCACGCGACGTACTCGGGGCGACGCGTAATAGCACGCCGCCACCTCGTCCAGGCTGCCCTTTGACTGCCGAAACGCGGCTACCGCGCGCTCAAGAGGGTCGAGCATGGCAGAAGCCCTAGCTTATGAAGGTCCTTTTGACCGATCATCGTATTCTCGGGTGCCGTGATGCCTCGCTATGGACGCATGGACCGATCACGCGCCGCGCAGGCGCCACGAACAAATTCGGAGAACACGCTTTGCAATTCCGACGCCGGGACCTGCTCAATGATTCGCAGGGAGGCTACCATGACGATTTCCGCGGCGACTTCGGGGTGTCGGACAATCCGACGCCTCGCGATACGCAGGAACGCCTTCACATCCCTGATGCGACTTGTATTAGGCAGGTAGCTCTGTCCAACCAGGAGGCTCGGGCTTGACATGATCGCAATGTCGCTCGGTTGCGTGGCATCGTCGTGCGCAAATTCATCGCGCCAGGCTTTGCAGCCACACGATCGTGTGTGGCTTCAAAGCGCGATGGTATGGAATCTTCGGTGACCGCGCAACGAGTGTTATACGGCGCACAATCGAGTGCCCGTGCGGCCCAGCGCCGAGCTAGACTGCGATTGGCAGATTGCCTAAAGGGACGCACCTCCGTCGCTCCAGCGTGCAAGGTCTTGCAGCGCTTCCGGATCGACCCTCTGCTCATCGATTTCTTCGAGGCCAAGAAAATCCATCTTCCCGAGGAGCTCAGCGAGACGCTCGACCTCGTGGGGCAATTGGTCGTCAATCGCCGGATAGTGTTGGAGACAACGCAGGGCCGCCCCCTCGACTGCGGTAACGCTAATCATTGAATGGTTCTCCTTACGTTTTTGGACGCCGCGTAGCTTAGGTTATTTCGGGGCGATCGACGTCACCTTCACGCAGCGCACTGAGCAACGTGATTTGCTCAAATGGCTTGCAAAGGTAGACGTCCGCACCAGACGCGAGTGCCGCATCGCGGGACGCGGGCGTGCTGTCCGCGCTGATGATGATGATACGTGGCCACGCGTCGCGAGGAACTGTTAGGTGGAGCTGTGCAATCACGTCCGGGCCTTTCATGCGCGGCATATTGACATCCAGAATCGCGACCTGAAATTGCGCGCCGAGGAGGATCTCAAGTGCGTCCGCGCCGTCGGCCACAGCCGCGACCTGGTGGCCCGCCTCCACAAGGAATCGACGGAACAATTCACGCATTGCCGGCTCATCTTCCGCAAGGAGAATGTTGAGCGGCGGGCCGGCGTGTTCCCTCACAAGCTCGCATCCCGTGCTCGCGAAGCGGAGCGAACGAGGTTGGTCATTGTTTTGGCAAGCTCAGAGGCGGGCACGTGGGTGATCAGTTCGCTAGTGGCAGCGAAGGTTATCTCTGCCGCGATTTGCGGGTTGTTCTGGATCGCGCGGGCCGACCCTGCGATAAACGCGCTCGTTGTCTTGAATTCCGGCAGATAGCTACGGCCGATCTCCATTGAAACGGATTCCTGCTTTGTCGGTGCCATGACTCTCACTCCAAGTAGATGTTTCCCATGGCACGAATGGCTGGCAGCGTGTTGCCCCCAAGGCCGGCGCCGGCCATTCGTGCCCCAACAACGTGAGGCGCGTTAAATATATCACCGAAATTGCAAAACTCGAAAAAAAGTTTTGCAATTATTGTGATGGAGTAGAAAAAGCTATATCATCGAGTGCCCATCCATGCTTCGCATGGATGCCTGTAAGGAGCATAACGCTATGGCTCGAACAACCATTCGCCCCGTCACGCTGCTATGTCAGTTTTTGGAACGCCAGGGTAAGGCCGATGGCCTGACGCATGGTGAGCTCGCTCGCCGGATCGGCCTATCTCCCTCGTATTACGGACAGATTCGCACCGACCCCGACGCGCTACCGAGCCTGTCACGTTCTGTCATTGAGCAGATCGCACGGTTTCTGAATCAACCTGTGTCGCAGGTGATGCTATGGGCAGGCCAACTCCGGTGGGAGGATTTTGGGTTACCCGATAACCCGTCGGCGACGGTTGATCAGTATCTCGATTTTATTGCCTTGCACATTGAAGACGACCCACTAATGCGTCAGTTTGCAGTCGACATCAATGACTGGTCGGCAACGCCCGCGAGCGTCAAGGCGACCTTCGTCAGCCTGTATGAGCTGGCCCGAGAGCAAACGGTCACTGCCCGGGTGAGCGTCGGCGCGCCGGCGGTGACTTATGCGCGAGCGGGCAAATTGGAGCCAACCAGAACACCGAAAATGCGCGAGCGTACGCGCGCTGCATGAGTACGTCAGTGCGAACGGTCGAGAGCGAAGAAGTTCTCGCCGACACCGGCGAACACCACGCCGCGTCGATTGCGGCCGACCTCTGGGACGTCGCGCCGTGGTATTCCGTTTCACGGGAGCGGATGACAGCGATGAGGACGGTCGGGGGGTTCCTCGAGTCGATCGAGATCCCTTTTCACTACCGCGGACGTCAATTCACCGCGGTTGTCCACCCGGCCCGGGTCAAGGTCAAAGACGGTAACCGCCAGAGCTTCTATCCGAGCGCCCGGGAGGAGCTTATTGAGCATGCACTGAGAAAACTGGCAGTCGAGCAACAGGCCGGGTTCTACGACCAGCCGGGGTACCGTTCGGGGGTGGTGTTCTCTATCACCATGCTGCGCAACGAACTTGAGCAGCAGGGCCATACGCTGGGCTACGATGAGATCGTCGAAGCGCTCGACATCCTGTCCCTGAGTCAAATCGCGATCTACACGGAGCATGGAAGCGGAGGAAACGGTTATATTTGTTCAGCCTGCCTTCCCTCGTTCGCCCAGATCAAGACGACCGACCATGATGGAAACCCAATTACCCGGTGGATCGCACAGTTTCACCCTCTCATGACGAGAAGTATGAATCGACTGACTTCTGACTTGTCGGCGGGTGAACTTTGGCCGACGCCGGCAGAGCCAGCGCTCCCGCAGGCCGGTTCACTGACACACGAACATGTGCGCGCAACATAAGTACGCCGCTGCGCATGGTCGATAACGCGATCGAGACAGGTGACACCACTCTTGTGGATTAGGGCCTCGGTCGTCGCCTGGGCACTTGCTGCGCTCGCGCCGCGGCGCGCTCTCGCTCTGCTCGAAGGTCTGCATTCGCTCGATCTCGCTCGTCGCTGAGTGACGACACACGGCCGCGCAATTCCCCGATTTCGAGCGCTTGCTTGTTCAATCGCTCCTGCAGTTGCTGGATTTGAATGCCATGTTGCTCGCGCAATGCCGCTGCGGTCGCAAGGGCCTCTTGAGTGCGCGCGTTGAGTAGGCTTTGAAGGTCATTGACGGCTTTGTTGTGAGCGAGCTCATTCGCTCGTTTGTTGGACTCCAGCTCCTTGACTCTGGCCTGGCTCTGTCGCGTGAGTGCACGAGCCTCTTCGATCTGGCCCTTGGCCCAGGCGATCTCTTTTTCTCGCCCTTCACGCTCTGAAGCCAGATCGCGAGAGAACTGCGCTTGGGCGCGCTCGCGTTCCAGCTTTTCATTGTCTGCGGCTTTATGCCAACGATCGGCGGACTCGAGGGCTGCGGCTTTCTGGCTGCGTTCCACCGCAACCGTGCGCTCGGTCGCCTCGAGGGCGGCACGTGCAGAGTCGGCGTCTTGCTTTGCCTGCACTGCATCCTGTTCAGCGCGCACACGGCCCTCATCGGCGAGCAATCGCGCGGCTCTCGCAGCCTCTGTTTCTTTACTGGCCTCCACCAACTTGGCGTCAATCGCTTGGCGTTGCTCTGCAAGGGCTTCCAACGCCTTCTCATGCGCGAGGCGCCAAATCTCACTCAGGAGTTCGCCTTGCCGTCCCACCAGCGTTGCCGGCATGCCGGGCACCGACAGGCGCTCCTGTGTTGATGTGCGCAACCAGGCCCAGAAGGCGCGCATATCGGTGCTGAGATCTCCCATCGAACCGCGCTGAGTGAACTCGTAGACCAGCTGCACTGAAGGATGCAACCCGTATTGGAAGAAGAGCAGTTTGGCAGTCTCGAACGAGAGCTCCTGGCGCGATTGCACCCGCGCGCTAATTGACTCGACATCGGCACGAATCCGCGACTTGGTGTCGGGGGGGAGGTGGTCACGCGCCATCAATCGTGCTCGGGGGACGGCTGCCAGCGGCTGATGAGCGTCGCCTGAGCACGATGGGCGACCTGGCCAAGAACGCAGAGATCTTGATACCCGTCACAGATCTTCAGGCCGACTTCCCGCAGCTCCTCGTCCTCACCGTACTGCGCGAATCGCGCGATGACTCGTAGCGCGAGCACAGAGGGCGCGGTTTCCATGCCGTCAAACATGTCGCGGAGGGAGAACGCACACTCGCCGCTGGCCAGGGAGAGCACAAGTTTGGCGAGCTGACTCGCCGCAGGGGACTCGGGATGATCTTCGATCCAGTCGACGGTCTCCTGGTACGGGGTCGGTCGCATGTGATTCTCTCAGGGATGCAAACAATAGGGAGAGCATAGCGCTTTTTGACCTAAAAGCATAGGTTTTCTACGTATTACGTTATAAGTGCTACGCCCTATGAATGATTTGTGCCATAATCGTTCATTGTTTTACCGGGCTTTAGAAAAGGGGGGTTACGAAAATGAGCAAGCGAGCCTCTGGGGAAATTACAGGTCGCGGGCACAAGTACGATGCGGCGGCGACGAACTTGTCCGTGGGAGGCTGTTAGATGGGCAATGCGAAGCGCCGCTCAATGGCCTTTTTGAGGATGCACCCCTATTGCTGCTTCTGTGGCGGACAAACGCTCGCAACCACCCGGGATCATTGGCCGAGCCGCGCGCTGTTCGATAGTCGACAGTCGCCGGAAGGATACGAATTCCCGGCTTGCGAAGCCTGCAATCGACTCAGCTCACAGTCTGAAGCAATTTTCGTCATGTTCTGTCGTTTGGTTCGCCCTATGGTGAACGGGCAATTTGACTCTCAAACTGACCGACTCATCCGAGCACTCGCCGAACAGCACCCTGAGTTGAGTCAATCGCTGATATCACGCCCAATTGAAGTTCGCCGCTACCTTCGCGAAAAGGGGCTGACACTAAATGCCGGCACCACCACGCATGGTCTGGGTCTCGTCAACCTAGAGCACCCGGACATTGGAAAAGCGTTCGAGACCTACTTCCTAAAGCTCGCACTTGCCTTGCATTACAAACACACTGCGAGCATTCTCTCCCAAGGCGGCGGGGTTTCACTAAATGTATGGAGTAATGCCGATTCTGCGAAGGAGGTGCCGACCGAAGCATTTGGCCCTTATTTGAAGGCCCGAGCTAGTCTTACCAGGCAAAAGGTGGATTTATCCGGGCAGTTTGTATACGAATGGAATGCGGACACCACCACAGGAACCGTTTCACTCTTTTGGATTATCTTCCCTGGCGCGTTTGCCGCCCTCGCCTCGGTGGCCGCAGATCGTCAGACGTTGGTGAAACATTTGCCTGCAAACAGTGTCTTCCCACCGTTCTCGCCTCACCCACAAGTGCCAAGGTAGTGGTCCGCGCCGATCGCCCACATGGTGCAACTTCTAGAAGCGCTAATCGCCCTACCCAGGCCTAACCTGGTTCTCATCGTCGGCATGGGCGCCCTTCTGCTCAGCAGCCGGTCTTGGCTAATGATTCACGCCTGGTTGCGACTTCCTGGTACCTTGGCCCACGAACTGCTTCATTTAGCGGCTGGCTTAATCTGTGGCGCCAGACCCGTGAGTCTGTCCGTTTTCCCGCGACGCTCGCCGCAGGGCGTCGTCTGTGGCGAAGTGCTCTTCGCACGTCTACGATGGTGGAACGCGATTCCGGTTGCGATGGCCCCCCTGCTCCTTCTCCCTGCAGCTCTCGTGCTGTTCGTGCGATCAACGCAGCTCCCTGTGGGGAGCGAATCTGCGCTTTGGGTCTTCTTTGGATGGCAAGCGCTCCTCGCCGGATGGCCTAGCCGACGCGACCTGTCGCACGCCCTTGTTGCCACCGTCGTCATCGTCGTGCTTATCGGCATTGTTGCGCTGCTGTGGCATCATCAGCCGTTGTCCTGGCGCCCCTGATACGGAATTCCCGCTATTCCCACATGGCTGACCTGCCCTCCCCTCGCTATCCTCTGCTTCGGCCTGTTCGGCCGGGCGGCGAAATCGTCGGCACTGGAGTGGCAGGGACGGTGGAGCCAGAGTGTGGTGACCGACGCGCGATCGAAGAATGGCTTCGTTCCTACGCGACGAGATCCGCACACACGGAGCGATCGGCGCGTAGAGAGATCGAGCGCTTCCTGATGTTTCTCGATGTCGTCAAGGGACCAAACAATAGGCACCTGCCGTCGGTGACAACCACCGACGCTCTCAACTACCAGGTCTTCCTAACCCGCCCCCACGATTTTCCAGAGATCATTGCCGCGCTGGGTGACGGAGACGTGCTCGCGCGTTTTGGCCGAACGACACCACCCTTCAACTTTTGGTCCGGCAAGCCCGGCGAACGCAAGCCGAGCCGACTCACTGCGACCAGCCGCAAAATCGCTATCACGTACCTGGCGCGAATGTATCGAAAGCTAAGCCACGTCCGTGATGCGGATGGTGCTCCTTACGTCACCATCAATCCATGGGAGATCGTGTCGGAAGGAAAGACGTTCCGTCCGATCAGCATCACGCAGGCGCTGACGAAGGACGAATGGTCCGCCGTCAAACAAGCGATCGAAGCGATGCCCCGGGACACTGATGATCGCATCGCGGCCTATCACCGCACGCGCTGGACGATTCAGCTGCTCTATCGGCTCTGGCTTCGCCGCGAAGAAGCAGCGAGCCTGCGCATGGCCAGCTTCGTGCAAACTCCTGACGGATGGGAAGTCCGGTTCATCGGCAAGGGCCGCAAAGAGGCGGCGATCAGTGCGAGCGATGCCTTGATGGACGAGCTGCGAGTCTACCGGGCGAGTCTGGGCCTTGGTCCCCACCCTGAGTTCGGCGAGGATCGCCCAGCGATTGGAGCGCTGCGAACTTCGCACGATGCGCCTGGCACGGCCCTGCGTACCGGCGGGACGACGCAAGACGAACGGGCACACTCAATTTCGTCACTTAGGGACGGTGTCAAGCCGCTGACGATTTACCGCATCTGCAAGCATATCTTCGAACGAGCAGCGTCGATCTTAGACCCCGTCGATCCCGCGGCGGCCAAGCGACTGCGCCATGCCTCCCCGCATTGGATGCGCCACAGCGGCGTAACCCATGCGCTCGAAGGTGGTGTTCCGGATCGATACGTGCAGGCCCACGCCCGTCATGCGAATCGATCAATGCTTGATCGCTATGATCACAAGGACCGGCGCGTTGGCCGCAACCACATCAATGCGCTCAAGGATCGCGAATGACGGGCCGAGCGTTTTTGCGGGTGATTACTGGTGGGCTGATGGGTACGTCGCCCAAGCACGATCGGGGCGCTCCGCAAAATCGAACGCATTGCGTGATCATCGTCGACGACGATCCGGTGAGCGTCGCGCTGTTCACCAAAGCGGTAAACAAAGTTGGCGTGGACGTCTCCGTTCACGGTTTCTCTAACCCAGCCGAAGCGCTGGCTTTTACGCGACGTGAGCGCCCTGCCCTGGCGATCGTCGACGTGCACTTCGACCGCGGCGAGATCAACGGGCTCGAGTTGATCCAGCACATTCGTGCGCAAGCGCCTGACGCGCCGCCGTTTCAGACCATTCTGATTTCAGCCGACAAGGACCCCGAAATCGGCCGCCAGGCGGCGGCCCTTGATGTTCAGGTCGTCATTCACAAAGCGATCAACGCAGCCGCCATGATGGAGCTTGCTCGCGCGCTGCTCGAACTGCCACCGCGGAAATGATCGCGCGCCCCCTGGCTCACCTGGCAGCTATCGCCAAGCGCTACCCGATGGCTTGGCGTGAAATGGACGAATTCCGCGCTGCTCGCGGTCGCGAGGGCTTTCGGGATTGGCCGGATTGGTGTTGGCTTCCAATTGCGGGATCCGTCGCGATTGCGACGCGGGGCAGGAGCGCACTGCCGACGGGCAACGACGTGCAGGTACTGGCGGCGCTAGGCGCCTGGAGAGCCACGAAGGGAATTTATCGCTTTGACCCCGCGCTCTACGAGCCATTGCGCAACACTGACCTGTCGAGCGAAATCCCGGTTGAGCTGCTCTTTCAGATGCCCGAGTGGGGTCTCTACATGGAGACGCCCCACGTGCATTTCGGGGACCACGCCGTCCATGGCGCGTTCGCGCACCTTGAGCATGACCTCAACACGGGCAAGGCAGAGCTGCGCTTGTTGCTCGATACGCCCGATCACCTTGTGCCACTGATCTTGCACCTGGATCAAAAGACCATCGGTGGCGCCCTCGAAGCCGCCCTCCGTGAGGCGGAATGGCAAGCGAAAAAGCGCGGCATGGCGCGGCCCTTCTTGGGTGAGATGCCCAGCGATTGGTTAGTGGAAACCCAACGAGGTGTGGCCACACAACTTACCGCTTTGCTTCTCTTTATTTGCACCCAGGCAGGCGACATCGGCGATGGCCACCGCCCTTCCCGCCCGGTGCCCACAAAAACAAAGAGCGGGCCAAGAATCTTTCCGCCGGATGAACCGCGCAAATGGGACGTCGGCGTTCGACTGGGCGCCGCGCTGCGGCGCGCTTATCAAGCCCTCGAGGTCGACGGCCGCGGTGTCGCCGGAGAACGGAGCGCGCCTCGAGCACACATCCGGCGCGCGCACTATCACACGTACTGGCTGGGGCCGCGTGATCGGCCACAAGCCTCCCTGCGCTGGCTACCGCCGATCGCGGTGAATGTCGAAGACATCGACGCCCTTCCCGCCACCGTTCGTCCCGTTTAGCGATCCGGCGTGGACGGTGAGCCCGTGGGTTGGTTGCCGGGTTCGTTAACGGAATTAACCCGAAAATGTGCATTTATTCACAGAATAGCGCATCTCTGGTCCGACCCAGGGGCCATCATTCGCGCTGTGGTGAGACGTTTTCGCCCCGTTTCGCGTTTTAACACTTGACAGTGCATTGGTTTTGTGCGGTTGCGACACTTCGCTAGCGCTGCGGTTCCCCAGAACAGTTCGACGCCAAAAGGACAACATCATGATGCCCCAGCAAGCTCAATCGACCTCGCAGTATCACCTGATCGATGTGGCCACCGACCCGGCAACCGGGGTAGTCTGGCAGCGTATGAACCCGCGGGAGCGTCCCTGCTACTCAATGGAACTGCTGCGCGAGATGCGTCATCACGACGCGTCTCTGCAGGCCTCGGGGGGCAAAGTTCGCGCTGCCGAAAAGACCTTCGATGTCAAGTACGTGGTCTACGGCTCCACCGTGCCAGGCGTATTTAATCTGGGGGGCGATCTCTCGGCGTTTGTCGAATTGCACCAACGCGGGGACCGGGTGGGCCTCAAGGCTTACGCCACCGCGTGCATCGACGTGCAATGGAATCGTTTGCAAAATCTCGCTCTGCCTCTCACAACCATTGCTCTGGTGGAAGGACGCGCATTCGGCGGCGGGTTCGAAAACGCCCTCGCCTCCTCGGTCATCATCGCTGAGCGCGAGGCCCAGTTTTGCTTCCCGGAAGTCACCTTCAGCCTGTTTCCGGGGATGGGCGCGTACTCGATTCTCAAACGTCGGATCGGACATGCGCCGGCGATGAAAATGATTCTCTCAGGGGATCGCTACTCAGCGGCTGAGTTGCACGAGATGGGCGTGGTGGACGCCGTGTTCGATCGCGGTGATGGTGAGAAAGCGGTGTTTCAGTTCATCCGTAGCCACCGCCGGCATCACCAGTCGGTCATTGCCATGCAGCGTGTGCAGCGTATTGCGGAGCCGATCTCGCGCGCTGAGCTTGATGACGTGGTCGATGTCTGGTGCGAGTCGGTGTTCAACATCGGTGAGCGTGATCTGAAAGTCATGCGCAGCTACGCTGCAATGCAGACTAAGATGTGGGCGGGCTCAGGATCGCGGAGCACCGACGATGCGCGACCCGCCCTACAGGCCGCGAACGTGTGTCACGAGCAGGGAGAACGCGCCACGGCGTAATCGTGGCGGGAAGCTCATTCGCATAGACTGGCTTGGCCACAAGGCTTCACGTAGGTGGCCGAATCCGGCTCTGCGATCAGCGTGTAGGTGCGCAATCAGTTCCGCTTGCTTGTCGCCGCCTCGAAGGCCGCCACTGAGCGCCTGACGGTGTCCTCGATCGTCGCGATCATCTGCGCGCCTTGGGATCTCAGGGTGTCCGTTGGCGTGCTCGCCATGTCTGCGCACAGGCGCGCGACAGCGGTCGCCCCAACGCTTCGGCTACTGCCTTTCAGTGTCTCTGCGTGATCTCGAAGAGCGGTAAAGTCGCTGCGGCTGAGCGCGTCGGTCATCCCTGCAAACATGATCCACGCGTCCTGAGCATAGCCGTGAATCAAGTTCCGGGCGAATTCGGTGACGTCGCCGCTGGGGATCGATGTCGCGTTCATGATCTGGCGTGCGTCGATGAGATCCTCGGCCTCACCACCTCTCGGCGCGTTCAGACTCCACGCGCGCGCCTGCACAGCAGCTTGCAGCTGCTCGGGCTGTGGTCGTTCCGACGGTGGCGCGAACGCCTGCACCATTGCGTGGACAAGGACTTCAATGTCCATGGGTTTGGGAACGACGCACGCAAATCCGGCGCGCAAGGCGTGCTGTACAGTTTCTTCTTTGACGTCGGCCGTTACGAGCAAGGCCGGCACCACGGGGTCTGCAGCGGCCGTGCGATACAGATTGAGGGCCTCAATGCCGTCCAGGTCGGGCATGTGCTGGTCAATCAGGAAAAGATCAAAACTCACGTCGGCTGCCATTTCCAGGAATTCGTAGGCGTACTTGGCCACCGAATGTTCGATCCCGAGCTTCTCAAGCCAGGTCGAGATCATGAGGCGCGATACCGAATTGTCGTCAACCAGAAGGACCTTGACATATTGGATCGGCTTGAGCTCGGCAACCAGACGTGCGAGCAGATCATCGCCATCGGGCGCCTCCGGAGGCGCCGGCGTTTGCACCGGCACACGAACAGTTGTGGGCGTCGGCCCTTCGGGGGCGAGCCTTCCCATAAGGGTGGCTGCCACTTCGGACTGAGATGCGCCACGGCGCATGGAACCGGAGAATCCCGCATGAGCAAACTCCGCGCTCATTGCTGACGCGCGTGTCAGCACAATCAGCCTGCATAGGTCTGCCCTGTCGCCCGCGCGAGCCTGGGCCGCCTGGGCAATTCGTTGCGCGGCCGCGATCCCCAACGATTCGGGCACAAACACCCACTCGGGTGGGCTTGCCGTCGCGTTGATGATACCGATCGCCACCGTGACCTCCGTGGCTACGGTCGTTTCGCAACCCAATGCGCGCAGGGATGCGATCAGGGGGTCGAGGGCTGCGTCAACCGCCCCGGCCAACATCACCGTACCAAGGCGTCCGGCGCGCGGCGGTATCACCAGAGAACCCTCTACCGGGATATCGAAGGCCAGCGTGCTGCCCCGGCCCAGGTCGCTGTCTAGGGTGATATCCCCGCCCATTCGCCGGGCAAGATCGCGTGCAATCGTGGTTCCGAGCCCTGCGCCCGTTGCGGGCCGGGTCGATCCTTCATGGACCTGGCTGAATTTTGCGAAGACGCGATCGAAGTTTTCTTTAGCAATTCCGATGCCGGAGTCGCTGATGCTGAACACTAGGCGAAATCCCACCGGCCCAGGATCGCGGTAACTGACGGTCACCTCCACGCTGCCGGAGTCAGTAAATTTGACTGCGTTGCCAGTGAGATTCAGGAGAACTTCGCGAACAGATTTACGGTCCATGGACACCGACGCGGGTAAAGCCGGGTCAACATGCGCTAGGAGTCTGATGCCTCGCGCTCGCACCTGCACCTCGATCATGGTCAAACATTCGAGGACGCACTCGCGCAAGTTGGTCGGGCTTCTCTGAACCGGTGAGTCACCCGCTTCTATGCGGGAGACATCCAACGTACTCTCCACCAGGTCCAGGAGCCCCGCTGTGGAGGCGCGAAGGTGCCGCAAATACGTCGCTTGCTCGTTGCTCAGGGACGTCAGTTCGAGGAGTTGGGCGTGACCAATGATGCCGTGGAGTGGTGTGCGAAATTCGTGCGACACCATCGCAATGAAGTCACTCTTCGCGCTGCTGTGTGCCTCGGCACGAGCCTTGGCCTCGTGAATCGTCCGGATGAGACGAGAGGCGTAGGAAGGAATCGCGATAAGGGTAAGCACCATGGCCCCGGAGAGGAATAAATGATCGTGCCAAAACGGTGTAGTCATCATGACCACGGCGAACCCGGTCAGGTTGAAGATCTGCGATAGCCGAAGATAGGGAACGCCGTAGCGAAACCCATAGCCCAGTGTGATCCAGAAATACAGGCCGAGGCATGGCGTGCCGATCTCGCCGGTCAGCAACAGGCATGCAGTGAGCACCACGCTGTCATGGATTGCTGCGCAGACCCGTCGTGAGGTAGACACCCCGGGTGAGGCGAGCAACCAGGCGAGCAGGGACAGGGAGACGGCCATTGACGCGGCAAGTGTGGTCATGGTCGAGGTGATGAGAGCCGGCGATTCCGGCAGGAACCAGCCCACCGACCCGAAGTACACAGCCAGTAGGGCCACGATGCAGATGCGGATGAGGATCTGTTCGTGTTCCGAGTCCTCACGCCGCGTCAGTCGTAATTTGAGGTTCGAGAGCAAACCATCACCCCGCTCGGGCCAGGAGCCAGTAATTCCATGTGCCATGATCATTAGCTCCTGTGTTGTGGCGCCTTCGATAGCGACGCCAGAGTGTGTGCCTATTCGTCGCGGTTGCGTTCACGCGCAACCGCATTCAGGTGATGGATCGCTTATGACAATGCTCAAGTGCTCGCTACCTGGGCCGATTGTGAGAGCCGCTGCGCCGCGTATTGCCAAAGATCGGTGTCGGTCACTGGGCCCCAGGTGTGCTCGACGAACCATTGCACAAACGGAGTGGCCATTGGTGAGAATGGTCCGGCTTTGCGTATGACCCCGCGCATAGCGCTTGGTGCTTGCTCCAAGTAACGCTCGAACGCCGCGGTGACGTCGCCCTCAGTCATCTCATTCAGCAGTGCCCTCCCCTCTTGCATTCGCTGGGCGTCGTAATCAGCGCGCAGTTGAGCGGTCGGATCCTTCTGCAGCTCCTTCGATTTCGGCTTCGAGGGTGTTTGTGGAGCGGAAATCGGTTCAGGCACGCCGCTCTTCAAGATCGATTTCAGGTACGCACGCCTTGAGGTGATTTGCGGAAGTTTCGCGTTTTTTACCCTCTCCCTCATTGCATCGATTGCCGCACGCAGCTGCACCGCATCGTATTCTGCCAGCAGCTCGTCGGCATCCTTCTGACTCAATCCCATCGCCATGATCGGCTCCCTTAGCGACGAATCCACCAGAGGCGGCGGAGGGAACTCTAAGCTGACTTGCGGTCGCATTCGAGTCGTAAAATGCAAGCTCACAACTCGGCGTCCGACGCGCTTTTCGACCAAGGTGATCTCGATATCTGACACAGCGTTCACCTCAGCGATTGCCGGCTTCAGATCATCTCGCTTCCAATACTTGTACTCTGGCGGATCCGCAGACACGGGTTTTCCACTGAGTTGATGGAACCAGAGTTTCGTTTCTCGCTCTGGCGTCCGGTGACCGGGCGACGTCGCGTATTGCCGGCATACTTCCCATAGCGCAAGCGCAGGTCCGCTCTTGAACATCCGCTGGTAGTAGAGCGAGAGGTGCGTGTAGGCAGAGGGGCGCACCACCAGTTCGTGCACGCCAGGTGGGAAAGCCCAACCAAACCACACCGGTTTTCCGGGGCCCTTCCCGAGTGGATAGGCAAGCAGGATACTCGCCACCAGTGCCTCGGAGCGCCATTGCTTAGCGTCCTCCATGACGACCTGAATACTCTGAATGGACTGGGCTGACTCTTGTAGCGTTTTCGTGTCGTTCGAGTTGAAATCGGCGTCCGCGATGATCGTAGATAGCGGTAGCCAGAAATACTGCTCGGCACCTGGCACATCGGGTGGTGCATTCTTACCAGGGACTTTCAAGAGCTGTGAGTGACCAAGCATCACATTGAAAACTTTGCGGCTTAGTAGGGTCAGCCGGCCCTGCCGGATCCGCACCCCGACAACGTCATTGGCTTTGCGGACTGCCAACGCGTTCGCCGAGTCGTCCCTTTGATCATTGTGATTCAGCATGGTGAGTAGATTATGCCCCTGTCATTTCACCATAACAACTGTCCTGCAAAAGCTCACCTTGCAACCCGTATCCACTCACCCCAGCTCCCGCAAAAGCTCACCTATGGGGGGCATGATCGGGATAGTGCTCACCGACATACCTGTAACAACTCACTCACTCCCCTGTAGAAGCTCCCCATTCATTCAATAACCATTTGAAAATAAAAGACTTTATGAGAAGCATAATCATCCAAAGTTTCAATGAATAAGAACTTCAATCTCTCAATGTAGACCGGGCGAAGCTCCCGTAAAAGCTCACTTCTCCATTCCTACATGTCAGCATCACTTGATTCGCCAGATCAGAGAACTCGCGAGAGCTCGGCTTGAAAGAGTTACCTCCCGTCATAGCTCACCTAAACAGTACCTTTTGAAGGCATCTTAGCTAATGCAGTGCATACAGGCAAAATCAGTGCGAGTATACTATTACGATGTTAGTTTCATAAAAGGTTATTCGCATGCTATTAGGAACATTTGAATCCCAGATAACTAAAACTCCTTTGCTCACGCTCGATAATGTTGCCGAGCAGGCCCAAACGGCATCGGCAATGCTCGCGCGTATTCGGGGGGATTTATACAACCCGTCCATGGTAAAGCAACCACCGGTCTTCAGTGGCGCAAAGGTTGCAGAGCTGTGTGGGATCGACAAGCCCGCATTTCACCGGAGGCTTGCTCGCAAGGACCTGCCAGAGGGTCGGGCTATTAACGCCGCACGTCGAGAATTTACGCTGATCGAGGCGCGACAATGGGTGGCGGCTCACAGCGTGGGTCATGTTCGCGTCCCTGGCGAAAAGGCAGTTACGATCGCTGTAGGTCTTTTCAAAGGTGGTGTTGGAAAGACCACGACTGCAATGTCGCTTGGACAAGGACTCTCGCTCAAGTTCGGCTATAAGGTTCTGCTTGTTGATTTGGATCCACAAGGCTCGCTCAGTTCGCTCTGCGGTTTTCAGCCCGATGCTGATATCAGCGAGGACCAAACTGCGTATGCCCTCTTCGAGGGGTCGCAACAATCCCTGCGCTACGCGGTAACGCCGACCTATTGGGATGGGATTGACTGTGTGCCTGCCTCACCCTCCCTTTTTGCCGCCGAATTCCACCTACCAGCTCGACAGTCCAAATCCCGGGGAGACGGTTTCCGATTTTGGGAAGTGCTCGACCGCGGTCTTGAAGAATTGCGGCCTGAGTACGACGTCATCATCATAGACACGCCCCCTGCCCTGTCTTATGTGACGCTGAATGCGTTCCTTGCTGCGGATGGCCTGATTTTACCGATTCCTCCTAAGGGCCTGGATTTCGCTTCTGCGGCGCAGTTCTGGACGCTTTTTTCGGACATTGCAGGGGAGCTTTCGTCGCAGTCACTGGCACCGAAGACGTACCGGTTCATTAACGTACTGCTCTCAATGGTCGACCTGACTGACCCAGTCGCCCCGACGGTGACTAAGTGGATTGGTGCCACCTATCGCGATAAAGTGTTGCCGGTTGAGATTCCAAAGACAAACGTGGCCAACGTCGCAGGAGTTCAATTCGGGACTGTGTACGACGTGTCCCGATACGCCGGTAAGGTCGCAACATACGCTCGTGCACGTACAGCGTATGACCGAGTTGTAGATCTCGTCGAGAAGCAAATTCGAGCTTGTTGGCTGAGTGCGAATAGTTAGGGAGCGTAGCCATGGGAATTAGTAAGATGTTCGATAAGGTCAACTTGGACGAAGTGCGTCCCACGGAGACTGTTCCGCGATCTCCGGCGAAAACTGCTCCAGGCCGGCTAATTCAGTTTGGAAATGAACTCGAAGAGGCGCAGAAGCAGCTCGACGCCTATCAGGGGTCGCTGCCAACCAAACGTCTGGATCCCAAAATCATACGAACCTCAAGTCTTAGAAATCGGCATGAGGACGCGTTTAAGGGTTCGAATTGGGAGCAGTTCAAGCAGGACATCGCACTTGCCGGTGGGAACACCCAGCCGATCAAGGTGCGACCGATCGACGGCCCGGAAGCACAGTACGAGATCGTGTTCGGTCATCGGCGCCACCGGGCGTGCCTCGAGACCGAGATTCCAGTGCTGGCTATGATCGAGCAGATCAGCGACAAGGACCTGTTTGAGTCGATGACTCGGGAGAATCTCGGTCGCAATGATCTGAGCGTTTGGGAGTGGGGCCAGCATTACAGGCGCGGTTTAGAGCATGGATTCTATGCTACGCAAGCTCAGCTCGCTGCGGCCAATCAAATGTCCGAGGGACACGTCGCGGTGTGCTTGCAGGTTGCTGCGCTGCCATTCGAGGTAGTGTGCCTATTCTCGTCACCTTTGGACATTCAATGGAGATGGGGAACGAAGCTGGCAGAGTTGCACAAACACGACGCTAAAAGCCTGAGAGCCCGCGCGATTGCGCTCGCCTCAGTCGAGCCTCGACCCGCCGCCGCCAAAGTGTTCGCGGCCCTCGCGGGGGCCGCCAGTGGGGGCTTGGGCGTTAAGTCATTTGAAATTCAGCGCGCTGGTAAGAGGGCGGCGTTGATTGAGTCGAAGGGGAAAGTCGTTTCTGTCAAGTTTGCACAGGGAGTTATTCCGGCTAGGCGACTCAGCGAACTACGGTCTTTGGTCGAAGGGTTTTTGGCTCAAAATTCTAGCGATGCTAGTCTTTAGCGGCTAAAGATGGACTGAATTATTAGAACAATCAAAGAGTTATTAAAAAGAGCGGCGGTTCTCACGCACAACTGGAAGGAGATCGCCATTTCCTGCAAAAGCTCACCATGGAGAGGGTCGATGCAGGGCTTCCATCGATCACAAGTAGGAATCGAACCACCGATCAGTGCCTGAAGAAGAGAGAAATGCCCATCACTTGCACGAAGTGATGGGCATTTCTTTTGTTGGTGATCTTATGGTTTGATCCAGAAAACCCCGGGGATCGCCGTGGGAACCAGGCTCACGTCTAGTTCCAGTCTGAGCATCAGCTGAGGTCCAATCTGATACACCGAAGCGATTAGGTCGTCGGTCGCTGTCAGGTGGATGCACGGCGCATGCAGCAAGCCATCAACTGGCGATGTATTGATTTCCGCGAGGACATCGAACGCATTCGTCTCGTCGTCACGGGAGGCCAAGACGACCCGGCATTGACCACTTTCTGCGCGGCTATCCGTTACTGTGGCACGATGAGTGAGCTCGGTGGGGTAGGGTGCTCCGTAGCAATTCCAATGCTTGATTGAGACGGTCGATGTCGAGTGGTCGACTACTTGGTTAATCGAGGGCCGGGACTGTGAGATGGGGGGCATGGATGTGCGTGCGAGCAGTCCAGCCCAGCGGACTTCGTCCGATTCTGAGACGTCGTAAGGACCCGCGTTGTCCATGTGATCGAGAAACGCATAGTCATCCGGGGTCAGTTCGGCAGGGTCAATTGGGAGGGTTGGTTCGGGCATAGAGATCTCCAAATAGCTTATCGAGGGCGCCAGTGAGGTTGGCATCGTCTTGCTGTGGGTGCATCCGTTGCGCCTGCGGTGGGCAGTTCGCGACTCTGTGATCAAAAATAATCAAGCCCCCAGTAAAACGCTACAATAAGTCATCTGAGTAGTCTGTGCGGACCTGGAGGGGCTCAGCGCAACCGTGGTTCGTCTGCAGTGCGCCAACACGGAAGCCCTTGCGGACGGGATGGATGTCTACTCCGAGATGCCGACGATGGCAGGCAGTTCACAATTATTGAAGGTCCCAACTGTGTGACTGAGACTCTAAAATCCCTGCCAATTCGAGTGTCCAGTTCGCAAGTTGGTTGTGCAATTGCGGCGGACTCGCGACGCTATGCCCCGAGTGTGCCGAGGCGGCCGAGTCTGGTGCGGAGGATACCGCGCCATCATTTTGCGTTGTTGCGCGGGCACTTGGACGGGATAGCGTTATCTGTTCTGGCGGAGCGCTACCTGGATGCCGGTGAGAGAAGCCAAGTGCAACGGATACTCGCCGAGGTGCGCCGTAATCTCCGAGGCATTCTGGACGTCGACGGGGTGGGTCGGAAGGCACGCGGACTAGTGCCGCGTGTCTCTCGCGTCACCCCGAAACGGCAGGACGTACGGCCGTCATTGAAAGACTTCGCGGCCGCGTACGACCCGGATTGTGCGCTCGGAGAGCGTGAACTGGTGTGGGCCTACCAGGATGCATACCCACCTGCAGCCGCCGACGCGCGCCCTACGCCAAAGCGAGACGGGCCGCGGGAGGTACTCTATTGGCTTGAGCGGCGCGCGGCGAGAGAACCGAAACCAGCGGATCGGCTGCGAGAATGGGTTGTCCGACCAGTCGCCGAGCGCTTGGAAGCGGCCGGCATGATCACGGTCGAGGATTTGCGCGAGCGCATGGCGCGGGCTCGTCCTGGCTGTCGTTGGTGGTTGTCCGTGCCCGGGGTTGGGGACGCGACGGGGCGGCGCCTGGAGGCGTGGGTGTTGAGGCAGGCCTGGTCAACGCAAAACCCGCGGCTGTCGGCTGCCGCTGTCGTGCCGTTGGAACGAGCGGCGCCCCCGAATCTGTCCTGGCACGCCGACTGCGAGTTGCTCAACGACTGGATTCACAGCTGTGGAGTGGAACGGCGGGGAGGGCGCCTTAGCGCGCATACGCGACGCGCGTATCTCAGGCAGGCAGAGCGATTGATTCTTTGGGCGTGGTTTGAGCGCAAGATGAGTCTGTCGTCCCTGCGACATGACGACTGCCGAGCATTCGACGAGTTCCTCGCCTCACCGCCGGCGAGCTGGTGCGCGTCGCGCGGCGAGGCCCGGTCATCACTTCGGTGGCGTCCGCTTGAAGGGCCCTTGTCCGCGACGAGTCGTCGTCAGGCAAGAACGATCCTGTCGGCCTGGTTCGACTGGGGTGTCGCTCGCGAGCGATTGCAGGTCAATCCGTGGCAACCGCATACCAGATTGTAAACGCGCGGCCGTCGTGCTTTATGGCGCGCCGATTTTGGCACGCAGCGCCTCGAACTCGGAGACCTTTGTGTCCTTCTGAGCTTCGAGGCGCGTCAGGATAACACGCTGCTCTTCGTCGAGCTTGGCCTGCGCATCTGCCTGATGAATCGCGAGCTTTACATCAGCATCGCGCCCGAGGCCATTGGCAATGATTGACGCGACGAACACGGCAACAAGACCAAAAAATAGAAAGCGCATTGTCGTTCCCTAGAAAGAGGTTAAGAGATAAGCCAGGAACAAGAAGCAATCGGCAATGGTGAACGCGACGAACGGGGC